>JBEKVZ010000002.1:0-622652 GCA_049513575.1 Gemmatimonadales bacterium
TCCGGCCTGCCCGAACCAACGCCACCAGCTGCTCACGAAACTCCGGCGGGTACGGCCTCCGTGTCCGTGCCATCGAGGACTCCTCCCCCCCAAAGGGTGAAGTGTCCACGAAACCGGGTCAACTCCATTTCGCTGTGTGAACACGCCAATCGGAGGACATATGGACACGGCTCCGGGCGCTATGAAGATGGGCGGCGAGCACTATGCCCACTGTGTTTGTCTTGTATGCGGCAAGGTCGCTGGTCACCACTACTCCCATTGCAGATGCCCCTACTGCGACGGCTTGGGCGGTCATCACCACAGCCACTGCACGTGTCCCGTATGCGGCAGGATGGGTGGTAGCCACTCTTCTCACTGCAGGTGTCCTGAATGCGGCAAGCTCGGTTGATCCCACTCCGTCGGGTGTAGCCTGGCTAGCGTAGCGACGGCAGGGGCCGGGCCACGTCTCAATGCAAAACCTCGAGGGACTCCACCTCTACCTTGCGGTACACCTTGCTCGGGGGCTTGGCCTCGCCATTCACGCGCAGCAAGTCAGCCAGTTGGATGCCGAAGAGTGCTTCGTTCTCGCGCAAGTAAGGCTCAATGAGGCACCAGTCAGCTTCAGATAGAGGGGCAAATCGACCGCCATTGAGCTGGTCATCATCCACCCTGCCGTGGGGGTCACGCAGGTAGATCGCCCCACCAGAGGCGAGGGAGAACAAGTTGCCACCGGGATAGGGAGTATCAAGCTCCACCAACCGTCCCGTACCATCGAACGTTATGCCGTTGAGGATCGCGAATCCTCCACCGTTCAACGGATCACCGGCCATGAACGATTCGGCCAGGTAGTCCAGGCAGGTGCCGTTGATCACCGCCCGCGGATGCCCCACGGCGTTGATCAGCGGTCGGCCGGCGGCTGAGCCCAGAACGAAGATCTCCCCGCCTTTGGCTCCGTAGAGGAGTGTCTGTCCCACATCGCCGTGGATCACCAGCCGACCACGTTTGAGGATCTGCCCCACTTGGTCCTGCGCGTCTCCATGGACACAGACGTGGCCGCCGTCGAGCCCGGAGCCGAGGTAGTCCCCGGCATCGCCATAGATATCCAGTCGCACGTCATCTGTGCCCGGCCCCAGGCCACAGCCCGCAAAGCGTCCGCCACGCCAGTCGAATGCAACGAAGCACCGCCAGCCCAGCTGGTGGGCCAGGCAGAGCAACCGCGCCGCCGATTCCTCACCCTCTGCTGCGAAGCTGCAGGCATCGACTACAAGCGTCTCCTCGCCGGGCTCCGGGGCACGCAGCGTGTGCCGTGTGGCGGAGTCTACGCGCCGGCAACTGCTCTTGGAATCCGCGTCGAGGGTGGGCACAGTACGCAGGATCCGATACAGCGCCGCGTCCGCCATCGCGAGCAGCGCGGACCGCTTCTTGCCGCCTGGGTCATAGCGCCGGTCGCGCAGCAGCGTCAGAGCGCCGATGGCAGACGACCGCCTCGCGTCGTCCTCGCACGCGGACCCGACCAGCCACTCCATCCACGCACCGATCTGAGACGGATCGGCCATGGTCAGCGACGGCCGAGCGTCGGCGAACCACTCGCCGGAGCTGCGCCCGGCGCAGCCCACCAGGGAGTCTCGGAGTGCGCGCGTGCAATCCGCGTCGCTCCGGGTCGTCACACCGGGGTTCGGCGGCCGCGGTGCGACAAGCCTGCCGAACTTATCGTGGCAGGTGAGCCGACAGCCGTCCTCGCTGCTGGACACCGTGAAGGCGAAGGCTCCGCCGTCGGTGTAGCTGCCGCCGCGCGCCACCCAATACCGATCGGCCAGGGGCTGGAATCGGGTGTCTTCCGCCGCCAGGCTCCGCAGCAGGGCATTGATGGCCTGCCGCTCGGAGGCGATCAGTCCGATGCGAGCATTGTCCTCGCTCTCGTACCACGCGAACACCTGCGGCCGCAGCATGGAGGTGTCCGTGATGCCGAGCAGCTGCCAGGTGTGGTCGTCCGGCTTGCTGCGCGCAATGATGAAGAACCACGGGCCGTCCGGGCTGCCCTGCAGGTGCGTCTGCTGAATGGCCTGATACAGCGCCTGCTTCTCCGGCGGGAGCACGTCGAAGTCGCGCTCCGTGGTTGGAGCCAGCGCCTCCAGCAGCACCTCCAGGGGGTAGCCGTAGACTCGGTCCCACAAGTCGAACAGCAGCACGCTGACTTCGGTATCGGTGAGGAACAGGGGCACGATATTGCGCTGGCTCAAGTACTCGGTGACCCGGTGGTAGTTCGCGAAGTCGCCGTTGTGCACCAGCGCCTCGTTCACGCCGATGAAGGGGTGCGCGCCCCCGGGATGCCAGACTCGCCCCTTGGTCGGATAGCGTTGATGCGAGATCCACACGTGAGCCGTCAGGTCCTCGAGGCGGTAGTACGCGGCCGCCTGCTCGGCGTAGCCGACGATCTTGAAGACGAGCAGGTCGCGCCCGTGGCAGAGGACGAACGCGCGCTTGTCGCCGAGGCTCGCGTAGTAGCGCTGGTTGAGCCGGAAGGTGTTCTGGTACACGTACTCGTCTTCCACCCGCCGCGCCGGCAGATGGCGCAGGCCGCTCTGCTCGGCGAAGTGCGCCAGCGCTTCCGGCTTCACTCGGCCGAAGTAGCGCACCACGTCCGGCGGGCGCACCTCGAGACCGCTCACGGCCCGATGGTCGTCCAGCGCCTCGACTTGGTACGACGCGGCGATGTCGAACCGGCCCAGGAGGCACTCCCGCTCCACCTCCGCGCGCGCGCCCCGGTCGAGGTAGGCGACCTGAATGAGGTAGTGAGTGCGCAAGACCTCGGGGGAGACGCCCATCTGGACCGGATCGAGCCCCGCAGCGGCGATGCCTCCTCCCTTGCCGTTGCCGCGGTTGTGCATCTGCTGGCTGGCAGTCACGAGGTGGCGGCCGGCGATGGGCACGTTCGCGGCGAAGCCCAGCACGCCGCATCCGCCCTCCGCTGCCTCGGGTGAGCGCGGTAGGGCAGGCGCGCCCGCCGCCAACCCGGCGCGAGAGTTCAACAACGCGTCGGCTTGCTCGGCTCCCCAGCGCTCGGGACCCAAGTGCATCACTCCAGGTACACCAGCAGGTCGGCGCGCCCCCGCAATTCGCGGATGCTTCCGAAACCGAGCGCGCGCAGGATGCCCGCCAGCTGCCGCTGCCAGCTGGTGTATACGTTGACGATCTGCTCGCAGGCGCTCTCGACGTTCACCAGCTTGCTCCGCTCCGGATCCGTGGTGGTGATGCCGAACGGACAGCCTAGCCCCTGCTCGCAGCTGCCCAGCCGCGTACACCCCATCGCGACCAACTCGGCGGAACCGATGATGCACCCATCCGCTCCGAGCGCGATGGCCTTGGCCACATCGTACGCGGTGCGGATGCCGCCGGATGCCATGACGGTCAGTTGATCACGAATGCCTTCGCCCTCCAGAAAGCGATGCACCTTGGGGATGGCGTACTCGATGGGCATGGCGATGTTCTTCTTGGCGATCTCCGGCGCCGCCCCCGTCCCGCCGTACGCGCCGTCCAGGTGGAGGACGTGCGCGCCGGCGAAGTACGAGCCGACGGCCACCATGTCCACATCGGTCGGCGTGCTGACCTTGACGCTGATCAGGGCCTGCGGGTTGATCTGCTTCAGCCAGTCCACGTGCTTCTTGTGGTCCTCCACGGAATACACGCTGTGGAAGGGAAACGGGCTGAAAAGCGAGGTGCCGCGCACCGCCTCGCGCTCTTGCGCCACGCTCTCGGTGTTCTTGTTGCCGAGCAGGTGCCCGCCGAGGCCCGGCTTGGCCCCCTGCGCGTACTTGATCTCCACCATCCGCGCCCGCTGAATGGTTGCCTCGCGCACCCCGAACAGGCCGGTCGCTACCTGGGTGATGATGCTGCCGGCATACGGCGTCAGCTCGTCGGGATACCCGCCCTCGCCGGTGGAGGTGAAGGTGCCCAGTCGTTGGGCGGCGCGCGCGCGGCCGAGCATCACGGGCAGACCGACGCTCCCGAACGACATCCCTGCGCCATACCAGGGCAGCGGGATGCACAGCTCGGGGCGGCCGTCGCCCCGCCGGTTCAGCGGCAGGTTCAGGTCGTATCCGGCCGGATCGGCCAGCCACGCGTCCGGGCGCGAGCGCTGCCAGGCGTCCGTCAACTCGAAAGCGAAGGCGACGCGGTCGAACCCGCCGCCCGAGCCGCCGACGCGGAATTCCTGTGCGCCATCGGGCGCGGCGTCCCGCGCCTGCTGATGCGTCGCGGCGAGCAGCGCGTGGGTCCACCGCATGTCGCCCTCGCCGCTGTCCTCCTCCGGCAGACGGCGATAGGATGCAACGGGCGCCGTGGCGGGGAACAGACGGCGGAAGGCCTTGGACTCGGTCGCCTCGAAGATCACGCGGCCGACCTCGCCGCGCAGCCGGCGCACTTCGCGCATGCCCATCGCGCCCAACGCTTCGAGCAGCTGATCCCGCCAGGCCGCCATCAGGTTGACGAGCCGCTGCGCGCCCCACTCGGGGTCGATCTCGCCAACCTCCACCTGGCAGGTCGACTTGTCGGCCCACAAGGCGCAGCCCCACGCCACGATGAGCACGAAGTCAACGACGGCGACGTCCGCGCCGCACGCGATGATCTTGGGCACGTGCTCAGCAGCGGCGATGCCGCCGCTGACCAGGAAAGAGAGGCTGTCGCGCCAGCGCCGCCGCACCAGGTGAGCGTGGACGGCGCGCAGCGAGTCGGGCAGCGGGACTCCGGCGCTGTCGCGCCCTTCCTCGTCGGCATACAGGTGAAACACACGCACGCCCTGACGCACCAGCTGCTCCACCTGGGCCGGGCTTTCCGCCCCGAGGGCGTGGCGCAGGGCGATCATCGCCCCCGGCCACCGCTCACGGGCTGCTCGCCAGCGTTCGAGCGCCCAGGGCTCCTCCTCGATCTCCACGTACACCGGGTCCACGGCCAGGCGTCCCAGCGAGTCGAAGTCCTGTGCCGTCAGCCGCAGCGCCAGGTTGCGGGCCGGAACCACATCCAGCGCATCGCCGGTGCGGATGCACAGCGTGCCGAGGCGATCGGCGGCGAGACATGCGGCCCGCTGCGCACCCCCGCCTGGCAACGCGATGGGCAGCGGACCGAAGACCACCGGCAAGGGCAGGGTCACGAGCCGTGGCATCGGCGTGAGCAGTTGACCGCCGGCCTCGAATTCCAGCATCTCCGGGGCGCCGCCCAGCGTGACGGTCGTGGAGATGTACTCGCGGCCGTGGATGCCGTCGCGCGTCGGGCGGACGATCTCCGACATGTCGAGCCACATGCCTTCGAAGCCGTCGCCGCTGAACGGTCCGCCGTACCCCGCTCCGCTGATGGGGATGCGTCCGGTCTCGGCTTGGTACCAGATCTGGGTGATGGCCTCGGCGGTCCACAGGGGGTCGCCGCGCTGGGACGTGCCCGGGAAGACACGATGGCCGTACTTCACGTATGAGTCGGTCGCGTCCATCTGGAACTTGGCGGGCGGGTCGAACGCAGCCGGGGCCGGCCGGGTGCGGATGCGGTAGCGGGGCATGCCGGTCCTCTACACCCCGCCCTGGCGCGCGGCCTGGATCGTCTCTTCCGCGGCCTCGAGCAGGGTCCGCCGTTCGGCGCGGGCCCGCTCCTGCAGGCGACCGTACGCCTCCAGCTCGCTGAGCCCAAAGCGCTGCATCAGCAGGCCCTTGGCGCGGTCGATGGTGCGGCGTGAAGCCAGCTCGCTCTCCATCTCGGTGGCGGCGCGCGCCGTGCGGGCCTGCTCCTCGAAGCGCTGCGCCGCCACCTCGATCATGGCCAGCAGCTCCGCCTCCTTGATCGGCTTGATCAGATAACCCATCACCGGAAGACGCGCCGCGCGCTCGATCAGCTCTTGCTCACCATAGGCGGTCAGGAAGATGATCGGCACCGGCGCCCGGTCGAGGAGCGCCCGTGCCGCCTCGAGCCCGTCCATCTGCGGCATCTTGATGTCCAGGACGGCCAGGTCGGGAGTGCAGCGCTCGGCCAGCTTGACGGCCTCGATGCCGTTCTCGGCGGCATACACGGTGTGCCCGGCTTCCTCCAGGATCTGCTTGAGGCCCAGCCGGATGATGGACTCGTCCTCGGCAATCAGGATGGTTCTGCTCTTCACGGTTTCGTTCCAGCGGCGCCCGGGAATCGGATGACGGCTCGCGTGCCGGCCGGCGACGCCGTCGAGTCGAAACGCCCTTTCAGGTCCTCGCGCACCAGAGTCTCCACCAGCTGCAGGCCGATGCCTCCCGGGGACGTCGGCGGCTGCGCGAAGCCCACGCCGTCGTCCTCTACGATGACCTCGCTCTCGCCCGCCCCGAGGTGCAGCTGCACATTGATCCGCCCGCGGTCGCGCCCTGCGAAGGCGTGCTTCACCGCGTTCTGGACCAGTTCGCTGGTGGCCAGGGCCAGCGAGGTGGCTTCGCGTGACGGCAGCACCAGGCCGTCCCCAGTCACTGCAATCGCTATACCCCGCTCTCCGGCCTGCATCATTTCCCCGATCGAGCGGGTCACACGCTCGATCACGCTCTTCACATCAACCACGCGCAGGCCCTGCTCGCTCAAGGTTTCGTGAACCGCTGCGATGCTCAGGATGCGGTTGGCGGTCTCGGCCAGAACGTCCTCGGCCCGCAGGGTCCCGGCGGCGCTCATCTGCAGGCGCAGCAGCATGGCGATGCTCTGCAGGTTGTTCTTGACGCGATGATGCATCTCGCGCACCACGGCCCGGTTGATCACGAGCTGGGCGTTCTCGATGGCGAGCGCCGTCTGGTTGGCCAGCGTCTGGAACAGCTCCACCTCTTTGGGGGTGAACTCGTGGTGGCTGCCGGTGAAGCACCCGAAGACGCCCACGACGCGGTCGCGCACGACCAGCGGGACGCTCAGGACCGACACCCAGCCTTCGACATCCGCCAGGGCCCGGGTCAGATAGCGATCGTCCGCCTGCACGTCGGGCACGATGATCGGCTGCCCGCTTGCGGCCACTTGCCCGGCGATACCGCGTCCCAGCGCGATGCAGGAGAACTGCTGCTCCGTCGCGCCGATGTTGTGCGTCGCACGCAGCAGCAACTGACCGCTGGCATCATCCACCAGGTGGAGTGAGGTGGCTTTGGCTCCCATCACCCTGGCTGCCATCTCGGTCACTACGCCGAGCATCTGGTCGAGATACAGAGGTGACGTCACCGTGCGGCTGACTTCGGCTAGCGTGGAAAGCTCCTGGATCTGCTGCCGCATCCGGTCATAGAGCGCGGCCTTCTCCAGCGCCCCGGCAGCCAGATTGGCGATGAGGGACAGGAGCTCGACTTCGTCGCGGGCGAAGTCATGCTGCACGGCGGTCTGCACGTTCATGGCGCCGATCACGCGGCCCTGAACGGTGAGCGGCACGGCTAGGAGGGATCTCAAGCCCTCCTCGCGCGCCTCCGGCAAGAGCTTGAAGCGCGGGTCATGCAGTGCGTCCGGTACCGCCACCGCCTGACCGTGCGTGACGGCCCAGCCCGTGAGGCCCTCACCGGCCTTCAAGGCGGCGTGACCGATGGCCTCTCTGGCGAGGCCGGTGGTCGCCTTGAGAACGAGGCGATCGCCGCGCTCTTCTTGGAGATAGATCGAGCAGGAATCTACGCCCATCACTTCGGAGGTGATGCGCGTGATGACGTCCAGGGTGTCCTCGAGTTCCCATGCCGCCGCGAGCGCAGCGCCAATCTGCCCCACCGCGCGCAATTGCGCACTCTTCTGCTCGAGCTGGCGAAGTGTCTCGCTCATGGGTGAACCTAGACCTGCCCTAGATTGCCTCCATGGTCCGTTCGTCCGCGGCCACCGCTCTCTCTGGTCGAATATGGCGCTCGCTCGTCGTCGGTGCGAATATTGCGGCGCCTAGCGTCGTCTCGGTCGGTGACCTCATGGTCCCTGAGCTGCAGGTGCCGGACAGCCGATTCCCACCGGATGCCCCCATCCCCGGGCGGGGGCTGCCGCAGCCTGAGATCCTCCAAATCCCGACACGCCAAGTCCGCCTTGTGCGGGCGTGCGGCGCCTTCGTGACGTCGCTGGCCGCCGCGGGCACTCTGGCACTCGGCCCCGCCGTCGTGGCGGCAGAGTTCGGCGGCGGCGCGCGGGTCCTCGTAGCACCGTCGTCAGCCCCCCAGCAGCTCATCCCGGTCGCGGCCTCCGCGCGCGAGCCATTCGTCCGTTGGCTGGTGCATCGGCCGCGCAATGACCTCCGCGCGCGCAGCACCGTGGTGGTTGCCGGCGGCTCTGGCTCGCCGCGCGGCAGGGACGACGGCGTGATGATGCCGTGGTGCAGACCTGGACTGGGTAACGGCGCCGCAGCCCGGTTCGCGGGTCGGCAGCTACGGCAGCGACCGGGAGCCGGCGAGGTCCTCGCGCTCTCCCGGCGGCCGCGGCCCCCGCCGGTGGCGGGAGGGAAGACACCACACCACTTCGGAGCGTTGATCGCGTTCAATCCGGCTTCGTCGCCGCCTGATCGGTGGCGCCAGCCGGTTTTTTTGTCCTCTCGAATCTGAAAGGAGATGCGCGGGATGTTACATCTCGACACAGGCAACACCGGCTTCATGATACTCTGCTCGAGTCTCGTGATGCTGATGACGCCGGGCCTGGCCTTCTTCTATGGCGGCCTGGTGGGCCGCAAGAACGTGCTGGCCATCATGATCCAGAGCTTCGTCTCGATGGGCTGGACGACGGTGCTCTGGTGGCTGTGCGGCTTCTCGCTCTGTTTCTCGGGGAACCTCAAGACGGGCACCGACTTCTTCGGCATCATCGGGAACCTGGACTGGGCGTTCCTGAGGCACATCACGCTCACCACCCCCTCGCCCAACGACACGATCCCGATGATCGTGTTCTGCGCCTACCAGATGATGTTCGCCATCATCACGCCGGCGCTCATCACGGGGGCGTTCACCAACCGCGTGACCTTCAAAGCATACTTCCTCTTCCTCACCGGCTGGCTGCTGTTCGTGTACTTCCCCTTCGTCCACATGATCTGGGGCGGCGGGATCCTGCAGCAGTGGGGCGTCCTCGACTTCGCCGGCGGCATCGTGGTCCACAACATCGCCGGCATGGCCGCGCTGGCGTCGGTGATCTACGTCGGCAAGCGGCACGTCGCGGACCGCGGCCCGCATTCCATTCCGCTGGTCGCGCTCGGCACGGGCCTGCTCTGGTTCGGCTGGTACGGCTTCAACGCGGGGAGCGAGTTCCGGGTGGACTCGACCACGGCGGTCGCCTTCCTCAACACCGACGTGGCCGCTTCGTTCGGCGCGGTCGCGTGGCTCTTCGTGGACTGGCTATTCGGCAAGAAGCCGCACTTCATCGGCCTGCTGACGGGCGCGGTGGCGGCGCTCGCGACCGTCACGCCCGCCGCGGGCTACGTCTCCCCCGCCACCGCCGTGCTGATCGGCTGCGTCTCGGGGGTCATCTGCTACTTCGCGGTCTCCCTCAAGAACCGGATCGGCTGGGACGACGCGCTCGACGTCTGGGGCGTGCACGGCGTCGGGGGATTCCTCGGGATCGTGATGCTGGGGATGTTCGCGACCACCGCCTTCAACCCGAACGGCACCAACGGTCTGTTCGCGGGCAACGCGCCCTTCTTTGGCAAGCAGCTCGCAGCCGTCGCCCTGTCGTCGGTCTGGGCCTTCGTCTTCACCTACGCGATGCTGGCCATCATCAACCGGATCACGCCGGTGCACGTGTCGGACCAGGCAGAGGAGATCGGTCTCGACCAGTCGCTGCACGGGGAGAAGGCCTACCTCGACACGGCGGACGACTGAGGAGCAGGACGATGCGAGTCTCGCGCATCCTGGCGGCCGGGGTGGCGCTGCTGTCACCCCGGCTGCTCGCCGCCCAGGCTCCGCCGCCCAATCCGGAGCCGGGGCACCAGGCCATCGAGTTCCACGGCCTGGTCTCGACCAGCTTCTCGTACAACTTCAACGAGCCCGCCTCGCGCACCAGCCAGTTCCGGGTGTTCGACTACGACGACGACGCCTTCCGCATCGATCTCGTGGAGCTGGTCGTCCAGCGGCCCGCGCCGGCGTCCGGCGACTTCGGCTTTCGGGTGGACTTCACCGCCGGAGCCGTGTCCAGGGTCGTCGCCGCGCGCGGGCTGTTCCGCGACACCTCGGGCGAAGGCCAGGACATCGATTTCCACCAGGCGTTCGTCAGCTTCGTCGCCCCACTGGGCGCGGGGCTTCGCCTCGATGCCGGCAAGTTCGTCACCGGCCTGGGCTACGAGGTGATCGAGGGGTACGACGGGTGGAACGACAACGCCTCGCACTCGTTCCTGTTCGGCTACGCGATCCCGTACACCCACACCGGCGTCAGGGCGAGCTACAGCTTCTCGCCGGCCTTCTCGACCATGCTGATGGTGGCGAACGGGTGGGACGACGTCGAGGACAACAACCGCGGGAAGACGGTCCACCTCCAGCTCGCTCTCGCGCCGTCGAGCCGGCTCGCGATCACGGTCAATGGCATCGCGGGACCCGAGCAGGACAACGACGACATTCACTACCGCGACGTGCTCGACGTCGTGGCGACGTGGAAGCCGACCGATCGTCTCTCGCTGGGGATGAACGGCGATTGGGGCCGGGAGACCGCGGCCGCGCCCGGCGGCCTCATGGCGGTGTGGACGGGGGTGGCGGGCTACCTGCGGCTGTCACACAAGCAGGTGTCGCTCAGTCTCCGGGCGGAGCGGTTCGCCGATCGGGACGGCGCGCGCACCGGCACGGCGCAGACCCTCTCCGAGATCACCCTGACGCCGGAGCTGCGGCTTGGGGCCAGCTGTATCGTGCGGAGCGACGTGCGCCTGGACACATCGGATCGTGCCGTCTTCGAGGGGCGCAGCGCGATGCGGAAGACGCAGCCGACCGTGTCGGTGAACGCATTGTACCACTTCTGAGCAGCCCACCCACCAATCAGCGGCGGCCGAGGAGAGATTCGCGGCCGCTGCGCGGCCTCGCTCCGCTCGCCGGGCTGCGCTCGGCCCGACGCCAGTCCGGAGGCGGAAGCCTGAGCTGGGCCACTCGAGCATTGCCTGGGCGTGATCCTCGTCGAGGAGGCCGCAGCAGACGACGAGCCGGAACACGGTGGGGTGGAAGGCTTCGCTCAGGACGCCGCTGGCGTGTGATGGTTCCGGCGAGCGGGGTCAAACCGTATCTTCGGGCATCCCGTCCCGGAGCCGTCGGATGCGACTACATGTCTTTCGCTGCGGGGTTACCCTGGCCCTCTGCTTCGCGGTGGTCGCCCCGGCGGCGCAGGCCCAGGCGGCCGCGTCCGCCGCGCCGCGCGGCATCGTCCTCGGCGACGTCACCTGGATGGAGGCCGAGAGGGTCCTCACGCCCGACGCGGTGATCGTCATCCCGCTCGGCGCCGAGTCCAAGGAGCACGGCCCGCACCTGCGGCTCGACAACGACTTCAAGCTCGCCACGTACTTCCGAGGCCGCATCCTGGCCGCGTCAAACGTGATCGTGGCGCCGACGATCAACTACAACTTCTATCCGGCCTTCGTGGACTACCCGGGCTCCACGCACCTGCGGCTCGAGACGGCGCGCGACCTGATCGTGGACATCGTGCACAGCCTCGCGCACTACGGGCCACGGAAGTTCTACGTGCTGAACACCGGCGTCTCCACGCTGCGCCCCCTCGCGGCCGCCGCGGCCGTCCTGCGCGCCGAGGGGATCCAGTTTACCTACACGGACATCCTGCATGTGGGAGAGGCGGCCGAGGCGAGCGTGCGGCAGCAGGCGCGCGGCAGCCACGCCGATGAGATCGAGACCTCGATGATGCTCTACATGTATCCAGACCGCGTGGACATGGCCAAGGCAGTCAAGGACGACGACCCGCAGGGCACGGGGCCGCTCTCGCGCCGGCCGGGCGTTCCGGGGACGATCTACTCGCCGAGTGGGGTCTGGGGTGACGCCACGCTCGCCACCCGCGAGAAGGGGCGGGTCGTGGTGGAGGCGATGGTGGCCGGGATGCTGCGCGAGATCGAGGAGTTGAGGGCGCTGCCGGAGTAGCTCGAAAGCCCTATGGACGCGTTCGGTGTCGCGTCGCACCGCAGGGTATGAATCTCCCGCGCCTCCCTACGCTGGCCGGCCATGCTCCACGAGCTTGATTTCGCGATACTCGTACTGGTTCCAGTCGCCGCACTTGGGGCACGGGATCCGCACGCCCATGCCTTCGTCCACGCTGTACCGTTCCGGCAGAAGGAACTCCACCGCGCAGATCCTGCACCATACCCGGTACTCACGCATGTGCAGCCCTCCAGACCCTCGGAGAGAGATCTTCAGATCGCGACCACCGAGTTGTCGCTTCCGTACGGGTTCGGCACGTACTTGTCGGCCAATGGATCGTTGACCCAGTGAACCCCGTCGACCAGGTAGCGGAAGCCGTACTCGTGCCCGGACCGCAGCTCCACTCCCACCCGCCACGTCCCCTCCCCCGACCGCCGCATCGCCTTCGACGCCTGCCAGTCGGTGAAGTCCCCGACGACGTGCACGGTGTCGGCGTCCGGGCGCTGGAGGACAAAGGTCACACGGGTATGGCTGTTCCTGGGTGCTCGCTGCTTGGTGATCATGGCTGAAGCTCCATTGTTTCCGCTCGATAAGTTGCAGAACCACTTGCACAAGTTGGCGCGCCGGCCAAGGGAGGCTGCTGGCTCTGCACCGCCAGCGCGCCGCCGAACACGTGCGCCGCGAGCCACTCAGAGAGCTGGCGCTCCAGCTCCTCCGGGGCGGTCTCGCCGACTTCCGGCATCACCATCCACCGCTTGCCCGCGAGCATCAGATACCAGCTCGCCGGCATCTCGGGCTGCTGGTGCTTCACATCGGCCGGATGCCCTTCATAGGAAACGAAATGAAAGGAGCGCCCTTGGCGGGCCAGGTGATGCTGTTGCGTCTTGTAGCTGCTCATCATGCCTTAGTAGGCCGGACGAAGAGGAAGGAGTACGACGTGCCCGGCCTGATGGGACACTGCAATATAGCCGGTTCTAGCGGGTTCTGCCGAAGGAGTTTTGGCGTCCCACAGCCGTCGCCTCCAAACCCGTGCGGCAAGGAGCTCCGGGGGCGGCGGTGCTCAACGCCGCCGGCCTCACCGAGCCGCTGCGATCGGCGGTAGGAGTTCGGCGGACCCCACACCAGCGGCAGATCGCCACGGCGGCTGCTCCACATTCATAGCACGTCATCGGTGACCGTCCCTGGTCCAGATGTTGACGGTCGATCGAGCGGCCAGCTCTCAGATCATGAACGGTCGAAACGACCCAGGTTCATCACCTTGTTCCAGGCCGCCACGAAGTCAGCGACGAACTTCTTCCGCGCGTCCGAGCTTCCATACACTTCGGCGAGGGCGCGGAGCTGGGAGTTCGAGCCGAAGATCAGATCCACGCGCGTTCCGGTCCACTTGACCTTGCCTGTCTTGCGATCGCGTCCTTCGAACACGTCCGCGTCCTTCGAGACCGGCTTCCACTCCGTGCCCAGGTCGAGCAGGTTCACGAAGAAGTCGTTGGTCAGCGTCTCGGGCCGCTTGGTGAAGACACCGTGCGCGGCGCCTCCGGAGTTCGTCTTCAGCACGCGCATGCCGCCCACGAGCACCGTCATTTCCGGCGCGGTCAGCTTCAGCAGCTGCGCCCTGTCAACCAGCAGCGCCTCGGCCGGGACGGTGTACTTGCCCTTGAGGTAATTGCGGAAGCCGTCCGCGATGGGCTCGAGCACCGCGAACGACGCCGCGTCCGTCTGCTCCAGCGAGGCGTCCATGCGTCCCGGCGTGAAGGGCACCTTCACGCCGTGCCCGGCGCTCTTCGCGGCCCGCTCGACGCCCGCGCACCCGCCCAGCACGATCAGGTCGGCCAGCGAGATCTTCTTGCGTCCCTTCTGCGCGCCATTGAACGCCTTCTGGATGGCCTCCAGCTTCTTGAGCACTTTCGCCAGCTGCGCCGGCTGGTTGACTGCCCAGTCCTTCTGCGGCGCCAGACGGATGCGGGCGCCGTTCGCGCCGCCGCGCTTATCGGAGCCACGGAAGGTGGACGCCGAGGCCCAGGCGGTTGACACCAGCTCCGACACCGACAGGCCGGAGGCCAGGATCTTGGCCTTGAGGGCGGCGATGTCCCGCGCATTGACCAGCGGGTGATTCACCGCGGGGATGGGGTCCTGCCAGATGAGCTCTTCGGCCGGGACCTCGGGGCCGAGATAGCGTGCGCGCGGGCCCATGTCGCGGTGCGTCAGTTTGAACCAGGCCCGGGCGAACGCGTCCGCGAACTGATCCGGGTGCTCCATGAACCGCCGCGAGATCTTCTCGTAGGCGGGGTCGAACCGCAGGGACAGGTCCGTGGTCAACATCGAGGGCGCGATGCGCTTCGACGCGTTGTGGGCGTGCGGCACGGTGCCGGCGCCCGCGCCGCCCTTCGGCGTCCACTGCTGCGCGCCGGCCGGGCTCTTCGTCAGCTCCCATTCGAAGCTGAACAGGTTCCAGAAGAAGTTGTTGCTCCACTTCGTCGGCGTGGTGGTCCAGGTGACCTCCAAGCCGCTGGTGATCGCGTCACCGCCCTTGCCGCTCCCGAAGCTGCTCTTCCAGCCCAGGCCTTGCTCCTCGATGGGGGCGGCTTCCGGCTCGGGCCCCAGGTTGGACGCCGGGCCGGCGCCGTGGGTCTTGCCGAAGGTGTGGCCGCCCGCGATGAGCGCCACCGTCTCCTCGTCGTTCATCGCCATGCGCGCGAAGGTCTCGCGGATGTCCCTGGCCGCGGCGATCGGATCCGGGTTGCCGTTCGGGCCTTCCGGGTTGACGTAGATCAGGCCCATCTGCACCGCAGCGAGAGGATTCTCGAGGTCGCGGTCGCCGGAATAGCGCTTGTCGGCCAGCCACTTTTCCTCGGCACCCCAATAGACGTCCTCGTCCGGCTCCCAGACGTCCTCGCGCCCGCCGCCGAAACCGAAGGTCTTGAACCCCATCGATTCCAGGGCGACGTTGCCCGCGAGGATCATCAGGTCGGCCCAGGAGATCTTCTCGCCGTACTTCTGCTTGATCGGCCAGAGCAGCCGGCGCGCCTTGTCGAGGCTGACGTTGTCCGGCCAGCTGTTGAGCGGCGCGAAGCGCTGCTGGCCCCTGCCGGCGCCGCCGCGGCCGTCGCCGATGCGGTACGTGCCGGCGCTGTGCCAGGCCATGCGGACGAACAAGGGCCCGTAGTGGCCGAAGTCGGCCGGCCACCAGTCCTGCGAGTCGCTCATCAGCGCACGGAGATCCTTCTTCAGGGCCGCGAAGTCGAGCTTCTTGAACTCCTTGCGGTAGTTGAAGTCCTTGCCCATCGGGTTGGACTTGGACGAGTGCTGGTGCAGGATCTTCAGGTTCAGCTGATCCGGCCACCAGTCTCGGTTCGTCGTGCCGCCGCCGGCGGTGTGATCGATCGGGCACTTGGTTTCGCTTGACATGGGCTCTCTCGTTTCGTCGTTGGCGCTCAATTACTCGGTTCGCTTGCCTCTGCGTCTCGGGCGGGGGCCCGTCCGCGCGTGTGGCACCGCCGCCTGCTTCGAGGGCCGGGCAGCCGCCGCCTTCTTCTGGCACGCGGCACACAGGCCGGTGAAATAGATCGAGTATCCGTGGATGGCGAACCCCCGTCGGCGCACGTCCGGCGCGCGAATCCGGTGCTCGACGGCTTCATCGTCCACATCGATGAGGCGGTCGCAGCGCTGACACACGAGGTGGTGGTGCCGGGACGTCCGAGAGTCCACTCGCCTCGCGGCGCTCGGGCTGCACGCCTTGGCCAGCACTCCGGCCCGCACCAGGGTATCGAGCACCCGGTACACCGTGGTGCGGGAAACGCCGGGCAGCGTGTCATTCACCGCCGCGTACACCTGATCGGGCGCAGGGTGGTCGGTGCGGTCGCAGAGGGCCTCGAAGATGCGGCGACGCTGGACCGTGACCCGCAGGCCGTGAGAGCGACAGGCGGCTTCAAACTGCAGCGTACGCGTGGGCGGGGCCATGGCTCTCCTCGGACGCCCCTGCTTCGCCCAGGGGCTCAGTCCAGAAACATCGCTGGTAACTAGTACCATTGGACATTTTGTGTCAACTGATGGATCTCACGGCCGGTGGGTCCGGTTCGCTTTCGCGCGGCCGTCACCACCCTGCTTGCCGTCCTTTCGGCCTCTGGGCACGGCTTCTGGGCTCTTCGCGCGGGAAACTGGGGGCTGTGGCTGTTCCGTCTCGCCTGGCGCCGCCTGGATGGTTCTAGAGGCGATCTCATTGGTGTCGTGCTGCGATGGGTCCCACGCAGGAACCTGACCAGCCGGGGGGGGGTCAGGCGGCTCCACGAGGTCGAGTTGGACAGCCGGGCTCGGCGGGTAGACACTTGAGGCGGGCGGTTTCGGCAGCAGCGCTACGAAAGGACTGACGTGTCACGTCGTAGAATCCTCTTCTGGATCCTCGCCCTTGCCGCCAGCGGCTTTGCGGCGTTGCGGACCGGGGTCTTTGCGCCATCGACGCCGAGCGTGCGGCCACCGGGGGCCACGCTCGAGGTTCCGGCCCCCTCGGCCCCGAACGCCCCCACCCTGCGCGTCCTCTTCATCGGCAACAGCTTGACCTACGCTGGGGCTCTCCCTGCGATGATCCAGGGCCTGGCGCGCACAGCGGGCGTCAACCTCGTCTATGATCAACACACCCCGGGCGGAGCGCGCCTCCTCAACCACGCAGCCGACCCGCAGGTGCGCGCGCTCCTCGCCCGCGGTGGCTGGGATGCCGTGGTACTGCAGGAACAGTCGCAGTGGCCCGCCTTCTCGGACGAGCAGGTGCGCAGCGGGATCGAGCCGTACGCCACCGCGCTCGCCACCGAGGCCCGCACCGCGAGTCCATCGGTCCGGCTCCTGTTGTACGAGACTCCGGCGCGGCGCGACGGCGACCCGCAGGACACCTCCGTCTCCCCTGAGCTGGCCACGTATGAGGGGATGCAGCTTCGGATCGACCGGACCTACGAGCGCCTGGCGGTCCTGCTGCGGGGAACGGTAGTGCCGGCGGGGGTGGCGTGGCGTCTCGCGCGGCGCGAGCACCCGGAGATCGATCTGTACGCCGACCCCGTGCACCCCGGCCGCATCGGCGCATACCTCATTGCCTGCGTCTTCCACGCCACGCTCCTGGAACGGTCCCCCGTCGGCTCCCGCTATACAGCGGGGCTCGAACCCGCAGTGGCCGCCGCGCTCCAGGCGATCGCGTGGCGTGCCGTGAGCGAGGAGGGGCGTGGGCCGTGAAGGCCGCCCCCGACCCGCGATCGGGTCGCGCCTACTGTTTGAGCGCGCTCAGCACCGCGTAGTATGTGGCCTTCTTGCCGTGGCTGTTGTCGAAGAGCAGGGCGCTGCCGTAGCCGGGGAACGTGCTCGGCACCCAGGATTCGGCGTCGGTCAGCCCCCAGACGACGATGGTGTCGCAGGCGCTGACGGCCAGGCAGGCCGCCACGATGTCGCCGTAGGCGTTGCTCTGAGCCGTCAGTTCCGCCGCCGTGGCGCCGGGCGTGCGGACGCGCACGTCCAGCTCCGTGATGTGGTTCTTCAAGCCCAACGCGGCAAAGCGTTGGAAGGTCGCCGTGAGCGCCGTGCGCGAAGGCACGCCAGAGCCGTCGGCGTTGATCTGGAAATGCGCCTGGAAGCCGATGCCGTCCACGGGCACGCCGCGCGCCTTGAAGTCCGCCAACAGGCTGTAGGCGGAGTCCTGCTTGGGACCGGTGAACTCCAGATTGTAGTCGTTGTAGAAAAGCAGCGCCGAGGAGTCGGCCGCGCGCGCGGCGCGGAAGGCGGTCTCGATGTAGGTTGGGCCCAGACCGGCGGCCCAGATGGTGGAGCGGCGGGTGCCGTCGTCGTTCAACGCCTCGTTCACCACGTCCCAAGCGTAAAGCTTCCCCTTGTAGTGCCCGACGACGTTGGCGATGTGCTCGAGCAGGATCGCCGTGAGCGTGTCCGGGCTCCATGTGGCGCTGGTGAGCCAGGTCGGGTTCTGCTGGTGCCAGACCAGCGTGTGGCCGCGCACCTTCATGCCGTGGGTGGCCGCGTAGGAAACGACGGAATCCCCGAAGCTGTAGCGATACGTGAAGCGGCTGTCGCGGTTGAGCACGCCCCACTTCAGGACGTTTCCGGGTGTCAGCTCGCTGAATTCCCGCGCCAGCGTCGCGAAGTACGCCGCGTTCGCTCCGGCGAGGAAGAGCGTGTCGACTGCCGTGCCGAAGTAGCGCCCCTTGACGGCGGCGGCGGTGTCCAGCGTGTTGCCCGCCGCCGGAGGCGGGGTCGTGCATCCCGGCAGCGTGGGGTCGTCGGCGCAGGTCGTGGTCTTAGGCGCCGTGCCCGAATGGCCGCCGCACGCGCCCAGGCCGACGACCGCGGCGACGACCAGAATTGCCTGGATGCGGTTGCGCGGTCGCTGCGTGAGCCCGGCGCGGCTCCGGCGCGACCCGCTGAATCGTGCACGGCGAAATGGCAGCATGTCGCGATCCTCGTGAGAATCGCCGCTCAAGCCTTCGCCTTCGCCAGCTCTTCGTCGCGCAGTGTCCGGCGCAGGATCTTCAGCACCGGGCTCTTCGGCAGCTCGCTCCGGAACTCGATCGCCCGCGGCACCTTGTAGGCCGCGAGGTTCCCACGGCAGTACGCTGTGATCTCCTCGGCGGTCGCGGTCGTCCCCGGCCGCAGGACGAGGAACGACTTCACGCTCTCGCCCCGCTTCACGTCCGGCACGCCGATGGTGGCGGCCTCCAGCACCGCGGGGTGCGTCATCAGGACGGCGTCGATCTCGTCAGGGTACACGTTGTAGCCGGAGACGATGATCATGTCCTTCTTGCGGCCCGAGATGAAGAAGTAGCCCTCGGCGTCCATCCGGGCGATGTCCCCGGTGAAGAGCCAGCCGTCGCGCAGGACCAGCGCCGTCTCCGCCGGATTGTTCCAGTACCCCTGCATCACCTGCGGCCCCTTCACGATCAGCTCCCCGTCCTGGCCCGGCGGCAGCTCCCGTGTGCCGGTCTCGAGGTCAACGATCCTGGAGTCCGTCTCGATCCACGGCACGCCGATGCTCCCGACCTTGCGCCGCTCCAGCGGGTTGCCGTGCGTCACGGGCGACGCCTCGGTCAGGCCGAAGCCCTCCACGATCCGGGCCCCGGTGAGTTGCTCGAACCGCTGGAGGACATCCACGGGCAGCGGCGCGGAGCCCGAGAAGCACGACTTCACGGACGCGAGGTCGAGCTTTTCCACGCCGGGGTAGTTATTGAGCGCCGCGAACATCGCGGGGACACCTATGAAGAGCGTGACGCGACGTTTCGTCACGGCATGGACGATCGCCGTGATGTCGCGCGGATTGGGGAGCATCGCCATCGCGAGTCCGGCGAAGATCGGAAAGTTCAATGCGGCGGTCATCCCGAAGACGTGGAAGAACGGCAGGGCGGCGAGCGCGACGTCGTCGGCGGAGTCAGCGATGTGGAGCCAAGCCATGGCGGCCTGGGCGTTGACCGAGAGGTTGCGGTGGGTGAGGGCCGCGCCCTTGGCGACGCCGGTGGTGCCGCCGGTGTACTGGAGCGCAGCAATGTCATCGAGGCCGATCGCGACCTTCGGCGGGGCGGGCGGCGTGCGCTCCACCAGCGTCTTGAAGCGGTGGACGTGCGGGTCCGGCCGCACCTTCGCGTAGGTCGGCGGCCTCATCCGCTTCAGCTTGAGGGGCGCCAGGAGATTCAGGGGGAAGCCGAGGTACTCGGGGATGGACGCGACGATGTAGTGCCGGATGTTGAGCTGGTCGCGGATCGGCTTGATGCGGTGCTCGAAGATGAAGTCCGCGACGATTGCCACCTCGCAGTTGGCGTCGAACCACTGGTACTCGATCTCCCGAGCCACGTAGAGCGGATTGGTCATCACGACCTGGCCGCCGAGCGCCAGGACAGCGTAGTAGGCGATCGCGGTCTGCGGCAGGTTCGGCAGCTGGATCGCGACGCGCGTCCCCTTGATCACGCCGAGCCGCGCCAGCGCGGTGGCGAGGCGATCCACCTGGTCCTTCAGCTCGCGGTAGGTGAGCCGGCGGTTGAGGAACCAGATGGCGGTGCTGTCGGGGCGACGCGCTGCCGTGCGCTCCAGCGCCCCGACGAGGGTGAGCTCGACGAACGGGAAGGGAACGGGGATGCCGTCGTCGTAGAAGGCGTGCCAGATGCGTTTGTCCACGGAGTCCTCGACTGACGCCGGGTGGATGCGAGCCCGGCAAGAATAGCTGCCAGCCTGTCAAACGCGCGAGGCGTGGGCCTACCGCTCGAAGCGGACGCGATCTACCCAGTAGCGGGTGTCACCGAAGCACGAGGACGGGACGCCCTTGTGCTCCTTGTAGTGGAGGACGATGCGCGCGCCAAGGCCGGCCTCGACCCGGCGTGCCGTCTCGTCGTCGCGCACGGTGAAATCCCAGATCGTGGGGGCGACGCCGGGCGCCGTCGGCTGCATCAGCTCGCCCTCCCAAGTCTTGCAGAGCCAGCCCTTGCGCGAGAACTTCTGCAGCGTGCCCGCCCGCTCCCCGTCGGAGTAGCTCCAGTTCACGGCGATGAACGTGTACACGGCGAATAGCAGCACCGGCGTAAGGACGATGGCGATCAGGATGGCGCGCCAGTGATGCCACCACCGCTTGCGCGGCGCCGGGGCAGGCGGGGGCGCCGGGGTAGCGGCGTCGGTCGGGGGAACGGGCGTTTCGCTCATTGTCCTCGTGTCAGGATCGCGGGGAAGATGCACGCCGTCGGCTGCACCGTACCAACGTAGCACGCGGAGCCGGCTTCGTCAGGCTCACGAGCCTCGCACTCGTGGCGCCGGGAGGGTTCGTCGCGTACGCCTGCGCCCCCACTCGACGCGCCGGCTCACCCGCGGCCGTAGCGGACGGGCGCACGGGGGCTAACGGCCGCATGACGGGCTGGGTATAGGTTGTGGCAAGGGTCGTATGGATCTGTCCAGTGAGGATCGGTCCCGCCTCCTCCGACGAGGAATCGCCGCCCGAGACGGGCTGACGCCAAACCCGGAGGCGTCGCCTATGTACCACCTTGGATTGCCCGCCTGGCGTGCGGGCCGTGTTGTCACGTTGGTGGTCCTCGCCGTCATCGCCGCATGTCTGCTCGCGACCGCACCATCGAGTGCAACTGCTCCGTTGGTGGCGCAGACGCATGGCGATTCGGTCTGGGTCAACACCCGTAGCGGCGTCTACCACTGCCCGGGCTCGCACTCGTATGGCACGAGCAAGCACGGGCAGTATATGGCCGAAGCCACAGCGGTCAGTCGCGGCTTCAGACCTGCCAAAGGTAGGAGCTGTGCTGCGCGGGAGGCGACCAGGCACCCTGCGGGAACGGCTCACGAAGGTCAGGTGTGGGTCAACACGCGGAGCCACGTCTACCACTGCCCCGGCACCAGTGGGTACGGACGAAGCCACGAAGGCGCCTACATGACCGAACAGGCCGCTCTCGCAGCGGGAAATCACCCGGCCAAGGGCCGCCGGTGCCAATGAGGGTCGGCAGACTGCGTGCCTGCAGCGGCCAGAAGGCGTTGCGTGCCGAGTAGCCGCGGCGAGCCTCGGCAGCGCGCGCATGCGGTTCAGAGGCGGTAGATCGTGATGGCGGCCT
Source organism: Gemmatimonadales bacterium (assembly GCA_049513575.1). Classification (GTDB taxonomy): domain Bacteria; phylum Gemmatimonadota; class Gemmatimonadetes; order Gemmatimonadales; family JACORV01; genus Fen-1245. The sequence continues at coordinate 21,581 of JBEKVZ010000002.1, forward strand.
CGGGGAAGACCAGCCGGCGCTCACCGGCCGGCAGGTCGTGCGCGGGGTCGTGCTCGACCGCGAAGACCCGTGCGAAGCGGCTCTGGCGCCACGCCGCGATCACGCGATCGAGGATCTTCGAACCGTACGGCGGATCGGCGAAGGCGACGTCGTAGCTGTCCGCCCCGAGCGCCTCGGCGAACGGGACCGCGTCGCGCTTGAAGATGCGGGTCTGCGCCTTGAGGCCGAGGGCCGCGACGTTGGCCTTGAGCGCGTGCAGGCTCGAGGGCCGAAACTCGACGAAGTCTGCGCTGCGCGCGCCGCGTGAGAGGGCCTCGAGCCCCAGTGCTCCCGTGCCCGCAAAGAGGTCGAGGACGCGTGCGGCTCTGATCTCGTCGGCGAGCGCATCGAGCAGTTCCGCACGCACGGCTTCGGCGGTCGGGCGCACGCGGAAATCGTTCGGGGAGACGAGGTCACGGCCCCTGAACCGGCCAGCCACGATCCTCATAACATCGGCGGGGCCTCATCCATGAGCATCGGGCGCATCCCTCTGCGTGGATGGGCAGTCATGTTATCGACCCTCGGAGATGGAGCGTGGTGGGCGGGTTGATCCTATCGCCGCACCGCGAAGGCGTCGAGCGCCGCCCACGCCTCCTGGGGCATATACCTGCGAAAGCTCGTCGGGTTGACGGCGGGAACGCCAGTGCCCGGCGCCAGGTCGGCGAGTTCCGCAGCCCGGTCGCGACGGTAGCGCTCGCAGGTCATGGTCCCTATTCTCGTCTCGCGGGCATGGTCGCTTTTTCGAAGCGGCCGCGGGACGCCCAAACGACCCTCCGGAGAGAGAAGCGCGGCGTGGCACGAAGCTCCAAGCTGTGGATCGTCGCTCTCGCGCTGACGCTGGCCGCGCTGGGCTGGCAGTGGCGCAGCGGGCCGTCTTACCCCTACCGAACGAAGATCACGCTCGGGCACGCTGCGACGCCCGTGTCGCTGCCTCGGAACAGCTCGACCGTGTGGCCCGCACGGGTGGCCGTTCCGGCACCTGATGGCCACGCCAGCGGCACGGTGTACTGGCGACGCGTTCCGACCAACGGCCCGTTCGAGGTGCTCCCGCTGCGGTCCGGGGGCGACCAGCTGGCGGCCGCGCTGCCGGGCCTTCCACCTGCCGCGAAGGTCGAGTACTACGTCGAGTTGGGCGTCGGCGCCGAGTCCGTCCGCATCCCGTCCACGGCCGGCGGGACGGTGACGCTGCGCTATCACGGCCCGATACCGGCCGTCGTCCTCATCCCGCACATCGCGGTGATGTTCCTGGCGATGCTGATCGGTGTGCGCGCCGGCCTCGCCGCAATGTCGGACGCCCCGGAACACGGGAGCCTCGCGGTCATCGCCCTCGCCGCGTTCACGCTCGGCGGGTTCATTCTGGGCCCGATCACCCAGAAGTACGCGTTCGGCACCTTCTGGACCGGCGTTCCCTTCGGCTGGGACCTCACCGACAACAAGACGCTGCTGATGTGGATCGGGTGGGCCGCGGCCGTGGTCGCGGCCAGGCGGCGCTGGCGCGGATCCCGTTGGTTCGTCGTGCTCGCGACGGTGCTCATGCTCGCCGTGTTTCTCGTCCCCCACAGCGCCTAGAGCAGCCGGGTCGGCTTCCTTGCCGGCGGAGACGGCGTCCGCGTGCGCCGCCTCGCCCGTGCAGGCACGTCACCATCCGCCGGACAGTGCCGAGTAGACTCCCAGGCCGGTGGTGAGGACCGACACGGCCACCACGGTCCAGAGGTAGATGCCGCGCAGGCGATGCTCTTCAGGCAGGGCTGTAATGGCGAGCGCGACCAGGAGTCCCAGAACCAGTGGCAAGAGCAGCGCATTCATGACTTCCACGCGGACGCTCAAGCTGACGAGATTCGGCGCGACCGCTACCAGCGCGGCCCCGCCCACCACGCCGATGGAATAGACCGCATAGAACCAGGGCGCCTGAGCGGGTCGGAGTCCCAGCGAGTGCTTGTATCCGGCCACCTCACCGAAGCCCCAGGCGACGGCCAGCGATACGACGATCGCCGCGACCAGCCCCGCCCCGAGTATCCCCAGACTGAAGATCAGGCGACCCATCCCCGGTCCCAGGAAGGGGGTGAGGGCGTTGCTCATGTCGCCGACCGTATTGAGGCTCCCGTTGGGGTTGAGTTTGCCGAGTGTGGCAGCGGTGGCCACCAGAACGGCAGCCATCACCATCTGAGTCACCACGGCACCCAACGCCGTATCCCAACGGGCGCTCGTATACTGCTCGGGCCGAAGACGCTTCTCGGCGACCGCAGATTGCTGGTAGAAGATCATCCACGGCATGATGACGGCCCCGATGTTGGCGGCCACGAGGTGGAGATACTCCCGGTTGCCTATCGCTGCGTGCGTCAGCCCGGCCACGAGCTCCGAGCTGTGCGGATGGGCCTTGTAGGCGATCCAGAGGAAGGCCAGCTCGAACAGGCCGACGGCAAGGGCAATCCGCTCCACGCGCCGGTACGACCCGGTCCAGACCAGCAGAAGCAGAAAGCCGGCGGCGAGCATCAGACTGAGGATCCGGGGCACGCCGAAGAGTTCGCCCACCCCCGCGACCCCGGAGAATTCCGTCAGCAGTGCGCCTGCCGCCGCCACCCCCAGGCCGGTGACCGAAATCCAGGCCCAGACTGGCCCGAAGCGTTCGCGGATGAGCTCGCAGTGTCCCTTTCCGGTGAAGATCCCGAGGCGCACCGTCAGTTCCTGCACCACGTAGACGACGGGCATCAGGACGAACTGCAGGAGCAGGAGCTTGTAGCCCCAGCGGACCCCGCTTTGGCCGGCGGTCACGATGCTGCCCACGTCCGTGTCCGCGAGCATGACCACGAGACCGGGGCCGAGCACGGCCAGGAAGAGCTTCCAGCGCGCGGCCGCGCCCAGCCGGGCTGGCTTGGCCGCGCCGTTCGTTTGAGGACGTGGTTGCTTCACGGTCGCGAATGATAACCGGCTGGTGCGCGGGAGGCCCGCCGCTCAGGCCGGCTTGGCGGCCGTGACGAGCCCCGTTGGCATCCACGGGCCTCCATACCAGAACCGCCAGCCGAGGCGCCGTTGCTCAACGCCTTCCATGCCCCGTGCGCGCAGCTGCTTGGCGAGAGCCAAGCCGGCGAGGACCAGTCCGGCGGCGCCGATGGCAACGAGCCACGCGGGAGACCCGTCGACACCGTAGCTGCCCTTTGGCTTTAGAAGAACAGCACGTGAACGACCCACGAAGGCATTCTCGGCGCTCCGTGGCGCATCCGCAACCCTGATGCCTTCGACCCCTTCACACCTGCGTGAACTTCTCGCCTTTCGCCCCACAAATCGGGCACTTCTCGGGCGCTTTGCCGAACTCGATGTGGCCGCACACCGGGCAGAGGTAGAAGCGACTCTCGGCGAGGTCCCGGCCGGCCCTCACGGCGTCGAGGGCGAGCTGGTAGAGCTTCGCGTGCACCGCCTCGGCCTTGACTGCGTAGCCGAACATCCGCTTGGCCTTGTGGCCGTCCTGCTCGGCCTGCTGCAGCATCGGCGGGTACATCGTCGTGTACTCGTACGTCTCGCCGTCGATGGCGGCCTGGAGGTTCGCTGCGGTGGTGCCGACGCCGTCGAGCGACTTGAAGTGGCCCTCGGCGTGGATGCGCTCGGCCTCGGCCGTGGTGCGAAAGAGGCGGGCGACGTTGGCGAAGCCGTCCTGCTCGGCCTGCTTCGCGAAGGCGCGGTACTTCTGGTTCGCCTGGCTCTCGCCGGCGAAGGCTTCGTGCAGATTCTCGTTGGTGCTGGTCACGTCGGTTCTCCCCTGGAGGTGCGGCGCCGGGACGCCTGCCCCGGACGCACGAGAGCGGCGGGGGGCATCGCGCCCACCCTGCGCGGAGGACCGCAATCTCCATTCCCCGGCGGCGCGTGGAGTGACCGCTCCGGGCGCGAGCTCACCCGCTAGCCGCAGCGGCACCGGCTAAGTACCGTACGGGCGATCCCCGGTATCAGCGAGCACGAGGCATCACGCCTCCAGGCCCGAGCGGCCGGTTCCTCGGCACAACGCGGTTTCAACGACGAGACGGATGACCCGGTGACGGACACCTTGGAGCAGTTGGTCGCGGGGCTCGCGGACCGCTACGTGATCGAGCGCCAGCTGGGCCAGGGCGGTATGGCCGTCGTGTATCTCGCGCACGACGTGCGGCACGACCGGCGCGTGGCGCTCAAGGTACTGCGGCCGGAGCTCGGCGCGGTCCTGGGCGCCGAGCGGTTCCTGGCGGAGATCAAGGTCACGGCGAACCTGCAGCATCCGCATGTGGTGCCGCTGTTCGAGAGCGGAGAGGCCAACGGGCTGCTGTACTACGTGATGCCATACGTCGAGGGGGAGTCGCTCCGCGACCGCCTCGCGCGCGATCGCCAGCTCCCGATCGATGAAGCGCTCCACATCGCCCGCGAGATCGCCGACGCCCTGTCCTACGCCCACAGTCTCGGCGTCGTCCACCGCGACATCAAGCCGGAGAACGTGCTGCTGGCGGGTGGACACGCGCTGGTCGCGGACTTCGGGATCGCTCGGGCCGTGAGCGTCGCCGGCGGCCAGCGGATCACCGAGACGGGGCTGGCGGTTGGATCGCCCGGCTACATGAGCCCCGAACAGGCAACCGCCGAGCCCCAGCTCGACGCGCGCAGCGACGTCTACAGCCTCGCGTGCATGCTGTACGAGATGCTGGCAGGCGAGCTTCCCTGGACCGGGCCCACGGCGCAGTCGATACTGGCGCGGCGGTTCACCGATCCGATGCCTTCGCTCCGGGCGGCGCGCGAGACCGTCCCGGCTCACGTCGAGGACGCGATCCGCCGTGCGCTCGCCAGGGCGCCGGCGGACCGTTTCGCCTCCGCGAGCGCGTTCGCCGACGCCCTGAGCAAGCCCGTCGCCGCCCAGCCCAGGCCACGATCCGTGGCGGTCCTGCCGTTCCTGAACCTGAGCGCCGACCCGGAAAACGAGTACTTCGCCGACGGGATCACGGAGGACGTGATCGCCCAGCTCGCCAAGATCCGCGCGTTGGACGTCATTTCCCGTACGTCGGTGATGCCCTTCAAGGGAAGGCAGCAGGGCCTGAGGGAGATCGCCGCGCAGTTGCAGGTGGCGACGCTGCTCGAGGGCAGCGTGCGCCGTGCCGGGGATCGGGTGCGGATCGTGGCCCAGCTCATCGACGCGGCGACCAGCCAACACCTCTGGGCCGAGACCTATGACCGCCAGCTCACCGACATCTTCGCCATCCAGATGGAGGTGGCGCTGCACATCGCCGCGGCGCTCAAGGCCGAGCTGTCTCCGGACGAGCGCGCCCGCATCGGCAGGGAGCCGACCAGCGACCTGCGTGCGTACCAGCTCTATCTCAAGGGCCGCCACAGCTTTATCAGATTCACCGACGAGGGGATGCGGCAGGCGATCCGGTATTTCGAGGAGGCGATCGCGCTGGATCCGCGGTACGCTCTGGCGTACGCCAACATGGCCATGGCCTTCATGGAGCTCGGGGAATCCGGTGCGCTGAACCCCGACGAAGCCTATCCACGAGCCAGGGCCGCCGCGGCGCAGGCACTCACACTTGACCCCGAGCTCGGAGAAGCGCACTGCACGGTGGCGTACGCCAAGTTCGTGTGCGACTTCGACTGGTCGGGCGCGGAGGAGGAGTTCAAGCGGGCACTCGAGCTGGGGCCGAGCAGCGCGGATACGTACGACCTGTATGGACGCCTGTGCCAGTCGCTCGAGCGCTTCGACGAGGCCATCGTGATGCTGCAGCGCGCCCAGGAGCTTGATCCACTGGCGCATCCGACGGATGTCGCCACGGCGTTCCTGCGGGCCGGGCGTTACGATGAGGCCTTGGAGGCCGCTAGCCGCGCGATCACGCTCAGTCCCGGCATTGCGAGGGGCCATTCCGCGCTCGGCTGGGCGCACTTCAAGAAGGGCAGAATTGACGAAGGACTGGCGGCGCTGGAGCGCGCCGTGGCCCTCTCACCCGGCGATACGATCTGGCTGGGTCAGCTCGGCGAGGCCTACGCGCTGGCCGGCAAGGGCGACCGGGCCCGGGAGATACTCCGGGACTTGGAGGAGCATTCGAAGAAGCGGTACGTGGCGCCCTACCACATGGCCTACGTTTACACAGGTCTTGGTGAGCAGGACCGCGCGATGGATTGCCTCGAGAAAGCGTACGAGCAGCGCGCAGGCGCCGTGTACGGCATAAAGGGTTCGTTCCTCTTCGCGCCCCTGCGCTCGCACCCCCGCTTCGAGGCGCTGCTGCGCAGGATGCACCTCACCTGAGCTGTGCGTGGCGGGGCCGTCAGCGGGGCACGCGGGCGAGCAGCGCGTCGACGTAGCGCGACCGCATCTGACGGTTCGCCAGGGCCTGCTTGATCGGCGGGAGCTTCAGGATCGCTCCCAGCACGGCGGCCATGGCGCGGTGGTTCCACAACGTGCGGTTGTCGAAGATCAAGTCCTGCAAGGTGCCGCGCTCGACGGCCATCATGAGCACTCGGTGCACACCGTCCACCGGCGTGAGCACGCGCTCTGGCCGGCTGCGCAGCGCGACCGCGTCGTGCCCGCACGAGCGCACGCAGAGGCCACACCCCAGGCACCGGTCCTCCGCTAGCCTCGCGGTCTTGCTCCGCGGCCGGCGGGGGTCGTTTGCCGAGACCAGCGTCATCGCCTCCACCGGGCAGACGTTGACGCACTTCCCGCAGCCGTTGCAGTTCTCCCGGCGGATCGCGGGCAGGAAGTTCGTGGTGTGGACGGGGTTCAGGATGGCGAAGCGCCGGGCCGCGATCATCGCCTCGCAGCAGCAGCCGCAGCAGTTGCAGATGAAATTCACCCGCCGCTGCACGTTTTCCCCGAACTGCACCAGGTTGCGGTCCCAGGCCTGGTGCAGCAGGTCCATCCCCTCCGCCGCGTCCACCTCCCGCGCGATGCCATGCTTGATCAGCGATTGTGCGGTGGCGTTGAAGGTCATGCAGATGTCCATCGGGGCGTCGCAGGCGCGGCCGAGGTGCTGCATCTTGTGCCGGCAGTAGCACATCCCGACGGCCCGGTGGGAGGCGGTGGCGACGACCTCGCTCGAGCGCTCGTAGTCGAGGACGTGCAGCGCGTTCTCCTCCGACAGGGCCGGCTCGTGGACGAAAGCGCGGCCGAGCTGCGTCTCGCCGCGAGTGAACAACGCCCGGATGAAGTCTTCCTCCACGTTCAAGTACTGGTAGAACAACTCGCTCAGCACCTTCTGGTCCACGTCCTCGCGCACCCGCATCATCGAGAACTCGAAGAAGCCCGCCATCGGCGGCGGCAGCGTGTACCACGACGTCCCGTGGCGGTCCTCCACGTCCACGAGAATGCCGCGGTCCGCCAGCCGATCGAGCAGCGTGTGTGCCTCGGCGAGGTCGGTCTTCCAGATCTCGCTCGCGCGCTTGACCGTGAATGGCTTGATGGGCAGACTCGCGACCAACCCCGCCTCGCGCTCACTGAACAGCATGCCCAAGATGGAGAAGAGCAATGCGGTCGGCGGCGCGCCTTGGGGAAACCGGTTGAGGCGGTCGGCGAGTTGAGAGTAGCCGGACTTTACCGTGTGGTGCGCCATCGCCTTGCCCTCGCAGTGCCGGTCGGGTCACTCGGTGCGCAAAGTCGCCACGGCCACGCTGAACCCGTGCAGGGTGATCCTCCCTGCCACGATCGTCTGCCGGCCCGGCGCGTCGCCCTTCGTGTTCTGATCTACGAACTCCAACTCGCCACTGCCTGGTAGAGTCAGCTCGACGTCCCGCTCGCGCTTGTTCACCAGCAGCAGCCGGTGCTCGCCGCCCGAGCAGACAAAGGCCAACGCGTAGACGTCCGGCGTGCCGCTGCTGCTCGCCACGATCTTGTCGCCCGGCCGGAAGTGTTCCTTCAGCAGCTCCAGCACGCGGAAGCGCGCATTCGGTGCACCCGTAGTCCAGTCCACCAGCGAGACGCTGGGGAACTGCGTCGGATAGCCGACCAGCTGCGACTCGCCGGCCACGTCGATGCCCAGCTGCGCCAGCCTGCCGTAGACGTAGGCGTACACCGCGCCGCAGAGGTTCCAGTAGGAATCCGGCACGCCCTTGCGCACATAGCCGGGCGCGCCCTGCCCGAAGTCGTCGTCCGAGATGCAGCCGATCTCGTTCACCGTGGTGCGGGTCTCGGGTGACAACCGCCTCCGGATGCTCTCGATGTACCGCACCGTCGTGATGAAGCCGTCGGCCTGAGTGAAGAAGGTGTACTGCTGCACTTCGGGGGTCTCGCCCGGCGACGGCGAGGCGTAGAAGTGATAGGAGATCATGTCGCGCGGAATGCCTCGCCCGTGGTTCTGCGGATTCAGGAAGTACTCGAAGTACTCGGGGTGCGCACCGGGGTACGCCAGGGAGATGCCGACGAACCTGGTGGACGGCGAGACCTTGTGGATCGCCGAGACGATGGCGTCGTAGCGTGCCGTGTACTGTTCGGCCGTCGTGCCGTGCTCCAGGTCGGGCTCGTTCAGCACCTCCCAGTACGGGATCGGGAAGTGGTGTCCGGAGTCGTGCCACACGCCCACTTCGTCGGTGAAGCCACCGTTCGCGTACCAGCTCACCAGCCGGGCGAAGTAGTCGCCCACCTCCCTGCCGGTGGGATCGCGCAGCTCCGTGCCCTGCGTGTAGCTCCACGTCACCGCGTCCGGTTCCGCGGGATAGTCCACCCGCTGCGGCGTCACGAACATCCAGGCCGGAATGGTGCTGAAGTTCAGGACCGTCGAATGACCGCTGGTGGCGTTGAGAAAGTCCACCGTCATCGGATCGATCAGCGAGAAGTCCCAGAAGGTTCTGTCGCCCGAGGGCGGCTCCAGCTCAGCGACCGCCAGTCTGGGATAGGGCAGCCAGGGCACGTAGCGCACGTAGTCGGCGCCCAGATTCTGGAGCTCGGCGAAGACCCGGTCGTGAATGGCCGACCCGCGCCGCAGCGGCGGGTTCACCACCACTTGAAGTGTCGCCGTCGTGCGCGAGACCATCTGGATGCTGGTCCAGTCGACCTTCACTTCTTGCCCGCTGGCTGCGCTGAATCCCAGCGCCAGCGCGCCGGCGAGTATCTGCGACCCTCGCATCGCCATTCCAGTCACCCTTTCACTCGTCGCTTGTGGCCGCCGTCCACTGGCGCAATCGGGCGGGTCCCGCGGCCCGCTCCCGATGGTAATACGTCAAACGGCGTCAACACGCACGAGTGCGGCGACGCCGCGTCTGGCGAGCGGTGCCGAAAACGCCATAGATTTGGCCCCATGCCGGCCACGTACCGTCTCGACCTCGTGAACCGGGTCGTCTGGAGTCGCGCTTGGGGCGCATTGACGGACGAGGAGCTTCAGGCGCACTCGCGGGCCCTCGTGGCGGACCCGCGGTTCGAGCCGAGCTTCCGGCAGTTCCAGGACCTTGTCGACGTCGGCGAGCCGCGCGTCACCACCTCTGGGCTCCGCGCCCTCGCGCAGATCAATCCATTCGGCAAGGATGCCCGTCGCGCCGTCCTCGTGGCTACCGACGCCCTCTTCGGCTTGGCGCGGATGCACGAGCTGTTCCGGGAAGGGTCGGGGGACGAGCTGCAGGTGTTTCGCGACCGGGCTGCGGCGCTTGAATGGCTGGGCCTCCCGCCGAGCTGGACACCGCCCGCCCCCGCGCCGGCCGACCCGGTCTTCGAATCCGAATCACCGGACCACTAGCGTCCTCCTCGGCCGGCAGTGGCCGGCACTGCTGCGGTCGTCGGGGGGCCCGTCCCCGGAAACCGGCGCTGTCGCGCAGCCGCAGCGCGCATCTGGCGGGCAGCGGCGTTGACTGGCACTGTGGTAGCGGTAGCGACGGCAGGAGAGTGTCCGATGCCGACACGACGGCGTAGAGTGACCAAGCCCCGGAAGCATGCCGAGACGGCGCCGCAGGACGTGGGCGCCGGCCTCCCGTGGGAATCCGTGCCCGACGTGATGTACCGGGTCCGGGGCGCGGACGGAGCGATCGAGTTCCTCAGCTCCGCCTTCGCCACGCTCACCGGATGGTCCGCCGCCGAGTGGATCGGCCGGTCCTTCACCGAACTCGTTCATCCGGACGATCTCCCGCGGGCCGTCGAGACGTATGCGGCCAGCTGCCGGGGCGAGAAGGTGGCTCCCTACGAACTACGGATCAGGACCCGATCGGGCGGCTTCCGGGTGGGCGAGTTCCACAGCGCCCCGCTGGTCGAGAACGGGCGGGTGGTGGGCGAATGCGGCATCTCCCGCGACGTCACGGATCGCCGGAGCGCCGAAGAAGCCCGTGACGCCAGCGAGGAGCGGTTCCGCACGCTGTTCGAGTCGGCGGACGAGGCGCTGTTCCTGATGGACGGCGCCGTCTTCGTGGACATCAACACCAAGTGCCTCACGATGTTCGGCCTGAGCGACCGGTCCGACATCATCGGCCATTCGCCGATGGACTTCTCGCCGCCGCTGCAGCCCGACGGCCGGGCGTCGCAGGAGAAGGCGCTGGAGTACATCCACCTGGCCTTCCAGGGGCACCCGCAGCGCTTCTACTGGAAGCACACCCGCAAGGACGGCTCGCCGTTCGACGCCGAAGTCGCCCTCAACGCCCTGACGCTGCACGGCAAGGAGTACCTGCAGGCGATCGTGCGTGACGTCACCGCCAGCCGGGCCGCCGAGCAGGCGCTCCGCGAGAGCGAGGAGCGGTTCCGCCTGCTCTCCGAGGCGGCGTTCGAGGGCATCGGGATATCGGAGCAGGGGAGGATCGTCGACTGCAACGACGACCTGGCCGCGATGCTCGGATACACGCGGGAGGAGATGATCGGGAGACCGGTCGTGGACTTCGTGGCACCGGAACACGCGGAGCTGGTGACCGAGCGGCATCGTACGGAGTCGGCGGAGCGCTACGAGCACGTGGCGCGGCGCAGGGACGGCTCCACGTTCCACGTCGAGGTCCAGGGACGCGTCCTGCCGTTCCAGGGCCGGAAGCTGCGCGTCAGCGCCATCCGCGACATCACCGAGCGCCGGCGCTCGGAGCTGATGCAGGGCGCGATCTTCCGCATCTCCGAGGCGGCCCACACGGCCGTGACCCTGCAGGAGCTGTTCGCCGCGATCCACCGGATCGTGGGCGAGCTGATGCCAGCGCGGAACTTCTACATCGCCTTGTACGATGCGGAGAGCGGTACCCTCAGTTTCCCGTACTTCGTGGACGAGTACGATGAGACGCCCGCGCCCAAGGTGCCGGGCAAGGGGCTGACGGAGTACGTCCTGCGCACCGGCAAGCCGCTCCTCGCCACCCCCGAGGTGAGCCTCGCGCTCGAGCGTGGCGGCGAAGTGGAGCTCATCGGCGCGCCGTCGGTGGACTGGCTCGGCGTGCCGCTGGTCGCAGCCGGGACGACCATAGGCGTGCTGGTGATGCAGACCTACACGGAGGGCGTCCGCTACTCGGAACGGGACCGCGACCTGCTGCAGTTCGTGTCGGTGCAGATCGCGATGGCGGTGCAGCGCAAGCGGGCAGAGGAGACGTTGCGCGAGCGCGAGCAACGGCTGGCGTCGCTGTTCGCCGGCATGGACGACGCCCTCTTCGTCCACGACGCCGACGGACGGATCCTCGAGTGCAACGAGGCGGCCTGCCAGCGGCTGGGCTACTCCCGGGAGGAGCTGCTCGGCATGCGCACCTCGGAGGTGGACGCGCCCGAGTTCGCGTCGGGGTTCCGGGAACGGCTGGCGGAGCAGTTCGCCAAGCGCCGCTTCAGCTGCGAGGGCGTCCACGTGACCAAGGACGGACGCCGCATCCCGGTGGACATCAACACCTGCGTCATCGACTACCATGGCGGGAAGGCCGTCCTGGCGGTCATGCGCGACATGACCCAGCGCAAGCGGGCGGAAGAAGCGCTGCGCCAGTCCGAGACGGCCCTGCGCGAGTTCGTGGACAACGCGGTGTTCGGCATCTCGCGCAGCACGGCGGACGGCACCGTCGTTGCGGCCAACCGGGCGCTGGCGCGGATCCTGGGCTACCAGTCGGCGGAGGAGCTGGTCGGACTCAACGTCGGCACGGCCTTCTACCGCCGGCCGGAGGATCGCGAGGCGATGGTCGAGCGGATGCAGCGGAGCGATCGGTTCGAGGACCTCGAGGCCGAGTTCAGGCACAAGGACGGCTCGCCCCTGACCGTCCACCTGTCGGGGCGCACGGTGCGTGGCCCCGACGGCGGCGTGCAAGGCTACGAGGTCATCATCGAGGACATCACGGAGCGCCGCATCCTGGAGGCGCAACTCCGCCAGGCCCAGAAGATGGAGGCCGTGGGCCAGTTGGCAGGCGGCGTGGCGCACGACTTCAACAACCTGCTCACCACGATCCTCGCCTCCAGCGAGCTGCTCGCATCCGGGCTGCCGCCCAAAGCGCCGCTCCAGGAGGACGTCGAGATGATTCAGCAGGCCGCCCGGCGTGCCTCAGAACTGACCCGGGACCTCCTGGCATTCAGCCGCCGGCAGACGCTCGAGCTGCAGGCCGTGCCGCTCGGCGGGCTGGTCGCCGACTTCGCGCGGCTGGCACGCCGGATCGTGCCGGAGGACGTCGAGGTCACGGCGCATGTCGAGGCACCGGGTGCCGTGGTCCGCGCCGACCCCGGAGCCATCGAGCAGATCCTCATGAACCTCGTCACCAACTCCCGTGATGCCATGCCGAGAGGCGGAACTCTGCAACTCGCCGTCGGCTACGGCGTGCTCGACGAGGACCACTGTCGCTCCCAGGGCTGGGGGACGCCAGGCAGGTACGTGATGCTCACCGTCGCCGACACGGGCTCCGGCATGGACGAGCAGACGCAGCAGCACGTTTTCGAGCCGTTCTTCACGACAAAGCCCGTCGGTCAGGGCACCGGCCTCGGCATGGCGATGGTGTACGGTCTGGTCAAGCAGCACGGGGGTTTCATCGGCGTGTTCAGCAAGCCGGGGCTGGGCACCACGGTCCGCATCTACTTCCCGGAGATCACGGCAGCGGCGAGTTCCAAGCACGCCGCCGCGGCTGGCGAGATCCGGGGGGGCAAGGAGACCATCCTGCTCGTCGAGGACGATACGACCTTGCGGCGAACCGCCAAGCGGGTGCTGGAGAAGTTCGGTTATGCGGTGGTTACGGCCACCGACGGCTTCAACGCCCTCAACATCATCGAGACCCTGCCGACACCGCCGGACCTGGTCATCAGCGACGTGGTGATGCCGCACACCAGCGGGCCGCAGCTGTTGAGTGCTCTGCGCGACACTGGCGCGGCTCCGCGCGTGCTTCTCACCAGCGGTTACGCCGCGCGGGACGTGAAGGAGCGAGCGTTGCTCGAGGGCGGCACGCCCTTTCTCGCCAAGCCTTGGACGATCGCGGAGCTGCTGCGGAAGGTGCGCGAGGTGCTGGATGCGTCGCCCACCCAGTAGGGGACGGCGCAATCGCCCGGCTGAGGGCCGCCCGTGCCGATGAGCAGCGGCAGAGTGCCTGCCGGACAAGCTCGGTTGGCGTTGGGTTCCGGCCTCAGGAGGTCTTCGTGAAAGCGACCATCGTGGTTGCGGTGCTCCTGGCGTCCGTCTGGGCGCCGCTCTCAGCGCAGACGCCTGTGCCGGGCCCCGCCTTCGAGGAAGTCCTCTCCCTGCGCCAGGCCGGTTCGCCCGCGCTCTCTCCCGACGGGAGGACGGTTGCGTTCACGGTGACCACCGCAGACTGGAAGGAGAACCGCTTCGACACGGAGATCTGGATCGCCCGAGAGGGAGCACCCCCGTTCCAGTTGACCCGCACCGAAAAGCAGAGCAGCACCACGCCGCGCTGGTCGCCGGACGGCCGCTGGCTGGCCTTCCTCGCCGACCGTGGCAACAAGACGCAGGTGTGGCTGATCCGGCCAGACGGAGGCGAGGCGCAGGCGCTCACGCAGACGACTGAGGCCGTGTCCGATTTCCGCTGGGCGCCCGACGGCCGTCGCATCGCCTTCACGATGCAGGAGCCCGAGCCGGACAGCGTGAAGCAGCGTCGCGACCGCCTGGGCGAGTTCGCGGTGGAGGGAGCCGATTTCCGGCTGACGCACCTGTGGCTGGTAGACGTGGCCCCGGACCCGTGGCCGGCGCCGCCGGAGCGGCCCTGTGGACCGGCCCGCGCGCCGAAGGACTCGGCGCGGACTGCGGCCGCGGCTCGCGACCTGTGCGTACGGGCGCCTGAGCCGGTGCGGCTCACCTCGGGCGCGTTCACGGTAACCGGCTTCGCGTGGTCGCCCGACGGCACGCGGATCGCGATCGAGCACCGGCGGGACCCGCTGATCACCTCGTCGCCCACCACGGACATCTCCGTGCTCACGGTCGCCAGCAAGGAGCTGCGTCCGCTCGTCACCGGGCCCGGCTTCGACGGGGCACCTGTGTGGTCGCCCGACTCGAAGTGGATCGTGTACCGCACCACCGCGGGCGATACCACCTCCGACTTCTACCGCAATGGCCAGTTGGCGAAGATCGCGGCCGACGGGGGCCCGTCGGTGCGCCTCGCCGCCGACCTGGACGAGGATCCCAGCGTCGTCTCGTGGAACGCGACGGGCCTCTATCTCGCCGCATGGCACGGCACCCGGCGTGCGCTCCTCACCGTGGATCCGGTCTCCGGTCGAACCTCCCCCTTCGCGAATGCCCCGGACGTGATCGGGGCGGTGAGCTTCTCGATGGACGGGCGGACGATGGCGCTGTCGGGCCAAGCGGCAACGACGCTGACCGAGATCTACCGCACGGCTACGTCGCCGTTCCGCCCGGTCGCCGTCACGGCGATGTCTCGCCAGATCGAGGGCTGGCCGGTCGGCACCAGCGAGGTGGTCGCGTGGAACAGCGCGGACGGCGAGCGGATCGAGGGCGTGCTGCGCAAGCCGGCCGGTTTTGACCCCAGTCGCCGGTATCCGCTCCTGGTCGTGATTCACGGAGGGCCCACAGGCATCGACATCCCGACGCCAGTCGTCGGCTACGTGTACCCGGTCACACAGTGGCTGGCGCGCGGTGCGCTCGTCCTGCAGCCCAACTATCGTGGCTCGGCGGGCTATGGCGAGCGGTTCCGGTCGCTCAACGTGCGCAATCTCGGAGTCGGCGACGCGTGGGACGTGCTCTCGGGCGTGGACTACCTGGTGAGCCTGGGCATCGTGGACACGACGCGCATGGGCGCGATGGGCTGGAGCCAGGGCGGGTACATCTCGGCCTACCTGACCACCACGACGACGCGCTTCCGAGCCATCTCCGTCGGCGCCGGCATCTCGGACTGGATGACCTACTACGTCAATACCGACATCCACCCCTTCACACGGCAGTACCTGCGCGCCACGCCCTGGGACGACCCGGACATCTACGCCCGCACTTCACCGATCACCTACGTGCGCCAGGCCCGCACCCCGACGCTGATCCAGCACGGCGAGTTGGACCGGCGCGTGCCGATCGCCGACGCCTACGAGCTGTTTCAGGCGCTGAAGGACCGCGGCGTGGAAACGCAGCTCATCGTGTATCACGGGTTCGGGCACGGCATCAACAAGCCCCGCGAGCAGCTCGCCGCAACCTGGCACAACTGGCGCTGGTTCGGTCAGCACCTATGGGGGGATGCCCCGGACTCCTCGGTGACCGGAGCGCCGTAGGCGCGGCTGCGGCGGGAGGCTGCTCGTCGCGTCGCGCAACGGCATTCGCGTCGCCGCTGCGGCCGACGCAAGTCTCAGTGATCTGGTCCGATCTCCCTGCTGCCCGCGCGTCCGCCGATCAGTGCGGCGACTCGCCGTGGCCCGCCGGCTCCAGCATGTGCGCGAGCGTGGCGTTGAGCCTCGCCACCGGCGTGCGCGGGCCCCCGAGCGGCTGACGCATGACGGCGTCGAGCATGGCGACGTCCGGCTTGCCCGCCGACGGCACGTGGATCCGAGCCACCCCGAGGAGCGTAGCAGGAAGGTGCGGCCCATCCCCGTGCCGCGCGCCGGAGTCTGGCATCCCCCAACATCTGCACGACCCGTCAGGCGCGTTAGGCCGAAGTCAGCGACCTCCGGCTCGGCCGGGAACTCCGCTTAGCGTGAGCCCTTCCGCGGCCCCACCAGCCCCCGGTCCTCGAGCAGCGGCCCCACCACCGGGTCCCGACCGCGGAACTCACGGTACATCACGGCCATGTCGCCGCTGCCGCCGCGCGAGAGGATCATGTCGCGGAACCGCTGCCCGTTCGCGCGCGTCAGCCCGCCGTGCTCCGTGAACCAGGCGTACGCGTCGTCGTCGATCACCTCGCTCCAGATGTACGCGTAGTAGCCCGCCGAGTAGCCGCCACCCCAAATGTGCGAGAAGTAGCTCGAGTGGTACCGCGGCGGCACCAGCGGATAATCGACCTCAAACCGCCGCAGCGCCGCCGTCTCGAACCAATCCGCGTCCGCCGGATGGTCGTTCGGCCCGAGCGTGTGCCATGCCATGTCGAGCAGCGCGGCCCCGAGGTACTCGGTCGTCGCGAAGCCCTGGTCGAAGGTCGTCGTGCGCCGGATCTTCGCCACGAGATCGGCGGGCATCGGCTCGCCCGTCCCGTAATGGCGCGCGTAGTGCGCGAAAACCTCGGGGTCCAGCGCCCAGTGCTCGTTGAACTGCGAGGGGACCTCGACGAAGTCGCGCGGCATCCCCCCGAGCCGCGGGTAGGGGGCCGCATTCATGAACGCTGCTAGCGCGTGGCCGAACTCGTGGAACATCGTCGTCACGTTGTCCCACGTCAGCAGGGCAGGCTGCCCCTCGGCCGGCTTGGTGAAGTTGCAGGTGTTGGTGATCACCGGCCGCGTGCCGAAGAACGCCGAGCGGCTCATGAACCCGCTGGTCCAGGCGCCGCCGTTCTTGTTGTCGCGCTTGAAGTAGTCGGCGTAGAACAGACCGAGCGACGTGTCGGCGTCGAACACCTCGAACACCTTGACGTCGGGGTGATAGACCGGGATGTCGTGCCGCTCCCGGAAGGTCAGCCCGTAGAGCCGGTTGGCCGCGTAGAACACCCCGTTCACGAGCACGCTGTCGAGCTCCAGGTACGGCTTGATCTGCTCCTCGTCCAGCGCGTACCGTGCCGAGCGGACCTGCTCGGCGTAGAACTGCCAGTCCCACGGCTGGAGCTTGAAGCCGCCGCCCTGCTGGTCGATGAGGGCCTGCATGTCCGCAGCTTCGCCGCGCGCCTTCGCCACGGCCGGCCCGGCGAGCTCGGTCATCAGGGCGAACGCGTTCTCCGGCGTCCGGGCCATCTGCTCCTCGAGCCCGTAGGCGGCGAACGTCGGGTAGCCCAGGAGCCGCGCCCGCTCCGCCCGCAGCTGGGCGATCCTGAGGATGATCTGCCGGGTGTCGTTGCTGTCGCCGTGCTCGTTCCTGAGGGTCGAGGCCTCGAACAGCCGCTGCCGGACCGAGCGGTTGTGCAGCGACGCCTGCGCCGGCTGCTGCGTCGTGTTCTGAAGCGGCAGCAGCCAGCGACCTGTCATCCCCCTGGCCCGCGCGGCGGCCGCGGCGGCGGCCATGTCGGCCGGGCTCAGACCGTCGAGCTCGCTCGAGTCGTCCACGACCACGCCGCCAGCCCGCGTCCCCGCGAGCACCCGCCGGCCGAAGTCATTGCCGAGCTGGGCCATTTCCCGGTTGAGGGCGCGGAGCCGTTCCTTGTCTGCCGGGGAGAGGTTGGCGCCGGAGCGCACGAAGTCCTTGTAGTACCGCTCGACCACCAGGCGCTGCAGCGAATCGAGGCCCAGGCTGGTGCGGTGGTCGTAGAGGTACTTGATCCGCTGGAACAGGGTGTCGTTGAGCGAGATGGCGTCCCGATGCGCGGCCATTCTGGGCGCCAGGGCCCGCTGGATGGCCTGCAGGGTGTCGTTCGTGTTCGAAGAGGTGAGGCCGCCGAAGACCCGCTGCACCCTCCCGAGCAGCTGGCCCGAGCGCTCGAGCGGGAGGATCGTGTTCTCGAACGTCGGCGCGGCCGGATCACGGATGATGGCCTCCACCTCGGCGAGCTGCTGACGCATCCCCTCTTCGATGGCCGGCTGGAAGTCGGTGTTGTGGATGCGGTCGAACGGCGGCGCCTGGTAGAGCAACGGACTGGGCAACGCGAAGGGGTTGCTGCTGGGAAGCTGCGCGCGGGCGCCGCGGCCCCAGCCGAGTAGGACCAGGCTCAGGACGATCAAGAGACGAGGGAGACGAATCATGGCGAGCTCTCACGAGAGTGGAGGACGTACGGCCCGCCCCAACGTATCCGCCGGCGAAGCGACGAGCCAGGCAATTCCCGCGGCAGCACTCGGCATTACGGCGGACCGGCTGGCCGGCGCACCATCTGGCCGCGCCGGCAGGCCCGCCGTACTGTTCGTCGGCTGGTCTCGCGCGGGAGGTGACCGTGCCTCCTCGCGCGGCCGTAGAGCCCGGCCGGCGGAGCCCGCCGATGGATGCCGCACCCAACCTCGAGGGTCGAATCATGTCCGAGCGTCATGTCGCGGTTGCCGAGCAGGCCGCCCCTCCGCCCGCTTCCGACGTTCCCACCAGGTCTCCCGGGGTGGAGCGCTATGTCGCCGCCGCCGATGAGGCCGCGCGCCGGCGCGCCGCCGACATCGCCGCGATGCGCAAGTGCCGCTTCGACACCATCGCCGTGCACGGGCTCTACAGCATGGCCGAGGCGCTCGACTTCAATCAGGGATCGGTGATCGAGCCGATCTTCATGAGCACGTCGCAGGCCTACCGCGACTCCGACGAGATGGAAGCCGCGCTGTCCTACCAGATTCCGACCTGGTGCTATTCGCGCATCGCGAACCCGAGCCTGTACTACCTCGAGAACGTGCTCGCCCTGCTCGAGGGCTACGGTTTCGACGGTGAAACGTCCTGCTGTACGACGTCCTCGGGCATGGCAGCGATCGCGAGTGCCACCGAGCCGTTCATCGCCGTGGAGCCGCAGGCGCCGCATCGTCCGATGAACTTCGTCTCCATGTGCCAGGTCTACGGCGGGACCTTCCAGTTCTTCAACGTGCGCCTGGCCCGGGAGCGCAACATCGAGTGCCGGTGGATCCTCGATCCGACCGATCTCGCGGAATGGGAAGCGAAGATCGACGAGAACACCCGATTCCTCTATGGGGAGATCCCGTCCAATCCCGGTCAGGCGTTCTTCGACGTCCGCGCCGTGGCGGAGCTGGCGCACGCGCGCGGGATCCCGCTCATCGTGGACAGCACCGTGGCGACGCCGGCGCTGCTGCGGCCGCTCATGCACGGCGCCGACATCGTGGTCCAGTCGGTCACGAAGACGCTCGCCTCGTCGGGATTCGCCATCGCCGGCGCGGTCATCGCGCGCAAGGGGCTCACCTGCCGCGTCGGTCCTGACGAGATGAAAGCCGACTTCGCCATGTACCTGAAGAGGCTCCCGAATCGCGACTACGGCCCGAATCTCTCGCCGATGAACGCGATCCTGTCCCTGAACGACATTCGCACCTTGCGCTCCAAGATCGATCTCTTCAGCCGCAACACCATGCAGGTCGCCGAACATCTGGCGCAGCACCCGAACGTCGAGCAGGTGGATTACCTCGGGCTGCCCAGCCACCCCCTCCATGAGCTGGCGAGCCGCTACCTCTTCCTGGTGGACGCCGAGCACGACCGCGAATATGGCAAGCCGGTCAACCGGTACGGGCACCTCATGTCGTTCCGCGTGAAGGGCGGGGCCGGGACCGCGCGGTGCATGTTCGACGCGCTACAGCGCATCTGGCGCGCCACCGACCTCGGGCGGGTGAAGTCGGTCGCCACCATTCCGGCGATCTCCACGCACGCGCAGCAGGGGGAGGCAGCTCGGTCGATGGCGGACGTCCCCCCCAACCTGGTGCGGCTCTGCGTCGGCGCCGAGCACCCGGACGACATCATCGCGGACCTCGACCAGGCGCTGGCGGCGTGCGACGGTGAAACGGTGGTCAGCGTGCCGGCGTCCTTCTCGGTGGGCGGCGCCTCGCGCGAGCGTCCCAAGGGGAGGTAGGCATCCGGTACTACAGCACCAACCACCGGGCTGCGGAGGTCGATCTCGCCCGGGCCCTGTTGCAGGGCCAGGCCGGCGACAAGGGGCTGTTCATGCCCCGTCCGATCCCGACCATGCCGCGCGACCTGCTGACGCGGGCGCGGACGCTCGCCTATCCGGAACTGGCCGCGGCGGTCCTGGGGCTGTACACCGAAGGAGTCTTCTCGCCCGACGCGCTGCGGGAGATCTGCGCGGACGCCTACGACTTCGACGTGCCGCTGGAGCGCGTGGACGGCAAGCGGTACGTGATGCGGCTGGACCGGGGGCCGACGGCGTCGTTCAAGGACTTCGCGGCGCGGTTCATGGGACGCGCGCTCGGCCGCCTGGTGCGCGAGCGCGGCCAGGAACTCCTCATCCTCACGGCGACGTCGGGCGACACGGGCTCCGCCGTCGCCAACGCGTTTCTCGGCGTCAAGGGCATCCGCGTGGTCGTGCTCTTTCCGATCCACGAGGTTTCCGAGCGCCAGCGCCGGCAGATGACGACGCTCGGCGGGAACATCACGACCCTCGCGCTCGAGACCAAGTTCGACGACTGCCAGGCCCTCGCGAAGCAGGCCTTCGCGGATCCCGACCTGACGCGCCTGAACCTGTCTTCGGCCAACTCGATCAACATCGGGCGGCTCCTGCCGCAGGCCGTCTACTACGTGTACGCCGCGTCGCGCCTGGCCGACGTCGGCGGCGGCGAGAAGGTCGTCTTCTCCGTTCCCTCGGGGAACTTCGGCGACCTCATGGGCGGCCTCCTCGCCGCTCGAATGGGTCTCGATGTCCTGCGCTTCGTCGTGGCGACCAACGCCAACGACGAGGTGCCGCGGTTCCTGGCGACCGGCCGCTACGAGAAGATCGCCCCCTCGCGGAAGTGCATCTCCAACGCGATGAACGTCGGGCACCCGTCCAACTTCGCGCGCGTCGTGGACCTCTACGGCGGCACGATGGACGAGCAGGGCAACGTGCTCGCGCCGCCCGACCTCGCCCGGATGCACCGGGAGCTGTACGCGGTCAGCGTCGGCGACGACGAGACGCGGCGCACGATCGCGGAGGCCTACCGACTTCACCGGATGATTCTGGAGCCCCATGGCGCCGTCGGCTGGGCCGGACTGCAGCACTTCCTCGAGGACAGCCCGGAGCACGCGAGCGCCACGGCGATTTCGCTGGAGACTGCGCATCCGGCGAAGTTCCCGGAGGAGATCCGCGCCCTGATCCAGGTCGAGCCGGAGGTGCCGAAGAGTCTCCGGGGGCTCGAGGGGAAGAAGGAGACGTACCGGGAGATGGAGAGCGACTATGCCGCCTTCAAGGACTTCCTCAAGCGGGAGGCGGGCCGGTGAAGTCCGTCATCGTGATCGGCGACGGGATGTCGGACCGGCCGATCGAGCAGCTCCGCGGGAAGACGCCGCTCCAGGTCGCCCGCAAGCCGCACATCGACCGCATCGCCCGCGAGGGCCGGATGGGGCTGCTCAGGACCGTCGGCCAGACAGGGCCGGCCGATTCCGCGGTCGCGAACATGGCGGTCCTCGGCTACGACCCCGCCGCCAGCTCGCAGGGGCGCGCGGTGCTCGAGGCCGCGAGCATGGGCGTAGAACTCGGTCCGGAGGACGTCGCCCTGCGCTGCAACGTCATCAGCCTCGAAGGTCCCCGCGAGGACCCGCGGATCAAGAACCACTCGGCCGGGCACATCTCGAGCGAGGAGGCGGCGGAACTGATCCGTGCGCTGGACGCGGAGCTCGGAGGAGGGCGGGGGCCCCAGCCGGTGGCGTTCTACCCGGGCGTCAGCTACCGCCACCTGCTCGTGCTGCGCGGCGGCTGGGCCGCGCCCGCCGTGGAGTGCGCGCCGCCCCACGACAACGTCGGCGGGCGCGTGGCCGACCTGCTGCCCCGACCCGTGGACCCGAGTGCCGCGCTCACCGCCCGGCGACTGATCGAGCTGTACGAGCGGGCGCTGCCGATTCTGGAGAACCACCCCGTGAACCGGGCGCGCCGGGCCGCGGGCAAGGATCAGGCGGACGCGATCTGGACCTGGTCGCCGGGGCGTCGCCAGCCGCTGCCATCGCTGAAGGAGCTGTACGGCGTCCGCGGCGCCGTCATCTCGGCGGTGGACCTGATCATGGGTCTGGGCGTGTGCGTGGGGATGGATCTGATCCGGGTGCCGGGCGCGACCGGCCTCGCCGACACCAACTACGAGGGCAAGGCCCGGGCCTGTCTCGATGCGCTGGCGGACCACGACCTGGTCTACGTGCACGTCGAGGCCACGGACGAGGCGGGCCACGCGCGCGACCTCGACCTCAAGATCCGCTGCATCGAGTACCTCGACCAGCGCCTGGTGCGACTGATCCTCGAGGGTCTGGGCGCCCGCGGGCTCCGGGCCGCGATCGCCGTTCTGCCCGATCATCCCACGCCCGTCGCGACCGGCCAGCACGGCCGCGATCCGGTGCCGGTGGCCATCCTCCGCCCCGGCGACGCGCCCGATGCGACCGAGCGCTACGACGAGGCTGAGGCGGCGCGCGGCTCCCTGGGGATGATGACCGGCGCGCAGTTCATGCGGCTGATGACGCAGAAACCTTAGGCCGCCCTCACCACCACACCAACCGATCGTCGGCGGCGTGCGCGAAGGTCACTGACGCCGAGCCGCCGGCGCTCTCGAGCGCGAGCGGGGCGCCGTTCAGCGTCGCTTCCGTCGGAGGATGGAAGCGCCAGACGATCGTCACGCGCGCGGCGGGACCGGTGAGGCGCAACGTCGCGCGGCCCCGCGCAACGCCGACGGCGAGGCGGCGCCCTTCGAAGTCCCGCAGCTCCCGGTGTGGGCCGGGATAGATCTCGTAGATCCGGCGGTCGTCGAGCGTCGGCACTGGCGGCTGGCCCGGTCCCTTCCACGGTACCAGCGTCATCACGTCCTCGGGGATCTTCGGGAGCACAGCTCCCGCCCTCACGAACAGCGGGATCCGATCGAGGGGCACGTCCATGGCCGTGTCCAGCGGGCCCTCGATGCGCGCACCGCTCCAGTAGTCGAGCCACTCGCCCCGGGGAAGGTGGACGGCGCGCCGCGCGCCCGACGTCACCACGGGCGCCACCAGGAGATCGGGGCCGAAGTAGTACTCGTCCGCGGCGCCGCGGGCCGCGGGATCGAGCGGATGCATGAG
Organism: Gemmatimonadales bacterium; assembly: GCA_049513575.1. Lineage (GTDB taxonomy): Bacteria > Gemmatimonadota > Gemmatimonadetes > Gemmatimonadales > JACORV01 > Fen-1245. The sequence continues at coordinate 44,689 of JBEKVZ010000002.1, forward strand.
CACCAGCGCCCGCATCAGCGGCATCCCCGTGCGGGAGGCCTCCTGCGCCGCCGCATAGCGGTACGGGAAGAGGCTCATGTGCAGTCGCGAGTAAGTGCGGAAGATGTCGAGTGCCTGCGGCCCGTAGTCCCAGGGACCCAGGTTGATGCCGGAGTGCACCTCCATGATCGGGGACAACGCCGAGAACTCCGTCCAGCGGACGAACAGCGTGTCGTCCCCCGGCGTGCGCCCGCTCTTGATGTATCCGCCCAAGTCGTTCGCCCACAGATCAATCCCGGACATCCCCGCGTTGAGCCCCGCGATCACGACGCTCGGCAGGCCGTTCGGCCCGAAGTCCGACGCGTTGTCGCCGCCCCAGATGAACGGCAGGTTGTGATTGCCGATGGAGCCGCTGCGCGAGAACAGTACGCCGTCGCCGTGGAGGTCCTTCTGGATGAGCGCCTCCAGCGCTTGGTTGTACAGCACGGCGTACCGGGTCCGCATCACGCCCGCGTCCTCGCCGTTCGCGAACCGGGCGTCGCCGACGAAGCCGCCCTCGCCGCCGTCCGCCTTGAACGCGTCGGCGCCGAGGCGGATCGCCTGGCGCACCTGGTCCTGCCACCACCGGACCGCGTCGGGGTTCGTGAAGTCGATCAGGCCTCCGCGTCCCTTCCACCACGACGCCAGATACACGCCGCCGGAGTCGTTCTTGAGGAAGTAGCCGGCCGCCCGCGCCGGCTCGAAGTTCGAGGCCGCGGTGAGCGGGATCTTCCCCACCAGCTCCGGCTCGGGGGGCGTGAAGGTCTGCGCGTTGATGAAGGCAGTCAGCCACAGACACAGCTTGAACCCCTGGTCGTGGACGTGGCGTACCATCGCCTCGGGGTCCGTGAACTGCAGGCGGTTCACCTCGAACGTGTTGTAGTTGGTCGCCCACGGGCTGTCGATGACGAGCACCGACGCGGGCAGGCCGAGCGCGCGGTAGCGGTCCACGTCCTCGTACACGGCCGCCATGTCGGGATGCCAGTTGCGGCTCTTCCAGGGGGCGAAGGCCCAGTAGGGCGGCAGCTTCGCGCGGCCGACCACACCGGTGAACCGCTCCAGGATGCGCGGGAACTGCGGGCCCTCGAAGACGAGGACCCGCAGCCTCGCGTCGCGGAGCCGCACGACGAACTCGCCAGGCGAAGTGCTCCCCAGGTCGAAGCTCGCCTCCGCGTACGTGTCCAGCCACAGGCCGTAGCCCCGGAGGTCCATGAAGAACGGAATAGGGACGTAGGTCCTGGTGCCCTTGAGGACCGGGATGTCGTACGACGCGTTGACGATCACGCGGCCCGTCTGGTCGAGCGCGTTGAACCGCTCGCCGAGGCCGTACACCGGCTCGCGCTCCCGGAGGCGGAATTCCCAGGCCGCCAGCGCGTGCCCCGCGACGGAGATCTCGGTGACACCCTCGCTCAGCCGGTGCACGCGGATGTCGCCCCGCGGGACGGGGACGCCGTCCCGCAGCAGGGCGGTGAACTCGAGCCGGTCGGTCCTGCCTTCGATGTTCGTGAAGGGAAGCCGCACGGCGGCCGGATCGCCCTGCGCCTCCAGGGCGGCTGGGCAGAGCGCGAGCAGCGCAAGCGGAATCAACAGACTGGGTCTCATGGCCGTATCATCCTGCTGACAGGTTCACGAGAATGTATGTTCACGTCGGTCTTTTCGCCTCGGAACCCCTTCGGAGAGCCACTATGCATCGCGCTTCCCTCGCGACACTAGCCCTGGCGACCGTCGCCGCAGCAGGCCTCGCCGCCCAGAATCCGAACTACCACGTCGTCAAGCGGACCGTTCTGGGCCGGCAGCGGGCGGACTACCTCGTCATCGACCCCACCGGCCGCCGCCTGTACGGAATGGGCAACCTGGTGATCAACGTGGATGACGACACCGTGATCGGGACGGTCGAGGGCGGGGGCGGCGGCTATGCCATCGCGCACGACCTGAACCGCGGCTTCGTCCGCAACGGCACTCTGTTCGACCTGACGACGCTCGCGGTCACGGGTCACGTGGATGCCCGCGGCGACGGGATCCGCTACGAGCCGGTCACGCATCGCGCATTCACGTGGGAGGGCAAGGACGCGTGGGCGGTGGACATGCGGACCGGGCAGCTCATCACGAAGGGCACCCTCGGCGACGGGCTCGAGTCGGGCGTGGCCGATGGGCGTGGGAAGATGTTCCTCAACGTCGAAGACTCGGGGTTCGTGGTGCGGGACGACGCCGCGACGATGGCGACCGAGGCCACCTACAAGGTCCCGGGGTGCGGGCGGGCGCAGGGGCTCTCGATGGACACCGCGACGCGCCGGCTCTTCATGGCGTGCGATACGGAGATGGTGGTGCTGAACGCCGACAACGGCGCTATCATGACGCGCATCCGCGTGCCGAGCCGCGCCGACATGAACTGCTTCGACCCGGTGGCCAAGCTGGCCTTCAACCCCAATCGCGTCGACAGCACCATGACCGTCGTGCGCGAGAACTCGCCGGACGCGTTCTCGGTGGTCGGGAAGGTCCCCACGGGCGGGGGCGCGCGGACCTGCGCGGTGGACGAGCGGACCCACAAGGTCTACGTCTTCTACTACGAGGGAACCACGCGCGAGAACGCGCAGCTCGTCATGGCCGTTCTGGCGCCCTGAGCGCGGGGCCCCCTCCGATAGCCACCAAGCCCGGACCTCGCGCAGCCGCGGGGTCCGGGCTTCTTTACCCCCGGGTGGCGGCCGCCGGAACGCGCGGCTCGTGAAGCGCGCCCGAGGGCGATACGTTTCACGACACCAAGGGAGGTTCCATGAGAACAACGATCCTGGTCGCGCTGGCAGCCGCATTCCCCGTCGCGCTCGCCGGGCAGACCCCGCAGGCCCCGCAGGCGTGCACGCACCGCGGCCCGCCGGAGGCCCTTGCCCAGCGGGCGAGCCCGCTCGACTCGGTCCAGGTGACGACGAGCGGCTACACGCTGAAGGTCTGCTACAGCCGGCCCTATGCGAAGGCGCGCCTCATCATGGGCGGCCTGGTGCCCCTCGGCCAGCCGTGGCGGTTGGGGGCGAACGAGCCGACGCGCCTGTTCCTGCCGTTCGCGGCCGAAGTGGCCGGCGTGCGCGTCGAGCCGGGCGAGTACTCGCTCTACGTGGTGCCGCAGCAGGCGAGCTGGGAGGTGCACGTCAACAAGGCGGTGGACCGCTGGGGCATCCCGATCGACGACAAGGTGCAGGCCCAGGACGTGGGGAAGGGCACGGTTCCGGTCGAGGCGCTGGACCATCCGGTCGAGCAGCTCACGCTGAGTCTCGTCGCGGACGCCGGCGGCACGGCGCTCGTCGTCGAGTGGGAGAAGACACGCGTCCGGATTCCGATCCGGAAAGTGGGTTGAGAGGGGCGTCAGAATGGCCGGAACGACCGGTTCCTGCCCGGCCTGCGGCAGTCCGTCCATCCAGTCGGTGAGCGTCAAGCGGAGCGCCGTCCCGAAGGACCTGGCCGCCGAGTACTTCGCGGCGGCCGGTGTCCCGGTCTCCGACATGATCGCGCAGAGCGTGTGCGGTCGCTGCGGCTGCCGCTGGTTCGCGCGCACCAGCCAGGAGCGCCAGCTCCGGGCGCTGTCGGGTCAGCTCGGCCAGGACGCGATGCAGGCGGCGCAGGCTCAGGCGGCGGCCGCGGCGCGCCCCGCGGCCGCGTGGAAGCAGATCCCGCTCCGGACGTGGGTCCTCGCGGTCATCACGGCGGTCATGATCCTGCTGGCGATCTTCATGAGATGAGCGCGCCCCCTCCCATCGCCCATCCGATCACCGAGGACGACCTCTACCTCTTCAACGAGGGGAGCCACTTCCGCCTCTACGACAAGTTCGGCTGTCACCTCACCACCCTGAACGGTGCGGCCGGAGCCACCTTCGCCGTGTGGGCCCCCAACGCCAGCTACGTGTCGGTGATTGGGGACTTCAACGGCTGGGACCCGTCCGCGCACCGGCTCGCGCCGCGCGGCGCCTCGGGCGTCTGGGAGAGGTTCATCCCCGGCGTGAAGCACGGGGACGGCTACAAGTACCACATCGGCTCGGGGCAGCTCGGCTACCGGGTGGACAAGGCCGACCCGTTCGGCCTCCACCACGAGACGCCGCCGAAGACCGGCTCCAAGGTGTGGGACCTCGCGTACGAGTGGGGGGACCAGGAGTGGATGGCGGGCCGCGGGGCGCGCAACACGCTCGCGAGCCCCATCTCGATCTACGAGGTGCATATCGGCTCGTGGCGGCGGGTGCCCGGCGACCGCAACCGCCCGCTTTCCTACCGCGAGCTGGCGGAGACGCTGCCGTCGTACGTCCGGGACCTCGGCTTCACGCACGTCGAGTTCCTGCCGGTGATGGAGCACCCGTTCTTCGGCTCCTGGGGCTACCAGACCACGGGCTACTTCGCGCCCACGAGCCGCTACGGCACGCCGCAGGACTTCATGTACCTCGTCGAAGCGCTGCACCGCGCGGGCGTGGGCGTCATCCTCGACTGGGTTCCCTCGCACTTCCCGACCGACGAGCACGGCCTGGCGTTCTTCGACGGCACGCATCTGTTCGAGCACGCGGACCCGCGGAAGGGTTTCCACCCCGACTGGAGCAGCGCGATCTTCAACTACGGGCGGCACGAGGTGCGCTCGTTCCTGCTCTCGTCCGCGTTCTTGTGGCTCGACGCGTACCACGCCGACGGCCTGCGCGTGGACGCGGTGGCGTCGATGCTCTACCTCGACTACTCCCGCAAGCACGGCGAGTGGCTCCCCAACAAGTACGGCGGCCACGAGAACCTCGAGGCGGTGGACTTCCTCCGGCGCTTCAACACCGCCGTCTACGAGCGCCATCCCGACGTCCAGACCATCGCGGAGGAGTCCACCGCGTGGCCCATGGTCTCCCGGCCCACCTACGTCGGCGGGCTGGGCTTCGGGCTGAAGTGGGACATGGGGTGGATGCACGACACGCTCAAGTACCTGGCGAAGGACCCCATCCACCGCCGCTTCCACCACAACGACCTGACGTTCCGCTCGCTCTACGCGTTCACGGAGAATTTCTGCCTGCCGCTCTCGCACGACGAGGTCGTGCACGGCAAGGGCGCGCTGCTTAGCAAGATGCCCGGGGACGACTGGCAGAAGTTCGCGAACCTCCGGGCGCTCTTCGCCTACATGTACACGCTGCCCGGGAAGAAGCTGCTGTTCATGGGCGCCGAGATCGCCCAGCGCGCGGAGTGGAGCCACGAGTCGAGCGTGGAGTGGAACCTGCTCGCGTACGCGCCGCACCGGGGGGTGCAACAGCTCGTCCGCGATCTCAACGCCCTGATCAGGGGCGAGCCCGCGCTTCACGAGCTGGACACGGACCCCGGCGGGATCGAGTGGATCGACGCCAACGACTCCGACAACTCCGTCCTCAGCTACCTGCGCAAGAGCCGCGACGGGAAGGGCGAGATCGTCGTGGTGTGCAACTTCACCCCCGTCCCGCGCTACAGCCATCGCATCGGCGTGCCGCACGCGGGCTTCTGGCGGGAGGTGCTCAACACCGACGCCCGGGAGTACGGCGGGAGCGGCCTCGGCAACCTGGGCGGCGTGAGCACCGCAAGCATCCCGTGCCACGGCCGTCCGCAGTCGCTCGACCTCGTCCTGCCGCCCCTGGGGGTGGTGGCGCTGAGGCACGCGACGACGTGAGCGACGCCAGACGGTGAGTTCTGCAGCTTGCGTGCGAGGAGGCTCCTGCGCGGCGTGAGGAAGCTCGCGGTCCAATCGCGCAGAACCTCCCCGGACCAGCTAGATTGCAGCGTCACATCAGGCCGGGCACGTCGTTCTCCTTCCCTCTAGTCCGGTCCACAAAGGCATCATGAGCAGCTACAAGACGCAGCAGCACCACCTCGTACGCAGAAGCCGCTCCTTTCACTTCGTATCGTATGAAGGGCATCCCGCCGACCCGAAGCGCCAGCAGCCCGAGACGCCGCCGAGCTGGTATCTGATGCTCGCCGGAAAGCGATGGATCGTGATGCCGGAAGTCAGCGACACCTCTCCGGAGGAGCTGGACCGCCAGTTCGGAGCGTGGCTGGATGAGCGTGTGTTCGGCAGCGCGCCGGTAGTGCAGAGCCAGCAGCCTCCGTCGCTCGGCGCCGCGACACTCGCGGGTCCGGCGGAAGCTCTGCGGTCTCGCATTCGCGGAGGCGCTCAGGCACAAGGCGTCGTAGCGGATTCCTGACAACCTCGCTCCTGCCTGTAGTGTCCTCCTAACCCCAACCGGCCCCACATCTCATGCAGTCATCGGTTCGCAGCGCTGCCCTGCTCGCCGGCGCTGCGGCGGCGCGGGCGCGCGGCTCATACTAGCGCGCCTGCGACGGGGGAGCCGCATGCGGCTGCACGAACCTGGGAGTGCTGTACGAGCGCGGGTGGGGCGTAGCCAGGGACCCCGGACAGGCTCGGACTTACTTCCAGCGGGGCGGCGGCGGGGACAACGACGCCTGCGCCGACCTCCAGAAGATGGGAGGGCGCCAGTAGGGGCGCCGTCGAGTCAGCGCCCGCCCGTGTCCTTCGGTGCCGGAGCGGGCTGCCCCGTACTCGCGGAGTCGAGCGGGACGTCGCCGATATTCAGCGTGCCGCCCGCGGGCACCACGATGACCGTGTCCCACCCCTGATAGCCCGCGGCGACGATCTCGAGGTGCCGGTGCCCGGCCGTCACCGCTGAGTCCAGCCGTCCTCGCCGGCCCACCTGCTGGTCGTCCAGGAAGATGAAGGCCGTGCGCGGCGTGACGTTAATCCGCAGTACGCCGGTATTCGGTGCAGCCGGAGCGGCGGCCGCCTTTGCACTCTCCGGGGCGATTGCAGCGCGGTGTGCGGTGTCGGCATGCGCGCTCTCCGCTGCGGCGGCGACCTGAGGAGCCGCCGGCGCGACGGGCGCGTGTGCGGGCTGTGCCTGCACCGCGGGCCCCTGGGCGGACCTGCGCCCCAGCCAATACGAGGCTCCCGCGACCACGGCGAGGACGAGCACCGCGGCGAGCGCCGGGACCAGGCGCGAGCGCCGCGGCGATGCCGGTTCTGCCGCGGCCGGGGCGACGCGCCCGCTCTCGCGGGCCCGCGACGTGCGCAGGATGGGCACCGCCGGCGCCGGCTCGGCCAGCGCCGGCTCAGCAGGCGCCTGCATCGCGGATGACGGCGTCGCCCTGGCCTGCACGGGTTCCGCGGACGGCGCGGCGGGCGCAGGAGCGGCTTCCGGCTCCGGTGGCGGCGGCGGCTCCACCGCGGCGGGCGCGGGAGCGGCTTCCGGCTCCGGTTGCGGGGGTGCCGCGATTTCGAGCTCCAACACGGCCGACGGCGGCGCGGGGGCCGGCATCGCGGGCATCGGCTTCGCGGTCGTCACTCCGGTCGGCAAAGCGGCGGCGCGGTACTTGGGCACCGGCTCGCCGCGGGCGAGCCGACCCAGGCCGACCGTGGCCTCCCGCAGTTCGGCGTCGCCGAACGCGATCGCCTGGAGCGCTGCGAGCAGGTCGCCCGAGTCCGCGAACCGCTGCGTCGGGTCGTTCGCCAGCACGGTCTGCAGGATCTTCACCATGGCGTCCGGGAGCGCGACGCGCGCCGTGCGCACTTCGCGCAGGGACTCCAGGGGATCCGCGCCGAACTGCCCCGAGCCCGAGAGCAGCTCGAGCGCCACGATGCCGAAGGCATACTGATCGCCGGCCGGACTCGCCATGGCGCCGGCGACTTCCTCCGGGGGCGCGACACGGGTCGTGCCGACCGCCGAGGGGGCGGCGTCCTCGATCGCGCGCGCGACGCCGAAATCCTCCACCAGGACGTGCCCGTCCCGATCCAGCAGGATGTGCGCGGTCGTGAGCGCGCCGTGCGGGGTGCCGTGCTCGTGCGCGTAGGCGAGCGCGGCCGCGGTGGCGCGGAGCACCGTGAGGACCAGCGGCAGGTGGAGCGGGCCCTGCGATGCAAGGACTTCGTCGAGGTGCCGGCCCTCGGCGAGCTTGGTCGCGAGGAGGTACGGGACGCCGCCCCTGAAGACGATGCGGTAGACCGGCAGGATGCTCGGGTGGTTCAGGGCGACCAGCAGGCGCGCCAGCTCCCGGAAGCGGTCGGCCACCGGGGCGAGGTTCGGCTCGGCTGCGAAGACCCGGAGGGCCACGGGGCGCGGCGGGTTGATCTCCATCGCCTGGTAGACGGCCGAGGTGCCGCGGTGCACCAGCAGCCGCTCGACCCTGTAGACAGAGGCCAACGCGCGCTGGAGTTGGACAAGTTCGTCGGACGCGCCGTCCACGTGCCCCTCTCTCTCGGTCATTGCGTCATCTCTGCGCCAGGGTGATGCGGAACGGTGTACAGTCTACGCCTTACTTCGCCCGGGGCAAGTCCGCGCCGGTGGCACGCGCCGGTCGGACGCTGCATACTCCACCGCTCCCAATGGCCGTACGATCCGAACTCACCGCGGTCCTGCTGGACAAGGTAAACGCCATGCGAATCTCGATCCTGACCCTCGCGCTCGCCATTCCGTCGCTCCTGATCCGGGCCCCCCGCGCCGCCGCCCAGACGCCCGACGTCGCGTCCGCCATGCACTGGCGTGAGATCGGGCCCACGCGCGCCGGCCGCGCCCGCGCCCTGTCCGGCGCTCCCGGCCGCCCGACCGTGTTCTACATCGGGTTCGATAACGGCGGCCTGTGGCGCTCGAGCGACTACGGTTCCAACTGGGAACCGCTGTTCGACCGCGAGGCCACCGGCTCGATCGGCGCGATCGCCGTCGCCCCGTCCAACCCGAACGTGATCTACGTCGGCACGGGCGCCGGCATCATCCGGCCGGACCTCGCCACCGGCAACGGACTGTACCGGTCCACCGACGCCGGCCGCACCTGGACGCACCTCGGCCTCAGCGAGACCCAGATGATCGCGCAGGTGGAGGTGGATCCCACGAACCCGGACCGGCTGTTCGTCGCGGCGCTGGGTCACCCATACGGCCCGAACCAAGAGCGCGGCATCTACCGCTCCACGGACGGGGGCCGGACGTTCGAGAAGGTGTTGTACAAGGACGAGTACACCAGCGGGAACGACGTGCGCATTGACCCGAGCAATCCGAACACGGTGTACGCGGCGCTCTGGCAGCAGCAGGAGGCGTTCTGGGAAGGCGGGGCGTTCGGCGGCGGCTCGGGCGGGATCTTCAAGTCCACCGACGGCGGCACCACCTGGACCCAGCTCTCGGAGGGGTTGCCGCCCGTGCTGGAGGCCAACCTCGCGATCGCGCCGAGCAATCCGAACGTCGTGTACGCGATGGTCGCGGCGGTGGGTCGCAACGGCGCGTCGGGCCCGATCGGGTTCTACAAGTCCTCGGACGGCGGTGCGCACTGGACGCTGCGCACACGCATGCCGGGCGCGGGCGACTCGACCGTGACCGCGGACCCGAGGCCGCTGGCGAGGATCGGGGGCGGCGATCTGCCGCCGATCGTCGTGGACCCCAAGGACACGAACGTCGTCTACAGCACGACGGTCGTGCTGTGGCGCACCGAGGACGGTGGGGCGAGCTGGTCGGCGGTGCGCGGCTCCCCCGGCGGCGACGACTACCAGAAGATGTGGATCTCGCCGCTCGATCCCAACCTGCTGCTCGTCGTGTCCGACCAGGGGGCCGTGATCTCCAGCAATCGCGGCGTGTCGTGGAGCAACTGGTACACGCAGCCCACGGCGGCCGTCTACCACGTGACCGCGGACAACGCCTTCCCGTATCGCGTGTGCGGCGGCCAGCAGGACGCGGGCTCGGTCTGCGTGTCCAGCCGCTCGGACGACGGCGAGATCACGTTCCGCGACTGGCACCCGGCCAACATCTCCGAGTACGGCATCGCCGCCCCCGATCCGAGCGACCCGGACGTGGTGTACGGCGGCGGGCGGACCAACGTCTCGCGCTACGACCGGCGGACGGGGCAGACCGCCCAGGTCGGGCCCGACGCCACGGCGCGCGGCGACCGGTACGGCCGCAACGTGCGCACGATGCCGCTCATCTGGTCGCCGGTGCGGCCCGACGTGCTGTACTACACGTCGAACGTGGTCTGGAAGTCGGTGGACCACGCGCACAGCTGGACGCGCATCAGCCCCGACCTGGCGCGAGCGACCTGGGACGCGCCCGCGAGCGCGGGGAAGTACGCCGGCACCGTGACGCCGGGCCCCCGCGGCGCGATCACCGCGCTCTCCCCCTCGCCCAAGAGCGAGGCGGTGATCTGGGCCGGCACGGACGACGGCAACATCCAGGTGACGACGAACGGCGGCGCGACCTGGTCGAACGTGACCCCGCCCGAGATGAAGCCGTGGACGAGGATCTTCAACATCGAGGCGGGCCACTTCGACACGAAGACCGCCTACGCCGCGGCGAACACGCTGCGGATCGACGACGCGAACCCGCACTTCTGGCGCACGCACGACGGCGGCCGGACGTGGACGGAGATCGACGGCGGCATCGCGCCGGGCGCCGTGGCGAACTCGATCCGCGAAGATCCCAGGCAGCCGGGGCTCCTCTACGGCGGCACCGACACGCAGGTGTGGGTCTCGTTCGACGACGGCAATCACTGGCAGTCGCTGCGCCTCGACATGCCCGCGATCTCGGTGCGCGACATCGAGGTGAAGGACGACAGCGGCTGCCTCTGCGCGGACCTGGTCGCTGGGACGCACGGCCGCGGCTTCTGGATCCTGGACGACGTGACACCCCTCAGGCAGCAGGCCGCGGTGCTGGCGGCCCAGGAGCTGGGCAAGCCATACCTGGTGAAGCCCGAGACCGCGGTGCGCGTGCGCTTCGGCACCAACGACCCCACGCCGTGGCCGCCGGAGGTTCCGGCGGGCGAGAACCCGCCGCCCGGCGCGATCGTGGACTACTTCCTGCCGCAGGACGCCGCAGGCCCGGTCGCGCTCGACATCCTGGACGGGGCCCGGAAGGTCGTGCGCTCGTACTCGAGCGACGACCCGGTGCTTCAGCCCGATCCGGCGCTCGATCCGGCGGCCTACGACATGGTCTGCCGTCGGAAGCCTTCGGCCACCGACTGCGGGTTGCCGCTGTACTGGCCGGGCCCCCAGCAGCGACTCTCGGCGAAGGCGGGGATGCACCGCTTCACGTGGGACCTGCGCTATCAACCGCTCGCCGCCGAGAACCTGGCGGAGATGGGCGACGTGGACGCCACGGGGGCGGTGCCGCATCGCAGCGTGCACTCCGCCGCGGCCCCGTGGGCCGCGCCCGGCCGGTACACGGTGCGCCTCACGGTGGCCGGTCAGAGGTTCACGCAGCCGCTCACGCTGCGGCTCGATCCGCGGGTCAAGACGCCGGCGGTGGGGCTGCAGCAGCTGGCCACGCTGACGCGGCAGACGTACGACGTGGCCGCATCGGCCCACGCTGCCTACGGCCAGGCGCGCGCGCTCGCGGCGGCGCTGGATACGGTCGCGGGCGGCGACGCGGCGGCCTTCAAGGCGCAGGTCGAGTCGCTGGCGCCGGCGCCCCGCCCGCGCGCCCGCGGCTTCTTCCGCCGCGGAAGCGCCGGTCCGCCGACGCTCGAGAGCGCGAGCAGCGCGCTGCTTGGCGCGGCGATGGCGATTCAGGGCGCCGACCTGGCGCCCACCGGCGCAGAAGTCGCCGCCTGCGACCGTGCGCGCTCGCAGGCCGCGCCGCTGATGGCGCGGTGGGCCCGGCTGAAGACCGCTGGCCTGGCGGCGTTCAACGCAAAGCGCAGGGCCGCGGGGCTGGCGCCGATCGGACTGCCGTAGCGTCGAGGGAGGTGGAAAGATGTACTGGACCTGGATAGCGAACTTCCTGGGCGGCGCGTTTCTCGTCAACGCCGTCCCCCACTTCGTGAACGGCATCTCCGGCCGGCCGTTTCCGACGCCATTCGCCAAGCCGCCAGGCCGCGGCGACTCGTCGCCTGTGGTGAACGTGCTCTGGGGGAGCTTCAACGCGGTCGTGGCCTGGGTGCTGCTCGTGCTCGTGGGCCAGTTCGCGTTTCACCGTGTCGCGGACGCGGTCGCGGCGGCCGCCGGGGGCGTGGTGCTGGCCATCCTGCTCGCCCGGGCGTTCGGAGCACGGCACGGAGGCCAGCCCAGCTGAGGTGACGATGTCCATCAAGGAGCAGATGGAGCAGATCTACAGGGACGTCGCGCTCCAAGACATCCCATGGAACAACGAAGCCGCCCCGGACGTGCTGGTCGGCGCGGTGACCAGCCGCGCGACGGACCGATCCAAGGTGATCGAGTTGGGGTGCGGCGCCGGCAACAACGTGCTAGGTCTCTCGCGCCTGGGTTTCGACGTCACCGGCGTGGACATCGCCGAGAATGCCATCGCCGTCGCACAAGCGGCGGCGCAGAAAGCCCGGCTGGCCTGCCGGTTCGTCGCAGCGGACGTCCTCGGCGACCTGGGGGCCCTCGCCGGCCCGTACGACCTGGCCTATGACTGGGAGCTGCTGCATCACATCTTCCCCGAGGACCGCGAGCAGTACGTCCGGAACGTCTGGAGGCTGCTGGACGCGCGGGGGTGGTATCTGTCCGTGTGTTTCGCTGAGGACGATCCGCAGTTCGGAGGGGCGGGGAAGTACCGAAAGACGCCGATCGGCACCGAGCTGTACTTCTCCAGTGAACGAGAAATTGAAACACTGGTCTCGCAGCTCTTCACGATCGAGGAGTTGAAGACGATCGACCTCCGCGCCCGGCGCGGGAGCCACCGGGCCATCTATCTGTTGGCGCGAAAGCGGACGAGCTGAGGGGGCCGGCCGACACGTCCGGCCCTCTCGCCTCACCGCTTCAGGTGCAGGCTCTCCGGCACGCTGCGGGAGGTGCGGAACACGCCGGCCCTCCCGGTCGCGTCTACGGCTGCCGCGACGCGCCGATGCGCTCGAGCAGATCGCCCAGCAGCCTGATCTCCGTGCCGTACCGCGCCCAGTCGCCGGCGCGCTGCGCCGCCATCGCGTTCTCGTAGTGCTGCCGCGCCTCGGCGATCAGCGCCTGCAGCGCCGCATCTGCCGGTGCTGCGCCGCCGACTGCCGCCGCAGCCACTTTGCCTCCGCGAGCGGCAGCGGAGCCCCCGAACAGCTCCGTCAGCGCGCCGTCCAGGGTCTCCGACATCGTGACCTGGCCCTGATACGCGATGACCACCCGCTTCATCTCGGGGATCTTCCCGCCCTGCGCGCGCAGGTAGAGGGGCTGGACGTAGAGCAGTGACGTCTCGATTGGAATCACGAGCAGATCTCCCCAGATCACCTGGGAGCCGTGCTGGTCCCAGAGCGAGACCTGCTGGGAGATGTCCGTGTTCTGGTTGATGCGGTTCTCGATCTGGGTCGGGCCGTAGGCCAGCGTCTGCCGCGGCAGGAAGTAGACCCGCAGCTTCCCGTACTCGGCGCCGTCGTTCCGCGCCACCATCCACGCGGCCAGGTTGTCCTTCCCGCGCGGCGTGAACGGCACCATGTAGACGTACTCCGCGTGCGATTCCCCGGGCAGCGTCAGGATGATGTGGCGCATGAACGGCACCGCGCCGCCGGTGGCCCGGTTGACCGCCGGGATCTGCCACTGGTCCTCGCGGTGGTAGAAGTCCACCGGCGAGTCCATGTGATAGGTGGCGTAGAGGCCGGTCTCGATCCGGTAGATCAGATCCGGATAGCGCAGGTGCGCGCGCAGATCCGCCGGCAGGCTGTCGAGCGGCTTCATGATGCCCGGCAGGATGCGTTCCCAGCTCCGGATCAGCGGGTCGCCCGGGGCGGCGACGTACGCCTGCACGGTGCCGTCGTACGCGTCGATCACGACCTTGACGGCGTTGCGCATGTAGCTGGTGCCGTCCTCCAGGCGCTGCGCGTAGGGATAGCGGTCCGTCGACGTGTACGCGTCGATGATCCACTTCAGGGTGCCGTCGGCCGCGACGACGAGGTACGGATCGGGGTCGAACGTGAGGAAGGGCAGCGCCTTCGCCGCCCGCCCCATGATCTCGCGGTTGTAGAGGGCCCGGCTGTCGCTCGTGATGTCCTGCGAGAAGAGCACGTTCGTCGTGCCGAATCGCGCGGCCAGGAGCAGCCGCCGCCACAGACCGGCCACCGGTACGCCGCCGCTGCCGCGGTAGGCGGAGTAGATGTCCTGCTCGCCCGAGGGGTAGTCGAATTCCCGCTGCCGGGTCCCGACGAACGCGTAGTCGTCGTCGAGCTCGCCGTAGTAGATCTGCGGGCGGGTGACCTTCACCGACACGGTCGACACCGGAGGGAGGTCCTTCACGAACAGCACCGGCAGCCCCTCGGGGGTCACCTCGTTGACCGGAGCCAAGGTGAGCCCCATCCCGTGCGTGAAGGTCAGGTGCTCGTTGATGAACGTCCGCGTCGGCAGGGAGGCGGGGTTGAGCTCCCGCGGTGAGAGGAGCACCTGCCGGTACCGCCCGTCGATCCAGTAGCGGTCGTCGTCCACCGACACGAAGTCGTAGTAGGTGCGGATCTCCTGGAGCTGGCCGAAGGTCTGGAGCAGGGGATCGCGCTCCAGCAGCCGCACGTTCTCGATCGTGGGGGCGTTGGCCCGGAGGTCCGCAGCCGTCAGCGGCGCCTCCGCCACCAGCGTGCGGACCTCCACGCTGTCGAGGCCCCACGCCGTCCGCGTCGCGGCGATGTGCGCGCGGAGGTATGGCGTCTCGCGGGTCAGCTCCGTGGGCGCCACGACGAACTTCTGCATCACCGCCGGCACCGCGCCGCGGCCGAGGACGGCCACGACGGCGTAGCCGCCCACCGCGACGAGCGCGTAGCGGGGCAGGCGATCGCGCAGCGCGCCGACCACCACGAGCGCCGCCGCCGCCACGGCGAGGACGGCGCAGATCCGCAGCGCGGGGAGGGTGGCCTTGAGGTCGGTGTAGCTGGCGCCGACCAGCGGGCCGGTGGTCGAGTACAGCAGGTTCGCGCTGTCCACGATCCAGAGCTGCACGGCGCTCACGAGGAACAGCGCCGCGAGCACGGTGGCGATGTGGACCGCCGCGGTCCGCTCGATCCGCACGGCGCGGGGACGCACGATGATGTCGCCGCGCAGCGTGTACACGGCCAGGACGAGCAGCAGCGCGATCAGGCCAATGCTGTAGAGCCACGACAGCACCGCCGAGAGCGCGGGGAGCGTGAAGACGTAGAAGCCGACGTCGCGGGAGAAGACCGGGTCCGCCACGCCGAAGGCCGTGCGGTGCGTGGCCAGGAGCGCCACGTCCCAGAATGCGTTCGCGGTGAGGCCCACGAGGAACGCGATGACGAGCACGACCCACGGGCTCAGGCGGCGCACGGCGCGCGATACGTCGAGCTGGGGCGTGGACGGCCCGACGCGCACGACGAGCGGGTTGACGACGATCCCCCGCTGGGCGAGGCGCAGGTTGAGCTGGAGCAGCACTGCCGTCACGGCGAACACGCCGAGGAAGAGGTCGCCCCGCGTGACCAGCTGGCGGACGAAGACGACCTGGTAGCCGATCTCCTGGAACCACCACCAGTCGGTGAGGACGCGGATGCTCGAGGGCACCGCGAGGACGATCACGACCAGGACGATGATTCCCAGGAGGATGATGCGGCGGGTACGGTTCACGCGCGGGCCTCCGCTGCGGGATGTTTGAGCAACGTCATTCAGGATAACCCACCGACTGCGCGAAGAGCACCCGCTGCTCGGAGCGCAGCTTCAGCTCGTCCGCCAGCGCCGGCCGGTCGCAGTTGTGGAACCAGCACGCGAGCCCCTGCGAGGCCGCGAATAGATAGACGTTGGCGGCGATGAGTCCGGTGTCCACGTAGTAGTAGGACTTCTGCACCTCCACGTCGTGAAGCCCCGGCTCCTGGAAGCCCCGCGTGTGCGTGAGCCGGTGGAGGTCGGCCACGTAGATGAGCTGCACCGGCGCCTGCATCTCCACCGCATCCCGCTGGCCGCGCCCGACGGCGAGAGCGCGCAGGTCGCCCGCCGCGACCGGGACCAGCCGGTGGCGCTCCGCATCGAAGCGATGGACCCCGTCCTCGAGCGCGACGTAGAGGTCGATCTCCTGCGAGTTGCTCGCCGAAGCGGCGGTGATGCCCGCGTAGCCGAACGGCCCCTTCCGCCGATTGGTGCCGCACGCCGCCCAGAGGAGGTTCGAGAGCAGCTGCGGCGGCAGCTGCCTGCCGCTGATCTCGCGGATGGTCCGGCGTCGCCGGAGCGACTCGGCCAGCGATTTCCCGCGGCCGAGCCTGGGCGCGGGCAGTTGAATCGTGCGCTTCATCGGATCCGTTCCTTCCTGCTGCGGGATGCAGAGAAGCACAGGGAACGCCAGGGAGAATCTGACGAGCCGGACGGATCGGCGCGAGTGCGGGTCGTTGCCAAGGCCACGGCATGGCTGCATACTCGCGGCACGGCGATTGAAGTTCCAACCCCGAGACCGGTGGCGACCGATGAGCAGCAGACCGGCTGGCGCAATGCCCGTTCCCGTCCTTTCGATCCTCGTCCTCCTGTTCACCTTCCTCACCACGGAAGCGGCCGCGCAGTGGAACCCGTTGAACCCCGTTCTGTCGGTCCGACGAGACGGGAATTCCGCCGTGCTCGCGATGGAAACGGGCGTCCTGCGAGTTCAAGTCTGCACGGAACGGATCATCCGGATCGTGTACTCCCCGTCGCCCGTTGTGCCGCCGCGGACCGAGGATCTGGTCATCAAGTCCTCCTGGCCCGAGGTGGACTGGACGCTGTCGAGCACCCCCGACAGCGTCGTCGTGGGCACGAGCGCGTTATCGGTGCGGATTGCACGCAGCAACGGAACCATCACGTTCCAGGACCGGGAGGGGACGAGGCTTTTCGAGGATGACGGGCGTACCCTGACCGGGGTCGTGGTCAACGGCGAAGCCACGTACCACGCCGAGATGTTCTCGCGCCTCTGGGGATCGTCCGAGGCCTTCTACGGGCTGGGGAGCCATCAGGCCGGCGTCTGGAACTACCGGGGCGAGGCCGTGGACATATCGCAGGACAACACGAACATCGGCATACCCGTCTTTGTGTCGAGCAACGGCTACGGCATCCTCTGGAACAACGCGTCCCGGAGTCGGTTCGACAATCGGTTCCTGCAGGCTCTCTATCTCAGCTCTGAGGTCGCCGATGCGATCGACTACTACTTCCTGTACGGCCCCGAGTTCGACGACATGATTGCGGCCTACCGCGAGCTGACGGGCGACGCGCCGCTGTTCGGGAAGTGGGCGTACGGCTTCTGGCAGTGCAAGAACCGGTACGCGACGCAGAATGAGCTGCTCGGGATCGCACATCGGTATCGGGAGCTGCACATCCCCGCCGACGGGATCGTGCAGGACTGGTTCTGGTGGCGGACGATGGGCGAGCCCGTCTTCGACTCCGCGCGCTACCCCTCGCCGCAGACGATGATCGAGGACCTGCATGGCAGCCACTTCCACTTCATGATCTCGTCGTGGCCGTTCTTCCGCCCGGGAACGGGGACCTACGACGACATGGATCGGCGGGGCTTCTTCGTCGCCAAGACCATCGTGGCGGCATTCCACCCCGCCGGCCAGGCGCTCTACGACGCGTTCAACGCGCAGGCTCGAGGCTACTACTGGGGACTGCTGGACACGGCCCTCTTCAGGATCGGCACGGATGCCTGGTGGCTCGATACGACGGAGCCCGAGACGGAGGGGAGAGCGACGAACATCCTCGTGACGAGCCGCGTCGCGGCCGGCAGCGGCGCCCGCTATGCCAACATGTACCCGTTGATGGCGACCACGGCCGTGTACGCGGGGCAGCGTGCCGAGACGGACCGGAAGCGCGTGTTCATTCTGTCCCGTTCCGCCTACGCCGGGAGCCAACGGACCGCAGCGGCGGTCTGGTCCGGTGACGTCAATGCAGACTGGACATTCTTCAGGAAGCAGGTCCCCGCGGGGCTCAACTACGCGGTGTCGGGGCTCCCGTACTGGACAACCGACATCGGAGGCTTCGTCCTGGGGCACCCCGACGACCCGGACTACCGCGAGCTCTTCGTCCGATGGTTCCAGTTCGGGGCGTTCAATCCGATCTTCCGCGTGCACGGCACGCGGAGCCCCGACCAGAATGAGCTCTGGTCCTATGGCCCCGAGGCACAGGCGATCCTGACAGCCTTCGATCGTCTCCGGTACCGTCTTCTGCCCTATGTGTACTCCGTGGCATGGATGACGACGCACAGCCGGTACACGCCGATGCGTCCCCTGGTGATGGACTTCCGGACGGACGCTCGAGCGGCATCCGTCGGCGATCAGTTCATGTTCGGCCCGGCAGTGCTCGTCAACCCGGTATTGGAGCCGGCCGCCCGTTCGCGCCGCCTCTATCTCCCTCACGCGAGATGGTACGATTTCTGGACGGGACGATCCTTCGACGGCGGCAGGACGATCGACGCCGAAGCACCGCTCGAGCGCATCCCCCTGTTCGTCCGTGCGGGCGCGATCCTCCCTCTGGGACCGGACGTGGAATGGGCGACCGAGAAGCCGGCGGATCCCTTGGAAGTGCGTGTCTATCGCGGCGCCGACGGGAGCTTCACGCTGTATGAGGACGAGGGGGACAGTTACGACTACGAGAAGGGCGCGTACGCCACCATCAGGTTCGACTGGAACGAATCGCGGGGAGCCCTGACGATCGGCGATCGCCAGGGCCGGTTTCCGGGGATGCCGGATTCTCGCACCTTCCGGATCGTGTTCGTTGATGAGCACCACGGCATCGGGATCGATCCCACCACCACTGCGGACAGGGAAGTGCGGTATTCAGGCGAGCGTCTGGTCGTGACCCCGTAATCGTCATCAGATGTTCGTCTTCCATTCGATGGCGACGATCCGCTGGCCGTTGACGCCACTCGCCTCGTCGGAGGCGAGATAGACCGCCGGCGGTCCCATCACCGCGGGATCGATCAACTCCTTCCGCTTCGCAACGGGGAAGGAATCGGGGATCATCCCGGTGTCCGTCGCCCCGCCGGGGAGCAGGAGGTTCATGGTGATCCCCGTGCCCTCCAGGTCCTGGGCCCAGATCTCGTTCATGGACTCCAGCGCGGCCTTGGACGGGCCGTACGGCGTGAAGCCCTTCCGCCGCATCGTCTCCCGGTTGATCGAGATGTTGATGATGCGGCCGGAGCGGCGCGCGAGCATGTGCGGGATGACCGCGCGCGTCATCAGAAAGACCCCGCTCACGTTCGTGTCGATCACCAGCCGCCACGCGTCGGGGTCGGCCTCCCAGAACGGCCTCGGGTCCGTCATGAAGCGCGCGTTGACGAACTTCATCCCGCGCGCGGCGTTGTTGACGAGGATATCGATGCGGCCGAACTGTCTCATGACTGCGTCCACCAGCCGCTGAACGGCGTCCTTGCTCGAGACGTCGGCGAGAACGGCGCCGCCGCCGATCCTCGCGGCGACCGCCTCGATCTCCCGCTGTTCCCGGGCCGCCGTGACCACGACCCTGGCCCCCTCGGCCGCGAGCGCCTCCGCGATGGCCCGGCCGATGCCGCGCCCGCCGCCCGTGACGATCGCGACCCTGTCCTGCAGCTTCATGGCTGCCTCACCGGTCCTGGACCGTCCGCTCCAGCATCCAGTACGGATAGACCCGGGGCGGCATGCTCAGCGCGTCGAGCCGCGCCACCTCCTCCGGCGTCATCTGCCAGGACGTGGTCCCGAGGTTGTCCGCGAGCTGCTCCGGCGTCTTGGCCCCGATGATCACCGAGGTGACCCCGGGCTTCCGCAGCAGGTAGTTGAGCGCCGCCTGCGTGACGGTGGCGTTGTGGCCGGCCGCGATCCTCTCCAGCTCGTCCACGATGTCGAAGCCCTTCTCCTCATCGAACTGGAGGAACTGGCCCGCGGCCTCGGTGCGGCGCGCGCCCTGCGGCCGCGGCTTGCCGCGCCGGTACTTCCCGGTGAGGAAGCCGCCGCCGAGCGGGCTCCAGGGGAGTATGCCGAGCTTCTGGTCGAGGGAGAGCGGCACCAGCTCCAGCTCCAGGTCGCGGGAGATCAGCGAGTAGAGGGCCTGGAGCGTGGCGAACCGCTCCAGATGCTGAGCGTCAGAGATCGCCAGGGCCTTCATCAGCTGCCAGCCCGTGTAGTTCGACGCCCCGATGTAGCGCACCTTCCCGGAGCGCACCAGGTCGTCGAGCGCCCGGAGCGTTTCTTCCAGCGGCGTGTGCGGGTCGAAGCTGTGAACCTGGTACAGATCGATCCAGTCGGTCCCGAGGCGCTTGAGGCTGGCGTCGCACGACTCGAGGATGTGCTTCCGCGACAGGCCGACGTCGTTGGGACGGGGACCCACTCTCCCCCGGACCTTGGTGGCGAGGACGATGTCCTTGCGCCGGCTGCCGAGCGCCTTGCCGAGGATCTCTTCCGACCGCCCCTCGGAGTACACGTTCGCGGTGTCGAAGAAGTTGATGCCGCCGTCGAGCGCCATGCCGACCAGCAGGTCGGCTTCCTTTTGCTCCACCTGGCCGACATTCTTCCAGTAGCCCCGGCCGCCGAACGTCATCGCGCCGAAGCACAGCTCGGTCACCCTCACCCCGGTATTGCCGAGGAATCTCGTGTTCATCGTCTCCATCTCCCGTTCAAGATGCCGGCTCATCTGGTACGATGTGCGTCGGTACACCGTTGACCTCAAAAATGGTGCCGTGAGGCACGGGCGGCCGTGAGCGGAGCGGGCGCCGTGGATGCCGCCGTGGGCCTGGCCGGCTGGCTGGTGCTCTGTTTCGGCGCCGCCGCCGTCGGCGCCCGGTTTCGGCCCGGCGAGTGGTACGCCGGGCTCCGGAAGCCGGCGTGGAATCCGCCCAACTGGCTGTTCGCGCCGGTGTGGACGCTGCTCTACGCGATGATGGCGGTCGCCGCGTGGCTGGTGTGGCGGCAGACAGGGCTGTCGCGGGAATCCGGTCTGTTCGTGTTGCAGTTGGCGCTCAACGCCGCCTGGACCTGGCTCTTCTTCGGGCTCAAGCGCCCGGGGCTGGCGTTGGCGGACATCGTCGCGCTGTGGATGGCGATCGGCGGGACGCTGCTGGCGTTTTGGGCCGTGCGACCGGTGGCCGGACTGCTGCTGGCTCCCTATCTCGCCTGGGTCACCTTCGCCGCGGCGCTCAACGCGGCGCTGTGGCGGCTCAATCGTCCGCGGAGGCTCTGAGGCCCGGTCAGTTACGCGGAGGCGGGCCGGGCGGGCGCGGCGGATTGCCCGGCGGAGGCCCCTCCGCACGAGGAGGATTGGCCGGATGGTCTTGCGGCGGGCCGCCCTCGCGCGGCGGCTCGCCCGGCCGCGGCGGGCGGCGGTTGGGATCGGGCAACTGGGCCATGCGCGCGAGGCGCTCCCGCTGCCGGTCATCGAGCAGGGGGGCGAGCTTCAGCTTCATCGAGTCGAGTACGGCCCCCAATTCCACCCGGGCGGAGGCGACGGCGCTATCGTAGCTCCGCGCGCTCTCTTCCAGGATCGGGCGGATGCGCGCCTCCTGCTCGGCGCGCGGTTGGATCACCTCTTCCACGAGCGAAACGAACCCCGGCGGCGTGCGCAGTTCTGCAACCCGCCGAGCCCGGTCGCGCATCAGCAGACCCTGGCCCACCATCCCCAGCACCACGCCGAGCGCGAGGGTGGCCACCAGGATCGCAACGGACTTCGCTTCCATCTTCACGGGCGCACCCCCGCGTTCACCGTGACGTCGGTTTCCAGCGCATAGGCGGCCGCGAAGCTCACCGCCGGGAGCTTCAGCACCCGATCCACGAGCGGCTGGCCGCTCGACCGGGTGGTGGCCAGGTTGACGGCCCCGAGGATCAGAATCGCCGCCGCGGCCAGAGGTGCCAGACGGAGGAAGACGACCTGCAGCGCGTCCGCCAACGACGGCTGACGCGCGAGCCGCCCCATGACCCGGCCCGCGAACCCGGCCTCGAACGCCACAGGCCCAGCCAACGGCCGCAGCCGGGCCATCCGCGCCTCGAGCTCGGTCTCGTCAGGCTTCATGCGCTTCTCCTCTCACGTACGGTGCCAGCAGGCGCTCCAGCTCGTCCATGGCCCGGGCCAACCGGCTCATCACCGTGCCCGGTGGCAGCTTCAGCACCGCGGCGGTCTCGTCGGTGGACAGCCCGTCCAGCATCCGCAGCACGACGACTGCGCGATGCTTCTCGTCGAGCTGCCCGACGGCCGCGCGCACCACGTCGCGCCGTTCCGCGCTCTCGGGGTCATTGGCCTCAACCGCCGGCTCCGGGAGCGGCGTGGCCGACTGGTCCCGGCTCACCAGACGCAGCCGCTGCCGCCGCCGGCGCTTGAGCGCGTTGAGGGACAGGTTCATCGCGATGCGCCGGAGGTAGGTGCCGAGCTGTGCCTCGCCGCGGAACTGGCCGAGGGCAGAGTGGAACCGGATGAACGTCTCCTGCCCGACGTCGTCCGCGTCGTCCCCGGGCCCCAGCATTCCGATCACCACGCCTGCCACGACCCCCTGATAGCGCTCGACCAGCGTCCGGAACGCCCCCGCATCCCCGGCACGGGCGCGGGCAAGCAGTTCGCCCTCTTCGGAAAGACGACTCACGCGGGCATGCTCCTGGCACGCATCTCAGACAACCCGAACCGCCGATGCATTCCATCCCTGCCACAGGCGGGCCCGATGGAATGGGCGGCCGGATTCGGTTGTCCAAGGTCCTGAGCAGGCAAGGTAGGTGCGTGCTCGTCCGGGGGTCAATGACGCGCGCGCTCCGCCTCGCCGCCGAGCCGACGACGGCGTGCGCGATGGCAACAACTTCGCTCTCATTAATGCGGCGCAGCGAGCGCGGTCAAACCGTTCAAAGGACGAGCGGCCTCGCAATCGGGCGACGGAGGCGTGCCATGCTGAGAAGGGCAGTCGCGTTCCTGCCGGCCATCATGTGCGCAGCGGTCGCGGTCCCGGGCTGTCACAAGGACCTCACGTCGGTCAGCGCGAGCAGCCCGACTACGTTCACGCCGGTGTATGCGCATATCCCGGGTGGCAGCTACGTGATGGGCGATCACTTCAACTTCGTCGATCCGGCCCACCCCAGCGATGAGATACCGCTTCATACGGTCACCATCTCCCCCTTCTACATGTCCACCACGCTGGTGACCAACCGCGAATACGCGGACTATCTCAACGCGGCCTTGGCGAGCGGGCTGATCGAAGTGCGGTCGGGTGTGGTGTACGCCGTCGGCGGCACGGATGTCTACTTCTACGCCACAACTGCGGTTCCGCTCTCGACGATCAGTTTCGCCAACAACACCTTCACCGTCCGCAGCGGACGGGATCTCCATCCGGTCACGGGCGTGCGCTGGTTCGGCGCGGTTGCCTATACCAACTGGCTGAGCGTGCGCGACGGCTACACCCCCTGCTACGATCTCTCGACCGGCAACTGCGACATGACAAAGAACGGCTACCGTCTGCCGACGGAAGCCGAGTGGGAATGGGCCGCCCGCGGCGGCCAGACCAATCCGTACTATCAGTTCCCGTGGGGCAACGACACCAACGCCGACGGCAGGCTCGCCAACTGGGAGGGCTCGGGCGATCCGTGGGAGAACGGCGACTATCCGCACACTACGCCGGTCGGCTTCTACGACGGCTCGCTCCGCCACAAATCCGACTACAACTGGCCCGCCGCCGACGCGACCTACCAGACCCGCGACGGCTCGAATGCCTTCGGCCTCTACGACATGGCGGGCAACGTCTGGGAGTGGGTCAATGACTGGTATTCGGCCAGCTACTACCAGTACTGCGTCACCAACAATGTCGTCATCGATCCACCCGGCCCTGCGACCGGCGACATCATGCAAGACACCCAGCCGTGGCGGGGCCTGCGCGGCGGCACCTGGTGGAACGGCGGCGGCCAGCAGTTCTACGGCTACAGCCGCGTTTCCAACCGTGACCCGTCCTGGTCCCTCGGTGGCTCGCCCGACGGCAACCCCGCGTCAGCCTGGCTCCAAGTCGGCTTCCGGGTCGTGCGGCCCGACAAGGTCACCAGCACCAGGACCATCGGCCTGATGCAGAGCACCGGCAAGGCGTTCGCCGGCTACACGCTGATGTCCCCGATGCACAGCACTTTCACCTACCTGCTCGACAACGCGGGCCAGTACGTCCACAAGTGGAACAGCACGGGGGAGCCGGGTCGCTCATCCTACCTGCTGGAAAACGGGCACATGATCCGCGCTTCCGCGATGCAGAACGTCGGCCCCTCGACCGGAGGCGGCGAAGGCGGGCGCATCGAGGAATACGATTGGGATGGCAACCTGGTGTGGGCGTTCGACTACTACAGCCCTACCTACATCGCGCACCACGACTTCAAGGTCCTGCCCAACGGCAACGTGCTCGTCCTGGCGAGCGAAAAGAAGACGTACGCCGAGGTCCTCGCGGCGGGCTTCAACCCCAGCCGGCTGGACCCGAGTATCTCCACCCAGGGCTACATGCTTCCGGATTACCTGGTCGAAGTCCAGCCCACCAAGCCCACTGGCGGCACTATTGTCTGGGCATGGCACATCTGGGATCACATGATCCAGGACTACGACGCCACCAAGAACAACTACGGGGTCGTCGCCGACCATCCGGAACTGATCAACGCGAACGGGACTGGCGGACAGATCCAGCAGTTCTGGAATCATGTGAACGGGATCGACTACAACCCGCAGCTGGACCAGATCATCCTCAGCGTCCGCAACAACAGCGAGCTGTTCGTGATCGATCACGGGACCTCTGCGGCGCAGGCATCCGGCCACACCGGCGGTCGCTACAACAAAGGCGGCGACATCCTCTATCGCTGGGGGAACCCGCAACAGTACGGCCACGGCACCAGCGCGGACCAGAAGCTCTACCAGCAACACCACACGCACTGGATTGAATCCGGTCTTCCCGGCGCCGGCGACATCCTGATCTTCAACAACGGCCTCGGCCGCGGCTATTCCTCCGTTGACGAGATCGTGCCTCCGGTGGACGCCGCCGGCAACTACAGCCTGTCAGCCGGCACCGCCTTCGGCCCGAGTTCTCTGACTTGGACGTACGTGGGCAGTCCAGCCACGAGCTTCTACTCCAGCGAAATCGGTGGTGCCCAGCGCCTGCCCAACGGCAACACCCTCGTCACCGAGGGTGTGAAGGGCAACCTGTTCGAAGTCACGGCTGCGGGCGAGACGGTCTGGCAGTACATCAACCCGGTCACCACCGCTCCGCTGGCGCAAGGGAGCACCATCCCGGCCGATCCGAACAAGGCCGGCCAGTACATGAATGCCGTGTTCAGAGTCGTCCGCTACGGGACCGACTACCCCGGCCTGCAAGGCAGAGACCTGACTCCCATCGGGCCCATCGAAACGTATTGACGGCCCGATGGAATGGACGGGCCGATCCCGTTGTCCAATCTGCCGAACGCCCGAGGCAAGCGCGTTCTCGTTCGGCGGTCAACGACTGCGGCCGTCTTCACGTTCTGCTGGAGGCTTCGATGGGAGTCCGCTGGATGGCGCGGGTGTCGCAGCTGCTCGTTCCTGCCGGCATCGCTGCCGCGGTGGCGGCCTGCGCCGAGCATTCGACCACCGCGGTCGATCCGGATACGACGACCTCTACCGCGCGCTACACGATCGCGCAGACGCTGTCCGACACGGCGCAGTTCACGACGATCGCCTTTGACGGCCTCGCGTTCCTGACGGGCAACCTCGGGTCCCAGTCGTTCCTGCCGCCGGGAAAGGTGGCCGACTACTCAGGCTTTCAGTACTTGCGCGACAACGACCCGACCGACCTCGGGCACAACACCTACTTCGTGACCGTCGTCGCCTTCAACGTCCTGCACATCCTGACGGCGAGCCAGATCAGCCAGATGGTGGCCAGCGCGCAGGTCCAGGTGCAGCAGCTCAACGACTTCGCATACGGGCGTTTCCCCCTCCTGGAGGCTTTCCGCCGGCAGCTCGACGGCGACCTGCCGCCGGGGGCCACCGGACTGGACTCGACGGCCGTGGTGGCGGCCATGGCCGACCTGTACCGGCTCGACGGGCAGATCAGCTACGGCCGGGCACGGCTGATGGGCGGCATCATCCGGTCGCTCACGACCGCCCAGCGCTCGGCCCTCGGCGCCCTGAAGGCTTTGAACGGCGTGGGGAACTGGAACCGGACGTTGTCGGACCCGCTGCAGGGGCTGGGCCTCGACCCCGACGTGGACGTGGCGGTCATGACATACGCGAGCGAAATGTACGCCTGGTACGCCGGCTCGGTTGACGCAGACGTGTACTTCTGTCCGGAGCGCCAGGGCACCTATTTCGGCTCGTTCTATCTCAAGGATTGGCCCGCCATGGGCAATCCGAACTACTCGATCAACGAGCAGCTGACGGCGTCGGCCGGCCAGAACTTCCTGGCCGTCCTGTCCCCGGCGCAGGCGGCGCAGATCACGGGCCTGCTCGACGTCCAGCGCACCGCGCTCCAGCAGATCGTGGACCGGCGTCGCGACGTCGCCACGCTCCTGCGGGGGTTCCAGACGGGGACGTCGGTGGACTCCGCCATGGTGGTGGCGCTGTCGGCGGAGTACGGGGCACTGGACGGTGAACTCGCGTACTGGTACACGACGCGGTTCACGGCCGTGGCCAACAGCCTGAGCGCGGCGCAGCGCGCGCAGGTGGACTCCCTGGCGATCGCGCTCGGCTACCTTGCGCCCACGGGCGCGTTCCTCTACTCGGCGCCCGCCCCGATGCCGGCGATCCCAAGCACCGACTTCCTCTTCGGCTCGCAGGGATCGGCGTCCGCCGTCCGCCGTTGATCGAGCGACCCGGTGTCTGGTGCGCATTTGCGACGTCTCGCACCGGTGCTCGCGGCCTTCCTGACGCTGCCGTCCGCGGGCTGCTCGTCCACGACTGCCGCTAGTGACCCTGCGCAGTTCGTGCTGACGAGCCCTGCCTTCGTAGATGGAGGCACGCTTCCGGTGGTGTACACCTGCGACGGGGCGGGGCACAGTCCACCGCTGGCGTGGACGGGCGCGCCGGAGGGGACCGCGCAGTTCGCGGTGCTGATGACCACGCTCGCGAACGACGGGCTGAAGTGGAACTGGGTGCTCTACGGCATCCCCGCCGGGGTCACCGCGCTCGCCGAGAGCACGGCGGGCATCGGCGTCCCGGGCCTCACCAGCGACGGGCCGGCGCTCGCGTACTCGCCGCCGTGCTCCCAGGGCCCCGGCGCCAAGACGTACACCTTCACGGTCTACGCGCTGTCCGCGGCACCGGCGCTTGACGCGCCCGCCGATTCGGTCACCGGGCAGGTTCTCGCCGCGGCGATCGACCACTTGATTCTCTCCAGCCGCCGGTTGAACGTCACCTACACGAGGTGAGCAACCGGGTGGACCGTCCGCAGTCGCTGGGCGAGGAAATCGCGAACAGCGTGAGCCACGGCGTGGGATTCCTCGCCGTGCTTGGCGCCACGCCCGTGCTGATCGTGCATGCCGCCCGGCACGGCACAGCGTCCGCCGTCGGCGCCAGCGTGTTCGCCGCTACCCTCATCCTGCAGTACAGCATGTCCACGATGTACCACGCCCTGGCACGCAACCGCGCGAAGCGCGTGTTCCGGGTGATCGAGCATGCCGCGATCTACCTGCTCATCGCCGGGACGTACACGCCGTTCACGCTCGGGGTGCTGCGCGGTCCTTGGGGCTGGACGCTGCTCGGAGTCATCTGGAGCCTGGCCGCCGCGGGGGTCGCACTCGACTCGGTCTCCGGCCTCAGGCACCCGATCCTGTCCACGTCCGTCTACGTGGCCATGGGGTGGTTCATCGTGATCGCCGCGCGGCCGCTGTGGCTCCACGTCCCGCCGGCCGGGTTGGCGCTGCTGGCCGCGGGCGGCGTGGCCTACACCGCGGGCGTGGCCTTCTACGCGGCCAGGCGACTGCGCTACGGGCACTTCGTCTGGCACCTCTGCGTCCTCGCGGGCACGGCGTGCCACACGCTCGCGGTGCTGTGGTACGCCGGCTGACCTGCGCCCGCGCGGTCCGGCCGACGGGCTGAACACGCCCCACAGGAGATACGACCATGATGACGCGCGCTGAACTCCGACGGTGGCAGCGGCAGGCGGCGGCGATGCTGAGGAAGGCCGGCATCGTGATCACGCGGCAGGAGGCCTCCGCGATCGAGGCGGCCGACTGCGGGCTCGGCAGGTTCGAGGAGATCGGGCTCGGCGTGCTGGTGTACGTGAACACGGAGCGCTGCTGCGCCAAGGAGCTCGTGCTCTGGCCCGGCCAGACGTTCCCCGAGCACCGGCATCCGCCTGTCAGCGCGACCAACCCCGGCAAGGAGGAGATGTTCCGCTGCCGGTGGGGGCTGGTCTATCTCTACGTCCCCGGGCCCAGGACACGGCGGCCGAAGGCGCGGCCGCCCCGGGGGCGCGAGGCGACCTTCACGGTCTCCCACGAGGTGGTCCTGAGGCCGGGCGACCAGTACACCCTGGCGCCGAACACGCCGCACTGGTTCCAGGCCGGTCCCGAGGGCGCGGTGGTCTCCGAGTTCTCCACCACGAGCCTCGACGAGCTGGACGTCTTCACCGATCCCGAGGTCCGGCGCATAACGCAGATCGCGCGCTAGCCGCGGTGCCGAACGGACGAGCCCCGGCCGGGCAGGGTGCCCGACCGGGGCTCGTTATTCGTGAGCCGTTTGGATCGGTCTACTTGCGGCCCCCCACCAGCCCGCGCGCCTCGAGGAGCGGCTGCACGCTCGGGTCGCGCCCGCGGAAGGCGCGGTACAGCACGGCCATATCGCCCGTGCCGCCGCGCGAGAGGATCATGTCACGGAGCCGCTGACCGTTGGCTCTGGTCATCCCGCCGTGCTCCGTGAACCATGCGAAGGCGTCGTGGTCCACCACCTCGGCCCACATGTAGGCGTAGTAGTTCGCCGAGTACCCGCTGCTCCAGATGTGCGCGAAGTAGGTGCTGCGATAGCGCGGCGGCACCGCCGGCACGGCGATGCGGAAGTGCTCGAGCGCCGCGGCCTCGAAGGAATCCGCGTTGGCTACGAGCGGGCCGACCGGCAGCGTGTGCCACGCCATGTCGAGCAGCGCCGCTGCCACGTACTCCGTGGTCGCGAACCCCTGATCGAACGTCTTCGTCCGCTTGATCTTGTCCACCAGCGCCTGCGGCATCGGCTGCCCGGTCTGGTAGTGCTTCGCGAAATGGGCGAACACCGCCGGGTACAGCGCCCAGTTCTCGTTGAACTGCGACGGGAACTCCACGAAGTCGGTGGGCACGTTGGTGCCGGCGAGGCGCGGGTAGGTCACGGTGGTCAGGAGCGCGTGCAGCGCGTGCCCGAACTCGTGGAACATCGTCGTCACGTTGTCCCAGGTCAGCAGCGCCGGCTGGCCCGGAGCGGGCTTGGTGAAGTTCCCGACGTTGAAGACCACGGGCTTGGTGCCGAGGAGGCCCGCCCCGTCCACGAACGTGTCCTCCCAGGCGCCGCCGCTCTTGGCGTCGCGCTTGAAGTAGTCGCAGTACCAGAGGCCGATGGATTTCCCGTCCCCGTCGGACACCTCGAACACCCGTACGTCCGGCTGGTAGACCGGGATGTCGTGGCGCTCCTTGAAGGTGAGCCCGTAGAGCTGGTTCGCCGCGTAGAAGACCCCGTCCTGCAGCACGCGGTTCAGCTCGAAGTAGGGCTTGATCTGGGATTCATCGAGGTCGTACTGCGCCTTGCGCACCCGCTCCGCGTAGTACTGCCAGTCCCACGGCTGCAGCTTGAAGCCGCCGTGCTGCGCGTCGACCATCGCCTGCATCGCGGCCTGCTCGCCCGCGGCCTTGCCCGTCGCCGCGGGCACCATGTCGGTCAGCAGCTTGATCGCGTTCGCCGGTGTCTTCGCCATCTGGTCGTCGAGCACGTAGGCGGCCCACGACGGGAAGCCGAACAGCCGGGCCTTCTCAGCCCTGAGCTGGGCGAGACGCGTGATGATCTGCCGGGTGTCGTTGCTGTCGCCCTTCTCGGCGCGCGTGGTGGACGCCTCGAACAGGCGCTGGCGCACGGCCCGGTTCTGGAGCTCGGCCTGGGCGGGCTGCTGCGTCGTGTTCTGGAGGGGTAGCACCCAGCCGGTGACCTTGCGTGTCGCCGCGGCTTGGGCGGCGGCCGCCAGCTCCGCCGGGCTGAGGCCGGCGAGCTGGGTCGAATCGGTCACGACGATCGCGCCGGCCTTGGTGGCCGCCAGCAGGCGCTTCTGGAAGTCCGTCGTGAGCGTCGCCTCTTCCTTGTTCAGCTCGCGCAGCTTCGCCTTGTCGGAGTCGGAGAGCAGAGCGCCCGCCCGCACGAAGTCCTTGTAGTACCGCGTGACGAGGAACTGCTGCACCGAGTCCAGGCCGAGCGTCGTCCGGCGGTCGTAGAGGCTCTTGACCCGCCGGAACAGCGTGTCGTTCAGGAAGATGGCGTCGTTGTGCGCGGCGAGCTTCGGCGCTTCCTCCGTCTGGATCTGCTGGAGCGTGTCGTCGGTGTTCGACTGGGTGAGCGCGAAGAAGACCTTGGAGACCCGGCGGAGCAGCGCGCCCGACTTCTCCAGCGCGATGATCGTGTTGTCGAAGGTCGGGGCCGCCGTGTCCGCCGCGATGGCGTGGACCTCGCCCAGCTGCTGGCGCATCCCTTCCTCGATCGCCGGCTGGTAGTCGGCGTCGTGGATCTTGTCGAACGGCGGCGCCTGATAGAGCAGCGGGCTCGCCGTGGCGAAGGGATTGCTGGGCGTGAACTTCACGGGCGCGGCGCGGCCGCAGCCGACGAGGACGACGGCACCGGCGATCGCGAGACGACGCAGATGAGCCATGGAGCATTCTCCGATGAGGAAGGGCAAACGCTCCAAAGTACGCTGCAATGAGCGGGCCAGCGAGGCGCCCGCAGCCTCAGGGATGCACCGCCGCCGGTAGGTGACTCGCCGGGCGCGCCGTCAGGTTCAGGGAATCGAGGACGAAGACCGCCGGACCGGGACTCCCGTCCTGGTTCCAGACCTCCCACTCGGGCTCCCAGTACATCGCGCCGATCCCCCCGGGCGCCTTCTTCACCGTATTGACCAGGTCCACCATGAACTGCAGGCGCCCCTCGGGCGTCAGCGGCCACATCATGTCGGGGTTGTCCGCGAGGTGCGAGTTGCCATAGCCCGTTTCGGCGACCAGGAATTCCTTGTGGTAGCGCCGCCAGCTCTCGGTCATGTTCTCCCAGAGCTGGTCGAGCGTGCCGTGCCGCCACTCCGGGTAGAAGCTCTCGGCGATGATGTCGTAGGGCACGTGCGCGGCCTCGAGGTGGTCGAAGAACCACTTCGTCGTCGCCCAGTCGCCGCCACGGTCGATGTGGATGGCGATCCTGGGCGGCGTGTCGCCCGCGCCCGCCATCACGCCGCGGATGCCGGCCTTGAGGATGCGCGTCAGGTGATCCCACTGCGTCACCGAGTCGTACGGCTGCGGCGGCAGGTACTGGCTGTTCCCCGGGACCTGCAGTTGCCCCAGCGGCCAGAGTGTGCCGCGGGTGATCTCGTTGCCCACCTGCACCCAGTCCGGCATCGCGCCGGCGTCCTTCAGCGCCTTGATCGTCTCGCGGCTGTAGACCTCCACCTGCTTCTCGAGCGAATCGAAGCCCAGGCCCCGCCAGGCGACGGGGATCTCCTGGTGCTGCGGATCGGCCCACGTGTCGGAGTAATGGATGTCGAGGAGGAAGATCGCGCCCGCCTGTTTGATGCGCCGGGCGAGCGGGATCGTGTTGGCGAGCGAGTTGTCTGGCGCCTCCCGCACCGGCGAGACGAAGACGCGCAGGCGGAACGCGTTCCATCCGTGGTTCTTCAGGATGGTCATCTCATCGCCGGGCACCCCATTGTCCTGGTAGGTCGGGAACCGGCCCCTGAAGCGGTCGGCCGCGTCGATGTACGAGATGTCGGCGCCGAGGTAGAAGGGCCGCTGCGGCGCCGCGCTCCCGGGGTGCGCCGGAGGCGTAGAGCAGGCGGCGAGGGACACCAGTAGGCAAGCGGCGAGATTCACCGTGCGATGTCGCATCTCAACCTCCGTCAACAGCTAGTTCGGGTTCGCGGCCAGCTTCTGCCGGAATTCCGTCAGCCAGTTCGGGACCACGACCAGCTGGTAGCTCTCCGCCTGCGCGACCGGGACCACGAGGCGGGAGCCGTCGCGTGTCACGTCGTAGTTCGCCTGGCCGAAGGAGCTGCCGGCCTCGCGTATCCTGGTGAACGCGGTGTCGCGCGAGACGACCCGCAGATCGGGAGCCGCGGCGAGGCGCGCCTCGACGATGACGTTGCCCGAGGCGTAGTAGAGCTGCGTGCCGTCCGCCGACCAGACGGGTGCCCCGCCGCCACCCACCGATACCTGTACCTTGGCGCTCGGGTCCGGGAAGGACCGCACGTAGACCTCGAATGCGCCCGATTCATCGGAGTTGAGCGCCACCCTTCGGCCGTCCGGAGCGAGACGCGGGCCCATCGAGTTATTCCTCGCGACGCTGAACGGACGGACGGCGCCACCCGAGTCCAGCGGGATGCGCACCACGCCCCACGCGTTCTCCAGCAGGGACTGCACCAGGAGCGAGTGCCGGTCGGGCGTGATGTCCGCATAGGGCGAGAGGGAGGAGATCTGCGTGAGCATCTCGGGCGGCGCCGCCACGCCGACCTTCTGGGCCCAGACGGCGGCCCGGGATCCGCCGGCGCCCGCCGCCGTGTACACGATGCGGGAGCCGTCCCTCGTCCATTCAGCCGAGGTGACGGACTCGACCGTGGTCAGGCGCGACAGAGTTCCCGTCGCCAGCTCGTAGATCCACACGTCGCTCTTGGTGCCGTCGGACACGATGACGGCGATCCGGCGGCCGTCAGGGGACAGCCGCGGCGCGCTGAAGTCGCGCACTTCCGAGCTGATCGGGTGCGAGACGCCGTCGCGCCCGATCCACGCCAGCTGCGCGCGGTGGGTGCCGAGCGCGGAGACCAGCGCGCCGCCCCGCGATATGAAGATCTCCGAGTTGCCGTTGTTCGCGGCGCCGACTGGCACGGGGTCGAGCACGGGCACGGGCTTCCCCGTCACCCGCCTCCGGCGGGCGTTGAGCGGCACCGCCATCACCGCCCCGTCCGCCTGCAGGTACACCAGGGCGCCGTCGAGGACCGCCAGCGGGCGGATGCCCCTGACGTTGAGCGGTGTAACGCGGCCGTCGTCCAGAGAGGTGATCCCCAGCTGCGCGGTCGCCAGCGCCCCGGACCAGATCGTGAGCACGATCGTGCGGCCGTCGGGCAGGGCGATGGGCCAGAGATGGTCCAGCTCGCCTTTGGCGGAATCGGGCTTGGTGAATTCCAGCGGCTCGCCGCCGGCGACGCTGACGTGCGACAGCCCCTGCATCTTGCCGGTCGAGCCGACGACCAGTTCGTTCGTGGTCGTCCAGTCGGCGCCGTTGTCCGCGCCGCCGTCCGCGATCGTCACGGGCGCGCTGCCGTCGAGCCGGACCTTCTTCTCCTTCGTGCCCACTTCGAACGCCAACCACTGGCCATCGGGCGAAAAGACCGGCTGCGAGCCGTTCGCCGTGCCCGGTATGGGGTGGCCCTCGAGTTGGTCGGTCCGCTTGGCGTACAGGATCGGTCCGCCACCTGGCTGCGCCACCGCGTAGACCAGGATGCCGCCGTCCGGCGAGATCGCGGCCGGCCACGGGAAATTGTCAATCACGCGAGCGCTGTCGCTGCCGGCAAACAGGAAGCGGACGGCGCCGGCGGCCGGCGCGGCGGCCGGCCGGCGGGTGATGGAGACGGCGAGGGACACGACGGCCAGGAGCGCGAAGCCGAGGACGACGGGATCCTTCAGCCTGGTGCGCAGGCCGCCGCCAGGCGCGGTGGCCGGCTGCGCGATCGCCCCGGTGGAGGCCGTTCCGAAGGCCGGGTTCCCCAGCGCCTCGGCGAACTGCGCCGCCGTGCCGAAGCGGTCGGCCGGCAGCTTTTCCAGCGCCATCCGCACGGTCGCTTCCACGTGCGGAGGCACCGTCCGACGCTGCAGTGTCAGCGATCGCGGCTCCTCGGTCATCACCCGCGCGATGATCGCCTGCGCCGTCGGCCCCGTGAACGGCGGCTCCCCGGTCAGCATCTCGTACAGCACGCACCCCAGGGCGTAGATGTCGGCCTTCGGCGTGATCTCCCGCTCCCCCATCGCCTGCTCGGGCGCCATGTAGTGCGGGGTGCCGAGGCTCATGCCGGTCTCGGTCATCCGGGTCCCGCCCTCCGAGCGGCTCGCCGCGAGCGCGATGCCGAAATCCACCACCAGCGCGTGGCCGCCGTGGAGCAGGATGTTTTCCGGCTTGATGTCCCGGTGCACCACGCCCTGCTGGTGCGCGTACGCCAGCGCGTCGGCCACTTCGCCCGCGATCCCCACCGCCTCGTCCACCGGGAGCTGCTTCTGGCGCGTGAGTCGGTCGCGCAGCGACTCCCCCTCCACGTACGGCATCACGTAGAAGACCTGCCCATCGGCTTCCCCGGAGTCGAACAGCGACAGGATGTGCGGATGCTGGAGGTTGGCGGTGGTCTTGATCTCGGCCAGGAACCGCTCGCCGCCCAGGATCGAGGCCAGCTCGGGCCTGAGCACTTTCACGGCCACCTTGCGGTCGTGACGGACGTCCTGGGCGAGGTAGACCGTGGCCATCCCGCCCGCGCCGAGCTCGCGCTCGATCCGGTAGCGGTCGGCCAGGGCCGCGCTCAGGCGGCCGAGAGCATCGTTCACGTCAATTCCGTCGTGGCTGAGGGGCAAGGAAGATGCCCGGTCACGCTTCGAACGGCAACGCCGGAGCTGCCGCCGCCTTCAGCGCTGGCGCAGCACGAGCAGCCGCCCGCGTCCCGGCGGGATCCGCACCGGCGCGCCGACCGCGAGGGAGTCGGCGCCCTGGAAGGCCTCGATCGCCGGCACGGTGACCGTGACGCGGCTCGAGTCGAGGCCGAGCGCGTGCCAGTCCACGTGCAGCACGACGTCGGCTGTGTCTGGCGCCCAGCTCGCGACGGCCACCAGCGTGCGTCCGGCCCGGACGTACGCGGTCGCGAGCACGTCCGCGCGGCCGGTGGTCACCGGCGGGTGTGCGCCCCACCAGCCCGCCATCCGCGCCTCGGCGATGCCGAAGTCGTCCCACGCGCGCCACAGCGGGCGCGGGTCGCCGGCCCACGGGAGCCGGTTCGTCATCCCGAAAACCATCCCCCGCCAGGGGTTGCCGCCGTCCTGGAGCATCTCGCCCATCAGCCCGAACGGGATCCCCGACATCTCCACGAGCCAGTAGTCGGGCGGCGAGTTGTAGTCGAAGTACTCGCCGAACCAGAGCCGGTCGAGGTAGGGGAAGTGCTCGAGATACAGGTTCGCGCTCGAGGCGAACCCATCGTTGGCGTCGTACTGGTTGGCCGAGTGGAGGTCGATCAGCGGCTGCGGCCGCCCGCGCGCAAGCACCCGGCGCACCCGCTGCATCGTCGTGCGGTCGAACGCCACGTCGTCGATGTACAGCCCGTCGATGCCCTCGTTCTTCACCAGCCAGTCGAGGCCCTCGACGTAGAAGTTGTGCCACCGCGACACGCCGCTGGTGACCAGTGCGATGTCGTGCAGCTCCGGCACGACCCAGCCGGTGACGTAGTGGCCGCCGACGTGCTCCTGGAGCCAGGCGTGCCCGCCGCCCGGCCCGTCGGCGAAGACCTCGTCGCCCAGGGAGCGCAGCGTCCAGAACTCCGGTGCCCGGTTCGTGAGCTCGCGCACCGTGTAGTAGATCTTCACGCGCATGAGCGCCGCGTGCGCCGAGTCCACGTAGGCGCGCATCGCGTCGGGCCGCAGGAACGGGTAGTTGATGAACGGGTTGATCCGCGTCGCGTGATGGACATTGATGACGTTCGCCCCCGCCGCTGCGATCGTGTCCACGGGCTTGAAGGCGTGGTAGTACCGGGTCGTGAACTGCGCGCGCGTGTCGAGCACGTGGAACGGCGTGATGGTGAGCCGCGCGTCGAAGTACAGCGTGTCGCCGGGGGCGAGCGTGCGTTCCCCGCTCGAGCAGCGCGCGAGATAGGCGCCGGCGACGCTCTTTCCCGCGGCCGTCCCGAACCGGCAGCCGCCCCGCCCGCCGTTCTGCCAGGAGACGGGCATTGCCAGCGGATGCTGCTGGTAGAAGTTGGTATTGAGCGGGCGCACGTAGTGCTGGTCCTTGAGGATGACCTGGAGCCCCGAGTTTGCGTCGCCGATCCAGAAGGCGTCCTGGTTCTTCTTGACGTCCCAGGTCCAGGCGTAGTCGGCGGGGCGCGCACCGCCCTTCCGGTTGAGCCCCATGAAGTAGCGCGCCACGTCGTCCTGCATCGGCACGTCCAGCCGGATGTCGCGCACCGCGGTCGGCCGCGACGCGGTGAGGGCCACGGTGTACTCGATGGCGCCGTCGAACTCGAGCTGCGCGTGCAGCCGCATCGTCACGGCGCCGGCCCGCGAGGTCGCGTCCCACGCCACTGCGCCGGGGACGCGATGAGTGATGCGCGGCCCCCGGCCGGTCCAAGCCAGATCGCGGCCGGCGGTATCCTGCACCACGAGCGCGATCGGGGCGGCGAGCATGTGGCGCCCCACGGCGCGAAGCGCCGTCATGTCGTCGCTGAAGTGACTGGTGATCTGCCGGGGCCAGCCCTCGCGGCCGACGTCCACGTCGCGCCCGAGCACGGACAGCCGGAGCCCGGCGACGCGCACGGGCGTGTACGGCGGGACGACGCCGGTGTCGAGCGCGAGCCGCGAGTCGAGCCAGCGCAGGCGCGAGAGGCGCCAGGGCTCGTCGTCGCCGTGGTGCGCGATCACCGCGGGCAGCACCGTCAGGCGGATCGGCAGCGTCATCGGCTGCTCGTTCCGCGCCTCGACGGTGAGCGAGCCCTCCCACGCGCCGGCGGCGGCGCTTTCCGGCACCATCACTCCCAGCCACAGCGCCTGCACCTTGCCGGCGGCCACGCGCAGGTGCCGCTCGAACGCCGCGCCCTGCCAGTCCACGCCGCGCGTGTCGAACGACTCGAACGCCGCGCCCGGGATGCGCGCGCCGCCGGGGCCCGTGAGGCCGGAGAACTGGACCTCGACCTCCTCGAGCGCGCGCCGGGCCGCCCAGACGCCCACCTGGAAGACCCAGAACTCGCCGCGCTGCGCCTCGCCCGTGACGGGACCGTTCGCCCCGGCCCGGATCCAGCGCAGGGGGAGGTCGTCGGTCATCCGGATCGGCCGGGTGCGGTCCTCGGGGAAGAGCAGGTAGGCGTCGTCGGGGTCCGCCGCCAAGAGCGCAGCGACCTCGTCGGTCGTGGCGACGACCTCCATCGGGTAGAGCGAGTCCATCGAGTCAGCCGCCTGGATCTCGACGACGGACGCTTTGGGGAGCGAGCGCCAGTCGCCGCGCGCGCGCGCCCCTGCGTTCAGCCTGTGGGCGTCCAGCCACGCGGGTGACGCGGTCGAATCGGGCGGCCGGTACGTGATCCGCGGGTAGTTCGAGCGGAAGGTCCCGGTGTACGGCATCCAGTAGACGTGGTAGTCGCCCGCGCCGGCGACCGGCTCGAAGGCAACGTCGCCCGCCTCGCGCGTCACGGTGATCGCGACGGCGTTCGCGATCCGCGCGTCGTCGGCCGTCGTCACGATGATGCGCTTCAGCTCGGGGCCGAAATCGCGGCGGCGCCACGGGATGTGCACCCGCACGGCTTCGGCCGGTGCGGCGACGCGGACCACCGCCCGATGGTTGCCGAGGGAATCGGCGACCCAGTGTCCGAGGCCGTAGGGCACGTCCTGCGCGCGCGCGGGCGCGCCGGCGAGGCACAGCAGTGCGGCGGCCAGGAGGCCGCTCGGCGCCAGGGACCTTCGGAGTGGAGTGGTCACGGGTACGTCGTTGGAGAGGGTGAGGGCGACGCGGGTGCGGTAAGATCGCCCCGGAGGTCAAAGGCTGCCAGGCCGCGTCTGCGCTAGGGCCCGAGGACTTTCTCCAACTCCGCTTCGGCGTCGGCGGTGTAGCGCCCTTCGGCCCGCCACAGGATCCGTCCCGAGCGGTCCACCAGCAGCACGTGGATCCGGCTCTCGTCGGTGATGCCGAGCGTATCGCGGAACGGTGTCTTGTTGATGTAGAGCGTGATCGTGGCCGCGCGGACAGCGGAGTCGGGGATGCCGCGCCGCATCCCGCCGTCGATCATCCCGCGCATCAGGCGATAGCCGCGGCCCAGCGTCGGCAGCTCGTACACGCGCAGGCCCGAGTCCCCGGCGGCGAGCGGCCTCAAGTGCGGCGTCCACGTGTCCACGTCCTCCTGCTGGTGGCGCTTGAAAGCGACCAGCACGAGGTTGCGCGCGCCCTCGAAGTCCCCGGGGAGATGGTAGGTGCGCCCGGTGAGGCTGCGGCCGGTGACCGCGGGAAAGTGCGTCGTGCTGTCCGGCATGCGGGCCTCCGTCTGGGCCAGGAGATTGGAGACGGCGAAGAGCGGCACCGCGAGCGGCAGCAGCAGCCGCCCCGCCGTGCCACGCCGGCCGCCGCGTCGGGAGCGTTCGGGGCGCACGGTCAGAGCCCCGCCCGCGCCGCGGCGTACACGGCGCCGCAGACGACCGCGGAGAGCGTCGCGCCCCACGCGAGGTCCACGACGGCGGCGACGAGCGGGAAGTCCTTGATCAGCGCCAGGCTCGTGAGGTCGTACGCCGCATACGCCGCGAGCCCAAAGAACGCACCGAGCAGCAGCGCTCTCGCGGGCGACTGCCGCTCGAGGGCGGGCATGACCACGAAGACGACCAGCGCCGCCACATAGAGAAGATAGAAGAGGACGGCCGGCACCCAGCGCACGTCCGGCCGCAGCAGCTGGCCGAGGTGGCGCTGGTAGAAGCCGCGCGCGACGAGCCCGATCCAGACGAGGTCGAGGCCGAAGCAGACCACGGTGCCCACGCCGTAGAGCTTGAGGAACTGAAGAACCGTCATCGTCACCTCCTGGGGGGCCACGGTAGGAACGCGCTGGTGGTGCGCTGGTACTCGCGGTACGCGTCGCCGCGGCTCTTGAGCGCCTGCCGCTCCGTGTACGGGATGCCGGTTACCCGGAACAGGAACACGAACATCACGACGGGGCCCACGAGCGTCGGGAGGGCCACGTGTCCGATCAGCACGTACGCCCACCATTGGAGCCACTCGAAGAAGTAGTTCGGGTGCCGCGAGAACCGCCACAGGCCGGCGCGGCAGACGGCGCCGCGGTTGGCGCGGTTCGCGCGGAACAGCGCGAGCTGCAGGTCGGCCGTCACCTCGCCGAGCACCGCCGCCGCCCACACGAGGCCGCCGGCCAGCGCCCACGCGTCGAGCGGCCCGCCACGCATCGCGGCCGCGATCGGCACCACGAACAGGGCTCCGACCGGCACCTGGGCGAGATAGAGGAAGAGGAAGTTGCGCGCGGCTCGCGCACCCCATGCCTCGCGGAGCGCGCGGTAGCGGCCGTCTTCCCCCCAGCCGCCGAGCACGCGGTCGGTGAGCAGGTACACGGCGAGGCGCAGCGACCAGACCGCCGCGATGCCACCCACCAGCAGCCTGCGCCAGGGATCGCCGGCCGACGCCAGCGCCACCAGGACGGCGCCGCCCGCCACCAGAAGCGTCCAGCCCAGATCCGCCGAGGCGGCGTTCCGGGTCCGCAGCTGGACCGCCCAGAGCGCAAGCTGCCCCGCGAGCGCGGCGGCGACGGCCGCGGCGATGAGCGTCATCACGCCGTCTAGCCTCGGCGGTCCAACATCATCGAGAGCACCTCACCACGAAGCTCCCGATCGGTGGAATAGACGCCTCGGAACGCCGAGGTCCGCATCTCGGTGTCGTGCTTGCGGGCCCCGCGCAGCTTGAGGCACGAATGCTCGCCGTCCACGACGACCGCGACGCCCCGCGGATCGAGGTGCTGGACCAAAGCGTCCGCGATCTGCGCCGTGAGGCGCTCCTGCATCTGCGGACGCCGCGCGAACACGTCCACCGTCCGCGCTAGCTTGCTCAGCCCGGTGACCCTGCCGTGCGCCGGCAGGTAGGCGACGTGCGCGTGACCCGTGAACGGCAGGAGGTGGTGCTCGCAGATGCTGCTGAACGGGATGTTGCGCAGCATCACGACGTCCTCGCCGGTGTGATCGTGATCGAACACGCGGTTCAGGTGGGTGCCAGCGTCCTCGTGCAGGCCGCCGAACAGCTCACGCACGGCGCGGGCGTAGCGCTTCGGCGTCTCCCGCAGCCCCTCGCGGTCGGGATCCTCTCCAACGGCCAGCAGGATCTCGCGGACCGCGCGCTCGATCCGCACCAGGTCCGTCTCCCGCCGCCGCGCCTCGAGTCGGTCCACCGCGGGAGAGTAACGCTCCTTGGGCATCGCCAGGGCAAGCTCCACCATCGTTGTCCTCTCCGTTCCGAAGTGTAATCGGTCAAATCGTTCATCAGAAGCTACTAGCATTGAGCACCTGCGTCAATGCCAGTGCGTATTGACTTTCTAATAGGTTGTCAATAAATTAGTTACACTCGACATGCCGGCAACCAGCGACACATGCGGAAACGGTGAAATCGTCCAGAGTCACGAAGACTGAGCTCAGCGTGACCGAGCCCCTGCTGTCGCCGCGCGAGGTCGCGCGCGCGATCGGCGTCAGCGAATCTACGCTGAAACGATGGGCTGACAGCGGCGCGATCGCCACGACGCGCACGCCGGGCGGGCATCGGCGCATTCCATTCGCGGAGGCCGTCGCCCTGATCCGGCGCTCGGGAGTCCCGCTGCGGCATCCGGCCCTGCTCGGCCTGCCGGAACTCGCTGCCGACGTGGCGGCGCCCGGCGCCCCGCCGGCAGGCGAGCACCTGTACGAGCTGTTGACGCAGGACGACGGGGCACAGGCGCGCGGGTTCCTGATCTCGCTGTACGTGGCGGGTTGGACGATCCCGGCGATCTTCGACGGGCCGATGTGCGCCGCACTCACGCGCATCGGCGAGCTGTGGCGGCACGACGCCCAGGGGATCTTCCTCGAGCACCGCGCAACGCAGACCTGTCTGCAGGCGCTCCTGCAGCTGCGCGGCCTGTTGCCGGCGTCTGTCGAGCGAGCACCGCTCGCGCTCGGCGCCGCTCCGGCGGGCGACCCGTACTTCATTCCCTCGCAGATGGCGGCGCTGGTCACGGCGGACGCCGGTTTCCGCGAGTGCAATCTCGGTCCGGAGACGCCCTTCGAGGTGCTGAAGCGTGCGGTCGTCGAGCGGCGGCCGCGGCTCGTGTGGGTGGCGATGAGCGTCAGCCCGTCGGAGCCCCGCGCGGTGGCCACCGATTTGCTTGCTCTGGCGAAGGTGGTGGAGGACCAGGGTGGCGTGGTGGCTCTGGGTGGCCGAGGGGCTTCGGCGCTCGGAGCGCTGGCGGCGGGGCTGCAGCGTCTCGGCTCGATGGGCGAACTCGCAGCGCTGGGCCGCGGGCTCCTCGCGCGAACGGCGCCGCACGCGTCAGCGGCGATGCGCAATGTCGGAGACGGGCCTCGCGGGAGCCGGCGATGACGATGGTCCGCAGCCGTACTCGACCGATACAGCGGATGCTCATCGCATGCTTGAGCGCGTCTTCGTTCGCACTCGCGGCGTGTGCGCACCGCGCGCCGCCTCCGGCCGCGGTGCCCGCGGGCAGGGGCCTCACGATCCGCCTGACCTCGATCCCCGCGAGCACACCCGCGGGAGCGGTCATCTACGTGGCCGGCTCGTTCAACAACTGGAACCCGGCGGCCGAGGGCTACCGGCTCACCGCGCAGGGAGCGCAGTACGCGATCACGCTAAGCGACTCGGTGCGCGGGCCGGTGGAGTTCAAGTTCACGCTGGGGTCGTGGGAGAGGGTGGAAGTCTCGGCGTCCGGCGGCGACGTCCCAAACCGGAC
The DNA here is from genome assembly GCA_049513575.1 of Gemmatimonadales bacterium. Taxonomy (GTDB): domain Bacteria; phylum Gemmatimonadota; class Gemmatimonadetes; order Gemmatimonadales; family JACORV01; genus Fen-1245. The sequence goes on from JBEKVZ010000002.1 coordinate 86,373, forward strand.
GTTCACGGTGCCGCCGGCCGGCGTGGGTACGTACACCGGGACCGTGGTCGCCTGGCGGACCGGACCCGCGCCGCAGCGGCCGCATAGCGCCACGGCCTCCGTCTCGATCCTCGACACGGCCTTCCAGATGCCGCAGCTCGGCCGGACGCGGCGCGTGTGGCTCTATCTCCCGCCCGACTACGCGACGTCCGGCGGGACCTACCCCGTGCTATACCTGCACGACGGGCAGAACGTGTTCGACGCGGCCACCAGCTTCGCCGGTGAGTGGGGCGTGGACGAGACGCTGGACAGCCTGCACGCGGCGGGCGACTCGGGCGTCATCGTCGTGGCGGTGGACAACGGCGGCACGCACCGGATGGACGAGTACCAGCCGTGGCCGAGCACAGACGCGAGATTCGGCGGGGGCGAGGGAGCCCGGTATGTGGACTTCATCGTCCACACCCTGAAGCCGTTCATCGACGCGCACTACCGGACGCGGCCCGACCGGGTGAACACCGGCATCGGCGGCTCGAGCCTCGGCGGGATCATCTCCTTCTACGCCGCGCTGCAGTATCCCGACGTGTTCGGGCGCGTGCTCGTCTTTTCGGCGCCGTTCTTCTTCGAGCCGCAGCTCTTCGCCATGGCGCGCGCCTACCGGCGGAGAGCGAGCCCCACGCGCTTCTACTTCGACACCGGCCTGAACGAGGGCACGACAGAGCTGGAACTGCCCTACCGAGCGATGGCGCACTCTCTCCAGGCGATGGTGGACAGTCTCGCCGCGGCGGGCGTGGACACGGCAGCGGACGTCCGCGCCCTGCTCCCGGCGGACGGCGCGCACGCCGAGTGGTTCTGGCGGCGCGAGTTCCCGGCCGCGTATCGCTGGCTGTTCGCCAGCGGGAGACCTGTTGACGGGCAATAGCACGCCAGCGGCGTCGCGGGCGTCACGGAAGCACCTGTTGCGGAAGGAGTCGCGAGGCTAGGGGGTCACTCTCGGTGCCGGGCTACTGGCTGCCTGCCGCGGCCGGCGGCGCGATGCCCGCGGCCCGCATCAGCTCCCGCTGCACCCGCGAGACCCGCTCGACCTGGCCCTTGGCGGGGAACCGCTGGTAGAAGCCCTCGGTGCGGAAGTCGCGCATCATGTCGGCCCACGGCGAGAGCCGCTGCGCCCATCGCGCCACGCGGCCGTCTTCGGGCTCGGCGTCCGTGGCCGCCAACACGGTGCACACCCGGATCATCGCCTTGAGCGTGACAGAGCTGGTGACGACGTAGGAGCTATTGGCCCAGGCCACGCCCCAGGCCTTTTCCGCGGCCTTCAGGAAGTCGCGGACCACGTGGTAGAAGCGCTCCGCGTGCCGCGCGTCGGTCCCGGTCCGCTCGATGTGGCGCCAGCGGGCCTTCACCCACCGATGCATCTCGTTGAACAGCTCCGCCTGGAGGATCCACTTCTCCTGCTTGCTCCGGCCGCCGAGGCGGTTGATGCGGTAGCGCAGCGGGCTGTCCGCCTCCGAGTAGAGCAGCTCGACGAGGCGCGCGGCGAACTTCTTGTCGGCGGAGGCCCACGAGACGCGTTCGTAGAGATCCACCAGGTGGCTCTTGTTGATGCGCGTCGGCGTCGAGTTGATGATGACAAACATCTCCGTGGCGAAGTCCTCGCTCTTCCCGTCGAATATGACGCAGGGCACGTGGACGGCCGCCGCCTCCTGCGGCCGCTCGGTCTGGTAGAAACGCAGCGCCGCGAGGCGGTGCTGCCCGTCGATCACGAGGTACTTCCCCTCGGGCTCCGTGATGACCCCCGTGGTCCCGGCCATGCTGCTCGGCGTAAACCGGAGCCGCTCGGCCGTGAACAGCAGCACCGTCCCGGGGATCGGCGGCTGGCTCACCGCGGTCTCGTAGAAATTCTTGATCGCGCGCACCTTGGCGCGGGACAGCGGCCGCTGGAACGCCTTCTCCGAGCGCTCGATGCGCTCGATGAACAGTCCGATGTCGTCTTCCGCCTTCAGCTCCTCGGGCGCGATCTGCTCGCCTTCGCCGTAGTAGCGGCTGATGAACCGCACCCGCTCGAGGAGAGCCTTGGCGGGATAGGCCACGATGTAGAAGACGCTGTCCTTCTGCCGAACCTGAGTGGCGAGCATGTCCGTTCTCCTCGATGTCTTCCCGGGGAGGGAAAATAGCCACCCCGCGTCACCGGGGCATCACCTGCGCCGCCCAGCGGGCACGGGCGCGCGGGACTACCGCGCGGCGATCCGAACGCCGAGCCCCGCCGCCGCGCGCGCAATGCGCGCCGCTTCCGCGGGCGGGGCGGACAGGCCGTAGTGCTGCTGCACCGCCAGGATCGTCGCCGTGAGCAGCGCCTTCAGATATGGCGGATTGTGCACCCCGTGGGAGCCGTCCACGCCCACGAGCTGCGCGTTGAAGAGCGCCCCCTCCGCGACGGTGATGACGGAGTCCCGCTTGAACTCGGTCGCAGGCACCTTCGTCAGGAGCCCGGTGTCGCCGGCGTCGATCTTGCCGTCGCCGTTGACGTCGGTCCACAGCGTGCCGGTCAGGAACGCCAGCTCCTGGTCGAGCGCCTGGAGATTCGTGCTGGCCGCGTCGCCCGTGGCGTGGCAGCCGCTCGCGGTGCACGCCGCGAAGCTGCGCTGCGTGATGGCGCACGAGTCCGTCGAGTCTACGCCCCCCGTGTCCACGCACGGGATCGCGTAGAAGCCGTGCCCGGTGTAGCGCCAGGCGAGACGGCCGCCCGCGCCCTTCACGTCCAGCGTGTCCAGGTGGCAGGTCACGCACAGCCGGGGGTTCGCCGCGGCCGCGGAGTGCGTCGTGGTTTTGGTGGAGTCCCAGGCGAACCCCGCCGGCCGCCAGCCGGAGGTGCCGAGGAACGTCGGCCCCTGCGGCGAGTGCGGCCCGCGGGTGTTTGCGGTGTCCGGGGCCGCGTTCCGCTTGTGGCACTGGATGCACAGGTTGGTGGTGTCGCGGACGGTGATGGACTCGCGCAGCTCCGCGGTGTTGTCGCTCCCGTGCGGGTTGTGGCAGGTGGCGCAACCGATCGGCAAGGGCGTGGCGCTCGCGGCCTCCACGAAGACGTCGCTCCCGCCGAACCGCTGCTCCACCGTCTTCCCCTCGTGGCACTGGAGGCACGCGCCGCCGCTGGAGATCGCCGGGGCTTCGAGGAGGCGGTGCGCGCCGTGCGACCAGTCCTCGTAGAACGAGGCGTGCGGGGCGCCGCTGTGGCAGGTGCCGCACCCTACGTGAAGCGTCGAGTCGTACGACACCAGGTAGGGGATCGGCTGCGTTTCGTCCGGCACCGTCACGTGCGCCGCCCCCGGGCCGTGGCACGCCTCGCACTGCACGTCCTGGAAGTACTTCCGCGCGGCGGACGAGGCGGAGAAGAACCCGGCGCTATCCGCCCCGACGTTGCTGGTGCCGTTCGTCGTGTGGCACTTGTCGCACGACGCGGTCGCCTGACCGCTCGCCTGCAGGTCCGCCCACGCCTTCGCGTGCCCCGTCTGGATCCACTCCGCCTGCCGGAGCACGTGGCAGTTGCCGCACACCGTCTGCTTCACGGCCGGACCGCTGTACCCGAGGAAGGTAGGGGTATGCCCGGGCCCCGTGCCGGCCTGCGAAGCGCTCTCGTGCACGCAGCCGACGGCGGCGAGCGTCAGGGTGGCGGCTGCCAGGAGCTTCGCCAGGACGCGAGGACGCACGAGACGCCTCCGGTATCTGGGCCATGTCATGAGAGGCACGGAATATATGCGCCCTCGTCCCGCCGGGTGCCATCCGGATCCGGCCTCGCACTTGACGATGTCCGGCCCCACCCCTCTATTCGCGCCGTGGCGGGGTTTCCGCGCGTCCGCCGGTCCCGGCGGACGGCGCCGGCGTCGCCAAGAACAGAGATGGTGCCCATGATCCCCTTCGCAGCCCTCCTCGCGGCGCTCTCCGCTGGGGCCGCACCCGCGGTGCCCCCGTCGCCCGCCCGCGCCGTCCAGCTCCGTGTGGAGCATCTCGTCACCCCCCTCGGCATCGACGCCGCCCGACCGCGGTTCTCCTGGCAGATGGCCGACGCGCACCGGGGCGCGCGGCAGTCGGCGTACGAGCTGCTCGTCGCCTCGACGCCCGGGCGCCTCCGCCCCGGCGCCGCAGACGTCTGGGACAGCGGACTCGTCAACGCCGATTCGTCGGTGGACGTCACGTACGGCGGGCCGGCGCTCGAGCCGCGGCACCGCTACTGGTGGACCGTCTGCATCCGGGACAGGGAAGGCCGCCAGGCGCCCTGCGCCGCGCCGTCGTGGTGGGAGACCGGCATGATGGGGGGACGCTGGGTCGCGACCTGGATTGCCGCCTCCTCCGGCGCGCTCGACACCATCGCCCCCGCGACCACGGACACGGCGGGCAGCGCGGCCGGCCGCGTCCCGCTCCTGCGCCGCGCCGTTCGGCTGAGCGCCGTGCCGGTGCGCGCGCGGGTGTACGCGACCGCCCTCGGCAGCTACCGCCTGACGGTGAACGGCGCGCCGGCCGGTCCCGGAGTGCTCGTCCCCGACTGGACCGACTACCGCTACCGGCTCACCTACCAGACCTACGACGTGACCCGCCTGCTCCGGCGCGGCGGGAATGCGCTCGGCGTCGTGCTCGGCGCGGGCTGGTACGCCGGCCGGATGGGGTACTCGTCGAAGCGCTACGCCTACGGGCCGCCGCCGGTGCGGCTGCTGCTCGAGCTGCACCTGACCTATGCCGACGGCCGCGAAGAGGTGATTGCCACCGACAGCGCGTGGCGCGCGTCGGCCGGCCCGATCCTCTTCTCCGAGATCTACGACGGCGAAGCCTACGACGCCCGGCTCGAGCAGCCGGGCTGGGACCGGCCCGGCTTCGACGACACCCGCTGGCATCCCGTGATCGCCCAGCCGGCTCCCGCCGCCGACCTCCAGTCGCAGAACATCCTGCCGATCGAGCCCACGGCCGTGCTCCATCCCAAGGCGCGCTGGTCGCCCGCGCCGCTTACCTGGGTCTTCGATCTCGGCCAGAACACCGCCGGCTGGGCACGCCTGGTAGTCCGCGGGCCTCGTGGGGCGCGGGTGCGGATGCGCTTCGCCGAGATCCTTGACGCTGACGGGAAGAACATCACGCAGATCAACCTCCGCAGCGCGAAGGCCACGGACACGTACGTGCTGAAGGGGCGGGGGATCGAGACCTTCGAGCCGCATTTCACCTACCACGGCTTCCGGTACGTCGAGGTGACTGGGTACCCCGGCACGCCGTCACTGGGCGCCGTCACCGGCATCGCGGCCAACACCGCGCTCCCGGAGACCGGCGAGCTGGCGACTAGCAGCACCGCGCTGAACCGGCTGTGGGAGAACATCCGCTGGACGCAGCGCGCCAACCTCTACAGCGTGCCGACCGACTGCCCGCAGCGCGACGAGCGGATGGGGTGGATGGGCGACGCGCAGGTGTTCTGGCGGACTGCCAGCTACAACATGGACATGGCGGCCTTCGGCGAGAAATGGCTCGCCGACGTGCGCGACGGCCAGACCGCGTGGGGCTGCTTCCCCAACTACGCGCCGAACTTCCTTGGCGATCGCCCCTGCGGCGCGCCGGGCTGGGCCGACGCCGGCGTGATCATCCCGTGGACGCTCTGGAAGCAGTACGGGGACACGCGCGTCCTCGCCGAGCAGTGGGACGCCATCGAGCGCTATCTGCAGTTCATCCGGGACTCCAACCCCGACTTCCTGTGGCGGCACGGCAAGGAGGTCCAGTTCGGCGACTGGCTCCCGGCGGGCAGCACGAAGTCGTGGGGCGAGACCAACACCGACCTGATTGCGACGGCGCTCTTTGCCTACGACGCGGCCCTGACGGCGGAGATGGCGCGCGCGCTCGGCAAGGACTCGGCAGCCGCCGCGTATGAGCGGTTCTCCGTGCGCGTCCGCACGGCGTTCGACAGCGCCTACGTCCAGCCGGACGGACGCGTCGGCGCGCCGTTCCTCAACCCGGACAGCGTGCGCAGCGAGTTCACCCAGACGGCCTACGTGCTCGCGCTGCGCTTCGGCCTCGTGCCAGACAGCCTGCGCGCCATGGCCGTGCAGCACCTGGCGGACGACATCGCGGCCCACGGCTGGCACCTCACGACGGGGTTCCTCGGCAGCGCCTACGTGCTCCCGGTGCTCTCGGAGGGAGGGCGCGACGACGTCGCGTTCCGTCTGCTGCTGCAGGAGACCTTCCCGTCGTGGCTCTATGAGGTGCGCCACGGCGCCACCACCATCTGGGAGCGCTGGAACGGCGACCACGGCGATCCGGGGATGAACTCGTACAGCCACTACGCGTTCGGTGCGGTCGGCGAGTGGCTGTACCGCTATCTCGCGGGGATCGACGAGGCGCCGGGTTCGGTCGGCTTCAGCACCATCGAGATCCGGCCGCGGTGGGCGGCGCCGCTCGACGCGGTGCGCGCCGTGTACCGCTCGCCGCGGGGCACGATCGCGAGCGCGTGGCGGCGGCTCAAGAACGGCGCGGTCGAGGTGACCGTGACGATCCCTGCGAACACGACGGGCCGGGTGGTCCTGCCGTCAGGGCCGGTCGCGATCGAGGCCGGGACCTATCGCTTCATCGTGCGATAGCGAGTGTTCTGCTGGGGGGAAACGAAATCGGCGGCTCGAAATCGAGCCGCCGATTCTGTCAACTAGTCAGCTGGCCTTACGCGGCGCCGAGCTTGACCACGTTCTCGGCCGCGGGGCCCTTTTGGCCCTGGACGATGTCGAACTCGACCCGATCGCCTTCGCTGAGGCTCTTGAAGCCCTCGGCCTGGATCGCGGAGTGATGGACGAAACAGTCCTTCTCACCGTTCTCCGGGGTGATGAACCCGAAGCCCTTCGCGTCGTTGAACCACTTCACTTTCCCTGTGGTACGCATACGGTCCTACTCCTTGTGGTATTCGTGATCTTGCCCTCACGATAGGCTGTGTTCCGGAGGCGAGCGGCAGCCGCCGTCGCTACCTGCGATCCCGACAGTCGAAAGGGCCGGCGCGGACGCCAGCCCTCACCTGTCGTCAGAACTTGTGTGCGTACTGCCCCGCAAATCGCACACGAATGCTAACCCCGCGGTGGCCAAAGCACAACGAGCAAGCGGAGCCGCTCTGACGACGAAGCCCCCGGAGATCGCTCTCCGGGGGCTCGCTCGTCGCGGAGATTGGCCCCCACCTAGGAGCCACCGCGGCGATTGGCGTGCGGCCAAGTATGCCTTGCCGGTGGGATCCTGGCCCGCCGCGCCAGCCGCGTCCGGCCTGACTTCACCGCCGAGCGCACGCGCCTTGGCTAGGGCCCGTACCCGCACACTATGACGTGCGGCCGACGCTGGCAAGGGCGGAATCGGACCCGTTTCGTCGGGTTACCTGACTTGACGCTCGCCCGACGCCTCCCCACTAGTCGTCCACGGTCCGAGGGTGCATGCAGAATCCCTTCCACCGAGTCGGAGCGCACGATGCCAGAGACGAACTCCCCGCACCCAGTGACCATACCAGCCCTCTTCGAGGCGTCGGTCGAGCGATTCGCCGACAGCGTGCTCGTCCGCGAAAAGAAAGACGGGGCGTGGCAGGACACCACTTATCGCGAGCTGCGCACGCTGGTCCACCGGTGCGCCGCGGGGCTGAGGGATCTCGGCCTCGCCAAGGGCGACCGCGTCGCCCTCATCTCCGAGGGACGGCGGGAGTGGCCGGTGAGCGAGCTCGGCATTCTCTACGCCGGCGGGATCAACGTCCCGATCTCGGTGAAGATCGAGGAGCTGGGCGAGCTCAAGTTCCGGCTCGCGCACGCCGGCTGCCGGATGGTCATCGCGTCGCTCGCGCAGGCGCGGAAGGTGCTGAGCGTGCGGAAGGATCTGCCGGGGCTCGAGCTGCTGATCCTGCTCGACGATCCCGAGGAGCCGGTCGCGGGGAGCGTCGCGTTCGCGACGGTGCTGGAGCGGGGCGAGGCGCGCCTCAAGACCGATCCCGACGTGGTCGAGCGGTCGTGGCGGTCGCTCCAGGGGAACGATCCGGCCACGATCAGCTACACGTCGGGCACGACGGCCGATCCGAAGGGGATCGTGCTCAGCCATCGCAACTACACGGCGAACATCGAGCAGAGCACGGCCCGGTATCCGCTCCCGCAGGGCTCGAGCATTCTCCTGATTCTCCCGTGGGATCACGCCTTCGCGCACACCTGCGGCATCTACGCCCTCGCGTCGACCGGCGGGAGCTTCGCATGCGTGCAGGCGGGGAAGAGCGCCTTGGAGGCGATCCGGAACATCCCCCTCAACATCAGGGAGATCCGGCCGACGCTCCTGCTGAGCGTGCCGGCCCTGGCGAAGACGTTCCGCAAGGGGATCGAGAAGGGCGTGCGCGACAAAGGTGCTCTGGCGCAGCTTCTGTTCCGCGCCGGCGTCGCGACGGCGACGGCGTACAACGGTCTCGGCATCGACCGCGGGCGAGGGATGCGCGCCCTGCTGAAGCCGCTCGTCGCGCTGTTCGACGCGCTCCTCTTCCGGAAGATCCGGGAGAACTTCGGCGGGAGGCTCGAGTACTTCGTCGGCGGTGGCGCGCTCCTGGACCTTGAGCTGCAGCGATTCTTCTACGCGATCGGCATCCCGATGTACCAGGGGTACGGTCTCACCGAGGCCGCGCCGGTGATTTCCGCCAACGCGCGAGCGTGCCACAAGCTCGGCTCGTCGGGTCCGCCCTTGCCGAACCTCGCGGTCCGGATCTGCGACGACGCCGGCAACGAGCTGCCCGCCGGCCGGAAGGGCGAGATCGTCGTCAAAGGCGAGAACGTGATGCTCGGCTACTGGCAGAACCCGCGCGCCACGGCCGAGACGATCCGCGATGGATGGCTGCACACCGGCGACCTGGGTTACCTGGACGCCGACGGCTTCCTCTACGTCCTCGGCAGGGAGAAGAGCCTCCTGATCGGCCACGACGGCGAGAAGTACAGTCCGGAGGGGATCGAGGAGGCCCTGGTCGAGCACTCGCGGTACATCGACCAGATCATGCTGCACAACAACCAGTCGCCCTCGACCGTGGCGCTGGTCGTGCCCAACCGGGAGGCGGTCGGCGCCTATCTGGTGCACCACCCGCACGCCGCCGGCACGCCGAAGGCGAACGCCGCCGTCGTCCGCCTTCTCGAGCGGGAGATCGACGCGTACCGGGCCGGGGGCAAGCATGCCGGGACGTTCCCCGAGCGGTGGCTGCCGTCCCGCATCGGCGTGCTCGACGAGCCGTTCACCGAACAGAACGGGCTGATGAACAGCACGATGAAGGTGGTCCGCGGGAAGATCGAGGCGCGCTACCGGGACCGGCTCGCGGAGCTGCACCGCATGTAAGGAAGGCCGGCGGCGCGCCCCATTGACCCCGCCAGGTGAACAGCCGGGTCCCCGCGCCGCGTCGTCCGGCATATCCGACTGATTCACTGCCTTTGCACGTCGCGGCTGGCGGGCGTAGCGTTGCGCAGCCCCCGCGCGAGGTGCGCCGGTGTCTTCCTGTCCCGCCTGTGCCACGCCGCTACCTGAGGACGCGCGTTTCTGCCCCCGGTGCGGGGCCTCCACACCCACAGAGATCAGCAGAGAGACCGGCGCGGTAGCCGGGGCGCCGCCAACATCGGGCGCCGCCGAGGCCATCACCGCGCGCCGCGGAGAGCTGCAGCGCGCACTCGGCGGAGGATTCGACATCCGCGAGTTGATCGGCCAGGGTGGTTTCGGCGAGGTGTGGGCCGCCACGGATGTGAAGCTGAAACGCGACGTGGCGGTCAAGGTGCTGCGCTCCGATTTGGTCACGTCAGCGTCACTGCTGGAACGGTTCCGGCGGGAGGCGGAGGCGGCGGCCGGACTGCGGCACCCGAACATCGTCCCCATTTACCAGGTGGGCGAGGCGGAAGGCCTCGTCTACTTCGTGATGCCGCTCGTCAAGGGCGAGAGCCTACGCGCGCTGCTGGAGCGGGACAGGCAGCTTCCGGTACAGGAGGTGGTTCGCATCCTCACCGAGGCGGCGAGTGCGCTGGATGAGGCGCACGCGGCGGGAATAGTCCACCGCGACATCAAGCCGGACAACATCCTCCTGGAGGGACGTGAGCGTCGAGTGCTGCTGATGGACTTCGGGATTGCCAAGTCGCTGGAGGCGCAGGACGGCGGCCTGACTGGGACGGGGATGGTGATGGGGACGCCCCAGTACATGAGTCCGGAGCAGGCGTCCGGGGAGAAGCGCATAGACCGGCGCAGTGATCTCTATTCCCTCGGCGTAGTGGCCTACCAGATGCTGGCGGGCCGGCTGCCTTTCGCGGCGGGGAGCGCGCAGGAGATGATCGCGGCGCACATCGCCACTCCGCCGGAGCCGCTTGCGGGGGTGGTCCCGCCGGGAGCCGAGGACGTGGCCGACGCCGTGATGCGGTTGCTGGCCAAGAAGCCGGAGGATCGCTGGGACAGCGCGGGGGCGTTCGCGGCCGCGATTCGGCCGCTAGTGCCGGTAAGCGAGGGGTCGCCGATCGCCTGGGTGGCGAAGCGCGTACGTCGGAGCGCGCGCGCCGCGGGGCACCGCATCGTCTACTACGTCGGCGCGCTGGTGCTCGCCGTGCTGGCGCTCTACGCCACCGACCGCTCCCTGTTTCGACGGGCGCTGCTGTACTGGCGCCCAGCCGCGCCGGCGAAGGTCCCGGGTCCCGCGAATCTCCCGCGCCCCGGGTGGAATGAGCTGACGATCGGCGGGACCGCGTCGCTCCAAACGCGTGGAGAGTCGCTCCTGATTCTGGTGACGCCGGGAGCGCTGAGCGGGCCGCAACTGTTCGACGGCCGCACCTGGACGACAGTGGCCGTGCGCGGCCTCAACGTCCCCCAGGCGGTCCTGGGTCGAGACACGATCTGGTTCTATGCGGGAACGTTCGGGGACCGCAGTACGCTGGTCTACGCCCTGACCCGCGCAGGCCTGAAGGTGCGCGACACGATACCGGACGTGATCCGGACCGTGTGGGGAGCGGGCTCGGTCACGCTTGTCGCCACCAGCGGTGGCAGAATGCTCCGCGGCCAGCCGGGTGCGTGGCACGCGGAGCCCACCGGCAGCTACACGCCGGCGATGCAGATCTGGGGCGACGCCCTGCGGCAGGTGGCGCTTGGGCAGTTCGCCCGACCGGGCGTGCCCGATTCGCTCCTCGTCTTCAATGGTCTCAACTGGAGCACGGTGGATCCGCGCCCCGACACGACGCGCTGGTGGGTGTACAACGCGGGGGACGTCCTGGCCGATGGAACGTTGCTGGTGGCCGGGCGCGACTGCGTCATGCGCGGAGAGGAAACGCCCTGCCGAGGCCTCATCGCGGAGCTGCCGCCCCGCGAGGAGCATTGGCGTCCGTTGCGCGCCCCGATGCCGGACGGGATCGAGTTCATGCAGATCCTGGCCCGCGGGCGGAATGACATATGGTTGGTCGGCGAGGGGAAGGGGTGCGCGGCGGGAGCATGCCTGTTTCGGCTGTCGCAGACGGGAGTCGAGCGGATCCCAAGCCCCCGCCGCCAGGTGCGCGTCTCGAACCTCGCGTTCCTCCGCGGTGAGCCTATCGCGCTGGATGCCCGCGGAGTCGTCTGGGCGCTGCGCGGCGGATCCTGGGGCGTTCTGGGTGAGGTACCAGGGTGGATAGCCCGCGGGTCGGATGGCCGCGACTTCGTCTGGGGCGCTGCGACGGTGGTGGGCAAACAGGCCGTCGGCGTTCAGGCCATCGTGTCGGCGGCGTCAGCGGGGCAGAGTCGCCGTTGGATTCTCGCAGGCGGCCGGGTCTTCGAGCGGGCCTGCGAGGTCGGCTCGGCGAAATGCAGCGAGGAGCTGACAGAGCTGCCCTTGCCGTCGGCTGGCCCAGTCTCGGCGATCGCAGCCCTTGACTCGGGCCTGGTCGCGGCCGGCCCCCGTGGCCTGATCTTCCGGTGGCGTGGGGCGTGGCAGCCCATGGGGCTGCTGTTGAGGCGGGGAATGACTCCGGACTCCATCCTCCAGTTCTCGTCCGGCGACGGGGAGGTCGCTGCAGCATTGTCCCGCAGCGCAGTCCTGCGGTGGGATAGCGGCGGCCGGCGATGGGTAGTCTGGCAGATCCTGCCGGCATGGCTCGGACGTCCGTTGCGCTTCGCCGTGGAACCGCGCGGATCTGCCGCGTTTCTCGTTGGCGACGCCGAGAACGCGGTGCTGCGCGCGTCGGGCGAAATCGAGCGCGTCCCCAACATTGGCACGCCGGCCGCCGTGGCGATCCTCGACGACGGCCGTGCGGTGCTCGCCTATCCGACCCCCGACGATCCGCTGCTCGGCACGACGTTGCTCGTCACGACGCCGCTCGGCGAAGGCGAGTTGCGCACGCGCTCCGTCGCCGCGCCGTACGCCATGGATGTGTACTGGGTCGGCCGGGAGGACTGCGGTCTGAGCGTGGCCGGCAGCGGCCGCATGTTGTCGGAGGCTCCAGGAGCCAGCTTGCCATTCGCCGACACTGCGTCGGGCACGTTGGAACTTGCCGGCGAACTGCCACGGGGGGTCGTGATCACCATCGACGCCGAACCACAGACCGGCCGGCGCTTTCAACTCGAACCCGGTCTGCACCCGGTGCGTCTGACCGCGAGAGGATACCGCGACACGCTCGAGCGGGCGTGCGTGGTGAGCCGTCGAGTCACCAGACTCGACGTCCGTATGGTGCCTCAGGCGGGCGGCAACTAGTCGTCGGGAGTATCACGGGGTGCGCTTCTAACGGCCTGGGGCCGCGCGGCCTATACTTGTGCGGCCCCGAGCAGGTCCCACTGGCACTCCACTCGCCGCTCCGCGCGCCATGACGAACGACCCGATCATCACCATGCAGGGCATCCACAAGTCCTTCGGGGCGGTGGAGGTGCTGCACGGCGTGGACTTCGAGGTACGTCCCGGGGAGGTGCACGTCCTGGCTGGGGAGAACGGCGCCGGCAAGAGCACGCTGATCCGGATCCTCTCCGGCGTGTACGACGATTGGTCGGGCGCCGTGACGGTGCAGGGGCGAGCGCTGCGGCTCTCGCTCCCGCGGGACGCCGTCCGCGCCGGCATCGCGACCATCCACCAGGAGCTCTCGCTCATCCCCTCGATGAGCGTCGCCGACAACCTCTTCCTCGGGCGGGAATTGCGGGGCCGCCTGGGCGGCGTGCGCTTCGAGGAGCAGGAAGCGGAGGCCGCGCGCCTCCTCGCGGCGATGGACCTGCAGTTCTCGCCGCGGCAGCCGGTGGCGGAGCTGCCGCTGGCGAGCCGGCAGCTGCTCGAAATCGGACGCGCACTGGGGCGCGATGCGGTCCTGTTCATCTTCGACGAGCCGACCTCCGCGCTCGGCGAGCACGAGGTGGAGCCGCTGTTCGCGCGGATCCAGGGGCTCAAGGGCCGGGGCCGCGGCGTCGTCTACATCACCCACCGGATGGAGGAGATCTACCGCCTCGCCGACCGGATCACGGTGCTGCGGGACGGCCGCGCGGTGGGCACGGCGACGCCGGAGGAGCTGCCGCCGGCGGAGCTGGTGCGCCGGATGGTGGGGCGCGATCTCGTCGCCGGGCGCGCGCCCGGTGCCGCGCGGCCCGAACGGTCCGCCGAGCCGGCGCTGGCCGTCGAGGCCTTGCGGGTGGCGCACCAGGAGCGCAGCGACCGCGCCGTCGTCGAGGACGTGTCGTTCACGCTGGGACGCGGCGAGATCCTCGGCCTCGCCGGGCTCCAGGGCTCCGGCGCCAGCGAGGTGTTGCACGCGCTGTTCGGCGCGCTCGGACGCCGGGCCTCGGGCCGCGCGGCGCTTGGCGGCCGGCCGCTCGCGCTGCGCTCGCCGCGCGAGTCGGTCGCCCGCGGCCTGCTGCTCCTCACCAGCGATCGCAAGGGCACCGGCCTCGCGCCGGACCTCAGCGTGACGCACAATGTCAGCCTCGCGAGCCTGCCGCGGCTCTCGAACCGCGCGGGGTGGGTGTGGCGCCGGCGGGAGGAGGAGGCGGTCGCGAAGCTGGCGCGGGACTTCCGCCTCGACGCGCCCTCGCTCGCCGCGCCGGTCCGGAAGCTCTCCGGCGGCAACCAGCAGAAGGCGTACCTGGCGCGGTGCCTGCTCCCTGAGCCGCGCGTGCTGCTCCTGGACGAGCCGACCCGAGGCATCGACGTCGGGGCGAAGGCGGACATCTACGAGCTGATGCGCGGATGGGTCGCGCGGGGGATCGCGATCCTGCTGATCACATCGGAGATGGAGGAGCTGCTGGCCCTGAGCGATCGGGTCCTGGTGATGCACCGGGGGCGCGTGGCCGCGGAGTTCGCGGGCGCGGACGCCACGAAGGAGAAGGTGCTGGCGGCGGCGATGGGCGGGAGGGGGGGGCTCGCCGCGTGAGCGCGGTACGACGCTCGCTCGGGGCGTGGTGGGCGTCGCCGGTGGCGCGAGCGCTGCTGGCTCTCCTCTTCATGATCCTCATCGGCTGCGTGTTCAACGCGGGCGGGGCGTTCTTCCGCTGGAGCGTGCACCGCGACATGCTGCGCCAGGTCTCCACGTTCGGGATCCTGGCGGCCGGGATGACGGTCGTCATCATCACCGCCGGCATAGACCTCTCGGTGAGCAGTGTCCTCGCCCTCGCGGCGGTGTCGTTCGCGTGGCTGACGCTGCCCCACGGATGGCCGGCCCTGGTGGCGATCCCCGCGGTGCTCCTCGGCGGCGCGGCCCTCGGCGCCGTCTCGGGCGCGCTGGTCGCGCGGATGCGCATCCAGCCGTTCATCGTCACGCTCGCGATGATGGTGTTCGCGCGCGGGCTCGCGAAGGTCGTCTCGGGCGGCGAGAAGATCACCAACTACGTCCCCGGTCCCGGCGGCACCGAGCACGTCGTGGCGCTGCCGCGCATCTTCGCCCTGATCGACCACCGGATCCTGGGCGGCGAGCTGTCGATCGTCACGATCGTCTTCGCCGCGTGCGTGCTGGTCACCTGGGTGCTGCTGTCGCGGCTGCGCCTGGGCCGGTACCTCTACGCCGTGGGCGGCAACCAGGAGGCGGCCCGGCTCTCTGCAGTCCCGATCGCCTGGACACTGGTCGCCGCGTACGCGTTCTCCGGGCTCCTCGCTGCCGTGGCCGGCATCTGCCAGGCGGCGCAGGAGATGCAGGGCGATCCCGAGACCGGGATGGGCTACGAGCTCGACGCGATCGCCATGGTCGTGATCGGCGGCACCACGCTTGCAGGCGGGAAGGGGAGCGTGGTGCTGACGCTGATCGGCGTGCTGACGATCGGGTACCTGCAGAAGATCCTGTCGCTGAACGCCGCGCCTGAGGCCACGCGCCTGATGCTGACGGGCGGGATCATCATCTGCGCCGTGCTGTTCCAGCGCGGCAAACGCCAGTAGCGGGAGGTCGGGATGCGTCTTCGCCCGTTCACGCTCGCCGCCGCGGCGCTGCCGTTCCTGGCGGCGGCCGGCTGCCGTTCGCAGGCCGCGCGGCACCACGCCGGCACGCCCCAGGATCCCTGGGTCATCGGGATGAGCCAGTGCAACCTGGGCGAGCCCTGGCGGGTGCAGATGAACGCCGACGTCAAGGCGGCGGCGGACGCGCATCCGGAGCTCCGGGTGATCTACAAGGACGCGCAGAACAACTCGCTCACCCAGCGTGCCCAGGTGGAGGAGCTGGTCGAGCAGGGTGCGGACCTGATCATCATCAGCCCCAAGGAGGCCGCGCCCCTCACCAAGCCGGTGGCGGAGGCGTACCAGCGCGGTATCCCGGTCATCGTCCTGGACCGCGCGGTGCAGGGCGACCAGTACACCACCTTCATCGGGGCCGACAACGTGAAGATCGGCCGCGAGGCCGGAACGTGGATCCGGGAGACCCTGGGCGGGAAGGGGAACATCGTCGAGCTGAAGGGCCTGATGACCTCGACGCCGGGGCAGGACCGGCACACCGGGTTCCTCGAGGGGCTGCAGCTGGACTCCAACCCCGGCCTCAGGATCGTCTTCACGGGCGAGATGCAGTGGCTCGAGCCCGCTGCGCGGCGCGAGATGGAGTCGGCGCTCGCCACCAACCCGCGGATCGACGTGGTCTTCGCGCACAACGACCCCGGAGCGCACGGCGCCTGGCTCGCCGCGCGGGCCGCCGGACGCGAGACGAGCATGAAGTTCGTGGGGATCGACGCCCTGCCGCACGAGGGCCAGCAGTACGCCGCGGCCGGGATCCTCGACGCCACCTTCCTCTACCCCACGGGCGGGCCCGAGGCCATCGCGACCGCGCTCGAGGTCCTGCACGGCAGGCCGGTCCCGAAGAAGATCGTGCTCGGTACCAGGCTCTTCACGCGCGCGAATGTCGCCGCCGGGGGCCAGCCGATTAACTAGTCACGGAGGCGGGACGGTGAAACAGCGCATCGCTCTCTTCTGGCCCGGCGACGGGCGCGACAAGCCCAACGAGCTGGCGCTGCCCAGCATCCGGGAAGCCACGCGGCAGATGGAGGCCGCGCTCCGGAAGCTCGGCCGCGAGTCCTACCGCGTCGAAGGGTTCCTGACGAAGCCGCACCACGCGATCGAGAAGCTCGCCCCGATCCCGGACCCGCTGATCGGCATCTACGTGCACTGGGTGTACGGACCCCACACCACCGACGGCGTGGTGGGCAACGACAACCCGCTGCTGCTGGCCAGCAACTTCTCGGGCGAGTGGCCGGGGCTGGTGGGGCTCCTGAATACCGGCGCCTGCCTCGAGAGTCTCGGGCGCAAGTTCTCGCGCGTGTGGACCGACGCGACGGACTGGACCTCGGACGACCGGTTCATGGCGCGCCTCGAGGAGTGGTGCACGAAGGGGACTATTCGCTACGGCGAGGAGGAGGTCGCGTACGGCGCGCCAGTCGCCGCCCCGGCGGCCGCGCTGGCGGCGAAGGTGGCCGCGCAGCTCCGGGGGCGCCGCGCGCTGATCCTGATGCTGGGCGACACCTCGATGGGGATGATCAACGGCTACTTCGGCCCACGGCTCCTCAACCGGCACGGCTTCACCGAGCACAAGGTGGACCAGGCGTGGATCCTCGACCGGGGCGGCGGCATCGCGCCGAACCGGATCGATGCGGCGCTTGCTTTCGTGAAATCGGCGGGGGTCACCTTCCACTATAAGGAGAAGGGCGCCGAGGACTTCACCGAGGACGCCACCCGCGAGCAGCTCCGCGACTATCTCGCAGTGCTGGATCTCGTCGGCGAATACAAGGCGGACTGCCTGGGGTGGCAGTACCAGCTCGGCCTCCTCCCGCTGCGCCCGCCGTCGGATTTTGCGGAAGGGCTGTTCAACTCTGTCTGCCGCCCCGAGTCGAACGGCGACACGATCGCGTGCGCGACCGAGGCGGACCAGGGCAATGCGGTCCCGATGGAGCTGATGAAGCGGCTGCTCAAGGCGAAGGGTCTGCACCAGGCGGTGATGTTCCACGACGTGCGGTGGGGCGGGGAGCACGCGGGGCGGTTCGTGTGGGTGCTCCTCAACTCGGGCTCCTCCGGCGCATACGCCTTCAACCACGATCCCGGCACGCTGCGCGGTGTGCACAGCTACCGGCAGCCCGCGGCGTACTTCCCCGTTCCCGGCGGCACCTTCACCGGCGAAAGCCTGCCCGGCGCGATCACCTGGTCGCGCTCCTACATCAGGGACGGCGTGCTGTGGATGGACGTGGGCTTGGGCGAGGTCGTGAAGCTCCCGGCTGCGAAGCGCGACCAGTGGTGGGAGGGAACCAACCGCCAGTGGCCGATCATGACGGCCGATCTCGGCATCACGCGGGACACGCTGATGGCGCACTACCTGTCGAACCACGTGGCGGTGGCGTACGGCGACGTTTTCGAGGAGATGGTGGCGCTCTCGGAGCAGCTGGGCTTCCGCGTGCGGGTCCTGCGGGCGCGCTGAGGCGACGGCACGAGCGGCATGCTGGCCGAATGACGTGACCAACGGAGGAGCGGAACGATGCGTGTGACGAATCTGGTGCTGGGCCTGCTCGCCGCGGCGGCCGCGGCGGCTCCGGCCCTGGCGCAGAGCGATGGCGGCCTCGCGGGCCTCACCCGGGTGCAGCCGGGGGTGTCGAAGGCGGTGACCTCGTCGGCCGCCGACCTCAACAGCAACCTCGACCGCATCACCTACATCCATCCGGGCGAGACGGTGGTGCTGGCCGACATCGCGGGCCCCGCCGTCATCAGCCACATCTGGCTGACGTTCAACGACGCGGCGCCCAACTGGCTGGAGGCGGGCGGGTCGGCGCGCCCCGACGAGATCGTGCTCCGGATGTACTGGGACGGGGCCGCGGAGCCCGCCGTGGAAGCGCCGCTCGGCGACTTCTTCGCCGCCGGTTTCGGCTTGAGGCGCGAAGTGAAGTCGGTGCCGATCCAGGTGCCCGGCGGCGACGCGTACAACAGCTTCTGGCAGATGCCGTTCTTCCACCGCGGGCGCGTCACCGTCACGAACGAGGGCGCCAAGAACGTCCGCAGCTTCTACTACCAGATCGACTACACCGCGCTGGACGCGCTGCCCGACAGCACGCCCTACTTCTGCGCCCAGTACCGGCGGGAGTTCCCGGAGCAATCCGGCCGGGACTATCTCCTGCTCGACGCCGAGGGGCACGGCCAATACGTCGGCACCGTCATGTCCATCCAGTCGCGCTCCCCGTACTGGCCCGGCGAGGGCGACGCCCGGATCTACGTGGACGGAGATGCGCGGCCCACCATCCAGGGGACGGGGACGGAGGACTACTTCCTCTCCGCGTGGGGCCTCGAGGAGCATCTCTTTCCCTACTCCGGCGCCCCGTACTTGAGCGACGACCCCAGCAATCTCGGCGCGCGGATGACGATGTACCGCTGGCACATCGCCGATCCGATCCGGTTCACCCAGTCGCTGCGCTTCACGTTCGAGCACACCGGCTGGATCTCGGCCGACGAGTCGCAGTCGGGGAAGGTGAACGGGAACGTCGAGCGCGAGGACGACATCGCGACGGTGGCGTTCTGGTACCAGATCGGGCAGCCGAAGCGGTTCGCCACGCTGCCGAGCCTGGCGGAGCGGACTTTCCCCAATCTGGATCGCGTGATCGAGGGCCAGACCCTGATCGGCACCGCCGACCACTCGGCGGGGAAGCTGCAACTCCAGAAGGGCTACGACTGGACGGGCGAGGGTCAGCTCTTCTTCGTCCCGTCGTCCGACAGCGCGTTCCTCGAGGTCCGGTTCCACGTGGCCGACTCGACGCTTTCGGGGCTCGTGCTCCGGCTCACGCGCGCCCCGGACTACGGCCGCTGGCGGATCCTCTTGGACGGGCACGACGTCACGGCGCTTGAGGGCTATCCCGAGTGGAATCCGCGCGGGGCGCAGGACTTCTACGCCCGCGACCTCGGGGTGAAGGACCTCTATCTCGGCAGCTTCACGCTCTCCCCGGGCCAGCACACGCTCCGCTTCGAGTCGGCGGGCCGGAACACGCTCTCTACGGGCGGCGCGCTCGGGCTCGACTCCGTGCGGCTGCGGCAGCGCTGGCACAAGCTCCGCAGACCTCTGGAGCCGGCGACGCACTAGGGAGAAGCGATGTCCGAACGCAAGTGCGGGTGCGGGAGCGAAGGCTGCGCCCCGGTCCCGCTTGGGGTCTCGCGCGCCGGGAAGGAGATGGACCGGCGCGAGTTCGTGGCGGCCGCCGGCGCCGCCGGATCGGCGCTCGCCCTCTCCTCGCGCGGCCTGTCGATTGTCGCCGGACCCTTCCTGCGGCGCCAGGCGGTCGACCACTTCGTGCCGGCCGACAAGAAGCTCAGCCGCGAATGGGTCGCGTCCCTGTTCGCGCGCGGCCGGAGCACCTGGTACGCCGGCGACGACCTGCTCACCATCGGGATGCCGATCGGCGGCATCTGCGCGGGGCAGGTCTACGTCACCGGCGACGGGCGCCTCGTCTACTGGGACATCTTCAACCAGAACGAGAACACCGGCTACGGCGCGGTCAACTACCACCCGGGGCGCTCGCCCGAGCAGACGGTCGCGGACGGGAAGATCGTGTCGACCCCGCCGTTCGATCAGGGGTTTGCGCTCCGCGTGGTGTCGGGCGGCCGCACCGTGGATCGGACCCTGGACCGCCGCGGGTTCCCGGGCGTGCAGTTCTGCGGCGAGTTCCCCATCGCGCGCGTGCGCTACGCCGATGCGCCGGTGCCGGTCGAGGTGCAGCTGGAGGCGTTCTCGCCCTTCATTCCGCTCAACGCGGCCGACTCGTCCATCCCCGCCACTGTCCTGCGCTACACGGTGAAGAACACGTCCGGCGCGGACGCCGAGGTGACGCTCGCCGGGTGGCTCGAGAACGCTGTGTGCCGCCACACGGGCCCGCTGTTCGTGCAGCGGCTGGTGCGGCGGAACTCGGCGCTCGCGGCCGAAGGCCTCACCGGCCTGGTGGCGACGGCGGAGGAAGTGGCGCTGCCCGCGGTGACGGAGGATCCGCCGCGCGTCTTCGCCGACTTCGAAGGCGACGACTACGGCGACTGGACCGTCGCGGGCACGGCGTTCGGGCGCGCGCCGGCGCGGGGCACGCTGCCCGACCAGAGTCCGGTGGACGGGTTCGCGGGACGGGGACTGGTCAACAGCTTCCTCGGCGGAGACGCGTCCACGGGGAAGCTGACGTCGCCGTTCTTCACCATCGACCGGCCGTGGATCGGTTTCCTGATTGGCGGAGGCGCCCACGAGGGCACGACCTGCGTCAATCTCATCGTGGACGGGACCGCCGTCCGCACAGCCACCGGCCGCAACCGTGAGCGCCTCGAGCCCGAGAACTGGGACGTGAAGGACCTGATGGGCCGCGAGGCACGCATCGAGATCGTGGACGCGGAGACCGGCGGGTGGGGTCACATCAACGTGGACCAGATCGAGTTCCGCGACAGCCCGATGGTCCGGGACCCAGGCGCGCTCGCGACGTGGTCGGACTACGGCAGCCTCTGCCTGGCGGTGGCTCCCGGGGAGGTGCGAGACCGTGCGGGCGGCGCGAAGGACGCTCACGACGCTCCGGTGAGCGCCTCCGGCGCGGTGAAAGGAGAGGGCTTCTGCCGGCCGTCGGTCGCGGCGGGCCCGATCCTCGACGCGCGCGACGACGCGCCGGCCAAGCCGGTCGGTGAGCTGCTGCGCGGCGTGGTCGGCCGCACGCTCACCCTGCGGCCCGGCGAAGAGCAGTCGGTCGTCTTCGTGCTCGGCTGGTGGCTCCCCAACATGCGCCGCGACGATGCCGTGGTCGGGAACCGCTACGCCGCGCGCTTCGACGGCGCCGATGCGGTGGCCGGGTACGTGGTGCGGAACCTCGATCGGCTCTCCGACGAGACGCGGCTCTGGCACACGACGTACTACGACTCCACGCTGCCGCACTGGCTGCTCGACCGACTGCACTCCACGGCGGCGAACCTCGCGACCACGACCTGCCAGTGGTGGAAGAGCGGCCGCTTCTGGGCGTGGGAGGGCGCGGGCTGCTGCCGCGGCACCTGCGGGCACGTCTGGAACTACGCGCACACCATGGCGCGGCTCTTCCCCGAGCTGGAGCGCAGCGTTCGCGAGATGCAGGACTTCGCGCCCGGGATCGGGCTCCACCCGGACGGCGCGATCGGCTTCCGCGGGGAGGGCTGGACCGACTGGGCGGGCGACGCGCAGGGCGGCTACATCCTGAAGGCCTGGCGCGAGCACCAGACGTCGCCCGACGACGCGTTCCTCCGCCGCAACTGGCCAAACATCCGGAAGGCGATGCAGTTCCTCATCGACCAGGACGGGGACGCGAACGGCCTGCTCGAGGGGCGGCAGCCGCAGACGTACGACCAGGACTTCTACGGCCCGAACACGATGGTCGGCTCGCTCTACCTCGGAGCGCTGCGGGCAGCCGAGGAGATGGCCACGGAGGTGGGCGACGCCGCGTTCGCCGCCACCTGCCGGCGGATCTTCGAGGCGGGCCGCGAGAATTCGGTGCGCGAGCTGTTCAACGGCGAGTACTTCATCCAGCTGGTGGACCTGAAGCAGCACCCCGACTGGCAGTACGGCGACGGCTGCCTCGCAGAGCAGCTGTTTGGCCAGGGGTGGGCGCACCAGACCGGGCTCGGCTACCTGTATCCCGCGCCGGCGGTGAGAACGGCCCTGCGCTCCGTCTGGAAGTACTCGTGGGCGCCCGACGTCGGCCCGCAGAACAAGGCGCACGATCCGGAGCGCTGGTTCGCGTATCCCGGCGAGGCCGGGTTGTTCGAATGCACCTGGCCGAAGAGCCGGCACATGGGGCCGCGCTCGACGGAGTACCGTGACGAGGTCTGGACCGGCAGCGAGTATCAGGTCGCCGGCCACATGGCGTGGGAGGGGATGCTCACCGAGGCGCTCGCGATCTGCCGCGGCGTGCACGAGCGCTATCATCCGTCACGGCACAACCCGTGGAACGAGATCGAGTGCGGCGACCACTATGCCCGCTCGATGGCGAGCTGGGGTGTGCTGATCGGATTGAGTGGGTTCGAGTACCATGGCCCGAAAGGACACATCGGCTTCGCGCCGCGCCTGGGGCCGGAGCACTTCCGGAGCGCGTTCACCGCCGCGGAAGGGTGGGGCGCTCTGAGCCAGTCGCGGGCCGGTCGCACGCAGACGAACGCGATCGCGGTGCGGTGGGGCCGCCTGCGGCTCCGGACGGTGGCGCTGGAGCTGCCGGAGCGCGCGGCGCTCAAGGAGGCGGTCGTCACGGTGGACGGGCGGCGCCTGCGCGCCGCCGTTGCGCAGGAGGGCCGCCGCGTGACCGTGCAAGCGGCCCGGGACGTCGTGGTCGATGCCGGGGGCCAGCTCGAGGTCGCGCTGCACTGGTAGCGGTGTCAGAGGGGGACTGACGTGAGCAGGATCGTCGTGTTGGGGGGCGGGCTGGTTGGCCGCGTGATCGCGTGCGAGCTCGCCCGCGAGAAGGGGTTCCACGTCAGTGTCGCCGACCGGGACGAGAGCGCTCTCGCGCGCCGGCGCGCCGAGGGCCTGGGCGCGGTCGCCGTGGACCTCGCGGACGACGCGGCGGTGCGCCGGGTGATCGCCGACGCCGACGTCGTCGTGGGCGCGGCCCCTGGCCACATGGGCTACCGCCTCCTCCGGCTCGTTATCGAGGCCGGCAAGCCCTACGCGGACATCGCCTTCATGCCGGAGGACTTCCTCGAGCTGGACGGCCTCGCCAAGGGCCGCGGAGTGACGGCGGTCGTGGACTGCGGCGTGGCCCCGGGACTCTCCAACCTCCTCTGCGGCCGCGCGGTGCACGAGTTCGCGAGCGTCGAGCGGCTGCTCATCCTCGTCGGCGGCCTGCCGAAGACGCGCGTGTGGCCCTTCGAGTACCGGGTCGTCTTCTCCGCGGTGGACGTGATCGAGGAGTACACGCGCCCGGCGCGCTGGGTCGAGAACGGTCGCCTGGTGACCGGGCCGGCGCTCACGGGCGTCGAGCTGGTGGACCTGCCGAGGGTCGGAACCGTCGAGGCGTTCAACACCGACGGCCTCCGGAGCCTCGCCACGACGCTCCGCGTGCCGTTCATGAAGGAGAAGACGCTGCGCTGGCCGGGCCACGCCGAGAAGATGCGGATGCTGCGCGAGACCGGCTTCCTGTCCCAGGAGCCGCTGGACGTGGCGGGCTCCCGGGTCCGTCCCTACGACCTGACCACCCGGCTCCTGTTCGACGCGTGGCGCCTGAAGGAGGGCGAGGCGGATCTCACGGTGATGCGCGTCGAGGCGACGGGGACGCTGGGTGGCGCGCGCCGGACCGCAACGTGGGACCTCTACGACGAGTCCGATCCCGCGACCGGGTACCACTCGATGGCGCGGGTCACCGGCTTCCCGTGCGCGATCGTGGCGGCGATGCTCGCTCGCGGGGAGCTGAAGCGTCCCGGCGTGCATCCTCCCGAGCGCCTCGCCGCGGACGACCGCTTCTTCCCGCGGATGATGGACGAACTGCGCGCGCGGGGGGTCGCTATCACCAGGTCGGAGGCGTAGGCGGCGGAGCCGCCGGCGTCACGGCCTGCAGTCGCGCTCCACCACGTTCCGCACGAACCGCGCGCGGTCCGCGATCGCGCGGTAGAACTCGTCGTAGTACCGCATCGTCCGTTCGATCGACCGCGGCTCGAGGCCGGGGATGGCCCGGTAGAGCGCGGTGATCGTGTCCCGCAGCGCCTCGAAGCGCGTCAGGATCGGCTCCAGCTCCGCCGCGCTCTGGCAGCGTCCCCGCCACAGCCGCTCGCGCACCGTCCGGATCGGCAGGACGCGCGGGGGCGTCGCGTACGGCGCATCCACGACGCCCGTCCAGTCGAAGTCGAACGGCACGGCGTACGAGCTGTCCTCGGCGACCAGCACGGCGATGTTGTGGCGGGCCGGCATCGACCAGTCGGTGTTCCCGATGAAGTACTGGAACACGCCGAGCAGGGCGGCCTGGTACGTGGAGAGGTCCCGCACGCCGGGCGCGCCGCCGGTCACCACGAAGCCGTGGAGGCGCTCGGCGAGGCGGTCGGGCTCCTCCGTGACGAACGCGTAGCGGGTGAGCGGCCGCCCCCTGCCTTTCTCATCCTCGTACGTGAGGCGCAGCAGGCGCGTCTCGAGGCTCGCCGGCGTCAGGAGCTGGAGCACCCGGTAGGCCGCGTATTCCTGCAGGATGAGCTGGTCGTAGTTGTCCGGGCCCCGGCAAGGCACGACGAGCTTGCCGCGGTGCAGGCCGCGAAACAGCGTGCCGCGGGCCGCGCTGTCGCTGAAGCGGAGGTGGATGGGCGGGTAGTCGCAGTTCGCGCGGCGCCAGATCCCACGCGTCCGCACGCGCAAGGGCACGCTGACCGATTCCGCGCCCAACACGTACGAGAGCGTCGCCTCGCGCCAGACGGCCGCTTTGGTGGTGTCCCGGTCGCCGTTCAGCCCGCGGACGTCGGTGCGAAGGGTGACCGGGAGCGCGCTGTCGGATGCGAACAGCTTCCCTTGGGCCGCGCCGCGTGCGGGGAGCAGGGCCGCGAGCGCGAAGGCCGCGAGGACGCGCGCGGCGACCAGGAGCTGGCGGCGCCCGCTCATCGCAGCGTGACCTCCCGCACCCCGGCGCCGGACAGCGCCCGCAGGGCGTCGAGGAACGCGGTCGGCTGCGTGCTCTTCTTCAACTTCAGCGCGTACTCGAGCACCTGGCCGCCGTCGGCCTCCGACTGGCCGCGCTCGAACTGCCAGCGCTTGGCCAGCTCGTGCAGGACGCCGTCCACCGCCTCGCGCGCCTGCGTCCCGCCGTCAGTGCGCACGGTCAGCACGTTCTCGAACTTGCCGCTGTCAGTCTCGGGCGGCGTTGGCTCCGCCTCGGCGCGTCGCTTCCAAGCGCGGTCCGCCAGCGCCTCCAGCTGCTCCGGCGCCATCTCCTCCAGGATCTCCTTGTCGAGCCGCGCGACGAACTGGCTGGTGCGGTTGGCCAGCGACACGGCGCGCCGCATGCGCTCCGCCGCCATCTCGCCCTCGAGACGCCCGGGCGTCCGCCCGAAATCGGAGTGGAACAGCAGCAGCGTCACGAAGTTGAAGACGATCCCGAGCGTCAGGGCCACCGACAGCTCCACGCCTGACGCGAGGCCGATGCTCGTGGCGACGAAAACGAAGACCGCGTCCTTCTGGTCCTCGAGTGTGGTGCGGAAGCGCACCGCGGCGACGATGCCGGCCAGGCTGAACGCCAGCGCAAGGCTGTACTTCACCATCACGACCACGCCGGCGACGATCACCGGCAGCAGGAGCAACGAGTGGACGACGGACTGGCGATAGCCGCGCTTCTGCCGGGTGATCGTGTACAGCCAGGCGAGCGGCAGCGCCAGCACTCCTGCGCTCACCATGGCCACGGTGGCCACCGCCCACATGATGTCCGGCTCAGATGGTGCGGCCTCGGACGCTTCGAGGCCGTGCCGCGAGATGCCGGCGACCGCGCCCAGGCCTCGCCCGCCCGTCAGCTCGTGGACGGCGCGCCGCAGCGTGTCCGGCATGAAGAAGTGCGCCAGGAGGGCGGCCACGGCGATGGTGCCGTACAGGACGACGAACAGCAGGAATGGACGGCGGTTCAGCGCCGACGCCACGCGCGGGTTCACGAGCGCCACGGCGATTCCCCGAAAGGGACGCCGCTAATATGCGCGTCCCGCGGCGCTACGGCGAATCCGCTTGACGTCGGCTTGACAGGCTGCCGCCAGATTGTCCGCAGCAAACAGGCGGGGGTGTCAGGTGACTCTCGAGCGTTCCCGGTTCTTCGTGTGCTTGGCGTTCCTGGCGTCTGTGCCGGCGTGCGACCTGAGGTTCTCTCTTGGGTTGTCCGATGGCAGCGGCGGCGGCGGGGGCGGGGGCGGAGCCGGATGCCCGGCCTATCAGCCGTCGAGTCCCGCGGTGGTGGTGCACGGCACCGTGCGACTGGCCCAGGATTCCACGCCTCATCCGGGGACGCAGCCCACCATCAACGTCCTTCTCTGCGGCGGTCCCAGTGAGGTCGCACACGGCTGGGCCGACTCGCTTGGCCATTTCAGGATGGCGTTCCAGGCCGATTGCGCTCAGACCTACGCCTTGGGGGTTGCGTGGTTCGTGACCGATAGCACAGGCACGGTGTATCGGGAGAGCATCGTGCGCGTCTCGGGGATATCGGCCGAGAATCCTCCCCTTTTCGGCCTGACCATGCCCGCCGACGCGTGCGCGGCGGGCGACTGGCAGGTCGACATCTGGGTCAACAGCGCGCTGTACCCACACTGACGGCGGTCACGAACCCGAGCGCCGGCCCTCTTCGATCAACTCTTCCAGCGAGTCCAGCGAGCGGGGCCAGTCGTCCTTCAGCAGCCGCGACAGACCGCGGTCCGCCAGCAGCCGCCCCGCGGTCTGGCAGCGGGCGCAGTAGTTGGTCTCGTTGTCGGCGTAGCGGATCCGCTGCACCGGCTCGCCGCACACCGGGCAGGGCTGGCGGAACCGGCCGTGCACCGCCATCCCCTCGCGGAACGCCGTTACCTTCTCCGGCCAGCCGTCGCCCGCCTCCGCCCGGAGCCGCGCGATCCACTCCCGCAGCGTCGCCTGCGTCGCCGCGTGGAGCCGCGCCGCTTGCTCTGGGGTCATCCGGCCGGTCAGGAGCATCGGCGAGAGCCGGGCGCGGTGCAGGATCTCGTCGGAGTACGCGTTCCCGATCCCGCTGAACAGCCGCGGATCGGCGAGCGCGCGCTTGACGGTGTGGTTCTCCAAGCGCAGGCGGGCCTCGAAGTCCGCCACACCCGCCTCCAGGACCTCGAGGCCGCCACGGTCGAACGGCTTGAGCGCCTCCGCGCCCCGCACGAGGTGCAGCGAGGCGCGGCGCGTCGTCCCCGCCTCCGTCAGGACCAGCGTGCCGGAATCGAAGACGAGGGCGGCCAGCGTCGAGCGGCGGCGACCGAGCTTCGCGGAGGTGCCGCGCCACTGCAGCCGGCCCGCGATCATCAGGTGGATGACGAGGAAGAGCTCGCCGTCGAGGGCGAGGACGATGCGCTTGCCGAGCCGCCAGAGGCCGGTGACGCGCGAGCCGTGGCAGACCGCCAGCGGAGGCTCCACGCTCCGGAGCACGAACGGGCTCACGATCTCCACGCGCTCCAGCGTGCGGCCGAGCACCCGGGTGGAAAGCGCGTCGAGATAGACGGTGATGTCCGGCAGCTCGGGCACGGCGTCTAATCGCCGGTGGGGACGATCCCGGCGTTCTCGACCATCAGGATGACGCAGCGCTCGGGGGCGCGGGTCCGGTGCACCACGCCCTTCGGCACGACGAACCCCTGCCGCGGCCCGAGCTCCACCGTTCGGCCCTCGAGATCGACGAGGAACCGCCCCTCCACGACGTAGAAGAACTCGTCGTCCCGGTCGTGCTTGTGCCAGTGGTACTCGCCCCGCAGGACCCCCAGCCGCACGACGGAGTCGTTCACCTTGCAGAGGGTCTGGTTGTACCACTGGTCGGTGCAGGCGTCGACCAGCGCCTGGACGTCCACGACCTCGAGCGCCTTGTGGAGGATGTTCAGGTGCGTCGCGTACGGGTACGGCGTGGCGTCGCTCATCGCGTGCTCCGTCTTCGAGTGGGTCCGACCGCCGGCGCGGTCACTCCCCCCGCTTGAAGCGCAGGAGGTCGCGCCGCTCCTTCTTGGTGGGCTTGCCTTCGCCGTAGCTGAACGCGTGCGCTGCCAGACGGTGCTGCTCGGCCAGGTGCAGCCGGCGCGCCTTGCCCGCCGGATCCTCCTCGTAGAGCAGCGCGGCCTGGCTCGCCGGGCCCCGGCGCACCGAGAGCGCGCGCACCGTAAGCAGGTGCTCGTAGGGACCGAGCCGCAGCCGGATGGCGTCGCCGGGGCGCACGCTCTTCGCGTGCTTGGCCCGCGCGCCGTTGACTTCGACCCGGCCCCCGGCGATGGCCTCCGCCGCCAGCCCGCGCGTCTTGAAGAACCGCGCTGCCCACAGCCACTTGTCGAGCCGCACCGGCTCCGGCGGCGCTGTGCCGCCCCCACGCTTCTCGGGTTCCATGCGGAGAGTGGAGGGGCTCACCGCCGCGTCGCGCTCTTCAGGCCGAGCGCGCCGTTGATCCAGCGCACCAGCGGCAGCATCAGCGCGAAGTCCTCCGCCAGGAGATCCGGCAGCCGCGGGCCGGTCGCCTGCGCGTCGGTGAGCGTGCGCCCCAGCGTGAACGACTTGTACCGGAGCCACCGCGCCGCGGAGTGGTCGGGCGCGTAGCCCCGCGGCACCCGCGTCAGCACCGCGTCCTCGTCCAGCCCGCCGAACCGGCGAGCCACCGCGGGCGCGGTCACCGTCCGCTCGAAAGCAACCGGCTTCTCGGCCATCGCGTCGCGCAGCTTCGCGAGCGCTTCGCGCGGCGGCATCCAGATCCCGCCCCCGGTGAAGGAATTGCCGGGCGCGATCTGGAAGTAGAACCCCCCGCCGCCCCCGTGGCTCTCCTGGCCGACCCGGTGGCTGGCGTCGCGGTGGTAGAACCAGCACGCTGCGTGCGTCTTGTACGGCGACTTGTCCTTCGAGAACCGCACGTCCCGATAGATCCGGAAAACGGAGCGCCTGGGGTCGCCGACCATCTCCGGCGCCAGGCTCGCCAGCCGCACGTCCATCTCCTCGACCAGGGAGCGCAGCGGGGCCAGAATCTCGGTCTCGTAGTCCGCGCGGTGCGCCTCGAACCAGTCGCGGCGGTTGTTCCGGGCCAGCCCCCGGAGGAAGGTGAGGCTCCGGGGCGTGAAGAAGGTAGTCATGCCGGCAGTCTAATCCCCGGCCCCGCCACCGTCCATCGGCGGGATGACACCTTTGGCCCCCGCCGCCCGTAGGGTCCATCCAGACATGGACTTGCATCGGGAACGCTCATGATCGTTGTCGCGCTGCTTGCTGCCTTCGTCGCGCAGGGCCCGAAGGTCGACACCGCCCGCGGGCGGGACGCGCCGCCGCTCGCGCCGGCGCTGGCCGCCCGCGCCGCCCTGCCGCCGGTGATCGACGGGAAGGACGACGACGCCGTCTGGCAGATGGCGCGCCCGATCACCGACTTCCACGAGTGGTCCCCCACTGAAGGCGCGCCGGCGCGGTTCCGGACCGAGGCGAAGATAGCTTACGACGCCGCCAACCTGTACGTGTTCATCCGCTGCTTCGACCCCCACCCCGACAGCCTCATCCGCCAGCTGGCCCGGCGCGACAACTTCCCGCCGTCCGACCGGGTGATCGTCATCCTCGATTCCTACCACGACCGGCGGACCGGCTACGAGTTCGGGGTCAACGTCTCGGGCGTGAAGTCGGACGTCGCCGTCTACAACGACGGGAACGAGGACGGCGCCTGGGACGGGGTGTGGGACGTGGCGACCCGCGTGGACTCGCTGGGCTGGACGGCCGAGTTCCGGATCCCGCTCTCGCAGCTCCGGTACGGGCCCCAGCGCGAGCACACCTTTGGTTTCGCGATCGACCGTGACATCTACCGCTACAGCGAGCGGGTCAGCTGGCCGCAGTTCCGCCAGTCGGCGGCGGGGATGATCTCGCAGCTAACCGACGTGAGCGGCTTCGACGACCTGGAGGCCCCGCGCCGGCTCGAGGCCGCGCCGTACGTCGTGACGAAGAACGTCTCCCACATCAGGGGGGCGAGCTTCGCCCGCGAGCAGGACGTGAGCATCGGCGCCGACCTCAAGTACCGCGTCGCCACGAACCTCACCCTCGACGCCACCATCAACCCCGACTTCGGCCAGGTCGAGGCGGACCCCGCCGTCCTGAACCTGACCTCGTTCGAGACGTTCTTCCCGGAGCAGCGCCCGTTCTTCGTCGCCGGCCGCGGCGTCTTCCGCTTCGACGTCAACTGCAACGACGTGAACTGCAACAGCGAGGGCCTGTTCTACAGCCGGCGCATCGGCCGCGCGCCGGAGCTCGCGGGCGCCTACGGCGACACCACTTCCCCGGCGTTCACGACCATTCTGGGCGCGGGGAAGCTGACCGGGCGGCTGGCGGGCGGGCTCCGGATGGGGCTCCTCGAGGCGGTGACGGCGAAGACGACCGGCGTGAACGGCGTCACGATCGAGCCGGCGACCAACTACTCGATCCTCCGCCTCCAGCAGGACTACCGGGGTGGCAACGGGACCGTGGGCGCCATGCTGACCGCGGTGAACCGGAGCCTCGATGCGTTCAGCGCGCCGTACCTGCACCGGAGCGCCTACGTCGGGGCGGTGGATTTCCGGCACCGGTTCCTCAACAAGACCTACGAGATCTCCGGCTCGCTCGACTGGAGCCACGTGGCCGGCAGCGCGCAGGCGATCGCCGCCACCCAGCAGGACGCGGTGCACTACTACCAGCGCCCCGACGCCGGGCTCCCGCTCGATACCACCCGCACCTTCCTGAACGGCAGCGCCCAGGAGCTGCTCTTCGGCAAGGTCGCGGGAGCGCACCTGAACTTCCAGACGTCCTATCAGCGCCGCTCGGCAGGCTTCGAGATCAACGATCTCGGCTACCTCCAGCGCGCCGGGCAGCAGAACTGGGAGACCTGGGTCGGCCTCTTCGACCGCCACGTGCGGAAGCTGTACCAGTCGTTCCAGTGGAACTGGAACTGGATCCAGATGTTCACCACCGGCGGGCTGCCGACGGAGCGCGCGGTCAACACCAACGTGCACGTCACCATGCGCAACAGCTGGGGCGTGAACTTCGGCAGCACCTGGGGCCAGCTCGGCACCACCTACTGCGACGCGTGCGCGCG
The DNA here is from genome assembly GCA_049513575.1 of Gemmatimonadales bacterium. GTDB lineage: Bacteria > Gemmatimonadota > Gemmatimonadetes > Gemmatimonadales > JACORV01 > Fen-1245. Next base: position 117,462 of record JBEKVZ010000002.1, read on the forward strand.
CGGCGGGCCGGCGGTGCGCCAGGATCCGTATCTGAACGGCTGGGTCTACATCGGCGGGGACGACCGGAAGAAGGTGGTGCCGTACGTGAGCGTCAGCTTCTTCCGCGGGGGCGCCGGGCACAAGGAGCAAGTGGACGTGGCCCCCGAGCTCGATCTCAAGGTGAACACGCGGGCCACCGGGTCGCTCGCGTTCGACTGGTCACGCAACATCGTGGACTACCAGTGGTACGGGAACTACACCACGGCGGGGCCCACCCACTACACCTTCGCGCACCTGTCGCAGCGGACGGTGGGCGTGACCGCGCGCTTCGACTACATCATCACCCGCGACATCACGCTGCAGGTGTACGCGCAGCCGTTCGTCTCCAAGGGCACCTTCTCCGATGTGCGGGAGCTGTCGGCCACGCCGCGCGCGGCGCGCTACGATGACCGCTACCAGCCGTACGCCGACACGTCGGTCACCAACCACCCGGGCGGGTTCAACTACAAGCAGTTCCGTTCGAACGTCGTCTTCCGGTGGGAGTACCGCCCCGGCTCCACCCTCTTCCTCGTCTGGACGCAGGGGCGTCAGGGCTCCGTCGGCGAGGAGGGCACCAGCTCCTTCAGCGGCGATTTCCGCGACTTGCTCAGGCTCCGCCCGGACAACACCTTCCTGGTGAAGGTTGCCTACTGGCTCAACCGGTGAGTTGCCGGGTCTCTCGATGACGGAGCTTTCTATGCGACGCGTTCCGTGGATGACCGGCTCGTTCCTTTCCGTGCTGGCGGGCGCCGTGCTCGCCCAGCAACCGACCCCTGCGGCGGCCGGCGACCCACCGGCGCGCGTGGCCCGCGTCAGCTACATCCTCGGCACCGTCTCCCTCCAGCCCTCGGGTGACACGGGCTGGAGCCTGGCGACCGTGAATTACCCCATGACGACGGGCGATCGGATCTACACCGATAATGGCGCCCGCTCCGAGTTGCAGATCGGTCTGGTGGCCGCGCGCGTTGCGGAGGGCACCGACCTCACCGTGACGAACCTCACCGACCAGCTCGTCCAGCTGGGCCTCACGCAGGGGATGTTGGAGGTGAGCATCTACCGCCTCGATCCGGGCGACTCGGTCGAGGTGGATACGCCGCGCGGAGCGCTGGCGCTCCTCGCGCCCGGCAATTACCGCATAGACAACCCGCCGGGAGATGAGGCGACGGTCGTCGCGGTCGGGCACGGCAGCCTCCAGTGGACGGCGGGAGGCGTCGCGCAGGTCGTGCAGGAAGGGCAGGCGATCCGGGTGACCGGCATCAACCCGATCCAGGTCGCGAGCATTCCGCTTCCGTCCTCCGACGCGTTCGACCAGTGGAGCGCCGGGCGCGACCGCAGCATCTCCGCTTCGCCCTCCGCGCAGTACGTGAGCCGCGACGTCCCGGGCTACGAGGACCTCGACGCCAACGGCTCCTGGAGCGTCGAGGCGGACTACGGCCCGGTCTGGTATCCGACCGCGGTCCCGGCCGGCTGGGTCCCCTACCGGATCGGTCACTGGGTCTGGATCGAGCCGTGGGGCTGGACCTGGGTCGAGCACGAGAGCTGGGGGTACGCGCCCTTCCACTATGGGCGATGGGTGAACGTGGGCGCGCGGTGGGGATGGATCCCCGGTCCGGTCAATGTGCGCCCGTACTACGCCCCGGCGCTGGTCGTCTTTCTCGGCGGCTCGTCGTTCCAGGTGGGCGTTCAGGCGTGGTTCCCGTTGGGGCCGAGCGAGCCGTACTACCCGTGGTACCACCATGACGACGAGTATCGCCGTCGCATCAATGTCACCAACATCCCGAACTTCAGGGACGTCGCGCACGTCAACGACGTCACCTACATCAACCGGATCCAGTACCGCAATCGGGCGGTGGCGACCACGGCCGTTGCGACCGCAGCCTTCCAGAACGGGCAGCCGGTCGGCCGGCGGGTGATCCCGGTGGATCGCAACGCGCTGGGGCGGGCGGCGATCCTCCCGCACCCCATCGCGCTCCCGGCGCGGACCGCCGCGTCGGGCGGGGTGCCCTCTCCTGGCGTGCCGAGAACGCGGCGGCCCGAATGGGTGAATGCGCCGGTGCCGCGGCCCGCGACTCCGCTGAGCAGGAATCAGCCGCTGGTGGTGCAGCGGAACGCGCCCGCGCCCGGGCGGACGCCGACGCTGATCACGCGCCGCGCGCCGCCGCCGCAGCAGCCCGCCTTCCACGTGCGGCAACAGGCGATGCAGCCCGATGCGGGAAGGCCGCTGGAGCCGCAGCAGATTCAGAACCTGCAATCCGGCAAGCCCGCGGGACCGCGGCGCGATCGTGAGTATCCGCCGCACGCGGTGGCGGCGCCGCCCCCCCAGCGCCCGGCCCCGGCGGCGCAGCCGGCTCCCAGGGCCCGGCCCGCTCCCACTCCCCGCGCCAAGCTGACCCGCGAGCCGGCCAAACGCCCGAAGCCGTAGCGCGCTGACGTCGCGAGCATTTGGCCCCGGTCGAGCAGCTGCGCGGCCGGGGCCGTTTGTCTGCCCGGCGGCGTTCTTCCGTGCGGGCGGGTCTGTGCCCCCTGGCGGAACGATCGTTGCGGCGCGTCCTTCCGTGGGCCTAGGAAGAGAGATAGGCTCGTTCGGGGGGCAAGATGGTCCGGATCGGCGACGACAGGCGGCTGACGATCGAGGACGTGGTGCGGGTGGCGCGCGGCGGCGAGGCGGTCGAGTTGGCGCCCGCCGCGCTTCAGCGGATCGCGAAGTGCCGGGCGATGCTCGAGCGGAAGCTCGCGGCCCACGAGACGATGTACGGCGTGAACACCGGCATCGGCGAGCTGTCCGAGGTCGCCTTGGGCGACGAGCAGGTCCTCCGGTTCCAGCGCTACCTCATCTACAACCACGCCGCGGGCATCGGCGAGCCGGCGCCCGTCGAGCACGTGCGGGCGGCGATGCTGTCGCGCGTGGCGGTGCACGCGCGCGGCTACTCCGGCTGCCGCCCCGAGATCCCTCTCACCTACGTCGCGCTGCTCAACGCCGGGATTACGCCGGTCACCTCGGAGAAGGGAAGCGTGGGCGCCTCGGGCGACCTCGCCCCGATGAGCCAGATCGCGCTCTCGCTGCTGGGGGAGGGCGAGTGCTTCTGGCGCGGCGAGCGGATGCCGACCGGCCGGGCGATGGAGCGCGCTGGCATCCCTGTGCCGGGGCTCATGGCGCGCGACGGCCTCGCAGCGATCAACGGATCGAACGTGATCACCGGCGCCGGCTGCCTCATCCTCCACGACGTCGAGCGGTGGATCGCGCAGGCGGAGATCGCCGCGGCGATGAGCCTCGAGGCGTTGCTGGCCAACCTGCGCCCCTACCAGGCCAAGCTGCACGAGCTGCGCGGCTTCCGCGGCGCCGTCACCAGCGCGGCCAACCTGCGCCGGCTCATCGAGGGCTCGGATCTCGCCACTGGCAAGCTCAAGACCAAGGTGCAGGACGCCTACTCGATGCGCTCCACGCCCCAGGTCATCGGTGCGCTGCGCGACACGATGGCCTGGGCGCGCACCCAGCTGGAGATTGAGCTCAACGGCGTGGCCGACAACCCGATCTTCGTGCCCGATGAGGACCTCGTGCTGACCGGCGCCAACTTCCAGGGCACGCCGGTCTCGCTCCCGCTCGACGTCGTCGGCGCGGGCGTCACGATGGTGAGCGTCCTCTCCGAGCGGCGCCTCAACCGCCTCCTCAACCCCGCGCTCTCGGTCGGGCTGCCCGCGTTCCTCACCAAGGGCGCCGGGATGTTCTCGGGCCAGATGCTCTCTCAGTACACGGCCGACATGCTCATCGTGGAGCAGCGCATCCTCTCGACGCCGTCGTTCATCCAGTCCATCCCGGCCGCCGCCGACCAGGAGGACTTCGTGAGCATGGGGATGAACGCGGTCCTGAAGACGGCGCAGATCCTGAAGAACGCCTGCGGCGTGCTGGGGATCGAACTCATCGCGGGGGCCCAGGCGCTGGATTTCCGTTCCTTCCACGCGGGTCGAGGCACCCGCGCCGCCCACCAGGCCGTGCGGGCGGTGGTCGCGCACCTCGACGAGGACCGGCCCTTGTTCCCCGACCACAACGCCATGGCGGCCGCCGTGCAGCGCGGCGACCCGCTCGAGGCCGTGGAGCGGGAAGTCGGCGCCCTCGCGGGCTCCTGGTAGGCTCCCTGTAATCCTGGTGACAGGTTGGTGTCGCTAAGATGAGGGCTCCATCCCAGTCCGGCATCCCGCCGGGAGGTGCTATGCGTCAGTTCACGCGATTGCTCGCTCTCGCCTTTCTCGTAGTGGCGGCCGGTGCGCTGCCGGCCCGCGCCCAATCGTACCACGTCACCGCGACCTTCAAGCTCGGCGGCGATGGCGGCTGGGACTACATCGCGCTCGACACGGCCCAACACCGGCTGTTCATCGCGCGCCAGGACCGGATCATGGTGGTTGCTGAGGCCACGGGCGCCCTGCTCGGCGAGATCCCGGGCCTCAACCGCGCGCACGGCGTGGCGTTCGCGTATGGGGCCGGGCACGGCTTCGCCACCTCGGGGGCCGACAGCGCCGTCACGATGTTCGACCTCGCCACCCTCGCTGTGCTCGGGAAGACGACCGCGGCGATCGATGACGACGGCATCCTGTTCGATCCGGCCACCGGCCGAATCTTCACCATGAACGGTGACGCCGGCTCCGCGACGGCCATTGACGCGGTATCGGGACAGCGCATCGGCTCCGTGGATCTGGGCGGGAAGCCCGAATTCGGCGTCAGCGCCGCCGACGGCAAGCTGTACGTCAACCTCGAGGACAAGAGTGAGGTGGTCGAGGTGGATGCGGCGGCGATGAAGGTCCTCCGCCACTGGTCCATCGCGCCGTGCGAGTCGCCGTCCGGCCTGGCGATCGACCGCGCGCACCACCGGCTCTTCAGCGGCTGCCGCAACGGCCTGATGGGCGTCTCCGACGCCGTCCGCGGCCGCCTGGTGACCACGGTGCCGATCGGCCGCGGCGTGGATGCCAACCGGTTCGACCCGGCTACCCAGCTCGCCTTCGCCTCCAACGGCGACGGCACGCTCACCGTCATCCACGAAGACGGGCCCGACAAGTACACGGTCGTCTCCAACGCGGCCACGAAGCAGGGCGCGCGCACGATGGAGATCGACCTCGCGAGCCATCGCGTCTTCACCGTGACGGCCGATTTCGGCCCCGCGCCCGCGCCCACACCGGAGCGGCCGCGGCCCCGGCCCACGGTCGTTCCGGGGACATTCTCGCTCCTCGTCCTGGAGCCGTAGCGGCCTCCCGGGCCTCTGGATCGGGAAAGTCCTGGCTCGTTCCCGGGCGCGGCAACTCGAAGCCCGGCACCCCTGTGAGCGGCGCCGGGTTTCCTGTCTTCGTGCGGGCTCATCGCCCGATCCAGTGTGCCGCTGGCGCCACCAGGAACTCCTCCACCGCGACGCCGTCCCCGCCTACCAGAAGCCTGCGGGCCGGAGTGAACGCCTCCACGAAGGCCGCCATCCCAGGCAACGCGTCGCGGCTACGACCGCTCTTCACCTCGATCGCGGTCACCGTCCGCCCGACCTTCGCAACGAAGTCAACTTCCCGGTTCCGCTCGCGCCAGTAGAACAGCTCCGCGCCCTCCAAAGCAGTGGCGTTCGCCAGATGAGCCCCGACCGCGGATTCCACCAGGCGGCCCCAGAACTGACGTTCGGCCCGGGCTTCCGCGAACGTGTGCCCGGACTGCGCGCTCATCAGCGCGGTGTTGAAGACCTGGAGCTTGGGACTCGAGCCCCGCTGGCGGACGAGGCTTCCGGAGTACTTCGAGAGTCCCCCGACCAGGCCCGATCCCTCCAGCAGATCGAGATAGTGCGCGAGCGTCGTCGTGTTCCCCGCGTCCTGGAGCTGGCCGAGCATCTTCGTGTAGGACAACACCTGCCCCGAGTACCGGCAGCCAAGCTCGAAGAGGCGGCGGAGGAGCGCCGGCTTGTCCACTCGGGAGAGCAGCAGAACGTCGCGCGAGACGGTCGTCTCCACGAGGGCGTCGAGGATGTAACGCCGCCAGCGTTCCGGATCGTGCGCGAGGGGCGCGGCACCGGGATAGCCGCCAAAGTAGAGATACTCATCCAATGAAAAGCCGAACGCGGCCCGCATCTCCGCGAGCGACCAGTGCGGGAGGCGCAGCACCTCGAACCGCCCGGCGAGGCTCTCCGTCAGGCCCCGTCGGACGAGCAAGGGCGCCGAGCCCAGCAGCACCACCTTGAGTGGGCGCCGCGCCCGGCTGTCCTCGTCCCAGAATCGCTTGACCGACTCGGACCATCCGGTCGCCTTCTGAACCTCGTCGAGCACGAGCAGAGCGCCCTTCGGGCCGGCGGCGAGGCGCGCGGCCTCCCACTGCTCAGCGATCCACTCGGGGCCCCGCAGAGTGGGCTCGTCGGCGCTGGCGTAGCGGACCGGGACCTTCGTGGCGCCCGTGACCTGCTGTACCAAGGTGGTCTTGCCCACCTGGCGGGCCCCGGCGACGACCTGGATGAACCGCCGCGGCTCATCGAGCCGGCGGGCCAGCTGGGCGGCGTACGGGCGCCGGTAGTCCCTCTGAGTACTCATGGTAGTGAGTAATTTTGCTTGCAACGTTGAGTAAAGCAAGGGAAGCGGTCCGCGACCGGGCGTGTCGCTCCCAAGGCGCGTTTCCTGCGAACCCGTCTGGGGTTCATGTCACGAAGCGGCAAGCACAATCGGGATCAGCGGTCTAGATTTTGCGTACGGATGCGGCGCGCGTCGCGCCTCTCGAGGACAACGTCTATCCCCTGAGCCAGGTGGTGAGATCGAGAGCCGGGTTGAACGGAGGGAGGAGCCGTCATGATCATAGGTGTTCCCAAGGAGAGCTTTCCTGGAGAGCGGCGGGTGGCCATGGTGCCGTCCGTTGTTCCTTCCCTCACGAAAGCGGGGTTCGAAGTCGCCGTCGAAGCGGGGGCGGGCATCAGCGCCGGCTATCTGGACGAGGATTACACGGGCAAGGGTGCCAGGATCCTGGGAAGCCGCGCGGAGGTCTTCAAGACCGCCGACGTCGTCGTGCAGGTCCTCTGCTACGGTTCGAACGACAGGACGGGAAAGGACGACGTCCCGCTGTATCGGCAGGGACAGTTTCTGGTCGGCTTCCTGCGTCCGCTGGGTGCGGTCGACACCCTGAAGGACATCGCGTCCAAGGGCGTCTCGTCCTTCAGCATGGAGCTCATGCCCAGGATCACGCGCGCGCAGAGCATGGATGCGCTGTCGGCCATGGCCACGATCGGCGGCTACAAGGCGGTCGTGCTCGCCGCCGACACGCTGCCGCGGCTCTGCCCGATGCTGACCACCGCTGCGGGAACGGTCACGCCGGCCCGTATGCTCGTCATCGGGGCGGGCGTCGCCGGACTCCAGGCCATCGCCACGGCGCGCCGGCTGGGTGCCGTCGTCTCCGCGTACGACGTGCGTCCCGCGGTGAAGGAGCAGGTGCAGAGTCTCGGCGGCCGCTTCGTCGAGCTGCCGATCGAGGTCAAGGACGCCCAGGACGCGCGCGGATACGCCACGGCGCAGGACGAGACGTTCTACCGGCGGCAGCGGGAGCTGCTGGGGCGCGTGGTGGCGGAAAGTGACGTGGTGATCACCACCGCGGTGGTGCCCGGCAAGAAGGCCCCGATCCTGGTGACGGAGGACATGGTGAAGGGCATGGCGCCGGGATCGGTGATCGTGGACCTGGCCGCCGAGCGCGGCGGCAACTGCGAGCTGACCGAAGCCGGCAAGATCGTGGTCAAGCACAATGTCAGCATCGTCGGTCAGATCAACCTGGCCAGCGCCGTGCCCTATCACGCCAGCCAGATGTACGCGCGGAACATCAGCACGTTCCTCGTCCACCTGTTCAAGGGCGGGAAGCCGGAGCTGAACCTGGAGGACGAGATCACCCGGGAGACGCTCATCACACGGGGCGGGGAGATCGTTCACGGCCGCGTGCGGGAGTTCTTCTCTCTGCCGAAAGCCTCGTAAGGGAGGGTACCGTGCCAGAAGGCTTCATCTCGAATTTGTACGTATTCCTGCTGGCGGGCTTCCTCGGCTTCGAAGTGATCCGCCGGGTCTCGCCGCTCCTGCACACGCCGCTGATGTCCTTGACCAACGCCCTGGACGCGATCGTGGTGGTGGCCGCCATCATCATCGCCGCGCGGCCTGGAACCACGCTGTCCGAGATTCTGGGAGCGATCGCCGTTGCCGCCGCGTTCAGCAACATGGTCGGCGGCTTCCTGATCACGGACCGCATGCTGCGGATGTTCAAGCTGAGCGGGCGCAAGAAGCCATGAACATCACCGGGATGGACCTCACGACGGTGCAGTACCTCACCGACTTCTCGTACATCGTCGCCATCGCCTTCTTCATTCTGTCGCTGAAGTGGCTGAGCTCGCCGGCGACGGCGCGCCGCGGGGTGCTGGTCGGTGAGATCGGCGCGGCGTTGGCGGTGGTGACCACGTTCTTCAACCCCGAGCTTGTCCACTTCCAGTGGGTACTGATCGCGCTGCTGGTCGGCGCGATCGTAGGCATTCCGCTCGGCCTGGTGCAGATGACGGCCGTCCCGCAGCGGACCGCGATGAGCCATGCCTTCGGCGCGCTGGCCGCCGCCCTGATCGGGATCACCGAGTACTACCTGCGCATCCCGAACATCACGAAGTTCGAGATGGTCGAGATCGCGATGGAAGTCATCATCGGCTCGCTCAGCTTCACGGGCAGCCTGATCGCGGCCGGCAAGCTCCAGGAGTGGCTCCCGCAGCGCCCCATCGTCTACAAGGGGCAGAACTACGTGAGCTTCACGGTGCTGGGGGCCGCCGTCCTGGCGGCGCTGATTCTCGTCTTCAGCCCCACCACCCCCTTCCTCTTCCCCGCGATGGTGGTCATCTCGCTGCTGTTCGGCGTGATGCTGGTGACGCCCATCGGCGGCGCCGACATGCCGACCGTGATCGCGCTCCTCAACTCCTACGTCGGACTCACGGCCGCCCTGCTCGGCTTCGTGCTCAACAGCAAGGTGCTGGTGGTGGCCGGCGCGCTGGATGGCTCTTCCGGCTTCATCCTCGCGGTCGTCATGTGCAAGGCCATGAACCGCTCGTTCACGAACGTGCTGTTCGGAGCGTTCGGCCAGCTCCAGGTTTCGGCCAAGGCCGTGCAGGAAGAGCGGACGGTGCACACGGCCACACCGGAGGAGGCCGCCGCCATTCTCGCCTCGGCCAACACCGTGCTGGTCGTTCCCGGCTACGGCATGGCCGTCGCCCAGGCACAGCACAAGGTCCGGGAGATGCTGGACGTGCTCACCAAGAAGGGCGTGGACGTGAAGTTCGGCATCCATCCCGTCGCGGGGCGCATGCCGGGGCACATGAACGTCTTGCTCGCCGAAGCCGACGTCCCGTACGACAAGCTGATCGAGATGGACGCGGCCAACAGTGAGATGCCCCAGACCGACGTGGCGCTGGTCATCGGCGCCAACGACGTCACCAACCCGGCCGCCAAGACCGATCAGGGCAGCCCGATTTACGGCATGCCGATCATCGAAGTGGACAACGCCCGGACGGTGATGGTGATCAAGCGAAGCCTCAATCCCGGCTTTGCGGGCATCGACAACCCACTCTACTACATTGACAAGACCATGATGCTGTTCGGCGACGCGAAGGCGTTCGTCAGCAGCATCGTTAAGGAACTGACCGGAGGCGGTGAATAGGCCGACCCGCGGTAGACGACCTTCGCCATCGGCGGCCCGAAGACGGCCGCCGATGGTGCGTTTGGGGGGTAGCCGGAATGCAGCAATAGTGCGAAATTGGCACTCCATCTAGTGCGGATTTTGCACTTTCTGGCCATGTCTACTTAGTTAAGTGTTTATCGTACAACGACATAGATGTCGGCATGCCACTTGCCCTACAAAGTCGCAGGCAGTGGGCATCACCAGGAAGAACCTCAGGCGAAGGAATGCGGGCAATGAACAAGAAGATCATCATCGGGGCCGGTCTCCTCGTCGTCGTGGCTGTGGTCACGGTCGGCTTCCTGTCGCGGGGTCATTCGACCTACTCGGCCACCTACCGGTTCGTGACGGTGGACCGGGGCGACATCTCGGCCACCGTGAACTCGACCGGCACGCTGGGCGCCGTGACGACGGTGCAGGTGGGGGCGCAGGTGTCGGGGCAGATCGCCGAGCTGCACGCCGACTTCAACAGCCGTGTGAAGAAGGGGGAGCTGATCGCGCGGCTCGATCCGGCGCTGTCGGTGCTGGCCGTGCGACAGGCGCAGGCGTCGGTGGCCCAGGCGGTGTCGGACTCGACGCAGAAGGCGTTCACGATGGCGCAGGCGACGCCGCTCCACAACAGCGGGATGATGACGGACAACGACTTCGTCGCGGCGCAGGCGGGATTCGAGCAGTCGAAGGCCAACCTGCTCGCGGCGCGGGTCAACCTCGAGAAGGCACAGCAGGACCTGGGCTACACCTACATCTACGCGCCGATCGACGGCATCGTCGTCCAGCGCAACGTGGACGTGGGCCAGACGGTCGCCTCGAGCTTCTCGGCGCCGCAGCTGTTCCTGATCGCGTCGGATCTCCGGAAGATGCAGATCCTCGTGCAAGTGGACGAGGCCGACATCGGGCAGATCCAGAACGGGCAGGACGTGCACTTCACCGTCGAGGCCTATCCGAATCGGGTCTTCCTCGGGAAGGTGCAGCAGGTGCGCCTCCAGTCGGCGACGGTGCAGAACGTGGTGGACTACACGGTCGTGGTGATGCTCGACAATGCGGATGGGAAGCTGCTGCCGGGGATGACGGCGACGGTGAACTTCCAGACGGCGAAGGCCGCGAACGTGTTCCGCGTGCAGAACGCGGCGCTGCGATTCCGGCCGTCAGCGGTGATGCTCGCGGCGGCCGACATGCCGCAGCGGCGTAGCGGCGCGGGTGCGGGCGGGGCGGACACGGGGGGCGCGCGGCGCCAGTTCACGGCCGCCGACTCGGCCCGCTTCCGGCAGATGATGGCGCAGCGTAGCGCGCAGGGCGGTGGTCAGGGCGGGTCTAGCGGCGGCGCGGGTGGCTTCGGTGGCGGCGCCGGCGGGCAGGGCGGCGGGACGATGATGCAAGGCGGGATGGGCGTTGGCGGCACGACCAACGTCGTGGTCCTCTGGACCGTGGACTCCTTGGGCAAGCCGGCGCCGGTGCGGGTGCATACGGGGCTCAGCGACGGGCAGGTGACGGAGATCACCGGTCCCGCTCTGAAGGAAGGGATGAAGATCATCGCGGCCGTCACCAACGAGAAGGCCGGCGGCGCGAGCAACCCGTTCCAGCAGCAGCAGCAGCAGGGCGGGCCGGGCGGCCGGCGGGTGCTGTAGCCATGACCACGCCTGAGCCCGTCATCCGGATCGAGAACGTCAAGAAGACGTACATCACGGGCAAGACCGAGGTGCACGCGCTCCGGGGCGTGAGCGTCAGGATCGAGCCCGGGGAGATGGTCGCCATCATGGGCGCCTCGGGCTCGGGGAAGTCCACCCTGATGAACATCCTCGGCTGCCTCGATCAGCCGACCAGCGGTGGCTACTGGCTCGATGGCGTCCGCGTGGACGGGATGAGCAGGAATCAGCTGGCCGACATCCGGAACTCGAAGATCGGGTTCGTCTTCCAGGGCTTCAACCTCCTCGCGCGCACCACGGCGCTGGAGAACGTCGAGCTGCCGCTGATGTACGACCGCAGCGGCCACAAGCTGGACACCAAGCAGCTGGCGCGCGAGGCGCTGGAGCGGGTGGGTCTTGGTGACCGCACGCATCACGAGCCGAGCGAGCTGAGCGGCGGCCAGCAGCAGCGCGTGGCGATCGCCCGGGCGCTGGTCACGAAGCCGGCCTTGGTCCTCGCGGACGAACCGACCGGGAACCTCGATAGCCACACCTCCGTCGAGGTGCTGGCGGTGTTCCAGGCGCTCAACGAGCAGGGGATCACGATCATCCTCGTGACGCACGAGCACGACATCGCCCGGTACTGCAAGCGGGTGGTGGAGCTGCGGGACGGCCACGTGGTCCGCGACACGGCGATCGAGGATCGCCACCGCGCGGAGTCCGACCTGGCTCTGCTCGCCCCGGTGGAGGCGGAGATCTGACATGAAAGCGACGCGGCTGGTGAACATCGCCACCAAGAGCATTCTGAAGAACAAGATGCGGACGCTGCTGACGATGCTGGGCATCATCATCGGCGTCGGCGCGGTGATCGTGATGGTGGCCGTGGGGCAGGGCGCCAAGGGCGAGATCCAGCGGCGCATCGAGAACCTGGGCACCAACATGATCGTGATCACGCAGGCGGCCACCCGGCAGGGCGGGGTGAACATGGGAGCGGGGACGTCGGGCCGGCTCACGCTCGACGACTACACGGCGCTGCAGCGGGAGGGGTTGCTCCTCTCGCACGTCTCGCCCGTCCTGGTGGCCCCGAGCCAGGTCATCGGGGGCGCCAACAACTGGCGCACGATGGTGAACGGGGTGACGCTCGACTACGTGGCCATCCGCGACTGGACCGTCGCGTCGGGCCGGTTCTTCGACCAGGGTGATATGCAGGCCAACCGCAAGGTGGCGGTGATCGGCAAGACCGTGGCGGACAACCTCTTCCCGGGCCAGGACCCGGTCGGGGCGCAGATCCGCATCCGCAACGAGCCGTTCCAGGTCATCGGGGTGCTGGCACCGAAGGGGCAGACGGCGGAGGGCACCGACCAGGACGACCTGATCGTCGCACCCTACACCACGGTGCACACGCGGCTGGCGGGTGGGTTCAGCTTCCTCCCCCAGATCCTGGCCAGCACGGCCACGAAGGAGGATCTCCCCGCCGCGGAGCAGGAGATCGCGCAGATCCTGCGCGGCTCGCACAAGCTGCCGAGCTACGCGGATAACGACTTCACCGTCCGCAACCAGGACGACCTGGCGGAGGCGGCGCAGGGAACGACCAACGTCATGACCCTGCTCCTCGCCGCGATCGCCAGCATCTCGCTCCTCGTGGGCGGGATCGGGATCATGAACATCATGCTCGTCTCCGTCACCGAGCGGACCCGGGAGATCGGCATCCGCATGGCGATCGGGGCGCGCGGGGGCGACGTGCTCACGCAGTTCCTGGTCGAGGCCATCGTGATGAGCCTGATCGGCGGCGCGATCGGCGTCGGGGTCGGCTTCGGCGGCGCGGCGATCCTCTCGAAGGCCACCGGGTGGCAAACGGCGATCGCGCCGCAGATGGTGCTGGTCGCCCTCGGCTTCTCGGCGGCGGTCGGGATCTTCTTCGGGTTCTACCCGGCGCGGAAGGCGGCCGCGTTGGATCCCATCCAGGCGCTCCGGTACGAGTAGATGAAGCGCCAGGCGGGAGGCGCGCGATGAAGCGTCAGGTAGGGCCCTGGTTCCGGTGGGGCTGGCTGGCCACCACGATCGCGATGGGCTTTGTGCTGATGGTGACGGCGTGGGTGGGGCGCGAGCGGGCGATCTCCGCGGCGACGACCCTGAACCGCGGCCAGAGCCTGATCCTCTTCGAGTCCATCCGCCAGCAGGCGCGCGGGATGTCGGAGCCGCTCCAGAGCGTAGCGCTCGATACGCTCCTCAGGCAGCACAGCGCCGCGGGGCTCCATTACCTCGCCTTCTTCGACTCGTCCGGGATGGTGGTCGCGCAGGCGGGCACGCCCGCCTCGCCGATCACCCACTTGGCCCGGCGCCCGCCCGGCCCGCCGGTCATGGAGCAGATCGACTCGCGCATCCGGATGTGGGGATACGCCGGCCTCGCGGCGCCGCCGCCGGAAGAGCGCGGGCGACAGCCGCAGGCGCTTCCCCCCGGCCCGCGTCCCCGGCGCCTCGCCTTCGTGATGGAGTTCGAGCCGCTGGTGGCCGAGCGCCTCGCGGCCGAGGCGACGAACACCTTCTTGCTCTCCATCCTCGTCGCCGCAGCCCTGATCGCCGCCGCCGTCGGCTTCTGGCGGCTGACGGTGCGCCAGGAGCACACCGAGCACCGCCTGGAGCAGCAGCGCCGCCTGGGGGCTTTGGGCGAGATGTCGGCCGTGCTGGCTCACGAGCTGCGGAATCCGCTCGCGTCGCTGAAGGGGCACGCCCAGCTCCTGGCCGAGCGGCTCGAGGCGGGGAGCCCGGCGCGGACCAAGGCGGAGCTGGTGGTGTCGGAAGCGCAGCGGCTCGAGGCCCTCACGACCGATCTGCTGGACTTCGCGCGCTCGGGCCCCATCGACCGGCAGATCACCGATCCCGTGGCGCTCCTGACCACGTGCGCCGAGGAGGTGGCGCGGGGCGGCTTCGCCGTGCACGCCGAGGGCTCGCCCTCGGCCTGGTCGCTGGACGAGGGGCGGATGCGCCAGGCGCTCACCAACGTGCTGCGGAACGCGCGCCAGGCATCGCCGGAGGGGACGCGGCCGGAGGCGGTGGTCGGCCGCGACAACGGGACGCTGGTCTTCACGGTGCGCGACTACGGCGCGGGACTCGCCCCAGGCGACGAGCAGAAGATCTTCAGCCCCTTCTTCACCACGCGCACCTCCGGCACCGGGCTCGGCCTCGCGGTCGCGCTGCGCGTGGCGGAGATGCACGGCGGCACCATCACCGCCGGCAACCACCCCGACGGCGGCGCGGTGTTCCGCATCGTCATCCCGGCGAGCGCGAGCTGATGGCCCGCATCCTGGTCGCAGACGACGAGCAGGGGCTCCGCACCTTCGTGGCGGAGGCGCTCGAGACCGACGGCCACGTCGTCGCGCAGGCGGCCGACGGCGTCGACGCGGCCCGGAGCCTGGCGCGCGAGAGCTTCGACCTCCTGATCACCGACCTCAAGATGCCGCGGATGGACGGGCTGGCGCTGCTGCGGCAGGCGCGCCTCGAGCAGCCGGAGATGGAAGTCATCGTCGTCACGGCGCACGGCTCGGTGGACACGGCGGTCGAGGCCATGAAGCTGGGCGCGTTCGACTATCTCGAGAAGCCGATCGCCGGCCCCGGCCAGCTGCGCCTCCTGGCGTCGCGAGCGCTGGAGCGGCGCGCGCTGCTGGCGGCGCGGGACCGCGCGGTGCGCGAGGCCCCGGCGCTCCCCCCGCTCACCTACGGCGATCCGGCGATGGCCCCGGTGGTGGAGGCGCTGCGCAAGGTGGCCCGCACTGACGCGTCGGTGCTCCTGCTGGGGGAGAGCGGGACCGGCAAGGAGGTGGCCGCCCGCACCCTGCACGCCTGGAGCGCGCGCGCCCAGAGTCCGTTCGTCGCGGTCAACTGCGCTTCGATCCCCGAGACGCTGCTGGAGTCAGAGCTTTTCGGGCACGAGAAAGGGGCCTTCACCGGTGCGAGCAGCGCGCGGCGCGGCCGCATCGAGTTGGCCGAGGGGGGCACCTTCTTTCTGGACGAGATCGGCGAGATGACGCCGGCTCTCCAGGCGAAGCTGCTGCGTGTCCTCGAGGACCGCCGCTACGAGCGGGTGGGCGGCACGCGCACGCTCGAGGCCGACGTGCGCTGGGTCGCGGCGACCAATCGCGACATCGAGACGCTGCGTGCCACCGGCGCCCTGCGCGAGGACCTCTACCACCGCCTCGCCGGCTTCCCGATCCGCCTGCCGCCGCTCCGGGAGCGGCGCCGCGACATCGAGCCTCTGGCCGAGATGCTCCTCGCGCAGGTCGGCGCGACCCTCGGCCGCACCAGGCTCACGCTCGCCGCCGACGCCCGGCAGAAGATTCTCGAGGCCCGCTGGCCGGGGAACGTCCGCGAGCTGGTCAACGCCTTGGAGCGCGCGGCGATCCTGTCCGAAGGCGACGAGATCCGCGCCGAGCACCTGGAGCTGACCAACGGGGGGGGCGGCGCGATGCAGCCGGCGCGCACGGCGTCCGCCACGCTCGAGGAGATCGAGCGCGAGGCGATCGAGGAGGCGCTGGCCGCCGCCGGCGGGAATCGGCGCGCCGCCGCCGACCGCCTGGGCATCGGCCTTCGGACCCTCTACGACAAGCTGAAGCGCTACCGGGGCGAGGCCGAAGAGGATTAGACTCCGGCCGTTCCGGAACGTCCTGTTCGGCGCCTTCGGCAGCGCGGATACGGCCGCGGCCTCCCTCAAGTCGGCGCAGGGGAAGACGGTGCGCTCCCTCACCGTCGAGGACGCGGCGGTGCAGCTCGGCTACGCGCGCTCGGTCATCTTCATCCCGGGCTACGGGATGGCGGTCGCGCAGGCCCAGCACGCACTCAAGGAGCTGACCGACGAGATCGAGAAGCGCGGCGGCGTCGTCAAGTTCGCCGTGCACCCGGTCGCCGGCCGCATGCCGGGGCACATGAACGTGCTCCTGGCCGAAGCCAACGTGCCGTACGACAAGCTGAAGGACATGGACGAGATCAACCCGGAGTTCGACCGGTGCGACGTGGCGGTCGTAGTCGGGGCCAACGACGTGGTGAACCCCGCCGCGCGGCACGACACCTCCAGCCCGATCTACGGGATGCCGATGCCAAGACCTTCATGCTCTTCGGCGACGCGAAGAAGACGCTCGAGAAGCTGGTGGGCGAGGTCAGGCACCTGGAGTAGCTGGCTGCAGTCGTTCGCACCTTCCCGCAGTCGTTGCGCTTCTCGGCGCGCCGAGCGTACGCTTAGGTTGGCGCCCCAAGGGAGGGGTGCCGCATGCCGATCACTGCGAAACTGTCCCGGAAGTTCTACGAGAGGCTGGGCGACGAGGTCGCGGACGAGCTTGTGAATTGGTTCAACACGGTTGACTTGAGCTATCGGTCCGAGTTCCGGGAGATGTTCGAGACCCACTTCTCCCGGTTCGAGGCGCGCCTGGCCCAGCAGACTGCGGAGCTGCGGTCAGAGCTGGGCCAGCTCCGAGGTGAACTCCGTTCCAGCCTCGGAGAAGTCCAGTCCGAGCTTGGGAGCAAGCTCCACGCCCAGGAGACCAAGCTGATCCGTTGGATGTTCGGTTTCTGGGTCAGTGCCTGGCTCGCCATCGCCGGCACTATCGTCGCGCTGCACCGCCTCCTCTGATAGAGCGAGCCGCTCGCGGCCGCGGCGTGGGCAGGGGGAGGTCGAGAAGGGAAACCGGCCCGGCAAGGCGAAGAACGTCATCGTGATGAAGCGGAGCATGAACCCCGGCTAGCCCAAGACCTTCATGCTCTTCGGCGACGCGAAGAAGATGCTCGAGAAGCTGGTGGCGGAGGTCAGGCACCTGGAGTAGCGGGCTGCAGTCGTTCGCACCTTGCCGCAGTCGTTGCGCTTCTCGGCGCGCCGAGCGTACGCTTAGGTTGGCGCCCCAAGGGAGGGGTGCCGCATGCCGATCACCGCGAAGCTGTCCCGGAAGTTCTACGAGAAGCTGGGCGACGAGGTCGCGGACGAGCTTGTGAACTGGTTGAACGCTGTTGATCTGAGCTACCGGCAGGAGTTCCGGGAGCTGTTCGAGGCGCACTTCGGCCGTTTCGAAGCTCGGCTCGGGCAGCAGACCGCTGAGCTGCGCTCTGAGATGGGGCGCCAGGAAACGCGACTCATCCGCTGGATGTTCGGCTTCTGGGTGGGCGCCTGGCTCGCCATCGCCGGCACTATCGTCGCGCTGCAGCGCCTCCTCTGACAAAGTGAGCCCCTCGCGGACGCGGCGCCTGGACGGCGCCGCCTCTTGGGCTTGGTGATTCACGCCATGAATGATTGTCATTCACGGCGTGAATGACATCGTGCAGGAGCAGGAAAGCTGGCCGCCGGACCCGTTCGTTTGCTCGTGGGTCCCCGGCGAGGTACAATGGCGTCGGAACTTCATCCATCCCGCCACAGGGGGTCGCATGGACGTCAACAAGTGGAGCAGCATCGGCAGTCGGGTGTGCTTCGCCGTAGCCTTCATCCTGTTTGTGGTGGCGATCCTCGAGTGGCTCCTGCTACGGCTCGGCGTGGCGTTCGCGATCGGATACCGTCCGGGGCGTCTGGCCGAATTCGCCGTGATGTTCCTCATCCCCGTCATGACCGTGCTGCTGAGGGAGATCAGGGAAGAGCTGCGGAAGCCGAAGTAGGCCTGAGCGCGTAGCCGGCGGGATGTGGCACCGGTGAGGCCGGCGGCACGCAAGCGATGGCTGTGTGCCACGCTCCTGATTGCGAGCCTCGGGGTCGTCCTCGGCGCCACACTCGTGCCGGGGTCCGGGCCGGATACCGGAACCTTTCAATGGTGCGTGCTGTGTGGTGACTTCGGCCTGGCGGATGCCATCGCCAACGTCGTGCTGTTCGTGCCGCTCGGGATCGCTCTAGGTTGCTCCGCCGTATCCGCTCGAAAGACCGTCGCACTGGCCCTGCTGCTCTCTACCGCCATAGAGATCGCCCAGCTGTGGATACCGGGCCGCGAGTCCACGCTCGCTGATATCATTTGGAACACGACTGGTGCGGCGGTGGGCGTGGGCTTTGTCTGCTGGTACCCGGCACGCCGTCGCTTCAGGCTCGGCGGCCTCGTTGCAGCGACCGCGGTTCTTGCCGTGATCGCGGGCGCCGGCCTGCTTCTGCGGCCTGCCTTCCCGCCCACGATCTACTACGGCCAGTGGACTGCGCAGCTGGGTCAGTTCGAGTGGTACCGGGGCAAGGTGCTGGAGGCGGAGATCGGTGGAATGCAGCTCCCGTCGTGGCGCCTCCAGGACTCGAAAGGCGTGCGAGAGCAGCTCTCGGCGGGCGAGCGGTTGCGCGTCAGGGCGATCGCAGGTCCCCGGACCGAGAGGCTCGCGCCTCTGTTCAGCATATTCGATGAGCAGCAGCGCGAGATCCTGCTCGTCGGCGTTGACCGCGACGATCTCGTGCTGCAGGTGAGCACTCATGCCGGTGACCTCCGCCTCGACCAGCCGGATCTGAGGTGGCGCGGAGCGCTGGTCAGACTCGCCCCCGGCGACACCATCAACCTGGAACTGCGTGGCGCTCGGTCCGGCTACTGCCTTCGGCTGAATAGCCGGGAGCGGTGCGGCCTGGATTACACTGCGGGTCAGGCGTGGGGACTGGTGCAGTTCGTGCCCAGCATGGGCGCAGCCGGCCAGGCCGCGCTGGACTGCCTGTTCATGTTCCTGCTGGGGCTACCGGTCGGTCTCACGGTCCGACGCAACCGCTACGGCTATGCCGCGGTCGCGATCGTCGTCGCGGGAGTGCTCGCTCTGCCTCCGCTTCTCGGTCTCGCGCCAACTCCTCCGCTCCAGGTCGCCGCCCTAGCTCTGGGCGTCGTCGCAGCCCTCACGCCGTAGCGCCGCGAACACGCGGACGCACCGCTCGATGCGGTCGTAGCAGGAGCGGAACACTTCACTCGGCTGCTCCACGGGGTCTGGCACGGCGCGCCTCGTGATCGGCTCCGGGTCCAGGTCGCCCAAGAGCACAACCCGGTCGGAGAGCGCCGGTCGCATGGCAATGAGGTGGCGCCGTTGCTGCGGGTCCATGACGACCATGATGTCGGCGCGGCTCAGATGCTCGGCCGTGATCAGTTGCGAACGGTGCGACGTCAGATCTGCCCCGCGCTCGGCCGCGACCGCGACGGCCTCGGGTGGGGAAGGGCGGCCAGGCCCGATGAAGCCGGCGGATTCGACGGTGACCCCCGCTGGTAGCAGTTTCCGTGCGACCGCGGCCGCGTACGGGCTGCGGCAGATGTTGCCGTGACAGACGAACAGAACCGCGCGAGGCAACGGCTGATGCGCTAGATGTCCTGCCGCGGCCCGGCGGCGCCACGAGTGCAGCATCCGGTCGGGGAGGTGGCGCGCGCCCTGCGCGAGGAATCGCAGCCTGTCCGTCAGCATGGACGAGGAATCTATCCTCCTCGATGCCGGCGCGCGGAGTGGTGGGCGGCGCATTGCCCGATTGGGACGCGTCCCCTAAGTTTGTGCCGACTGATGGCTTACGCTCTCCCACGCTATGGCTCCATGCCGCTGGCCGGCACGCTCGCGTTGGCACTCGCGGCGCTCGCCGCCGTCCCTGCCCGCGCCCAGACGGTCACGACCGGCGCAATCGTCGGCGTCGCGGTCGACACCGGAGGCCGACGCCTCCCGGGCGTTGAGGTGACCCTCACGCACCGCGCGGCCGGGTGGCAGGGGATGATCGTGACCGACGCCTCCGGAGCCTATCGGAGCGGCGGTTTGACCCCCGGCAGTTACGACTTGCGCGCGGAGCGGCTGGGCTTCCGTCCCCTCGTCGTGCTGGACGTGACGGTGAGCCCGGGCTCGGCGGTGACCCTCGACCTGCGACTCACGCCGGCGGAACCGCCGGTCACGCAAGTGGACACGATGGCCTACGTCGAGGGGGCGGCTCACGCCTCCCTGGCGCGGGGCACCTGGGACCCCGGGCACGAGCTGGCCGACCTGGTGGATCCGCTGGGCAGGGTCCCGGCAATCGCCACTCTGGCCTCGGTCTCCTCGGGCGGACTCGGGATTGACGGCCTTCCCGACCGGCTCGGAGCCGTCGGCGTGGACGGCATTCCCCGCGTCGCAGCCAACAACCCCGGCTCGTCCCGCACCGATCTCTCGGCGCTCGGAATCCCGTTCTCGAGCCTCGACCATGCGGAGATTGCCTCGGGGACCGACGTCGAATGGCCCGGCTTCGGGGGCGGGCTGGTCAGCGCCTTTAGCGCACGCGCTCCGCGCGACGCGCGGCTGCGGGGCTACGGCGATTTCGCCGACGGCAGCCTGCGCGGCGGGATGGTCGTCGGCGGTCCCCTGGTGCGCGATACGGCCTGGGGGCAGATCGGCGTGGATGCCCGGCGGCTCCGGACGCAATTCGCGTCGCCCTGGCCCAACGACTCGCAGGCGAATCTCGCGGTGACCTTGGCGCGCGACTCGCTCCGGACTGATCTGTCAGCCTATCCCAGCCCGGTGACCGAGCAGACCGACGTGGTTACGGCCTTCGGCCGGCTCGATTGGCAAGTTGCGAGCGGGCAGTCCGTGGCGCTGCGCGCGGCGGTGACCAACCTCTCGTCCGGCAATTTCGATTTGGGTTCCGGGCGCCAGGTCGGGCTCGGCACATCTCTCGATGCGCGGGACATTTCCGCGTCGGCCGCCCTCAGCTCGCATCTGTTCTCGAACCTCCGGGCGGAACTCTCGCTCTCGGTGGATCGCAGCAAGCGCGACTATTCCGCGCCGGTGTTGCCGGGCACGGTGATCGTGTCGGACGGGCTCTCGGCAGGATCCGACGGCGCGGTTCCCGGCAGCTTCGAGCGGGACGCGACCCGTGCCTCGGGCGCGCTCCTCTTTCGTGCCGGCCCACACGATCTGAAGGCGGGCCTCGAGGCGACCTGGACCAGCCACGACATCTCGTACGATCCCTGGAGCGCCGGCACGTACGTGTTCGGCTCCGTGGGCGATCTCGCCCGGCGCCGAGGTTCCTTCGTGCAGGCCGTCGGCGGTGTGCCGGACGCTTCGTTCACGATCCGCTCCGTAGCCGGCTACCTCCAGGATGCCTGGACGCCGGTGAGCGGCCTGAGCGTGTTGTTCGGCCTTCGGTTCGAGGGCGAGGTGCCGAGCGGCACCTTTACGGCCGACACCGCCTGGCTGCGCCTCACGGGGCTGGCGAACCAGGTGATCCCGAGGCCGAAGGTGCGAGCGAGCCCGCGGTTCGCCTTCAGCTGGTCCGCCGGCCCGCGGCGCGAATGGCTGCTGCGCGGCGATGCCGGGCTCTTCTCGGAGGGGCTGGACCCGGCGGTGGTCGCCGAGGTCCTGTCGCATGACGGGAGCGCGCAGATCCGCCGCGGCGTCGGGGCGCTCGGCGCGTGGCCCGGCGTGCCCGACTCGACCGTGGCGCCGGTCACGGGGCCGGTGCTGACGTTCCTCAACTCCGGCTTCGAGCCACCGCGCACCGGCAGAGCCAGCCTCAGCGTCGCGCGGGAATTGGGTGCGGGCACGTCGCTACAGGTCGCCGGCCAGTATCGCCACACGGGCTTTCTTCCGCAGCGGAGCGACCTGAACCTCGGCACGGCCCCGCAGATGCACGACCAGTACGGGCGCCCGGTGTACGGCACGCTGCAGCAGTATGGCTCGATGCTGGTCGCGACCCCGGGGAGCAACCGGCGGTTCAGCGACTTCGACGCAGTGTGGGCGCTCGACCCCACGGGCTTCTCCGACTACTGGGGCGTGACGGTCTCGCTGGAGCGGATTCGCGAGCAAGGCCTGAGCCTTTGGGCCAGCTACACCTACTCGCGCACCACCGACAACACCCCCGGCATACTCGGGAGCACGCCCGAGCAGCAGCTCTCGCCGTTCCCGGGCGTCACGGGGCAGGCCGACTGGCGCGATGGCCGGTCCGATCTCGATGTGCCGCACCGTGCGGCCCTCGGCGCCGAGTGGTCGTATGGGGCCGTGCGACTGGCGGGCATCGTGCGGTATCGCTCCGGCGCCCCGTTCACCCCAGGGTTCCGGGACGGCGTGGACGCCAACGGCGACGGCGCTTCGGGAAACGACCCGGCCTACGTGTCGGACACCGTCAAAGCCGCGGCCGCCGTCATCGGCAAGTGGGCGTGCCTGCGCCAGCAGATCGGGACTCTCGCCGCGCGGAATTCGTGCCGCGGGCCGGACGTGACCAGCTTCGACGCCCGGCTGGTCGTGCGGCTGCTCACGGTGGGCGGCCTCCCGGCCGAACTCGTCGTGGACGGCCTCAACCTGCTGACGACGGACGACGGCGTGGTGGATCGCGCGCTCTACCTGGTTGACCCCTCCCGGACGATCACGATGAACGCCGCCGGGACGGTGGTCACGGTGCCCCTGGTCGCCAATCCGAACTTCGGCAAGCTGCTCGTCCGCCGCTCGCCGAGTGCGACGGTGCGGGCAGGGCTGAGGTTCAGCTTCTGATGCGCCGCGCTCCGCTGCTCCGTGCGACAGTGGCCGTGGCCCTCGCGGCCTTCGGCTGTACCAACGAGGGCGAGAACCGGATCACGGGGATCACCGGCACGGGGCAGGTGACCGGCTTCGCGGTCGTGGACGCCAACGGCTCGCGGGTGATCGACGCGGGCGACGACTCGCTGCCCGGCGTCAAGGTGCGGCTGGCCCTCGCCGGCCGGCTGGACACCGGCCTGGTCCAGACCACGCAGTCGAACGGGTCCTACCGGTTCGTCGGTGTGCCGGTCGGTTTGTACACACTGAAGCTGGACACGGCCGGCTTCGCGGACACGCTGCAGGTCGTCAAGGTGGACAGCCAGACCTTCACCGTGGGGTCCGCGGACACGGTGCGCGTCAACGTGCTGGCAGGCCTCCCGCTCGTCACGGTGAGGCAGGCGCGCGCGCTGCCGCAGGGCAGGCGGGTGTTCGTCACCGGCGTGGCGCTGGACGGCGCGGCCACCTTCGCCGACTCGACCGCGCAGCTCGCGGACACCTCGGGCTCCATCAGGCTGGTGCGTGTCCGCGGGACGTTCGCGGCCAGCGACAGCCTGCGGGTCAGGGCCACTACGGGCCTCAGAGGGGGGCAGCCGACGCTTGAAGACCCAACCGTGTTCGCGCTCGGCCCGGGTCGCGTTCCCGCGGCGGCGACCCTGACCACCGCGGCGGCGGCGAGCGCGGCGGGCGGGGCGCGCGATGCGCAGTTGGTCGTGGTCCACGGGGCGATCATCAGTGACACCTCGCGGACGGCGACCAGCTTCGTGCTGACGGTGAGCGACGGCAGTGGTTCACTGGGCGTGCAGCTGGACCAGACGGCCGATGCCGCCTTCCAGACGGCGAACCTGCCAGGGAATTTCGTTCCCGGGAACAGGTTCGACCTGGTGGGTGTGCTGGCGCCGACGGGGACGGGCAGTTGGCGGCTGCGGCCGCGCACGGCGACGGACTTGACGTTGATCCCGCCGCCGGTGATCAGCATCGCGGCGGCGCGCGCGCTCCCGGCTGGACAGATCGTGAACGTGGTGGGGGTGGCGCTCAACGGCTCGGGGACCTTTGCTGATACCACGATCTTCCTCGCCGACACCTCCGGGGCGATCCGGCTGACCCGGTTGCGGACGACGGTGGCTGCGGGCGATTCGGTGAAGGCCCGGGCGACGACGGCGAGTCGCAACGGCGAGCCGACCCTGGACGGCGGCACGACCACGCCGCTGGGCACAGGCTTTTTCCCCACGGCACCGGCCCTGACGACCGCGGCCGCCGCGAGCGCGGCGGGCGGGACGCGGGACGCCCAGCTGGTAATCGTCCACGGGGCGATCATCAGTGACACGGCGCGGACCTCGACCAGCTTTGTCTTGACGGCCAGCGACAGCAGCGGCGCGCTTGAGATTGAACTGGACCGGACGGCCGACGTGAGCTTCCAGCCGGCGAACCTGCCAGCGGACTTCGTGCCCGGGACTAAGTTCGACGTATTGGGGGTACTGGCGCCGACGGGGACGGGCACCTGGCGGCTCCGGCCGCGCTCCGCGGCGGACCTGACGGAGATTCCGTTGCCGGTGATCAGCATCGCCAAGGCCCGGACGCTGGCCGGGGGGCAGCGGGTCGTCGTCGTGGGGGTGGCGCTCAACGGCTCGACGACGTTTTCGGACTCGACGGTGCACCTGGCGGATACGTCCGGCGCCATCCGGCTGACGCGGCTGCGTGCGACGGTGGCGGCTGGCGACTCCGTGCGTGTTCGCGCGACGACGGCGAGCCGCGCGGGTCAGCCGACCCTGGACGCCGGCACGACGACCGCCCTTGGGCAGGGGCTCTTCCCGACGGCGCCGACGCTGACCACCGCGACTGCGGCGACGGCTGCGGGTGGAACGCGCGATGCGCAGCTGGTCGTCGTCAACAACGCGACGATCACCGACACCGCGACCGTGCTGGGAAGCTACAAGTTGACGGTTTCGGATGGCAGCGGAAGCCTCGAAGTGCTTCTCGATCAAAGGGCCGGGTTCGTCGTCCCTGGCCTCTTCGTGCCGTCCAACAAGTTCAACATCGTGGGAGTGCTTGCTCCCACCGGGACGGGGTCCTCGAGGCTGAAGCCGAGATCTGCAACGGACCTGCAAAAGCTGTAGCAAGCGCCGCGTCGTGAGCCGGTTACGTCGAGCGGGCCACCAAGAGGATGCCTACCCCGATCAACGCGACGCCGATTACCCCTACCAGCGTCACGCGCTCGCCGAGCACGACGATAGCCGCAACGAGGGCCGCCACATAGGCGACGGCGGCCATGAGCGGGTATGCAAAGCTGAGCGGGCGCGCCGCCAGGATCACAAGGGAGAGCGCGAAGCTCCCCGCATAGCAAAGAAATCCCACGATCACGAGCACATTCAGGCAGCGCCGGCCAAACTGCAGTGCGGACGCGAGACTCAGGGGGAAGATGGACACATCGGTCGGGAGGCCGCGCTTCATCATGAGGAGGCCGACCGTGCCGATTACGGCGTACACCACGAGCATTTCGGTGAGCTGGAGTCCGGACATGAGGGGCCTAGGGCTGAGAGGGGACGGCGGCGCGCTCATCTGGGCAAGGCGAGAAGCGTGTCCTTCATGCCGGGCTTCCCGTGCGCCACTGCTCGATGGCTTCCCTGATTCTCACGGCGGCCTCCCCGGTTCCGTACGCGTCGCGGTCCCAACTGCGTGCTGCGCCCGTGCGGCTGGCCTGGCGCCCGACGGCCGGGGCGAGCTCCTCAGCGACCTGAGCGGGAGCGACCAGGACGTTGGCTCCGAGCCGCACGGTCTCCTCCCATTCGGTTTCCTTCCGGACCGTCACGCACGGGGTGCCGAGCCAGTACGCCTCGCGCTGCACGCCGCCCGAATCGGTGACCACGGCCGCCGCGTCGCGCACGCACCCTAGCGACTGCAGGTAGCCGAGGGGAGGGCGGAGGTGCACGCTCGACGCCAGTTGGTCGAGCAGCCCGTGCCGCTCCAGCGCGGCCCCGGTCCGAGGGTGGGCGGCGAGCACGACGGGGAAGTCGAGGCCGCCCAGCGCGCGGACGACCCCGGCGAAGTGATCCGCGTTGTCGGTGAGCTCGGCGCGGTGCAGCGTCGCGAACACGAATGGGGTTGCCGGTGTGAGCGGCCAGTCGGTGGTATCCGCCGCCCGGGGCACGCGAGCCAGGTTGCGCACCAGCACGTCCCGCGCCACGTCCCCGGTCAATATGACCGTCCCCGCCACGTACTCGAGCCTGAGCCGCCGCGCTGCCGTTTCCGATGGGGCGCACAGCACCGTGCTGATGACGTCCACGATCCGGCGGTTGACCTCTTCCGCCATCATCGCGTCGGTCCCGCGCATCCCCGCCTCGACGTGGATGACGGGAATGCGCAGCTGCACGGCCGCCAGCGCGCAACCGAGCGTGCTGTTCGTGTCGCCGACCACCACCGCCGCCGCCGGCCGACGCTGGGCAAGCACCTCGGCGGCCCGGGCGAGGATAGCGCCAGTCTGGGTCGCGTGATCGCCGGACCCCACCTCGAGGTACACCTGCGGCGGCCGCACGCCGAGCTGCTCGTATTGCAGCGCGTTCAGCTCGTAGTCGTAGTGCTGGCCCGTATCCACCGAGAGCACGTCCCAGCTGCGAGCGAGTTCCTCGAGCAGCACCGAGGCCTTGATGATCTGGGGCCGCGTGCCGTAGCAGACTGCCAGGGTCTCCCTCATGCTCACGCCCGGCCGAGCAGGATCAGGACGAGCGCCAGCGCCGCGACGCACCAGGTAGCCTTGTCGCGGAGCGCAAAATCAAAGGGACCGTCTGGTGCCTCCTCGCGGTGCGCGAGGATCAGGTAGCGGCCAATCCAGTACACCAGCAGGGGCACTGTCAGAAGGAGCGGCCCGGCGTGCGCGGCGGTTTGGCGCAACGCATCGCCGGCCAGATACAGCATGAGCACTGGCGCGGCGAGCAGGGAACAGGCAGCCCCGATGGTGAACAGCGCTTCGTGATCTTCTTGCCGATAGGCTCCCATCCCGACATCGCTGGGCAGCTCGGCACGAGTGACCTCAACGTACCTCCCTGTCAGCCCGAGGCCGACGAACAGCAGAACCGCGAAGGCCAGGAGCGCCGGCGAGAGCCCGGCCCCCATCGCCTCAGCGCCGGCCACGATCCGGAGGCTGTGCAGCGCCGCCAGCGCGAAGACGTCCACCACCAGCAGCTGCTTGAGCCAGATCGAGTAGGCGGCGCTCACCACGAAGAACCCGGCCAGTGCCGCAGCGAACCCTCCGGGCAGGGCGACCGCCGGAGCGGCCGCCCCGAGCAGCAGGGCGGCGAAAAGCAGAATCGCCGCGCCGGTGGGCAGGTCACCGGACGCGAGCGGACGGTTCCGCTTCACTGGATGCCGGCGATCGCCCTGCAAGTCGGCGAGGTCGTTCAGCACGTAGCCAGCCGACGACAGGAGGGAGAGTGAGAGACACGCGATTGCGGCGCGGACTGCTGCGCCGGGCGCCCAGGGCGCTCCGATGAGCGGCAGGAATACCAGGAGGTTCCTGATCCAGCGGTGCGCCCGCAGCTGGCGCGCCACGGCTCCGATGAGCCCGACGTCGTCGCGTAACACCTGCACCGGCACCGGAAGCCTGCCCAGCCACCGCCGGAGCGGCGCGCTCGGGTTGACAGCGATGGCACGGCTGCACGCGGACCACAGTGGGCGGTCCGCCGCGGAGTCCCCGATGTAGGCGAACGGAGTTGCCGGGAAGGCTCCCCTGATCGCCTCTAACTTCATGCTGCCCTTGAGGTTGCGGTCTGTTGTGCCGAAGACGCGATCGAAGCGGCCGAGATGGCGCGCGACCCTCTCTACCCCTGAGAAGTGCGACGCGGAGGCGAGCACCACGGTTGCGCCGCCCCGGCGCTCGGCGTCGATCAGCGCGAGGACGGAATCCCGGTAGGGGAGGTAGGCGGCGTCCACGTCGGCGGCGCCGGCGATGACCCCCTTGAACACCGCTCTGCCTCCGCCGCCAGGGACCAGAGCCCGAATCGCGCGCAGCAGCGTCAGCGGCCGCGTCCGGACCGCGACCAGGAGCTGCTCCACCAGCAGGTCCACTTTGACCAGCGTGTGGTCCAGATCGACCACCAGCAGTTCACCCATCCGTATCGTCCGCGTGTCGGGATGTGGAGCGCTGAAATGACGTCGGCTACGCCCCGGCCAGCGCTCCAAGATACGAGGTTCCCCAGTGCCGGGCGACCATTGCGCCACTGCCGGCGCTCACTACACTCATAGGCCCAATGCTCCGGCACCATTTCACGGTTGACGTGGAAGAGCACTTCCAGGTCTCGGCCTTCGAGCCGCATCTCTCCCGCGACCGCTGGGATGCACTGGAGAGCCGCGTCGCCTCGAACGTGGGGGCCCTGCTCGATCTGCTGGCCCGCCATGATGCGCAGGGCACCTTCTTCGTTCTCGGGTGGGTAGCCGAGCGGCACCCCGATGTCGTGAAGGCGATCGCGCGGGCGGGCCACGAGGTGGCCTCGCACGGCTGGGATCATCGGCGCGTGACGCAGCAATCCCCCGAGGAGTTTCGGGTCTCGGTCCGGCGCACCAAGGCGGCGCTGGAGGCGTTGGCCGGCGCACCGGTCCTCGGCTTCCGCGCGCCGAGCTTCTCGATCGTGCCGGGACGGGAGTGGGCGCTCGACATCCTCGTCGAGGAAGGCTATCGCTACGACTCGAGCCTGTTTCCCGTGCGGCGGCCCGGCTACGGCTATGCGACGGGCCGGCGCGAGCCCCACTGGCTCGAGCGCCGCACCGGGCGCCTGGCGGAGATTCCACCGGCCACACTCCGCATCGGTGGCGTGAACCTGCCCGCGGCCGGCGGGGCGTATTTCCGGCTTCTTCCGTACGGCTTGGTTCGGTCTGCGCTGAGGGACTCTGAGCGCCGCGGCGTTTCGGGCACCTTCTACATCCACCCGTGGGAGATAGACCCGGCCCAGCCCCGTGTGGACGTTCCTTGGCTCACGCGGCTGCGTCATTACGGCGGACTGGCGCGCACCGCTTCGCGCCTGGAGCGACTACTGAGCGAGTTTCGGTTTACCTCCATCGCGCCGGCCCTCGGCCTGGGCGCCACCGGGGCGGCTGACGCCGTCGCGAGGGCCGGCGGGGCAAAGTGACCTTGCGCGTCGAGCGCTACGACGGGGGGGCCGAGGACTGGGACACGCTCGTCCGGGCCTCCTCCGGTTGGACGCACTTCCATCTGTACGGCTGGCGCTCGGTCATCGAGGAGGTATTCGGCCACGAGTGCCTCTACTTGGCCGTCCGAGACGCTGACGGCCACCTCGCCGGCGTGCTCCCGCTGGTGCGGGTGAAGAGCCTGCTCTTCGGCCACTACCTCGTCTCCATGCCGTTCCTGAACTACGGCGGACCGCTCGGCAGCGAGGAAGCGGTGAAGGCGCTGGTGGAACACGCCGTGGGAATCGCGCGCGCGGACGGAGTCAAGCTCCTCGAGCTGCGGAGCAGGGTCCCGCTCGCCGTCAACCTGCCGGTCTCGCATCGCAAGATCACCGTGCTACTCGATCTGCCAAGTGGCGACCCCGAACGGCTGTGGGGCGACCTCGATGCCAAGGTCCGAAGCCAGGTGCGCCGGCCGCAAAAGGAAGGTGTGACGGTGCGTTTCGGCCTGGACCAGGTCGG
This sequence comes from Gemmatimonadales bacterium, assembly GCA_049513575.1. Taxonomy (GTDB): domain Bacteria; phylum Gemmatimonadota; class Gemmatimonadetes; order Gemmatimonadales; family JACORV01; genus Fen-1245. The sequence goes on from JBEKVZ010000002.1 coordinate 146,857, forward strand.
CGCCTTCCACGGCGTGTTCGCCCGGCACATGCGCGACCTCGGCACGCCGGCCCAACCGCGCCGCCTGTTCGAGCGCATCGCGGTGCACTTTCCGGAGGACGTCTGGTTCGGCTGTGCGTACTTGCGGGACCGAGTCGTCGCTTGCGGGTGCGGATTCCGCTGGAACGGTGAGTTCGAGATGACCTGGGCTTCGGCGCTGAGAGAGTTCAATCGTCTCGCGCCGAACATGCTGGTGTATTGGGCCTTCATGGAGCGTGCGACCAAGGAGGGGCTCCGGGTCTTCAACTTCGGACGCTGCACGCCGGGAGGGGGGACGCACCGCTTCAAGCTGCAGTGGGGTGGACGGGACGTTCCGCTCCATTGGTACGAGCATTCCAAGGCAGGGCACGAGATACACACGCCCTCGCCTGACGACGGGGCATACAGCTGGGGGCCGCGGCTCTGGCAGCGGCTGCCGCTCGCACTGGCGACCGCGCTCGGCCCTCGCATCGTCCGCGGCATCCCGTGACCTGGCGCCGTCAGCTGCCAGCTTACTCGCCGCTGCCCTTGCGGGCGGTGATCGCGGGCGCGGCGGACCTCGTCGGCGGCTCCAGTTCGGCACGAGCCGACGTTACGGCTACGCTGGCGGATGCCTTCGGCGCGTCCGATGTCCTGCTCACCGATAGCGGCACAGGTGCGCTCACGCTGGCCATCCGGGGTTGCTTGGCGCAGCGCCCCGGAACCGCGGTCGCGCTCCCCGCCTACAGCTGCTACGACCTGGCCACCGCCGCCGACGGCGCAGGCGCCCCGGTAGTGCTCTACGATCTCGTGCCGGAGACGTTGGCGCCGGAGCTGGAGTCGTTGCGGCGCGCGCTGGAACGGGGAGTGGGCGCTGTCGTGCTCGTTCATCTGTTCGGCGTGCCGGCCGACCCTAAGCCGGTGCGGGCGGCCGCCGAGCGGATTGGGGCGTGGCTGATCGAGGACGCCGCACAGGGCGCGGGCGCGAGCCTGCGCGGCAGGCCACTCGGCTCGTTCGGCGACTTGGTGGTGCTGAGCTTCGGCCGCGGGAAGGGGGTCACCGCGGGCCGGGGAGGGGCGCTCCTCGCGCACGGCGACGCCGCGGCTTCGGTAATGGACCGTGCGCGGAGTGAGCTACTGCCTTCGGTCCGGGGCGTCCGGGAGCTGATCCAGCTCAAGGCGCAGTGGCTCCTCGGCAGTCCTTCCCTCTACGTCGTTCCGTCTGCGCTTCCATTCCTGCAGCTTGGCGAGACGCGGTATCACGCGCCGCCGCCAACGCGAGCCATGAGCGCAGTGGCCTTGAGCGCCCTCGGAGTGACACTGTCGCTGGGCGAGCGCGAAGCCAGCGTTCGCCGAGCCAATGCGGCACGCCTGCTGGTACGCCGTGAGCCCGGTCTGTCGCCCGTGCTTGCGCTGGCTGGCGCGGAGCCTGGCTACCTGCGCCTGCCGTTCCTGGCCACTCCAGCAGTTCGGTCGGCGGCGGAGTCCCCCGCGGCGCGTGCGCTTGGGGTCATGCCGGGCTATCCGAGGGCGCTATGCGACTTGGAGGGCTTTGCCGCACGAGTGGGGAATCTAGGCGACACGTTCGTCGGAGCGCGGATGCTGGCCGCGCGGCTCATCACTCTGCCCACCCACAGCTTGCTGCGCGAGGGCGACCTCGCCCGTCTCGAGACGTGGCTCGCGGCAACCGCCTAGCGGCTGCGGTTCCAGGGATCAGCCCTCCGTCGCGCTCTTCTCTGCAACGGGAGCCGACGCCTAGCAGCTAACCGTGCTTCTGCTTTCGCACTTCGTCTCTGATTTCTCGGAGCAGCACGGTAACGACGGGGAGAAGGAAGATGGCGCCAAGTACGAGGAGGTGCCCCGCCCCGTACCCAGTTCGGATTGACACATTGAAGAAGGTCAGAACCCCCTCGACGACCCCTGCTACAAGGCAAATGAGGGCTGCTGCGAAGCAAATCCTGCTGCCGAGGCTGCTCAACTTGTCGATGTTCATACAACCCCCAGAGTAGCGGGACCTGTTACCGGGCGGCGCCATTGTAATGCATTTGGTTGGTCGGAGCAAACGATGGGGACCGGCCAATCACCCGGATCACCCGGCGGTTGCCAAATGAGTGCCCCGCGCCCGCATGGCTGCCGTGAAGCGCCCCATGTCCGGCGGGGTGCCCATGCTGGGCTTTGTGGTCAGTCAGCGAGGACGCTTTTGGGTCGCGCCGGCTGCGCCGCGCGGCAGCGCCAGCGCGGTATCACTCAAGCGCAGTGTCAGCAACGGCGAGCCTGCCTTCATGCTGTCGAGTTTGACCACGTGCGCTTCGGTTTCGGGAACATCGATGCGGGCGAAGCCGGCCTCCAGCGCACGACCGACCAGCTCGTTGATCGGGACGAACCGCTGATCGTACCCCGGCGGAATGCCGGGCGCCCGTATGGCGAAGAGCGCGGAGAATGCGTCGGTGAAATCGGACGGCTGCAGTTCTTCCAGACGGCTTGGCGTCGGATCGTGAAGGCCGAGGCGGGACCCGTGGTCGCCGTGGACAATCACCACCATCTGCTGACCGCCGGAGATGGAGTCAATCATGCGGAATAGGGCTTCCAAACGCCGGTACAGGCAGCCAGCTTGCGCAGCATACAGGTCATACAAGTGGGCCCGCTCCTCTGGAGATCTGTCTCCGAAGTGGTCGAGCCGAATGGCGGAGAGTGGTTGAGTGCGGCAACTAGAGTCCGCAACGAAGGGGTGATGAGGCGCGATCAAGTGCGCGAAATAGAGCGTCCCCCGGGAGTCGTCAGCGCGAAGATCTGCCTGAAGATGCTCGAGCGCTGCCATCGCGTCCGGAAATGCAGACTGATCCTCGTGCCAGTCCCAGGTTGGCCGCACCAAGTGGCCGGTGCTCTTCTTGGGCCCTGTCAATGCCGAGTAGACGCTCATGAGGCGCCGATAGAAGCGCGAGTTGTTCTCTAGGAAGTAGATCCCGACCAAGGTTGCCTTCGACCACACCGGGAGGTCGAGGAGCGCGATATTACTGACGGCGAATAGCGGGTATGTCTCGCAGGATTGGATCGCGTGCGTCTGTGTCCGGCAATAGTCCACATACGTCGACTGGTAGACGCGGATCCGGTAGCCTTCGCTGCTCAGCTTCCCAAACAATTCGTTCACTTTCACGCGGTAGTGCCACCACGGGACGACATCGTCAACGACTTGGCGGGGATCCTGGACCGGCCAATTGAGGACGGTCGGAATCGACGCATGGGTCCAGAAGAACTCACTGTACGCCCTGCCGAACAGACGGAAGCCCCGGTCGAGATAGAACTGCCGTATCCGGGCCTGCGTTGCCCGGGCGCTCGCCAATTCGGTCGGCCACCCCTCGACCCCGATGTGCTCGTCCAAGACCAGGTACAGCACGGGGGGCAGCGACACGTTGTGCCGCAGCTTCGGGACCTCCTGCCTATTCCATTTGTAGGCGCTGCTCGTAGGGAGCGCGGCCACGTAAAACGCGGCGAGGGTTACGGCCAGTATTGTCTCCACGTGCCGTTCCAGCAGCCACACGCACGCCACGAGCGCAACGAGCCCCGCGAAGAATACCAACGCCAGGAGCCACCCTGGGGTAATCACGGATGTAAACGACTTAGAGTTGCCGAGCAGCCAATCGACAGCCACCAGCGCCAGGAATGAGAAGGCGCCGATGCGTACCGGCCGGGAGGCCCGGTTGAGCATGCTGCCGATGCCGAACGAGCACGCAAGCGCCAGGGCGGTAAGAAGGAGCACCTCGGGCGTGAGCAGCGGATAGCGATTATACCGCAGATAGTTGAGCGGTGGACCGGCCACCAGGGCGGCGACCGCAATGATCGTCACGGCCCGCGTGGGGCGCTGCAACACGGACGGGTGTGTCACGGACGCCGGTACGCCACCAGGAGGCGGCCGGTGCCGGTGATCTCCCGCACGCTCGTAAGATCCGCCCGCTCACCCAGAGCCGCCAGGAACGCTTCGCGCGTATAGTCTGGGAAGATGTCTGGGCGGAGCGCGAGCAACGCCGCGGCCATGGGGTCCTCCTTTGGGACGAACTCGATCACACCCGCTGGCGCCAGAGACGTGGCCCAGTCCACGACCTCGGCCAGCGGCACGTTGTTCGCGATGGCCAGGTGATGGATGAGGGCCAGCATGAGCACCGCGTCGGCTTGAGCGCGTGACTGGAGCCCCTTCCGCTCCTCCTGCCGCCAGCCCTGGTCGGGCGACGGGTTGAGGAGTTCCTGATACAGCGGCAGGAACCGGAGCTTCTCGCGCTCAGCGCGCAAGAAGGCCGCGTCCAGTGCCCCCTGGTCGGTCTCGAAGCCGATCACCCGTCCTGCCCCGGCCTCCAGCGCCACTTTCGAATAGTCCCCGGTATTACACCCGAGGTCCCAGAGGGTTCGGGGGCGGGAGGCCGCCACGAACTCGGCCACGAATCGGGCCTTCTCGCCGCGCTCGCCCTCGGAATAGCTGTTGAGATCAGCGTACGTCTGCCAGGCCGTGCGGCGGCGATGCGGGCGCAAAGCGCCGACCCACGAGTGCATCGCCTCGAGGATGCGCAGCAGCGCCGTCTTGGGCAGCTTCGTGTGGGACAGCTGCTCCGCGGTAGTCGCGGTGGACCGGGAGCGCGTGCGAGACAGGCGCGCGGGCAGTCCCACATGCAGCAGAAAGCGCGGCGAGAGTCTGTGCAACACGGGAAGGAGCGCCAGCAGATCGGAAGCGCCGATGCCGGAAAGGTGGCTGCGCAGCATGGCGTTGAACGGGACCCCTGTATACGCCGTGAGCAGCAGGGGGTAGAGGAGCTGCTCGCAGAACTGCCGGTGACCGGCCCACAGCTCGCCGTCCTGATAGCGCCGGAAGGAGAGGTAGTCTATCAGGACCGGATTGGGGCCGTCGAACTGCACGTTGTAGGCGGAGGCGTCGGACATGCTGATGCCGTGCCGCAGCGCGTCCCGGTGCAGCTCCAGCGTCAGGAGTGCCGCCGCACGCAATCCCCAGAAGGACCACTCGTACGGGTGCGAGACAAACTCGAGACGCGGGTGCTCCAGGACATAGCAGGCGTCCGGGGCAACGTCGCCGAGCAGTTCATTGGGGACGAGGTGGGCCTCCAGCACCTGCCCGGACCGCACCTTACCCTCCAGGAACCCCGTACTGCGGACGAACTCGAAGTCGTCCCGGCCCGGAGCGCGCACCGTGCGGAAGACCCGGCCGCCAATATCGTACACGTGCCCGGACGGGTCCCGAAAGGAGGATGCTACTCTGCCCGGCACCTAGCGGTCCTGTTGGTCGCTCGGCGCCCCCGCTGGGGGTTTGCGGCGCGATGCGAAGAACGCCTTGAGCCTACCCCAGTAGAGTCTCAGTACCGCCGCGACGCCGATGAGGCCGGCGATGATGATCTGAACGATGACGCTGCTGGCGCCGGGGTCGAGGTACTGGGCCGCAGCGGGCGTAGGCACAAAGACAAGGGCGGCTGCGCATACAAGGGCCGCGAACACCCATCGACCCACCGTTTCCTCCGTGGCTTCAAGCTCAGGGATTGGAAGCTGTTGATTCTACTCACGATACAGCAGGAACCGTACCGTGCCAAGTGCGATGGGCCGGCCCAGATCCATTCCAGCAAGGCTGTCGTCACCCGTGCGAGCAGGCTATCTTGGCTTCCCCAATGAACTTCCTCGGCCTGATTCGACCCAAGCAGTGGATCAAGAATGCGTTCGTGCTCGCCCCGCTGGTGTTCTCGGGCTCGTTCACGAAGCAGGCCGCGATCGTCGAGGCGCTGATCGCCACCCTGGTGTTCTGCGTGGCGTCGTCCGCCACGTACGTTCTCAACGACCTCAGCGACGTCGAGGCGGACCGCCTGCATCCCCTCAAACGCTACACGAGGCCGCTGGCAGCGGGCACGGTCACGGTCGGGCAGGCTCGCGCACTCCTGGCGGCCCTGAGCGCATTGCTGCTCGCCAGCTTGGTGTGGCGACCCGCGACGGCGGCCGTCGTGATCGGGTATCTGACCCTAAACGTGGCGTACAGCCTGTGGCTCAAGCGGGTCCCGGTCGTGGATCTGTTCTGCGTCGCAGGTGGCTTCGTGCTGCGGGTTTTCGCCGGTGCCGTGGCCATCGAGGTAGTCTTGTCGTCGTGGATGCTCATTACCACGCTCTGCCTCGCCCTTTATCTGGCGGCCATCAAGCGGCGCGACGAACTCGGGGAGCGTGGCGCTGCTGCGCGCACGGTGCTGGGGTCGTACACGGTGTCGCTCCTGGACCGATACGCCGAGATGTCGGCCGTGGGCGCGATCGTGTTCTACAGCCTCTTCGTGCTCCAGGTGCGCCCGGGACTGGCAATGACCATTCCACTCGTGCTGTTCGGCCTGTTCCGTTACTGGTACATCGTGGAGGACAAGGGCGGCGAGTCGCCGACGGATGCCCTCTGGCGCGACTGGCCGCTCGGCCTCACGGTGGTGGCGTGGGGAGCCATCTGTGCATACACCATCTCGAGAGGGTGAACCGGACGGGTGCTACAAGTGTTGGTTGCACGCAACATTGAGAAGCAAGAGCCCAGCATGCCTGCCGAAACGCTGTAAGCTCTTGTAGAATAATAGCATGACGCGAGTGCCTGGAGGGGCTGGCCCCATGCCATCGGGTGGTCGCGCTCTTGCTACGCTTTCGAAGGATGACATGTGCTTCCTGGAGCCTCTGCGGTGCTGAACGCCAAGACTGAGAGCCCCAAGCGCCACCTCCTGACGATCGCGCTCGAGGACTACTACCACGTCGGCGCGTTCAACCGCCTCATCCAGCGCGGCGAATGGTACCGCTTCGAGACCCGGCTGGAGCGGAGCGCGCGGAATACTCTGGACTTGCTGGATGAGTTCGGCATTCACGCGACGTTCTTTGCCTTAGGCTGGGTCGCCGACACGCTCCCCGAGCTGGTGCGAGAGATCGCCGACCGGGGCCACGAGATTGCCAGCAAGGGGTACTACCACCGTAACATCCAGCAGCTGAGCCCCACCGAGTTCCGGGAGGACCTGGCGCGCTCGCGGGAGGCGCTGCAGAAAGCGAGCGGCCAGCGCATCCTGGGCTACCGCGTCGCGGACCTCTGGTTCAGGCCGGCCGACCTGTGGGCGCTGGACGTACTCACGGAGCAGGGCTACGAGTACGACTCCAGCATCGCGCCGACGTTCAGGTCATACGCGTCGGAGCCGTGGCGGAGGTTCGCGCACCCCCACCAGTTCGGCGACAAGACGCTGTGGGAGTTCCCGATCTCGACGGCGAGTGTCTTCGGATGGCTGATTCCGGTGGCGGGCGGGAACTACTTCCGCCAATTCCCAGTCGGCATGGTCAGGCGAGCGGTGGCGCACTGGGACCGTGCGTATGCAGCCCCGTTCGTGATGTACTTCCACACCTGGGAGATGGACCCGGAGCAGCCGAAGATCAGTGCGGCGCCGCTCCTCCAGCGCATCCGGACGTATCGCAACCTCGACAAGATGCCGGAGATCCTGCGGTACTACTTCGGCCGCTATCGGTTGACCGGCGTCGCCGACTACCTCGGCCTGGGTACGGCGGGGCCGACGGCGGCGTTTCGCGCCGTGGCGTCGCGCGAGGCGGAGCGGGTGCGCGCGATCGTACCGCCGCAACCTGCGCTCGCGGGCGCGGGGCCGCGCACGCCCGCTACAATCGTGGTGCCGTGCTATAACGAGGAGCTGATCCTCCCGTATCTCGCCAACACCCTGAAGAGCGTCGAGCAGAAGCTCGGCGACCGCTACGACCTGCGCTTCGTCTTCGTGGACGACGCCAGCGTGGATGGGACCTGGGAGGCCCTGCACCGGATCTTCGGCACGATGCCGAATGCCACGTTTCTCAGGCACGAGCGGAACCGGGGCGTGGCGGCGGGAGTGATGACCGGCCTCAGGCACGCACGCACCGAGGTTGTATGCTCCATTGATTGCGACTGCACATATGATCCGCACACGCTGGGACGCATGATCCCCCTCCTGACCGACGACGTGGACCTGGTGACCGCCTCGCCCTACCACAGGGACGGCGCTGTGCGGAACGTCCCGAAGTGGCGGCTGTCGCTGTCCAAGTCGTTGTCGGCGCTGTACCGGCGCGTGCTCCACCACAAGCTCGCTACCTACACCAGTTGCTTCCGCGTCTACCGCCAGAGTGCGGCGGCCGACATCGTGCTGGAGCGCGGCGGATTCCTGGGTGTCGCCGAGATGCTTGCCCGGCTCGACCTCGGGGGCTCGAAGATCGTCGAGTTCCCGACCACGCTCGAGGTCCGGATGCTGGGCCGGTCGAAGATGAAGGTCGTGCGCACGATCGCCGGCCACCTGGGCCTTCTGGCCAGCCTCGTCCGGCTCCGTCTCACGGGCGGCGTCGCGCCGCGCCGGCCTTCTGCGACGCCCCCTGTGACCAGCGGAGCGCGGGTTGGAAGCGCCACCCTGTAGCGTCGGCGTCGTCGGCGGCGGGATTCTCGGGATGACCCTGGCCCTGCGCCTCAGGGCGTTGGGGTGCCGGGTGACCATCATCGAGGGCGCCGCCGCACCCGGTGGACTCGCCTCTGCCCAGGAGATCGGCGGCTACACGTGGGACCGGTTCTACCACGTCATCCTCATGTCGGACACCCACCTCCGAGGGCTGCTCTCCGAGCTCGGCCTGGCAGACCGTCTTCAGTGGGGTCAGACGAGGACGGGGTTCTATACCGACGGGCAGCTCTACTCGCTGTCCACCAGCCTGGAGTTCGTGCGCTTCCCACCCTTGTCTTTGGTTGACAAGGCACGGCTGGCGGCCACGATCTTGGTTGCGTCGCGGCTCAAGGACGTGAGGCGATTGGAGGGCATTCCGGTTACGGATTGGCTGGAGCGGTGGTCGGGACGGCGAACGTTCGAGCGGATCTGGCTGCCCCTGCTCAAGAGCAAGTTGGGCGAGAACTACCGTCTCGCCAGCGCGGCGTTCATCTGGGCCATCATCGCGCGGATGTACGCGGCGCGCCGGTCGGGGATGAAGCGCGAGATGTTCGGGTACGTCGAGGGTGGGTACGATACGGTGCTGCGCCGGTTCCGGGCGCACCTGGAAGGGCTTGGCGTCGAGTTCCTAACGGGTCGGCCGGCCAAGGAGGTGCGGGACAACGGGGCGGTTGCGGAGGTGCGGTTTGGTGACGGCCCCGCACGCGCCTTCGACCGGGTAGTCTTGACCGTGGCGTGCGGCCGGATTCCGGCGCTATGCCCGCAGCTCACCGAGGCCGAAAAGGCGAGGCTCGGCCGTGTGGTGTACCAGGGCGTGGCGTGCGCGTCGCTGCTCGTCACGAAGCCACTCGCCGGATACTACGTCACCAACATCACGGAGCCGTGGGTGCCATTCACGGCTGTGATCGAGATGACGGCCTTGGTGGGGACGGAGCGGTTCGGCGGCCACGCGCTTGTGTACCTTCCGCGCTACCTTACCCAGGACGATGCGTTCTGGCACAGGAGCGACGCGGAGATCGAGACCGAGTTCTTGGACGCGCTGGCTCGCATGTATCCGGATTTCCGCCGCGACGACGTGCGCGTCTTCCAGGTGGCGCGCGTCAAGGAGGTGCTGGCTCTGTCCACGCTCCACTACACCGCGACGGCGTTGCCTTCCACGCGCACGTCGCTGGAGAACGTGTTCGTCGTCAACTCGGCTCAGATCGCGCAGGGCACGCTGAACAACAACGAGGTCATCGGTCTCGCCAACCTCAAGACCGCGGAGCTGGCGCCATACCTGCGCGCGCGGACGGCAGCCGGCCCTCGGATCCGCGCATAGATGCCAGACCACCGACCCCTGGCCAGCGTCTCGCTGGATCTCGACAACCTGTGGTCTTACATGAAGACGCACGGCGACGCAGGGTGGGAGAGCCGGCCCTCGTACCTGACCACTCTCCTGCCGCCTGCGCTGGATGCGCTGGACCGGCTGGGGCTCGGGATCACCTTCTTCGTGGTGGGGCTGGACGCGGCCCGTGCCGAGAACGCGGCCGCTCTCCGCACGGTGACAGAGCGTGGGCACGAAGTCGGCAACCACTCGTTCGAGCACGAGCAGTGGCTCCACCTCTATGCCCGCGACCGGCTGGAGCGGGAAATCGCGGAGGCCGAGGAGGCCATCGTAGGGGCCACCGGGCAGCGTCCCGTGGGCTTCCGTGGTCCGGGGTTCAACTGGTGTCCGGACCTGTTCGAGATCCTGCTCGACCGTAGCTATCTGTACGACGCCACCACGCTGCCCACCTTCCTGGGTCCGCTGGCGCGCGCCTATTACTTCTGGAGCGCGCGGCTGAGCCCCGAGGACCGGGCCAAGCGGGCGGCGCTGTTCGGCTCCGTCCGTGACGGCCTGCGCCCGATCAAGCCGTACCGTTGGCGGCTGGCCAACGAGCGCACCCTGCTCGAGATTCCGGTCACCACTTTCCCGGGCATTCGGAGCCCGTTCCACTTGAGCTATCTGGTGTACCTGAGCCGCGTCTCCGAGCGCCTGATGTTCGGCTACCTCAAGGCGGCACTTGCCGCATGCCGCCTCACCGGCATCGGGCCGAGTTTCCTCTTGCACCCGCTGGACCTCCTGGGTGGCGACGAGGTGAAAGCGCTCGCCTTCTTCCCCGGGATGGACCTTCCGGGCGTTCGCAAGCGGGAGCTGTTTCAGCGCGTCCTCACGGTCCTGGGCGAGCGCTTCAAGCTGGTCAACATGAGCACGCACGCCCGTGCGCTCCTCGAGCGGACCGACCTCGCGCTCCGCCCGCCTACGGGCGGGCCGGCCGCGCGCGACGGCCGGACCGCGGGGCGGTAACCGGGTATGTGCGGCATCGTGGGCATCGTGCGAACCGACGGGCGGCCGGTGGACCTACCGGTTCTCGCGGGCATGGCCGCCGTACTGGGCCATCGCGGGCCGGACGATGAGGGCCACCTGATCGAAGGCCCGGTCGGACTGTACCACAAGCGCCTCTCGATCATCGATCTCACATCCGGTCACCAGCCGATGACGGACGGCGCCTCGACCATCGTCTTCAACGGCGAGATCTACAACTACGTGGAGGAGCGGGAGGCACTGCGGGCGAGGAAACACAGCTTCAGCACCACTTCGGACACCGAGGTGATGCTGAAGATGTACGCCGAGTACGGGCCGGAGTTCGTGAAGTCCCTCAACGGGATGTTCGCCTTTCTGCTCTACGACCGACAACGGCGCCGGCTGATCGCGGCGCGGGACCACTTCGGCATCAAGCCGCTGTACTACTACGCCGCGGACGGGGTGCTGCTGTTCGCGTCGGAGATCAAGGCGCTGCTCCGGCACCCGGCCGTGCGCGCGGAGCCCGACTACGACGCCATCCGGGAGTACGTGACCTTCCAGTTCGTCCTGGACGACCGCACCCTGTTCAAGGGCGTACGGAAGGTCCGCCCGGGTCACTACCTGACGGTGGACCTGGCCTCGGGGGCGATCGAGGACACGTTGTTCTGGGAACCGACATTCCATCTGGACCTGGACCATACCGAGGAGTACTTCGTCAACGAGGTGCGGCGGTTGCTGGACGACGCCGTGCGGCTCCAGCTCCGGAGCGACGTTCCCCTCGGCACGCACCTTTCGGGCGGTATGGATTCGAGCGTGATCACCACGCTCGCAGCCCGGCGGCTCGGCGCGTCGGTTCAGGCCTTCACGGGCGCGTTCAACGAGGGCCCGGAATTCGACGAGCGCGTCTACGCGCGCGAGGTGGCGGCGGCGTGCGGCGCCGAGCTGCACGAGGTGCTGCCGACCGAGAACGAGTTCGTGGATCTCCTGCCGCGCCTCGTCTATCACATGGACGAGCCGGTCGCCGGCCCGGGACTGTTCCCTCAGTACATCGTGTCGCGGCTGGCGAAGGACCACGTGACGGTGGCGCTGGGCGGACAGGGCGGAGACGAGATCTTCGGTGGCTATGCCCGCTACATGGTGGCCTACCTCGAGCAGGTGCTGAAGGGCGCGATCTTCGAGACCAACGAGGAGCGGGAGCACATTGTCTCGCTCGAGTCCATTCTGCCGAACCTGCCGTACCTGCGCGCCTATGTCCCGATGCTCCAGCAGTTCTGGCGCCACAACGTGTTTGCGCCGATGGACCGGCGCTACTTCCGCCTGGTGGACCGCAGCGCCGGGGCGCTCAGTCTCTTCACTGCGGACTTCCGGGCGCAGTACGACCGGGAGGGGATCTTCGCGCGCTTCCAGAAGATCTTCAATCACCCCGACACGCTGTCGTACTACAACAAGATGACCCATTTCGACATGGTCGCGGGGCTCCCGGCCTTGCTCCAGGTGGAGGACCGGGTCAGCATGGCCGTGTCGCTCGAATCGCGCGTGCCGCTCCTGGACCACCGCATCGCGGACTTGGTGACGCGGATGCCGCCCAAGATGAAGTTCAAGGGCGGCGAGATGAAGTACGTCATGAAGCGGGCCGTGAAGGACCTGCTTCCCCCGGCCGTGATGGCGCGCAAGGACAAGATGGGCTTCCCCGTACCCCTGCACCTGTGGGCGAGGGGACGGAGCCGCGACTTCTTCCAGGACCTGCTGCTGTCGCGGACCACGCAGGAGCGTGGCCTGTTCGACCACGACGAAGTCGCCAAGCTCATGGGCTACGAGGCCGCCTTCAGCCGCCGCTCCTGGGGCATCATGAACCTCGAGCTGTGGTTCAGGACATTCATAGACCAACACTGAACTCCCGCCAACGGACGCTGAAATGCCGCTGACGTTGAATCGTGGTGAAGCGCGCGACTGGGACGTGCGGAAGATTGCCGTCCTGGGCCCCGGCATCGTGGGAATGCCCATGGCGGCGCTGCTGGCGCACGCCCGGATCCTGGAAGGATCGGACCGGCCTGCGCCCGTTGTCGTCGTGCAGCGCGCTTCCGCCACGTCGGCCTGGAAGGTGGACGCGATCAATCGCGGCGAGTCACCCATTGGGGGCGTGGAGCCCGACCTGGACCGGATCGTCCGGGAAGCCTGGCAGGCAGGGCTGCTGAGTGCCTCGCACGACTACGCCGCTCTCCGGGATGCCGACCTGATCCTGGTCTGTGTCCAGACCGACAAGGCCGGCTTCGCCCCCGACTACGGCCCCCTCATGGAGGCGCTGTCGGGCGTCGCAGCGGCGCTCCAGAGCCGGCCGGCCGGCAACGTGCCGGTGCTGGTCATCGAGTCCACGCTGGCGCCGTCCTCGATGGCGACGGTGGTCCGCGAGCACTTTGCCGGCTTCGGCCTGGTCGAGGGCAGGGATGTGCTTCTGGGCAACAGCCCCAACCGGGTGATGCCCGGGCGGCTGGTGGAGCGCGTGGCGGCGTCCGACAAGCTGGTGGCTGGCCTGAGTCCCGCCACGCCGCTCCTGGTCGAGCGAGTGTACCGCCACATCGTGACCCGCGGCACTCTGCACCGCACCAACAGCCTCACGGCCGAAGTGGTGAAGACGCTCGAGAACGCATACCGCGACGTGCGGATTGCCTATGCGGCCGAGATCGTCCGCTTCTGCGACGAGCACGACATTGACTTCTTCCGGCTGCGCGACGCCGTCAACGTCCGGCTGGCGCAGGCCGACACGGCGTCGGCCGATCCGGGCACCATCCCGAGCGGCGGCCTGCTGGTCCCCACGGTCGGTGTGGGCGGCCACTGTCTGCCGAAGGACGGCATCCTGCTGTGGTGGCGCAAGCTCGAGAGCGGCGCCGACTCGTCAGCGAGTCTGATTCTGGAGGCGCGCCGGATCAATGACGAATCGCCGGCGGAGACGCTTCGACTGGCGGAACGTGCGTTCGGAGCACTCAAGGGCCACCGCATTGCTCTGCTTGGCGCGGCTTACCGCTTCGACTCCGAAGACACACGCAACTCGCCCACCCTTACGCTGGCGCGGCTGCTTCTTGACCGGGGCAGCGAGGTCGCGATCCACGATCCGTACGTCAAACCGGACGATCAGAACGTAAAGAAATTCGGCCTCGAGTCCCGCTTCACGCGCGACTTGGACCGCGCCGTCGGCGGCGCGGAGCTGCTCTTCGCGTGCACCGCGCACCGGGTTTACGCTGAGCGGCGTGCCGAGATCGTGCGGATGGCGCGGCAGGCGCATGGCATCGTTGACGCCTGCAACCTGTACCGGCGCGCCGACTTCGCCGGCTCGGGGCTCGGATACGCGGGCGTAGGCCGCGGGTCGCGCGAGCCGCAGCCCGAGTTCGCCGACTTCGTTTACGGCGGCTTCCAGGCGATGGAGCGCGGCCTCGCCAACGAACTGGCCAGTGTGTTGGATTTCCTCAACGACCACTATGCGCGCGACGATTTCGGCCGGCTGCGGTTCGAGGAGGTGCAGCGCCTCGCCGGCACCTGTGTTACTGGCTGCGTCATTGCGGAGCCTGGGCCCATCGCGCCGGCGAAGCCGTACCGCACGTTCGTGCCCAGGCTAGTTCGCCTGGCAGGGATAGGCTCCGTATGAAGCGCGCCCGAACGCTTTTCATTCTCCTCTTCTGCATCGGTGCGGCCGTTCGTGGCGCGAAGGTCACGCACCCGATCGACGGGAGCGTCGGTGACCCGTGGCGGGAATGCGATGTGACAGGCATCGCGAGGAACTACTACCGTGAGGGGATGCACCTCTTCTACCCGAGAATCGACTGGCGCGGCGATGGCCCCGGCTACGTGGAGATGGAGTTCCCGCTGCAGCCTTGGACCATGGCGGCGCTCTACAAGGTCGTGGGCTACCACGAGTCTTTGGGGAGATTCCTATCCTTCGCTTTCTCGCTGCTCACGCTCGGTGTGTTCTTCAGCCTTGCACGTCGCCTCCTGAGCCCGGCGGCTGCGCTCGCTGCGTCCGCGTTCTTCGCCCTCAGCCCTCTTGTGACTTCCCTGGCCGCCGCGGTTCAGCCGGACGGTCTGATGCTAGGCTTCTATGTCGTTGCGGCCTACGCGTTCATCGTGTGGCTGGAGGACGACTCCTGGCTGGCGTACGTTGGGGCAGTCGCCGCAACGGCGCTTGCCATTCTCGCGAAGGCTAATGCAGCTCACCTGGGCTTCTTGTTCCTCCTTCTCTTGATCCAATCGCACGGGGCGCGTGCGCTACGCGATGTCCGTGTGTGGGCGTTCGCTGCGTTGTCCCTCCTGCCAGCGATCGCTTGGTACTCGCACGCCCGCGGCTTGTGGCTGACCTACGGCAATTCACTGGGGGTGTCTAGCGAATACCATTGGATCGGCTGGGATCTCATTGTCAGTCCTGGGTTCTGGGCCAGACTCATCGGCCTGGACCTGATGTTTGTCTGGATGCCGAGCGGCGCGGCGCTGGCGGCATTGGCGCTCCTGGCGCGCCCGAGAACGCGAGCGACGCAGTATGGTCTCGCCTGGCTCGCTGCGGTGGCCGTGTTCCTGTTCGTCGCCGGCCGGACGACGGCGCAGAGCTGGGCGGTGTATTACCACGCCGTGGCGGTGTTCCCGGCGGCCCTGCTCTTCGGCGCTGGGGCGGAGGCGCTTGTTGATGATGCGCTTCGGCCGAGGACGTTGGCGCTCCTGGGCGGGACCTATGGCGTCATGGCAGTGCTCCTCGGGGTAGCTGGATCCCACTGGCCCGAGCTCCTTGTGACGGCGCTCGTCCTCGGCGTGTCTGGGATCCTGCTTCTTGGCGTGCTTGCCTGGCGCGTGACTGCAGGGGGAGTGAAGCCGGCCGGATCACGGCCGCGCCGGTTCCCGCAGGTAGCAGTATGGTGTCTCGTGCTTGGCCCAACGTTCGCGCTTCAGACCGGACAGATCCGCGCGAATCTGGCGCACGGGAGCTGGACAGACATGATTCAGTGCGCGCATGCGTTCGCTGCGGAGATCCCGCGCGACGCGCTGGTTGTCACCGTCGGCGGGCCGTGCTACAGCAAGGAGGGCTATCCGCTCGGGCACGAGGCTCCTTTCATGCTCTTCTGGGCCGATCGCAAAGGATTTAGCCTGTGCGAAGAGCGCTTCTCAGTCGACACCGTACGATCGCTGGTGCCGCGGGGGGCGCGATTCCTGTTCGTGAGCCGAGCCAAACTAGGGGCCAGGCCGGGACTCGAGTCCGAACTACGTGCGGCCTTTCCAGTGAAGCGAGAATGTGGGGACTGGATCATGTTCGCTCTGACCCCGGCCCCCCGGTGAGCGATCTGAGCGCGGCGACTGTGAGCTCTGCCGATCGTTTCGGGCCGGTGCGCTACGATCGGTGGACGCAGGCCCTGCTGGTCATCACCGTCACGGCTGCCATCCTGCGTTTCTGGCGTCTTGGTGCCTGGAGCTTCGCCGGCGACGAGGCGTTCACGCTCTACTCCTCCACCAGCGACTTCAGCTGGGCCGACCCACGGCCCCTGGCATTCGCGATCAACCACTTTGTCCTGATCCCGCTGCTCGGGATATCCGAGTTCACGCTCCGCCTGGCGCCCGCACTCACGGGGATCGCTGCCGTGCCGATGTTTGGCTGGGCGGTCGGACGCCTCTACGGCCGGCGGGCGGGTGTGTTCACTGCGTTGACAATGGCTGTCTCGCCTCTGCTCCTCTTTCACTCGCAGTGGGCGCGCTACTACATGCAGTCGTACCTTCTCGCGGGCTTCGTCCCGTTTGCCGTGCGCTTCTGGATCGAGGGAGCGGGCCGCCGCTGGCTGTGGATCGCCGCGGCTTGCTGCGTGGCAGGCTGGTTCTTCGTGCCTTCGTCGAGCTTCATATTGGGGGGCCTCGCTCTCTGGGGCGCAGCCAATTTTCGTGCCCTGAAGGGGAGGGAACTCGTATCGTGGCTCAGCCGCCCCCGCGTTGTGACGGGCGTAGCGCTCGCGGGGGCGGCCATCCTGGGTGTCATGCTCGCGAAGGGCGTACTGGACTCCTCGCGCCGGGATCTGGAGTCTATCGGCCGGTCGTCGCTCCCGCACATCGTGTTTGCGACTGGTCTCGGCCTGACGGTTCCAGTCTCCCTGGCCGCACTGGGCGGTTTCTTCCTTCTGTCGCGGGACCGCGATCTCTCGCGTCCCGATCGGACCTTTCTGCCTTTGCTGATGGTGGGCAGCACGATGTGCTACGCGCTTGCCTACCCGTTCGTCTTTATCGATTCGGTCCACGTAGTCAGCGTGCTGGCGGTGGTTCATGCGGCGGCAGGGGTGGCATTCGACAGGATCTGGAGGGCGGCGCGCGCAACAGCCATCGCTGCGGTGTCCGTGGCGATCATCCTGCTCTCGACTGCACCGGAGTTGGTGTCCTACTACGTCGACGGGGACAGGGTGGACTACCGCACGGCCTCCGAGGTTCTGCGTGCCATGCATCGCCAGAGGCCTGGACCGGTGCTCGCCAATTCCCATGCCATCGTGCGCTACTACGCGCCGGAATTGTGGCCACGCGAGTTCATTTCGAGCCAGCGCCCGGCCGCGTGGCTGGACGATTCGGCTCGCACATCGCCGGTCTGGGTTCTTCTCGTCGAGCACCGCAATGGCGTCAATGGCGAAGGCTCAGTGCCGGCCGTTCAAGTGGTGATGGATCGCTGCCACCTCAGAGCACGGATCGCAAGGGAGCGCTTCGACTACCATGTGGACGCGATACGGATCTACGAGTGCGCACCGGCTAGAGAGAACTACGCTGCGTCCCGAACAGTCGGCGCGGCGTCGCCATCCCCATAGAAGTCGTCGTCCCAGCACCCCGTGACGCTCGAGCACGGACCTGGTCGGTGGCCGCACAACTGTTGCGCTCCGGCGACAAGCCGGAACTCGCTTCGGTTTCCGTTGCTACGAGACGCGCGACTATGTCACGGTGCCGGTGACGGCACGCCGATTGGCGGTGCTTGCTAGATGACGGCCCCCTCCACTATGAGCAGGGTGCAGCGTCACACGCTTGTGTATGGCGTCGGCATCCTGGCGGGGAAGTTCGTTTCCTTCATCATGCTCCCCTTCTACACCCGCTATCTGATCCCAGCGGACTACGGTGTCATGCAGCTGATAGATATGACGCTCGACATCGTGGGCATTTTCGCCGGGGCCCAGATCGCAAGCGGCGTATTTCGCTTCTACCACAAGGCGCAGAACGGCGAGGACAGGCTGTCGGTGCTGTCGACCGCGTCAGTCTTGCTGATTGTCTCGTTCGGCGTCTTCGCCACTGCGACCGGAGTAGCATCGGTCTCCGTGTCAAGGCTGGTCTTGGGCTCCGCGGCTTACGCCAGCCTCGTCCGCCTTGCCGCGGCGAGCTTCGGCGTGCAGGCGCTGGTTGGCGTCCCGCTGGCGCTTCTGCGCCTGGAGGAACGCTCGGTCTGGTACACCGTCGTCACCACGTCCAAGCTGCTGTTGCAGTTGACACTAAACATCCTCTTCCTTGCGGTGTTCGGGCTCGGCGTCAAGGGTATCTTCATCAGCACGCTCGTCGCGAACGTCACAATGGCTCTGGTCGTCGGTACCCCCTTCTTCGTGCGAACCAGCCTGCGGTACTCGCGGCGCTGGGCCCGCGCGCTGCTGCGCTACGGTGTCCCCCTGGCGGCCACTCAGATAGCTACGTTCGTGGTCACATACGGGGATCGCTACTTCCTGCGAGTGGCGTCCAACGTCACGGAGGTTGGCCTGTACAGTCTGGCCTATCAATTCGGGTTTATCCTCAGCGCCCTAGGCTTCGGGCCGTTTGCCATGATGTGGGAGCCCATGCGGTTCGAGTTCGCGATGCGACCCGATCGTGACGAGCTGTATGCGCGGGCATTCGTCTACATGAACCTGCTCCTGCTGACCGTGGCCCTTGGGATTGGGCTCTTCGTGGGCGACTTCATCCACGTGATGACCGCCCCCTCCTATTTTCGGGCGGAGACCTTGGTGCCCATCCTTCTGATCGCCTATGTCCTCCAATCCTGGGCGCAGTTCCACGAGACCGGTGTTCTGATCCGTGGGCGCACCGAGTTCATCACACTGATCAACTGGCTCAGCGCCGGCGCGGCTTTGCTGGGCTACGTCTTGCTCATTCCTCGCTGGCACGGACTGGGTGCGGCCATCGCCACGGTGGCGGCCTTCGCGGTGCGGCAGGTCGCAACCCAGATCGCCTCGCAGCACCTTGTGCCGATCCGGTACCAATGGCGGCCGGTGTGGCGCCTGGTCGCAGCGGCGACGGCCGTGTACGGTGTGTCCCTGCTGATTCCGCGCTTGCCCATCTGGGAGTCAATTGTGTTGCGCTCGATGCTATTGTGTAGCTACGCGCTCCTGGTGTGGTTCGCCGGCGTCATACACAAGGATGACCGGGAGCGCCTACGAGACCTCGTCGGCACGGCAATGAGTCGTCTCCGGTGAACGAGCGATGAGCGATGATTCCGGCATGACGCCTGTCCGGGTGCTGTGCAACGCTGACTGGTTCGAGGGCAGGACGATTGGCGGGCGCGGGGTCGCAGTGCGGCGGCTGGTCGAATCCGGCTGGGCAGCGCCGTTGCGGAATCTGGTCGCTTGGTGGCGGAGCGACGTCGCCGTGTTCAACATCGCCACGCGCCAGCTGATGGTCTTGGCCGCCGCCCGAGCGCTTCTGCCATTCAGCCGCTGCCGCTTGGTGCTTGTGGACACCATCCTCAACCGGCCGCAAACGTGGCGTCAGCGGCTGCGCGTGCGCTTGATGCGCCGACTATTGCATGAGGTGGACCTGTTCATCCTCTATTTCCGAGACACCGAGGCGCTACAGCGGGTGTATGCAATTCCGGCAGCGAAGATCCGCTACGTGCCGTTCAAGGTGAATGACTTCGCCAACGTAGTGAAGGCGCCGGTTACCGACGCGGGATACATCCTCGCGTGTGGCCGCTCAAAGCGCGACTACGTCACCTTCGCTCGAGCCATGGACGGTCTGCCGTACAGGGCCACGATTCTCGTGCCCAAGGCTGAAGAGGCGCGAGTGCACGGGACGAACAGCGACCTCGCAGGGCTCCCGCCGAACGTGGCTGTCGTCCAGGACGACGGTTCGTCACGCTCGTGGATTGAGTGGATCTCGCGTGCCTCGTTCGTCGTGCTGCCGATCCTCCCAGACACGCTCGCGCCGTCCGGCATTGGGACCTACCTGGCGGCGATGGCGCTCGGGAAGTGCGTGGTGATCACCGAGGGCCTGGCGACGCGCGGGCTGCTCGATTCGAGCACGGCGGTGCTGGTGCCGCCCGCGGATGCTGCTGCGCTCCGGGCGGCCGTCGTTCGGGTAGCCGACGACAGAGCTTTCAGGGAGCGCGTGGCAGCGGCGGGGCGTGACTACGCCCGGGGGCTCGGCGACGTGTCACGACTCGCTGGCGACATAATTCACGAGGTGGAGGTTCTGCTGACGGGTCGGGAGACCGCCAACGGTACGAGTCTGCACCTTGGAGGCAGCGCGCGTTAAGAGGATTGGAAGGCGTACCATCTAGCGCTAGGGAGACGATGGGTTGAGGAATCTGCGCCTCGCGGTCCTTGTCGATTTCGCGCCCCGGAAGCTTGGGTCCTTGGAAAGATGGATGCTGGCGCTTGCGGAAGAAGCGGAACGGCGTGGGTATGACCTGGACATTTTCTCCCGGGGGCCTGTGCACCCAACACTCGCGAAGCGGTTCAACGAGCTCGGCGCTGGTTGGTTCGCGCTGGATGAGCTTGAAGCACGGCCGATACGGGGTGCATTGCGGCTGGCCCGGTACGACGTGCTGCATCTGAGTCTCATTGGGGTACGGAGCCGCATCGCGCGTATCTGCGTCGCGGCGTGGCCTGCGCGCGTGCTCTTCGTCGATCACCTCTCTGGTGGTGGCAGGCGTTCTTCGGGGATTCGTGGCGCCGTAGCGGCTCTCGTAGACGCGGTGATGCTGGCTCGGGTGTCCGGGTTCGCCGGCGTGTCCAACTACGTGCGGGACCGCGACGTGTCCAGGTACCGCTTATCGCGGTCCAAGGCACGGACCATTTACAACGGTGTCGACCTGGAGTTCTATCGGCCTGCGTTAACTGCTCGACCCCGCGACTCCGGCGTTCGCATCATTGCGGTCGCATGGCTGATTCCGCCAAAAGGCGTTGACGTTCTCCTTCGGGCGTTCGCACGCTTGACGGAGCCCGGGTGCGAGCTGCTGGTGGTCGGTGACGGGCCGGAAGAGTCGAAGCTCAAGGACCAAAGTCGCAGACTCGGAATCGAGTCCCGCACACAGTTCCTTGGTCTGCGTGACGACGTTCCACAGTTGCTCGGCAGCGCCGATCTGTTCGTGCACCCGTGCCTGTGGGAAGAGGCGTTCGGTCTGGTGGTTGCAGAGGCCATGGCCAGCGGACTCCCCACGGTGGCCTCCCGGATTGGCGGGTTGCCGGAGCTCATAGAGGACGGGTGGAGCGGGCTCCTGGTGCCGCCCGGTGATGAGATGCGCTTGGCAGAGGTCCTTGATCGCCTCGTTGGAGACGCCGATCTTCGAGGTCGCCTCGGCGGGAACGCCCGTTTGGCCGCGGTCGATCGCTTCGGTCTGGCAAGCTGTGTGAAGCAGCACCTTGACTGGTGCGCGACGGCGGCGCGACAGGAGCGTCTGTAAGGTCGCGGAACTGGATGTACCCGCCGGGTTCGAGCCTCCGCCCGTGCGCCCCGTTGTGCCCTGAGCGGGTCGTCGGCCGGCAACCGCATCGCTGGGCGATGAGTGATTCGCGGCTCAGAGAGGAGAGTCTGACAAGTGGGAGAAGCACTGGATCAGTCTGTGAGTAGGGCGAAAAGGCTTCCCCTCACGTGGCTGGCGGCCGCGGTGCTATTGGCCGCGTACGCCGGCATCCGGCTGCTGATCCTGCCCTCTGACCCGCTGGTCGCCCGAGGGTTCGGCCACGACGCCGCCTACTTGGTCATCGTCGCACGCAACCTGCTGGCTGGCAAAGGGTTCGTGCTGGACGCGCTGTGGCTGGTCTGGAAGAACCCGCCCGCCTTACCGATGCCCTATCACAACGCGGGCCCGCTCTTCCCGCTGCTCCAGGCAGGCCTTGGGCGATTCTTCGACACACCGCTCGTGCTATCGGGGTTCGTACTATCGGCGCTCGCGAGTGCCGCCCTGATGCTGGCGGTGTCGCTCCTCGTGCGGGCGTACGTTGCCAGCACCGCGGCGGCCGTTGGCATCGGCGTGCTCGTGGCGCTGTTTCCGCCCGTGTGGGCCAATTCGTGGGAAGCGATTACTGACCAGACGTGGCTCGCCCTTTTCGCGCTGTTCGTCGTCTTCCTGGTCCGCGGTCGACGACCCGCGATGGCGGTCGCTGCGGGGCTGTTCCTCGGCCTTGCCTGGCTTACGCGCTCAGCAACGGTCCTGGCCGTGCCGGCCGTCGGCTTGTGGCTGTTTCTGACGTTCGGTCTGCGCAGGGCCTTGTGGCGCGGTCTGCTGATTGCCTTGACGGCGGGTGCAGTCACGTCGCCGTGGTTGCTCCATACGGCGCGCACGTGGGGCTCCCCGCTTGCCAGTGACCAGAGTGAGTTGACGGCCATCCATGCGTACTACGCCGCACAGGTCGGGGAGATGCCGGAGCGTCTCTGGCACAGCCCGAATCGACCGGCGTCCTTTGCGTCCGTCGCGTGGGAGCATCCGGGAACGGTGCTCCGGCGCTCGTTTAGCGGCATTCCGTTCATCCTCCGCGAAGCGTTGCGCGCCGCTGCGGACTCCAGCTACTTGGGGGCTGGCGTGCTACTTGCGCTCGGAGCGGTGATCGGCTTTCGGCAGCGCCGGCTATGGCGCAGGCCCGAGGCGCTGGCCTGTGCGCTCTATGCACTCACCTTCATGGCAGCGGTCGCCGCAGGCGGTCGCCATATCGAGGATCGCTACCTGCTCGCGTTGTTCATGCTATTCGCCGCTTGGATGCTGGTCTCGCTGTACCAGGTTCTCCTGGGGGTCCGCGCCGGCCAGCGAGATCCCATCGGACTCGGAACGCTGGCGCTTGGCGCCCTCTTCCTGATCGGAGTTGTGCCGCGAGCCGGATACGGGAACGCCGCGCGCCTTCGCGGGGACGAGCCTGACAAGAGGGCCTATGCTGATGCGAGCGTGCGGCTCGCACGGGGTATGAGTGGGGGGACGCCGGTTGTCGTGGGCAGCTACCCCTACTATTACTCGCTGGTGACCGGCGCGCAGGCGCTCAGCATCCCTTATGCGGACGATGCCTTCCTGCAGTCCTACATGAAGAAGTACCACGCCCGCTTCGTGTTCCTGACAGCGGCCGAGCGTCGCTTCTGGAGGCCGGACTGGGAGAAGGCTCTTCCGTCGTTCCTGGAAATCCGCGACACGACTGGCGGCTTTCTCGTGTACGGGGCGACAACACCGTGATGCGACTGACGTCATGGCCGTGGACGTTTGGTGCCGGCCGAGCCGGCGTACGATTCCCGAACATCTCTTGTCACGGCCTCTGCATGCGCCCGCGGCTCGGGGAGCATCGTTAGTGCAGCCGCTTGAGCGCCAGCCCCGAGGAACAGGTGATCGTCTGGCACAGCTCGGGAGGAGATTTTGACCTATCGGATCCCGTTTAACCGTGCGAGCCTTGCCGGCCCCGAGCCCGAGTACCTGCTGCAGGCGGTGGCCAATGGTCACCTCGCGGGTGACGGGCCCTTCACGCTCCGGTGCCACAAGCTGCTCCAGGACGCTCTCGGGGTCCAGCGTGCACTCCTGACGACCTCGTGCACACACGCGCTTGAGATGGCGGCGCTGCTTCTGGAGGTCGGGCCAGGCGACGAAGTCATCGTGCCCTCGTTCACCTTCGTGTCCACGGCAAACGCGTTCGCCCTACGTGGGGCGCGCCTGGTGTTTGCTGATATCCGCCCGGACACCCTCAACATGGACGAACAGCGGCTGGAACGCCTCATCACATCGCGGACTCGGGCGATCGTGCCGGTGCACTACGCCGGCGTCGGGTGCGAGATGGACGCGATCTGCGCGATTGCAGCCAAGCACGGCGTGGCGGTGGTTGAGGACAACGCGCACGGCTTGTTCGGCAGATACCGCAACAGATGGCTTGGGACGTTTGGAGCGCTGGCCACGCAGAGCTTCCACGAGACGAAGAACTTCACGTGCGGCGAGGGCGGCGCACTGCTGATCAACGAAGATCGGTTCGTTGAGCGCGCAGAGATCCTCCGTGAGAAGGGGACCAACCGCAGCCGGTTCTTCCGTGGGCAGGTTGACAAATACACCTGGGTTGACATCGGTTCCAGCTACCTTCCTTCGGAGATCTTGGCGGCGTTCTTGTATGCGCAGCTGGAGACCCGAGAACGGATCCAGGCGCGGCGGCGCCAGATCTGGGAGTCCTACCGCGATCGGCTGGCCGGTTGGGGCCGCGACAATGATGTTCAGCTGCCATTTGTGCCAGCCCACTGTGAACAACCCTATCATATGTTCTACTTGGTGATGCCGTCGCTCGCTGCTCGGACGGCGTTAATTGAGCGCCTTAAGGCCCAGGGCATCTTGGCTGTCTTCCACTATTTGCCCCTGCACCTGTCCGACATGGGTCGCCGCTATGGCGGCAGAGAAGGCGACTGCCCGGTGACGGAGGCCGTGAGTGACCGGCTCGTCCGACTGCCTATGTTCGGCGCCCTGACGGACTCGGATCTTGAGGAGGTGGTCGCGGCCGTGATGGAGAAGCCGGGTGGTGCCAGGTGAAACGGATTGCCCAACGCTGTTGCGCGTGAGTAGTGTGGTTTGTACGGAGGTTGCGTCAAGGCCGCAGGCAGCCCGAACCTGGGAGACGAATGAAGCAGGACAAGCTGTCCATCACGGTCGTGGTGCCGGTCTACAATAGCGAGAAGTCGCTACCGGAGCTGTGCAGCGAGCTGGCGCAGGTATTGCCCCAAGTTGCCGCAGTTTTCGAGGTGATACTCGTCAACGACGGGAGCAGCGATGGAAGCTGGCACGTAGTCCAGGGCCTGGCACGAACGCACGAGTGGCTGCGTGGGATGACTCTTACGCGCAACTACGGCCAGCACAATGCCCTACTGTGCGGCATCCGGGAGGCTCGATACGATGTGATCGTGACGATGGACGACGACTTGCAGCATCCGGCCAGTGAGATTCCACGCCTGCTCGCCAAGATGGACGAAGGCTACGACGTGGTTTACGGCGCCCCAGAGCAGCGCGAGCATGGAGTGTGGCACAACTTGGGGTCGCACGTGCTGCGCTGGGCGCTCAGAGTCGCGATGGGGATCAAGAGCGCGCGGGATGTCAGCGCGTTTCGAGCCTTCCGCGCTGGTCTGCGTCCGGTGTTCGTCGGCTATCACAGCCCGCACATTTCGATCGACGTGCTGCTGAGCTGGGCGACCGTACGTTTTGCCGCGGTGACGGTCCAGCACAGACCGCGCCAATACGGGCGCTCCAACTACAACGTCGTTAGGCTGGTGCTCACTGGGTTCAACATGCTCACCGGCTTCAGCACGCTACCACTCCAATTCGCAAGCTTGGTCGGGTTTGCCTTCATGCTGTTTGGGGTCGGTGTGCTGGTCTATGTTGTCGGGCGCTATCTGATGTCGGGCAGCGTGCCGGGTTTCCCGTTCTTGGCATCGATCATCGCGATTTTCTCCGGTGTGCAGTTGTTCGCCTTGGGCATCATCGGTGAGTATCTGGCACGGATGTTCTTCCGCACGATGGATCGGCCAATGTATCTCGTTCGTGAGCACACGCCACAGGCAGCCCATCATGATTGAAGAACTTGCCCCTGCGCATGTTGACACGATCCGTCCACTGCTCGAACAGAGCCGTCACACGCCCCACCGGTTTCTGTTCCGCGACATTCCCCGTGAGCTAGCTGCGTATTGGTTTGATGAGATCGCCGGGTGGGTGCGGTCAGGTGATGGAGAGGTGTTTGTGGCCCACGAGGGTGGTCGGTTGCTGGGGCTGGCGGCGTACTCCGCCCTACCATGGGATTCGGCGCTGTTCAAGCAGCCCATGGGTGCGATCAAGTATGTCGTGGTGGATGCAGAGGCGCCCGCCCCGCTCGCTAAGGAGCTGGTCGAAGCGGTCGAAGCCTGGGCGCGTGCGCGAGGGGTCGCCTTCTTATTGTGTAAGACGCATACCGACGACATGCAGCTGATTCATGCGTTGGAGGTGAACGGATTCCTGTTGATGGACACACTGATCGACTACGTGTATGACGCGCGCCGTTTCCCGTCAGCCGACATCATCGCGCCACCCGCACCCCCGGGGTTCTCCGTTAGACTGGCGGGTGCGACTGACCTGGATCAACTGGCCCAGGTGGCACGTGCCGCGTTTATCGGACACTTCGGGCGGTACAACTCTGATCCCCGCATCACGCCTGCACAGTCGGCGCAGGTATACGAGGAGTGGGTGCGCTCCTGTGCAAGAGGTTATGCGGACTGGATCGTCGTCGCTGAATGTGATGGCGTGATCGCCGGATACTCAATCTGGAAGAAGCCCTCCAACGCTGAATCCGCACTCAGCGTTCGCGTCGGCCACTTCAGTATCATGGGAGTGCATCCCGATTTCCGGGGGCGCGGACTGTTTGGGCCGTTGGCCTATGCCGGGATGGAGTTGCTGCGCGGCATCGCGGACTGCATCGAAGGTCCGACCCACATCAACAACTACCCTGTCCAGCGAGGTTATTCCCGGTTGCAGTGGCACGGTGCTGATGCGCACCATTCCTTCCACAGGTGGCTGACAGGACAGAGAGTTGAATGAGCTTTCTTCCCAGCATCACCATCCTGCGGGCTGGTGCGCGTGTGGACGAAGGTGGACCTGTCAGCGGAAGCTGCGGGTTCATCACATCGAACGGCGCTCGATGGCACCCCGCGAGACTCGGGCTCGTTGACGAGTTCATGTACGCAGTCATGGAGGACTCCGTTAATCCGTGAAGGGGATCATCCTCGCCGGCGGCGCCGGAACGCGGCTGCATCCAGCCACGAGGGCGGTGAGCAAGCAGCTGCTTCCGGTCTACGACAAGCCGATGGTGTACTACCCGCTCTCGGTGCTCATGCTGGCCGGCATTCGCGACATCCTGGTGATCTCGACCCCGCAGGACCTCCCACGGTATGAGGAGCTGTTGGCGGACGGCTCGCAGTGGGGGCTCTCGCTGCAGTACGCGGAGCAGCCTCGGCCGGAGGGGCTCGCACAGGCATTCATCATCGGGCGGGACTTCGTCGGCAGGGACTCAGTTTGTCTCATACTCGGCGACAACATCTTCTACGGCGACCGGCTGCGCGTGAAGCTGCGGGAGGCCGCCGCGCTCGAGCGTGGCGCGGTCGTATTCGGCTACCAGGTGCGTGACCCGCAACGCTATGGCGTCGTCACCTTTGACCCGCAGGGCAAGGCCACGAGCCTGGAGGAGAAGCCGGCGCAGCCGAAGTCGAACTACGCTGTGACCGGACTGTACTTCTATGACAACCGCGTACTCGAGATAGCGCGGGGACTAGCACCATCAGCCCGGGGCGAACTCGAGATCACGGATCTCAACAAGGTCTACCTGCGCAACGGCGAGTTGTCCCTGAAGCTGCTCGGCCGCGGAGTGGCCTGGCTCGACACGGGAACGCACGAATCGCTGCTCCAGGCGGCGATCTTCATCCAGGTGATCGAGCAGCGCCAGGGAATGAAGATCGCGTGCCTCGAGGAGATTGCGCTGCGAGAGGGATGGATCGAGTTAGGGGCGGTGGAGGCGGCGGCGAACGCGATGCGGCACAACAGTTACGGGGAGTACCTCCTGGACCTAGTGCGGCAGCATCAAACGGGCGAAGGGTTCCTCGAGAATCGGTTCGGGGAGTGAAGGGGTGGCATCAGCGTGCTCATACGGCGCCGCGCGACGGCCGCTCCCGATCTGACCGCTGGATAGGCTCGCCGATCACCTGCCACACCTCGTCGAGAATCAAGAAGTTGTAGTCCTGAAGACACGTCCCCACATGAGGAGTGCGTAGGGAGATGAGGCGGCCCGCGATTCGCATCGCTGCCTTCGGCTTGAGCGGGCTGCTCCTGGCGGCCAGCGGGTGGTACATCGCACGCACCTTTCAGTGGCGGGCAATCGGCCGGCTGTTGGTCCAGGTGAACTTGCTGCTTTTGCTCGCGGGCGGCGGCGGATCGTTGATTCTATATTGGCTCCTGCGGGCCGTTCGCTGGCAGTTCCTGATGCGGAAGATGGGCCCGACGAGTCGTTTTCTGGATGTCTATCTGTGCACAGTGGTGGCCGTGAGCTTCGCGATCTTCACGCCCCTGCAGTCCGGCGAAACGCTCAAGGTGGAACTGCTCAGGAAGTACGGGGTGGTCGGGCGCCCTGCCGGGTATGGCACGTTCGTCGTGGAGCGTGTGCTGGATCTGGTGGTTCTGCTGTCCATAGGGTGCGTGAGCCTCTTGACGACGGTCGGCATCCTACCGGACCGGCGGTACGTGTACGTGATTCTGGCGTTGATTCTGCTGGGCGCGTTAGCCGCGCTGGTGGTCGCGCTGAAGTTGCGACTGCCGGGTAAGCCCGGTGAGCTTCTGGGGCGTGTCCGGGAGTGTGTGCGAGACCCTCGGACGCTGTCCGGGGCGTTCCTGATCACGTGTGCATCGTGGATCTCGGTGGGCTTCAGCTGGCAGGTGTTCCTGTACAGTGGAGGGGTGGACCTGGGGTTTCTGCGGTCAATGGCGCTGATGGCGGTGGTGGCATTGATCAGTATTCTGAGCTTGATTCCCGGAGGTCTCGGGATCAACGAGGCCAGCACAACGCAGATCCTGATTCAGTACGGGTTGGCGGCCCCGGCGGCGCAGGCCGGGTCGCTGGTGTTGCGATCCTACTCGGTGCTTGCGATCGCGTTGGGTGCGGCGCACCTGGGGGTCTGGCAGGTGGTGCGTCTGTGCCGGCAGCGCTCCACCCGCAGCGCATGACAGCTCTAAGCACGGCGTGCAGTATGTCCCTGTTTGCCTTGAGAACCCGTCCGGCGACTGAGCGAGGCGCGTGATCGCAGGCCGGGGGCCCGGTCAACGCCGCCACTGCAGCTCCCGGTACAGGGCCAAGTAAGCGTCCAGCCACGGCTGTGCGGAGAAGCTGGCAGCGAGGCGGCGCATTGCGGCGGCGGCGCGCCGCTCTGCCTCTTGCGGGTATTCGAGGCAGCGATGGACCGCTGCGACGAGCAGCTCGGTGTTCTGCGGCGGCACCAGCAGGGCTTCGGTCTCGCTGACGACGTCGGGCACCCCGCCCACTGCGGTCGCAACAACGGGCACACTGGCGGCCATCGCCTCGAATAGCACGAGCGGTGTGCCTTCGGTCCGCGAACTCATCACGAGGACATCGAAGGCGCGGAGCAACCGGCCGGCGTTCGGCACGGAACCATGCCAAGCGAGACGGTCGCCGAGTCCGAGCTGGCGCGCGCGCGCTTCGAGCAGCGGCCGATCTCGCCCTTCACCGATGATCGAGCATGGGACGTCGAGTCGAGCGACCATCTGAATGAAGAGGTCGGGGCCCTTCTCGGGAGTGAGGCGGCCCACCCAGCCAACCCGCCTTCCTTCGGCCGGCACGCCAAGGATGGCTCGCGCTTCACGACGGGGCAGCGGCGGGGTCGTCGGTCGCCACGCGTTGACGATCGTTCGCAGCACTCGCGCCGGTACCCCGCGCTTCCGCAACAGCTGCGCCAGGGGATCGGATACCGCTACCACTGCGTCGAAGCGACGGAGCGCCCAGACCTGGAGGGCCTCGTAAAGCCGCCCGCGCCATCCCATCCGCGTGAACCCGTGCACGGTGGCCACCACAGGGACGCGCTGCCGACGCGCAACCCCGGCGTCCAGAACGTCGGGCCGGTACCCGTGCGTGTGGAGCACGTGCGGGGCGAAGGAAGTGAGGTGGTCGCTCACAAGGCGCCGCTCGCGCCGGTACGCCCGGCCAGTGACCTCGATCGTTTCGCAAGGGACGCTGATTTCGCGAAGCGTTGCGACGAACGGATGGCTCGAGCCAGGGGGATCAACAATCGCCGCCACGCGCACGTCGTGCCCCAGTTCCCTGTGACCGGCACTGAGCGACGCCACGATCTGTTCAGCACCGCCGGTGGGCGCGGGCGCGATAAGGTGTAGAACCCGCAACCGCTCGGCCGAGTTCAAATGGGCACTCTCCCAATTGGCGGTATGCCCGGCTTCTGTGCCGCCCATGGACTTGGTGCTCCCGGCTAACAGATGATAGTCGTTGTCGCGAAGTTGCGTTGGTGGTAACCCCGGCGGTACCGTCCGGGCGTTGTCACTCGGTTCTCACCTCGCAACTTGCACTCGCGCCGCCGTTTGGCAAACGGTGCGGCCAGGCCGCGATAGTCGTACTACCTTAGGCCGCAAGCCGCGCCACCGTCTGTTGCACACAAGCGTTGCGGCTACGCAACAGTCGCGAACTTGCTCCGGATTGGGGGAACGGCTATTCATCTACGATTCGGATCAATGGGAAGTTGGCGCGACTGCTGCGCAACCTGGCGGTAGTCGCGCAAAGTGTCGTGTGGCAGGTAAGCGCCGGCCTCGCCGGCCGCAGATGACGGCTCCTGACGCCAGAGGACCAACGATGTCGCTTTCGCTCTCCCCGATGATCCGGGGGCTCTCGGTTGCCTTGCTCTTGGCCTCGTGCGGCGGGGACATACTGCCCTCCAGTTCCGTGCAGGTTGGGGCCGCTACTCAACTCGCCTTCACCACACAGCCATCCAACAGCACGGCGGGCACGAGCTTCGGAACGGTGGTCACCGCTCAGGATGCGTCGAACGGCACGGCCACTGGTTTCGCGGGCACGGTGAACTTGGCGATCACGGGCGGCACGGGCAAGACGGGTGCGCATCTCCTGGGCACGACCAGCGTCACGGCGGTGGCGGGGGTGGCAACGTTCAGCGGGCTCAGCATTGATAGCGCCGGGACGGGCTACACCCTGACCGGTGCGGCCACAGGGTTGAGCAGCGCTGTGAGCTCCGCGTTCAACATCGCCGCCGGCGCCGTCTCGACGAGCCAGTCCACGGTTTCCGTTTCAGCCGCGACGGTAGCCTCGGGTGGGACGGTGACTCTCACGCTCCAGGCCAAGGATGCCAACAACAACAACCTGACCTCCGGCGGCCTTACGGTGGCGTTCACGGCGAGCGGAGGCACGAGCACAGGCACGATCGGTGCGACGACGGACAACGCCAACGGCACCTACACGGCCACATTCACGGCCGTTACGGCCGGCACAGCGACGACGGTTCATGCCACGATTGGCGGCACGGCGGTGACCTCGACGCTGCCGACGATCACGGTGACACCGGGCGGCGTCTCGACCAGCCAGTCGACTGTGTCCGTGTCGGCCGGGACGGTGGCATCCGGGGGCACCGTGAGCCTGACGCTCCAAGCCAAGAACGCGAGCGGCGCGAACCTGACCACTGGCGGGCTGACGGTGGTGTTCACGGTGAGCGGCGGGACGAGCACGGGAACGATCGGCGCGACGACGGACAACGCCAACGGTACCTATACGGCTACCTTTACCGCGGTTACGGCCGGCACAGCGACGACGGTCCACGCGACGATCGGCGGCACGGCCGTGACCTCAACTCTGCCCACGATCACAGTCACCCCGGGCGCGGTTTCGACGAGCCAGTCCACGGTTTCGGTGTCGGCTGCGAGTGTGGCTGTGAACGGAACGGCGGCCCTGACCCTTCAGGCCAAGGACGCCAACGGCAACAACCTGACCACAGGCGGCCTCACCGTCGTCTTCACGGCGAGCGGAGGCACGAGCACGGGGACGATCGGTGCGACGACGGACAACGCCAACGGCACCTATACGGCCACCTTCACAGGCGTTACGGCCGGTACGGCGACGACAATCGGAGCGACGATTAACGGCACCGCGGTGACGAGTACACTGCCCACCGTCACAGTCATCAGTGGGAGCTCCCTCTGGCCGAACCAGCCGGCGGGCTTTACGGCCCTGGAGGAGCGCGCTTTCAACTCGCTGGGGTTGCTCGGCGCTTCTGGCACACCTGACGGCAGTCCCGATTCCTGGTCGTACATCACATACGGGGCCTATCAGTCCATTGTTACGGATGCGAGCGCACCGAAGTCCCCTCCCAACGTGTGGCAGTCGTTGTACCCTGGCCCCGCAGATGGCGTGGTGGTCGCTGGCACTGGTGGCAATGGCGTGTTTACACGCACATCTGGGACATGGACTGCGGGCGCGGAAGTGGGCAAGAGCCACATCCTTTACACCGACACGCCAGGCATTGGCGGATTGGTTGGCCTCTTCGTTGTCACCAGCAATGACGCAACCCACATCTACTTTAGCGGCAATGCCACGGGCGCCACAAACTCCGACGGGTGGCCGGGGGGTGCCGAACCCACGAAGACATGGGTCTACTATGGCGCGCCGACGACTTACACGCAGCTCTACGTGTCCTTCTGGGTCAAGCTCTCATCCAACTGGTATCGCGGGTCGAGCGGGGGCGGAAACAAGATCTTCTTCTTTAATAACAACGGCACGACGCATTCGGGCACTGTGATAGCGGAGGCGTTTGGCGGTGGCCCTGATACCGCGGGAACCGGCGCCCTGTTCGTCGATGTCGCAACCCAGTCGTCCCCAGATCCGAACAATTGGTCTGCCCACAACGTCAGTTCGGTCCGGATTGTCCGCAACACCTGGCAGCGGTGGGAAGTCCTGCTAATCGATCCTGGTGCAGGAATCAACAACTGCACCATCAAGGTCTGGATTGATGGCGTGGCGGCACTCAACGTCACGAACGCCTTCTTCGGTGATGCCAGCTACGATCACCACTTTTCGGGGATTGAGTTCACGCCTGTCTGGGGTGGAAGCGGCAACGCCAAAGTACCGGCCGACCAGTACTTGTGGGCGGACCATATCTATGTGAGCGGGCATCCTTGAGATGCTCCGGCTCTAGCGGTTGACTTGGGGTGCCGTCAGCCCGGGATTAAGGGCGATGAGCGGGGAGTGTGGCGAATCTCTATGGCTGCGGAGTAGGTCCGTCCGCCTATGAGGCCGGCGAAGATCGCGGCGGTGAGCCCTCGGATTCGTCTGCTATGGCAGAGCCGCGCAGCATGTTCGCAGCGTGGTGCCTGTCCACGAGCGCGGCCAGGGTGACGACGCCCCGGGCGTCGAAGTACAAGTGATAGAGGAGTAGAGCGGCTGGCAGGTTCTCGAGTTTCCCGCCTTGCATGAGGCGATACAATACTGCTAGCAGGGGCATGAGCGTTTGGCCGCCTACCGCCAATAGCACCCTCGCCGGAGCCGAAAGCCAGCTGCCGAACAGCGCCGCGGCGAGCGTCGCTGCGCCGCAGATCAGATGAGTGAGGGCCATCGCGGTGGGTTTGTCGAGCTTTGCCGCGCCGCGCCGCCTGCTCCCGATACTGTGCCACGCTTCCCTTCTGACAAAGGCCCGCAGCGACCTTGGGTTCCCGTGGTGAACGGCTGCTATGTGCGGGTCTTCCTTGAACCGGAAGCCATGGTTCACAAGGCGCGCACAGAAGTCAACGTCTTCGTCGGTGATAAGGGCTTCCTGGAATCCGCCTACGCGGCAGAATGCCTCACGCGTCACCACTAGATTCGCACCATTGATGTACTTCGGGCGCGGATTGGGGCCCTGTTGGTGGAGGCGGTGCCACACCCTCTCAATCCAGTGCGGCGAGGGTGGCAAGGCACACAATGAACCCGAGGCTACCCAGTCTCCGGAAGATAGAGACCTCTCCACTTCTCGGAAGTACTCCCTCCCTACCTCGCAGTCGGAGTCAATAAACGCGAAGTACCTGCCCCGGGCCAATTCTGCTCCCCGGTTGCGGACGGCCGCTACGGTCACACCCGGGGCCTGCAGTGCGCGGACCCACTCGCACTGCCTGAGTTGGACCTCGCCCCATGTTCCGTCCGTCGACCCATTGTCCACGACGATGACCTCGACGGCGCCGTGGTGTTCCGCTGCCGCCAAGACGGAAGCTAGACACGAGTCGAGGAACCGCTTCGCGTTGAATGTCGGTATTATGGCGGATACGACGTAAGCGCGAGTGTCATCTCGCAGCGGCCCGATCCCACCGGTGGGCTCCAATCCCGGCGACGGACTCACTGAACGACGTGACCTGCCTTGGATCGGCCGCTACGGCTAGCGAGCGGCGGCTCACGCACCTTCGCCAGACCTACGGCAAGGCCTGCCAAAGTGTACAGAATGGCGCTGTATGTTTGCGACAGGAAGAACCCCGCCACAGCGAAGCCGACAAGAGACGCCGCGCCGGCAAACGCGAGCCCCCCGACTTCCCGCGTGGGTTGCTCCTGCCTACGGTGAGCCCGGCCACTAGCGCGGAGGAACGTGCGGAGAACCTGATAAAGCAGGACAGTGAATACCACTAACCCTGGAACACCGAGTTCGGCGCCCGCTAAGACAAACGAGTTGTGCGCGGTGGACCACTTCCAGCCTCTCCCCTGAGCGGCGAACTCCTCGCTGATGGCGGCGAGCTTCCCTTCGGCGCTCTCGAAGCATGCCGCCCCGACACCGGTCAGTGGCCTGGAGAGCATGTAGCCAATGCCCCGCTTCCAGATCTCCACCCGGCCCGTCGGACTGCTCATGTTGTAGTCTTGGCTGGGGTCGCGAATTGTCCGCATCTGTTGCCAGTACCAACCCGTTCCCAGGACCGCCCCGAGACCGACCACGGTCCCAACAAGGGCGATGCGTGCGCGGCGACTCACGGCGCGATTCAGTAAGCCGAAAAACACGAGGACGACGAAGGCAGCGAGGAAGCCGCCTCGCGAACCGGTCTTCACCAAGACCAAGGTGCTCGCGACGAGTGTGTAGATCCCGAGGAGTCGCGCGGGGAGCCGCCGGGCGCTCGCGACGCCGAAGAGGGCAAACGGCAGCGTGCTTACGACGAAGAGCGCGATGTCGTTGGGATCATACGAGTAGCCGCGGGTCATGCGCTCGGCGCCGACGCCT
The DNA here is from genome assembly GCA_049513575.1 of Gemmatimonadales bacterium. Lineage (GTDB taxonomy): Bacteria > Gemmatimonadota > Gemmatimonadetes > Gemmatimonadales > JACORV01 > Fen-1245. The sequence goes on from JBEKVZ010000002.1 coordinate 181,591, forward strand.
CCCGTCCTGACAATCAACACCGTGCAGTAGATGGTAGCTGAAAGCAGGAAGACGAAGGACAACCGTCGCACATCCGCATATGACCGCACGGAGCCTGCGACAACGAGGAACAGCACAACGGTCTTTGCGAAGTCGTCATAGAGGAAGGTCAGGCTGAGTCGGGGGTAGATTCCGAACGGGACGGACAGTGCCACCAAGGCCAAGAGCGTAAGCGCACACCACGTGATGGGGTGTCCCAACCGCCCGACCGATCGGCGCCTGTCACTGCTGAGCAGAAAGAGAACGATGCAGAGTATCCCCGCGATCAGCGTCGGTCGCAGCGGCTCGAGTGCCGGAAACAGCTGCTGAATGCGCCCCACCGAGGTCAGGATGTAGAGAGAGACCGCGCCGAGGAGAGGATCCCACGGAAGGACGGAGTCTCCCTTGGGGCGTTGGCCGCTCGCGCTAGAGCTCGTCAGAGCCGCGCGATAGCCGGCCCCTACCGCCGGGCGATCTGTGGCGCCCGACAGTTGGGTGCCTCGGCGATAGGTTGGCACGCTGCTCCTCAGAGTTTACCCAGATGCGAATGGCCGATAGCTTGTGTCATGCTAGCATACTACCACGGGGTTTCTTCAGCAAGCGGATCGCGTCAGCCGATCGACGAGACTGAACAGATCGGTTTCGAGCGAAGGCGCTGAGGCGGGTCATGCGGAGACTTGCGAAGACGATTCTGGAGCGCGCCATGCTCCGCGTTGCCCGGGCGAGTCTGCTTGCCGGAAACCACGGCGCGTATCGAGTGATCCTAGCCTACCACAACGTCATTCCGGATGGACGGCCGTCGGTAGGCGAGTCATCGCTTCATATCTCACGATCGCGTTTCTGCTCACACTTGGACGTTATCCAGGAGCTATGCGTCGTGTCCGACCTTGGCGGCCTCATCGCGGGACGGCAGAGCGATTCGCGCCGGCCGGTGGTGGCAATCACATTCGATGACGCGTATCGGGGCGCCGTGACCATCGCTGCCGGGGAACTCGCTGCCCGTGGACTGCCGGCCACATTCTTCGTGTGCCCGAGTCTCGTGGGGACGCGGGCGTTCTGGTGGGATCGAGTGGCCTCGTCGGGCGATAATGAGGTGCCATCAGGTTGGCGGGTGAATGCCCTGAACGGCTTGGGAGGTGACGCCGCGTCGATCGTGGAGTGGGCGGGAAGCCGGGCGGCTGCAGCGGAGGAAATTCCCGAAATCGCGGTCCCCTGCGGCGACACTGATCTGTCCGATCTAGCGCGCCAGCGGGGCATGACGGTGGCGTCCCACTCATGGTCCCATCGCAACCTCGCTATTCTGCCCGCAGGTGAGCTTCGTCAGGACCTGGTTGCCAGTCATCAGTGGTTGTTAACCAGGTTCGGCGCGGCCTATCTGCCCGTTCTCGCCTACCCTTATGGGTGCTGGTCTGAGGGTGTCGGCCAAGCAGCACGCGCGGCGGGCTACATCGCGGCCCTCCGCGTAGAGGGCGGGCGTTTCCGTGAGCCGGCGGCAAACAGGTTCGCGGTGCCGCGAATCAGTGTTCCCGCGGGACTCTCAAGGGAAGGCCTTGCCCTCAGGCTCCTAGGCGTGCTTTCCGCGTGATGAGGCGAATTGTCATCACCGACGCAGAGCAGCGCGCTGCTCTCGCGGTCGTGCGCTCGCTGGGCAACGCGGGCTGGGAGATTGCCGCGATAGGATCCAAGGCGCGGCCGATCGCGGCCGCCTCTCGCCACGTTTGTCGGTTTGTACGGACCTCGGATCCAGTATCTGCGCGCACGGAGTTCGTCGCGCAGGTAGTCGAGTTCTGCGGCGCATTCCGCCCAAGTGTCGTGATCCCTGTCGCGGATGCATCGCTTCTCGCGCTGCTTCCTGCAAGGCAGCTTCTTGACCCCGCGGTGATACCATTCCCGCCGGAAGACGTTGTTCTCGCTGCTGGCGACAAGGCCCACGTACTTGAGGTGGCGCGTGGCCTGGGCATAGCGACTCCACAACAGTTGGTACTTCAGGGCCCGGAAGCGCTTGCCGATGCCGCGCCTCGGTTTCCTGTAGCGGTCAAGCCGACACGGTCGTTTCCGGCCAAGTCCGGCCCGCCCTCTGCTCGAAGGACGGCGTACGCGAATGACGCAGCGGAGCTTCGTCGGCTGGTAGAGAGTTACTCCTCCAACGCGTTCCCGCTCCTCGTGCAGGAGCGCGTCGAGGGGCCTGGGCTCGGCATCTTTCTCCTTCGCTGGCGGGGAGTGACTCGTGCAGTCTTCGCTCACAGGAGAATACGCGAGAAGCCCCCGTCGGGTGGGGTGAGTACGTGCTGCGAGAGCGTCCCCGCTGAGTCTTCGCTGGTCAGTCAGTCCACCGCCTTGCTCGATGCACTGCGGTGGGACGGCGTCGCGATGGTGGAGTACAAACTCGACCGCCGGTGCAATGTTCCGGTGCTCATGGAGGTGAACGGCAGGTTCTGGGGGTCTCTCCAACTGGCAATCGATGCGGGGATTGACTTCCCATCTCTTCTGGTTGATGCGGCACTTGACCGGCCCGCCGAGATCTTGCCGCCCTATCGGGTCGGCGTGCGAAGCCGCTGGTGGTGGGGCGACGTGGACCATGTGCTCGCCCGGCTGCGGCGCCGCCGGGGAGAACTAGTGCTTCCCCAGGATGCCCCCAGCGTTGGTCGCGTGCTCATCGACGTGTTCCTACCGCGCCGCGGGCAGCGGAACGATGTCCTCCGGCGCGACGACCCTCGCCCGTTCTTCGCTGAGACTCTGAACTGGATTCGCCGAGCGTGACGGGCCTGACGCGCGTGGTCCACATCATCCAGAACCTCAACTACGGGGGCATGGAGCGTCTCCTGGCGGATATTGTCGGCCGGCTTGATCGCAGCCGCTTCGAACCCAGAGTCCTGTGTCTTCAATACGCGGGCCGCTTCGCGAGCGAAATCGAGGGGGTCGCGCCCGTTGGTGTGGCGCCGCGCTACTCCCGTTTGTCGATGCTTCGCCCGACTGGCTTGGCTGCCGTCATCCGCTCGTACGCACCGCACGTCGTACACACGCACAGCGGCGTCTGGTACAAGGCTTCGCTTGCGGCACGTATGGCGGGTGTGCCGCGGGTCGTCCACACCGAACACGGCCGGGCGCGTCCGGATACCTTGCCGCATCGGCTCTTGGATGGGACTGCCGCGCGTCGCACCCACGTCGTGGTGGCGGTGTCAGAAGCGCTGGCCGGGGAGCTGCGGGATCGCCTTCTGGTTCCCGCAGAGCGTGTCGTCGTCATACACAACGGGGTGGACACACAACGCTTCCGGCCCCGCGCGGACGCGGGCCGCATCCGAGCAGAGATCGGGTTGACGGCGGGCAGCACCGTGATCGGTAGCATCGGACGCCTCGAGCCGGTCAAGGGCTACGACGTCGTTCTGCGGGCCTTTGGAGCACTCCCGCTAGCCTGGCGGCAGGGGCGGGACGCCGCGCTCGTCATTGCCGGCGATGGATCGGAGCGGGGTCGCCTCCAGGCCCTTGCGCAGGAACTTCGCATTGACGACCGAGTGTTCCTTCTCGGTTGGCGGGATGACGCCGAAGACCTGCTCGCGACTTTCGCGCTGTTCACCATGGGCTCCCGCAGCGAGGGCACATCCGTCAGCCTCCTCGAGGCGATGAGCAGTGGTGTCTGTCCGGTCGTCACGTCCGTGGGCGGGAACGCGCACGTGCTCGGGCCGCCCCTTGGTCACCGCCTTGTGCCGCCCGAGGACCACGCTGCCCTCGCGCGGGCCTGGCAGATGGCGGTGCAGGACGATGCCAGCCGGTCTCGGGATGGCCAGCTGTCCCGACGCCGCGTGATAGACGCATTCAGCATAGATGCGATGGTTAGGGCGTACGAGCGTGTCTACGCGGGAGCGTGACGGGCAGGGTCGCCTAGCGGCTGGCGGCGGCAGGCGAGGCTGCCTCCTAGCCCGGGAGCGCCCGGCCGAGCGCCGGCAGGATTGCGGCAGCGGCGGTTCGAGCGGTCTGCAGCGCCTCCGATTCAGAGGTGCGCACCGGCACCACGATCCGCACTAGCGCCTCATCGCTGCGTCGCCTTACGGCAGCGTCCTTGAGCAGGTTCCACTTGACCCGGTACTCGTTCCACACCACACGGCCCCGCCCTTGGTACCAGTAGAAGACCAGCGCCCGCTGCTGCCCGTTCTGAAGCAGATACCGATTCACGGTGACGGCGCCGGTCGGGGTCATCACCGTTTCAGGGCTGGACGCTAGTGGCTCCCACCCCGCGCCCGGCAGGCAGTTCTTGGGTGAGTGGATGGTCTGACCCTGGGTCTGCTCGTCGTAGTAGCCGACGTAGAGGGAGAACGCCAGCGTACGTGCGCTGTCCGCACTCTCGTAGTTGCGGGCTAGATACGACGTCACGGCGGCGACCCGCGCCTCGGCTTCGGAGAGCGTGACGTCCCGGCTGCGCAGCCCGTTGATCTCCTTCGGGACGGCCTGGGCGAGCGGCACGCGCAGCGACAGGGCCCGCTGTGCCTTCACCCCCACCGTGGCAAGTGCCGCGCCCACCGCCAGCACAGCCGCCGGCGCCCACCCGAGCCGCGGGATCACGCCAGCGCCCCCCGCAGCCGCCGCTCCAATGCCGCCAGGGCGAACGCAAAGGCCCCCAGGATAGCGAGCGCCAGCACGAAGATCACCCACCCCTCGCTGAGATGCATGAAGCCCTCAGCGAGCCGCGGATCTACGTAGTAGGTCAGGAACCCCGTCAGGAAGACCCGTAGGGCATTCAGGGCCATCGCGACCGGGATCGCCAAGAGCATGAGAAGCACGCGGCCCCAAGGGCTCCTCAGCCAGAGGCCGCCCACCAGCACGCCCAAGGCAATCAACGCGGTCAGGGATCTGAGCCCGCTGCACGCCTCCGTGACGAACAGGGACCGCCCCGGTAGCTGGATCACGTTCCCCTCAAGGCGCACCGGCACGTGGCGAAGCTCGAGCAGCGCCGCTCCCCACTGGGATGCCTTGAGCTGTAGCGGCAGCGCGAGGCTGCCTAGCACTACGACAGGCAGGGGCACCGACAGGAGGATCAGAAGCCCCGGGAGCCACCAGCGGCCGACCTGTCGCACGCCGTAGGCGTACACGATCAGCCCGATCGCCGCGCCGAGCAAGGACATCCGCATGGTGAACAGCTCGGCGGCCAAGCCTGACAGATACCTGAGTAGGATGGCGCCCAGCAGCAGCGAAAGCCCCAGCAGATGCTGGGGCTTGGGATCCAACACAAGACCACGCTTCCAGGCTAGGTATAGCGCGACGGGGAAGAGCAGCAGGCCGTGGCCCGCGTTGGGGTCGGTCCACCAGTCGCGGCCCAGCGTGATGATTGGCTGAGCGAAGCACACAAGAAACGCCAGCCCCGCAACCATCACTGGGGCTGGCGCCTTATGTGACCCTACGCGGACGCCGGCATTCGTCACTGCCATGCGCGCTACGTTACCACGCTCCGCGCCGCAATGCCACCGTGGGGACGGTCTTCAACATGATCTTGAGGTCCTCCGCCAAGGAATGCCGCTCCACGTACTCCAAGTCGAACGTGACCTTCCGGCGGACGTCCTCGAGGCACGTGTCGTAGTGCTGGTTGACCTGTGCCCAGCCGGTGATGCCCGGCCGGACCCGCTGCCGTTCCGGGTAAGTCGGGATCTGCTCGCGCAGCGAGGCGAAGATGGTCGGCTGCTCGGGCCGCGGCCCCACGACATTCATGTCGCCCCGCAGCACGTTGTAGAGCTGCGGCAGCTCGTCAAGCCGGTACTTACGCAGCAACCGGCCGAGGGCGGTCACGCGAGCGTCGTCCGGGGAGGCCCAGCGTTCGTCCGCTTGCTCCTGGCCGTCGCGTCCCATCGCCATGGTGCGGAACTTGTAGATCGTGAACGGCCGGCCGCCGTAGTCCACCTGCCGGCGGTGGTTGCCGCCGAACCTCCGACGCCGGTCAATGCCGATCCGCGTCTGCTTATAGATGACGGGACCCGGCGATGTCAGCCGGACGGCCAGGGCGATCACCGCCATCAGCGGCGCGGACGCCACCAGGCCCATGGCCGCCACTGCCACGTTCAAGGCGCGCCGCGCCTTCTCGCGGCGCGCATGATCGATGTGATCCAGCCACCCCGTACTGCTGAGGGCTGGTGAGAACGTGGCAGCGGCGATGTCCGATGGGGGCATGTCGGGGAGTTAGTAAAGCAAGACCCATGCGAGGCCACGGCACGGTGTGCCGCCGGCGGAATCGGTTGTGGCGCAGTCGGTTAGCGGATCACCACAATATCGATCGTCCAGGCCGCGGTGTAGCGAGGCCGAGGCTTGTGTGGAGTGCGCGCCACACTACGCACAAAAGGTCCAGCGCGTACCTTGACATGACAAGTACTTTGCGTTACAAAGTTAGTTCGAACTTCGGGCTGCGCTGCGACGATCTCGTACGCGGCCATCGAGAGACGGTGTACTGATTGAGCGGAGACGCTAGATTACCGAGCTTGATGAGCGACAGTTCTCCAGATCAGCCTGATTCTCCGCGTGCCCTGCCTGCGGCCTCGAACACAACGCAGCCAGGCTCTTGGGGTGACGGACCGCCAGATGAGGGGCAGCCGGTCAACTTGCGGCGTTACCTCGCCGCGCTGGCGCGGCACAAATGGCTGGCCGGATCGCTGGCGATCGTCGGCATGGCGCTGGGTTTCGCGCTGTCACGGCTCGTGCCCTCCGAGTACGTGGCTCAGGCTACGTTGTGGCTCCAGGAGGGCGACGCTGGGGGCGGCGGCCGCCAGACAGGCCCGATCCAGCCCGCCGGCCTGCTTCAGATGTCCTCGTGGGTGGACCTCCTGCGATCGTTCGTCGTGCTCGACGAAGTCGTCCGCCGCCAGCGGCTTTACCTTGAGCTGGGCAACGATGCGGACAGCGCCGTTTTCGCGGGATTCCAGGTCAAACCTGCCATGGCGCCAGGCGAGTACCGCTTGGAGGTATCGCGCGACGGGCGCACCTTTGTGCTGACCAGGAGAGAACAGCAGGTTCAGCGTGGTGCCGTGGGGGACTCGGTCGGTGCGAGCGTCGGGTTCGAATGGCGACCCAGTGCAGCGGAGCTGCGCGCCGGGCGCTCGGTCCGCTTCCGCGTCAGGACGCCGCGCGACGCGGCGCTGAACCTCCGGGACGACCTCAAGGCCAACTTGCCGCAGCAGGCCAGCTTCCTGCGGCTCGAGTTGACGGGCACAGATGCCTCGGCCGCCGCGGCGACGGTCAACGCCGTTGCTGACCGATTCGTCGAGGTGGCAGCCGAATTGAAGAAACAGAAGCTCACCGAGTTGAGCGCGATCCTGCAACAGCAGCTCAACTCCTCGTACCTGGACCTGGGGCGCGCGGAACGCGCCCTCGAGGGCTTCCGGGTGCACACGATTACCCTGCCGTCCGAGCAGGCGTCGCCGGTGACGCCGGGCCTCGAGCAGACGCGTGATCCGGTGTTCAGGGCGTTCTTCCAAATGCGCGTCGAACGCGACCAGCTGGATCGGGATCGTCAGGCGATCGAGCGTGCGTTAGCGCCTCCTGACTCTGCCGATTTGTCCATGGAGTTGGAGGCGATTCCGGCGGTGCGCGAATCGGCTGAGCTTGTGCAGGCGCTCAGCACCCTCGCCAGCAAGGAAGCGGAAGCCCGCGCCATGCGTCTTCAGTTCTCGACTCCTTACCCGCCGTTGCAGCGCCTCGAGGCGGAGGTCGAGGAGCTCCGGCGGCAGACGGTGCCGGGGCTGGCGCGAAAGCTCGCCGCCGAGCTGGCTTCGCGCGTGCAGGACACCGACTCGCGCATCGGGTCGGCATCACACGAATTGCAGGAGATTCCGGCCCGCGTGATCGAAGAGGCGCGCTTGAGGCGCGACGTGGCCATTGCGGAGAACCTCTATACCACCCTCCAGCAGCGCTACGAGGAGGCGCGGTTGGCGGAGGTGAGCAGCATCCCCGACGTGCGGACCCTCGACCGCGCGGTGAGGCCCGAGCAGCCGCTCAAGAACAAGGCAATGATGGTTCTCCTGGGCGGATTGTTCGGGGGACTGGGCGCCGCTGGGGGACTTGTCTTCCTGCTCGACCGGTTTGATCGGCGGGTGCGCTACCCCGATCAGGTCAGCGTAGAGATGGGCCTGCCGATCCTCGGCGTGGTGCCGCGTCTCAAGAACGGCGGCCGGTTGACTGGCGGTAGCGCCGAGGCGCAGGTAATCGAGGCGCTGCGTACCATCCGCCTCAACATCGAGCACGCCTACGGTGCGGCCGGCCCGCTCGTGGTGATGATTACGAGCCCCGGAAGTGGCGACGGCAAGTCGTTCCTCGCTTCGAACCTGGCGGTCTCCTTCGCGGATGCCGGCCATCGCACGCTGGTCGTGGACGGCGACATCCGGCGCGGCAATCTCCACAGGGTGTTCCAGCTGCAGCGGAAGCCTGGCCTGCTGGACTTCTTAGGCGGGGGTGCGTCCCGGGACGCGATCGTGCAGAGTACCTCGATCAAGGGGGTCGAGTTCATCGGCGGCGGGTCGCGCAAGAGTGCGGGACCGGAGCTGCTCGCGTCGGCCGTGATGTCCCAGCTCTTGATCGGCCTGCGCAACGCGTACGGAGTGATCATCATTGACTGCGCGCCGCTCGGGGCCGGAGTGGACCCGTTGATCGTCGGGTCACTGACGGGCAATATGGTGCTGGTGCTGCGCACCGGAGTCACAGACAGAGATTTTGCCATGGCCAAGCTCGATGACGTGAGCCGTCTGCCCATCCGCGTGCTTGGGGCGGTGGTCAACGACGTGAGGCCGGGGCAGGGGTACGGCTCCTACGAGCACTACGGATATCTGGCGGGGTATGAGACGGCGGAGGAGGACGACACCGGAAAGGCAGTGGTGAAACGCCTGCCGGGGAAGGTGTGACCGCGTGCTCAGCGACCTAATCGATTGGCGGTTGCCGGGAATCGGTGTGGGCGTGGCGCTATGCGCTGTGCTCCTGACGCGTGGGGCCGGGGCGCAGCAGAACGGTCCGTGGGACTTCCGCGCCCCTCGTATCACTCGCCCGCAGCTCGAGGAGGTGCTGACGCGCTTCGAGGCAGCGGCCCGGTCAACGGCCTACAGCGAGCGCCTGCGTGCGGAAGCCCGAAGTGAAGCGGACTCGATCCGCGCCCGTCTCAAGGACGGGGACATGCGCGCGGGCGACCGGCTGAGGCTCACCGTGTCGGACCAGCTCCAGCTGACGGATACGTTCACCGTCTCGGCGGGGCCCGCACTGGTGTTACCGGTGGTCGGCTCGGTGGCATTGGGGGGAGTGCTGCGCTCCGAGCTGGAGGGAGCGGTCACGAGCAGCGTGGAGCGCGTGTACCGGGGCGCGGTGGTTAGGGTGGCGCTGCTGACGCGCGTGGCCGTCATCGGCGGCGTGGCGCGGCCCGGCTACTACGCCCTGCCGAATGACGCGCTCGTGCCTGACGCCATTTCCGCGGCGGGAGGTTTGACTGCGGACGGGCGCCTCGGCGGCATCTACGTGGAACGCGGACAAGGTCGGGTATGGGAGCCCGATTCGCTCCAAGCCGGCATGCGGGACGGACGGACGATTGCCGATCTCGGCCTCCAGGCTGGCGACCGAATCGTCGTTCCCGTCGCTGCTCGGCAGGATCCGGAGAGTACTATCCGTACCGTGACTTACCTGCTGTCTCTACCACTCTCGCTCTACGCACTCCTGCAACTTGTGAAGTAGCGGGCGGCCCCCAAACCCATGGCCGAGCGCGTCGCGGTCCCTTTCATGGCGTTCGGGCTCGGCATCGCGGCCTACGCGTACCTGGGCTACCCCCTGTTGCTCAAGCTGGTGAGCCTTCTCTGGCCTAGGCCCGTCGTGGCTGCGGAGCCCGACGTGTGGCCCTCGATCAGCATCACCATCCCTGCGTATAACGAGGAACGTGCAATCGCCGCGACCCTGGACGCGCTCCTCACCACCGACTATCCCGCCGACCGGCGCCAGATCCTGGTGGTCTCCGACGCCTCGATCGACCGGACCGACGAGATCGTGCGCGGCTACGCCCATCGCGGCGTGGAGCTGCTGCGGATGCCGGAGCGCCGTGGCAAGACGGCCGCCGAGAACGCAGCGCGGGAACACCTGCGCGGCGAGATCGTTGTCAATACCGATGCCTCGGTGCGAATCGCGCCCGGAGCCCTGAAGCCGCTGATCGCGCGCTTTGCCGATCCCACTGTAGGCGTGGCGTCCGGCCGCGACGTGAGCGTGGCCCAGATGAACCGCGACCTCAATCTCGGCGAGTCGGGATATGTCGGGTACGAGATGTGGGTGCGCGACTTGGAGACGCGGGTGGATTCGATCGTGGGCGCGTCGGGGTGCTTCTACGCCATCCGCCGGCCGCTGCACATGACGCTCTTCCCGGCCGCGCTGAGCCGCGACTTCGCCTGCGCGCTGATAGCGCGGGAGGCGGGCTTCCGGGCGGTCTCGGTCAACGAGGCGGTGTGCTACGTGCCCCGCATCCAGTCGCTCAGACGGGAGTACCGCCGCAAGGTGCGCACCTTGACTCGCGGCCTCGAGACGCTGTGGTACAAGCGCAGCCTTTTGAATCCGCTGCGCTACGGCCTGTTCGCGTGGATGCTCTTCAGCCACAAGCTTATCCGCTGGCTCGCGCCGTGGGGGCTCGTGCTCGCGGGACTCGGCTGGCTCCTGCTGGCGCTCGCGCTGCGCTCGTGGCCGCTGCTCGGGATCTGCGTGCTGCCTCTGCTGTTGGCAGGTGGTGGGTGGCTGTGGCCGGAGGACCGCCACGCACCCCGAGTCTTCTCCCTGCCTGCCTATATCGTCTCCGGCATTGTGGCGGCCTTGGACGCGTGGCTGCGGGCACTGCGTGGCGAGCTGAATCCGGTGTGGGAGCCGACCCGGCGGCCGGCGGCGCCGGCGCGCTGAGCGGCTGGACGGTGGTGCGAGAACCTCGGGCTTAGATGCGGTGGCTCTCGGGCGGAAGGTCCAGTCGGAAGTAGAATCGCGTGCCCCACTCGGGGCGCGTCTCGTACTCGAGCTTGGACCCCAACGCCTCCACGAGCCTGCGGCACATCGCCAGGCCGAGCCCCGTCCCGGAGAAATGATGATAGCCGCCGTGCCTGCTCCTGCCGCGTGAGCGGCGGAACGGCTCGTACAGGCTCGCCATGGCCTCCTGGCTGATCCCATGCCCGGTGTCCCGCACCGAGAACTCGACCCCGGCCAGCCCCTTCGCGGTGCCGGTGATTTCGACGAAGCCCTTGTCCGTGAACTTGAGCGCGTTGGTCGTCAGGTTGAGGAGGACGCGGCTCAAGGCGAGCGGCCGGCCGACTCGGCGGTCGGTCGAGGGGAGCACCTGCCGGACCTCGACGCCTTTTTCCTCGGCGATCGGCAGCACCATGTCGCGGAGCGACTCCATCAGCTCGGCGACGGAGAATGCCTCGGGCTCCTTCTCCACCAGTCTGTCGCCCCCGCGTGCCAGCTCGATCACGTCGCTGGACAACGAGTTCAAGGCGAGCGCGGCGCTGTAGATCAGCCGGAGCTGGCGGCGCTGCAGATCATTCACCGGGCCGCTCCGCGCGCGCCCGAGCGTGTCGGCCAGGAAGAGCACCGAGGTCAGGGGCGAGCGCAGATCGTGCGCCAAGCCCACGACCAGGTCGAGGCCGTCCGGCCCTGACAGCAGCGACGCGAAGTCGCGCGGCGAACCGGGCAGGATGGCCAGCCGCACCTCCTCGATCGCCTCGAGGAGATCGAGGATGTCCTCCTGGTCTGGCGCCGCCTCGGCGCTCCGCCAGCCTCGCACGACTTCCGCCTGCAACAGACCGAGGAGATGCAGGCCGAGTGCGCTCACCGCGGGGCCGCCGCGCTCCGGCGCGGCACCGTTTACCGCCGCGGCGACGGCGGCCACGAGCCACTCGAGCAGCGGCCTGGTCTCTTCCGGGTGGAGGGCGCCGCCGGGTTGGCCTGACGCGTCGGCGACGGCGGCCGCCGCAGAGCGCAGAACGGCGAGCGGTTCCAACCGCTCGGCCGCCTGGACCCGGTCTGGAACAGGCCGCAGCTGACGGGCCGCGCCGCCAGCTGTCGGGTGGCCCACGCGCATCCTCATTCGGGCATCACCGTGACCATCTCGCGCTGGAGCCCGTGGCGTTCCATGAGCCGGTAGAGCGTGGTGCGGTCCACCCCCGCCAGCCGCGCGGCCTTCGACATGTTCCCGCCGGCGCGATTGACCAGCGTTGTCAGGTAGCGCCGCTCGAACAGCGCGACGACCTGCTCGCGGGCGGCGTGGTAGCTCTGGGCGAAGAGATCAGGCGTCACGAGGCCGGCGGCGGCGTCGGTCCCGACGCCCAAAGGCACGTCCCCGCCGAGTGGCATGTCCCCGGGCTCGATCCGCTGGCCCGGCTCGAGCATCACGACCGCGTGCTCGATCACGTTCTGGAGCTCGCGCACATTCCCCGGCCACGGCCGATGGCACAGCGCATCGATGGCTGCGTCGGTCAGCTTCGGTACCGCCGCGTTCGGATCGCGGTGGCGCCGCCAGTAGTGCTGCAGGAAGTGCTCGGCGAGCAGCTTCACATCCGCCGGCCGCTCGCGCAGCGGCGGCACGAGGATCGGCACCACACGGAGCCGGTAGTAGAGGTCCTCCCGCAGGGTGCCGTCCTTCATCGCCTGGTCGGGGCTCCGGTTCGAGGCCGAGATGAAGCGCACGTTGGCGACGGCGCTCGTCGTCGAGCTGCCGACGCGCCGCACCACGCCGTCCTGGATGACTCGCAGCAGCTTCGCCTGGACCGGTTTCGGCATGTCGATCACTTCGTCGAGCAGGAACGTGCCGCCGTTGGCCGTCTCGATCAGCCCGACCTTGTCCTTCACCGCGCCGGTGAAGGCGCCCTTCACGTGGCCGAACATCTCCGACTCGAGCAGCCCCTCCGGCAGCGCGGCGCAGTTGACCGCCACCAGGGGGCGCGCGCTGCGGCGGCTCAGCCGGTGGATCAGCTGCGCGATCATCTCCTTGCCGCTGCCGCTCTCGCCCGTGATGAAGACCGAGGCGTCGGTTGGGGCGACCCGCTTGGCGACGTCGATAGCGCGTTGGAACGCCGGGGCCGATCCGAGCAGCGTCGTCCCCTCGGACGAGGCCGTGCCCTCGCCGCCGCCAGCGGACTCGCGTCCGACCAGGACCGTGTGCGCTGCTCGGCCGATGAGGACCTGGAGATGGGTCGCCGAGAACGGCTTCGGGAGGTAGTCCCAGGCGCCGGCCCTGAGCACGTCGATGTTCGACGCGACGCTCGGTTGGCCGGTCATGACGATGGCGATGGTCTCGGGCGTCTTCTCCAGCGCCGCTTTGAGCAACTCCGTGCCGGGGACGTCCGCCATGTAGAGATCGATCATGACGATGTCGTAGCGGCGCCGCCTCACCAGCTCCAGCGCTTCCTCGCCGCGGCCGCACACCTCGACGCGGTATCCCTCCGCGTCGAGCACGGTCCTGCAGCTCTCCCGCAGCGTCCGCTCGTCGTCGATCACGAGAATCTGGACGGTCTGTCGGAACTCCGGTGGCACCAGCGCCAGGTCCGGTTCGTTCTCCGGACCCACGCTGGGACGGGGGCTCTCAACCCTCATGCTGCCTCATGTTGACGGTGGCTGTGGATGGGGCGGCTTCGGCTCAAGGGACGCCGCGCCGCAGTGCCGATGGAATAAACACCTATATGGCGTGCGCGCAACAGGTGGGGACAATACGAGACAGCGGGCCACTTTCTGGCCCGCTGTTCAGCGACGGCTGCAATCGGGCGCCTGGCGGCGCGGCAGACCTGTCTAGTTCACCCCGTTGGACTCGAACCGGCGGATCCACTGGCCGGTGGCGTCGGTGCGCGACTGACGCATCGCCCGGCTTGCCCGCGCCAGCATCTCTGACGGATCGATGGGGGCCTCGTGGTAGTTGGGCACGGCGTCGAACCCCGCCACCACCCGGACCTCGGGCTGCGCGGTTCGCAGCTCGTTCGTGAGCCGCTCCGCCAGGCGCACTGCGCCGTCGGCGTCCGTGTCCTGCGCGATCACGGCGAACTCGTTGGGACCGAGCCGCCCCATCGCGTCGGCGATGCGGCCGCGCTCGCGCAGTGCCTTGGCAAGCCGCTCGACCGACGCGGTGACTTGGATCTCCGCGGCCTTCTCGTCCTGCGCGTCGTCCGCCATCATCGAGAACACCACACACGCGAAGGGCGCGTGACTCCGGAAGGCGTGCGAGCCAAGCTCGCGGGCCCGGCGCGCGAGGCCCCGCACGTTGTACAGCCCGGTCAGGTGGTCGAGGAGGCTCTCCTCCCGCACCCGGTCGGCATCGAACTTTGCGCGGACGTAGGCGTCCAGCTTGAGGGGCAACTCCTCGTCGTCGAGTGCCGAGCCGAGGAAATCCCACGCGCCCGCGCGCAGCGCCTCGAGCCGCTCCTTCCGGCTCGAATGCCCGGAGCTGGTGACGAGGATGGGAGTGCTCTGGCTGATAAGCGGGTCGCTGCGCAGGGTGCGGCAGACCTCGAGTCCGTCGATGTCGGGCAGCTCGGCGTCCACGATGATGATGTCCGGCCGGGCGCTGCGGCAGCGCTCGAGTGCCTGCTTGCCGGTGTACGCGCGCAGGACCGCGTAGCCGTGCGGTCCCAGGATGCTCTCCAAGGCACGCGTATGCAATTCCTGGCTGTTGGCGATGACCACCAGCGGGGGGTGCTGACGGGCCGTGCCAGGCATTGGTTCGCTCATTCCCCAAGTGTTGACGGGCTACGCAGCCGGCTCATGACGGGTAACCTGTACTTGCCCACGTCCACCGGCTGGGGCGTGGGAACCCAATGAAACGCACTGCATGAGTTGTGCGATATACTCTCAGTTGGCCAAGTCATTGCCCTGCAATATGTTGGCGCTCGCCTGCCGCTTCTCTGATGTAGAACACGCAGCGTCGTTACGACACTATCATACAGTTGTGACGCGAACGCGCAACACTCGGCGGTGCCGCGCCGGGGAAGTGCGGGTGTGGCTTCAGGTTCCGCACGCTTCGGCAAGCGCGGAAAGATCGTTCGGGAGTGCGCGGTCAGCGACCCCGGTCTATCTTCGATCCGGATCACCCGTGGAGCGCCGCGATGACTTCGATCGCCGTGACGGCCCGATACAAACCGAAGCGGAGCGTTATCGAGACCGACCTTGAGGCCGAGCTCGTGCTGCTCGACCCGGAAACCCGGGAGATGTACAGCCTCAACCCGGTGGGGCGCGCGATCTGGCGGGCGCTGTCCGGGCACACGGTGGAAGCCATCGCCGGGGAGATCACCCAGGCGTTCGACGTCGAGTACGACCGGGCACTGGGTGACGTGCGCCGCATCCTGGGCGAACTACGGGAAGTCGGCCTGATCGTTCCCGCCGGCGATGCAGCCTGACCGGGCGTCCGTCTCCTTCGCCATCCTCGGCCGACCGTTCACCGCGCGGAACGCATCCACGCACCTGGCGGACTGGCTGCGAACGTTCTGGGACTACCCGGAACATGTTGTGCCGCGCCATCCCCATGTCATCGAGCTTGAAGCGGTCGCCTCAGCGCCCGCAGCGTCGCGCGACGCCTGGGCGTCGAAGCATGTGGTCGTCCCGGGCCGCACCCTCGCCTTCCGCAACGCCGGGCGAATCTGGGAGATGGACGACGCCGGCGCTGGGCTTCGGCTGGAGCTGCGCGGCGGCGCCTCGGGGATCGAGTTGTGGGGATGCGACGGAGGCGGCGACCTTGCCGCGCTGTATCACGGTCTCTACGTGGCGTTGAGCGAGGCGCTCCGTGCCAGCGGGCTCGTGCCGCTCCACGCCGCGGTGGCGGCGCTGGGGGGCGAGACGGTGGCGTGGCTTGGTGCAAGCGGGATCGGGAAGAGCACGACGCTCCTCAACGCGGTCGGGGCCGGCTGGCGCGCGATCGCGGAGGACCTGTGCTGGCTGGAGCCCGGGACGCTGCGCGTCTACGGCTGGGATCGCGGCGTGCGCTGCTGGCCGAAGACGCTGCACCAGCTCTTCCCGCAGCTGGGGGAGGGCCAGCCCATGCCCGACGGGAAGCGCCTCATCCCCTACGACCGGCTAGGCGCTGATGATTCGCGCACCGGCATTCTCACGCGGCTGGCCGTGCTCGGCCGCGACACCGACGGCCCGTCCCGTTGGGAGCCGGCCACGGCGCGCGAGGTGGTAAAGTCACTGTGGGAGGCGACGGGCGTGCCGCTCGCCGAGGGGTCGCGCGAGGTGGCCGCGGCTGCGGTGACGCGGCTCAGCCGCCTCCCCGTGGCGCGACTTGTGTTGGGGAACAGCGCGCCGCCGCTCGCAGGGGCGGCCGGTGTATGGCGCGATCAGGCCCTGGGCGGGTAGCGGAAGTTGGCCCGGTAGTCCGGGAATCGCTCCCAGCCGCTCAGCTCAGGCAGGAGCGCCCCATCTTCCTCGACCCATGCGTGGCCGTGCAATCCCGTAGTGTCACGCCTCACTCCGCTCACGAATTGCACGGGCCACCCCAGCCGGCGCAGTGCCGCGTAGATCGCGAGCGCCTGCGGCAGGCAACTGCCCTCGGCGGGCCCGACCGGGAGCAGCTTGCAGGCCCAGCGGATGGCGCGGACGGTGCGCCAGCGCGCACGTGCGGTGCTGCGCAGGGAAGGCTTGGCATCGCGGGTGAGACCTGCGATCACCGTCCGCACGTCGCGGTGGCGCCGCAAGGCGCGTCGCACGCGAGCGAGCAGCGGCAGCGTCCGTGCGATGTCCCGGGCCAACCCCGGCCCCCGCGCCATGCGCAGGAGGGGCCCGGGGATGTGCACGAAGCCACCCTCCCATGTCCCCGCGACTTTCCATCGCAGCGACGCGAGCCGTGAAGGACGCCGTGGAACGGCGGGGGTGCGTGTGGATTCGCAGAGCCGGAGGAAGCACGAGAGCGTTCGTGAACATCCCAGCTCGTGCGCTCGGCGGGCCAACTCCCCGCGTGTCACAACGCCCCGCTCCATCAGCAGGGCCAGATCAATCGCATCTTGCGGCTTGAGCCCGCGTGCCGCATCGGCCACGGCCCGCTCGAGCGCGAGGTTCACGACGATCGCGTCCATCGGCTCGGGGACGCGAACGGAGGTTCCCTCCCACTCAAGAAGCTGGGAACGTGCCCACACCGCTTCCGTGATCTGCCGCTGGCGGTGCTGCCACCACGGCGCCGCCTTCACCACGAGACGTTGCACGTCCAGCTGTGCGGCGCCGCCCGGCCGGTAAAGAGTGAACAGCTCGGCGCCATCCGTGGCGCCCACGGGGCGCAGAACCGGCCGCTGCTTCCAGCCCAACCGTTGAGCCAGGCGGAGCGCTTCCGTCCCGTGCTCCTGGCGAATCAGGAGATCCACGTCGCCGTGAAAGCGCACGCCCGGCGCCGGATAGACGAACTCGGCGAGGTAGAAACCCTTGGTGAGGAGCGCTTCGATGCCTGCCGCGCGCCAGGCCGCGATCAGCGGGACCAGCTCGCGCTTGATCTCGTGGTGACGGGCGAGGGCGGCGAGATATTCCCGCCGCACCGCGGCGTTCCACCGTTCTGACGGCGCGCAGGCGTAGAGGTACGGCCCGAGGCCGGCCGTGCTGCGCACGCCCGCTTCGGGCAACGCCCGCACGGCGCCTCTCACGGGTTCAGCAGCACCGTCGCGGTGTTGTCATTCAAGTTCGCGACGGCGATGGCAAGCTTGCCGTCGTTCTTGAACGCCCCCAGGGTGACCCCGCGCGGGAGATGTCCGACGCCGACCGCGCTGCCATACACACTGCCAGTAAAGTTCCCCGTCCCGTCGTTGACCAATACCGTCACATCGTTGCTGTTCGTGTTGACAACCACGAGGTCCACAGAGCCGTCACCATTCATGTCTCCGACGGCGATGGCCCAGGGAGTGCTCTGGGTTGCTCCAACGCTCCACGTGCTCGCCGCGCCAAAGGCCCCGTGTCCGTCGCCCAACCGCACCATGACGTTGTTGTCACCGGAGTTTGGGACGATCAGGTCCAGGTAGCCGTCCCCGTTCACGTCCGCCAGGGCTACGGCGCTCGGCGCGCTCCCTGTCGTGCCCGTCGAATACGGGCTGCCGGTGGCCTGCGTGAATCCGCCCGTTCCGTCACCCAGCAGCACTGTCGCATCGTTCGAAGTCTGGTTACCCGTCACGATGTCGAGCTTGCCGTCGCCGTTCACGTCCCCGAGAGCGACTCCGTACGGTCCGGTTCCAACGGTGAACGGGCTTCCCGAGGCGGGCGTGAAAGCGCCTGTTCCGTCGCCGAGGAGGACGGTGACGGTGTTGTCGGAGTTATTTGCGATCACGAGGTCGAGCTTTCCGTCCCCGTTGACGTCCCCCGCTTGGATGTCCTGCGGCCCAGAACCGGTGTTGTACGTCTTGACGGCGCCGAACCCGCCCGTGCCGTCGCCCAATCGAACGCTCACGGTATTGTCGGTGTAGTTCGCCGTGGCGATGTCGAGCTTGCCGTCGCCATTGAAGTCCGCCAGGACCATCCCCCGCGGCCCCCGGCCGACGGCGAAGGGGCTGCCCTTGGCAATGGCTTCAGTGAACCCTCCGGCGCCGTCTCCCAGGAACACCGTAACGCTGCCGGCGCCGCCGCCGGCGTAGTTCGCGACCAGGAGGTCGAGCTTCCCGTCGCCGTTGATGTCACCGGCCCGGATCGGACGCGGCTGGCTAAGTGGGCCGAGTGGCCCCGTGTCGGCCACGAAGGACGCGCTGGCAACGGCGGCGGCGACGCGGTATCGGTACACGGTCGGGTGGCACGGGCGGGTGCCCTCGCTCACCCCGTGAAGGCCCGCGGTCAGCGCCACCTCGATCGCGTCGCCGGGCCAGAAATGCGCCGCCGGCGCGCTCAGCGTCGCCGTCCCCGCGCCGGTGTACGAACCACTCACGAATGCCCGGCCGCCCTGGAAGCTGTTCACAGCGAACGTTGCCGATGTCGCTCCGTTCATCGTCTGCCCGAAGGTCGCGGACAAGGTCGCCGTGCTGTCGATGTGGCTCGCCGTGGCGGCGTACGGGTTGGGACTCTCCGAGGTGATCCCGATCGAATCCACGAGAAAGCCGGTGGGTGTTCCCGACGTGCCGGCGGTCCGCACGGTGCACATTAAGGTCGCGGGGCTGCTGCCGACGGTCGTGCTGGTGAGGGAGCGGAGCGAGGCGCCGAGCGCGGTCGCGCGGGTGCCGATCGAGGCCACGGACGTGGCGTCCGCCTCCTCGAGGCTCTGGGTGATCACGACCTGGTTGTCGTCCACGGGAAGGACCATCATCGAAATCGTGAACGGGTCGTCCGCCGCCGTCGCCTGGAGCGGCACCCTGAACGCGAACGTCACCAGCCCGTCGAACTGCGACACCCCGGGGTTGGCGGTCAGCGTCCGGCTGCTCGTGCTGCTCGGGTTGCGCACGATGAACGCATACGGTTGGATGCTGGTCACATCTGCTGGTGGCGTGACCGCTCCGACCTCGGTCTCGGTGTAGGCCTGCAGCACGTCCGGCGCCCGCGACGTGAAGCCAGCCGTGCCGCTCAGGTCCGCCCATCCGGTCGGCAGCACCTGGGTCTCCAGGCCCGTGGTGATGTCGCTGCCGTCGAACTTCTTCAGCGTCGCGATCGCCGTCCCGCCGAGCGTTGACGGCGTGCTCACCGCCAGGAAGGTCAGGTTGGTCCGGTCGTCCCCGTAGGCCACGGAGTCGAACGTCGCATTGCGCACCTGGTAAGTGGCGCTGACGTACCGGACCCCGCCGCTCCCGCGCGTCCCCCACGTGAACGAAGCGGTCGAGACGCCGACGATTTCCACTGTCCCGTCATATGGGGTCGTCGTAGACAGCGGCTGCAGGCGTGCGGAGAGGGGTCCCTGCGGCGCGCGCAATGGGCCACCCCGCTCCGTGCGGCTGGCCGCGGCGCCGACCGCGGCTGCGCTCACGCCGCGCACGCTGGCTTTCTGCTGCGGCGTGCCGATACCGGTGATCGTGATCTCCATGAGGCCTGCTGCGGCGCGGGCCGTCGGGCGCGCTCCAAGGGGAGCCGCGGGCTGATCCCGGCAGCCAATCAGCAGAAGCGGGAGGAGCGGCAGGGCGCATCGCAGGACAGGTCGCATCAGTGCCTCAACGTGAGAAGACGCTCGGCGCCCTTCGCTGCCGGGCGGCCGCGTACTCGTCAGGGGAAGATCGGGACGCTCTGCCGCAACGTGAACGCCTCCCACGGCCCGAGCCGCTCGAGCACCGGCGGCTCATATGGCAGCCGGGCAGGCAACGAGACAGGGACTGCGCCGCTGGGATCCGGGGCAGCCTGGGACTGCACGTGCGGAGGTGACGTGCCTGGTTGCATGTGCGTTCCCTTCGTCGGGCGCCAGGTGGATCGCAGCCCGAGCTGCGGTGTCGAGCACTTGGAAATTCAACTGAAGAAACTCGCCGTTCTCGCCGCACTGGTCAACCCAGATCAGCGGCATCCTGCGCATTCCGACGTAGTGTAGCGGGGTTGCCCATCCGCCGTGGTAGCCCAAGTCACGTGCAGCCTGCGTCACAGTCCGCAGCACGTCAGCGGCGGCCACGGGTTTCGTGCGCTTCCTGCCAGCAGTTAACAGCTGTTTCGTATGGGCTGCTGCATGCGGGCCAGTCCCGGCCTCGAGAGGCGTGGTTGTCTTCGCTTTGACTGCATCAGTAGTGCCATGTAGCCTCGGCGCAACAACTGAGGCCCGCGGCCGTTGCACGGGCGTCTGTGTGAATCGCGCAGAAGCACGGCGGCCGACCCGCCGACAACCCCGAGTGAATTGCGCAAGTGCTTGTCGCGTATGATGTTGCGGCGCTGCTCGCGAACGGCCCTTCGCGGCGCCCGCCATGCTGCGAAAATGGCATGAGCCGTGCTCTAGAAACGCCCGGAGTGTGCGCGGCGCCCGTTTTCAGGCGCCTAGCGGCATACCACACACGAAGTAGGGGGATCCTCAGTGCACAACCTCAAGCCGCTTGTCTTCGCCGCAGTATCCTGCGTGGTCGTGGCGGGTTCGCTGTCGGCACAGACCGGGACAGGCACCGCTTATTGGCAAGGCGTCAACGGCGCCTCCAGTTGCTACTCGCCTGGCTCCATGGGCTACTCATGCTTCTATACGAACCCGTACTACGAGGCCTTTAACGTGGCCTCGGCCACGCAACCGCTGTACTACCTGCCGCAGAGCGCGACGCCGTTCGGGCCGACCTACGACGTCTTTTGCGTGGACTACTTGGACGAGTCCCGGACGGGCACCTACGCAGTGAACTTCACTAACTTGGGCACGAACCCGCTGGACGTCGGCAAGACGACGCGCGCCAATAGTCTCACGCAGTACCTGGAAAGCGCGTGGCTGGCGGGAAAGATCGAATCGGGGCAGTACGCTCCCAGTTCCCCCCAGGCCTACGACATTGCCGGCGCGATCTGGCAAATCATGACCGGCTCCAAGGGTCCGACGAGCGACAGCTATGGAAGCGGCGGCATCTCCAGCTGGGTGACTCAGGCGACGACGGCGGACTTGACGACTGTTGACGCCAGCAGTTGGGTGGTCGTGACCGACGTAAGCACCACCCTAGGCCACGAAAGCACGGCGGGCGAGGCCATTGGCAGCGGTGGCGGCCAGGAGTACCTCGTGCACATCGTCACGCCTGAGCCGGCCACGCTGCTCCTGATGGGCACGGGCCTGCTGGCGATGATCTTGGCCGGCGCAGTGATCCGGCGGCCGATGGCGTAAGTTGCGGTTCTGAATTCCTGGAGTTAGAGTGGCGAACGGGCTGAGCTTCGGCTCAGCCCGTTCTGCTTTTCTGCGACACCTGCCTTCGGAGGGCACCCAATGGCAACGCACCGCACGACCGATCTGGCTCCGTACCTGACGGGGCCGGCGTATGCGATCGGCCTGCTGTTCGTCCTCATGCCCGCCTTGGATACGTTCGCCCAGATGTGGCCTCCGGCGCTCGGAGAGCCTGCCTGGCGCTACGGCACGGTCGGGATCGGAGCGAACTACCTCATCTCGGCGCTGTTCGGGATGCTGTTGATGTGTCTCGTCGCGGGCCTGCGCCAGCACCGGCGCACGCTGCGGGTGCTCGCGATCGTGAACGGCGTATTGGCGGTCGTGCTGCTGCTCGCGGCGCTCGGTTTTGCCCTCGACGTGCTCCAAGTTCGGATGGGTGTGCCGAAAGACAACGCGCGCGCTATGTGGCTGTTCAAAGCCGGGGCGGCGAAGGCGGAGCTGAAGTACTTGGTCAGCGTCGTGGTTCTCGGCTGGCTCGCGCTTGCCTCGCGGCGCGCGTGGCGCGCAATTCAGCCGCAGGCATCGGACGAGGAGCCCAAACTGGTTCGGTCGTCGAAGGCCGGGGGCTGACCCGGTCGCAGTCTGGGAGCCGGCAATAGGCTCTCGCTACTGCCGGCCCGCCATGAGGTAGTCCACCGCCACGTTCGCCATCACGCGCATCCCGACGGGCAGCGCCGCCTCGTCGGCGTAATGGTGGCTCCACGCGCAGCGAACGGCTCCGCCGGCCGCACTGGCCGGCCCGGCACACTGGCGCCCTGCCTGGCCATTGCGCCCGGCGCGCGGTATATGAGTCTCGGGCCCGCGGGCCGCCGCCGTACGACAACAGGGAGCATCCTGCCGTGGAAGTGACCTGCCCCGCCTGTGGCAGCGCGGACGTCAGATCAGTGCCCCTCATCTGGAAGGAGATCATGTCCGGGCCCCAGCCTTCCAGCGACGTGCTGGCAGCAGGTCTGGCGCAGGCACGTGTGGGCAGCAGCGCCGCGCGCGCCCTGTCCAAGGAGGACCAGGAATCACTCCTGGCAGACGAGCTTGCTCCACCGCAGAAGCAGCCGGACCGGCCCGTCGGGGGTTCATGCCGTGACATGGTGACCGGCATCCTGATGATGCTGGCTGGCCTTGCCCTGATTGTCGCAGGTGTTCTTCGGCTCGCCGCCAAACACCTCATGATGGGGCAGATCGTGACTACGGTTCTCGGAAGTCTGGTCGTGGCGGCAGTGGGTTACGCGTTCTTTCGAGTCGGCGCGCCCAAGCCCACCTTCAAGCAGTATGAGGATCGCCTCGCTGCCTGGAACTGCATGTTCCTCTGCGTGAAGTGCGGCAACCGCTTCGCGCAAGACGTTTGATGGTTAGGGCCCGCTGAGGTAATCCACCGCCAGGTTCGCCATGGCCCGAATGCCGATCGGCAGCGCGCCTTCGTCCGCGTAGAACAGCGGCGAGTGGTTCCGCGGCGCCGTCATCGGGTCGCGGTCCGCGGGCGTCACGCCGATGAAGAAGAACATGCCCGGCACCTTCTGCTGGTAGAGCGCGAAGTCCTCGGACGGCGTCCAGAGCGCGGCGGGCAGCAGGTTGCCGGGGCCGGCGACGCGCGCGAGCGTCGGCGCCATCCGCTCCGTCAGCGCCGGGTCGTTGTACACCCCCGGTGCGCCCCCCTCGACCTCCACCGTCGCCGTAGCGCCGGCGCTCTGCGCGATCCCCTCCGCCGTGCGCCGGATCCGCTCCTTGATGTCGGCGCGCATTCCCTCGTCGAAGGTGCGCACCGTCCCCAGCAGGACCACGCTGTCCGGGATGATGTTGTAACGATTGCCGCCCTGGATCATCCCCACGGTGAGGATGGCCGGGCCCAGCGTCACGTCCAGCTGCCGGCTCGGGATCGTCTGGAGCGCCAGCACGATCTGGGACGCGATCACGATCGGGTCCACGCCGCCCCACGGGATGGCGCCGTGCGTCTGGCGGCCGTGCACCACGATGCGGAGCACGTCGGAGGCCGACATGACAGCGCCGGCGCGGTAGAGGATCGTGCCGACGCGGGCCGGCGTGACGTGCAGGCCGAACACGGCCTGGGGAGCTGGGTTTGCGAGCGCCCCGTCAGCGATCATCGCCTGCGCGCCGGACGGCTCGCCCGGCATCCCTTCCTCGTTCGGCTGGAACAGGAAGACGACGGTGCCCGGCAGCCGGTCCTTGAGCCCCGCCAGCACCGCGGCGACGCCCAGCAGCATCGCGGTGTGCGTGTCGTGGCCGCAGGCGTGCATGACGCCCACGTCCTGCCCGTTGAACTCGGTCCGCACCGTGGACTTGAACGGGAGATCCACCTGCTCCGTGACAGGCAGCGCGTCCATGTCGGCGCGGAGCGCGACCACCGGGCCGGGCCGCGCGCCGCGGAGGATGCCGACGACGCCGGTGCGCCCGACGCCCGTCCGCACCTCGAGGCCGAGCCGCGTCAGCTCGCCCGCGACCAGCGCCGCCGTCCGTGTCTCGCGGAAGCCGAGCTCGGGGTGCTGGTGGATATCGCGCCGCCAGGCGACGACTTGCGGCAGGACCGCCGCGACGCCGCGATCGATCTCCGGCGCCAATGACTGCCCAAACAGTGGAGACACGGAGACTGCGCTCAACAACGCGGCCAGGACTGGTACTCTTGCCCTCACGGCTCGCTCCTCAAGTCTGAAGACTCAGAAGGCAGTAAAGTTGCCAGACGGCAAAGTACTGAAGTGGTTCCAAGTTGCCAGTCTTCGGACTGCAGACCAGGCGACAGGACTGGCAACTGCTCTGTATGCTGCCTCCTCGCAACTACCTACTGTCTGAGACCCAGCTCGTGCGCCAGGAACGTCATCATCATGGTGGTGTTGCCCATCGCCTGCGCGAACGAGGCCGCTGCGTGCCCCTCGTCGAGCCGCGTCCGCAGGAGCACCGGCCGCCCGGAGCCGCTGGCGTGCTGCAGCGCCGCCGCGAATTCCCGCGACTGCCACGGCGCGACCAGCGGATCGTTGACCCCCGTCTCCAGGAGCACCGCCGGGTACGCCGTCCCCGCCTTCACGCGGAACAACGCCGAGTACGCGTACTGCGCGGCGAAGTCCGCCGAGTCGTCCGCCGTGCCGTACTCGGGGATGTTGTACTGCCCGTTGGCGATTCCCTTGTGCCGGGTCATGTCGTAGATCCCGACGAACGCGGCCACCGCCCGGAACGCCTCGGGGTGCTGCGTCAGCACCGACCCCATCAGCAGCCCGCCGTTGCTCCGGCCCATGATCCCGAGCCGCTGCGTGCTCGTCCACCGCTCCCGGACCAGCGCCTCAGCCGCCGCGAAGAAGTCGTCGAACACGTTCTGCTTCTGCCGCAGCATCCCCTGGCCGTGCCACGTCTCGCCGAACTCGTCGCCGCCGCGGATGTTGGCGTACGCCAGCACTCCGCCGTGCTCGAGCCACGCGAGCCAGGGGCCGAGGAACGTCGGCGTCACCGGGAGACCGAATCCCCCGTAGCTCGTGAGCACCGCGGGCGCGCTCCCGTCCCGCGGCGTCCCCGGCAGCGCGAGCACCGTCACCGGCACGCGCGTCCCGTCCAGCGATGTCGCCTCTATCCGGGAGACGGCGACCTTCGAGTAGTCCGCTGCGGGCTGCACCTCGAACAGCGTCGTCAGCGCGCCCGTGCGCCCGTCGTAGCGCACCCAGCGCACGGGGACGGTCCAGCCGGAGTACGCGATCAGCGCCTCCGGCGATGACGCCGACGACGCGATCGTGCCGATCGCGATACCGGCGGGGAGGGGCACCGCCCGCACCAGCTTCCCGTCCGCGCCGTACTGCGCGAGCCGCTGATCCATTCCCCAAATCCACTGAACCAGGAAGCCCCCCGCGATCGGAGCGACGCCATGCATCGCCTGGTCGCCTTGCGGCAGAACGGGCGTCGTGTCGCCCGCGGAGCCGATGGCCAGCAGGCGTCCCCGGGGCGTCCCGCCGGCCGTGGCAATGGCCAGGAGGCGGCCGCCCACGAACTCCGCGCCCCGGATACCCAGGGTCGTGTCGGCGGCCCGCCGCCACCCACGCGGCGTCCGCAGATAGATCTCCGACGGCCCGGCGTCGCCGACGTTCGCGACCACCGCGGCGTGCCGTCCGTCCTCCGACGCGATGAGCCGATACTCGGCGATCCGCGAGTAGCCGATCCCGAAGGCCGGGGGATCGGATGCCGGATTCCTGCCCAGGGTGTGGTGGTAGAGCGCGAGGTTGAAGAACTCGCCCGCGACGGGGTAGCGCGTGTAAGTGAAGCCGCCCTCATCGGAATCCCAGAGCACCTCCGACGACGAGACGCCTCCGCCGGCGTACGCGATCGTGTCGGCGGGCGCCGTTCGTCCTCCCGCGAGCGCCACTATGTGGAAGGTGACGACCGGCTTCCCATCCACGTTCGTGCCGTACACCACGTAGCGGCCGCGCGGCGAAGGCCAGTATCCGGTGATGGCCGTGCCGGCGCTCAGGCCGTTCGGGTCCACCAGCACGCGCGCGCTCCCGCTCGGCCACGCCTGCGCGACCAGCACCGCCTGCGGTTCGGGGGGCGTCTCGCGCACGTAGAACAGCGTGCCCGCCACGAGCTTGGGCGACGTCCGCGCCGGCGACGTGGCGAGGAGCTGCCGCACGCGCGCGCCGATCCATTTCCCTTCGGGGAAGCTCCCAAGCACCGTGTCGGCGTACGCGTTCTGCGCCGCAATCCAGCTCCGGACCTCGGGGGAATCCGCCGAGTCGAGCCACCGCCAGGGGTCCGCGACGCGCACGCCGTGGATCGTCGTGTCGAAGCGCGCCTGCCGCGTCGGCGGCGGCGCCGGCACGCCACGTTCCCGCGGCGAACAGGCGGCCACGAGGATGCAGGGGATGATCAAGAATGCCTGTTTCACGCTCACGTTCTCCGTATTCCGTGTAGATTGGCTTGCCTTCGAACCGATCCAGGATGCCCATGACGCCTCTCGCGCGCAATACGCTGCTCCTTCTGTTCCTGGCGAGTCGGGTGGCGGCTGCCCAGACCTGGCCCACGACCGTGGCCGAGCGCACGAACTTCGACTCGACCTCTTCGACCGCGCAGGTCGGCCTGTTCCTCGACAGCCTCCAGCTTGCGGGCGCGCCGATTTCCGTTTCGTCGATGGGCCGCACCGCCCTGGGCAAGCCGCTCTATCTCGTCGTCGCCTCCGACCCGGCCGTGACCTCGCCCGCCGAAGCCGCGGCGTCGGGGAAGCTGGTCGTCTATCTCCAGGGGAACATCCACGCCGGGGAAGTGGAGGGGAAAGAGGCGCTGCTGATCGTGCTGCGCGAGCTGGCCGGGGCGCGGCGCGACCTGCTCCAGAAGCTCGTGATCCTCGTGGCGCCGGACTACAACCCGGACGGCAACGACGCGTTCGGGCCGGTGGCCCAGAATCGTGGCGACCAGAATGGCCCCGCGATGGTCGGCCAGCGCGCCGACGGCCTCAACCTCGACTTGAACCGCGACTACTTCAAGGCGGAGGCGCCCGAGACGCGCGCCTCGCTCCAGCGCGTCTACGCGACCTGGGATCCCGCGCTGATGGTGGATCTGCACACCACCGACGGGACGCGGCACGGCTACCTGCTCACCTACGCGCCGCCCCTCGATCCGGTCGGCCCGCGCGGCCCGACGCTGTTCGTGCAGGACCAGATGCTGCCGGCGCTCCGCACGACCTTGCAGGATCGCTACCACGAGCCGATCTACGACTACGGCAACGTCGAGGACCCGGTCAACCCGAAGAGCTGGGACACCTACGCCCCGCTGGGCTGGTACGGCGTCAACTACGTGGGGCTGCGCGGCCGGATGGCTATCCTGTCCGAGGCCTACTCCCACGCGGATTTCCGGACCCGCGTGCAGGTGACGCACGACTTCCTGGTCGAGATCCTGAACTACGCGGCCGCGCACGCGGACGAGATCCGGCAGATCGAGCGTGAAGCCGACCGGCAGACGGCGCTCGAAGGTGCGGGCGCGGCGCCACGCCCGGACCTCGCGGTGCAGTACAAGCCGGCCTCGCGCGGCGTCGAGCCGATCGTGCTGGAGATGCTGCGGGCGACGGGCGACACGTCGGCCCGCGGCCGACCGCGATACGAGCCGACGGGCCAGTACCGCACGGTCCGCATCCCCGCGAACGTGATGTTCACTGACTCGGTGAGCCGGCCGCTCCCCGCTGGCTACTTCTTCCCGGCCGGCGCGGCCGACGTCGCGTCGCTGCTGCGGCTGCACGGCATCCAGGTCGAGCGGCTCGAGGCGCCGTGGACCGATACGATTGAGACCGTGGCGGCGAGCCAGATCACGTGGCTGCCGCACGAGTTCCAGGGGCACCAGCTCGTCCAGGTGACGGCGATCTACGTGCGCGCGGCGCGCACCCTCCCCGCCGGCTCGTTCTTCGTCACGACCGCGCAGCCGCTCGGCCGTCTGGTCTTCGCGCTCCTCGAGCCTGAAGGGTGGGGGCTCGTGCGGTGGGGCGCGTTCGACCGTCTGCTCGGCTCGGAGTTCGGGGCGTACTCGGGGCTGGTCTACGGATCCGGGAACGTCCGCGAGCTGCCGGTGTCACGGGCCATTCGAGCGCCGAAGGTGCCGATGCGGTCTCTCGTCGGAGGGCAGCAATGAGGTAGGAGAGGGCAGGACAGTTGCCAGACGGCGAAGTACTGAAGTGGTTACCAGTTGCCAGTGAGCGGGGGCCAGATCAGTTGCCAGTACTGACAACTGGTCTGGCCCCTTGTGACTAGCGGCTGGTAACCACTTCCCCCTTGCCGTCTGGCAACTGTTCTGTACTCGGTTCTCGGAAACTTTCCGCACCCTGCGGAGTCTAATAGAGCACCCATAACCCGACCTGGGGCCATGAAGCGCTATCTCCTTGCCGCCGTTCCATTCCTCGCGTTCGCTTGCTCCCATCCCGCCCGCGAGATGGACGTCTCCGGCCAGCCGGTGCCGGAGGTGGCGCCTGCGGGCGTCAGCTTCGCGGGCACCTGGGTCTACAACCCTGACGACAGCGACCAGCCCGGGCACTACGGGATGAGTGGCGGGGGCGGCGGGTACGGCGGCCGGGGTGGCGGAGGCGGGGGCTTCGGTGGGGGTGGGCGCGGGGGCTTCGGTGGCGGCGGCCGGGGCGGCTTCGGCGGCGGCGGGCGGGGCGGCGGCGGCGGTGGGGGTGGAGGTGCGGGTGGCGTCAGCGGCGAGGACCGCGACGCCGCGGACAGCCTGCTGCGCCAGCCGCCCGGCCGCCTGGTGATACAGCAGACCGACAGCACGCTCGCCATCAGCCCGCGCGACCAGACGCTCTACACGCTCTTCTTCGACGGGCGCGACGTGACGGTGTCCGACTCGAGCGGCCACAGCTGGTCGGTGAACGGGCGCTGGCACGGCAAGCAATTCGAGATCCGGCGGACGCTCCGTAACGGGATGACCATGACCGAGAGCTACGAGCTCAAGAAGAAGGGCCAGCGGCTGGTGATCCACGTCAAGCTCCAGCGTCCGAGCAGCGACACGCAGATGCCCGAATTTCAGCGGGTCTATGATAAGTATGGCCGGTAGAAGTCAGCTGGGAGACTGCGGACCGCGGTAGAGTTGCCAGACGGCAAGTACTGAAGTGATTACCAGACGGCAGTAACCGGGGGCCAGCCAAGTCGCAGTACTGGCGACTAGTCTGGCCCCCGCTTACTTGTGTCTGGGAACCACTTCAGTACGTGCCGTCTTGGAACCGGCAACCGATCAACTGTTCAGCGGAGATACTCCTCGACCTTGCCGGCCTCTTCCCGCAACCTGTCGTAGATCGCGCCCAGATCGCCGACCGGCTCCGCCTTGGCCGCCGTCTCGATCTCCTTGAGCAGCCCCGCCAGCTTCGTCGCGCCCAGCTGGGCGGCCGAGGACTTGAACGCGTGCGCCAGCCGCGCGACCTCCACGGCGTCGCCGGCCGCGACGGCCGCCCCGATGTCCTTCAGCCGCGCCGCGAGGTTCTGGACGAAGCTCTCGACGATTCCGCCCACCGCCTCCGCGGCGCCGGCCTCCGCCATTTCCTTGCGGAAGCCCTCGAGGTCCACGGGCGGGAGCGGGGCACCCGCGGGGGGGCGCGCGCCCCATCCCTCCGCTGCGGCGAACAGCTCGAACGCCTTGAACGGCTTGGAGAGGTACGCGTTCATCCCGTGCGCGAGGCACTTCTCGCGCTCGTTGGCGAGCACGTGGGCGGTGAGCGCGACGATCGGAAGGTCCCGGCACTCGGGGATCTCGCGGATCTGTTCCGCCGCCTGGTAGCCGTCCAGCTCCGGCATCTGGATGTCCATCAGCACCACGTCGTAGTGCGCCGCACGCACCCGCTCGACGGCCAGCCGCCCGTTCTCCGCCAGGTCCACGTCGTGGCCGCGCTTGCGCAGCATCGTGGCCGCGACCTCCTGGTTCACCGGGTTGTCCTCCACCAGGAGGATCCGGAGCCGCCGCCGCGACTCGTGGATCCGGTGCCGCGTGACCACCTCGGGCGCCTCCGCCTCCGCGGTGCCGAGCACGCCCGCCACCATGTCGAGCAGGTCGGCGCGCGAGACCGGCTTGGTCAGATAGCCGCGGATTCCCAGCTCGCGGCACCGCTGCGCGTCGCCGCGCTGCCCCGCGCTGGTCAGCATCAGGAGCCGCGTGCGCCGCAGCGCCCGGTCGTTGCGGATCATATCCGCCAGCTCGAAGCCGTCCCGCCCCGGCATCTGCGCGTCCAGGATCGCCAGCGCGAACGGCGTCCCGGCCGCGGCCGCGCTCTTGAGCGCCGTCAGCCCCGCGTCGGCGTCGGACGCCTCTTCCACGCCGACGCCCGCGCTCCCCAGCATCTGGCGCACGATCCGGCGGTTGGACTGGTTGTCGTCCACCACCAGCATCGTCAGACCCTCGAGCGGCACCGCGCCGGCGGACGGCAGCGGCAGCGGCACGGTCGTCTCCACCGGCAGCTCGAGCGTGAAGGAGAACTCGCTCCCCTTCTTCTCCTCGCTCGCCACCTCGAGCGTGCCGCCCATCATCTTCACCAGGCGCTGCGCGATCGTCAGCCCCAGCCCCGTGCCCCCGTAGCGGCGCGCCATCGTCAGGTCGGCCTGGCTGAAGGCCTGGAAGATGAGCGCCTGCTTGTCCGCCGGGATGCCGATGCCCGTGTCGCGCACGGCGAACCGGATCCGCGCCTTGCCGTCCTCAATCGCCGCGCTCGACAGCGCGACCACCACCTCCCCCTCGTGGGTGAACTTCACCGCGTTGCCGATGAGGTTGGTGAGCACCTGCCGGAGCCGCGTCGGGTCGCCGCGCACCTGCTCGGGGACCGCGGCGGGGATGTCGGTCAGCAGCTCGATGTTCTGCTCGCGCGCCTTCACCGCGAGGAGCGCCACGGTCGAGTCCACCAGCCGCCACAGGTCGAACGGGATCGTCTCGATCTGCAGGCTCTCGGCCTCGATCTTCGAGAGGTCGAGGATGTCGTTGAGCAGGGCCAGCAGCGCCTCGCCCGAGGTCTGGATCAGCGCGAGCGAGCGCCGCTGCTCCGCCGACAGCTCGCCGTCGAGGAGCAACTCCGTCAGGCCGAGGATCGCGTTCATCGGCGTGCGGATCTCGTGGCTCATGTTGGCGAGGAAGGCGCTGCGCATCTGCGCATGCCGCTCCGCCGCCTCCTTGGCCTCCTGGAGCGCGCGGCGGGCCCGCAGCTCGTCCGCCATGTCCTCGTACATCACGAACAGGTCGCGATCGGCCCCGCCGGATGGCGCGCCCTGGACCCGCGCCGCCGAGGCGCGCACCGTGATCGGCTGCCCGTCCTTGCGGCGCCGCCGCACCTCGACGACCACCCGCTCGCCCGCGCGCACCGTCTGGTCGAGCTCCACGGCGCGGCTCAGCTCGCCGCTCGGCACCACCAGGTCGTTCAGCGCCCGGCCCTGCGCCTCGGCGGCCGTGTAGCCGAACAGCGCCTCGAACCCGGGGTTCGCGTCCCGCACGAAGCCCTGCTCGTCCACGACCACGATCGCGACGGGGGCGCTGGCGAACAGCGCGTCGCGGTGCGCGCGCTCCCACGCCGCCTTCGACTCGCTGCGCACCAGCTCGGCGTGCGTGGTGAGCCGCTCCAGCAGCGCGGCGTGCTCCCGCTCGTGCAGGAACCACATCGCCGCCCCGTACACCACGATGAGCAGCAGCGCGACGAGCGTGGTGCGGCCCAGCTCGCCGGCCGCGATCCCGGCGAGCGGCGGCACGAGCGTGCCGAGGAGGAAGATCCGGAAGCCGCGCCGGTCGGCGGCCAGCGTCGAGGTCGCCGCCGCCAGCAGCCCGGCCAGGATGACGAGGAAAAGGGCGACGTCGGCGAACGGGAGCCACTGCGCGAACAGCGCCACGCCGAGGCCCCAGGCCACGGCCACGGTGCCGACCGTGAGCGAGAAGGCGAGGCGCGAGGCGGCGTCGTAGCCGCGGGAGCGGATGCGGAGGCGGACCGTGAAGCGATAGACGGTGGCGGCGACCATCACCACGCACCAGCCGACGAGCAGCGCGGCCGGGACGCGACCGACCACCAGCAGGACCACGACGGCCGCCACCGCGAGGTGGCCGATCTCGGCGACCGGGCCTTCGGTCTGGATGCGCTCGCGCGCCTCCCGGACCA
Organism: Gemmatimonadales bacterium; assembly: GCA_049513575.1. Classification (GTDB taxonomy): domain Bacteria; phylum Gemmatimonadota; class Gemmatimonadetes; order Gemmatimonadales; family JACORV01; genus Fen-1245. Next base: position 213,915 of record JBEKVZ010000002.1, read on the forward strand.
GCGCCTCGCGGACCTCCCGGTCCAGCGACGTTTCGGCGGCGGCCATCGAGCCAACCTCTCCCCTTTGCGTGGCCCCGTCAAGCTTGACGCCGCGCTCCGCAAGCGGGATGTTCGCGCCAGGCCACTGGGGGGATCGTGGGCGCCGGCATCGATAATCGCGACAAGATCGAGTTCTGGCGGGAGGAAGTGCTCCGCCGCGCCGAGCAGGCGCTGCAGGGGCGGCTCGTGGGCCTCTGGCGGACCACGGAGGGCACGATCCTGCCCGTCGCCGTGGGCTCGAAGCGCCAGCTGCCGCTTACGGCGGCCAGCGAGATCACGCGTGCCCTGGAGGGGTGGCACGTCCCGAAGGACCCCAACGCCCGCTGGATCGCGGCGCGGCTCGACATGGGGCGGTGGTGCATCGCTCCCGTGCGCTCCGACGTGCCCGCGCCGCCGCCGCACGGCGTGGAGCGGCGGAAGAAAGAGCGGATGACGCTCGAGCTGGCGGGCCTCTGTCTCGGCCTGATCGAGGAGCGCTTCGCCGCCGAGCCGCCTCCTGCCGAGCCGGAGGTGTGAGGGTGGGCACCGGTCGCCCTGGCACCTGGCACCCGACACCCATCAGCCTCGCCTTTCTACTCGTCGCTTTCGTCAGTCCCCTGCCTGCGCAGTCCTTGTACGACAGCGCCTTGGCCGCCCGCAGCCGCGGCCAGCTCGACAGCGCCTGGGAGCTGGTCCAGCGCGCCGCCGAGGCGGAGCCGGATCGCGCGGAAGTGCAGTTCCTCCTGGGCGACATCGCCTGCGACAGGGCGGGGCGGGCGAGCGCGTTCAGCGCTTTCGGCCTGGCGCGGAAGTGCAAGGCCGGCTTCGCGCGCGCGGTCGAGCTGGCGCCCGACAGCGTCCCGTATCTCGAGGCCCTCGCGGAGTACCTCTCGCAGGCGCCCGGCATCGTGGGTGGTCACAAGGACTCGGCGCTGAAGCTCGCGGCGCGAGTGCGCGCGCACGACGACGTGCGCGGCGCCTTTCTCGAGGCGAGGTTCCTCTGGGCGAAGAACGGGGAGTCGAAGGCGCGGGCCGATTCGATCGTCGAAGCGCTGGGGAAGTCGCACCCGGGCGACCGTGGGGTGCAGTTCCGCATCGCGAACTGGTGGGCGGGGACCGCCCGGGACGAGCGCGCCCTCGCGCTGTACCTGGGGCTGGTCGCGCGCGATCCGCGGGACGCGGTGGCGCGCTTCTTCGTGGGCCGGGAGCTGGTCGTGCTGAAGCGCGAGCCGCGCCGGGCGCAGGAGCACCTCCGGTTCGCGGCGGCGGCGTCCGTGCCGGCGCTCGGCCCGAACGTGGCGACCTTCGCCCCGGGCGCCCCCTGGTACCGCCTCGGCCAGACCTACGTCCAGCTGGGGATGCCCGACAGCGCGCGCCTCTGCTTCCGCCGCGCGCTCGAGATCAACCCGCAGCTCGCCCCCGCGCGGCTCGCGCTGGACTCGCTCACCCACCACTAGCGGCCCGCGAGGCCGGCCCCACGGCGGAGCGGCTGGCCCGGCTGCCCGGGGCCACCATCATCATTCCATTGCGGGCGCGATCGCGCTCGTCCGTACCGGCCTGCCGAAAAGTGGCGCCGCGCCTCGGCTTCCGGCCGCTAGCATGGTCGGGTGGACCCTTGCATCCCCACCGCCGAGCCGAGCAACTTATGGGCATGCCGCAGACAGCCGAGATGTGGACCGCGGAGCAGATCCGCGCGCTCCCCGACGACGGGCTCCGTCACGAGGTCGTGGACGGGGAGCACCTGGTGAGTCCGTCGCCGCGACCCCTGCATCAGATCGCTGTCGCTGGCCTGATGAGGCGTCTGGATTCCTACGTCCGTGCGCACCGTTTGGGTATGCTGCTGACGTCTCCCGCCGACATCGAGCTGGATCCCAATACGCTGATGCAGCCTGACGTGTTCGTCACGCACAATCTGCGGGTGAAGGTCTGGAAGGACGCGCTTCCGTTGCGCCTGGCGATTGAGGTCCTTTCACCGAGCACTGCGCGCGCCGACCGGCTCATCAAGCGGCGCCGGTTCCAGCGGGCCGCGATCGAGTACTGGATCGTGGACCTGGACGCGCGGCTCGTGGAGCGCTGGCGCCCCGGAGACGAGCGGCCCGAGGTCGCGACGGAGCGGCTGGAGTGGCAGCCCGAGCCGCACGTGCCACCGCTCGCGCTGGATCTCGTCGCCCTCTTCCGCGAGGTGCACGCCGAGGACTGACACCGCGCGGGCCGCGGCCGCTGGGGGTCCCTGCGGCGATCAACTACTGAAACAGGAGTTGGCCGGGAGAGGTGTGAACGCGGGGCGACCTTCCGAAACGTGGTGCCTCTCCCGCGAGAGACTATTTCGATAGTTGCTGGCTGCGGGGCTGGAGAACGCGAAAGGCCGGGGCTCTCACCCCGGCCTTTCGTTCAGCGAGCCGCTCGTGAGCAGCTCTACAGCACGAAGGTGTAGGCGCGCACGCAGCCCGGGATCCGCCGATTCCGCAGCAGGAAGCCGGCCGCATCGGCGGCGCCGATCAGGAACTTGCGCAGCGCCCCCTCCGGGGCCCCGTGGGGCGGGCGCTCGGCCCGGACCTGAATCAGATCCAGCAGCGCCTGCTCGGAGGGATATCTCGCCAGGTTCGCCCGCGCCCAGGCGAAGGCATCGCGGACGTCCGCCGCCGGACCGAACACCATCTCCTGCGCGTTCGTGCAGGGCGTCATGCCGAGCACGTAGAGGCCTTCCATTCGCAGACCGCGGATGTTGCGGCGGTCGCGGATGGCCCGGATCATTGCCTCGCGCACGGCAGCGGGATCTTCGGTGTTGAGCCGCGCCACCGCGGCGACGCTCGCCGAAGTGTCGGGTGCCACGAAGGAGGCGCGGATGGAATCGTACTTCGCCTGCAGCCGGGCGCCGGCGGGATTGCCGGTCGCTCTGTACAGATGGATCAACTCGTCACGCGAATTCCCGACCATCACGACCCCGAGCAGGTCGTCCAGCAGGAGAACCCCGGAATCCATGAGCGTGAAGCCGAACGAGATGCCCTCGCGCGCCGCGGTCTCGGCCGAGTCCCGCTGGCCGCGCGCGAGGTAGTACGCGATGCGGCCGGCGTTCGCGTGCGCGTACGCCGTCGAGGCGTTAAACCTGCGGATCGGCATCTCGTAGATGCTGGCGTCCGGCGGGAACGGGAGCACGAACTGCCCGCCGATCAGGTCCGCGGCACGCGCGCGGGCGAAGCGCCGGAAGTACGCCCAGCCCGGGTAGTGGGCGACGGTGCCCAGCCACTCGATCTCGGCCTCGGAGAGCCTCCCGCGGGCGGCGGAGTCTATGCCGGTCACGTTGGGACCGGCGATTATCGCGTTGTTCTTGAAGCCCTTGAAGAGCCCGGCGGGCTGCGGGACTTCCCAGGGCGGGGTCGGCAGCGACTCGAGGGGAACGGCCTGCCAACCGGGTGACAGCTCCCGCCTGCCCTGCAGCGTCGCCAGCGCCCGGCCGGCCTCGATCGGGGAGATGGACGTATCGGGCGGCAGGGCGAACGGGCGCGCGACCCCGGCGATCTGCACCCTCTGCTGAACACTCTCGAGCTTCGGGATCCCCGCGGCGAGCAGGTACGGACCGGCCTGGCCGACGACCATCACGAGCGCCGCGGCGAGCGCCGTGGCGACCGCGAGGACGGCGATCACCACGGCGCCGACGAACCCAAGCCGCGGCCGGCCCGCGGGCCCGCGACCCAGGTCCTGGTCCTCGCGCACTGCCTCGAAGCTCTGGTACCACGCGCCCGAGAGCCTCGAGATGGCGGCCCGCGCCTGGCGGCGCACCGCCGGCTTGCGCCATGGAGCGGCGACCTTGCGCTCCTGTGCTCCGAAGGCGTACGCCGCCGCGAGGCAGGCGAGCGGCAGCACCAGGGCGATCCAGGCGGCGCCGCGGCCGACGAGCCCGGCCGAGCCGGCGATCAGGACGAGCGCAATGAGGGGCACGGGCAGCACGGCGCCGGCGAACAGCGCGGCTTCGCGCCGGAGTCGCGCGCGCCTCAACACCCCGCGCCGCGCCGCCGGCAGCGCGGCAAAGCGGCCCGTGCCCGCGATCAGCGCGCCCGTGTCGCCGCGCGCGTCGGCCACCGTCTCGAAGACCGTGGCCCAGGCGAAGCCTTCGGCCACGCCCTGCGAGGCGGCGCGCCCCAACTGCAGCGTCAGACGCAGCGCCGCCACCAACAGCACGAGCCCCGCGATCCCGGCGACCAGCATGAGCAGCGAGCCGGTCGATGCGCGGAAGGACGGGATCGCTGTGCCGTTCAGGAGCAACGGCAGCACCGCGGCCAGCACCAGTGCGCTGCTAGCGCCGTAGAGGTAGCTGATCCTCGGCAGCCGGCGGTGCAGCTCCTCGAGCCCGGGCGGCGGCCACTCCAGGAGCACGCCGCCTCCGGGCGCGAGGCGCCGCGCGACCTCGTCGGCGGTGGGGCGCTTCCCGGCGTCCTTCTCGAGGCACCGCGCGATCAGGCTCTCCAGTTCTGCTTCCACGTCGTCGCGCACGTTGGACAGCGGCTTCGGCACGTCCCGGAGGTGCGCCGCGATGAGCTCGGTCGGCGTCGTCGCCCTGAACGGGCCCTTGCCGGTGAGCAGTTCGTAGCCCAGCAGGCCCAGCGCGTACATGTCCGTCTTGGGACTCACCGGCTCCGAGAGCAGCTGCTCGGGGCTCATGTACTGCGGTGTGCCGACCACCATCCCCGTCTGCGTCAGCTTCGTGGGGGCCTGCTTGTCGCCGGCGGGCAGGACTGCGGCGATGCCGAAGTCCGAGACCAGCGCGCGGCCCGACTCCTCGTCGTAGAGAACGTTGGCAGGCTTGATGTCGCGGTGGATGATCCCCTTGGCGTGCGCCGCTGCCAGCGCCGACGCCACCTCGCCCAGGACGCGCCGCGCCTCGGCGATCGGGAGCGGCCCTTCCTCCTCGAGGCGCGCGGCCATCGAGCGGCCGCTCACGTGCTGCATCACGAAGTAGGGGACGCCTCCGCTCATCTCGCCCACGGCATAGATCGGCACGACGTTGGGATGCGAGAGGCCCGCGACCGCCTGGGCCTCGCGCTCGAAGCGGGCCCGGGCCGACGGATCGGCTGCCAGCGCGCCCGCCAGCACCTTCACCGCGACGTCGCGCTTCAAGGCCGGGTCGCGGGCGAGGAACACCGTCGCCATCCCGCCGGCGCCCAGCTCGCGCACGAGTTGGAGGTGCGGGGAGAGCGCCGTCCGCAGGCGATCTTCGATGGTCTGGGATTCTGCGATCGGGCCAGCAGTCGGGTCGGTCAGGTGTCCGCCTCGCGCTGTACGCTGCGCGAAGCTAGGGCCGGCACGCGGCAGGGCAAGTCGAAAATACGAGCGTCGTTGTGGCCATTGCGACGCCGCGAGCCGCTGGCGGCCGCGCCGTCATCATTCCATTCCGGTCGGGGTCGATGGTACCGGCCTGCTGCGTTGCGTATGTAGTCACGCGCAACTACATTGCCGGCGTGCGCGCCGTGGGCGTTCGCGACCTCAAGGCCAACCTGAGCCGCTACCTGCGGGAAGTGGAGCGGGGCGAGGTCGTGCTCGTCACCGATCGCGGGCGCGTCGTCGCCGAGCTGCGCGCCGCCCCGGAGACGGCCAGGGCCGAATCGGCGGTGGACCGCGGCCTGCGTCTGCTCGCGGCCCGGATCCCGCTCTTCCTCCGGGAGCCGCACGACCCTGCGGCGTATGTCGCCTCCCCGCTCCACGCGAAGGCGGGCACAGCGCGCGCCTTGCTCGACGCCGAGCGCGGCGAACGGTGATCGCCTACGCCGAGTCCAGCGCGGTCCTCGCCTGGCTCCTCGGGGAGCCGACGGGGGAGGCGGTGCGGCAGGCCCTGGCCGGAGCGGAGCGGGTCGTCGCCTCGACGCTGACGCCGCTCGAGTGTCAGCGCGCGCTGGCTCGAGGCGTCGCCACCGGAGAGCTGCCCGAGGCCGCGGCGGGCGCGGCCTCGCGCCTGCTGGCGAGTGCGAGTGCGGGGTGGGCCCTGCTGGAGATGACCGGCCCGGCGCTGGACCGTGCGCGCGCAGCGTTCCCCGTCGAGCCCGCGCGGACGCTCGATGCCATCCACCTCGCCGCCGCGGTCGAGTTCCGGCAGGCGCTCGGCTCGGTCACGCTCCTCTCCCTAGATGAGCGCATTCGCGCGAACGCGTCGGCCCTGGGGCTTGAGCCGGCGCCTTGACAGCCGCTCAGGCCCCGGTTGGGGTCCCCAGCGCGGTCAACTATTGAAATAGGAGTTGGCTCCAGGGGGACTGTGGCGCGGCGCCGGCGATGGGGCCCTGGTGGGGTGAGACCGTTTCGCAAGCCGGTGGCCGCGCGCCGCGGGTCGTGCCAGTCAGGGGTCCCTGAGGCTTTAGCGGGGCGGCAATCGGAGAACGCGAAAGGCCGGGGCTCTCACCCCGGCCTTTCGTCTAGCGCGGCGAACTGGCTGCCGCGGTGGCTCCACACGCAGGCCGAGTATAAGCTCGGCTGTGGTGCGGTGACAAGAGGTGCGGCGGTGCTGGTGACGGGATTCGAACCCGTAAGGGCTTTCGCCCAGTGGCGTGTGGAGCCACCGCGTTTACCAGTTTCGCCACACCAGCACCATTTCCGGCTGCGAACCCTGGCAACCCCGAAGGGCAGGACGCGTGACCCCGCACGTGCCGCCGACCGCGCGAGGACGGTACAACCGACTGCCGCCCGAGCGTCATCATTCCATGCCACGATGGGTGCGTCCTGCTGCGCGGAGTCCTATCGCGTACGGATTGGGGGTCGTGGGGTGTCTGCGGCGGCCGACCACTTGAATAGGGGACTTCGGGGCGAGCAGGGTCTGCGCCACAGGTGTCTGAGGCGATCAACTACTTGGATAGGAGACGGCGGGCAGCAGGCTCCGAGGCGCATGTGCCTCGCGCGGCCAACTCTCGCAATACCAGGTCTGCGGTCCGGCGAACGCGAAAGGCCGGGGCTCTCACCCCGGCCTTTCGTTTAGCGCGGCGAACTGGCAGCCGCTGAAGGCTCACACCCAGGCCGAGTGTACGCTCGGCCGTGCGGTGCGGGCAACGGCATCATCCTTCGGTTGCGGAGAAGTGCCGTCCCGTGCCAACTTGGCGGATCCCCCGCCGCAACCAGGAGCCCGCCGTGCGAAGGTCCTTTCGCTACCTGACACCTGACACCTGGCACCTGCTCTTGGGCGCCCTGCTGCTGGCCTTGGCCCCGCAGCCCGTCCGCGCCCAGTCCGTCACCCAGTACACCCAGCTCCAGTGGCGCAACATCGGCCCCTTCCGCGGCGGGCGCACCGTCGCGGCGGTCGGCGTGCCGCAGCGGCCGGGAGTCTTCTACATCGGCGTCAACAACGGCGGCGTCTGGAAGACGAACGACTACGGCCGCACCTGGCGGCCGATCTTCGACGACCAGCCCACCGGCTCGATCGGCGCGATCGCCGTGGCGCCGTCAGACCCGAACGTCGTCTACGTCGGAAGCGGCGAAGGCCTCCAGCGCCCCGACCTCTCCGTCGGCGACGGGATCTACAAGTCCACCGACGCGGGCCGCACCTGGGCGCACCTGGGCCTCAGGGACGGCCAGCAGATCGCGCAGATCGCCGTGGACCCGCGCGATCCGGCCAAGGTCCTGGTCGCGGTCCTCGGCCATCCGTACGGCTCCAACGCTGAGCGCGGCGTCTTCCGCTCCACCGACGGCGGCGCCACCTGGGCGAAGGTGCTTTACACCGACGACGAGACCGGCGCGGTGGACCTGGTCCTCGACCCCCGGAGCGCGGACACCGTCTTCGCCGTGATGTGGGCGGCGCGGCAGTCGCCGTGGGAAGGGGGCCCGTACTACCTGGGCCTGTCGGAGCGGAACGGCCTCTACCGCTCGACTGACGGCGGGGCGACGTGGGCGAAGTTCGGCACCGGCCTCCCCGGCGCGAGCGACGGCATCGGCCGCATCGGCCTGGGGACGAGCGCCTCAGAGCCGCGGCGGATGTACGCGATCGCGCCCGCGACGAAGAACGGCGGCCTCTACAGGAGCGACGACGGCGGCGCCACCTGGCGGCTCGTCAACGGCGACCAGCGGCTCTGGGATCGCGACGGCGACTTCAGCGAAGTCAAAGTGGATCCCAAGAACGCCGACGTCGTGTACGTGGTGAACGTGTCATCCTGGAAGAGCGTCGATGGAGGTGTGCACTTCGTCGGCTTCAAGGGCGCGCCCGGCGGCGACGACCCGCATCGGATCTGGATCGATCCCAACAACACACAGGTGATGATCCTGGCCGGCGACCAGGGCGCGGGGGTGAGCGTCAACGGCGGCGAGACCTGGTCGAGCTGGTACAACCAGCCGACGGGGCAGTTCTACCACGTCATCACCGACAACGGCTTTCCCTACCGCGTCTACGGCGGCCAGCAGGAGAGCGGCTCGGCGTGGGTCTTGAGCCGAGGGAACGACGGGCAGATCACCTTCGCCGACTGGCATCCGGTCGGCGCCGAGGAGTACGGCTACATCGCGCCCGACCCGCTGCATCCCAATCTGGTCTTCGGCGGCAAGGTCTCGCGGTTCGACCTGAACACGGGGGACGTGAAGCAGGTTTCTCCTCAGGTGGGGCGGGGACCCTACAGGTTCGTGCGGACGGAGCCGCTCCTCTTCTCTCCGGTGGACCCGCGGATCCTCTACTACGCGGGGAACGTCCTGTTCAAGACGACCGACGGCGGGGAGAGCTGGCAGGTCATCAGCCCCGACTTGACGCGCGACAGCGCGGCGACGCCGGCGCTGCTGGGCGACTTCGCCTCGCAGGACCCGGAGCACGGGCGGCATCGCGGGGTCATCTACACCATCGCGCCGTCGTACCGGGACAAGGACCTGATCTGGGCGGGGACGGACGACGGGCTGATCTGGGTGACGCGGGACGGCGGGAAGAAGTGGAACGACGTGACGCCGCCCGACCTGACGCCGTGGAGCAAGGTCTCGCTGATGGAGGCGAGCCACACCAATCCGGGCGAGGCGTACGCGGCGGTCAACCGGTTCCGGCTCGACGATCTGAAACCGCACATCTACCGCACGCGGGACGGCGGGGCCAACTGGACAGAGACGGTCGCGGGGATCCCGGACGACGAGGTCGTGAACGCGGTGCGGGAGGACCCGTATCGGCCCGGGCTGCTGTTCGCCGGGACGGAAAAACAAGTCTACGTCAGCCTGGACGACGGGGATCACTGGCAGGGCCTGCGGCTCAACATGCCGGCGACTTCGGTGCGGGACGTGTGGATCCACGAGGCCGATCTGATCGCGGGGACGCACGGCCGTGGCTTCTGGATCCTCGACGACATCACGCCCCTGCGCGAGCTGGCTCAGGCGGGGTGGAGTGGGGCGACACCCGACACCCAACACCCGACACCTGGTCTCTGGTCCGAGTCCCATCTCTACAGGACCGCCCCCGCCATCCGCGTGCGCCGCGACAAGTGGACCGATACTCCACTTCCCTGGGACGAACCCGCCGGTCGCAACCCCCCTGATGGGGCCATCATCGATTATTGGCTCCCGCCCGGCGTGACGGGGCCGGTGCGGCTGCGGATTCTGGACGACGCGTCCGACATCGTGCGGCTGTACACGAGCAACGATCCAGTGCCGGCGCCGGACACGGCGGCGAATCTCCCGCTGGGCTGGGCGCGTCCGTCGCAGCGGCTCTCTGCCGAGCCGGGGGCGCACCGGTTCGTGTGGGACCTCAGGTACACGCCGCCGCCGGCGACGGAGCACGGCTTTCCCATCTCGGCCATCTGGGGCGACACGCCGCTGGAGCCCCGGGGCGTGTGGGTGATGCCGGGGACCTATCGGCTGCAGCTCACGGTTCAGGGGAAGACCTACGAGCAGCCGCTGGTGGTGCGGATGGACCCGCGGGTGAAGACGGCCGAGCAGGATCTGGGTCAGCAGTTCGCGGCGGCGATGCGCATCGTGGAATTGTGGCGCCGGGACTCGGCGGCGATCGGGGACGTGCGGGCGATGCGCGCGGAAGTGGACTCGCTGAAGAAGGCGGCGGGGGCGGGCTCGCGGGCCGACTCGCTGACGGCGTTCGACGCGAAGCTGGCGGATCTGCTGAGCGCTGGCGGGGCTGGTATCCGGCGGGGTGGCGGCCCGGCGCCGGCTGCGCCGTCCGGTATCCAGGGTGGCCAGGGCAATCCGCCCGGCGGCTTCGGTGGTGGGCAGCGGGGCCGCGGTGGAGAGGGCAGGGAGCGTGGCGAGGGTGGCCGCGGGCCCGAGGCCGGGGGCTTTGCGGGTGGCCAGACCGGTCCGGTGCAGGAGAGCAACTTGCTGCGGCTGGCCGGAGAGTTGGGCGGGCTGTACGGGATCGTGGAGGGGAACGACTCGGCGCCGACGAGCCAGGTTGCGATGCAGTTCTTCAGTGTCCAGCGGTCGCTCCAGGACGCGCTGGGCCGTTGGGACGCCCTGCGGCAGGAGGGGGCGGGGCTGGGGGTGGTGGGGCGGTGAGGCGTGGAGCTGAGCCGGCCCGCGCGAGGGTGCGCCCGCCCGCGTAAGGATGCGCCGGCGCCGCAGGAAAATGGCGCCACGGCTCGGCTATCGGCCGTCAGCGTGGGCGGGTGGGCCCTTGCCAACCCTACGTCGAGCCGAGCAGCTTATGGGCATGCCGCAAGCAGCCGAGGTCTGGACGGCGGAGCAGGTCCGCGCGCTCCCCGACGACGGTCTTCGTCACGAGGTCGTGGACGGGGAGCACCTGGTGACGCCGGCGCCGCGGGCTCCGCACCAGATCGCCCTCTCGGAGCTGGAGGCGCTCCTCAGGCCGTACGTGAAGGAGCACGGCCTGGGGAAGATCATTCGCTCTCCGGCCGACCTCGAGTTCGACCCGCACACCTTGATGCAGCCCGACCTCTTCGTCACCATCGGCCGGCGGGTGAAGACCTGGCAGGACGCGCTGCCGCTCCGTCTGGCGGTCGAGGTCCTCTCACCGAGCACGGCGCGCGCGGATCGGATCGTCAAGCGCCGCCGCCTCCAGCGCGCCAAGGTGCCGGAGTACTGGATCGTGGATCTGGACGCGCGACTGATTGAGGGGCTGGCGGCCGGGCGACCGGCGGCCGGAAGTGTTGGAGGGGCGGCTGGAGTGGCGGCCGGAGTCCTCGCTCGCGCCGCTGGTGCTGGACCTGCCGGCCTACTTCCGCGAGGTGCACGCGGAGGACTGAAGGTCTCCCGGCCCGCAAGCTGACCATTCACGCCGTGAATGTTTGTCATACGCGCCCCGAATCAGCGGACACTGCGCGCCCCGACCCGACGCCGACGCCGGCCCGCGTGGCCACGGGCGTGGGCGGCAGTCGAAGGATGACGCACCTTCCGGGCGCCGGGCTACTCTGGAGCCGGCTTGCCAGAGGGGTGGAGCATGTGTACTATACGTACGTTCCGTACAGAGTGTACAAACCGGAGGACTCGTGACCCGTCTGCCGGCCACCAAGGCCCGTGAGCAGTTCGCCGACATCATCAACCGCGTCACGTATCGCGGCGAGCGCGTGGTGCTCGAGCGGCGCGGGAAGAGCGTCGCGGCACTCGTGCCCGTGCAGGATCTCGAGTTACTGGAGGCGCTCGAAGACAAGCTGGATGTGGCGGCCGCGCGAGCGGCGCTGGCGGAGCGGGGCCCCAACATCCCCTGGAGCAAGCTCAAGGCCGAGCTGGGCATCTGACCTCGGCGGGGAGCGCTGATGCGCTACCTCGTCGAGCTGAGGCCCGCCGCGGCCCGGGTTCTCCGGAAGCTGCCGCCGATTGATCGAAGCCACATCGCCCGCCGTATTGACGCGCTGATCCTCACGCCGCGCCCTGTTGGGGCAAAGATGCTGACTGGTCCGGAGCGCTTCTACCGCATCCGGGTTGGCGACTACCGCGTCATCTACCAGGTGAGCGACGAGGGCCTGCGGGTGCTTGTGATCCAGATCGGCCATCGGCGGGAGATCTACCGGTAGGCCGGGCCGCAGCCCGGACTCGCGTCTGACGGACGGCGGCCTGAGACGTCAGGGCCGGGGCGCTTGCTCCGGCCCTTCTTCTTACGTCTACGCCGCGTGGCGACGCCGGGGGCGGCGCGCTGCGCGTACGGTAACCCCCGCTCGCGCGGCGAGTCGCGCCACGGCCGCGGGCTCGTCCCTCAGGATCCCGAGCAGCGTATCCACTGCGGCGGACTGGCACACCGTCCCCCGCTCCCATCGGACGACCGTCTTCGGGCCGACGCGGAGGAGGCGCTCGAGGGCGTCCTGCGTGAGGCCGTAGCGTTGGCGGATGGCCCTGATCTCGTCCGGCGCCAGGAGCCCCTCGTGGCGCCGGAGGGCGCCCGCCCTGGCGCGGCTCGACCCGAGCGCCTGCTCGTGCGTGTAGAACCTCTCCCCGCAGGCGCCGCACGCTGTGAGCTTGTCGCGGTAAGGAAGGCGAGTGCCGTCGCCTGCGTCCACGGATCGGCCGACCGCAAGCGTCCGCACGCTCCGACTTTCACACATCGGGCAGATGAGCTGATCCGTCACGACGCTAAGGTAGCACGGTGCTACCATCATGGCCAGCAGCCGCGCGCGCGGCCGGACCTAACGGCTCAGGCTACTTCGACTTCGCGGACGACCGCCCCCGCAGGAGCTCCTCCCGGGCGGCGAGATAGCCCTGGATGGCGTCCTGGATGTTGGCGAGGGCTTGCTGCTCCGTCGCGCCCTGGGACCAGCAGCCCGGCAGGCCCGGCACGGAGACGCTGTAGCCCTCGTCCGTCTCTTGAAGCGCGACCTTGTACCTCACCCGTCACCTCCTGCGCCAACCCACCCCGGTTCCCCTCACCCTTGCTGCGTCAGCCAGGCCTCAGAGCCCAACCCTAGAACAATCCCCTGCACTGGTCGCGGAGCACGTTGACGGTAAAGGGCGATTCCAGCAGCCCCGCCCGAACGCGCGCCAGCAAGTCCCTGGACATGTCCTCCTTGAGGTGGCAGTTCCCGACCCGCATCGCTGCGAGGAGGGCCTGGACCGCCAGCCAGCGAGCACTCGAGAAGTGCACGGCCGAATCGTGGCGAATGAAGGGGTGGTCGCCCGACTTGAGGACCAAGGTCGGATCGGTGAAGCGGGTCACGGTCCGGAGCATCACCGCCACCACCTGCGGCGGATCGCCTTACGGGTCCGTCAGCACGAACCAGAGATGGGGTTTGTACAGCGGAGGCTCGCCGAGGAGCAGGCTGCTCCCGGCTCGGATGACGTTCATGCACCTGAGAGTCGGGCTGCGAACTCCTCCGCCTGAAGGCTGTCCAGCACCTCGCGGGCCTCGGACTCCGAGAATCCCTCGGCCAGAAGGATGTCGCGGATCTCAATCGGAAGACTGGAGCCCTTCGGGTCCCGCCACTCCGGCAAGGTGTGGGAGTAGTCCCGAAGATCCCACTGGTTCATCGCCCCGAATTCGCGCCACACCGCGTCGAGCAGCTGCTCCTCGGCCGGGGAGAGTTGGTCCCGAGGGGCATCGCCCAGGAGGGCCACTTCGTGGTCGCGGCGCTCGGAGATGTGACGGTGCCAGTAGGATGAACCGTCGGGCGGCGCTGTGTCGTTGATCCTGTCGAGAGTGAAGCTGAGCACCGGCCCGTGCGGCATGGAGACGTACCAGTCGAACGTGATCGGCCGGCCCCACTGGATCAGGGCCCGGCGGTCGGCCAGGTACAGGAGCTTCATCAGCTTCATGTGGTTGAGCTTGCCGCCGGCGAGCCGCAACAGGCGCGCCGCCGCCTGGGTCGCCTTGTCTTCCCGGTAGGTAACTGTCATCTCAAGCCTAAGATAAGCTCGGGCCCCGGGTGAACAAGGCTGGTGGGCCCGGAGCGCTGGCCTTCCCCCCTCGATCCGCCGTATCTTGGCGGCCAATGACCACGCCTCTGCGTCTCGTTGCGGCCGTTGCCCTGGCGGCGTTGGCCGCCACGTGCCGCGGCGCTCCCGTGGCCGCGCCCGCCGCCTTCCCGCAGCTGGACAGCGCCGCCGCGTCTTCCTTCGCGCGGCTCGCCTTGAAGAGCATCACGCGCGAGTACCCCAACAAGCTGGACCACGTGATGAACGGGCCCGGGGACGTGCTGGGCCCGCGCCAGCTCCACCCCAGCTTCTTCGGCAGCTACGACTGGCACTCCTCGGTGCACGGCCACTGGATGCTGGTGCGCTTGCTCAGGGTGCGTCCCATGCTGCCGGAGGCGGCCGAGATCCGCCGCGCGCTCGATGCCGATCTTTCGGCGCCCGCCCTGGCGAAGGAGGCGGCCTACTTCGGGCGTCCGGGCTCGGCGTCGTTCGAGCGGATGTACGGCTGGGCCTGGGTGCTCAAGCTGGCCCAGGAGCTGCACGGCTGGGACGACCCTGACGGCCGCCGCTGGGCGGCCGACCTCCAGCCGTTGGCCGACTCGATCGTCAAGCGCTATCTGGCCTTCCTGCCGAAGCAGGCGTACCCCATCCGGCGCGGCGTGCATCCCAACACCGCCTTCGGCATGGCGTTCGCGCTGGACTACGCGCGGGCGGTGGGCCGGACCGACCTGGACTCGCTGCTGGTGGAGCGGAGCCGGACCTACTTCGGGGACGACGTGAACGTGCCCGCGGAGTGGGAGCCCGACGGCGACGACTTCCTCTCGCGCTCGCTCGTCGAGGCGGACCTGATGCGGCGGGTGCTGCCGGCGCCGGCGTTCGCGCGCTGGTTTCATGCGTTCCTGCCGGGCATCGGCCGGGGCGAGCCGGCCAACTTGCTGCAGCCCGCCAAGGTGACCGACCGGGGCGACCCGGGGCTGGTGCACCTGGACGGGCTCAACCTCAGCCGCGCCTGGTGCATGCGGGCCGTCGCCGCCGCGCTGCCTCCCTCAGATCCTGATCGCCCGATCCTGCTTGCCTCGGCGGCACGACAGGCCGAGGCCTCGCTGCCTTATGTCGCCAGCGGCAACTACCTGGGCGAGCACTGGCTGGCGTCGTTCGCCGTCTACATGCTGACCGAGACCGACTCGACGCATTGAGCGTGAGGTACGGACGCCCACACGAAAGCCGGGACATCGGCTCGCCGGGCTGCGCCCGGCGCCGGCCGCACGCGTCAAATCCCGCCGTCCCGACCAGGGAAGCTCAGAACTCGCGGCGAGCCGCGGGGTCTGATTCGTTTCGCTTCCGTCTCTACCCTTCTCCGCTCAGGGCCCCCCATGCCGCGAACGCCGTCTCGAGGGCCCGCTGCGCCGCCTCCAGGTCCCTGCCGAGCGCCGCCGCCTGCCGCACCCCGTCGCCGGTGAGATAGAGCTCAGGGTCCGCCAGCGCCGCCTGGAGCCGCTGTACCTCGGCGTCGACCCGGGTCACCTCCGCCTCGGCTTGCTCGAGGGCGCGGCGCGCCGAGCGCTGGACCGATTCCTCGCGCTTGCGCGTGTCCTGCCCACGGCGCATCTCGCGTTGCTCCTTCACCCGCCGCAAGGCCTCCTCCTCCTGCGCCGCTACGCGCGCGGCGTGCGCGCGCTCGGCGCTGGCCGCCTCCCACTCCGCGAACGTGCCGGGGAAGTCGGTGATGTGCCCGCCGTACAGCACCCAGACGCGCGTCGCCAGCGCCCGAAGCAGCGCACGGTCGTGGCTCACCAGGACCACGGTGCCGTCGAATCCCTCGATCGCCTCCTCGAGCGCTTCGATGGACTCCACGTCCAGGTGATTGGTCGGTTCGTCGAAGGCGAGCAGGTTGGCGCCGTCGAGCTCCATCAGCGCCAGCGCAATCCGGGCCCGCTCGCCGCCCGAGAGCGCCCCGCACCGGCGCAGCACCGAGTCTCCCGAGAACCCGTAACGCCCGAGGTGGCCCTGCACCTGCCCGCGCGTCCAGTGGGTTCGCCGATCCGCGATCGCGTCGAACAGCGTCTTCTCTTCGGGCACCTGCGCGAGGTCCTGGCGGTAGTGCGCGAGCGTGACCGAATCGGGCAGACGCACCGTGCCCGCTTCGGGGGCGCGCTCCCCCGTGAACACTTTGAGGAGCGTGGTCTTGCCTGCACCGTTGGCTCCGATCAGCCCCACCACCTCGCCGCGTCGCACGGTCGCGCCGAAGCCGTCGAGCAGCACCCGCGGGCCGAATGCGATGCGCACACCCTCCGCGACGAGCACCTGATCACCGCCGCGCTCACGCGCCTCAAGTCGAACGGCCATCACGTCGTCCTCGCCCGGCGGCGGCCCGAGCCGCGGCAGACGTGCCAGCCGCTTCTGTCGCCCCACCGCCTGGCGGCTGTTCTGCCCCGCGATGTTGCGGCGAATGTAGTCCTCCTCCTTGGCGATCTTCGACGCCTGTTGCCGGTACGCGCGCTGAGCGGCGAGCCGGCGCTCGGCGTGCTGGGCGACGAAGGCCGAGTAGCCCGCGGCATAGACGGCCGCGGTGCGCCCTTCGAGGTGCAGGATGTGATCGGCGAACGCCTCGAGGAGCGCGCGGTCGTGCGTGATGAGGAGGACGGCCGCGTCGAGGGCGCGCAGATACCCCTCCAGCCACAGCGTGGTCTCGAGGTCGAGGTGGTTGGTGGGCTCGTCGAGGAGCAGCAGGTCAGCCGGGGCCGCGATCTGGCGGGCCAGGGCCACGCGGCCGCGCTCGCCGCCGCTCAGGGTCGCGAGCGAGCGCGTGCGGGAGGCGTCCGGGTCGAAGCCGAGGCCGTGCAGGACGGCGTCAACCCGCGCCGCGGCCCCGTAGCCGCCCTCGCGCTCGAACCGGTGCAGGTCGCGGTCGTATCGCTCCAGCATCGCCGGCATCACCGCATCCCCCGCCTCGGCCATTCCCGCGGCCTGCTCCGCGAGCGAGTGCTCGAGCGCGAACAGGTCGGCGAAGGCGCCCGCGGCCGCCTCCCACACCGTCGCCGCGTCGCCGAAATCGCGGTACTGGTCCATCACCGTGATGCGCAGCCCGGCGGAACGCACAACAGCGCCGCTCGAGGGGGCCAGGTCTCCGCGGATCAGGTTGAGGATCGTTGTCTTCCCGGAGCCATTGCGCCCCAGGATGCCCCAGCGCTCGCCGCGGCTCACCACGAAACTCACGTCCCGCAGCAGCTCCCGGGCGCCGAAGCGCACCGCGACACCGGCCATCGACACCAGGGTCATCGCGCGGCGGCTCCGACCACGGAACAGATCGGTGGTGGCAAAGCGCGGGAGTGGCGCCGGACGCTGGGTTGCACGCCGGAGAATCTAGCGGGAGCCGCTCAGGGCGCTCTGATGCGCACCTCCGCTCGCCGCAGCGCCGATCTCGCCGGTTCTTCCCCGCCATCTCTTTACGGGTCGGAAGACCGGCGGCATACTAGCTGCCCAACCCTCTCGGTGAGGCCGTCACGGTGATCCGCCAGCTGCTCCCCCTTCTCGCCTTCGTCGCCGTCGCGTACGCCCCAGCCGGAGCCCGGCGCGCTCAGACCCCCTGCACGACCGCCACGCCCGAGTGTACGGAGTGGATCACGGTCGGCGGTGGGCCGGGACGCTCCCTCCTCTACCGCAGCTTCCCGCTGGACACGCGAAACGAGGCGATCACCCGCGTCGTGATCGTGGTGCACGGCGCCGGCCGGGACGCGGACAACTACTACCGCTCCGTCATGGCCGGGGCGTTCCTGGCGGGCGCGCTCCAGACCGCGCTCGTCATCTCCGCGCGCATGGCCTCCAACGACGGCAGAGAATGCCGCGACACACTCGCCGAGAACGAGATCAGCTGGAACTGCGATACCTGGCGATCCGGTGGTCCCTCACTCAGCCACCCGGCCGTGACCTCGTTCGACTTCCTCGACGAGATCCTGCGGAAGGTGGCACG
Source organism: Gemmatimonadales bacterium (assembly GCA_049513575.1). GTDB lineage: Bacteria > Gemmatimonadota > Gemmatimonadetes > Gemmatimonadales > JACORV01 > Fen-1245. The sequence continues at coordinate 231,646 of JBEKVZ010000002.1, forward strand.
CCGAGAGGTGTTCCCGAACCTGAAGGGGATCGTCGTCACGGGCCATTCGGCAGGAGGCCAGGTCACGAACCGCTATGGAATGTCCAGCAAGGTCTACGACGCGCTCGACGTTCCGGTGCAATTCGTGGTGGCGAATCCGTCCAGCTACGCCTGGCCCACCGACGAGCGGCCCACCGGCCCGGCCGCCTGGCCGCTCCAGGCCGGAGCGCCGGGGTACGTCCCCGCGCTGCCGGCCGACGCGCCGGCCTTCCGGTCGCTGCGGGACGGGGGCGGCTGCACGATCTACGACCAGTGGCCGTATGGGTTCAAGAACCGCACCGGCTACACCGCCGCCATCCCCGACTCGCAACTGACGCGGCAACTCGTCTCGCGCCCCGTCACCTACTTCCTCGGCGAGGACGACGTCCTGCCGCTCAGCGGCTTCGACGGCTCGTGCGCTGCCATGGCTCAGGGCCCGACCAGACAGGCGCGCGGCCAGGCGTACGCGAAGTACATCAACGAGAAACTCGGCGGGCATCACCAGGTGGTCGTCGTCACCGGGTGCGGGCACAACGGGCGCTGCATCTACACCTCGGAGCCCTGGCTCAAGATCGCCTTCGCGCCCTAGCGCGCGGGTGCCGGGGGTGCCCGGCGACGCTCCTCCGAGTTGCACAGACCTTCACGGCGCCCGGATGCGCAGCTCCTCACCGGCGTAGTTGACGGTGCGGTCGGGCGTGAGGTCGAAGCTGAAGCCGGCGGGTCGCGCCGGAGAGACGAACACGACATGGAAGCTCCGGCGCGCCAACATGCCGGGGAACGAGCCCTCGCGCCGGCCGATGATCAGCGTGCGGCTGCGCTCGTCCCAGCGGAGCGGGATGCGGGCTGCCTGGCCGCGCTCGTAGCCGTAGCTGGCGCCGTCGTCCTCGTACAGCGAGAAGCGACCCGGGGCGCCCGTGTAGACGATGAGCGTGATGGGGTCGGCCGGCTTCTCGTCGGTGTACTGCAGCTCAGGTCCCACCGGCACGATCGAGCCGGCACGCACGTACACCGGGATGCGGTCGTACGGGGCGGCGGCCTGCACGGTCCGGCCGCCGGCCAGGCGCTGCCCGGTCCAGAAGTCGTACCAGGCCGCCCGCGGTGATTCCCAGGAGGGGGCAGGACCGTGCGGGCGGCGCGACGGACTGATACGCTGTGCGGGTGAACTCCTCCAGCGCGGCAGGTAGACGCGGCGGCTGCGCGCACGATACTCCGTCACCGGGTTGACCAGGAGCGCCGGGCCGAAGAGGTACTGGTCGGTCACCTCCCGGGCGACCGTGTCCGCCGGGAAGTCCATCACCAGCGGCCGCATCATCGTGCTGCCATCCTGGGTGACTGCTCCGGCCACGGAGTAGACGTACGGGAGCAGGCGATAGCGGAGCCGATCCCAGTAGACCATGGCGCGATAGGCGGCCGTGCTGTCGCCGAATCTCGGGATCTCCCGCGCCGGCGGCGCCTCGCCGTGCGCCCGGAAGATGGGGACGAGAGAACCGAACTCGGTCCAGCGCGCGCTCAGCTCCCGCCACTCCTCGGCATCCGCCGGCGCCATGGGCTCGGCGCGGAACCGCGGCTGCGGCCAGTAGCCGCCGATGTCCATGCTCCAGTACGGAATGCCGCTGATCGAGAAGCCCATGCCGGCCGCAATCTGCTTGCGCATCGCCGGCCACGCCGAGGCGATGTCGCCCGACCAGATGGCCGCGCCGTAGCGCTGCAGCCCGGCGAACGCGGATCGCGTCAGGATCGCGACCCGGCGATCCGGCGCCGCCTCGCGCTGGCCCTCGTAGATGCCGCCGACCTGCTCGAGCGAATAGGCGTTGAGCATCCGCGCGCCCGAGGCCAGCGCCGTCGGGTTGATGGCCTCGCGCTGCTTCTCCAGGTCCCAGGACGGCAGGATGTCGGGCTCGGTGGCATCCAGCCACCACGCATCCACGCCCTTGTCGAACAGCGCGGGGCGGAGCTGGTCCCAGAAGAGCCTGCGCGCGGCCGGGTTGAAGGCGTCGTAGAAGGTGTAGCGGTATCCGAGCCAGTCCTTCACGCTGTCCCGCAGCAGGACCTGGTAGAGGAACCCGCGCGAGCGCATCTCCTGCGCGTTGCGGGTGTCCGGATAGAACTTCCCCCACACCGAGATCAGGAGCCGCGCGTGACGGTCGTGGATGGCGCGGATCCAGCCCGGAGCGTCGGGGAAGCGCGTCGAATCGAACTCGTGCGAGCCCCACTCGTCCGGCTTCCAGTACATGAAGTCCTGGACGATCACGTCGAGCGGGATCCCACGGCGCCGGAACTCGTCGATGGCGTCCAGGCTCTGCTGCGACGTGGCGTAGCGGTTGCGGCTCTGCCAGTAGCCGAATGCGTATCGGGGCGGCATCGCCGCCCGGCCCGTGACCCGGCGGTAGCCGGCGATCACGCGGTCGAGCTGCGGGCCGTAGAGGAAGTAATAGTCCACCCCGTCGCCGACCTCCGACCAGAGCGACGTGTTCGCCGTCGCGGCCGGCGTCTTCCACTTGAGCTGCACCGTCTCCGCCTCGCCCTCGACGTCCGCGTACTCGAGGCGCACGCGGTAGCGCCTCCCCGCGCTTAGCCGCACCCGGGCGACGCCGCGCCACGGCAGCCACCAGGAACGCCAGTCGTCCACGACGAGCTTGCCGTCCACCCAGAGCTTCACCGCCTCGTTCGCGAACAGCTCGATCTGGTAGGTCCCTGCGGCGCGTGGCGCGATCCACCCCTCCCAACGCGCGCTCACGGGGCCGCGCGCGGGCAGCGCCGGATGGAGCCGGACGGCCGGATCGGTCTTGTCGCTCGGCGTGGCGAACAGGATCGCGGAATCCACGCGCGTGCCGACGGCGCTATCGAAGGCCGCGCCGGCGTAGTAAGTACCGCTCAGCCCGCCCGGCCGGCCGTCACGGTCGAGCAGCTCCGCGGCGGGGATCGGCTCGAACGGCCTGAGATCGCCGAAGCGGGTAAACGATGTGTTGTCCCAGAAGATGCCGTACCCTCGGCTCGACACGAAGACGGGCACGACCTCGGAGGTGTTGCGCTGCCAGAGGTCGAGGTCGTAGCCCTTGAGATCCATCAGGCCTTCCTGCCGCTGCCCCAGGCCGTAGAGCGCCTCGCCAGCGTTCGCCTGCCAGACCTGGCGCACGTGGTACGTGCGCTCGCCCTGGACCTCGGCAGGCGTCAGCTCACGGCCACCGGCCACTTCCGCCACGATCCGCTTTCCGCGCGCGTCGTAGAAGGCGACGGCCCCGGTCGCTCGCGAGACCCGCACCGACAGGCGGCCCGTCTCGATCCGGATCTCGTCGCCGACGCGCACCGCTTTCCAGGGCACCTGCTCCACGGCGCGTTCGCCCGCGGCGAGACTCTTCCGGGCGAAGAAGGCGCTGTCGGGCGCGAACGCCACCCGGATCAGGTCCGCGGCCACGACCTCGATCTTGAGGAAGCCGCCGGCGACGGGGATGACGACGCCGTCGGGAGCGGCCGGCCGCAGGGCGAGCATCAACGCGCAGACCAGTGAGGAGATCACTGGTCCAGGTGCCGCAGCACCCTGCGGATCACTGTGGTGTCGCCCTTCATCTGCGGCAGCGTGCGCAGCACGTCGGGCAGCTGCTCCCGGAAGCGCCGCAGCTCCGCCGCCGCCGAGTCCGGGTGCAGTGCGAGGCGCCGCCCGGTCTGAGCCAGCGTGACGTACGCATCGGACGGCCAGTCCGCCGGCCAGAGCGCCTCCAGCATGGTCATCCCGCGCTTGAGCCGCAGCAGCCGGCCGCTCGCGCCGTCCAGCAGCGCGTCCTCCGCGCCGGCGGGCTGCTCCACCACCAGCTCCTTGCGGGTGGAGACGTCGGCCCTGGGCAGCGACACGATGGTGGTGAGATTATCCCCGTCGTAGTGCCAGCCGGGCGCCGATCCGTCTGCACGGTACGGGACGTCCGCGCCCATCCAGGTCACGCGCGCTGGCGGCCACGTCCCGCGCAGCCGCACCTCGTACGCGCGCCCCTGCAACATTCCCGGGAAGGATCCCTCCACCGGCGCGATCGTGAGCGCGATGGTGGCGCCGCTTCGCCGCTCAAGCACCGGCGTGAAGGTGTACGCGGCGTTCTGGTATCCCTCCGAGTCGCCCGCATCCTCGTAGATGCGCGCGCTCCCGGAATCGCCTGGGAAGACGTCCAGGATGAGCGGATCCACCGGCCGCGCGTCGCTCCGCTCCATCCTGGGCTGCAGCGGCAGGATGGCGCCGGCCCGCACGTACACCGGCAGCTCATCGAGCGCGAATGACCGCTCCAGCACCTGCGGACCGCGCAGCCGCGCTCCGCTGGACCACTCGACCCAGTCGCCCGGCGGGAGCCACAGCCGCTGGCGCGCGAGAGCGCTGGAGCTGTCCATCGGCGCGACCACGGGACTCACCACCAGGTCCTGGCCGAAGCGGTACTCGTCGGGGAACGCGTACGCCTGATCCGCGTCCGGCCAGTCGTAGTAAAGCGGGTGCACCACGGACACCCCGCTGTCGTAGGCGCGCCGCGAGGCGGTGTAGATGTAGGGGATCAGCGCGTAGCGGAGCTGGAACGCGTCCCGCATCACGTCCGCGAACTCGGCAGGATACGCCCAGATGCGGCGCTCCGCATTCGCGTTCTTGGTGGTGTGGGTGCGCAGGATCGGGCTGAAGATCCCGAACTGGATCCAGCGCGTGTAGAGCTCGGGCGCGACAGGCCCGGGAATGTGCCCGCCGATGTCGTGGCTCCAGTAGCCGAAGCCCACGTTGGCGGCGGTGGCCGTGAAGTACGTCTCGAAGGCCAGCGCCTGCCAGGTGGAGAGCATGTCCCCCGAGAAGCCGATCTGATAGCGGTGATTGCCGAGGCCGCCCCAGCGGTGGAAGATCAGCGGCCGGTGCCGGCCCTGCCGCTCCATGTCGGTGAACAAGACGTAGTTCAGCCACCACGTGGGGTTGAGGCCCGGGATCGAGGTGTTGCCCCACGCCTGCCAGTCCAGCCACCAGAAGTCCACGCCCTGCCGCTCGAGGGGGCGGATCACGGTGGTGAAGTACGCCTCCGCGAAGTGCTTGTCCTCGATCCGGAACGGCACGTACTGCTTGCTGGCCGGATCGATCCCCATCGCCCGCGCCATCGCCGGATACTGCGCCTCGTGCGGCTGGATGCCGGAGGCCGGGTGCAGATTGAGGGTGGTCTTGAGCCCCTGCGCTTGGGTCCAGCCGAGTAGGGCGTCGGGATCCGGGAAGTAGGCGCGGTCCCAGGTGTAGCCGGTCCAACCCAGCGACTGCCCCGCCTGGTCCCTGGGCTGGCCCTCCCAGCGCAGCTCGAAGGTGTTGTGCCAGTCCATGTCGATGACCAGCACGTCCAGCGGCACGTCGTAGCGGTGGAAGTCCTCGACCAGCTGCTGCTCCTCCGCGTCTGTATACGCCCAGTAGCGCGACCACCACGCGCCGAAGGCGAAGCGCGGCGGCATCGGGATCTTCCCGGCCACGCGCGTGAAGTCCGCGAGCGCGCGGCGGTAGGCGTGGCCGTAGCCGAAGAAGTACCAGTCCTGCCGCTCTGCCGCTGCGCGTTGCACCACCCACGGCCACGGACTCGCGTCGAAGAGCGGGCGCTCCGAGTCGTCCACCAGCGCCCAGCCGTCGCGCGAGAGCAGCCCCTCCTCGAGCGGCACCGCGCCGTGCGCGCCGTCCAGCGTGCGGGCCGTGCCCTTGAGGTTCGCCGTGTCCGACGCTCCGGGCCGCCACGTCACCGTCGAGTCCGCGTTCTTGAGCGCGATGCTCAGGTTCTCCGGGCCGAAGCGGCCGCTGCCGCGGCGGTAGCGGAGCTGCAGCGCCTGGGTCGTGATCACCAGCCAGCCGCGCTCTACCCGTTTCGTGAACTGGACGGGCGGCGTGCGCCGGTTCAGGAACACGAGCGAGGCCCGGTCCTCGAAGCGGCCGTCCGCGGCCCACTCGAGGCGGATCAGCTGGGGAGTCAGCACCGTGAGACGGACGTTGCCGTCCACCACCACGTTGCGCGCTTCCGCGACCGGATCCGCCTTCGCCTCGACCTGGGCATGCAGTGGCGTCGAGGCGAGGAAGGGTGCGGCCGCGAGCAAGAGTCTGCGGATGGCGGTCTTCATAGGGCGTCCCCTCGCTCAGCGCAGCTCGACGACGACGACCGACTTGGATGGCAGGTCCAGCGTCAGGACGTCGCCGGACAGCCGGGCCCCGTGGAAGTCCGCGGGCTGGACCGCGTTCGGCTGCTCGAAGGTGTTGTGAGCCTGCATCGTTGCCGCCGTCAGCGCGCGCCCGCTGACGCTGGAGACCTGCTGCCCGCGGATATCCACCTGCACCGAGCGGCCCCGGTTGGGGTCCAGGTTCGCGAGCGTGATGTGGATGCGCCCGTCCTTGTCCTTCGAGGCGGATGCGCTGACCGCCGGCACGGACTGGCCGTTGAACGTGTAGGCGTCCGACTTGATGTTCAGCGGCAGCAGCGTCGCGTCCTGGTGCACCTTGTACAGGTCGAAGACCCAGTACGTGGGCGTGAGGACCATCTGATCGCCCTGCGTCAGGATCATCGACTGCAGCACGTTGACGGTCTGCGCGATGTTGGCCATGCGCACCCGGTCCGCGTGGCTGTTGAAGATGTTGAGGTGCAGGCCGGCGACCACCGCGTCCCGCAGCGTGTTCTGCTGGTAGAGGAACCCCGGCGTGGAGCCCGGCTCCGGGTCGTGCCACATCCCCCATTCGCCCACGATGAGCCAGACGCGCTTCTGGGGATCGTACCGGTCCATGATGGTGGCGTGGCGCGTGATCAGCGTGTCCATCCGCTCGGCGCGCTGCATTGCCGTGAACCACTCGCGCTCGCCGAAGTCGGTTGCCGAGCCCTTGTGCGACCACGGCCCCACGACCGTGTAGTAATGCATGTCGAGGCCGTCGATCATCCAGCCGGCCTCGCGCATCATCGTGTCCGTCCAGGCGTAGTCGTCGGTGTTGGGGCCCGAAGCGATCCGGAACGGCCGGGCTCCGCGCAGGTACTCCGCGTAGCGCTTGTAGTTGTCCGCGTACGCCTGCGGGGTCATCGCGCCGCCGCAGCCCCAGCTCTCGTTGCCCACGCCCCAGAAACGGACGTTGAACGGCTCGGGATGGCCGTTCGCCGCGCGCTCGTCGCCCAGCGGACTGCCGGTGGGTGCGTGCAGGTACTCCCACCACTTCGACATCTCCTCCACCGTGCCGCTGCCGAGGTTCCCGACGATGAACGGCTCGGCGCCCAGGCGCTGGATCAGCTCCAGGTACTCGTGCGTACCGAAGCTGTTGTCCTCGGTGACGCCGCCCCAGACGGTGTTGACCATCTTCGGGCGCTGGTCCCGCGGGCCGACGCCGTCGCGCCAGTGGTAGTAGTCCGCGAAGCAGCCGCCCGGCCAGCGGAGCACCGGGACCTGGATCTTCCTCAGCGCCTCGATCACGTCATCGCGCAGGTGCCACTGGCCCGTGCCCGACTTCGTCCAGAACCCATCGTAGATGTTGCGTCCGAGGTCCTCGCCGAACTGGCCGTAGATGTATCGGCTGATGGTGGTCTCGCCGAGATCGGCGTTGACGACGATGCGGATCGGCGTCTGGGCAGCCGCATGGCCACCCGCCAGCAGGAGAAGCGCCACGGCCAGTTTCGCGCTGTGTCTCAGCATGATCGTCGCTCCGTCATGGTGAAGAAGGCACGCTCGGCTCCGAGCGCATCACGGCGCCGGTAACAGTGCGTCGGTCGCACGAGCGGCGCCAGAGCGGCATCTTGACGGGGCCTTCGGACTGCCGACATCGTAGGTCAATGAGGACGAGCCTCGTGGCGGTCGCTGCAGCCGGGCTGCTCGCGTGCCGCGGCACGGAACCGGCACCGAGGCCGGCGACGCTGTACTTCAGCCTCGACGCGCCCTTCTGCGGCATGGCGCTGCCCGTGGAGTTCTACGTCGACAGCCTGCTGGTCGGCTCCGACACGTTCCGCGTCAATCTCGCCCCGAACCACACGACCTCGCGCGGGTTCGTCGCGGCGGCGGGAACTCACCGGCTCGGGGCGCGCGCCGCGATCGGCGTCGGGTACTACGTGTGGCCCGATACCGTCGTGAGTCTCGGCGCCGGGCTCACGTACACGAGGTCGTTGCCGTTCTACTGCTCCTGAACGGCCGGTCCCCGGACGGCGGGCGGCCGTTCGGCGCACCCGGACGCGCAGCGGGCGCCGATGCGCCTGCGCTCTCACACGGACCTCTCCCGCGGGGCCGACCATGGCGGAGCCGCTGAACCGACGCGCGTTCATCGCCCGCGGCGCGATGGCCGCTACGGCGGGGCTGGCCGCTCCGCTGCTTCAATCCTGCGCGCACCCGGCCCGCACGGCGTCGACTGTGCCCTCGGGGCCCTTCCAGCCGAGCTGGGATTCGTTGCAGCAGTACCGGGTGCCGGAGTGGTTCCGCGACGCGAAGTTCGGCTTCTGGGCGCACTGGGGCCCGCAGTGCCAGCCCGAGCGCGGCGACTGGTACGCGCGGATGATGTACGTGGAAGGCAGCTCCCAGTACCGGGACCACCTCGCGCGCTACGGTCACCCGTCGAAGGCCGGCTTCAAGGACGTCATCCACGAGTGGAAGGCGGAGCATTGGGACCCGGGCGCGCTGGTGTCGCACTACCGGCGCGTGGGGGCGCAGTACTTCTTCGCGCTGGCCAACCACCACGACAACCTCGACTTGTGGGACAGCCGCTTCCAGCCTTGGAACTCCGTCGGCGTGGGACCCCGCAAGAACATCATCGGGGGCTGGGCGAGGGCCGCGCGGGCCAACGGTCTGCCCTTCGGCGTGAGCCTCCACGCCAGTCACGCCTGGTCCTGGTACGAGCCCGCGCAGGGCGCCGACCGGGAAGGCTCCCTCGCCGGCGTGCCCTACGACGGCAAGCTGACGAAGGCGGACGGCGCCGCGCAGTGGTGGGAAGGGCTCGATCCGCAGGACCTGTATGCCCAGAGCCACCGGCCCGCGGACGGCTTCCAGGACCCGAACTCCATCGGCCCGCGCTGGGCCTGGGGCAACGGCGCCACCCCGCCGGACGAGGCGTACTGCCGCAAGTTCCTCGATCGGACCGTGGATCTGATTGACCGCTACGAGCCCGACCTCGTCTACTTCGACGATACGGCGCTCCCGTTCTGGCCTGTGAACGACATGGGCCTGCGGATTGCGGCCCACTACTACAACCGCAGCCTCCGCCGGCACCACGGGTCGCTCCAGGCGGTGCTCTTTGGCAAGATCCTCGACGAACGGCAGCGGCAGTGCATGGTCTGGGACATCGAGCGCGGCCAGGCGAACCAGATCCTCCCGTTCCCGTGGCAGACCGATTCCTGCATCGGCAACTGGCACTACGACCGCGCGCTGTACGAGCAGGACCGCTACAGGTCCGCCGAGACCGTCGTGCGGATGCTCGTGGACATCGTCAGCAAGAACGGCAACCTGCTCCTCAACATCCCGGTGCGCGGCGACGGGACGCTCGACGACAAGGAGCTGCGGGTCCTCGACGGCATCGAGGCCTGGATGCGGGTGAACCGGGACAGCATTCTCGGCAGCCGTCCCTGGCGCGTCTTCGGCGAGGGCCCGGCCTTGCAGGGCGCGGCCCTGACTGCCGAGGGCTTCAACGAGGGAGGGGGCAGGCCGTTCACGGCCGAGGACATCCGGTTCACCACCCGGGGTGAGAGGCTCTACGCCATCGCGCTCGGCTGGCCGGAGGGCGGCCGTCTCGTGGTGAAGTCGCTGGCAGAGGGGACTCCGGACGCGGGAGAGATCCGCTCCGTCAGGCTGCTCGGGAACCCGGGCGACCTGAGGTGGAGCCGTGACCGGGTGGGCCTGGCTGTGCAGCTCCCGGCCACCCCGCCCTGTGACTACGCGTACGCGATCGAGGTGACCGGGTTGACAGGGGGGTAGACCGCAGCAGTCTGCAGAGGAGGCTTGGAATGGTCTCGAGAGTGATCGGTCCGCGGAACCGGGCGCCGCGAGTTGCCGTCGCGGCCTGCATCCTGGCAGCTGCAACGCTGCAGCCGATTCCGGCCCTCGCCCAGCGCGCCGGCCGGCCGTTCGAAACGCCGGTGCGCGACGGGCCGGTGCCCGACTGGCAGAACCCGGGCGTGGTGCACCGGAACACCGAGGCGCCGCGCGCGAGCTTCACGGCGTTCCCCACCGAGGTGCAGGCGCTCGCGGCAGGGCCCATCGCGCCATTCTACCAGACCGATCATCCGACGACGGCGCCGTGGTACCGGAGCCTCAACGGCCAGTGGAAGTTCCACTGGTCGCCCGCGCCGGCGCACCGGCCGCTGGACTTCTACCGGGTGAATTACGACGACCGCGCCTGGAAGACGATCACGGTCCCGTCCAACTGGGAGCGCGAGGGGTACGGCGTCGCGATCTACACGAACATCAAGTACCCCTTCCACCCCGACAGCCGGCCCACGCCGCCGGAGCTCCCCGCCGACAACAACCCGGTCGGCTCCTACCGCCACGACTTCACGGTGCCGAGGGAGTGGAGCGGCCGCGAGATCTACCTGCGGTTCGGCGCGGTGAGCTCGGCCTTCTTCGCGTGGGTCAACGGCCGGATCGTGGGCTTCAGCAAGGACAGCAAGACGCCGGCCGAGTTCGACGTCACGCGCTACGTGCACGCCGGCTCCAACACGCTGGCCGTTGAGGTCTATCGCTGGAGCGACGGCAGCTACCTGGAGGACCAGGACAAGTGGCGCCTGAGCGGGATCTTCCGCGACGTGTACCTGTACGCGCGTCCCCGCGCCCACATCCGGGACTACTTCGCCCGGGCATCTCTCGCGCCGGACTACAGGGACGGCCGCTTGAGCGTGGACGTGGCGCTACAGAACACGGGCGTGCCGGCGGGCAGCTACACGGTCGTGTTCAAGGTCTGGGACGGCGGCCGCGCCGTGCTGGAGCAGCGGAAGAGCGCGGTGCTCGCGGATTCGAGCAGCGTGCGGTTCGATGACAGCGTCACCGCTCCCAGGCTTTGGTCGGCGGAGAAGCCCAACCTCTACCCCCTGACCCTGACGCTGCTCGGTCCCGACGGGAAGACGCTCGAGGTGGTGAACGGCCGGGTCGGCTTCCGCACCACGGAGGTCAAGGGCGGCCGCTACCTGCTCAACGGCAAGGCGATCTACCTGAAGGGCACCAACATCCACGAGATCAACCCGGTCACGGCCTGGGTGCTGGACGAGGCCACGATGCGCCGGGACATCCAGCTGATGAAGGAGTTCAACCTCAACGGGATGCGCTTCTCGCACTACCCGGAGCCCGAGCGCTTCTACGAGCTGGCCGACGAGTACGGCTTGTACATCATCGGCGAGGCGGACATCGAGTCGCACGGGATGGGCTACGACAAGGACGTCACGCTGGCGGACAAGCCCGAGTGGGCGCTGGCCCACCTGGACCGCACGCAGCGGATGGTGGAGCGGGACAAGAACCACCCGGCCGTCATCATCTGGTCGCTGGGGAACGAGGCCGGCGACGGGCACAACATGCTGGCCGACTACCGCTGGATCCACCAGCGCGACTCCACGCGCCCGGTGCAGTACGAGCGTGAGGGCGACCGGACGAGCGCCCTCGAGCGCCACTCGGACCTCTACGTGCCGATGTACCCGCCGCTCGCGGCTCTGGAGCGGTACGCACAGAGCGACGCCGATCGGCCGCTCATCATGTGCGAGTACGCCCACGCCATGGGCAACAGCACCGGCAACCTCCAAGAGTACTGGGACGTCATCAAGCGGTACCCGAAGCTGCAGGGCGGCTTCATCTGGGACTGGGTGGACCAGGGGCTGCTGGAGCACGACTGGAACGGGCGGCCGTACTGGACCTACGGCGGCGACTACGGCCCGCCCGGCGTGCCGAGCGACGGCAGCTTCAACGACAACGGACTGGTGGGCCCCGACCGCGTGCCGCACCCGGGCCTCTCGGAGGTGAAGAAGGTCTACCAGTACGTGAACTTCCTGCCGCTGGATCTGGCCGCGGGGCGGGTGCTCGTGCGGAACGAGTACGCCTTCACCGATCTGAACGATTTCGACCTGCACTGGCAGATCACGGGCGACGGCGTGCCGCTCGACTCCGGCGTCGTGAGCGCTCCGGCCGGCGCGCCCGGGGCCGTGGACACGGTGAGGCTGACCTACCGGCTGCCGGCGCCGCAGAGCGGCCGGGAGTACTTCCTCAACCTCAGCCTCAGGCGTCGAGCGGCGCTGGGCCTGGTGCCCGTGGGTCACGAGGTCGCCACGGAGCAGTTCGTCTTGCCGGTGGCGGCTCCCGCGTCGCGCGTCGCCTCCTCGTCACTCCCCGCGCTTCAGTTGGCGCAGGCGGACTCGAGCGCGACGGTGACCGGTCGCGATTTCGCGGTGCGCTTCGACCTCAGGCGCGGCGAGCTGGCGTCCCTTCGCTTCCGCGGGACCGAGCTGATCCAGCGGGCCCCGCAGCCGTACTTGTGGCGCCCCGCCACGGACAACGACTGGGGGAACGGTCTGCCGCGGCGGGCGCGCGCCTGGCGCTACGCAGGTGAGAACCGCACGGTGACGGCCGTGCGCGTGGAGCAAGTCGCGGCCGGCGTCGTCCGGGTGGAGATCGAACAGCAGCTGAAGGATGAGGCCGGTCTTCCCGTGGCGACGTTCGCGACCAGCTACACGGTCCTCGGTTCGGGCGACGTGCTGGTGGACGACACTCTCACGAAGGCATCCGCGTCGCTGCCGGAGCTGCCGCGAGTCGGGATGAGCCTCATCCTGCCGAGTGCGTTCGACCGATACGAGTGGCTCGGTCGCGGCCCGTTCGAGAACTATTGGGACCGCAAGACCGCAGCTGAGGTCGGCCGGTACACCGGCGCCGTGGCGGACCTGTACACGCCGTACGTCCGGCCGCAGGAGAACGGCAACCGCACGGACGTGCGCTGGGCCGCGCTCACGGACAGCAGCGGCGTCGGCCTCCTGGCGGTGGGGGCTCCGGTGCTCGAGGTGACCGCCCTCAAGAACCTACCCGAGGACTTCGAGACGCCCGAAGCGGGCTATCTCGACCGGGATCAGTCGTTGAACCGGCACATCAGCGACGTTCGGCCCCGCGACCTCGTATGGCTCGACCTCGACCTGCACGTGATGGGTGTGGGCGGCGACAATTCCTGGGGCGCCTACACGCACGACGAGTACCGGTTGCTGGCGCAGAGCTACCACTACGCCTTCCGGCTCCGTGGGTTCGATGCCCGCGCGGAGTCGCCGGAAGACCTCGCTCGCCAGCAGTTCGACCTCGATGCCGCAGCCGCTCACCCAGCGACGGAGCTGCACCCATGATGCGCCGGCAAGTGCTCGCCGCGCTCGCCCTGGGTGCTGTCCTGGCATTGGCGGATACCGCAGCGGGCCGCGCCCAGGTTCAGACCGATGTGCCACCGGTCGTTCCGGGAGCGAAGCCGGTGACCGTGGAGCACATCAAGGTCCACGGCGCGTCTCTGGAGGGCAATCTGGAGGGCGACGCCGTGGACCGGGACGTCATCGTCTTCCTGCCCCCCAGCTACGGACACGACACGCAGCGCCGGTATCCCGTCGTCTACGCGCTGCACGGCTTCTCCATCGGGGCGGAGCAGTGGACGCACGAGATCCACGTGCCGCAGACCATCGAGGGCGCCTTCGCCCAGGGCACGCGGGAGATGATCGTCGTCCTGCCCGATTCCAAGACCGTGCACAACGGCTCGATGTACTCGAGCTCAGTGACCACGGGCGACTTCGAGCGGTTCATCGCCCACGATCTGGTCGAGTACGTCGATGCGCACTACCGCACGATTCCGGACCGCAGGAGCCGCGGGCTGGTGGGCCACTCGATGGGCGGCTATGGCGCCGCTCGCATCGGCATGAAGCACGCGGACGTGTTCGGCAGTCTCTACATCATGAGCCCGTGCTGCCTCTCGGCTCGAGGCGCCGGACCCGCGAACCCCAGGAACGACAGCGCGCTCGCGGCCGTCAGGGCGCCCGAGGACGAGGCCAAGCTCGGCTTCTTCCAGCGCGCGACGCTGGCGTCGGCGGCGGCGTGGTCTCCGGACCCGAAGAACCCGCCGCTGTACCTCGACCTGCCGACGAAGGACGGCGTGGCCCAGCCAGACGTGCTCGCCAAGTGGGCGGCCAACGCTCCGCTGGCCTTCGTCGACCAGTATGTCGGCAACCTGCGCAGGTACGACGGGGTTGCCATGGACGTCGGGGACCAGGACGGGCTGCGGGTCGATGCCGGCAAGCTGCACGACGTCCTGGACAACTACGGCGTCGCGAACGAGTTCGAGGTCTATCCCGGGACGCACACCAGCGCGGTCGCCGACCGCTTCCAGAACCACGTGCTGCCGTTCTTCGGCAGACACCTCTGCACTACGACGCGCTGCGAGTGAGGGGCCCGAGCTCGGGAACTGCCGGCTAGCGCACTGAAGGCTGCGAGAGCGCCTACCGCACCGCCAGGCGATACACCGTCACACTGAACGGTCGCAACGTCGCACGCGTGGGCACGCTCGTCACCGGCTCCTCTTCGAGCCGGACCTCCGGCGCCTCCCCCACCACGATCCGCGCGTCCAGGTGCTCCGGGGCCAGACGCCATCGCGTCCCCCCGCCCGCGAGCCGCACGCCCTGGAACGACAGGTCGATCGTCTGCTCGGACTCGGTCGGATTGATCACCGCGACCGTGAGCGCCGTCCGGTCGTCCGTCCAGGCCGCCGCGACGTCCAGCGGGTACGTGGGACTTCCGGCATTGACCTTCGGCTCTTCGCCACCAGGGGGGTACCTCGGTGCGGGCTGCGGCGCGTTCCCCGTCACGGTCACGGGAATGGTCCCGAAATGGTCACGGTACAACTTGAACAGGAGGCCGGCCGGATCGAGGACCGCCGCGGTGCGGCTTTCACTCAGCAGCGACGTGGCAAAGGTGAAGTTCGCCATCTGATAGAGCTGCGAGTGGCGGAACATCTCGTGGAACGCCCACGCGTACGCCGGCACCACCTTGAATCCGTTCGGCGGCGCCCCGGCGTAGGCCCATTCGTCCATGGCGATGCTTACCGGCTTCGCCCGCAGCGCCGGGATCAGTTCCAGATAGTGCTCGTACGCCTCGGCCTTGCTCTTCACGTGGTTGGCCGGGCGACGCATCCAATCCACCAACGGCTCGTCCGGATCGAGCGGCACCGATCGGCCGGTCGTGACGTCGAACCGCCGATTGCCGTACGAGTAGTAGTGCTCGCTGATCATGTCCATGTGATCGAGGCTGTGCAGAAACAGCCCGCCGGTCCAATCCGCTGGGCCGAGATCGTCCGGAATGATCTTGCCGGTCCGCTTCTGTGATTCCGCGGAGCCGGTCATGGCATCGGGCATCGCTCCGCTCGCGATGAGCACGATCGTCGAGTCCGCCGCCCGCATGGCGTCGGCGAACCGGTTGTGCTTGACGACGAACTGATCGAGCGACATGGCTCCGAATTGCCACGACCCCCATGCCTCGTTGCCCACGCCCCAGAACTTCACATGGTACGGCTCGGGATGCCCGTTGGCGGCGCGGAGCCGCCCCATCGGCGTCAGCACGGAAGCGTTCGTGTATTCGACGAGGTCGGCCGCGGACCGCTCGTCGCCGAGCCCCGCGTTGACGGTGATGTACGGCTCCACGCCGAGCAGCCCGCACAGGGTCAGGAACTCGTCCGTGCCGACGTCGTTGGGCTGGACGGCGTGCCACACGGGATCGAGGATGGGGGGCCGCTGATCGCGGTCGCCGATGGCGTTCCTCCAGTCGTGCGCCGACACGAAATTCCCGCCCGGAAACCGGTACACACCCGAATGCAGCGAAGCGAGCGCAGCCACCACCTCGCGACGGAATCCCCCCACATTGTCGGCTGGCATGAGCGAAGCCGCGCCCACGCGAACCGACCCGTCACCGGTAGCGGTGATCGCCAGCTGCGCGTCCTCGGCGTCCGCTCCCGCGGTGAAGATCAAGGGGTAGGTCACGTAGTCGTGCGACAGAACGTCGATGGTGTCCGTCTGCCGGTCGCCCGGGTTCGCGCCCCACGCGAGCGTCACGGTCACTCGCGTGTTGCCGTCGGCGGCCAGCACCACTCGCCCGACGTACGACTTCCCACGCTCGACCGCGACGCCCGCCTGGCGAATGCCGCGCGGCTCGGCCGCGTCCAAGGTGATGCGCGGGCTGTGCGCGCCCACGAACGCGCGCACTGAATCCATGCCGATGGCGGTGATCGGGCCGACAGCCGTCCACCGGCGGGCGGGTGCCGGGCCCGGCCGCGCCGGCAGCGACTCGGTCACCACGATGAGATAGTAGAACTTCCGGTCGTCCAGCATCTCGGCCCACAGCCCACGATTGACGATCCCGCCGATGTGCTCCAGAAACATCCCGTACAGGTACGGAGAGATCGGGGCGTGGGCTTGGTCGGCGTGGATGGCGGCCTCGAGACGCGTTGCTTGCGCGCGCGCTGCAGATGCCCCGACGAGCGACAGCAGCACGCACACCACTGCGGCGGACACGAGCGAGGTCGCTCTGGGTGGATGGGCAGTCATGTGATCGACCCTCGGAGACGGAGCGTGGCGGACCGGTTGATCCTATCGCCGCACCGCCAGGGCGTCGAGCCGCCAGGCCGCTCCCTCACCGTCACCGCGGCGCTCTCGGGCGGGTCGCTCTTTGACGGCGCGCCAACCGTGGCGCCACCGACTCCTTTGTCCCGCCGACCCCGGGGCTATCCATCGCGGGCCGCTAGGTCGCGCAGCCGCTGGTCACGGTCGCCGCCAGCACGAGCGCGATGGTCCGGCGCAGGGCCGGATGCCGGCCGAAGAACGGGGGAGGTGTGGCGGTCATCGTAGCAGAATGCCCTTTGGGCCGAAGGTAAAACCCCCCGACGTGATCACGGCCACCACCAGCACCAGCGGGATGATCAACGCCATGGTGCGGCCCGGCGCGCCCTGCGGCACCTCGATGGACTTCACCTGGCTGAGCGGGATCGCGACCTTCGCCCAGTGCTCCGCGCTCCCGCTGTTGCCGACCAGCTGGCTGTCCACGACCGCCGGGCGGTAGACGTCGACCTGGTCGCCGCCCACCAGCGTCACGCGCACCTGGCTGGGCCGCTGGGCGGTCACGTAGCTCGCCCCGTTCAGCGCCGGCTGCCACCGCATGCAGGCGGTCGTCGATATCGCGGCCAGGACCAGCGCCACCGCGCGCCGCACGGCCGCATGCCGAGCGAAGAAGCCGGGTTCCGAACGCGGGGAGGTCATCGGCCCCTCACCGCGGGAAGGACGCGGCGAAGCCACAGCCCATGCACATGCTGGAGGCCGCCATCGCGGCGAGTCCGACGAGAGCGGCTGCGCCGGTAACCACCAGTATGAGCGTCCCTGTGCGTACCTCGTCATTCCGCCACACCTCGACCCGCCGCACGTACTGCATCGGGATCGAGATCCGCGTCGAATCGACGCCCTTCTGGCGGAAGCCGACGAGGTCGTTCACGACGACTTTCGGGCTGTAGAGATCGAGCGCCTGCCCGTCCGAGAGGAAGGCCCGCACGTGGCTCGGCCGCTCCGCAGCCAGGTAGCTCTGCGGCCCCAGCACCGGCTGCCAGCTCGCGCAGCCGCACAGGATCGCGGCCAGGAGCAGCGCCACCGATTGACGGAGAGTGGGATGTCGAGCGAAGAACTCCATATGACCCTCCCTGCCGGATCGTCCGGCTGCAGGGAGAGCCTAGCGCTCGTGCGTCAAGCCGCCGTCAAGCGGGAAGGGAGGCGGGATCAGAACGCGAAAGGCCGGGGCGCTCACCCCGGCCTCTCGCCGCATCAACTACCGAAATAGTCCCTCGCTGGAAGGACCCCTATGCCGGCCCGACTTCCGGCGCCCGGTCGAAGTCGAGCGCGACGACGGAGCAGATTGGGTCGGGTGCGCTGCGCGGCAGGACCAGGCTCTGCGCGCCGGCCGACTGGATCACGATGGGTGTCCGCGCCGGATCGGCGAGCAGATACGCGTTCCGGATCGGCGTCTTGAGCCCGGGCAGCGCCAACGGCGGCACCTCCGGCCAGTCGGTCACGAACAGGTAGATCCGGTTCCCCTTGGTCGTCGAGCGGAACGGCGCATTCGCGAAGAGCGACGCCGTCGTCCCGTAGATCGCCTCGCCGTTCACGCGCATCCAGCGCCCGATGGCCGTCAGCCGTTCGACGCTCTCGTCGGGGAAGGTCCCGTCCGCCTTGGGCCCGATGTTGAGCAGGAGATTGCCGCCCTTCGACGCCGTCTCGACCAGCAGCCCGATGAGTTGCGCCACCGACTTGAAGTTGTGGTCGTGCGAGTTGTAGCCCCAGTTGTCGTTCATCGTGATGCACGACTCCCAGTCCACCCCGGGCCACCCGGTCGCCGGCACCTCCTGCTCCGGCGTCCGGAAATCGCCGAGCGGATCGGTGATCGGCGTCTGCGACCATCCCTCGCACCGGTTGTTCACAATCACCGAGGGCTGGAGGGCACGGCACTTCGCGTACAGCGCCCGGCCCAGCTCGTGCGTCCAGGTCTGCTCCCACTGCCCGTCGAACCACATCACGCCGATGTCGCCGTAGTTCCGCAGCAGCTGCTCCACGCACCCGTGCAGGTACCGGACGAACCGGGCGTAGTGCGCGCCGTCCACCGGCCGGGTCTCCGCCTCCCAGTCGCGCCGCGGCAGATAGTCGGGGCGATGCCAGTCCATGATGGAGTGGTACCAGCATTGCCGGAGCCCCGCGCGAGCGCACGCGTCGGCCATCTGCTTCATGATGTCGCGCTTGAACGGCGTCGAGCGGATGCAGAAGCTCGTGAGCCGGTTGTCGAACAGGCAGAAGCCGTCGTGATGCTTCGACGTGATGGTCACGTACTTCATCCCCGCGTCCTTCGCCATCCCCACCCAGTGGTCGGCGTCGAACAGGGTCGGGTTGAACCGCGCGACCAGCTTGTCGTATTCGGCCAGTGGAATGTGCGCCGTGTTCCGGATCCACTCGGCGTGGTCGGTCCGGCCCATCCACTCGCCGGCGAGGATCGAGTAGAGCCCCCAGTGGATGAACATCCCGAACCGCGCCTCGCGCCACCACGCCATCCGCGGATCGTCGGCGGCGCCGGGAAACACGGTGGTGGCCCAGAGGCCGGACTTGCCCGGAAGGGGCAGGGGAGCGAATGCCATCGCGCCGAGGCCGGCGGCCCCAGCCTGGAGAAAGGTGCGCCGTTTCATGCCGGCCATTAGACCACGTTTCGCGGCCGGACGCAAGGAAGGCGCGGATCGTCAGCCGATCGGCGAGTGAAATCGTCGTAAACGATGCGTGGACACGGCGGCAGAATCGCCTATGTTGGCCGCATCGTGTCCATCCCTTCAGGAGGGCCAATGCGCGCTCGCAGACTGGTGGCCGCTGTCGTCCCGCTCCTCGTCGCCGCCGCACCGCTGGCGGCGCAGAAGCCGACAACGACTTCGCCGCCCCCGCCGCCCAAGCCCGCGACGACTCAGCCGAGACCGGCCACGCCCGCGGCGGCGCCTGCGCCAGCTGCCGCTCCCGCAGTCGTGAGCGCTGCGCCTCGCGTGCAGTTCGAGATCACCGGCGGCGTCGGCGTCACCGTCGTCAACATGGGCACCTGGGCAGGCGAGACGGTGAACAACTCGTCAGCGGTCAACTACGGGGGTGCCGGCCGCGTGCTGTTCCCGCTCGGCAAGAGCATGATGCTCGGCGTCGAGGCCGGGTACAGCTACCACTTCTGGTGGAACTACTACGTCGGCCCCCCGAGCTACACCTGGCAGTATGACGTGACCGCCTGGCACGTCGCGGCGATGGTGCGGCTGCCGATCGCCGTCCGCACGACGCTCGACCTGGGCGGCGGCCTCCACATCTTCAACAGGGCCGGGACATACCCCGGCGTGCTCGCCGCTCTGACGTATCACATCCCCCTCACGCAAACGCTCGACCTGCCCGTCGGCGTCCGCGCGGACGCGATCCTCACCAGCCCGACGATCATCCCCGTCGTCGCCACGGTCGGGCTCGGCTTCCGGCCCTGAGCTGAGCGGCGGCGCAATCGGAGAGCGGGCCCGCCAGTCGCCGGGCCCGCCTGTCCGTGGCGGCAAGACGTCCACCGCCGTCCCCCGCCGCGTACGCTGTCCCCTCCGGCGCACCCAACCGCGGAACCCCGGCCTCCGCATCCAGTCCCGCGCCCGGACAAACCATTCGCGTGAATCCGGTGTCGAATCATCAGCGTAGTGCTGACAGGAGCAGGACAACCGACACCCGACACCAGGGCCGGGACCATGTTTCACCTGCTGGCGCTTGCGGCCTTCCTCCAGGCCCAACAGTTGGCGATGAAGACCCGCGCGGCGACGGACGACCCGCACAACGCGCCGGCCAACGTGGCGCGGGCGGTGCGGGCGGCCCTCCCGCCGGTGATCGATGGGAGAGACGACGACGCCGTCTGGGCCAATGCCACCACGATCACCGCCTTCCGGGAGTGGCGGCCCACGGAGAACGCGGAGCCCCGGTTCAGGACGGAGGCGAAGATCGCGTACGACGCGTCGTACCTCTACGTGTTCGTCCGCGCCTACGACCCGCACCCCGACAGCATCATCAAGATCCTGGCGCGCCGCGACACCTGGACCGCTTCGGACATGATCTGGGTCATGGTGGATTCCTACCACGACCACCGCAACGGCTACGAGTTCGGCGTGAACGCCGCCGGCGTGAAGCTGGACCAGGCGATCTACGACGACGGGAACGAGGATGGGGCGTGGGACGCGGTGTGGGACGTCGCGACCCGGATCGACTCGCTCGGCTGGACGGCCGAGTACCGCATCCCGCTTTCCCAGATGCGTTACGGCGGCGACAGCGACCACACCTTTGGGATCGCGATCCTGCGCGACCTCTACCGCTACAGCGAGCGGTACAGCTGGCCGCTGCTCCAGGAGTCCCACAACGGGCTGGTGTCGCAGTTCGGCCAGCTGACGGGCCTGGTGGGGCTGGAAGCCCCGCGCCGGCTCGAGGCGGCGCCGTACCTGGTCACGAAGAACGCCTCCGAGATCCGGAACAACGCGTTCACCCGCGGCTCCGACGCGACCATCGGCGGCGACCTGAAGTACCGCGTCGCGTCGAACCTGACGCTCGACGCGACGATCAACCCGGACTTCGGCCAGGTGGAGAGCGACCCGGCCGTCCTCAACCTGACGGCGTACGAGAGCTTCTTCGACGAGCGGCGCCCGTTCTTCGTCGCCGGGCGCGGGCTGTTCCAGTTCAACGTGGACTGCAGCCAGGTCAACTGCAACAACGAGCAGCTGTTCTACAGCCGGCGGATCGGCCGCACGCCGGAGCTGGCGGGCGCGTACGGGGACACGACGGCCCAGCAGCCGACGACGATCCTGGGCGCGGCGAAGCTCACCGGGCGCCTGCCGGGCGGCCTGACGCTCGGGTTCATGGACGCCGTGACGCAGCGGGACAGGTTGCGCGCGGATACCACCGTCGAGCCGGGGACCAACTACGCGGCGCTCCGCCTCCGCCAGGATCTGCGCGGCGGGAACAGCAACGTCGGGCTGATGTTCACCGGCGTGAACCGGAACAACGACGCGTTCACCTCGCCGTACCTGAGCCGCAGCGCGTACGCCGGCGCCGTCGACTTCATGCACAGGTTCTGGAAGAACAACTGGCAGATCTCGGGCTCGGTGGACCTGAGCCGGGTGGCGGGCAGCCGGCAGGCGATCGCGTCGCTCCAGGAGGACGCGGTGCACTACTACCAGCGGCCCGACGCGGGCCTCCCCCTGGACACCATGCGCACGGCGCTCTCGGGCGACGCGGAGGAGCTGCACGTCGCCAAGTACGGCGGCCAGCACCTGCTGTTCGAGTCGGCCTACATGCGGCGCTCCGCCGGTTTCGAGATCAACGACGCGGGCTACCTGCAGCGCGCCGACCAGCAGACCTGGTCCACCTGGGTGGGGTTCTTCGACCGCCGGAAGACGAAGTTCTACCAGCGCTTTCAGTGGAACATGAACTGGTGGCAGTACTGGACCACGAACGGGCTGCCGCTCGAGGCCGCGTACAACACGAACCTGCACGTCACGCTGAACAACTCGATGGGCCTGCACGTCGGCGGGACCTACGGCCAGCTCGGCTCCACGTATTGCGACCGGTGCGCCCGCGGCGGGCCGGCGGTGCGGCAGGATCCCTACATCGCCCCGTGGGCTGGCATCAACGGCGACGACCGCAAGCCGCTGGTTCCGTACCTGTGGGTGAACTACTGGTCGGGGGACGGCGGGCGCTCGCATTCGCTCAACCTGAGTCCGGAGCTGGACCTCCGGGTGTCGAGCCGGTTCTCCTCGGTGCTGTCGCTCAACTGGAGCAGGAACCGCTACGATGCGCAGTGGTACGGCAACTTCACCGACGGCACGGGGGCGCAGCACTACACCTTCGCGCACCTGGACCAGACGACGGTGGGGCTGGTGCTGCGACTCAACTACACCCTGACGCCGGCCATGTCGCTCCAGGTGTACGCGCAGCCGTTCGACTCGAAGGGGACGTACACCAACGTGCGTGAGCTGAGTGCGACGCCGCGCGCTGCGGGCTACGACCAGCGCTTCGCGGCGTACGGCGACACCGCGGTCACGAGCCACCCGGGCGGCTTCAACTACAAGCAGTTCGCCTCGAACGTGGTGTTCCGGTGGGAGTACAAGCCCGGCTCGACGCTCTTCCTGGTCTGGAACCAGGGGCGCCAGGGCGTGGTGGGCGCGGAGGGGAACGGCAACTTCCAGACCGACATGCGGGCCCTGTTCGCGCTGCACCCGATGAACACGTTCCTCGTCAAAGTCAGTTACTGGCTGAACTACTGACGAGCGGGTGTCGGGTGTCAGGTGTCAGGTGTGGGGTGTAGATTGGGCGGCGACCTTCAGGGAGAGTGCCATGTCCCGGACGTTCGCCGCCCTTTGCTTGTCCCTCCTCGCGCTGCCGCTGCCCGGAGCGCTCGCCGCGCAGCAGGAGCCGTTCGACATCCGCGCGCACTACACGAAGCAGGAAGTGATGATCCCGATGCGGGACGGGGTGCGGCTCTTCACCTCGATCTACGTCCCGAAGGACACGACCGAGCGCCACCCCTTCGTGATGACGCGGACGCCGTACAGCTCGGGGCCGTACGGAGCGGACGCGTTCCCGCCGGGGCTGGACCACATCACGCTGGCGTACGCCAAGGAGAACTTCATCATCGTGCGCCAGGACGTGCGCGGGCGCTGGATGAGCGAGGGCGAGTTCGTGGACGTGCGCCCGGTCATCGAGCACAAGACGTCCAGCAAGGACATCGACGAGCCGAGCGACACGTACGACACGATCGACTGGCTGATCAAGAACGTTCCGTACAACAACGGGCGGGTGGGCGTGCGCGGCACCTCGTATCCCGGTTTCTACGCCGAGATGGCGGCGCTGTCGGGGCACCCGGCGCTGAAGGTGGCGTCGCCGCAGGCGCCGGTGACGGAGTGGATGGGGGGCGACGACTTCTTCCACAACGGCGCGCTGCTCCTCGCCCACTCGTTCTTCTTCTACGGCTTCGGCCGCCCGCGGCCCCAGCCCACGAGCGACCGCCGCAGCGCACCCGGCCTCGACTACGGCACGCCCAACGGTTACGCGTGGTACCTGAAGCTCGGCGCGCTGTCCAACGTCAATCCACGGTTCTACCACGACAGCGTCGCGTTCTGGGACTCGATCGTCGCGCACCCGATGTGGGACGCGTTCTGGGCGGCGCGCAGCGGCCGGCCGCACTTGCACGACATCAAGCCCGCGGTGCTCTGGGTCGGCGGGTGGTTCGACACGGAGAACCTGTGGGGCGCGCTGCACGCCTACGCGGCCGCCGAGAAGCAGAGCCTGGGCACCGAGAACCGGCTGGTGATGGGGCCGTGGTACCACGGGCAGTGGAACACCCCCGTCGGCGACTCGCTGGGCCCAATGGCCTGGGGGATGCCGACGGCGCAGTTCTACGCCGACAGCATCGAGGTCCCGTTCTTCAATTACTACCTGCTCGACAACCAGCCGGCGCCGCGCCAGTTCGAGGCGGCGGTCTTCGAGACCGGCCGCGACGTCTGGCATTTCGTGGATGTGTGGCCGCCCGCGAACGCGGTGCCCACGTCGTTCTATCTGGCCGATAGCGGGCGGCTGGCGACGGCCGCGCCGGAGTCCAAGGCGCGCGCGTATGACGAGTACACCTCGGATCCGGCGAAGCCGGTGCCGTACACCGACGAGATCAGGCAGTGGTACAACCCGGCGTTCATGCTGGGCGACCAGCGCTTCGCGGCGCGGCGGCCCGACGTGCTGGTCTATCAGACCGCGCCGCTCGACTCCGGCCTGACGGTGGCGGGGCCAATCGACGTGGATCTGGCGGTCTCGACGACGGGCACCGACCAGGACTTCATCGTGAAGGTGGTAGACGTGTTTCCGGCCGACTACGGGCGCTCGCAGGGCGGCGCGGCGGGCTATCGGACGAACCGCGCCCTGGGCGGCTACGAGATGCTGGTGCGCGGCGACGTGATGCGGGGGAAGTACCGGAACGACCCGGAGCACGCTGCGCACCCGGAGCCGTTCCGCCCCGGTGTTCCGACGCCCGTGCATTTCCGGATGAACGACATCTACCACACGTTCCGACCGGGGCACCGCTTGATGGTGCAGGTCCAGAGCACCTGGTTCCCGATGATCGACCGGAACCCGGGCGTGTTCGAGAACATCTTCCTGGCGAAGGACGGCGACTTCCGGGCGACGGCGCAGCGGGTCTACCGTTCGGCGGACCTCGCGTCGCGCATCGTGCTGCCGGTGCTGCGCTAGAAGAGCTTTGCGATCTCGGCCTTCACGACCTTCCCCATCGCGTTGCGCGGGAGGGTGGGGAGGCACCGCAGGTCCTTCGGGATCTTGTACGGCGCGAGGCGGTCTTTCGCCCAGGCGCGCAGCTCCTCGAGGCCGAGGAGCCGGCCGGGCACGAGCTCGGCCGCGGCGCAGATCATCTCGCCCCAGTCGGCGTGGGCCACGCCCACCACCGCGCAGTCGGCGATCGCCGGATGCATCCGCAGCACGTCCTCGATCTCCAGCGCCGAGAGCTTGTAGCCGCCGGACTTGATGATGTCGGACGAGGTCCGGCCGAGAATCCGGAAGCCGCCGTCCTCCAGCACCGCGGTATCGCCGGTCCGGAACCACCCGTCGCGGAACGCGGCGCGCGTCGTCTCGGGCTTGCCCCAGTACTCGAGGAACATGCCCGGCCCCCGGACCTCGAGCTCCCCCGGCTCGCCCGCTCCCGCGCTCGCGCCGTCCTCGGCGACGAGCCGCACCTCGACGCCGGGGAGCGGCCGCCCGACGCAGCCCGGCCGCCGCTCGCCGTGGAGCGGGTTGGCGAGCGCCATCCCGAACTCGGTCATGCCGTAGCGCTCGAGGAGCGCGTGCCCGGTGATCTCGCGCCACCGCGCGAACATCGGCGCCGGAAGTGCGGAGGAGCCGGAGACCATCAGGCGCACCTTCCGGCAGCCGTCGCTCATCGCCTGCCGCCGCTCCACGGGCGCGGCTTCCCACGCCGCGATGAGCCGCCCGTAGATCGTGGGCACGGCCATGAAGAGAGTGATGCGTCCTGCGGCCAGGATCTCCCAGGTGCGCTCGCGGTTGAACCGCGGCAGCATCTCGCACGTGGCCCCCGCCCAGAGCGCCGATGCCAGGACGTTGACGATCCCGTGCACGTGGGTGAGCGGCAGCACGAGAAGAATGCGGTCGTCGGCGCGCCACTCCCACGCCTCGACCAGCGAGGCGATCTGGGCGCGGAGATTGGCGTGGGTGATGACCACGCCCTTCGGCCGGCCGGTGGTGCCGCTGGTGTACACGATCATCGCCCGGCGCGACTCGCCGACGTCGGGGAGCGGCGTGCCGGGGACGTTCATCAGCGCCGACAGGCGCGCGCCCGCCGGGGAGAGGCGCCGGGGCGCCAGCGCCTCGGAGGTGGGCACGTAGCGCACCCGGGCGGCGGTCGCGATGGGGCGCAGCACCGCCGCGAATTCGGGGGCGCCGACCACGATCTCCGCCCCCGAGTCGCGGACCACGTGCTCCAGCTCGGGCGGCGGGTGCGCGACGCCCAGCGGCACGGCCACGCCGCCGGCGCGCCAGATGCCCCATTGCACCGCGACGTGGTGGAAGCCGGGAGGGACGAGGAAGGCGACGCGCGTCTCGCCGAGGTCGGCGCCGCCCGCGAGCAGCGCCTGCGCGGCCCGCGCCGACGAGTCGAGCAGATCGCCGTACGTGAACATGCCCTCGGGGGCGACGAGCGCCGTCCGGTCGCGCTGTGCCTCGGCGCGCGCGATCAGCGGCAGGGTCGTCGTCAGGGAGGGCATCCGGGGATTATCCAGCCGACCGAGGCCGTGCGCAACCGCTACAGGAGGCCCTTGCGGCACGTGCTCCGCCTCGTCGGAGGGCTGCGGCTCTCTCTCTGTACGGTGGCGGCTAGACGTCCTTGACGGCGGCCATTGCGCGCTCGGGGTAGCGGGGGCCCGCGGCCCCGCCCACGGGCACGGCGGCGTCGAGCCGGGCGATCTCCTCCGTCGTGAGCGCGATCGCCACCGCGCCCACGTTCTCCTCGAGGTACTTCCGCCGCTTGGTGCCGGGGATCGGCACGATGTCGCGGCCGCGCGCCAGCAGCCAGGCCAGGGCGAGCTGAGCGGGCGTGCACTTCTTCTCGCGCGCGATCCGCTCCACGCGCTCCAGGAGACCCAAGTTCTTCTCGAAGTTGCCGGGCGTGAACCGCGGGTGCTCGCGCCGGTAGTCGTCGGTTGCGAGGTCCTCCAGCTTCCGGAAGCGCCCGGTGAGGAACCCGCGCCCGAGCGGGCTGTAGGCGACGAAGCCGATGCCGAGGGAGCGACAGGTGGGGAGCACCTCCGCCTCCATGTCGCGCGTCCAGAGCGAGTACTCCGACTGCAGCGAGGTGATCGGATGCGTCGCGTGCGCCTTGCGGATGGAGGCGGGGCCCGCCTCCGAGAGCCCGAGGTAGCGCACCTTGCCCGCCGTGACCAGCTCCGCCATCGCGCCGACGGTCTCCTCGATCGGCACGGCCTTGTCCACGCGGTGCTGCTGGTAGAGATCGACGTACTCGACGCCGAGCCGCTGGAGCGAGGCGTCGCATGCCGCCTTGACGTACTCGGGGCGGCCGTTGACGCCGCGCCACGAGCCGTCGGGCCCGCGCACGTTGCCGAACTTGGTGGCGAGGATGACTTCGTGGCGGCGCCCCTTGATGGCGCGGCCGACCAGCTCCTCGTTGGTGAACGGGCCGTAAATGTCCGCGGTGTCGAGGTAGTTGATCCCCAGCTCGATGGCGCGGTGGATGGTCGCGATGGATTCGGCGTCGTCGCGGCCGGCGTAGAAGTCGGACATCCCCATGCAGCCCAGGCCGAGGGCGGGAACCACGAGCCCCTGGGTGCCGAGTTCGCGCTGTTCCATGTCGGAGCCTCCTACCTGGACTTCGCGAGATCGTCGGCCGACGGGCCGTACATCCCGGGGATCGGGACACCCAGCAGGCGGAGGAACACGCCGAGCTGGGCGCGGTGATGGACCAGGTGGTTCATGGCGATGCGGCGGTAGGCGTCGAGCCGCGCGCCCGTGTACATCGGCGTGCCGCCGCGCTTCATCGTCCAGCTCGTGCCGAAGTTGGCGTCGCTGGTCTGCGCCAGTGCCGCTCGCGCCCGCTGCCTGCCCTCCTCGAACAACTCGAGGAGCTTGGCGCGGGAATCCAGCACCAGCGGTTGCACGTTCGAGCCCGGCGGCCGCGGGTCCCATTCGTCGTGCCCGAACACCGCCTCCGCGCGGCCCGCCAACTGGGCGACGTGCGTGGCCAGGCGACCCAGGGTCATCGACTTCTCGTGCGGCTGCCAGGTGCTCTTGCCGTCGGGCACGCACTCCAGGAGGCAGCGGGTGGAGGTCATCTCGGCGTCGAATTCGGGGAGGAGCAGATCGGCCAGCGGCATTGCCATCTCCACGTGCGGTGTAACGGGACAAGCTAGCTTGCCGCTCCAACGAGCGGCAACTAGCCTCCCATACCCCCGTGCGGAGCCCGACGATCCGACGACTGGCGCTGATCGCATTCTTCCTCGCGGCGGGCGGGACCCATCCGCTCGCCGCGCAGACGATCGACACGATCGTCGTGGACAACCACAACATCTTCGAGCCCGGGGGTGAGCCGCTGCCGCTGCTGGCGCAGCTGGGCGACGCCCTGCACGTCCGGACGCGCCCCTGGGTGATCCGCCGGACGCTTCTCCTCGACCAGGGGGACCGCTACGACTCGGCGCGCGTGGTCGAGAGCGAGCGGGCGCTGCGCGCGCTCGGCGTGTTCCGCGACGTGCTTCTCGATACGACGCGCGTGGACGGGCGGCTGGCGCTCGTGGTGACCACCGCCGACGGCTGGAGCACGCGGCCGCAGGTGGATTTCTCCACCGCGGGCGGGAGCACGAGCTGGGCGGCAGGGCTGGTGGAGAAGAACCTGCTGGGCACGGCGAATCAGATCCAGGTGCTGTACCAGAAGACCCCCGACCGGGGGCTGCTGGACTTCATCTTCACGTCGCCCGGGCTGCTCTGGAGGCACGCGGACCTGACCGCCGCGTACGAGGAGCTGTCCGACGGACGCCTCGGCTACTGGAGCTACGGCGTGCCGTTCTACGAGAGCGCGGCGCGCGCCTCGCTCACGACCGGCGGGCAGGCCGCCGATCAGCGGGTGCTCCTCTTCCGCGACGGCGCGACCGCGGACAGCGCGCGGCGCCGCGCGCTCGCCGTCGGCCTCAGCGGGGGAATCGCGCTGTCGGCGAGCGACAGCGCCTTCGTCCGCCTCTACCTGTTCGGGCAGTGGCGGCGCGAGGCCTTCACGCGCTACGGCGCTCCGATCACCGGGGACTCGGCGAGCGGGGCGGTAGGCCTGGGGCTGGAGGTGGGGCGCACGCGCTACGCGGTGGGGGAGTTCCTCGATCAGTACGCGCGCCGGGAAGACGTGGACGTCTCGCGGCGGCTGTTCGTCGGACTGTACGTCGCGCCGCGCGCCCTGGGCTACGCGGCCGGCCGCGCCGGCGTCGGGCCGGCGGTGAGCGCGCAGCTCGGCGGGGCATGGGACAAGACCTTCGCCTTCGCGCGCCTCGACGGCGACGGCGTGGTGGGCGGGGGCGGCGTGGACTCGGGGCGGGTCGAGGCCGGAGCGACGCTGATGAGCCAGCGGTGGCGGGGGCAAACAGTCGTGCTGCACGCCGAGGGAGGAGCGGCGCGCCGCGTCGCGCCGGGCACCGAGTTCGACCTGTGGCTCCACTTCAACGGGCCGCGGGGCTACGGCGCCCACGTCTTCACCGGCACGCGCCGCTACTGGCTCGTGGCCGAGGACCGCTTTCTGGTGACGCCCGAGTTTCTGGGCCTGTTCGGCGTGGGGCTCGCGCCGTTCGCCGAGTGGGGAGGCGCGTGGTACGGCGACGAGCGGCCGCGCGCGGGCGGCGACGCCGGTCTGGCCCTGCGCCTCGGCTCGACGCGCTCGACCCGGGGCGAGGTGACCGAGATCGCGCTGTCCGAGCGCTTCGGCGGATCACCCGGGGTCCCGAGAGGGTGGGCAGTGACGATTCGACAGGCGGTGGACTTCAGGCAATAGAGAGGGTGCCAGGTGCTGGGTGTCGGGTGTCTGGGGACCCTGACACCCGTCACCCAGCACCTGACACCTGACACCGCCCTCATTGTCTGCCCGCCTCGCCCGGCCAAATCTCTTGCAGCGTCCGCTTCGGGCCCCGGCACACGTAGACCGCCAGGTCCCGCTCCTCGCGCACCGTGATCGGATTCACCAGGTGCGGCCCCGCTTCCACGGAATCGAACAGCCGGTGCAGCCCGGCCTCGCCCTCGCCGAGCGTCACGGCCACGCGTCCCGGGAGCTTCCCCGGCCCGAAGAAGTAGAACGACCCGGCGGAGCTCACCACCGGCGGGAGGCCGTAGCGCGGCCCGTAGAACTCCAGCGCCCCCGCCTCGCCGTAGTTGTTGCCGATGACCACCGCCCGCGCGCGCTCGAGCGGCGAGAGGGTGCCGTAGGCCGTGGCGACCGCGGCGACCCGCTCCTCCCACCCGAGCATGTCGGCGTAGTCCTGCGGCAGCTGGAGCGGGTGGCCCTGGTTGTCGCGCTGCGCCCCCGCTTCTCCGAAGGCCGCCTCGTACCGCATCATCGCCGGCGGCGCGAGGATCGGGACGCCGTAGGGGAGGATCATGAGCCCGTACGCGGCGACGAGGCCGGCGATGCCCCAGCGCAGGGCCGAGCGCGCCGGTGCGCCGCGAAGCCGCTCGAGCTGCACCGCCCCCGCCGCGAAGAGCAGGGGATAGGTGCCCCCGACGTAGTACGGCTTGCCGTGCAGCACGACCAGCGTGAGCCAGATCGCGACGCAAGTCCACCCCACCAGGGCGAATCGTCGCAGGCCCCGCGATAAGAGCAGCGCCACGACGCCCCACGCGCCGACGAGCATCGCCGGCCCGAACTGGAGTTGCGTCAGGAGAAACCCGGCGATCGAGACGTGTTCGAGCTGGGACTGTCGCAGGTCCTGCATCTGGCCCACGAGCGGCCAGCCCAGGGTGATCTGGCCGACGACCGAGGGACTGCCGATCACCAGCGCGAGTGCGAGCGTCAGCCACGGCCAGGGCGTGAGGAGCGCGCGGCGGTGGCGCGTCGCCAGCAGGCCCAGCAGCACGCCGAAGCCGAAGAAGAGGATGCTGAACTTGGTGAGGAGGCCGATCCCGCCGACCAGGCCGAGCCAGACCCACCACTGCTGCTCCGGCTGACCGGCGCGGCACAGCCGGGCGAGGACGTAGAAGCCGAGCGTCCACCAGAGCGCGTCGAGGATGACGGGCTGGAAGAGGTTGCCGGCGCGCTGGAAGAAGACGCTGGCCAGGACGGCGATGGCGGCGAAGCCCTGGGCGAAGCGTGCGCCCCCCAGCTCGCGCGCCAGGAGCGCGGCGAGGACGACCACCAGCGTGCTCGCGACGGCAGGGACGATCCGGAGGCCGACGAGCGAGTCGCCGAAGACGAACCGTTGGATCTCCGAAGCGATCGCGATGAACGGCGGGAAGTCCATGTGCCAGAGCCGGAGGTGGTGGCCCATGGCGAAATAGAGGAACTCGTCGCGATGGATGCCGTACGGCGTGAAGACGTTGGTGACCAGATGCAGCGCCAGCATCAGAGCCGCGACCGGCCCCACGACGCGCGCGGCGAACGGCGCCCGCTCGGGGGCTGGGGCGGGGGCGCTCTCCGGCGCGGTCACCGCGGCGGGCGGTAGGTCTTCTTTCCCTTCGATCGTTCGAGCCGATCGATCTCGATCATGATGTTCGAGGGGATGGGTTGGCAGCCGCAGTGCAGCGCGTGCTGCTGGTGCCACGCGACCCGCTGGGCCAGCGTGGGCTTGTGCGGCATCGGGTGAGCTTCGTGCCAGGCAGCGTTGATGGCCATGCGCAAGCTTCGCCGGGGGGACGGGGGCGCGTCAAGCGGCAGCGTCCCGTGCGCGCCGCGCGTATATTCCCGACACCCTCACGACAACCGGAACGGCACGGATGCTCGACATCGGGGTCTATCACCCGCAAATCACGGAGTTTGCGGTCGCCTTCCTCATCGCGGGCGTGGTCGCGCGCTGGATTTCCCTCACCGGCAAGCTCCCGTTCACCCGGCCGGGGGCCGCGACGCTCCTCCTGCTGGGGACGCTGGCGGTGGTCCTGGCGGTGCGCTCGGGGACCCAGGCCCACGAGTTCGCCGAGCGTGTGCCCGGCATCGGCCCGGCGGTGAACGCGCACGAGGACGCGGCGCATTGGGCCCAGAACGTCTTCCTCGTGGTGGCCGCGATCGAGCTGATCGCCCTCGCGCTGGTGGGCCGGCCGGCGTGGCGGCGGTGGGTCGAAGTCGTCTCGGCGGTCGTGGGGCTCGCGGGCGCGGCGGCGCTCTACAAGGCGGCCGACCGCGGCGGCGACCTGGTGTTCAACTACGCCGGCGGCGTCGGCATCCGCTCGGGCGACACGGCCGACGTGGGGCACCTGCTCACGGCGGGCCTGTACGAGCAGGCGATGACGGCGCGCCAGGCGCACCGTAGCGGCGAGGCCGACACACTGCTCACGCTGCTGGTGCATCTCAAGCCGGCGGACCCGAACGTCGCACTGGTGTATGCCCAGTCGCTGCTCGAGGACCGCAAGGACCCGAAGGCGGCGCTCGCGGTGCTGAACGCTCTCCAGGTGCCCGACTCGCTCGGCTTCATGAAATCGCGCGTCGCGTTCGCGAAGGTGGACGTGTTCGCCGCGCAGGGGATGAACGACTCGGCGCGCGCCACGCTGACGGCGCTGTCGCGGCAGTTCAGCGACAATCCGCGGCTGACACAACGGATCAGGGACAGGATGGCGAGACTGAAGTAGCAGGTGGTGGGTTGTAGGTGGTAGGTGGTGGGTGGTAGCGTAAATAGGCGCAGCCGACCATCACCCACAACCTGCCACCTACCACCGATTCTATGCCCGATTCCCCCATCACCCATGTCTCCGACACCGCGCGCTGGGTTGCGATGTACCGCGCGATGGAGACCGACCGCCCCGACGCGCTGTTCCGCGACCCCTACGCCCGCCGGCTGGCCGGGGAGAAGGGCGCGGAGATCATCAGGACGATGCGCCGGGTGCGAAGCTGGGCCTGGCCGCACATCGTCCGCACCGCGACGTTCGACGAGCTGATTCTCCGCTGCGTGGCCGATGGCGCGGACGCGGTCCTGAACCTCGCGGCAGGGCTGGACGCCCGCCCCTGGCGCCTCGACCTGCCGTCGGCGCTGACCTGGATCAACGTGGACTACCTCGACATGGCGGCCTACGTGCGCGAGCAGCTCGCCGCCGAGCGGCCGCGCTGCGTGCTCCGGTGGGAACCGGCGGACCTCGCCGATGACCGCCAGCGCCGGGCGCTGTTCGCCCGGGTCGGCGCCGCGCATCGGAAGGTGCTGGTCGTGTCGGAAGGGCTGCTGATCTATCTCGGCGCCGAGGGGGTGGCCAAGCTCGCCGACGATCTCCACGCGCAGCCGACGTTCCACCGCTGGATCTTCGACATCTCATCGCCGCGCCTGCTCAAGATGATGCGGCGCTCGACGCGTGGGCAGATGGCCGAGGCCAACGCCGAGTTCCTGTTCGCGCCGGCCGAGAATACGGCCTTCTTCGTGCCGCACGGGTGGAGAGAGGTGGAATTCCGCGGAAGCATGTCGGAAGCGATCCGCCTGAAGCGGCTCCCGCGCCTCTACCACCTGTTTCGGTTGCTCGGGCTCGTGCAAACGCGGAAGCGTCGCGAGGAGTGGAACCGGTTCGCGGGCTGCGCGCTGATGGACCGCGTGTAGCTCCGTGTCGTCGCGACGCGGCGGCCCGTCTCTGCCGTAGGACAGCGCCGGCCTTGGGCCGGCGTCAAGCGTTCGTCAAGATCGCGCGTACGGCCTGCTTGCCGGATTGGCATGCGCGATGCATTTCCCCTCGGGCATGAAACTCCTGCGTCTCACCTCGTTGGCCGTCGCCGCGCTGCTCGTCGCCCCCGCGGCGCTCCGCGCCCAGGATTCGACCTCGGGCAAGATCGGCGACGTCCAGCACTCGGCCGACGCGGCGAAGCACAAGGGCGGCGGAGGGAGCGGGGGCGGGGACGACGACGAGGGCGGCGGCGGCTTCGGCTGGGGAGTGGCGAGGTTCTTCCTGTTCGGCGTCTTCCCGAGCGACACGGGCCAGGGCTACCAGAGCTATCCATACGCGGGGAGCGGGCCGTACGTGCGCCGCTGGGTGACGGACGGCCGGACCTTCGGCACTGTGTCCTCGAGCTACTTCATGGACGACCAGTCCACGCTGCGCGCGGTTCACTTCTCCGTCGAGTGGGCGGGCGGCTTCATCCGGCGCGAGATCGAGTTCTCGAGCTACTGGGAGCCGCTGGGGGACCACACGGACCACCTGCAGATGTTCCGCCTCAGCTTCACCGCGGTGCCGCCGCTCGGCGACATCGGCTATCTCAGGATCGGCGGCGGGGTGCAGGCCGTGACGGTGGGGAGCGATGCCGCGACGGGGCCCGAGATCGAGGCCGGCGTGCAGCTCTTCCCCCGGCGGCCCTTCGGCCTCGGCGCCACGGCGCGCGTGGCCCCGCTCACGTGGAGCGGCGGGCCCGAGTGGGGCGTCGGGTTCGTGGATCTCTCGGCGAACGGGTCCGTGTTCCTCGGGCCGCTCGAGATTCAGGCAGGCTACCGCTGGACGCGGATCGGGGTGGGAGCGCCGTTCAGCGGACCGACGCTGGGGATGCGGGTGTGGTTCTGAAGAGACCGGGTGTCGGGTGCCGGGTGTTGGGTGTCGGGGACCCCGGGGACACCTGACACCCGGCACCTGACACCCTTGATTATAGTCTTCTCAACAGCGCCCTTCCGACAAACCGCAGCCGGTCCAGCCAGGGAAGTCTCAGCAGCGTCGTCTTCACCACGCCATGCGTGAAGTACGTCTTCTCCGAGTAGTCGATTGCGGTGTCCACCACGACCGGCTTGCCTTGCGCGGTGATGGCGGCGACGCGGCCCAGGATGTCGGGGATCTGGTCGTCGTGGCTCAGCTCGAGGCACTCGACCCCCACGCCGCGGCTGATGTCCGCGAGGCCGTAGTTGGGCACGGCGCTCGCCGTCCGCCGGCTCAGGGCCGCGTCCTGGAACTGGGCGATCTGCGCCAGCTCGCCGTCCCGGAGCACGAAGACGGCGACGGCCGCGCCCTGCTGCGCCGCGGTCAGGAGCTCGAGGCCCGTCATCAGGAACGCCCCGTCGCCCGCGAGCGCGACCACGGGGCAGTCGGGCCGGGCGAGCTTGGCGCCGATCGCCGCGGGCACCGCGTACCCCATGCACGAGTAGTCCACCGGCGCGAGGAACTTCCGCGGCCGCTCGAGCCGCAGCATCTCCATCGCCAGGAAAGTCCCGTTCCCGCTGTCGGTGGTGTAGACGGTCTCGCCGCCGAACCGCTCCTGGAGCGCGCGCAGGAGTAGGAACGGCGAGACACGCTCGCCGGCCGCCGCACCCCACTCCCGCTCGACCGCCTCGTGCCCCTCGCGAACGGCCGAGCGCAGAGCGTCGTCCCTGGGGCGCGGAGGCAGCGCGGCAAGCAGCGCCTCCACCACGAGTCGGGCGTCGCCCACGATCGGCGCATCGGCGGGGAAGTTCCGGCCGATCACGTCGGCGTCGATGTCGGCGTGCACCAGCGGCCGCGGGATCGCCAGGCCGTAGCTCCCGGTCGCGACTTCGCCGAAGCGGCAGCCGATCGCGAGCGTCGCGTCGCAGCGGTCGGCGACCTCGCGGGCGAACGGCGGCGCCGCGGCGCCGAAGCCCGGCCAGAGCGCGAGCGGGTGCGACTCGGGGAAGACGCCCTTCCCCTGGAACGTCGTCGCGACCGGCGCCTCGAGGCGCTCGGCCAGCGCGACAAGGCGCTCGCCTGCGCCCGCGGCGCCGGCGCCGAGGTAGAGAAGCGGCTTCTTCGCGCGGCCCAGCAGCACGGTGGCCCGGAGCAGGGAGTCGGGGTCCGGGGTCCGGGGTCCGAGGTCCGAGGCGCGGGGCGCGAGCCCCGGATCCCGGGTCCCTGACCCCGGTTCCTCGAAGTCGTGCGTGAACAGGTACAGGTTCGCCGGCACCTCGACGAAGACCGGGCCGGGCGTGCCCTCCCGCGCGATGCGGCACGCGCGCCGGATCGTGGCGTACAGCTCGACGCCGTCCTGCGGCCGGAACTGCGCCTTCGTCACCGGGCGCACCATCGCGATCTGGTCCACGTCGTGGAGCTGGAAGGCCTTTCCAGTGTCGCGTCGGATCCCGCACCCCAGCACCAGCATCGGGACGTTGTCGAGGAACGCCTCGCCGATCCCGCTCATCGCGTGCGTGAGCCCCGCGCCCGGCACCACGTTGGCGCAGGCCAGCGCGCCGGACGCGCGCCACACGCCGTCCGCGCAGAAGCTCGCGCTCTGCTCGTCGGTGACCAGGACGGTGCGGACCTTCGACGACTCGGCCAACGCGTCGTACAGCTCGATGTTGTGGGTGCCCGGGATGCCGAAGGCGAAGCTCACGCCCTCGTCCTCGAGGGCGCGGACGACGATCGCGCCGCCGCCGAGCTTCATGCCGCGGCCCCTCCCGTCGCGGCGAGCAGCTCGCGCGCCTCGCTGCGGATGCCCTCGGCCACGCGGTCGGCGAGCGCCATGATCGTCAGGTACGGGTTGATCTCGAGCGAATCGGGGAAGAGACTCGCGTCCGCCACCCGGAGCCACGGGAGGCCGTGCACGCGGCCCCATCCGTCCGTGACCGACCCCGAGGGGTCGCGTCCCATCCCGCAGCCGCCCATCAGGTGCGCGGCGCTCACCGACACCTTGCCGGGCAGGAAGTGCTCGGCGGCGATCAGCTCATCAACCCGGGCGGCGTCGCGCCGCTCGATCAGGGGCGCTTCCGCCGACGGGGCGTGCACGCGGAGCGCGCCGGCCGCGAAGAAGATCTTCGCCGACGCGCGGGTCGCGCGCACCATCGCCTCGATGGTGTCGGGCATGAAGGTGTAGTGCACGACCGGCCGCCCTTCGCGGTCCACCGTCACCCGGTTCCCCGGCACCGCCTTGTCGCAGGCGAGGACCAGGATCATCTGGAGGCGCGGGAACGCGCGCATCAGCGCACTGTGATCCGCGCCGAAGCCGGTCAGGTTCTTGGCCGTCGTGAACGGGAAGTACATGCAGGTCTCGAGCACGAAGTGCTCGTCGGCCGCGCGGTCGAGGAAGTAGCTCTTCGGGTGGCCGACGTCGTTGGTGACGGGCCGCTCGTGCTCGGCGACCAGGATGTGCGCGGGGTGACAGGCGAAGCCGGCGCCGAGCGCGGGAAGGGCGCGGCCGAGGCCGGAGCGGAGCAGCAGGGCGGGGGACCCGACCGCTCCGGCCGCCACCACGACGACCTTGGTGCGGACGAGGTACTCCCCCGGCTCCCACTCGGACACTGCTCCTTTCTCCCCTTCCTTCTTGCCACGAACGCGCACGGAGAGTTCGTGGTCCCCGATGCTCAAGACCTCAGCACGGGTTACGATCTGCACCCCGTTCCGCTCCGCGGCTGGCAACTGAACCCTTGAAGTTCCCATCTTCGCCGCGTTGGGACAGCCGAGGTTGCAGAGGCTCGAGCCCCGGCACCCGCGGATGTTGAGCGGGAACTGCTCCGCCTTCCAGCCGAGCTTCTCGCACCCTTCGACGAAGAGCCGGTTGTTGTCGTTGATGAGGTCTTGGGCCAGGAGGTGGACGTTGTTCTGCGCGGCGAACTTCTGGGAGCGGCGCGCCAGGTCCTGCGGCTCGACGCCCGGCACCGCCCACCGGTTGATCACGCGCGGCGGGGCGACGAGCG
Source organism: Gemmatimonadales bacterium (assembly GCA_049513575.1). Taxonomy (GTDB): domain Bacteria; phylum Gemmatimonadota; class Gemmatimonadetes; order Gemmatimonadales; family JACORV01; genus Fen-1245. The sequence continues at coordinate 268,997 of JBEKVZ010000002.1, forward strand.
AGGTGCCGGTGTAGACGACCGTCGAGCCACCGTACGCGCGGCCGAAGGCGAGGGTCATCGTGCCGTCGGCGGTGAGGAACCCGCCGCCGTCCTCGTAGAGCGCGTCGGCCATCTCCAGCTCGCGGCCGGTGAACTCTTCGTCGGCGAGGCGCGGGCCCTGCTCGAGGACGAGGACCCGCACGCCGTCTTTGACCAGCGGAGAGAGCTCCTGCGCGACCGTGCCGCCTCCGGCGCCCGAGCCGATCACGACGACGTCGTACTCGCGCTGAATCACCTCGCCTCCCAGCCGCACCGGTCGGCCCGATAGCCGATCGCGGCCGACGCGTCGGCGCGGGCGTAGTAGCCCATGAAGGCGATCGTCCTGAGGCCCCACGTCCCGCGCCGCACGAGGAGCAGCGGCGCGTCCTGGAGCGCGGCGAGGAAACGCAGCCGCCGCTCGGGGTCGAGCGAGCGGAAGCGGCGGCCCCAGCGGAAGACCGGGAGGAGATCCAGCACGCGGATGAGGAGGACGACCTGCCGGCGCACCGTCTCGGGGCGGGACGCGAAGAACTTCTCGACGATCGCCTCCGCCTCGGCCCAGGCGCGCTCGTCCAGGTCCTTCGCCTCGGGCACGAAGGTGCATGCAAGGGCGCGAAAGCAGGTCCGGACCGGCGCAAGGACGGGTTCGCTCACGGCGGGGTAATACGGAAATCAGGTCCTGCGAGTCAAGTCAATCGCAACTTGGCGTCTCGCAACTGGCAACTGTTAGAGACCAAGCCAGTAGGAAAACTTCACCAAGAAGATGTTCTCGGGCGCCGGCCCGACGAGTCCCTTGATGTCCCGGGACGGCTCGAGGGTGCCGAAGGGATCGCTGGCGCTCCGCGTCTGCGTCCAGACGAAGTAGACCGTGGAGCCAGGCAGGTACTCCCAGCGCAGCACCGCGCTGCCGCGCAGGGACCGGAAGGTGAAGTTCGGGTCGCCAAAGCTGAACGGCGCCGCCGGCCCCGCGCCGTCGGGATCCACGGTGTACGTACCGCCGGCGTAGGCAATCGTGCCCTTGTCCACGCCGTACACGCTGCGGTCGGTGGACCGCGGGCGATCGAACTCCTTGAACCGGGTGTACTGCCCGCTCGCGATCAGCGGCTGCACGAACAGCTGCAGCGTCAGCGCCGGCGTGAACGTCCAGTCGAGCCGCGTGGTCATCGAGAGCGTCTTCTCGACGAGGTCCGCGAAGACGTAGCGGTGGCCGTAGAAGAGCGTGGCGGTGGGGTCGGCCACCGTCGTGACGTACTGGTTCCGGGTGGTGCTGTAGCTCCACGACGGGTTGAGCTCCACCGAGACGTTGGGCGCGGCGTGAATCACGGCGTCCACGCTCATGTCCCAGGAGCAGTGGCCGTCCCCGCACCCGAGGTCGGGCATCACCATGAGGACCAGCGTCCTGCGCGAATCGGTCATGAGCTGCGCGAAGGAATACCACGACGGGGCCTGAGCGAGCACCGGCCCGCCGCGCGCGAGGTTGTCGCTCATCTGCCGCGTCCGGGCCTGCCCGTAGAGCGAGACGCTCCACCAGTTGAGGAACTGGACCTGGGCGTAGCCCTGCGCCTGCCGGTTCAGCAGGTCGTGGCTGTAGTTGTAGATCTGCTGCGCGCCGAGGATGAAGAACGAGTTCCGCGCGAAGCCGGTCGGCTTCGTGAACTGCCGCACGAGGTTCGCGCCCATGAAGACGCGGTCCGACTGGGTGTTGAACGCGACGTCGTTCGCCTCGAACCCGGGGCTGATGACGCTCGTCTGCACCTCCCACATCCAGTCGCCGGCGTCCTTCGCGAGCCGCGTGTAGAACGAGTAGCCGCGCAGCGACGTGAGCGTGGAGTCGAACGCGTTGCTGAACAGGCCGTTCGAGCCGTTCCGCCGGTCGGGGCGCTGGAAGTAGCGCGCGCTCCCCTCCTGGATGCCCAGGATGTCGGCCGGCGAGCCGGAGACGGAGGTCAGCGTCGCATTCGCCATCAGCCGGTAGGTACGCTTCCCCCACCAAAGGTCGGTCTCGACGCCGCCGGCCTCTGAGTGCGTGTTGAGCTGGGTGCGCAGGGTGGGATCGCGGATGTCGCGCTGGACCGACGTCGCCATCGCGCGGATGTAGTTGCCGCCCGGGAGATCGTGGGAGATGCGTGAAACGAAATAGTTCGTGAACGGCTCCACCTCGAGCCTGGAGCGCGCGCCGGTCGAGTCCTGAATGTCGGCCGTCTCGCGCGCCGTCGCGGCGTCGAGCGCCGCCAGCGTCCACCCCTTCGCGACGCTCCCCGTCAGCTTGGCCGCGCCGAGGATGGCGGTGTTGTCCGGGACTTGCGCGTAGCCCCCGTCGGCCGCCGCGACGTAGGCGTTGTCCGCCCCCTGCGGCGTGCGGCCGATGCGCCGCGGGTAGAACAGGCCGGCGCTGCTGACGTTGCTGCAGCTGAAGCAGTTGAAGTTCCCGAAGGAGAACAGCCCGCTGCCTTCCACGAAGAACGGCCGCTTCTCCGGATAGTAGGTCTCGAAGGCGCTGAGGTTCACGACCGCCGGGTCCACCTCGACCTGGCCGAAGTCGGGGTTGATGGTGCCGTTGAGCGTGAGGCTGGACGAGACCAGGTACTTGAAGTCGCCGCCGATGCGGGTGTCGTAGGCGCGGGAGCGGGCGAACGGGTCGGCGGGCGGGACGCCGGGATCGTTGGTGGAGCGGCCCACGACGTACGGGAGCAGCTCCGCGCGGCCGGGGGCGCGCGTGAGCGCCAGCCCTTCCAGGTGCCCGAACTTGGCCGGCCCGCCCGTCTCGTTGAGGTGCCAGAACGCCCACTGCGACAGCTCGTTGAGCCGATTCTCCTGTCGCCAGACCTGGAGCCCCCACGTCTCCGTGGAGTCGGTTGTGGGATAGCGCAGCTGCGCGAGCGGGATGCGGAACTCCGCCGTCCACCCCAGCGAGTCGATCCGCGTCTTCACGTCCCACACGGCGTCCCACGAGGGATCGAGGTTGGAGCCGTTGGGGCCGTACGAGTCCTCCTTCGACCCGGACGGGTTGGTCATGAAGTCCACGCGGCCGAGATGGTCGTGGAAGGTGTCGAAGATGATCTCGACGAAGTCGCTGCCGAAGCTCGCGTCGCGCCGGACCAGCCGCGTGCGGATGCCTGCGGCGCCCTCCGTGTCGTACATCCGGGCGCCGATGTACAGGTAGTCGTCGTCGTAGAGGAAGCGCACCTCGGTGCGCTGGGTCGCGCTCTCGCCCTCGTGCGGCTGCGCCTGCCGGAAGTCCGTGGCCGGCGTGGCGGCCTGCCAGTCGGGCTCATCGAGCTTTCCGTCCAGCGTGATGGGGCCGCGGCGCCGCGCGGCGACTGCCACCGGCGGCGGCGTGGGATGCACGGAGCCGTTCCGCGTCCCGCTGTCGGCGGCCTGCTGCGCCGCGGCATGCGGGACGGAGACGATGCCGAGCGCGAGGCCCCAGGCGGCCCCGAGGAGCGTGGCACGGCGCACCGTCCGTCCTCCGGGATTGTGCGAGGATGACGCTACTACCCCCGTAGGACGCAACTGATGGACAAAAGGTTGCATTCTGGATTGAATACTCGGCAGATGAGCGCACCCGCGGCAACCGGAGGACCGCAGCGCGTCGCGATCGTAGGCGCCGGGCCCGCGGGCTTCTTCCTCGCCGAGCGGCTCCTGTCCCGCGAGGGCGGCGGCGTCGAAGTGGATCTGTACGAGAAGCTCCCCGCGCCCTACGGGCTCGTCCGCTTCGGGGTCGCGCCCGACCACGAGAAGATCAAGAACGTCACCCGCGCCTTCGACGCCGTGGCCCGGCGTCCCGGCTTCCGCTACTTCGGCAATGTGGAGTTCGGCGCCGACGTCACGCTGGCCGACTTCGCCCGCCACTACCACCAGGTTTGCTTCACCACCGGCGCGCAGACCGACCGGCGGATGGGGATCCCGGGCGAGGACCTGCTGCGCAGCCATCCCGCCACCGAGTTCGTCGCGTGGTACAACGGCCACCCCCGCTTCCGGCACCTCAGCTTCGATCTCTCGGTCGAGCGGGTCGCCGTGGTCGGCGTCGGGAACGTGGCGGTGGACGTGGCGCGCATGCTCTGCCGCACGCCGGAGGAGCTGGCCGGGACGGACATCGCGGACTACGCGCTCGACGCGCTCCGGCAGAGCCGGATCAAGGAGGTCTACCTCCTCGGCCGACGCGGGCCGGTGCAGGCGGCGTTCACCACGCCCGAGACGAAGGAGCTTGGCGAGCTGGCGGGCGCCGACGTCACCGTGCGTCCCGAGGAAGTCGCCGTGGACCCGTGGAGCCAGGCGGAGCTGATGCGCGCGCAGGACCGCACGCTGGCGAAGAAGGTGGAGTTGCTGCGCGAGTTCTCCACGCGAGCGCGGACCGGGAAGCCGAAGCTCCTCACCCTGCGCTTCCTCGTCTCGCCCGTGGAGCTGCACGGCGACGCGTCGGGCCGCGTGATCGGGATGCGGCTGGTCCGGAACGCCCTCATCAAGGAGCCGAACGGCGCGCTGCGGGCGGCGCCGATCGGGTGGTTCGAGGAGCTGCCGGTGGAGCTGGTCTTCCGTTCCGTAGGCTACCGCGGCGTCCCGCTCCCCGGCGTGCCGTTCGACGGAGACTCCGGCACGATCCCGAACGTCAGTGGCCGGGTCGTGTCACCTGACACCCGGCACCCGACACCCGGTCTTTACGTCGCCGGCTGGATCAAACGCGGCCCCTCCGGCGTCATCGGGACGAACAAGCCCGACGCGGCGGAGACCGCCGAGGCGATGCTCGAGGACCTGGAGCGCGGCGAGGTGCCGCGGCCCGCCGAGCCCTCCGCCGCGGCGGCCCTGCGGCTGCTCCGCGAGCGGGTGCCGTGCCTGATCACCTTCGAGGACTGGAAGAAGCTCGACGCGCTCGAGAGCGAGCGCGGCAAGGCAGGCGGGCGGCCGCGCGTGAAGATGAGTGAGGCCGAGATGATGAAGAAGCTCGGATGCGAATAGACAACGGAGGCTATATGAAGACGGAGGCATGGACGCACGGGCGCACGGGGGCACGGAGGGCAGGAGGCACGGAGGCACGGGGGCACGGGGGCACGGAGGCACAGAGAATACTCGCGGCACTCACCGTGCCCCTGTGCCTCTGTGCCGCTGTGCCAGCCGTTCTGGGCGCGCAGACGCCGCGGGCGCCCGCGTCGCCGCCGGCAAGCGTCGTCCTCGTGCCGGCGCGCGTCTTCGACGGCGTCACGCTGACGCTGCAGAGCGGGTGGGAGGTGGTCGTCACCGGCGACCGGATCGCGGCGGCCGGCCCCGCGGGAAGCGTCACGCGGCCCGCGGGCGCGCGGGTGATCGAGCTGCCCGGCCTCACGCTGATGCCGGGGATGATCGAGGGGCACTCGCACCTCCTGCTGCACCCGTACAACGAACGGAGCTGGAACGACCAGGTGCTTAATGAGCCCCTTGGCCTCCGGGTCGCGCGCGCCACGGTGGCGGCGCGTACGACGCTCATGGCGGGCATCACGACCGAGCGCGACCTCGGCACCGAGGGCGCGGGATACACGGACGTCGGCCTCCGGGACGCGATCCGGCAGGGGATCATCCCCGGGCCGCGCCTCCTCGTCGCGACGCGCGCGATCGTGGCGCAGGGGAGCTACGGGCCCAAGGGGGCGCCGGAGCGCGACCTGGCCTTCGGCGCCGAGGCGGCGGGAGGCCAGGACGACCTGATCCGCGTCGTGCGCGACCAGATCGGCCGCGGGGCGGACTGGGTGAAGATCTACGGCGACTACCGCTGGGGGCCGAACGGCACGACCGAGCCGACCTTCACGCAGGAGGAGATGAACCTGATCGTGGAGGTCGCCTCGAGCGCGGGGCGCCCGGTCTCGGTGCACGCGTACTCGCCCGAGGCGATGCGGCGCGCGGCGCTCGCGGGCGTGACGACCATCGAGCACGGGGACGACGGGACGCCCGAGGTCTTCCAGTTGATGGGGCAGAAGGGGATCGGCCTTTGTCCCACGGTCGCTGCCGGTGACGCGGTGGCGCAGTACGCGGGGTGGAGGAAGGGCGTGGATCCGGAGCCGGCGTTCATCGCGCACAAGCGCGAGACTTTCCGCGCGGCGATGGCCGCCGGCGTGCCGATCTGTTTCGGCGGCGACGTCGGAGTCTTCCCGCACGGCGAGAACGTGCGCGAGCTGGAGATCATGGTGGACTACGGGATGCCGGTGGGGCAGGCGCTGATCGCCGCCACGTCCGGCAACGCGAAGATCCTGAAGCTCGACGACCGCGGCCGCATCGTGCCGGGGCTCCTGGCCGATCTGATCGCGGTCGAAGGGGATCCCACGCAGAGCATCTCGGCCCTGCGCAACGTGCGCTTCGTGATGAAGGGTGGTGAGGTGGCCCGGCAATGATCACGCGTCGCGATTTCGTGGAGCGCACGGCGCTCCTCGGAGCGAGCGCCGCGGCGCTCCCCCGGCTCCTGAGCGGCCTCGGTTCGGCGCGCCTGCCGGGCGACGCGGGCCGGGCGCGGTTCCTCGCGCAGGGCGGCCAGCTCACCCTGGCGAACGACGCCGTCGCCGCCACTTGGAGCACCGACGGCGGGAGCTTCAAGGCAGTCGGCCTGGACGACCGCCGGAACAACACGCATCTGGCGCTTGCCCCCGACGCGTTTCTCCTGCGCCTGGGCGACGGCACGGTGCTGCGCTCGTCGGAGATGCGCCTCTCGGGCACGCCACGGGTGGAGCGGCTGGCCGGCGACGCCGCGGCCTCGCGGCTCGCCGAGCGCTTCGGCGGCCAGACCGTGCAGATCGTCCTGACCGACGCGGCGGGAAGGCTGGAGGTGACCTGGCGCGGCGTCCTGCGCGACGGGTCGGCGTACGTGCGCCAGGAAGTGGCGCTCCGCGCCACCGGCGGCGAGGTGCTGGTGAGCGAGATCGCGCTCGTGGACCTCGACCTGCCGGGCGCCATCGTGGACGGCCAGGTGCGCGGCTCGCCGATCATCGCCGGCAACCTCTACCTCGGCTTCGAGCACCCGCTCTCCCAGAGCGCGGTGGGCGGTTCCCGTGCGCGCTCGGCGCTACCGCGTGAGCTGCCGATCCGCCCGGGCACGGCGCCCGAGTACTCGTCGGTGATCGGCACGGCGCGCCCCGGACAGTTCCGCCGCGACTTTCTGGCGTACATCGAGCGGGAGCGGGCGCATCCGTACCGCACCTTCCTCCACTACAACTCGTGGTACGACATCGGGTACGGGAACCCGTTCGACGAGGCCGAGGCGCTGGCCGTGATCGAGGCGTACGGCCAGGAGCTGCACGTCAAGCGCGGCGTCACCCTCGACTCGTTCCTGTTCGACGACGGATGGGACGACCACCAGACCCTCTGGCACTTCAACGCCGGCTTCCCGCACGGTTTCACGCCCCTCAAGGACGCGACCGCCCGCTACGGCTCCCACCCGGGCGTCTGGATGAGTCCGTGGGGCGGCTACGGGCAGGCGCGGCAGGAGCGACTGCAGTACGGGAAGGAGCAGGGCTTCGAGACCAACCAGGGAGGCTTCGCGCTGTCGGGACCGAAGTACTTCGCCCGGTTCCGCGAGGTCTGCCTCGACATGATCCGGACCTACGGCGTCAACCAGTTCAAGTTCGACGGCACGGGGAACGTGCGGAACGCGATCCCCGGGAGCCAGTTCGACTCCGACTTCGACGCGATGATCCACCTGATCGGCGAGCTGCGCGCCGAGAAGCCGGACCTGTACGTCAACCTCACGACCGGGACGTTCCCGTCGCCGTTCTGGCTCCGGTACGCGGACTCGATCTGGCGCGGGGGCTCGGACGACGACTACGCCGGCGTCGGCACCGACCGGCAGAAGTGGATCACCTACCGCGACGGCGACACCTTCCAGAACGTTGCCGGCCGCGGGCCGCTCTTCCCGCTCAACTCGCTGATGCTGCACGGGCTCATCTACGCGAAGCAGGCGGAGCGGCTCCACGGCGATCCGGGGAACGACTTCGATTCCGAGATCCGCGCGTACTTCGGGACCGGCACGCAGCTGCAGGAGATGTACGTCACCCCCACGCTGCTCACGGCCGACAACTGGGACGTGCTGGCCGAATCGGCGAAGTGGGCGCGCGAGAACGCCAGTGTGCTGGCGGATACCCACTGGGTGGGCGGGGACCCGCTCGCGCTGGAGCCGTACGGGCACGCGGCGTGGTCGCCGGAGCGCGGGATCCTGGTCCTGCGAAACCCGGCGGATGCGCCGCAGACGCTCCAGCTGGACGTGGCGCGAGCCTTCGAGCTGCCGTCGGGGGGGGGCGCGAGCGAGACGTACGCGGCGCGAAGCCCGTGGGCCGCCGATCGCGGGAAGATGCCGATCCGGCTCCAGGCGGGCGTGCCCCACGAGTTCGCGCTGCAGCCGTTCGAGGTGCTGACGCTGGAAGCTGAGCCGGTCTGAGCGCGTTCGCGCTGAGCCTGCTGCTCGCCGCCGGCGCGATGCACGCCGCGTGGAACCTGATCTTGAAGCGCGCCGAGAACCGGCTTGTCGTCACCTGGCTCGCGCTGACGGTCGGCTCGCTCCTCTTCCTCCCCGCGCTGGTCGCAGCGCCGGTGCCGCGGGGGATGTGGCCGTTCGTCGTCGCCAGCGCGGCCGTCGAATGCCTCTACTACCTCCTGCTGGCGTACGCTTACGGGCAAGCCGATTTCTCGCAGGTCTACCCGCTGGCGCGCGGCTCGGCACCGGCCTTCCTCGCGATCTGGACCATCGTCCTGCTCGGCCAGGTGCCCTCCGTGGCGGGTGGGTTGGGTCTGGCGCTGATCGTCGTGGGGTTGGTTCCCGTGGGCGGCGGAGCGGTCTGGTGGCGGTGGAGCGGCCCCCAGTTCCGCTCGCGAGGCGTCGTCGCGTCGTTCGGCGTGGCGCTCTGCACGTCGGTCTACTCGCTGATCGACGGCGTCGCCGTGCACCGCACCGCGCCCGTGCCGTACACGGTCGAGGTCCTCGTGCTCGCGTCGGTGCTGCTGGGGCCGCCGATCTTGGCCCGCTACGGGGCCCGGCAGGTGGTCGCGGAGCTCAAGGGGGGCGCGCTGCGGATCGTCGCCGCTGGCGCGCTGATGCTGCTCGCGTATACGCTGGTGCTGCGCGCCTACACGATGGCGCCGCTCGCCTACGCCGGAGCGATCCGTGAGGTGAGCGTGGTGATCGCCGCGCTGGCCGGGTGGCTGCTGCTGGGCGAGCCGTTCGGCGCGCGCCGGCTGGCGGGCGCGGTGGCGGTCTTCTCGGGGATCGTGGTTCTGGCGACCCTCGGTTGACGCAAGGAGAACCCATGGCGAAGGACTCGAGGAACGACAGCAGCGCGCCGGAGCGACCCAGCCGACGCAAGTTCGTACAGGATCTGGCGCTCGGTTCGGCTGCGGTTGTGATGGGAGCCGGGGTCCGGGGACCGGGGTCCGAGAAGGCACGCCCGGACCCCGGACCCCTGGCCCCGGACCTCGAGTCCCGGGCCCCTGATCCCGTTGCCGTCGCTCCCGCGCCCCCGCGGGTCAAGACGCACCGCGTCGCCGACGCCAGCGGGATCCCGCTCGGCGGGATCGGCACGGGTTCGGTCGAAGTCCGATCCGACGGCTACTTCCACGAGTGGATGATCTTCAACCTCGGCCCGTGGGCGTCGGACGACAACCGCGGAGGTGTGGTCGCTGGAGCGCAGCCGGAAATGGATCCGGGCGCGCTCGCCTTCTTCCTCCGCGCCCTGCCGGAGGGCGGCACGCCGCAGGTGCGCCGGCTCGGCACACGCAGTGACCAGGAGGACCTGTACTCGCTGAGCTGGGCCAAGAGCGTCGAGGCGATCGAGTACGACGCCACGTATCCTGCGGCCACGCTTCGTTATCTCGACCAGACGCTGCCGGTGGCAGTGAGCTGCGCGATGTTCTCGCCGATCGCCCCGCACGACGCGCAGACGTCGGGGACGCCGGGATTCAACGCCGCCTTCACGGTGAAGAACACTTCCAAGCAGCCGGTGAGCGTGTCACTGGTGGCGAAGCTGAAGAACCCGCTCGCCTGGGGAGCCGACGATCGGAAGCTCGGCCAGACGGTCGCGCGGGACGGCGAGACGACCTACCTCACGATGCGCACCGACGCGGAGCTGCAGGCGCCGGAGACCGTGGGTAGCATCGGCCTCTCGGTCACGGGCGGAGAGGCGAGCTGGATCGCGGGCGACTTCGGCCAGTACGTCGGGAACGGCATCTGGCGCCGGATGTTCGCCTCGTTCCTCCAGCCGTTCCGGGAGACGGGGCGCCTGCCGAGTCTCGCGCCGCAACCCTCGCCGGCCGGAATGCTGAAGCTGACGGACGAGCAGATCGACGCGCTGTCGCTGGACGAGAAGCACGCGGCGACGAACGCCCTGCGGCAGATCCCCTCCTTCGCGCTGTTGTACGAGCGGAGCGCGCGAGTCGAAGGGGCGGCGATGGATTCCGATGCGGCGCTCGGCCGGTACCTCAAGTTCGCCCGCACCTGGCTCGACTCGGTCGCGGGGCGCGACCGGAAGGGAGCGGCGTGGGGCGACGCCGCGCTCTGCTCCCAGCTGGACCTCGCGCCGGGCGAAGCCCAAGAGGTGCGGTTCACGCTGGGCTGGTTCTTCCCGCACCACCTGAGCCCCAAGGGGCCCGAGCTGGGGCACATGTACGAGCACTGGTTCAAGGACGCGGAAGAGGTGAACCGGTTCCTCGTGGGCAACTACGCGAAGCACCGGGAGCAGACGCTCGGCTTCGCCAAGGCGCTGGGCGGGAGCACGCTCGGCGCGGAGCTGGCCGAGGCGTGGAGCGCGCAGCTCAGCACGCTGGCCAAGTGCACCTGGTGGACGCGCGACGGGAAGTTCGCCGTCTGGGAGGGCCTCGGCTGCTGCGGGTTCGAGACGACGGACGTGTCGTATCAGGGCACGCACAGTCTCGCCGCCCTCTTCCCCGAGCTGCAGCAGGCGCAGATGTCGATGAGCGCCGCGTTCCAGCGCGCCGACGGGCGGATCCCGCACTTCTTCACGCCCGACTTCTCGCAGGTGGACAACGGCTTCGACCGGGTGGACATGAACCCGCAGTTCGTGCTGATCGTGACGCGCGACTGGCTCTGGAACGGGGATCGCGCCTATCTGCAGGCGATGTACCCGCACGTGCAGCGCGCCATCGAGAACACGGCGCTGCTGGATGCCGACGGCGACGGGCTGCCGGACCACGACACGCGGCGGAACACGTACGACCAGTGGGACTTCTCCGGAATTCCCTCGTACATCGCGAGCCTCTGGCTGGCAGGGCTCAAGGCGGGGGTGCGCCTGGCGGAGGACATGCACGACGACGCGACGGCGCAGCGGTGGCGCGAGATCCTGCGGAAGGGCGCGTCGGCGTTCGACCAGAAGCTCTGGAACGGCGAGTACTACAGCCTCTGGGTGGACGGCGATCGCCGCGACGAGTGCTGCATGACGGACCAGCTCTCGGGGGAGTGGTACACCCAGCTGATGGGGCTGGGCCAGAGCCTGCCGCGCGAGCGGATCGTCGCGGCGCTCCGGGCGGTAGTGCGCCACAACTTCTCCGCCGAGCAGGGGCTGATGAACGCGACGTATCCGGCGGGCGCGGTGGCCCGTTTCCCGGCGTATGAGAACCCGCAGCAGTCGGGGAACTGGACCGGAGTCGAGTACGCGATCGCCTCGATGATGATGGACTTCGGCCTGGTCGAGGAGGGCGTGGCGGTGGTGCGCGCCGTCGGGGACCGCTACGCGCGGGCGGGGCGGATCTGGAACCACGTGGAGTGCGGCGACCACTATTACCGCGCGATGTGCAGCTGGGCAACGCTCCTCTCGGCGACGGGCTTCAAGGTGGACGTGCCCGGCTCCGTGCTGACGGTGGCGCCGGTGATCCGGGTCCCGGAGGTCCGAGCGCCGTGGGCCAGTGCCACGGCGTGGGGCGAGTTCACGCAGACGGCGCGCCGGTTCGAGTTGGCGTGCCGCTCGGGGAACCAGTCGTTCCGGCGGCTGCGGCTCAATCTGCGGTCCCGCGCTCTGACGGCGCGGCTCGATGGCAGGAGGATTCCGTGCACGGTTTCGGACGACAGCGGGTATCGCGCGCTGGATTTCGGCGCGCCGGTCACGGTGAGCGCCGGACAGTTGCTGGCGGTCTCCTCCTAGCGCTGCTCGCCGCGGCGCCTCCCCCGCTCGCTGCGCAGCAGCCGGGCGGCGCGATGGTCGTCGCAGGGCCGGCGTGGAGCTCCCGCGTCTTGCCGGCGCCGGAGTCGCTCTCGGTCCAGGCCGGGCGACTGGCGCTGGACTCCACGTTCACCTTCGCGTCCACGGGCTACACCGACCCGCGCCTCGTCCGGGCGATGAGCCGCGCGATGCGGCGTCTGGAGGGGCGCACCAGCCTGATCCTGCCGCGCGGGCCCGTCGCCGCCGAGAGCGCGGGAGTCGCCCAGCTCGTGGTGCGCGTGACCGGGCCCGGCGGTGCGGTGCAGGGCGTGGACGAGGACGAGTCGTACGCACTCACCGTCGGCGCGCGGCAGGTGCAGCTCGAGGCGCCGACCGTGGTCGGCGCGCTGCGCGGGCTCGAGACCTTCCTCCAGCTCGCCCAAGGCGACGCGTCCGGCTGGTACCTGCCCCTGGCGACGATCCACGACCGGCCACGGTTCACCTGGCGCGGCCTCCTCATCGACGTCTCGCGCCACTGGGAGCCGCCGGCCGTGATCGAGCGCAGCCTCGACGCGATGGCGGCGGTGAAGCTGAACGTCCTCCACTTGCACCTCTCCGACGACCAGGGCTTCCGGGTCGAGAGCAAGCGCTATCCGCGCCTCCAGGAGATGGGCAGCGACGGTCAGTACTACACGCAGGACCAGATCCGAGAGATCGTGGCCTATGCGCGCGACCGCGGCATCAGGGTCGTGCCCGAGTTCGATATGCCCGGCCACGTCACAAGCTGGTTCGTCGGCTACCCGGAGTACGCCAGCGCCCCGGGCCCGTACGCTCTTCTGCGAGCCTTCGGTGTGCACGACGCCGTTTTCGACCCGACGCGCGAGGAAGTTTACCGGTTCATCGACGGGTTCATCGGCGAGATGGCGGCGCTCTTCCCCGACGCCTACTGGCACGTGGGGGGCGATGAGAACAACGGGAGGCAGTGGAGTGCGAACCCCAGGGTCCAGGCGTTCATGCAGCGCCGGGGCCTCAAGGACAACGCGGCGCTCCAGGCGTACTTCAACCAGCGGCTGCTGCAGATCCTGGCGAAGCACGGCAAGCGGATGGTGGGGTGGGACGAGATCCTGCACCCCGACCTGCCGAAGAGCATCGTGATCCAGTCGTGGCGCGGCGTCGCCTCGCTCGCTGACGCTGCGCGGCAGGGCTACAGCAGCATCCTCTCCAGCGGCTACTACCTCGACGGAATGGCCACGGCCGCGGACTACTACCGCGTGGACCCGCTGCCGGACAGCCTGGGCCTGACGCCGGACCAGGCTCGCCTGGTTCTGGGCGGCGAGGCGTGCATGTGGGGCGAGGTGATCACGCCGGAGACGATCGATTCACGCATCTGGCCACGGACGGCGGCGATCGCCGAGCGGTTCTGGTCGCCCAAGTCCGTGACGGATCCGGACGATATGTACCGGCGGCTCGCGGTCATGAACGACGAGCTGGAGGAGCTGGGCGTCTCGACCGCGAGCCACACCGCGCGGATGCTGAGCCGGCTCGTGCCGGGGCTCGACCGGCGGCGGCTGGAGGTGCTGCTGGGCGTGGCGTCTCCCACCAGTCTCGGGATGCATCGCTTCGCGAGCCAGACATTGATGCAGTACATCCCGCTCACGTCGCTCTCGGACGCAGCCGTGCCTGACCCTGCGGGCGGCCGGGAGGTGGCGAGCGAGATCAAGGCGCTCCTGGCCGACGCGCCGCGCTACGGCGCCTATCGCGGCGAGTTGGCTCGGACCTTCGGTGACTGGCGCGACGCGGGGCAGGCGATCGCTGCCCAGGCCCAGCGCTCCCCGATGGTGAACGACGTGTTGCCCGTCGCGATGGACCTGGCCGGGTTGGGCCAGGCGGGGCTGGAGGCGCTGGCCTACCTCGAGGCCGGGACGGCCGCGCCCCAGAGCTGGGTGGCGGACCGCACGGCGCTGATCGCGCGGGCGACGCAGCCCAAGGACAATCTGCGGCTCACGATCGTACCGGCGCTCCGGGATCTGGTCGCGGCGGCGGGAGCGAGCCGGCAGTAGACTACCTGTGGAACCCGCAGATGGAGCAGTGATGCACCCGACTCAGCAGGAGAAGGGCGAGCGCTTCAGCGCCTTGCACGCGCGAGCCGGAGCGTTCGTCATCCCGAACCCGTGGGACGCGGGGACCGCGCGCATCCTCGAGGCCCTGGGCTTCGAGGCGCTCACGACGACCAGCGCGGGCCTCGCCTTCACCATCGGGAAGCGCGACGGCGAGGGTGCGGTTACGCGCGAAGAGACGCTCGCCAACGCGAAGGCGATCGCGGACGCCGTGGACATCCCCGTCGCGGCGGACCTGGAGAACGGGTTCGGGCACTCGCCGGAGGCGGCAGCCGAGACGATCCGCCTCGCGGGCGAGGCCGGCCTGGTCGGCGGCTCGATCGAAGACTCCACCGGTGATCCGAAGAAGCCGATCTACGATCTCCAGCAGGCCGTCGAGCGAGTGCACGCGGCCGCCGAGGCGGCGCACTTGCTCCCGTTCCCGTTCGTCTTCGTCGGGCGCTGCGAGAACTTCGTGCACGGGCGGCCCGACCTGGACGACACCATCAGGCGGCTCCAGGCCTATGAGGCGGCCGGGGCGGATTGCCTGTATGCCCCGGGGCTCGTGACGGAGGCGCAGATCCGGGCGGTGTGCGCGGCCGTGAAGAAGCCGGTCAACGTCATCATGGGGCTCACGGCGGCGACGTTCTCCGTCGCCGAGCTGGTCGCGATGGGCGTGCGGCGGATCAGTGTGGGCTCGGCGCTGTCGCGCGTGGCGTTGGGGGCGTTCCTCGATGCGGCGCGCGAGATCCGGGAGCGGGGCACCTTCAAGCTCACGCAGGCGGCGCTTCCGATGGCCGAGGCGAAGGATCTGGTTTCGGGGCGCCGCGGGAGCTGACGCGCTCGTGCACGGACTCTTGACACTGCAGCTGCCATTTCCCAGCTTCCACTAACCGGGTTAGTGGAGCGCCGATGCCGCGTCACCCCAGCGACCTCCTGTACGGCACCCTCGATGTGCTCATCCTCAAGACCCTGTCGTGGCGACCGATGCACGGGTACGCCGTCGCGAAGTGGATCGAAGAGCGGACCAAGGGCGAGCTGGAGATCGTGGACGCGGCGCTCTACAAGGCGCTCCACCGGCTCGAGCGGGGCGGGGCGGTGCGGTCCGAGTGGGGCCTCTCCGAGAACAATCGCCGGGCCAAGTACTACTCCCTGAGTCCCAAGGGCCGGAAGATCCTGCTGGCTGAGGCAGAGACCTGGCGTCGGTACGCGGCGGCGGCCTCGCGCGTCCTCGAGTCGAGCTAGGGAGCAGCCGTGGCCGAGTCACGGATGCCGAGGCTACCCTCCGGGGTTCGGAGCCTCTTCCGCCTGCCGTTCCGGACCCTGGCGCGTATCGGCCGAGACGTGGACGATGAGGTCGCGTTTCACCTCGACAAGCGCGCGGAAGAGCTGACGGCTGCCGGCCGGTCGCCGGAGGAGGCGCGCGCTGAGGCGCTCCGCCGCTTCGGAGATGTGGACGATCTCAGGGCGTTCTGCCGGACGCTGGAGCGGCCGGCGGTGGTGCGCAGCCGCGTGCGCGAGTGGCTCACCGATCTGGGCCAGGACCTTCGGTTCGCGGGCCGGCAAGTGCGGCGGTTGCCCGGCTTCGCGCTGGTGGCGGTAGTCACGTTGGCCCTGGGCATCGGCGCGACGACGACGATCTACTGCGCGGTGCACGATATCCTGCTGAAACCCTTGCCCTATCGCGATGCGGACCGGCTGGTGGCCGTGGAGGAGCTGGCGATCAGCGGGCAAGCGTCGATGATGCCGACGCGGGACGTCGTGGACGCATGGCGTTCCGGCGCCCGGAGCCTCGAAGGCATCGTCGAATTCACGAGGGCTCAGTGGATGCTGAGCGTTGCCGGGGAGCCGGAGCTGGTGGGCGGCGTTGCGCTCGAGCCGACCCTGCTGCCCTTCCTGGGCGTGCGGCCACTGCTGGGCAGGCCGTTCACCTCGGACGACGCGCGACTCGGCTCGCCGCCCGTGGCGCTGGTCGGCGAGGCCGTGTGGCGGCGTCGCTTCGGGGCGAGCCGTGGAGCCCTCGGGCGCGACATCACGCTCGACGGGCACCCCTACACGGTGATCGGCGTCATGCCCCGCGACTTTGGCATCGCGCTCTTCTACTTCAGCGACCTACCGCAGGTCTTCGTGCCGCTGCTCCCGGAGGCCGGCACGGCGCGCGTGGCCGCCCTGGGGCGGCTGCGCACGGGCGTGAGCGCCGAGCAGGCGGCGCGTGAACTGGGCACCATTCCAGCCGATGACCCCACCCTTCGCGGGCCGCACTCGGTGGCCGCGAACGTGGTTATGGTGCGCGACGAGTTCGAGCAATGGTATCGGCATACGCTCACGTTGCTCATGGCTGCAGCGGGCCTCGTGCTGCTCATCGCTTGCGCGAATGTGGGGAACCTGCAACTGGTCCGCGGTTGGTCGCGGCAGCGCGAATTCGGGATCCGCACCGCCATCGGCGCGGGCCGCGGCAGGCTCATGCGCCAGGTGCTGACCGAGAGCGTTGTGATCGGGCTCGCGGGCGGTGGCTTGGGGGCGTTTCTAGCTTGGCGCGCTGTCCCCCTTTTGGCCGCGTTGCGGCCGCGCACCATCCAGATGGTGGCCCTCACCGAGGTTCGGGTGGATCCGGGTGTCCTGGGCTTCACCCTCGGCGTGACCATCCTCACCGGGCTCCTCATCGGTCTCGCACCGGCGCTGCTCGCGACCGAGCGTCAGGTGAGCGAGAGCCTCAGGGGCTCCGCGCATGCTGCCTCGGGCCGGCCGGCGACGCGCCGCGTTCGGGCCGCGCTGGTCGTGACCGAAATCGGCATCTCGACGGTCCTCCTGGTCTGCGCCGGACTTCTGGTGCGCTCGCTGGTGGCGCAGGCGCGCGCCGACGAGGGGCTCTATCCCACCGGGCTGCTGTCCGTCGACCTGACGCTGCCTGCCCTGCGCCTCCCGTCGCCGGCGGCGCGCTTGCAGGTACTTCAGCGGGCCGTTGACCGCGTGCGCGGCATACCGGGGATCCAGGCGGCGTCGAGTGCGATGTTCCCCCCGTGGGGCATCGGCATCATTCTGAAGGAGCTGAACGTCGAAGGTCGCTCCTTGGGCCCCGGCCCCAAACCGGGCATGATGGAAATCAACCTGGTGGCTCCGGAGTATTTCCGGACCGTCGAGATCCCCCTGCTCACCGGGCGAGCCTTCAGCGAGGATACGAGCGCGCACGAGACCGTGGTCGGCGAGGCGTTCGCTCGCCAGTACCTGCCGGCCGGTCGTGCGCTCGGCGCCCGCATCCGCTTCGGCAACGCCGGCCCCTGGTTGACGGTGGTGGGTGTAGTGGCGGACCCGCGGCTTCCGGGCGAGGCAGGCGCTCCGCCACGCCCGATCGTCTACCAGCCGTTCGCCGGTACGGGAACGCGGGGGACGATCCTCGCGCGCGGTGAAGACCCCGTGGCGCTCCTCCCGTTCGTGGCGCGAGCGATCACGATGATTGACCCTGCGATCCATGTCGTGCAGGCTCGAACGGTACACATGGTGCTGGCGGAGAGGCGGGCATCGCCGCGCTTCTTGATGACGCTGCTTGCGTCCTTCGCGGGTCTGGCCCTGGTGCTCGCCGCTGTCGGCCTCTACGGCGTCGTCGCGTTCTCGGTGCGCCAGCGCACCCACGAAATCGGCGTGCGCGTCGCGCTGGGCGCCAGCGCCGAAGACGTTCTTGCCATGGTCGTCCGACACGCGCTCGGCCTGGCCCTTCTCGGTATAGCGATCGGCCTTGCCGGAGCCGCCGCCGCTACGCGCCTGATCCGCAGCTGGCTGTATGGGGTCGGGCCACTCGATGCGGCGACCTTCGTGGCCGTTGCCGGCATCCTCGCTCTCGTCGCGCTGGCGGCGACCTATGTGCCGGCGCGCGCCGCGCTGCGCGTGGACCCGGTGGAGGCGCTCCGGGCGGACGGGTAGGTCGCAGTCTTCAGGAAGTTGTGCGCAGCAGGTCCCACAGCCCGCGCGGCGACACGATCGGAATCGGCGGCCGCGGTAGCTCGAGAAGCTGGCGGTCGCCGGTCACGAGGACGTCGGCACCGGCCGCGGCCTCTGCCAGCACGGCCGCGTCCGCGGCGTCGAGCGCGCCCTCCGGCGCCTGACGGGACGCGGAGATGACGGTGGCCCGCTGGCGCAGGAATGCGTCGAGCTCGGCGGTCGTGGCCTTGGGCACCCGTACCTTACGTTCGAGCACTCGCTTCAGCTCCGAGAGAACCGTCTCGCCCAGCACCACCTCGTGCTCGGCGAGCACGAGGTTCATCAGGTCGGCACAGATACCACGGGTGGCGACGGCGCTGACCAGGACGTTGGTGTCGAAGCAAACCCTCAAGAGACGTCGCGGAAGATGTCGTCGTCGGTCAGGTAGCCACGCGCCTCGGCCAGGGGCATGATGCGGCGCCGCAGATCGGCGAACTGGGCGAGCGCGATCTGGCGGCGCAGCGCCTCCCGGGCCAATTCGCTCACGCTGCGGCCGGTGCGCCGCGCTAGGCGCCCGAGCTGCCTCTGCAGGTCCGGATCCAGGCGGATCGTCAAGGCTGCTGTCTTCATGTCATGCAATGTAAGACGTGCATGCCGGACGCGTCAACCCGTGTCGGCCGGCCGTGCACTGGAGTCCGACAAGGCCGCCGGCGATTGGGAGCGGGCTTCGGCGTCGTTCTGGCTTGACAGGGCGGCAGGGGGTCGGCACTCTACAGCCTAGGATGTAGACCGTCTACATGCTCCCGGAGCGACGGCGATGGCGAGCAAGGATCGTCCCCTCTCCCGCATCGAGCTGCTGCAAGGCACGCTCGACCTCATCATCCTCCAGACTCTGCGCTGGGGTCCGCGCCACGGCTACGGCATCTCGCAGCTGATCCGCGCGGGGTCGAAGGATGTCCTCCAAGTGGACACCGGATCGCTCTACCCGGCGCTGCACCGGCTCGAGCGGCAGAAGTTCATCGCCGCCGAGTGGCAGACCTCAGAGAACAAGCAGCGGGTGCGGGTCTACAGCCTGACGGACCGTGGGCGCAAGCAGCTCGCCGCCGAGCGGTCGAAGTGGGAGAAGATCTCCTTCGTCATCGCCGGCCTGATGAAGGCGCTGCCGGAGAGCGAGCCGTGATCTGGCCTCGGCGCCGGCGCCGCCGGGAGGCGGAGCTGGACGAAGAGATCCAGGGCCATCTCGCGATGGCCTCGCACGACCGCGAGGCGCGTGGCCAGCCGCCGGGCGAGGCGGCCTACGCCGCCCGGCGGGAGGAGGCCTCGGCCCAGTTCGTGCGAAGAGCAAGGGGCTCCCGGAAGGGGCTCTATCGGTCAGGTCGCCCAATTATCACAGAGGAGGAATCGGTGAAGAAGCTCCGGATCATCATCCTGGCGCAGGCGACTTGGGTTCTCTGCGGCGCCGCATTTCTCGCTGCCACGCCAGCTCGAGTGGCTGCGTGCGATTGCCCCAACGGCCACTGCGTCAGTGCCTATGACTGTACGTACATGCTTTGGAGTTATTGCAGGATGGGTCCCAACTGGTGCACCAGCACGTCCTGTGACTCCTACCCCGAATGCTGAGCTAGAACCTTAACCGCTTGACTGACCGATAGAGCCTCAACCTGACACCCTTGGGGAGGCGTACGAACATGTTTGAGGGCATCAGTAGCTCAAGGTCCGTCTTTCGAGGACGCTTACTCTTCACACTGCTTTTCGGGCTTGGGGCACTACCCAGCACAAGTCGAGGACCCGCAGGGAACCGACCAGTCACCGTGCGCGCTCCGGCGGTGCTGATCGGACGTGAGCCACAGGCGCAGCCGGTGCACCTCGATTTGACACCGTCGGGGTTCGTGGCTCGGTTGCCCGCCGCGGGACCAACCACACCGTTGCCGCGCGTACAGGACGCCGTCGCTGCCTCGGACGGATCGCTCTACGTTCTCGACGGCGGGCGCGGCGTCGTTTATGAGTTTGATCGCCGAGGCGCCGTTGAGCGCACACTCGGCGGACCGGGGCGTGGCGATGGCCAAATGCTGTACCCGATCGCGCTCGCCATGGACGAGCGTGGCGAACTCTATGTGCTCGACCTGGGTAACCAGCGCGTGGCCACCTTCGACCTAGCGCAGGCTAGACCCGCGTTCTCAGCCTTCGGAGTACGCCGAGCGTCATCGGGCTTGTGTTTGGCTGACTCGGCCGTGATCACCTTTGGCGCCGCCGGAGACAGCCTCCTGAGAGTCATCGATGTGCACGGTGGTGTTCGCTCAACGATTGGCACACCGTACTCCCAGAGTGAGATGGTTGAACTCACGCTGGCATACGGGTACTTGACTTGCGCCCGAGACGGGGACGAGGTCGTCGTCCTTCCGTCCGCTCTGCGCGAATTGCGAACCTACCGCATCGGCTCAGGGCGGCTGTTGTGGGAGGTGAGCCTCCCGGGCTACAGGCCGCAAATGATCACCCAGAGCGGCAACCAGGTGACCATCACGGCGCCCCCTGGCGGGTTCGACGAAGCCCGCGGAATTCACCTTATTCGCTCAGACATCGTTGTGGTGCAAGTGAGCTTTCGGAAGCCACGGACTGAAGCGCCGGATGCAGGCGAACAACTCACGACGTACTACTATCGGCTGTCAGACGGACAGTATCTCGGTCGAGAAACCGATCTCCCCCGACTCGTCGCCGTCGCCGATACAATCGCATTCTTCGCGGACAAGACCGACTCCGTCACGATTCGAGGGTTTCGGTACCGCGTGACGGGAGGACCTCGGTGAGCAAGGGTGGATGCGCCCAAATGAGCACCTGCTCCCTCGCAGCGTTGATGCTAGCCGTGACCGTCGGATGTTCAGCCGCTAACGGGAGGCCGGGCAGGGTGCACGGCCTGCCGCGTGGGGATCAGGTGGTAGTGTTCTTTGTTGCATCGGCGTCGTCTCGTGGAAGCACCGCGTCTGGATTGCGAGAAGCAGTGCTTTCCCTTCATCAGAAGCTGCGGGCCGAGGCGGAGCGGCAAGGGCTGGCGCTGGAGGTCGTCGGCGTCTCGGTCGACTGGGATGTGGATGACGGGATTCGGTTTCTGAGAAGGTACGGTCCGTTCGATGAGATGGTGGTCGGTGGGAACTGGGTCAATCTTGCAGCGATCGAGTACATATGGCGAGATCAGCCGGGTACGCCCACCATACCGCAGATCGTGGTCGTACGCCGCCGGGTCGACCCTGGTCCCTCAACGATCGGCGTGGGTCCAGACCAGGTGCTCGGCAGGTTTGTTGGTGTCGAGCAGATTGTCGAGTGGGCTGGGCGGTCAACGCACTTCTGACTAGCGGTCGGCACGGGTCCATTCGGTGCTGACGCGTGACTACGCGCCGCCTTCTGATGTGTGGCCGCGCCCCCAGTGATCGCCTCGCCTACAGCGAATAGTGACAGAGGAGGCCCGCGTGGGTGACAAGCTGACCAAGATCCTCTTGCTTGTAGTTACCCTATGTTCGGTGACGGTGACTGCGCTCGTACTTCGCCGGGAGGTGGCGTCCCGCGCGGTCCGCGACGGGGATCATCTGCCACGTCGCATCAAGGATTGGCGCTCTCTGGCCTCGCGTGGCCACCGGATTGGCAGTGCGTCCGCCGCGGTCACGATCGTTGAGTTCTCCGACTTCCAGTGCCCGTTCTGCGCGCGGTTCTATCAGATGTTTGAGTCTCTACGACACGCGTACGGCGACTCTCTGGCGCTTGTATACCGCCACCTACCTTTGCAGCAACATCAGTATGCGTTTGTCGCTGCTGTTGCCGCTGAATGTGCAGCCCGCCAGGGGAGATTCGAGCAGATGTATCACGCACTGTTTGACGCTCAAGAGTCCCTCGGAACGCAGCCAATGGTAGGATACGCCATCGCCGCTGGCGTCAGCGACACAGCCAGCTTCTCCGCCTCTCTCAAGACGGACGAGGTGGCCCAAGTGGTGGAGCGCGATCGAGAAGAGATTCAACACCTGGGCGCGCGCGGAACTCCTACACTATTCATTAACGGCGAGACCGTAAGAGGCACCCCGTCTGAGCTCGACCTGCGACGCCTCATCAGCTCCCATCTCTCCGACTCGCGTTAGGGCCGTGCGCCTCACGCCTGGGCGATGCCCTGGCCGGTACGCTCGCGCCCGAGAGCGTGTAGCGTGAGCATCCTAAGCTGGCTGGATTTGCGCGTCGCAGCGAGGCGTACCCTTGGCGATCGCGCGCTTCTGATCGGCTCGCTCGTTAGCCTGGGGCTCGGAATGGGCGGCGTCATTGTGGCTTATGAGATGATCGATGGCCTCATGCTGCACCCGTTCCCGTCTGTAAGCGCTCCGAACCGGGTGGTGCGTCTGAGTCTGCGTCGTTCAGCGCCGGGCGAGAGGTCGATCACGATCGGCCAGGTGTCTTACCCAACGCTTGTCAATCTGCGTCGCCAGGTACCAGCGTTCGACGATATCGCAGGAGTGTTCGAACGTTACTTTGATGACCCGCAGAGTCTTGGTCGCTCGATCCGCGTGGCGGCGGTCACGTCAGCGTACTTCAGCGTTCTTCGATCTCCGGTGCGCGCGGGTCGCGTGTTTTCGGGGGAGGCCGAGCCTTCGACTCCTGCCCCCGTTGCGGTAGTAAGTGAGGAGTACGCACGCAGAGCCTTCGGAGGGCAGCATGCTGCTATAGGAGCGCGGCTACACCTGGAAGCAACCACCTTCACCGTGGTGGGCGTCATGCCCTCGACGTTCCGGGGTGACGCGGTCGCGTCCATTGACGTGTGGTTGCCTCTTGGAGCGCTCTCAGATCAGTTGCCGGCGAGGTGGCAGACAGAGGACACCGGATACTGGCTGCGGCTGGTGGCGCGTCTGCGGAGAGGAGTGACGCTCCAGAGCGCGCAAGAACAGGCTACCAAAGTGATCCGGTGGGCCGAGTCCACAGCTCCGACACATGATTTGAGCACGGTTCAGCTCTCGTCGCTGTCGCTTGCGCGGGGCCCCGACGGAGAGCCACTGCCCGAAGCTCATCTTAGCCTCTGGTTCGGCGCGCTCGCCGGCCTTGTGCTGCTGATGGCCGCGTTCAACGTCACCACGCTCTTGCTGGCCTCCACGATCGAGCGCCGCAGCGAGGCCGCAGTAAGAACGGCCCTTGGCGCGAACCGGTGGCAGCTGGCCCGCCCGCTGGCGCTCCAGTCGCTGGTGCTTTCAGCTATTGGCGGTTTGGGTGCTGTCCTCGTAGCCGTGGTTCTCAGTGGTTGGATAGGGCTTACCATCCCGGAGATGCTCCGCGGTCGTTCGTGGGGGGCGACAGCGAGACTGATGGGCGTTGCCGCCTCGCTAGTGGGGCTCACAGCGCTGATCGTTGCGGCCACACCGGTCCTCGCCGTCCACGAACGGGACGTCGGAGGATTGTTGCGAGTGCAAGGCCGGAGTCGCGGTGTTGGAACGGCTCGGCTGCGCATCATCATGCTTGCAACGCAGGTCGCAGTCGCCGTCACACTCCTAGGTGTGGCGCAAGCGTTCGTACGCAGCTTTGCGGGCATCCGCTCGCTGAACCTCGGCCTGGATCAGAGGAAGGTGGTGGCGGTCCAGCTAGACGTAAGCTCGCGCCACATACCCTCGGCGCTCGCGAACCAACTCTTTGCCGACATGGCGGCTGAGGTTGCCGCCCTTCCTGGAGTCGCAGGCGTGAGCGTATCCACTTCAGTCCCGTTCCTTTCCGCGGACGGGCTTGCCGTCTTCGTCGAAGGGAGCCCTTATCCGCTCAGTGCCTCCGGCCTTTCAACGTATTTCAATGCGGTCACTCCCGGATTCTTCGCAGCCCTCGGGACTGCTGTCCTGCGTGGACGTTCGTTCAGCGAACTGGACCGCTACGGCTCGGAGCGAGTTGCGATTGTCAGCAGGAATCTGACGGATCGTGCGTGGCCAGGGCTTGACCCAATAGGCCGCTGCTTGCATCTGGGCATCGATACGGCGCCCTGCACCAGGATTGTCGGCGTCCTGCGGGAGGGCCGCCTGATGCGTCTTCGTGAGGACCCGAGAGCGCTCGTATACTTGCCCTTTGCACAGAACACGTTCTTGGCCGCGGGGCGCGCTCTCGTTCTACGAGCAAGCGGAGATCCCGAAGCCCTCGTGGTCCAACTCAAGCGGTTGCTGACAACACGTTCTGACGCTGCCGCTGACGCACAGGTCGTGGCCCTTCAGGACGTGGTGGCACCGCAGTGGCGGCAATGGTCGGTCGGCGCTACAGTCTGTTCGCTCTTGGCACTGCTTGGCATCGGACTTGCCGCCTTCGGTATGTACGCGAGCGTGTCAGAGCAGGCCAGTTCACGGGTGGTCGAACTGGCCATTCGCGCCGCTCTTGGCGCGGCACCAGCGCGACTGCTGATACTGTGCGCGCGATCGGCGCTCGTGACGGTCGCGTTTGGCACTATGGCGGGCTTGTGCTGCCTCCTGGTCCTGTCGCGGCCCCTGGCCCCCCTGATGTTCCAAACCACGACGCGCGACCTTCTGGCCGTTGCGGTCCCCTGCTTGGTCCTGATCGCGGTCACTGCGGTGGCAGTGGGTATGCCAGCGGCACGTGCCGCGCGCTCGGATCTCCTCCCGAACCTTCGCGTGGGCTGAGATAGGTGTTCGCGCCGAGGCTCCCTCGTCGTTTCCAGGGGCTGATGGGCAGAGGCCACGCAGTCGGACCAAGTCACATGGATGTCAGCGACTATCCGCAGAAGGTGGTCGCCAGTCCCGGACCTGGAACCAGGGTAACCAGTTGCAATAGATTGAGTTGGTGAGTTTTCGCCTGGTGGTCACAGCATTGGCAATCGGGTCTCGTATTGACAGTGCGTCTACTCGTGGAGCCTGATGAAGGCGCTGCCGGAGAGCGAGCCGTGATCTGGCCTCGGCGCCGGCGCCGCCGGGAGGCGGAGCTGGACGAAGAGATCCAGGGCCATCTCGCGATGGCCTCGCACGACCGCGAGGCGCGCGGCGGCTCGCCGCGGGAGGCGGCCTACGCGGCCCGGCGGGAGTTCGGGAACGCCACGCTGGTCAAGGAAGTCACGCGTCAGGCGTGGGGCGGGGTGTGGCTCGATCAATTCGGCCAGGACGTGCGGCTGGCGCTGCGCTCTCTGCGCCGTATGCCGGCGTTCACCATGACCGTCGTGGTACTCCTAGGCCTCGGACTCGGCGGCGCTGCCGCCATGTACGGCATCCTGGACCGGCTCTTGCTGCGTGCTCCGGAGCAGGTCCGGGACCCCGACGGGCTCTTCTCCCCGTACATCACGCACGCGGGCTACCTCGGCGCCGACGTGACCCGCGGCAAGATGCAGTGGCGTGAGTACCGACTGCTCGCGGGCGGCATCGGCCCCCTCACCGCCGCCTACACGGAGCCATCCGGCCATCCCACATCGGTCGGAGGCGACGAGGTGCAGGCCCAGACGGTCGAAGCTTCGGTCGGCTACTTCGAAGTCCTTGGAGTCCGTCCCCTGCTTGGACGCTTCTTCCTGCCGGAGGACTCCGCGAGCACGGCGCCATCGGTTGCCGCGATCGGCTACGGATTCTGGCAACGCCAGTTCGGCGGTGCGCGCAATGTGCTCGGCAAGACGTTCAACCAGGGGTCGGTTACCTACACCATCGTCGGGGTGGCTCCGCGTGGTTTTTCCGGCGCCACACCGGAGCGCGTGGACGTCTGGCTCCCGGCGGAGCGCGCCGCACCGGCTGCGTTCGGCTCGGAGTGGAGGGTCAACAACTTCACGTGGCAGATGGTCGCGCGTGTGATCTCCGGCCGCTCCCGCGCCCAGGCCGTGGCCGCGGGGTTCATCCGTCTTCGAAACGCGCCGGAGGACCGCAGCGTCGGCGGCAGGTACAAGAGCTTGAGAGCCCTCTCGATCGTGCCGGGTCGGGCGCTCGCCGGCCCCGGAAGCACGATGCAGTTGTCCTACCTTGTGACCGGCGCGTCGGTCCTGGTCGCGCTCATCTCCCTCGCCAACGCCGCGGGACTGCTGCTGCTGCGGGCGTTGCGCCGCGAGCGGGAGACGGCGGTGCGCCTGGTGCTGGGCGTCAGCCGGGCCGCGCTGCTGCGCTCGGTGGCCGTGGAGAGCACCCTGCTCGCACTCCTCGGCGGCGCTGTGGCCTGCGCGGTCGCGGCGGGCGCAGGTGAGCTGCTCCGCCGCCTCCTGCTTCGGGTGGACTGGGCTGTGCCGGTCGTTGACGGCCGGGCGGCGGGTTTCGTGCTGGCCGCGAGTCTGGTGATCGGCTTCGTCACCGGCCTCCTGCCGGGTTGGCTCGCCGGCCGCCCGGACACCGTGGAGGCGCTCAAGGCGGGCCCCCGCGCCGGGGGGATTCGCCGCGCGTCCGTGCGCAGCACGCTGCTGGTGGTGCAGAGCGCGCTCTCAGTCGCGCTCCTCACCGGTCTGGCTCTGTGCGTGCGGAGCTTCGAGCGCGCACGCGCCTTCGACTTCGGCCCGGATGTGGACCATGTGCTCGTGGCCGAGCTTCAGGAGTGGACGCCCGGCAAGGTGACGCGCGTGCCGCCAGCTGTCTACCGGGAGGTCGAGGAACGGGTCGCCGCGTTACCGGGTGTCACGGCGGTGGCCGCCGCGAGCTCGACGCCGCTGGCGGGATACGGTGTTGTCCCGCTGCGCGTGCAGGATGTGGACTCGATTCCGCGCAGCCAGTATGCGTTTCGTGGCCCGTATGTCGTCGAGGCGACGCGCAGCTACTTCGACGCCGCGGGCCTCAGTTTGCTTCGCGGGCGTCTCTTCGCGGATCAGATCTCCGGGGCGCCGCAGGAAGCGGTGGTCAGCGAGGAGTTCGCCCGGGTGCTGTGGCCGGGCGCGAACCCCCTGGGGCGATGCCTCTACATCGGACACCCTGCCCCGGGCTGCACGCCGGTGGTGGGCATCGTACGGAACGTGCGCTGGGAGCTTCGGGACGGAACGCCGAGCCTGACCTACTATGTGCCACTCACCAACGAGCCGACCGGGCCGGGCGCTGCCTCGCTGATTGTCCGGTCCGATGCCCCCGGCCGGCTCGTCCCATTGGTGCGGACCATTGTGGCATCGGTGGCGGGTGTGCGCTCGCCAAGCGCTGTTCGGACTCTGCGCGACGTCGTGGACCCGCAGTTCCGGCGGTTGCGCCAAGGCCTGACGCTGTTCGGCATCTTCGCTGCTCTCGCGGTCATCGTCGCGATGTTTGGGATGTACAGCGTTGTCGCGTACAGCGTCACCCAGCGCGCGCATGAGTTCGGGATTCGCGTCGCGCTCGGCGCACGGGCTGCCAATCTCGTTCGCCTGGTCGTGAATCAGGCGCTGGCATATGCGGGCGCGGGGCTGCTGGTCGGCCTGCTGCTATCCATACTGGGCGCGCGTTATGTCGCGCCGCTACTTTATCAGACCTCGCCGCGCGACCCGCTCGCGTTGCTGGCAGCCGCACTTGCGCTGGTCGTGGCTGCGCTTGCCGCATGCGTTGTCCCCGCCCACGCCGCGACCCGCGCCGACCCGCGCCAGGCACTGCAGGCCGAGTAGCGGCCAAAAACACGGAGGCCGGGGAATCGCTTCCCCGGCCTCTGTCGCGTGACGAAACGCAGGAACTCCGCAAGTGATGCCAACCTAGGACACGTTCCTGCCCCGCGCAAGAGCATTCCATTGCAGGCATGTGCGGCGGTGCTGGCGGTCGGATTCGAACCGACAAGGGCTCTCGCCCGGAAACTTGCGGAGTTTCTGCGTTTGCCAGTTTCGCCACGCCAGCACCTGTCCGGTTGCGAACCATGGCAAGCCCGAAGGCCGAGACGCAGAACCCCGCACGCGCCACCGTACCGCGCGCGTAGAATCGCGCGTTGGCGCCGTGTGTCCGAACCGGACCGCCGCACGGATGAGCGAAAGCGCGCGGGCTTCCGAAGTCGGCGCGGTCGGATAGCTTGGGAGCTTCCTGGTTCGACTCATCCCGGAGCCGCCGATGCGCCGCACGCTGCTCGCCCTCATACTCACGGTCGTCGCGACCACCGCCGCCCTCGCCCAGCAGTTCACGCTGGAGCAGGTGCGCGGCTACCCGTATCCGACGGAGCTGGTCGCCGCGCCGAACGGCGCCGCCATCGCCTGGGTCCTGAACGAGCGCGGCGTCCGCAACGTCTGGACGGCATCGGGGCCCGATTGGATGCCGCGGCAACTCACGGGTTACACTGCGGACGACGGCCAGGAGCTGACGCAGCTCGCGTTCTCCGCCGACGGCAACACGGTCGTCTACGTGCGCGGCGGCGACCACGGCTCCAACTGGCCCGCCGAGGGGAACCTCGCGCCCGACCCAGCGTCGAGCCCGGTCCAGCCGAAGGTCGGCATCTGGGCCGTCTCGGTCGCGGGCGGCGCGCCGCGTCTCCTCGCGGACGGCGACGAGCCCGCCGTCAACCCGCGTGAGAACCGCGTGGCGTTCGTCCGCGGCGGACAGGTCTTCGTGATCCAGGTGGATAGCGGCCACGCGAAGCAGCTCTTCTTCGACCGCGGCACGAACGGCTCGCTCGAGTGGTCGCCGGACGGCTCGCGCCTCGCCTTCGTTTCGAGCCGCGGCGATCACGGGTTCATCGGCATCTTCGCTTCGGACTCGGAGCCGGTCCGCTACCTCGCGCCCTCGACCTCGCGAGATCTGGAGCCGCGCTGGTCCCCCGACGGGACACGTATCACCTTCGTCCGAATGCCGGGGCAGGGCGGTGCGCCGCGCTCGTTCCTCCAGCTTCAGCCGAATCCCTGGGCCATCTGGATCGCCGACGCGGCCACGGGCGAGGGTCACGAGGTCTGGCACAGCCCTGCCACGCTCCGCGGCTCGTACCCGACGTCGCTTGGTGAGGCCAACCTGTCGTGGGGAGCGGGCGATCGGCTCGTCTTCACGGCTGACCTCGACAACTGGCCGCACCTCTATTCGGTGTCCGTGAGCGGCGGCGAGCCCGTGCTCCTGACGCCCGGCGACTTCATGGTCGAGTTCGTCGCCACGACGCCCGACCACGGCTCGATCGTCTACAGCGGGAACGCGGGGCGCGACCCGAACGACGACGATCGCCGGCACCTGTTCAAGGTCGCGGTGGATCGGCCGGGCCCGACCGAGTTGACGAGTGGCGACGGCCTCGAGTGGGCGCCCGTGGTGACGGGCGACGGCGCCCATATCGCGCTGATTTCCACGACGGCGAAGCGGCCGCCTCTGGTTGCGGTCATGCCCTTCGCCGGCGAAGAGCCGAAGCTGATTGGCGGCGACCGCATCCCGGCCGGTTTCCCCACCGATGGACTGGTCGTCCCGCGCAAGGTCGTCTTCCGCTCGCCCGACGGCCTCAGCATCCACGGCCAGCTGTTCGAGCAGCCGGGACTCGGAGGGAAGCGTCCTGCCGTCGTGTTCGTGCACGGCGGGCCGCCGCGGCAGATGCTCCTGGGCTGGCACTACAGTTACTACTACGCCAACGCATACGCGGTGAACCAGTACCTCGCGAGCCGCGGCTACGTCGTGCTCTCGGTCAACTACCGCCTGGGCATTGGGTACGGCCACGATTTCCACCATCCGCCGCACGGGGGCGCGGCCGGTGCTGCGGAGTACCAGGACGTACTTGCGGGCGGCCGCTACCTGGCCGCTCTGCCGGAGGTGGACGCCCGCCGCGTCGGGATCTGGGGCGGCTCGTACGGCGGCTTCCTCACGGCGATGGCGTTGGCGAAGAACTCGGACGTCTTCGCCGCGGGCGCCGACCTGCACGGCGTGCACGATTGGACGTCGGACCGCTTCTCCAACGCGTCGTGGCGCTACGAGCAGGGCGATCTCGACTCCGCGCGCGCGGTGGCATGGAGGTCGTCCCCGGTCGCATACGTCGGCACCTGGAAGTCGCCGGTCATCCTGATCCAGGGGGACGACGACCGGAACGTGCGCTTCCACCAGACGGTGGACCTGGCGCGGCGGCTCGCCGCGGCGGGCGTGCACTACGAAGAGCTGGTCATCCCCGACGAGATCCACGACTTCCTGCGGCAGCGCTCGTGGATGATGGCGGATTCCGCCACGGCGGCGTTCTTCGACAGGACATTCGGCGTACACTAGGCGGTGCGAAACACGAAGGCCGGGGGCTCACGTCCCCGGCCTTCGTCGTCTCCGACAACTACCCGAGTCAGCCGCTAGTGCGAGCGGCGCTTCGGCTTCGCGGGTGCGGGCGCGGGCGGCGCCGTGGACTCGTGATCCGCCGCGATCTTCCAGCCATCCGGCGTGCGATGCCACACCGCCGTCCACGCCTCGTGGAATGGCGTTTCCTTGCCGGCCGAGTCCTTTATCGCTCCGTTCAGAAGCGTTGTGAACACCACCACATCGCGGTCGAGCACGGTCACGCGCTTCTGATCCATCGCGATTTGGACGGTCGTCCCGCCGCTAAACCCCGCACGCAGCACCTTAACGAGCGAGTCGTACGTGGGGTAGATCATCCCGTATTCCGCGTGCACCAACGCATCGCCCTTGACGAAGTGCGACAGCCAGTTGTCCGCCGTCGCTGTCGCACGCGTTCCGAGGCTTGCTATCAGCTGCGTCGTCATCTGACCGACGCTGTCGGCCAGCGCCGCCCGATCGGCGTCGTTCATCGGTAACGTCTTGTTGCACCCCGCCGCGAACACAAGCGCCGCGGCACCAACCATCCAGCGGCCAAGCCTCATCGTGGACCTCCGCAGTCCGAGATGGCCCCCAACATCCCGGCCGGGCGCGGCGTAGTCAACTAGCAGAGTCCCGAAATCCACACCACATTTGTCCCGTTCCAGACAGGTGCCTGTGCCTGAAGCGCCAACTCCGGGAGGACGCATGCGAACGAGTGTTCCGGTGACCGGTTTGATCGTGCTTTGCTCTCTGACCGCTGTGGCCCAGGCCCAGCGGCCCGGGCGGGGCCAGCCGCCCGCGCAGCCGGCGTCGGCCGAGCAGCCCGCCCGCGACACGATGCGCCAGCCGCCCGCCGCGGAGGGTGCGCCGCGCGAGGAATCGTCGGTCACGGAGCATACGATCCGGATCAACGGGCAGGCGATCGGCTACAAGGCCACGGCCGCCACGATGCTCCTGAAGAACGACTCGGGGGCTCCGATCGGCAGCATCTACTACACGGCCTACACGCGCAGCGACACGCGCGACCTCAGCCAGCGGCCGATCTCTTTCATCTACAACGGCGGACCGGGCTCGGCATCCATGTGGCTCCACATGGGCGCGTACGGCCCACGGCGCATCGTCACCACCGAGGCCGCGCCGACCCCGCCGGCTCCGTACCAGATCGTGGACAACGAGAACACCCTGCTCGACGTGACCGACATGGTGTTCATCGATCCGGTCGGCACCGGCTTCAGCAAGCCGGTCGGGAAGGGCACCGGGAAGGACTTCTGGGGCGTGGACCAGGACGCCCGGTCGGTCGCGCAGTTCATCTACCAGTACGTGACCCGCAACGGCCGCTGGAACTCGCCCAAGTACCTGATCGGCGAGAGCTACGGCACCACGCGGTCGGCGGTGCTGGTCAACCGGCTGCAGTCCGCCGACGGGATGGATTTCAACGGCGTCGTCCTGATGTCGTCCGTCCTCGACTTCGAGACGCTCGAGTTCGCGCCGGGGCACGACATCTCGTACGTGCTCTACCTGCCGAGCTACGCGGCGACGGCGGCCTACCACCACATGATCCCGCAGCCCGCCAACCTGCCGGCGTTCCTCGACACGGTGCGCCAGTGGGCGGCGGGGCCGTACGCGGCCGCGCTCGAGAAGGGCTCGTCGCTCCCGGCCGCCGAGCGCTCGGCCGTGCTCCGGCAGCTCTCGGCGTACATGGGGCTCAGCCAGGATTACCTGGACAAGGCGAACCTGCGCGTCAGCCTGGGCCAGTTCAGTGAGGAGCTGAACCGCACGAGGGGAGAGGTTGCGGGCCGGCTCGACTCCCGCTTCCTCGGCCCCGAGTTCGACCTGCTGAGCGAGGGGATGGAGTACGACCCGCAATCGAGCGCCATCAGCAGCGCCTTCACCACGGCCATCAACACGTATCTCCGGGACGAGCTGAAGTTCCCGGCGGGGGATCAGGTCTACGTCACCGGAGGCGCGGTCCAGCCCTGGGACTGGAACCGCCTGCCGCAGGGCCGGCGCGGGGGCGGGGGCGGGGGCAGCTTCTTCCGCGGCGCGACCTACGTGGGCAGCGACCTCGCCCAGGCGCTGGTCTCGAACCCCAACCTCAAGGTCGAGGTCGAGAACGGTTACTACGACATGGCGACACCGTTCTTCGCGACCGAATACACGATGGACCACCTGGGCGTGAACTCGGAGCTGCGCAGCCACGTCACGCTGAAGTACTACGAGGCGGGGCACATGATGTACCTGCATGTGCCCGGCCTGGCGAAGCTGAAGGGGAACGTCGCGGCGTTCATCCAGTCGACGTCGCACGTCGGCCAGTAGGAATGCGTGAGAGGTGAGACGGCAGAGACGTGAGACGGCGAAGTGAGCGGTGAGAAGTCGAAAGGCGTGAGAGGTGAGAGGGTCAACCCGAGCCGAGGGGCGCCTTCTCACCTCTCACGTTTCTCAGAGTCGCTCCATCCCCGGCCCCGCGCGGGTGACGAAGAACGCCGCGTGAGGGGCCCGCTCGGGAAACGCCGCTCGATACTCGCGCCCCCAGCGGTCCAGGAACTCGTCGGCCTCGGCGCTCCGGACCAGCGCCCACACCGCGCCGCCGAAGCCCGCGCCGAACGCCGACGCCGCGGCTGCGCCGAGCTTCCGGGCCGAGCGCGCCAGCGCGACCGTCTCCGGCACCTGGTTGCCGAGCCAGCGTTCCGCGCCAAGCTGCGAGCGGTCCACCAGCAGCCCGATGCCCTCAACGTCGCCGCGCGCCAGGCAGTCCCCGACCTCGGGGATGATCTCCGTGCTCTCGGCAAGGAACTGCTCGAGCCGCGCCAGCAGCGGATCCGGCTCGGTCGCGGCCGCCCGCAGGATCTCGCGCAACCGCTCCGGCGCGTCGGGTGCGGAGGCCACGGCGTCGGCGAGCCAGCGATCGCTTCGCCCGGTCGCGGCGCGCCACGCCTCCATGATCGCGTCCACCGTGCGCGCCGCGCGGTTGTAGGATTCCTGCGCGGCGGCGTTCTTGTCGGCCACGACGCCGCTCGTGCCGATCGCGAACGTCCAGGCCTCGCTCAGCTGCACGGTCCGCTCGTGGCGGATGGGGCAGAAGGCGTACTGGCTCAGCGCGCCGGCGCGGCAGCAGAGGATCGCCGTGTGGTCTTCGCTCCCGCCGGCGGTGCCCACGCCGGCGTCGCCGCGCAGCGAGCCGAAGGTGCGGCCATTTTCGACGGCGCCGAGGTAGCCGGCCAGCTCCTCGAGTGAATGGATGTTCTCGAGATACTCGTGGCGGCGCTCGAGCTGGTTCACGTCCGCGAGTACGGTGAAGAACCCCACCACCAGCGCGCTCGAGCTGCTCATCCCGGCCGCCGGCGGCAGATCACTCGCGAAGGAGACGTCGGCGCCCTTCAGGGGCCCGGGGAAGTTGCGGGCGATGCGCCGCGCCACGGTCATCGGGTAGTTGCCCCAGTGACCCGGCGCGCGGCGCAGCGCCGGTCCGATGGTGAAGTCCAGGCTCTCCTTGGAGGCGGCGTCCACGATGCGCACCTGGGCGTCGGGGCGCGGACGCGCGACGAGGCAGATCCCGCGCTCGGCGGCGCAGAGGAGGCTGCGCCCGCCCGCGTAGTCCGTGTGCTTGCCCAGGACCTCCAAACGGCCGGGGACGAAGAGCGCTCGCGCGTCGGATGCTGCGCCGGCGAGCGAAGCAAGCGCCTCGCTCGCGGCTTCGATCGGTGCGTCGTGCGGCATATGCCAAGATAGCATGAGCGGCGGCTTGCCGAATCCGCTCCTCGGGTTGCTCCGCTTGACGCTTGCCTGACGGCTGCTACCTAGTTTCGTGCGCAGTCGGAGGGCCAAACGGGCCGGCCGAATCGCGGAGGAGGGACCGATGCTTCAGCGACCAGTCGCAGCGATTCTGCTCGTCACGATGATCCCGCAGCTCAGCGGCTGCGCCGTCCACACAACGCGGGGAGTGCCGCTGGCCAGCCTGCGCCCGGAAGAGCGCCACTGGCTCGACGCCGGTGATTCCAGTGTCTTGCGCGAGTTGAGGATTGCTGGTGTTACAGCTCTTGGGGGTAGCCCGATGATGTTCGACACCATGCCTGCCCCCTGGGAGTCGCAAGACTCGGTGTTTGCCAATGTCGGAGGGAGGCCGGCCGCGATCCCGAGGTCGGTCATCGAGGAGGTCTGGGTGGTGCGCCGTGGCAATCGGCCTGTCTCGGTGGGCACGTCCGACCTCGCACGGGCGTTGGAGGCCGCATTCTCGCCGGGGCCCATCGCCGGACTCACTTCCCGGACCGGTGAGCGCATGATGTTTGACCGCAGAACTCCCATCTACATCACACGTGACACCCTGCACGCTGCGGTGCGCGGCCATCCCTACGCTCTCGCGCTCAACGATGTCGAGCGCATGTGGGTGGTCCGTACCGATCCTGGCTTGTCAGTCCTCGCGTCGGTCGGACTCGTAGTGGGGTGTTTGGCTCTTGCGGGCGCGGCCGTTGCTCTCACCGGCGGAATGCACATGGGTGGGGGGTTCTCGTTGCGCTGAGCGCCCGGACGCGTCGCCGCCCGGCGCCGGAGCCACAAACCGCGTGCTGCTCTGGCGCCGGCATAGCGTATCGTAATCGCCTCCATGCTCCGACCTACTCGAGCGGTATCATGCCTTTGTTCTTGCCGAGCCACTGCTCAAATGTCTGCAGCTCGGGATTGAGGGAGCGCGCCAGGTCCAGATTGCGCGCGCCGCACACGGCCTTCTCGAAATCGCGATCCACCTGGAACATGTTGCCCAGATCGTCCGCGCCCGGGAAGCCGAAGCCGCGATACGTCTCCGGCGTGATCTCGTTGTAGCGCACCGGCTTGCCGAGGGCCTTGGAGAGCGCCGCGGCCATCTGCGCGCAGGTGAGGAACTCACCGGCGATCCCGACTGTCTTGCCGATCAGCTCCTTCCCCCGCTTGAACACACCGTACGCGCACTTGCCGATGTCCTCGGCCGCGATGCCCGCGAGCCGTGCGCTCCCCATGGGGAACGTGATGGCCAGCGTGCCGTCCGGTCCCTTCTTGGGCCCCATGCCGAAGAAGATGAGGTTGTCCCAGTAGAATGACGTGACCAAAAAGGTCGTCGGCACGCCGAGCTCGGTGAAGACCCCGTCCGCCTCACCCTTGGCGTCGAAGTGCGGGACCTTGTACTTGCCCCCCAGCGTGGGCATGCGGTCATCGCTCAGGGGCACCAGCTTGCGAGTGTCCTCGAGCGTGGACCAGACCACGTGGGCGACGCTCGCCTGCTTCGCCGCCTGCGCCATGTTCCGCGCTTCGGCGATCTCCTGTTCCGGCTTCATGTGCGCCCAGAAGAAGGTGACGCAGAAGGCGCCGTGCGCTCCCTCGAATGCCCGCGCGAGACTGGCCACATCGCCCACGTCGGCCCGGACGATTTCGGCTCCCAGGGCGGCTAGCGCCTTGGCCTTGTCGGAGGATGGGGCGCGCGTGAGCGCCCGCACTGTGAACGGGCCGGTCTTGTCCGCCAGGATGGCCCGGACGAGGCCGCCGCCCTGGGCGCCCGTGGCGCCTGTGACCGCGATGATCTTCTTGTCCGCCATGATACAGAGTCCCCTTCCGCTCTACGCGGGGCTTGAGTGATGTGAGCTGCTTTCGGATGCACGAAATCTAACCCTGCGGGAGTTTGCCGTCTTCGCCGGAGTGGCATATGCTATCGGCCGCCCCCATCTCTCCATTCGCTGCGCCTCGGAGGTACCGGTGTTTCCACGATCTGCGCCGCTCGCCGCCGCCCTCACTCTTGTCTTGTCCGCGCCGCTCCTCGCCCAGGCCCCGGCCGCCCCAGCGGCCGTGGGCTCGTACGTGCCCGACCTCGCGACGCTGGTGCGGCGGCCCGCGAGTGATCTCCAGGACGTGGTGGAGCGCTTCACCGCGGACCGCTATGCGCTGCTCTGGCGCTGGGACGTGCCATACTCGGCGACGCGCCGCGCCCTTCAGCGCGCGTTCTACGCCGACTGGCTCGCCCGCACCGATGCGATCGCCTTCGACTCGCTGAGCGAGGGGGGCAGGGTGGATTGGCTGCTGCTCCGCGGCCGCCTGCGCCACGAGCAGTCACTGCTCGGTGAGGAGGACCACTTCATCGCCGAGACGGCGCCGCTGGTCCCGTTTGCCAACACGGTGTTCGACCTCGCCGAAGCGCGCCGCAACCTCGAGACGATGGACCCGGCGGCCACGGCGGATTCGCTGGCGCGCCTGGCGGCGCGCATCGACACCGCGCGGCGCGCCGTGGAGGCGGCGCTCGCCAGCCCGGCGGGACAGGGCGGGGCGCGCCCCGACAAGCTCGCCGCCTATCATGCGGCGCAGCTCCTCGAGTCGCTGCGGGGGACGCTCGACCGCTGGTTCAAGTTCTACGACGGATACGACCCGCTCTTCACCTGGTACGCCACGGCGCCGTACAAGAAGGTGGACGACGGCCTCAAGGCGTACCGGCGACTCCTGCGCGAGCACATCGTCGGCGCGAAGGAGGGCGAGGATGAGCCAATCGTGGGCCGACCGATCGGGCGCGAGGCGATGCTGGCCGACCTCGCGGCGGAGGTGATCCCGTACACGCCCGAGCAGCTCGTCGCGATCGCGCAGCGCGAATTCACCTGGTCGGAGAACGAGATGAAGCGGGCCGCGCGCGAGATGGGCTACGGCGACGACTGGCGCACGGCGCTGGAGAAGGTGAAGACAGACTATGTGCCGCCGGGCCGCCAGCCGGACCTGGTGCGGGACCTGGTGCGCGAGGCGATCGCCTACGTCGAGAGCCACGATCTGGTCACCGTCCCGCCGCTCGCGCAGGACATGTGGCGGATGGAGATGCTCTCGCCGGCACGCCAGAAGGAGTCGCCCTTCTTCCTCGGGGGCGAGACGATTTGGGTCTCCTACCCGACGGACTCGATGTCGGAGGAAGACAAGCTGATGAGCATGCGCGGGAACAACATCCACTTCTCCCGCGCCACGGCGTTCCACGAGATGATCCCCGGGCACGAGCTGCAGGGCTTCATGTCCCAGCGCTACGCCGCGTACCGGAACGCCTTCGCCACGCCGTTCTACATCGAGGGATGGGCCTACTACTGGGAGACGCTGCTCTGGGACCTGGGCTTCACGAGCAAGCCGGAGGACCGGATCGGCGCGCTGTTCTGGCGGATGCACCGCTCGGCCCGGATCATCCTCTCGCTAGGATTCCACCTCGGCACCTACACGCCGCAGCAGTGCATCGACTTCCTGGTGGACCGCGTGGGGCACGAGCGCGCCAACGCCACGGCCGAGGTGCGGCGCTGGCTCAACGGCGACTACCAGCCCGACTACCAGGTGGCGTACATGATCGGCGGGCTGCAGTTCCGTGCCCTGCACCACGAGCTGGTGGATGCGGGGAGGATGACGAACCGGCAGTTCCACGACGCCGTCCTTCAGGCGGGCGACATGCCCGTGGAGATGGTGCGCGCGCTGCTCGAGAGCCTGCCGCTCACGCGCGACTACACGACCAATTGGAAGTTCGAAGGGGAGAATCCGCGATGAAGCGTCGCCTGCCGTCCGCGCTCCTGTGCCTCGCGGCCGCGGCGCTCGCCGCCTGCGGACGGCCCGGCGGGACGGAGCAGTCCGTGGCCGAGACCCGCGCGCGGGCGAGCGGGCCGCAGCCTCCCCCGGTGAACGTGGCGTGGCTCGACAGCCTGGCCAGGGGCTACGTGGTCCAGAAGCACCTCGTAGGCTTGTCGGTCGGCGTCGCGCAGGACGGGAAGATCGTGTTCGCGCGCGGCTACGGGTTCGCGTCCCTGGCCGATCACTCGCCGGTCGCGCCGTCGACGAAGTTCGCCATCGGCTCGGTGACGAAGCAGTTCACCTGCGCCGCCGTGCTGCTGCTGCAGGAGAGCGGCCGCATCTCCATGAGCGACCCGGTCGCGAAGTACTTCCCGGGTCTGATGCAGGCGAAGGAAGTCACGCTGCTGGACCTCGGGAACCACGTCTCCGGCTACCGGGACTACTACCCGCTCGACTTCGTGGACAGGGAGATGGAGCGGCCGACGACGGCCG
The DNA here is from genome assembly GCA_049513575.1 of Gemmatimonadales bacterium. Taxonomy (GTDB): domain Bacteria; phylum Gemmatimonadota; class Gemmatimonadetes; order Gemmatimonadales; family JACORV01; genus Fen-1245. The sequence continues at coordinate 307,250 of JBEKVZ010000002.1, forward strand.
ACAGCGTGATCGCCGAGTACGCGACGCGGCCCCTCGACTTCCAGCCTGGCACCCGCTGGTCGTACAGCAACACGAACTTCCTCATTCTGGGCCGGGTGGTGGAGAAGGTGAGCGGCGTGCCGTTCGGGACCTTCCTCGCCCAGCACATCCTCGCCCCGCTCAACATGCGGGCCACGGTGTACGATCCCGCGCCCGGCGGCCCGGGGATGGCCTCGGGTTACACGTCCTCTGCGCTCGGCGCGCCCCAGTTCGTCGCGCCCGAGGGCGCCGGCTGGACCGGGATGGCCGGCGCGCTCTGGTCCACACCCGGCGACCTCCTCAAGTGGGATCTGGCGCTGGCGGACGGGAAGGTGCTCTCCCCCGACTCGTACTGGACGCTGACGACAGCGCGGCGCTTGGCCGACGGCCGCTCGACCGGCTACGGGTGCGGGGACTGGGTGAGCGATGGAGAGGACGTGGTCGTGCTCGTCCACGGCGGAGCGGTGAGCGGCTTCACCGCACTCAACGCCGTCATTCCGGCGACGCGCTCAGCCGTCGTCCTGCTAGCCAACCAGGACTTCGGAGTGCTGGGGGAGCTGAACCAGGCGATTCTGGCGAAGCTGATGCCGCAGGTGAACTTGCCGGCCGTCCAGGGGCTGCCTGCCCTCCAGGCGGCGACAGCGTTGCTGGCGCAGCTGCAGAAGGGCCAAGTGGACCGAGCTGCGCTCGGCGACGACTACAGCGCGTATCTGACGGCGGAGCGGCTGGCCGGTGCGCGGCGCTCGCTCGCCGGGCGTGTCTCCGACGTTCAGGTGGCCGGGACGGCGGAGCGTGGCGGGATGGAGCGGGCGGATGTGCTCTTCAAGGTCGGCGGGCGCAGCGCGGCGGCACGCATGTTCCGTTCGCCGGACGGGAAGATCCAGGAGTTCCTGGTCTACCAGCCCTAGCGGCTAGAGGCGCACCTGCAGGCCCGCCAGCCGCGCGGTGACGGCGGCGACGTCGGCGCGGCTCGTGAGGTCCAGCACGCCCTCGCGGAACGGCAATACGCGCATCCGTTCGCCGAGCTTGGCCACGGAGTAGCGCACCGCCTCGGGCAGCTCCAGCTCGCCGGAACGCGACGGCGAGATCTCGCGGCACGCGCGGAAGATGGTCCGGGTGAACATCCAGCAATTCATGCTGACGAGGACGTCGCCGCCGGCCGGCGGGACGGCCGCCTCCTCCGGCTCCAGGAGCCGCGCCAGGAAGCCCTGGCCGTCCATCTCGATGACGGGAAAGCGTGCGACCCGCTCCGCGCTCAGATTCCCTTCCGCGATCAGCACGTCGCGCCAGAAGGCGGCGACTCCGGCCTCTCCCAGCAGGTGGAGGGCGCGGCACGCCTGCACCGGGTAGTAGGTGTCGGAGTTGATGACCAGGAACCGGTCGGGGCCCGCGAAGGCCTCGGCCGCCAGCACGGCGTCGGCCGTGCCGAGGGGCTTCTCCTGATGAGCGAAGCTCAGCTTGAAGCGCCGCGGCTTCGCGTCCTGCTGGTAGTAGTCCCGTATGGCGCCGCGGTCGGGGCCGATGACGAGGCAGATGTCCTCGAACCCCGCGTCGGCGAGCATGGTCAGGACGTAGTCCAGAAAGGGGCGCCCCACGGGCATCATCGACTTGAGGCCGCCGGCCGCGACGGCCGACTGGTGCCGGTCGAGCCGGGCCTCGCGGTCCGGACGGCTCATGCGCGTCCCCAGCCCCCGGGCGAGAATCACCGCTTTCCGCGCGCGCTGGTCCACGAGCGGGAAGTAACCGCCGTTCAACGGAGGGCGGTAGTGCGGCCGGCGCTCGCCGCCGTATCTTGGGGCGCATGATCCCCCGCCGAGAATTCGTCTCATCCATCCTAGCCGCCGGCGCCGCGGCCCCGCTCCTTCGGTGGGGTGGGGCAGGGCCTTCCCACTGGGCACTTCCAACTGGCAACCAGCTTCACTGGGCCGATCTGGAATTGGGGATGTTCGTCCATTTCGCGCCCAACACCTGGCAGGACCAGGAGTACGACGACCGCTCCACGCCGCTCTCCGCCATCAACCCCGACATCGATACCGACCAGTGGGCCCAGGTCGCCCGCGACCTCGGCGCGCGCTACGTGGTGATGGTCGCCAAGCACGTGGGCGGTTTCTGCATGTGGCAGACTCAGACCTCGGTGTACGGCATAAAGGAGACGACCTGGAAGGGCGGGAGAGGCGACGTGATGGCCGACCTGACGGCTTCCTGCCGGCAACTGGGTCTGGGATTGGGCGTCTACCTCTCGCCGCGCGACGACACCTTCGGCGCGGGCGGAGGTGGCAGGTGCCCCACGCCGGAGAAGCAGGCGGCGTACAACGCCGTGTACCGGCAGCAGCTGACCGAGCTGCTGACGCGCTACGGGGATCTGGTCGAGATCTGGTTCGACGGGAGCATCGTGGTGCCTGTCTGCGACGTCGTACGCGCCCACGCGCCACACGCCGCGGTCTTTCAGGGGCCGTGCGCGTCGATTCGCTGGGTGGGGAACGAGGACGGCTTCGCGCCGTACCCGTGCTGGAACTCTCTTCCCCGCCGCGCGGCCGCGACGGGGGAGGCGACTGCGAAGGACAGCGACCCGGACGGCGACGCCTGGCTGCCGAACGAGGTGGATGTCTCGATGCGGCGCCCCAACTGGTTCTGGAGCACCGCGGACGCGAAGAACCTCCTGACCTTGGATCAGCTCCTCGAGATCTACTACCGCTCGGTGGGGCGCGGCGCGCAGCTCCTGCTCAACATCCCGCCGGACCGGACGGGGCACATCGCGGTCGCCGACGCGGCCCGGGCGAAGGAGTTCGGCGACGAGATCCGGCGGCGCTTCGGCACGAGCCTGGGCGAGACGCACGGGCAGGGGAGAGAAGTCGTCCTGCACTTCGCCGCGTCGACGGCGGTGGACCACATGGTGATCGAGGAAGACCTGCGGGGCGGGGAACGCGTGAGAGAGTATCGGCTGTGGGGGCGCCGGGGCGGCGCTTGGCTCCCGCTGGGGGAGGGGAGCGCGATCGGCCACAAGCGAATTCAGCCTATCGCGTCCAGCCTGCTCGAGGCCCTGCGTCTCGAGGTGACGCGGAGTACGATGACGCCCCGCATCCGGCGCCTGGCCGCTTTCGCCACCCGCGCCGCCCCGCCTCCGCCCTGGAACGACCCGGGCCCGCGCTGAGGCGCGGTCGGCGCGCTACGCGAGCGCCGCCTTCCAGCGCACGAAGCCTTCGATCGCCTCGTATTCCGCCAGGCCGAGCTTGTCGTAGATCCGGGCCGCCTCGCGGTTCCGGCCTTCGGCCCGCTGCCAGAACTCCCGCTCGTCGGGCCCCGGGAACATCGCGCGGTCCTTCTGCGATTGGTGCTTGAAGATCGCGTCCCGCTTCCGCGCCACCTCGGCCGGGCTCAGCGGCACGGCCATGTCTACCCGCTCCGGCTCCCATTCCTGCCACGCTCCGCGGTACAGCCAGACCTCGCAGGCGCCGTACCACTTCTGCCGCTCGATGCGCTCGAAGGCCCGGACCAGCGCCTGCCAGCAGAGCCGGTGCGTGCCGTGGGGGTCGGTGAGATCGCCGGCCGCGTAGATCTGGTGCGGCTTCACGCGCTCGAGCACTTCGACGATGCGCGTCACGTCCTCTTCGCCGGGCGGACGCTTGCGCACCGTGCCGGTCTCGTAGAAGGGGAGGTCGAGGAAGTGCAGATGATCGGCGGGAATCCCGCAGGAGCGGCCGGCGGCGCGCGCCTCGCCGCGCCGGATCAGCCCCTTGATGCGGCGCACCTCGGGCGTGTCGATCTGCCCCGGGCGCTTCGCCTTGAGCTGGTCCTCGATGTGCCGCTCGATCCGCGCCGCCTCCACGGGGTCGAGGCCGAACACGCGGTTGAAGTCGAGCGCGAACTGCGCGAAGCGCACCGCGTCGGCGTCGAACACCGCGAGGTTCCCGGACGTCTGGTAGGCGACGTGCACCTCGTGGCCGTGCTCCTGCAGCCGGATCAGCGTGCCGCCCATCGAGAGCACGTCGTCGTCGGGGTGCGGTGAGAACACCACGACGCGCTTGGGAAAGACGTCGTCCGTCGTCCGGGGTATGTCGCCGGGCCGCTTCATCGCGGCAGGCTTGCCGCCGGGCCAGCCGGTGATCGTCTCGGCGCGCTCGCGGAAGACGTCCACGTTGATGTCGTACGCGGGGCCCCGCTCGGCCGCCAGGTCCTGGAGACCGGCTTCGTTGTACTCCTCCTCGGTGAGCTTCAGGATCGGCTTGTCGAGCTTGCGCGCCAGCCAGATCACCGCCTTGCGGATCAGCGCGTCGTCCCAGGCGACGGGGCCCAGGAGCCAGGGGCTGCGGAACCGCGTGAGATCGGAGGCGGCCGCCTCGTCGAGGACGACCGCGGCGTTGGGATGCTCTTGGAGGAAGCTGGCGGCGACGTGCGGTGTGACCGGGCCTTCGACGGCCTGGGCCACCACGGCGGCCTTGTGCTCGCCGAACGCGAGCAGGATGACGCGCCGCGCGGCGAGGATCGTGCCGACGCCCAGCGTGATCGCGCGCCGCGGCACCAGCTCCAGCCCGAAGAAGTCGCTCGCCGCGTCGCGCCGCGTGACGCGGTCCAGCGTGATCAGGCGGGTGGCGCTGTCCCTGGCCGAGCCGGGCTCGTTGAAGCCGATGTGGCCCGTGCGCCCGATGCCGAGCAGCTGGAGATCGAGCCCGCCGGCGTCGGCGATGGCCTCCTCGTAGCGGCGCGCGTACTCGTGGACGCGGTCGGGCGGGACGGTCCCGTCGGGGATGTGCACGCGCCGCGGGTCGATGTCCACGTGGTCGAACAGATGCTCCCGCATGAAACGGTGATAGCTCTGCAGCTCGTCGGGCTCGATCGGGTAGTACTCGTCCAGGTTGAACGAGGTGACGTTCGCGAACGACAGTTTCTCGATCTGGTGCATCCGCACCAGCTCGGCGTAGATGCTGATGGGCGTGGCGCCGGTGGCCAGGCCCAGGACGCACGGCCGGTCGAGCGAGGCGCGCTCGCGGATCAGGGCGGCGATCTCCCGCGCGACGGCGATGCTGGCGGCCTCGGCGTCGGCGAAGACCTGCGTGGGAATCCGCTCGGGCGGAGCAGACGGCGGGGTCACGATTCCTCCTGGCGGCTCCCCCAGACCATAGGCAGGAGCCTGGCGAGCCCGAACGCGCTGGCACCGAACAGCACCGTGAACACCAGCGCCTGCGTCGTCCTCCCGTACAGGTAGCTGCCGGTGCCGAACAGCGCCGAGTAGACGAACAGGCACCCGAGCGTCCAGCCCAGCAGCGCGAGCGACAGCCGGTCGGTCGGCCCCGTGGCCCCCGCTTCGGCGCGCACGGCGGCCCACCCGGGGCCGGCGGGCCGCACCAGCCGGTAGAACTTGAGCAGCGTCTCGCGCGGCGTCGGCGCGGTCAGGAAGGTGACGACGATCCAGATGACCGTAGTGCATGCGACGGTGACGGGGAGCGAGACGGTGGACGCCACCGGGTGCCCGAGCTTCCCCGCGACGAAGAAGCCCACCGCGAAGAGCGGCGCCGAGGCCATCACGGCGATCTCGCTCCAGGCGTTGATCCGCCACCAGAACCAGCGCAGCAGGTAGATCAGCCCCGTCCCCGCGCCGACGTTGAGGATGAGGTCGAACGCCTCCTTCGCCGTGCTCAGGGCGAGGCTCAGGCTCGCCGCGCAGATCATCAGCAGTGCCGTCGTGACGCGGCCCGCGAAGACGTAGTGCCGCTCCTCCCGCCCCTTGTTGAGGAACCGCCGGTAAAAGTCGTGCACCAGGTACGACGTCCCCCAGTTGAGGTGCGTCTCGATCGTGGAGCGGTAGGCGGCGAGCGTGCCCGCGACCACCAGGCCCAGGAAGCCGGCCGGGAGGAAGAGGAACATCGCGGGATACGCCGTGTCGTTCCCGATCAGGCGATCGGCGACGTGCGGGAAGGCGCGGGTGATGTCGCTCAGATGGGGGAAGACGAGCGTCGAGGCGAGCGCCGTGATGATCCAGGGCCAGGGCCGGAGCGCATAGTGCATCGCGTTGAAGAACAAGGTGCCGGTGAGCGCGTCGCGCTCGCTCTTGGCGGCGAGCATCCGCTGCGCGATGTAGCTCCCGCCCCCGGGCTCGGCGCCCGGATACCACACCGACCACCACTGCACCGTGATCGGGATGATGAACACGGCCGCCGCGGCGCCCCAGTTCCCGAAGTCGGGGAGGAGGTTGAGCATCCGCGGATCGACCTTGTGCAGGAGCCCGGCGAGGCCGCCCACGGCCGGCTGCTGCACGGCGAAGTACGACACGGCGATCGTCCCGGTCATCGTGATCGTGAACTGGATCGAGTCGGTCACGAGCACGCCCCAGAGCCCCGACACCGAAGCGAAGAAGATCGTGATCACCGAGGCGATCAGAAGCGTCTGCCAGGCCGGCCAGCCGAGCACGATGCTCGCGATCTTGGCGGCGGCGAGGTTCACCGTGGCCATGATGACGCAGTTGAAGAACAGGCCGAGGTAGACGGCGCGGAACCCGCGCACGAACGTCGCCGCCTTGCCCGAGTAACGGACCTCGTAGAACTCGAGGTCGGTCAGCACCCGCGAGCGCCGCCACATCCGGGCGAAGAAGAAGACGGTCATCATCCCGGTGAGCAGGAACGCCCACCACACCCAGTTCTCCGAGACGCCGCGCTCCCGGACCAGGTTGGTGACGAGGTTCGGCGTGTCGGTGCTGAAGGTCGTGGCGACCATCGAGATGCCGACCAGCCACCAGGGCGCCGCGCGCCCCGACGTGAAGAACTCGGTGGTGCTGGAGCTGGCCCGGCGCACGAAGAAGATCGCGGGCAGGAACGAGATGCCGATGGAGATCGCGACGATCGTCCAGTCGAGGGAGGTCAGGTGCATGGTGGCGCTGAAGATGGAGGCGGAGTCGGCGCGCTGGCAACCGCGCCGGCGCCGCTACCCCGGGCCCCGGGCACGGAGTTTGCCATTCCGACCGGGGACACCCCCTATTGTCCGGCGACGCCACCGGGAGCGACCGTGACTGCTGCATCCGCGTTGGAGCCGAAGATCGCGCAGGTCTTCAAGGGGCTGGCCCGGACGATCGGGAACTCGCCCCTGCTCGGCATCCACTTCAGCTACCGCGGCGAACCGCGGACGATCTACGCCAAGTCCGAGCAGCTCAATCTGACCGGCAGCATCAAGGACCGGATGGCCCTCCACATTCTCCAGAGCGCGTACGAGGAGGGAACGATCCGGCCGGGGGACACCATCGTCGAGGCGACCAGCGGCAACACCGGCATCTCCTTCGCCGCGATCGGCCGCGCGCTCGGGCACCCGGTCACGATCTTCATGCCGGACTGGATGAGCCGCGAGCGAGTGGATCTGATCCACAGTCTCGGGGCCAAGGTCGTCCCCGTGACGCGGGAGCAGGGCGGGTTCCTGGGCAGCATCCGGATGGCCGAGGAGCTGGCGGCCGGCGACCAGCGGGTGTTCCTGCCGCGCCAGTTCCAGAACGAGGCCAACGTGAAGGCGCACGAGCTGACGACCGGGCCGGAGATCTGGTGGCAGCTCCAGTTCCAGTCCCTCGCGCCCGACGCGTTCGTGGCCGGCGTGGGGACGGGCGGCACGGTGATGGGGGTCGGTCGTTTCCTGCGGTCGCAGCGTTCTGGCGTGCGGATCCACGCCCTCGAGCCGGCGGAGAGCCCGACCCTCCGGACCGGACACAAGGTCGGCCAACACCGCATCCAGGGAATCTCGGACGAGTTCATTCCCGCCATCGTGGACCTCAAGGCGCTGGACCGCGTGGTGGACGTGTGCGACGGGGACGCGATCCTGATGGCCCAGCAGCTCGCCTCACGGCTCGGTCTGGGCGTCGGGATCTCCTCCGGGGCCAACTTCGTCGGCGCGCTGAAGGTGCAGAACGAGCTCGGGCGCGATGCGGTGGTCGTCACGGTCTTCCCCGACGACAACAAGAAGTACCTGAGCACCTGCCTGCTGGGCGACGAGCCGGTGCGCGAGGACTATCTCACGCCCGAGGTGGGTCTGACGGACTACAGCGCCTTCAAGCGGGTGTGCAACACTTGCTGCGAGATGTACGACTGCACTCAGAGGTTGACGCCGCTTCTCCCCTGATTCGGGTTGCCCAGCGCCGCGTTCCGGGACCGGGCCGGTCCCGGAACGCACGCATCAACGAACCGAATTGCCTACGTCCCCGTCTCCGTGAACACAACGGGTGTGAGCCCGCCGTAACTGGCGGTAACAGTCTGCACGCCGGCCGCGGCGTCCAGGATAAAGGTGGTCTGCGCGTGCCCTGTGGCGTCGGTCAGAGACGACGCGCTGCCCAGTATGCCTGCGCCGCTGGTTGACCAGGACACCGTGAGACCCTTGATCGGATTGCCGTACGCGTCAGTCACCTGCACGACCAGCGGGAGAGGCGCCTGCGTGCCCGCTCCCGTCGATTGGGAGTCGCCGCTCACCTTGGCCAGGATCGCCGCGGTGTCCGGCGTCGCCGTGAGAACGAAGGTGACCGGACCGACGCTACCGACGCTGCTATCCGTCGCGGTCACCACGATCTGTCCCGCCACGGTCCCGAACGTCAGCGCCGTCTTGGCCAGACCACTGTCGTCGGTGACGGCGGTGGCCGGGCTCACGGTGGCGTCACTCGACACCGTGAACGTCACCGGCACGCCGGGCACGGGATTGCCGCTCGCGTCCACCACGCGCACGGAGAGCGGAGGGGCCAGCAGCGTGCCCACCGTTCCCGCTTGGGTGTCGGCGACCGCGGGCCTCAGCGCGGCGGCGACGAGAGTGCCCGTGGTGGGGCTCGTGTTGTCCTTGCATCCCGCGAGGACGACGCTGACGGCGAGCAGGATCGCTCCACCGATCAAACGTGCGGTCCCGCGGCGTATCACTGTAGGGCCTGCTGACTCGTGTACCATGGAACGTCTCCTAGCCGGTTGCGGTGCTCCTCCCGCCCGCGCGGTGCGGCTGAACACCGACACAGTAGACGCCGAGATCCCGCTGCGTTAACTGCTCGTCGCGGCGCGTGAGCCACGCGCACCCGCCGATTAACATTTGTCGCGTCGCGCCGTCCAAGCGCGAACCCCTTGCCTGTTGCCTGTCCCGCCCGCTTTCGGCCTCCAGATGGAATCCCGACTCGGAGAGGGGGCCGTAGTTCTACGGCCTCTCGCGAGAACCCGACCAAAGCTCGCCCGTTGGCTGGTGCAACTCGGCATACGCATTGCGGTTGATGTCTCCAGTGCCACCTGCACGAGGGGAAAGCTCATGATCGTCGGCATCGGCGTAGACCTGTTCTCCGTAACCCGCGCAGAGGACGAGATTGACCGGCCCGACCACGGCCTGCGGGACCAGGTGTTTACTCCCGAGGAAATCGCCTACTGCGAGTCGAAGCGGTACCCGGGCCAGCACTACGCCGCGCGGTTCGCCGCGAAGGAGGCGGTCTTCAAGGCGCTCGGGGCGGCGGGACTGACCGGGCAGCACTGGCGGGAAGTCGAGGTGCACAGCGATCCGCACACCGGCCGGAGCCGGGTGGCGCTGCACGGCGAGGTGAAGAAGGCCGCCGACGCGCTTGGGGCGGCGCACGTGCACATCTCGCTGTCGCACGCCCGCGACTGGGCGGTGGCGAGCGTGGTCCTCGAGGGCCCCAACGACTAGTTGGGGGATCTCCAGCGCGTTCCGGAGTCACCGATGACAGCGACTCTCGTCGAGAGCAGCTGGGAGGTCGCCGAGCGCGAGCTCGGGCTTCAGCCCGGCGGGCCGGTCAACATCGGCTGGTACTGCACCGACCGAATCTGCGAATTGGGGCGCCGTGACGTTCCGGCGCTGATCTGGGAGGATTTCCGCGGCGTCGAGCGCACCTACACGTTCGACGATCTGCGCCTGAAGACCAACGCGATGGCCGCGTGGCTCCAGGGCCTCGGGCTCAAGCCGGGGGACCGGATCTGCCTGTTCATGGACCGCGTGCCGGAGCTGTACCTCGGCGTGCTCGCCATTCTCAAGATGGGGGGCGTGGCCCAGCCGCTCTTCTCCGCGTTCGGCGAGGAGTCGCTCGGCACGAGGCTCGCGAACGCGGGCACCGCCGCGATCGTCACCCAGAAGAAGCATCTGTCGAAGGTGCGGAAGATCCGCGACACGCTTCCCGAGCTGCGGTCCGTCATCGTGGTGGACGCGCCGCCCGGCACGCTCAAGGAGAACGAGATCGCGCTCGCCCTCGACGCGCTGCCCGCGTGCCAGCGGTTCGAGGTGCATCCCACGACGGCCGAGTCGCCGTCCCTTCTGCACTACACCTCGGGCACGACCGGGCAGCCCAAGGGGGCGCAGCACGTGCACGGGTCGCTGGTGGCCCAGTACATCACGACCCGCCGGGTCCTGGATCTCCGGGACGACGACATCTACTGGTGCAACGCGGACCCGGGCTGGGTGACCGGGACGTCATACGGGATCATCGGGCCGTGGGCCTGCGGGACGACGCAGGTGGTGCTGGACGCCGGCTTCAACGCCGAGCACTGGTACGCGTTCATCCAGAAGCGCCGCGTCACGGTCTGGTACTCGGCGCCCACGGCGATCCGCCTCCTGATGCGGGAGGGGACCGACCTGGTGCGGAAGTTCGATCTCTCCTCGCTCCGGCACCTGTGCAGCGTCGGGGAGCCGCTGAACCCCGAGGCCGTGGTCTGGTCGCAGCAGGCGTTCGGCCGGCCGTTCCTCGACACGTTCTGGCAGACCGAGACGGGGTGCATCGTCATCACCAACCTGCCAGGGATGCCGGTCAAGCCGGGCTCGATGGGCAAGCCGTTCCCGGGGATCACCGCGTGCGTCCTGGACCCGCAGACCAACGAGCCGATCACCGAGACGGGGCGGGTGGGGCTGATCGCGCTCCGGCCCGGCTGGCCCTCGATGCTGCGGGGCTACTGGAAGAACCCGTCGGCGTACGAGAAGAAGTTCCGAAACGGGTGGTACATCTGCGGCGACCGCGCCAGCGTGGACGCCGACGGCTACTTCTGGTTCGTGGGGCGCGACGACGACGTGATCAACACGGGCGGCCACCTGGTCGGACCGTTCGAGATCGAGTCGGCGCTGCTGGAGCATCCGGCGGTGGCGGAATCGGCCGCCGTGTCCAAGCCCGACCCGATCAACATGGAAGTGGTGAAGGCCTTCGTGGTCCTGAAGCCGGGCCACGTGCCGAGCGCCGACCTCGAGCTGGAGATCATGAACGTGATCCGGAAGCGGCTGTCGCCGCTGGCGATGCCGCAGGAGATCGAATTCGTCGCGTCGCTGCCCAAGACGCGCAGCGGCAAGATCGTGCGGCGGATCCTGCGGGCCCAGGAGTGGGGCCAGCCGGTGGGCGACATCTCAACGCTGATGGAGGAGTGACATGGACGACCTCGAGCAGGTCATCCTCGCCTACGTGAAGAAGGAGTACGTCGACGAGGACGACGACCGGGAGGTGACGCCCACCACGCCGCTGATCAGCGGCGGGATCGTGGATTCCTTCTCCATGGTGTCGCTCAAGCGGTTCGTGGAGAAGAAGTACGACATCCAGATCCCCGACGCCGACGCCAGCACGGCCGCGTTTGACACCGTGCAGAAGATCGTGGCGCTGGTCGAGCGTTTCCGGAAGGTCCACTCATAACGACAGTTGCCAGACGGCAAGTTGCCAGGAAGAAGGAAGGCGGAGGCAAACCATGGCGTACGCGACCGGCGTTCGGGAGTCGTACCAGAAGGAGCTGAGCGGCATCCGCGAGGCGGGGCTCTTCAAGGAGGAGCGCTACATCCGGAGCGTGCAGGCGGCCGAAATCGACGTGGAGTACCCGGCCGGCGCGCCGGCGAGGCACGCGATCAACCTCTGCGCCAACAACTACCTCGGCCTCTCCAGCCATCCGGACGTCGTCAAGGCGGCCCACGAGGGGCTGGAGCACCGCGGCTACGGGATGTCGTCGGTGCGCTTCATCTGCGGCACGCAGGACATCCACCGCGAGCTGGAGCAGCGCCTCACGACGTTCCTCGGCACCGAGGCCACCCTGCTGTTTCCGTCCTGCATGGACGCCAACGCCGGGGTCTTCGAGGCGGTGCTGAGCGACAAGGACGTGATGATCGCCGACCGGCTGGTGCACGCCTCGATCGTGGACGGGATGCGGCTCTGCAAGGCGATGCAGGACACCTTCAAGCACTCCGACATGGGGCACCTCGAGGAGAAGCTGCAGGAGCACCAGGACAAGCGGTTCCGGGTGGTGATCACCGACGGCGTCTTCTCGATGGACGGCGACATCGCCAGGCTCGACGAGATCGTCGCCCTGGCCGAGAAGTACAACGCGATGGTGTGCGTGGATGATTCGCACGCCACCGGCTTCATCGGGAAGACGGGGCGGGGGACGCACGAGCACTGCGGCGTGGTGGGGAAGATCGACATCATCACGACGACGCTGGGCAAGGCGATGGGGGGCGCCTCCGGCGGGTGCGTGAGCGGCCGGAAGGAGCTGGTGGAGCTGTGCCGGCAGCGGGCCCGTCCGTACCTCTTCTCCAACACCGTGGCGCCGGTCATCGTGGCGGGGGCGATCAAGGTGCTGGACCTGTTGAGCGCGTCCACGGAGCGGCGCGACAAGCTGGAGTGGAACGCCAAGTACTGGCGCACGCTCCTGACCGAGGCGGGGTTCGACATCAAGGCGGGCGAGAGCCCGATCGTGCCGGTGATGCTCTACAACGCGAAGCTGGCGCAGGACGTGGCGCGCGACCTGTTCGCCGAAGGGATCTACGTGGTGGGGTTCTTCTTCCCGGTGGTGGCGAAGGGACAGGCGCGGATCCGGACGCAGCTTTCGGCGGCGCACGAGAAGGCGCACTTGGACCGCGCGATCGCGGCGTTCAAGAAGGTCGGGGCCAAGTACGGCATCCTCGGCAAGAAGAAGGACGAGATCATCCAGCAGTACGGCCTGTGAGGCGACCCATGACGACGAAACCGGCGGCGAAGTGGGAGCAGGTGGCCGAGCGGCTCGAAGAGGACGGGTGGGCCGTGAAGAGCGAGAAGGTCTGGCTCGCCGAGGCGCGGAAGGACGGCCACATCGAGCAGGCCACGGGGAAGACGCGCGATGAGGCGTTCGCTCAGCTCTGCCAGTTGACGCTGCAGGATTCCTGCGAGGGGTGCCCGTAGCGGTCCGGCGAGGGGACGCACGCGGCATCGAACAGGCCGGGGCGGGCGCCCCGGCCTGTTTCGTGCGTGCGAGGCGAAGAAACGATCCCGCGTGCGTAGGTCGGGTGAGGTGACGATACCCACCCACCTCCATCCTCCTCCGATTGATCATCGGGGCGGGGTATGGCGGGGCCGGCCGTCGCAGACCACAGCCATCGGGTTGGTGCGCCGCCCGGCGTCTATCGGCCGCGCCGGCCGCGCGCCTCCCCGCTCTATGGCCTGCTCGACCGGCGTTTCGGGCACTTGAGCCTGGTGTACGACGAGCGGTTCGCCCCCACCTACGGCCCGTGGCGCGCCGTCATTCCCACGGTCGTCGATCGCTTCCTGGCCTGTGGGTTCCTGGAGCACGGCTTCGCCCGGATCCGCTGCGACGCCTGCGCCCACGAGTACCTGCTGGCCTTCTCGTGCAAGAGCCGCTACTTCTGCCCCAGCTGCCACGCCAAGCGACTGGCCCGCTGGAGCCTCTGGCTCGAGGAGGCGCTCCTCGCCCCCGTCCCGCACCGCCAGGTGGTGCTCACGATCCCCAAGCGGCTCCGGCCCTACTGCCTCTACCGTCGTGCCCTCCTTGGGGACCTCGCGCGAGTGGCGGCCCGCATCGTCACCGCGGGAGTCCGCGCCACCACGGGGGAGCCCGACCTCCAGGTCGGGATCATCGCCTGTCTGCAGACCCACGGCTCGCTGGCCAACTGGCATCCCCATCTCCATCTCGTGGTCACCGATGGCGGGTTCCGGCCCGACGGCAGCTTCGTGCGCTGGCCCGGCTGGCCGAGCTATGGCAGCGCCGCCCTGAGCGAGGCCTTCCGCCGCGCCGTGCTCCGGCTCTTCGTCCGCCGTGGCTTCTTCGACGAGGAGCAAGCCCGGGGGATGCTCCAGTGGCCCCACTCGGGCTTCCACGTCCACACCGGCGTCGGGGTCAGCGAGGAGGACCGTCCCTCCGCGCTCCGCCTCGCGCGCTACTGCGCCCGCAATCCCGTGGCTCTCGAGCGCCTCACGTACGAGCCCGCCACCGAGCGGCTCACCTATTGCTCGGACAAAGCCGACGGGCCCACGGCCGGCACCCAGGCCATGGACCCGCTCGAGTTCCTCGCCCGGCTCCTCACCCACATCCCCGATCCGGGCCAGGTGATGACGCGCTACTACGGCTGGTACGCGAGCCGGACGCGGGGGCTGCGCCGCCGCCAGGCGGCCGGAGGCGCCGCCGCCGAGGAGGCCGTGGCGATCACGGATCCGGTGGACTGGTCCCTGCGGGCCGCCCGCTACCGGTGGGCGGAGTTGCTCCGGCACCTCTTCGAGGTCGACCCCCTGACGTGCCCGCGCTGCGCCGCCCGGATGCGCCCCGTGGCCGTCATCACCGACCCGGCGGTCATCACCCGCATCCTCGCCCACCGGGCCCGAGTCCTCGAACGTGCCCCCCAATCCCGGGGCCCACCGCCGGACCGACGCCGGGCCGCCGCCCGCGCCAGCGGCGGGTCACCCCGGTAGCCCCTTCGTCCGGCAGCCCGTTGCCGTTCGGCCCCGCTCCCCAATCCTGATGCGGGGCCGCTCGGCGCGCCCGCCGCCCGCTCCAGCGCTGAGCCGGGCCCCCGCCAGGCCCCGAACACCCTTGACCCACCCCGGTCCGGCCCCGGCCCCCGAGCTGCGGTGTCCTTGACGCGCCGACGCCCCGCCCAGCTACTCGAACCGGTACGAAGGAAGTTCCTATCCGTAAGATGACTTGGTGATTTCGCTTTCACCGGAGGTCCGGGCCAGGCTCTACGGCGAACTGGGCAAGGATCCGGCCAATGCCTACATGCGTTTCCCGGTTTGTTTTCCGGGTAACCGTTCGATGAAGCCATAGAAGGCGTTGCTGCGCCGAAGGCCGTTGTGGACTTGGTCCGATCACTCTTGTACCGCCGGGGCGACGCGCAATTCTTCAGCGATTTTCCAGTGGTCCTGCGCCGGCTGCCCACTGATCGGCAACGGATGGACTTGTTCGAGGCCCTGTCCCGCGAGCCGGCCGTGTTGGCCCGGCTCCACGTCAGCCCCACGTCGGACGTGGACAAGTTGCTCGGCTATTGGGGTTGGGCGCCGGGCGTCCGCGCGATGGACTTGCGGACGATGCTCGAAACGCTCAAACGCCATCCCGGCGGCGGCGACGTCAGCGTGGCTTGTCTGCTGCCGCCCTTTGCGCGCCAGCGGCTCTATGACTACCCGGTGATTTCTGATGGAGAAGATATGCCGATGGATTGCTTCTGGAGCACGATGAATTTCTTCAACGAAACGCCGGACAACCGCTTCAGCATCCAGCCCGGCTACCTCACCGCCTATCTGGCCGCCCACTATTACCAACTGGCCAAGCCCACGCGCTATGGCGATCTCGTTTTCTTGCTCGATGGCAAGGACCAGGCCGTTCACGCGGCCGTGTACATCGCCGATGACATTGTCTTCACCAAGAACGGCAACAACATCCGGCAACCTTGGATATTGATGCGGCTCAAGAACCTGATCGCTGCCTATTCGGTCGCCGGCCAGCCGCACATCCTGGTCTATCGAAACAAGAACACCTAGCCGCTGACGCCGCCACGCAGCCGCGGACGCGAGTTTGAGGAAAGCGTGGCGGACATACTCGCGGCGATTCGCGAGCGGCGAGCTTGACAAGACGATAGGGCGCGGTTAACACGGGGGCATCAGAACGTCCCAGGTTGCCGCATGAAATCCGCCATCCTCTCACTGGACCAGGGCACGACCAGTTCGCGCGCCATCGTTTTCGACCAGGCAGGTGCGATCCGCGCCGTGGCCCAACAGGAATTCAAGCAAATCTATCCCCAAGCCGGCTGGGTTGAGCATGACCCGCGCGAAATCTGGCAAACGCAACTTGCCACCGCGCGCGAGGCGCTGGCCAAGGCGGGGTTGAATGCCGCAGACATCGCCGCCATCGGCATCACCAACCAGCGCGAGACCACCGTCGTTTGGGACCGCAAGACCGGCGCGCCCATCCACAACGCCATCGTTTGGCAGGACCGGCGCACGGCGAAGTTCTGCGACGAATTGAAGCGCGCCGGACATGCGGAGTTGATCCAGCACAAGGCCGGGCTGGTGATTGACGCCTATTTCTCGGGCAGCAAGCTGCGCTGGATTCTCGATCACGTGCCCGGCGCCCGCGAGCGCGCCCGCCGCGGTGAACTTGCCTTTGGCACGATTGACACCTGGCTGCTCTGGAATCTCACGGGCGGCGCGCTGCACGTCACCGATCCCAGCAACGCTTCGCGCACGATGCTCTTCAACCTGCACACCGGCGGCTGGGACGACGAGTTGCTCCGCGTGCTGGGCGTGCCGCGCGAAGTGCTCCCGCAGGTCCGCTCCTCCAGCGAAATCTACGGTGAGACGGCGCGCGGGGTGTTCGACGAGCCCATCCGCCTGGGCGGCATTGCAGGCGATCAGCAGGCGGCGTTGTTCGGGCAAAACTGTTTTTCGCGGGGGCTGGCCAAGAACACTTATGGCACCGGCTGTTTCATGCTGATGAATATCGGTCCGAAGCCCGCCCCGTCGAAGCACCAGTTGATCACCACCGTGGCGTGGCAGGCGAATGGCCAGACGGATTTCGCGCTGGAAGGCAGCGTGTTCATCGGCGGCGCAGTGGTGCAATGGCTGCGCGACGGGCTGGGGCTGGTGAAATCCTCCGCCGAGATCGAGGCGCTGGCCGCGACGGTGCCGGATTGCGGCGGCGTCTATCTCGTGCCCGCATTCGCCGGGTTGGGCGCGCCGCACTGGGATCAATACGCCCGCGGCACGATCACCGGCCTGACCCGCGGCACGACCGCCGGCCACCTCGCCCGCGCCGCGCTCGAAGGCATCGCTTTCCAGGTTGCCGACATCCTCGACGTGATGAAGCAGGATTCCGGCATCGCGATGAACGAGTTGCGCGTGGACGGCGGCGCGTGCGTGAACAATCTTCTAATGCAATTCCAAGCGGACATCCTGCAGGTGCCCGTTGTCCGGCCCAAGGTCATTGAAACGACCGCCTTGGGCGCTGCGTATCTCGCCGGGCTGGCGGTGGGTTTCTGGAAAAACCGCGATGAAGTGCATCGCGCCTGGCAGGCGGAGCGGACGTTCGAGCCGCAAATGAGCGCCGACGACGCGGCTCATCGCCGCCGCCGCTGGGCCGAGGCTCTCCGGCGCGCGCGGGATTGGGAAGAACACTCGGCATCAGAGACTGCCTGAGCCAGTTGACGGGATGAACCGCGCATCCTTCCTGCAACGAATCCTGGAATGCCGCGACCCGTGGGACATCGCCGTCGTGGGCGGCGGCGCAACCGGTGTTGGCATTGCCGTGGATGCCGCCTCGCGCGGTTACCGCGTGGCGCTGCTGGAACAAAGCGATTTTGGCAAAGGCACGTCGAGCCGCTCCACGAAACTGGTCCACGGTGGCGTCCGCTATTTGCAGCAAGGCAACATCTCGCTTGTCATGGAGGCGTTGCGGGAGCGGGGTCTGCTGTTGCAGAACGCGCCGCACCTCGTGCACGACCTCCAGTTCGTCGTGCCGAATTATGCGTGGTGGGAAGCGCCGTTTTACGGCATCGGGCTGAAGGTCTATGACACGCTCGCCGGAAAGTTCGGCTTCGGCGCCTCGAAGCTGCTGTCGCGCGACGAAGTGCTGGAACGAATCCCGACACTAGAGCGGGATGGACTGCGGGGCGGCGTGCTCTACCACGATGGCCAGTTCGACGACAGCCGGCTGCTCATCAACCTGGCGCAAACCGCCGCCGAACAAGGCGCCTGCCTGTTGAACTACGCGCGCGTGACCGGTTTGGTGAAGGACGCAGAAGGTTTCCTGACCGGCCTCAGTTTTCACGACCAGGAGACGGGACAGGAACACCGCCTGGCCGCCCGTTGCGTCATCAATGCCACCGGCCCATTCTGCGACGAACTCCGGCGGTCCGACGATCCGGTCGCGGCTCCGATGATTGCGCCCAGCCAGGGCGTGCATATCATGTTGAGTCGTGATTTTCTGCCGCGCGACACGGCCATCATGGTGCCGCACACGCGCGACGGGCGGGTCATGTTTGCCATCCCGTGGCACCATCATGTCGTCGTGGGCACGACGGACACGCCCATCCAGACGGTGAGTCTCGAACCCAAACCGCTCGAGCATGAAGTGGATTTCATTCTCGAAACCGCCAGCGGCTACCTTGCCCGCCGCCCGACGCGCCGGGACATCCTCAGCGTGTTCACCGGCATCCGGCCGCTCGTGAAAGCGGGCGATCACAGCAGCACCGCGGCGCTGTCGCGCGATCACACGATTCACATCTCGAAGTCCGGCCTGCTGACGATTACAGGCGGCAAGTGGACGACCTACCGGAAGATGGCTGAGGATTGCGTGGATCACGCGATGGTGTTGGGGCGGCTGGCAGAACGCCCGTGCGCCACGAAAGACTTGCATGTGCATGGATTTCACCGGCGCGCCGAACAATTCGGCCCGCTGGCCGACTACGGCTCCGACGCCGTGGGCCTGGAGGAACTGATTCGCGCCCGCCCGGATTTCGCCACGCCTTTGCACGAGGCGCTGCCGATTTGCGGCGCGCAAGTCGTCTGGGCCGCGCGTTGCGAGATGGCCCGCACCGTGGACGACGTGCTCGCCCGGCGGACACGCGCCCTTTTCCTCAACGCAAAGGCGGCGCTGGCGATGGCCCCGGCGGTGGCGCGTCTCCTCGCGACTGAACTTGGCCGTGACGAGGCCTGGCAGCAGCGTCAACTCGCCGAATTCGCCGACATCGTCTCCGGATACGTCGTGACCGCATAACCCGCAACCCGAGAAGCCATGAACCCCTGCCTCGCAGAATTCATTGGAACCGCCATTCTCGTCACCTTCGGCAACGGCGTCGTCGCCAACGTTGTGCTCGCCCGCACGAAAGGCAACAGCGGCGGCTGGATCGTGATCACGGCCGGCTGGGCGCTGGCGGTATTCATCGGCGTGTTTTGTTCGCAACCGTTTAGCGGCGCGCACTTGAATCCCGCCGTGACGCTCGCGATGGCCGCTGCCGGCAAACTGGCAGCGGGCAAGGTTGTCGGATACATCGTGGCGCAGATGCTGGGGGGCATCGCCGGCGGCGCGCTGGTGTTCTTGTTCTACCGGGAGCACTTCAAGGCTTCCGAAGATGCCAACGGCAAACTGGCCTGCTTCTGCACCGCGCCCAACATTCGCCGTATTCCGCAGGCGTTCTTCTGCGAAGTCGTCGGCACCTTCCTCCTGGTGCTGCCGGTGTTTCTGATGACTGATGCGACGGTGAAAATCCCGGGGACCACGGGCGCGCTCCAGGCAGTGCCGGTCGGGCTGGGCACGTTGGGCGCACTTCCCGTGGCACTGGTCGTTTTCGCCATCGGCCTGTCGCTTGGGGGCACGACTGGTTACGCGATCAATCCGGCACGCGACCTCGGCCCGCGTCTGGCGCACGCGCTGTTGCCGGTGCCGGGCAAGCGGGACAGCGATTGGAGCTACGCCTGGGTGCCGGTGGTGGCGCCAATCGTTGGCGGCTTACTCGCAGCGCTTGTGAACTCATTGCTGAGGTAGAGCTGAAGCTGCGTTAGACTCACTGCCGGCAAAACCAAATTACACTTCCTCGGACAGACAAGCTTCCGTGTGGGGTTCTTCTTCCCGGTGGTGGCGAAGGGGCAGGCGCGGATCCGCACCCAGCTCTCGGCGGCGCACGAGAAGGCGCATCTCGACCGCGCGATCGCGGCGTTCACGAAGGTCGGGGCAAAGTACGGCATCCTCGGCAAGAAGAAGGACGAGATCATCCAGCAGTACGGCCTGTGAGGCGACCCATGGCGACGAAACAGGCGGTGAAGTGGGAGCAGGTGGCCGAGCGGCTCGAAGAGGACGGGTGGGCCGTGAAGGTCGAGAAGGTCTGGCTCGCCGAGGCGCGGAAGGGTGACCACATCGAGCAGGCCACCGGGAAGACGCGCGACGAGGCCTTCGCCCAGCTCTGCCAGCTGACGCTGCAGGATTCCTGCGACGGCTGTCCGTAGCGCTCGCGAAGCGCCTGCAGGCGACAAGGCCGGGGCGGATTGCCCCGGCCTTTCGATTTGCGGGACCCGGTCGAGTCGGTGGTCCTACCCTTGACCACCGACCCGCTGCGTCCTTGACGCGCCGACGCCCCGCCCAGATACTCGCACCGGTACGTAGCAGGTTCCCATCTGTCTCGGGAGTACGGCGCTAGCGAGCGTCTGCGGTTGTTTCCAGGACTTCGAGCCCGGAGGCGACGACCATGTGGTGCCAACGAAGGGCGCCTTCATCTCCCTGGAGCATCGTGCGTCTGGCGGGTGCGCTGACGGCCCTGGGGCTCGCGGCATGTTCCGTCATCCGGGAAATGATCGTGCTGCCACCGCCTGACGAGGGCGCCCGCCGCGAAGAGGTGCGCCTGGGCACCGAGAGCTGCCTGCTGAGTCGGTGCCGGCAGGACGTGAGAGTCGGTGAGGAGCACCTGCGGGTCGAGTCGCGCGCCCGAAGGCTGTCGGCGAGCGAGCTGCCCGGCACGGATCGCGGCTCGCTGGTGGAGCGTGCCGCGTGGGCGACGACGATGTGGATGGTGCGACAGTTCGGCGGGTCCACCGCGGAGAATCTCGTGTACGCCGCCACGCGCACCGTGACCGGCACGGCGGGGAGCCAGTGGCGTGCCACCTGCGACTTCGCCTGGGTCGACGAACAGACGACCGGGCGAGATGAGTCATCCACGTCCGTCGTGCGGATGGCGGAGGCGCAGGAGTGCCGGGTGATGGCGACGACGGATACGACGGTCGTGCGGTGGCGCTTCCGGCGGGGCATCTCGCCGACCCCCGAATCCATCGCCCGCGCCCTGGACACGCTGCAGATGAGCAACGGCCAGCAGGTCCGTCTGGTGCTGCCGATGTCGCTGGAGCGGTTCGACGTCGAGGCACGCGAGGCTGGAGGTTACGCCATGGCGGAGGACACGACCCGGTCGGGCTGGACCCGGAGACCGGCGCTCTGGCACGTGGCGCATGCGGACGGTGTTCGGATCGCGTCGCTGTACGTGCGGGGCGCGAGCAGCGCCTTGGCGCGTGCCCTCGACCTCAGCCCGGCAGCGAGCGCGGAGGAGGCGGCGGTGCTGCGCCTGATCGCGGCGGCAGTGATGACGCCGACGGAGTACCCCTGATGCTTGACGACGCGCCGGCGTCGGCTGCGGTCCGGAACTGAGCCTCACACTAGAGACTGGCCAACAGATCGGAGTTCGTCTTCGAACGCCGCATCAGCGTCAGCAACATCTCGACGGCCTGGGCGGGAGGCAGTCCCGCGAGCCGCCGCCTGAGTGCTTGGCGCCCCGCCACTTCGGCGGGTTCGCCGAGCAGCTCCTCGCGCCGGGTCCCGCTCGCCGAGATGTCCACCGCGGGATAGAGCCGCCGGTCTGCCAGCTCGCGGGAGAGCCTGAGCTCCGCGTTGCCGGTCCCCTTGAATTCCTCGAAGATCACGTCGTCCATCCGGCTCCCGGTTTCGTCGAGCGCCGTGGCGATCACGGTGAGCGAGCCGCCATCGGGGACCGCGCGGGCCGCCCCGAACAGGGCCTTGGGCTTGGCGAGCGCGGCGGCGTCGAGCCCACCGGTCATGGTGCGGCCGCTCGATCTCCCCGCCGTGTTGTGCGAGCGCGCCAGGCGCGTCAGCGAGTCGAGCACGATCACGACGTCGCGCCCGATCTCCACCTGACGGCGGGCGTGCTCGAACACCATCTCGGCCACGGCTACGTGCCGTGCGTGCGGCAGGTCGAAGCTCGAGGCGATGACCTCCCCGCGGCCCCAGTCCACCAACTCGCTCACCTCCTCGGGCCGCTCGTCAATCAGGAGCAGCAGCAGCTCGACATCCGGATGCCCCAGCGCCACGCCCTCCGCCACCGCCTGGAGCATGACCGTCTTGCCGGCCTTGGGTGGCGACACGATGAGGGCCCGCTGCCCGAACCCGAACGGACAGACCAGGTCCACGGCGCGCTGGAGATCGGCGGTGCGCGCACTGGAAGCGCGCGCGGTCTCGAGCCTCAGGAGCCGCGCCGGATGTACCGCCCCGAGGCTGGTGAACTCGGGGCGCGCCGCGAGATTCTCGGGCGGCAGGCCATTGACCGACCGCACGCGCCCGTCTTCCAGCACGACGAGGTCGCCGCGGCGCAGTCCCGGAAGCTGCAGACCCGGGTCGCGCGTGCCCGGGAGGTAGCTGTGTGCGGCCAGGCGCAGCGCGCCGCCTCGTGGGGTAGGTTCGAACCAGCCGGTGATGGAAGGCATGCGGGCTTGCAGCACGAAAGATAGGCTGAGATCCCTCATCCACCAGCGGGGTGCAGTTAGCCCAGCACGCCGCTGCGATCCCCCTGGAAGCCGACTCCGACGCCTAACGGCCGACCCAGCGCGAGTACCGGCGGGTTCCGGCCGGCTCTGCCAGCTGACGCTGCAGGACTCGTGCAACGGCTGCCCGTAGCGCGCAGGCAGGCGCAGGGACGGGTGCAAACGAAAGGGGCCGCGACGATCGCGGCCC
Source organism: Gemmatimonadales bacterium (assembly GCA_049513575.1). Classification (GTDB taxonomy): domain Bacteria; phylum Gemmatimonadota; class Gemmatimonadetes; order Gemmatimonadales; family JACORV01; genus Fen-1245. The sequence continues at coordinate 329,935 of JBEKVZ010000002.1, forward strand.
CTTTGCTTGTCACGCGGCAGAACCAGCCCGCGCACCAACCCGGCAGGTCAGCCTACCGTAATACAATGCGCTCGCCGAGTCAACGCTCGCCGATGCCAGGGTGCGGGCGAAGGGATTCGAACCCTCACAGGCTCTCGCCCGCCAACCTGCCAGGTTGGTGCGTCTACCAGTTCCGCCACGCCCACACCGACTCCGGCAGCTGGGCGCCACTGAAGGCAACGACGCGTCCCGGCAAGCGGTCACTGCCGCTGGCGATCGCAAGCTACGGCAGTCGGCAGTCACCGCTGGAGCCGTCTATTGCGGCAGTTGACGAATCCTCGCGTGCGCCGCGAACGCGCCCCCACCCATCTGCCATCCGACTCGTCTCACTGCCAGTCACGTAACGTGCTGCGCGTGGCGATTGAACGGACCGTTCCAGCATCTCGGGCTGCTGCGGAGTGACGGATTCGCGAAACTCCAATAGCGGCAGCGGGTTGCGCGCAGCGTGGGGAGCGGCACACTTGTTGTCCTATTAGCTGTCGCCGCTCGGCACTTGATCGGTCGGCCGCCGCCCACGCGGTGCACTCCTCACCGCTTCCGGGAGATCATCGCTATGACTCGCCTTCGCTTCGTGCCGATCGTCGTCGGCGCAATCGCGCTTCAGTCGGCTGTCACTGCGGCGCAGCAGACGCCCGCCCTCAGAACACTCGCCTCCTTCAGCGGAGACAGCGTATTTGAACTGAGCATGCGCCCGAGCCCGAACGGGCGGTTCGTCGTGCTGGGCACGCGGACCAACCTGCGGATGTACGAGGTCGCCAGCGGGCAGTCGTGGAACCTCGTCGAGGGCTACGCGAGGGCGCCGAATTGGTCGCCCAGAGGCGACATGATCTCGTTTGTGCGCCCGGGGGACGGCGACTCAGGAAGCTACCTGTGGGCGATGCCGGTGGACGCGAACACCGGGAGAGCGCGCGGGCCCGCCCAGCGTGTCACGATCGGGCAAGGTGACTACGCCTTGTTCTCGGTCGATGGGCGGTGGGTCGCGTTCTCCGGCATCGACTCCGCGCGATCTCCGCACCTCTCGATCGTGCCGGCGACCGGCGGCCCGGAGCGCGTTCTTGCGAGGTTTCCGAACGGGCTGTTCGCGTTCGAATGGAGCGCGGACGGAAGGATGATCTACGTCGCCGGTCCGGCTCCAGGAACCAACGGGTCGAGCATTCTCAAGATCCGAGTCAATGGGGGCGCGCCGGAGGTGATCCGCTCGCGAAACGAGGTCATCGCGGGCATGACTGCGGACCGACGCTATCTCGTCTTGGTGCCGGCGAAGAGGCAGATGGCCGCCGGTGATCAGGGCACGATCATCGATACCACCGGACTCGAGGTCGGACATTTCCCGCTCCCGGTCGGACCGACCTATTCCTTCGGGGTTCTCGGCGACAGCGCCCTCGTCTGGGTCGCCTTCACCGATCACAGGAGGCTCGAGATGCGACCGGTCGCCGGCGGGAGCGCGAGACGGCTGCCGCCCATCGGTCAATCGGATGATGTTCCGCTCTGGTCTCCTGACGGCAACCGGATCGCCTTCCAGGTGCGTGGTGGCAGCAGGACGTCACTTGCCGTCATCAACGCCGACGGCACCAATCCACGGGTGTTTCGAGAGACCGAAGTGCTGCCGGACGCGTTCGACGGGGGTGTCTGGTGGTCGCCGGACTCGCGCTCCGTGGGGTTCCTGAGCCCCGACCGACACAGGCTGTCGCTGCTCGACGTCGTGGCCGGCACGAATCGCACGATTCTCGAAGACACGGCGAGTTACTTCGGGCTCTGGCGGTGGCGCGCGGATGGGCAGGCGATCATCATCGTGTCCCGTCGTGGGCGGGGCCTCGGTCGCTGGGGCGAGCCGACCTTCACCGGTAAGAGCATCGATGAGGTGGCGGTGAACGGTCAACGCCGCAAGCTGCTGGATATGCCCATCCACACTGACCTGACCCGGGGGTTCCAATTCGTGGGAGGCTCGAACGTCTTCGTCCGCTCGGACTCGGCGGCATCCCTCATGCCTCTCGGCACCGGGCCGATGCGCTGGCTCGCCAGTGTGCCGTCCGGAACCCAGCTCATCAACACGGTCGTGTCCAACGACCTCCGGTGGATCGGAGGGCTACTGGTCGACCCGAGGCGGCCAACGAACAACCAGGTCGAGCTGTTCTCGACCGAGACCGGTGCCAGGACGGTGCTCGAATTGCCGTTTGAGGTGGGTTCCTACCGTCCCGAGTTCCTGCCGAGCGACAGCTCGCTGCTCGTCTTCGGCCAGCGCAGCGGGGAAACCGACATCAAGATCTATCGCGTGCCGCTCAACGGCGACACGCCGCGTGTCTTCGCCGACGTCGGCAAACCTCGTCTGTATTGGGGCTTGGTGTCCGCCGCGTCCGCCTCTCCTGACGGCAGATCGGTGGTGTACAGCATCGAGCCTGAGGCCCCCACACAGTCCCTGGTGTTGATCGATCTTCGCGGCGCCGTCCCGCGGACGACCTCGCGTTCGCCGCGCCGATGAGGCATCGTTGCGCATGATGAAGCAGGTCCTGGTCGTAGACGACGATGCCACGATCCGCGTGGCACTGCACGACGCGCTGACCTCGGCGGGGTTCGACGTGAGCCTCGCCGAGAGCGCGAAGGAGGCGCTGGCGCTCATCGCCCGCTCGCACCCGGATGTCGTCGTGAGCGACGTGCGGATGCCGGACGTGGGCGGACTGGAGCTGCTGCGCCTCCTCCGCGAGCGGGCGCCCGACATCGCCATCGTGCTGATGACCGCGTTCGACGACATGCCCACCGTCGTCGAGGCGATGAAGCACGGCGCGGTGGAGTTCCTCGTCAAGCCGCTGGACCTCGACGACCTCCAGAAGACGTTGGACCGCGTTCTCGAGGACCGCGAGTCCCGCCGCCGGCTGCACACCGCGGCCGCCCTAGGCGCCGACGGCGTGCTCGTCGGACGTGATCCGCGCATGATCGACATCTACAAGCTCGTGGGTCAGGCGGCCGCAGCCCACGCCACGGTGCTCATCCGTGGCGAGAGCGGGACCGGCAAGGAACTGGTGGCGCGCGCGATCCACGCCCACTCGGGGTGGGCGGCGGAGCCGTTCGTTCCGGTGAACTGCGGCGCGCTGCCGGCGACGCTGCTCGAATCGGAGCTGTTCGGCCACGTCCGCGGATCGTTCACCGGCGCGATCGGCAACCGCCGCGGCCGCTTCGCGCTCGCCGGCAGAGGGACGATCTTCCTCGACGAGATCGGCGATACGTCGCTCGAGTTCCAGACCAAGCTGTTGCGCGTTCTCCAGGACCGCACCTTCCAGCCGGTCGGGTCTGAGGAGACGGAGCAGACCGACGCGCGCGTCATCGCCGCGACGCACCAGGACCTCGAGGCGATGGTCGCGGACCAGCGGTTCCGTGAGGACCTGTACTACCGCCTGCGCGTCGTGGAGATCACCATCCCCCCGCTGCGCGACCGGAGCGGCGACATCCCGCTCCTGGCCGAGCACATGCTGCAGCGTGCGAGCGCCGCCCTCGATCGGCCTCCTGTCGTCCTCTCCCCGGAGGCTCTCGCGCGGCTGGTGGAACATCGCTGGCCCGGCAACGTCCGCGAACTCGAGAACTGCCTGATGCGCGCCGTCGTCGTCGCGCCGGGCGGGGTCGTGCGGCCGGAGCACCTGTCCATGTCCTCTCCCGGGCACGTGGGCGAGACGCCCGTCCTCTCGCTCGTCGAGCTGGAGAAGGTGCACGTCGCCCGGGTGCTCGAGATCGCCGGGGGCCACAAGGGACGCGCCGCCGACCTCTTGGGCGTCTCCCGCCCGAGGCTCAATCGCCTGATCGAGAAGTACGGATTGAAATGAGGGCGGCGTCGTTGCGCGCGAAGTTCCTGCTCATCGTGCTGCTCGGGGCCGTGCTGCCACTCGCTCTCATAGGCTTCTGGCTCACTCGTACAGCGGTCCGGTCGGGACGCGCGCTCCTCCGCGGCCAGCTGGAGGCGGCGCTCGGCGGCATCGCCTCCGACGTTCAAGGGAAGTGGACGCTGCGCGAGGGTGAGCTGCAGCTGCTCGCGAACAACAGTGTGGTACGGACCGCGCTGGCCGTGCCGGCCGCTCGGCTCGCGATGCCGGATTCGGAGTATCTCCTTCAGCTGTTCTCCGCCGTTCACAACGCGATTCCGTCAGTCAGCTACGTGGACGGGAGCGGCCGCGAGCGGTGGTCTTTCCACGAGGCCGAGACAGGCCTTTCGGCAGATTCCGCCCGCGGCGTGGCACGCACCCCAGCGGTCCAGTCGCGCACGTTCCTCGTCGAGATGCCCGTGCGGTCCGAGGATGGACGGGTCCTGGGTGCGCTCCGGGCGCGCGTCCGACTGTCGGGTGTCCTCGCCTCCGATTCCGGCCAGTATCTTGTGCCGGGCGCCGTGCTGGCGGTGCTCGACTCGCGGGGCGTGCTGTTCTCGTCCGCGCCCGACTCGCTGGACCTCCCCACGCCCGCCGCCCATCCGGGGTGGGAGATCGTGGCGCGCGCCCTCGAGTCCCCGCCGCTCCGGCTCGTGCTCGCGGCGGCCTCCGCCCCATTCGTACGGCCGTTTGAGCGCGCCGCTCGCGTGGGCCTCAGCCTGTTGATGGGCGTAGTGCTCATCGCGCTCCTAGTGAGCGCGATCCTCACGGGTCGCGTCGCGGGGTCGCTGGAGCGTATGGCCGTTGCGGCGGAGGCGGTTGCCGGCGGAGATCTCCAGCGGAGCGTCGAAGTAAGCGGCAAGGACGAGATCGGCCGCCTCGCTGAAGCGTTCAACGCCATGACCGAGAGCTTGCGGCGGACGCTTGCGGAACTCTCTCAGCAGCGGGCGTTGGCCGCGGTTGGGGAGTTCGCCGCCTCCCTCTCACACGAGGTGCGGAACTCGCTGACGGCCATTCGCATCGACCTCCAGCACGCCGTGCGTCAGCTTTCCGGCGAGAGCGCCGCAGCGCCGCTCGTGATGCGTACCCTCGACACCGTGCGCCGGCTCGATTCGACGGTCACCGGGGCGCTGCGCGTGGCGCGGAGCGGGCAGAACCCGATGAGCCGCGTTGATCTCGCGCTGCTGCTCCGGCGGGCGATGGCGAGCGCCGAACCCTCGTTCGCGGAGAGTGAGGCGTCGCTCGAGCCGCTGGCGCTGGAGTGCGAGCCGGTGGAAGTGGACGGCGACGCTGCCGCCCTGGAGCAGCTGTTCCTCAATCTCCTGCTGAATGCGGCCCAGGCGCTCACGGCCGGCGGGCACGCGCACGTCGCGGTGGACTGTGGCGACGACCGGGTGGTCGTCCGGATCAGCGACAACGGGCGCGGCGTCGAGTGGAGCGAATTGGCTGAGGTCGGGACGGTCCTCCGCAGCAGCAAGCCCGAGGGGACCGGACTGGGGCTGCCGATTGCGCGGCGGATCGCCGCCGCGCACGGCGGCGAGTTGCGCATCGAGAGTGTGGCAGGCAAGGGTACCACCGTCATCGTGGTCCTGCCAAGGCGGCAACTGCTTCCGAACGGACGCGCGTGAGCGCCTAGCGGCGCACTCCCACTATCAAGTCCGCGGGGCCCTTGAGCCGGATGCGGCGGACGTCCGTCAGCCCCGCCGTCCTCAGCCAGGAGGCGTACTCGTCCTCCGTGTAGGTGCCGCCCGCTTCGGTTCCCACCAGCATGTTGATGGCGAACAGCACCGCCTGCCTCGGTCCGGTGCGGTCGGGCTCCAGGATGAAGTCCTGGACGACGACCCGTCCGCCCGGCGCCAGGGCGCGAGCGGCGCGGGCCAGGAGGTCGCGATTGCCGTCCGGCCCCAGCATGTGACAGATGCTGGAAAGGAAGACGAGGTCGAAATCCCTGCCGAGATCGTCGCGCCTGAGGTCGCCCGCGCGGGTCGTGATCCGCGTGGCGAGGCCCGCGTCGCCGATGTGGCCTTCGGCGATCGGCAGGACCGTCGGGAGGTCGAGCACGACCGCCGTCAGGTTCGGGTTCGCCTGTGCGAAGGCGATGGCGTACGCACCGGAGCCTCCGCCCACGTCGAGCATGCGCCGGATTGGCGATGCGCCGATCGCTTCGACCACGAGGGGGGCCCGGACCGCCGCTCCCCGATGCATCGCGGCGATGAACGGCACCGTCCAGTCGTCGCCGCGCTCCCGCATCTCGGCCCTGAGCGCCGTGTGCCCCACGCGTACCGCTTCGGTCAGGGACGACCAGGTCGTCCACAGGCTCAGGTTGTGCCGCAGCGCGATGCGCGCGTCGTCCGGGGAGCCGGCCACGAGAAACCGCCCCGCGAGCGGTGTGTTCTCATAGCCGTCGCCCGCGAGCCGCATCACGTCAAGGGCCACCAGCGCGTTCAGCAGCAATTCCGTGGCGCGCCGGTCGGTGCCGCAGCGCTTCGCCACGGTCTCCGCCGTCGCGCCCCCGCCCACCGCGGTGAACACGTCCAGTTCGATAGCGGTGAGCATGATCCGGCTCTCCTGGTAGCCGCGGATCGCGCCCATCAGCTCGTCGGGGACCACGCCCGCGGTGTCCCGCGCCTTCAGAGCCGCGAGGTGCTTCGCGCGGCCCGCCAGGATCTCGGTCTTCACCGACGCGGCGTCGCCGTTCGCGAGCCGCGTCACCGGTCGGCCCTCGCCGAAATGCTGGCGCACGATCTCCGGGACGTCCGCCGGCGTCACACCCGAGTACCAGGTGCCGTCCGGATAGACGACCAGGTTGGGCCCGCGGTCGCACAGCCCCAGCGAGCCGGTCGTCGTGAGCTGGACGGTGTCGCCGAGGCCGGCGGCGCCGATCTCGCGGCGCAGCGCCTCGATCACCGCGGCGGAGCCGCGCGCCGAGCAGCAGGGCGCGCCGTCCGGCTTCTTCTGGTCGCAGGCGAGGACGTGGTACGTGAACGGCTGCATGCGCTAGTCCGCGGCGTGCGCGGTCGCGCGAGCGCCGCCGGAGATGTGCTGGCCGATCAGGATCTTGCTGATCTCTTCGCGCTGGATCTGGTTCGTGCCCTCGTAGATCTGCGTGATCTTCGCGTCCCGCATGTACTTCTCGATCGGGTAGTCGCGCATGTAGCCGTAGCCGCCGAACACCTGGACGGCGTCGATCGTGACCTGCACCGCGATGTCGGCGGCGAACAGCTTGGACATCGCCGAGTACATCGTCGGCCGCTCCTTGGGCTGCGAGTCGATGTAGCGCGCGGTGGCGTAGATGAGGGCGCGCGCCGCCTCGATCTTGGTCGCCATGTCGGCCAGGCTGAACCGCAACCCCTGGAAGGCGGAGACCGGCGAGCCGAACTGCCGCCGCGTGCACGCGTAGGCCACGGCGAGGTCCAGCGCGCCCTGCGCGATCCCCAGCGCCTGCGCGCCCACGCCCGGCCGCGACGCGTCGAAGGTGCGCATCGCCGTGATGAAGCCCGTGCCCTCCCGCCCGATCAGGTTCTGGGCGGGGACGCGGCAGTCCTGGAAGACGAGCTCGCGCGTCGCGGAGGCGCGGATGCCCATCTTGTCCTCCTTCTTGCCGAAGGAGAACCCCGGCGTGTCCTTCTCCACCACGAGGAAGCTCGCGCCCCTCGGCCCCTTCGCCGGATTGGTCAGCGCGATGACGGAGTAGATCTCCGCCTCGCCGCCGTTCGTGATCCACTGCTTCGTGCCGTTCAAGACGAAGTCGTCGCCGTCCCGAATCGCGGTAGTGCGGATGCCGCCCGCGTCGGAGCCCGCGTCGGGCTCCGTGAGCGCGAACGCCGCGAGCCGCTTCCCGGCCGCGATGTCGGGGAGGAAGCGCCGTTTCAGCTCGTCGCTCCCCGAGATGAGGATCGGCATGGTGCCCAGCGCCGTGCCCGCCAGCGCCAGCGCGATCCCGCCGCACGCCTTCGACAGCTCCTCGGTCACCAGCACCAGGTTCATGGTCGGCGTGCCGTTCGCGATCCCCTCGTACGCCTCGGGGATGAAGGTGCGGAAGAGATCCGAGGCCGCGAGGGTGCGCACCACCGGCCAGGGGAACTCCCCGGTGCGGTCGTACGCCGCGGCGACGGGCCGGATCTCCCGTTCCGCGATCTCCCGCGCCAGGTCGCGGATCGCGGTCTGGTCTTCGCTCAGGCCGTAGTCGAGCACGTGGCCGTCCTCCCTATGAGATCGCGCCGGCGGTCGCCGGCTCCGTCCACAGCACCGGACGCTGCACCAGCAGCGCACCGTCCTTGAAGACGAAGCGCAGATGCTGCTCGGGAAAGACCGCTGCGAACGAGCTGACGTCGATGTGACCGCTCAGCGAGCCCTTGGTGGCCAGCTGCTGGAGCCGCTCGACCAGGAGCAGCACGTCGAGATTGAGATCGCGCACCTCTACGGAGATGCCGGTGCGTGACATGTCGGGGGTCGCAACGAGATCCCCTTCCGGGTAGAGCCCTTCATAGGTGTCGGCCAGGCCTTCCAGCTCCTGCACGGCACGCGCGACGTCCTTCGTCCGGAAGCTCACCGTGCCGTTCAAACGCTGCACCCGCGGCTCGACGATCTCCAGACGCTCGCCGCGGTACGGCTGCGGCCGCGCCCGCGTGTAGTCGGGATGGGCCCACTCGATCTTCACCGCACCGCCCAGCTCCACCTTCAGCCGCACCAGCTGCCCCCCGCTCTCCGTGTGCACGAAGAACTCACCCCCCGGGATCGCGCCCTGCGACGCCTCGGGAATCTCCCCGAGCATCCGCACCAGCTCACCCGTGATCGTCGGGAGGCAGGGACCGGCCGAGGGCTGGATATGCCGCACGACGATCATCCCCGTCGGCGCATCGAACTCGAGCCAGTCGCCCGGCACCGCCGCCAACCGCTGTTGCACCCCCTCCGGCAGCTCGCCGAGCCGCACACCCCCGTAGCACCCCGCGTCGTAGAACATTTGGAAATCCCCTGGTTACACTCGGGATTCAGGCTCTAAAGAAGACCCCCCTCGCCGAAGCTGTTCGGACGGAGGGTGGCCAATCACCGGACTGGCTGACCGCGCTCCCAAGTCGCAAATTCTGGGCCGGATGACGACCCTTCGGCTGCGAAAGGCTTGCCATGTCGCGATTTGACCCGCATTCGTTCTTCGACACCGACCAGCCGCGCACGCATCACCTCACGCTCGAGATCACCGTGGATTTCGAGCGCCAGCGCGTCGCCGGTCGCGTCCAACTGGACCTCGGCGGGCCGTCCTCCGGCCCGCTCGACCTCGACACCAGGGGCCTCGCGATCGCGGCGGCGGCGACGGGCACGGGCGAGCCGATCCCGTTCGCGCTCGGCGCCGAGGATCCGATCCTGGGCCGCCGCCTGCGGCTCGATCTGCCGCCGGGCACGAAGCAGGTCGCCGTCACCTACGAAACGGCGCCCGAGGCGGTGGGGTTGCAGTGGCTCGCGCCCGAGCAGACGGCGGGCAAGCGCCATCCGTTCCTGTTCACGCAGTTCCAGCCGATCCATGCACGCACGATGATCCCGTGCCAGGACACGCCGATCGTGCGCGCGCCGTACCGCGCCGCGGTGACCGTACCGGACGCTCTGACGGCGGTGATGTCGGCCGCGCCGTCGCAGGCGAAGGGAAGCGCGTCGAAGGGGAGACGGACGCTGTCTTTCACGATGCCGCAGGCGGTGCCGTCGTACCTGATCGCGCTCGCGGTGGGCGATCTGACGTCGCGCGACCTCAGCCCGCGCTCCCGCGTGTGGGCGGAGAGCGCCACGGCGGACGCGGCGGCCTACGAGTTCGCCGGCATCGAGGAGATGATCCGCGCCGCCGAGCGGTTGTTCGGGCCGTACGAGTGGGACCGCTACGACATGCTCGTGCTGCCGCCCTCCTTCCCGTACGGCGGGATGGAGAACCCGCGGATGACGTTCCTCACGCCGACGGTGCTGGCGGGGGACCGGTCGCTCGTGGACCTGGTCGCGCACGAGCTGGCGCACTCGTGGACGGGGAACCTGGTGACCAACGCCACGATGGACCACTTCTGGCTGAACGAGGGGTTCACCGTGTGGGCGGAGCGGCGCATCCTCGAGGCGCTGCACGGCGAGGAGGCGGCGGCGCTCGGCTGGGCCATCGGGCAGAACGCGCTCGACGAATCGCTCGCGCGGTTCCCCGCCGATTCGCCGTACACGCTGCTCCGGACCGATCTCGAGGGGGTGGACCCGGACGAGGTCTACTCCTCGATCCCGTACGAGAAGGGGGCGCGGTTCGTCGTGACCTTGGAGCGCGCGGTGGGGCGCGAGCCATTCGACCGCTTCATGCGCCGCTACATCGACCGGTTCCGCTTCACCTCCATCACCACCGAGGAGTTCGTGATGTTCCTCGAGACGGAGCTGCCGGGCGTGGCGAAGCGCGTGGATGCGGACGCCTGGCTGCACCGGCCCGGGATGCCGGCGGGCGCGCCGGTCTTCCGCTCGGAGAAGCTCGAGGCGCTCGGGGCGCTGGCGCAGAGCTGGAACGGGGGCGCGCGGCCTTCCAAGGACGAGGCCGCGCACTGGAATGCGAACGAGCTGCTGCTCTACCTCCAGCACCTGCCGCGCCCGCTCGACGAGTTCTCCTGCCGGTGGCTGGACGCGCAGTTCACTCTCACACAGCAGGGCAACTACGAGGTCCTGGTCGAATGGCTGACGATCGCGGCCGCCTCGGACTACGAGCCGGTGTTCCCGCGGATCCGGGAGGTGCTGACGGCCGTGGGGCGGATGAAGTACCTGCGGCCGCTGTACGGGGCGCTGGGCGGCCACGCGCGCACGCGCTCGCTGGCGCGGGAGGTGTTCAAGGAGGCGGCACCCGGTTACCACGCGCTCTCGCGGCGCGTCGTGGAGTCGGTAATGGAGAAGTATGAGAAGTGAGGTGTGAGAAGTGAGAGGTGAGACGGCGAAGTGAGACGTGAGAGGTTGATGTGAGACGTGAGAGGGGCCACGAGCCATGAGTGATGACGTGCGGCTGCCCGACAATGCCTTCCGGCCACTCGAGCCCGGCGAGCGGTACGAGCCGGTGATTGCGCCGGCGGAGCAGGTGCCCGAAGTCACGCTGCGCTCGGTGGTGCAGGGGTTCTTCTGGTCGGTGGTGTTCTCGGCGGCCGCCACCTACATCGCCTTGAAGCTCGGCCAGGGGATCGAGTCGGCGATCCCGATCTCCATCCTGGCCGTCGGCTTCTCCGTCTTCGTGGTGCGCTTCCTCCAGTCGCGCGCGTCGAGCCTACTGGAGAACGTGAACGTCCTGGCGATCGGGGCCACGTCGGGGATCATCGCCGGCGGCTCCGTCTTCACCATGCCCGCCGTCTACATCCTGGGGCTCGAGGGGCGGTCGTCGTTCCTCCAGATCTTCCTCGTGCCGCTGCTCGGCGCCATCCTCGGGATCTTCTTTCTGGCGCCGTTCCGCCGCTATTTCGTGCGCGACCTGCACGGGAAGCTGCCGTATCCCGAGGCTCGGGCCACCACCGAGATCCTGGTCGCGGGCAAGCGCGGGGGCCGGAGCGCGATCGTGCTCTCGTACTCGGCGGTGCTCGCGGCGGTCTTCGATTTCGTCGGCCCTTCGATGCGGGGCTGGGCGGAGAACTTCTCGACCGCGTCCATCGGGGCGCTGGGCGGCTTCACGGAGAAGGTGAAGGCCGTCTTCACCATGAACACGTCGGCCGCGGTGCTCGGGCTCGGCTACATCATGGGGCTCGACTACGCCGCCATCATCATGGCGGGCTCGATGGTGTCGTTCTTCGTGCTCGTGCCGCTGTTCGCCTACCTCGGGCAGTACATCCCCGGCGCGATCTCGGCGGGCGCGGAGCCGCTGAAGGCGCTGCCGGCCGACCAGATCTTCTCGCTGTACGTGCGGCCGATCGGGATCGGCGGGATCTTCGCGGCCGGGCTGCTCTCGATCCTGAAGATGGCGCCGGTGATCGGGCAGGCGACGCGGCAGGCCCTGGGCGAGGTCGTCCGCCTGGTGAAGGGGAAGGGCGCCGCCGAAGCAGTGCGCACCGACCGGGCGCTCCCGATGTCCGCCAACCTCCTCGGGATCCTCGTGACCGGGCTCGCGGTGCTGCTGTACTTCCGCTTCTCCGTGCTCGCCGGCGAGCCGCGCGGGCTGGTCCTGGCCTTCGTCGCCGCGGCGCTCACGCTCGTCATCGCCTTCCTGTTCGCCGCCGTCTCGGCGTGGGCGATCGCGATGATCTCGATCACGCCCATCTCCGGGATGACGCTGACGACGCTGATCGTCACCGCGGTGGCGCTCTCGGCGCTGGGGCTCGCGGGCGAGGGCGGGATGCTCCAGGTGCTGCTGATCGGTGGCGTCGTCTGCACGGCGCTCTCGATGAGCGGCTCGCTCGTCACGCAGTACAAGATCGGCTACTGGCTCGGGGCCACGCCGCGCCGGATCGAGATCGGGAACATGGTCGGCTCGGTGGCGGCGGCCGCTGCCACGACGGCGGTCATCCTGCTGATGGCCCGGGTGTACGGGTTCGCGCCGGGGCCGGGCCATCCGCATCCGCTCCCCGCGCCCCAGCCCAACGCGATGGCGGCGGTGCTCCGCGGCGTGATGGGGACGGGGGGCGCCCCCTGGCTGCTCTACGGGCTGGGCGCCGTGTTCGCCGTGGCGGCAGAGATGTGCGGCGTCTCCGGGCTCGCTTTCGCGCTCGGGATGTACCTCCCGATGGAGCTGAACTCGCCGCTCGTGCTGGGGGCGGCGATCGCGTGGCTCCTGCGGCGTTCGTCGCAGGACGCAGTGCTCGCCAAGGCGCGCCACGACAAGGGGACGCTGATTGCGTCGGGCTTCATCGCGGGCGGGGCGCTGGTGGGTGTGCTCGCCGCCCTGCTCAAGTTCGTCGAGGACACGGCGCACGTCGTCATCGTGCCCGACCTGACGGGGATCGCCGTGCTCGGAGTCGGCCCCTGGATCGCGGGTTGGTCCAACTGGATCGGCCTCGGCGTGTTCCTGCTGCTCGGCGCCGGCGTGTATGCGGATGCCCGAAGAGCAAAGCGCGAGGCGTGAGACGACGATCCCCTGCGTCTCACGCCTCGCGGCTCACGAGCGGTCGGTCAGCTGTGGCAGCCGCTCTTGAAGCCGTCCACGCGGTTGCGCAGCGTGGGCACGTACGTACCCAGAATCCGCGATGTCTGAGCGCTGTCGAGTTGGGCGGCGTCTGTGATGTCGTGCTGGACCTCGGTCAGCAGCGAATCGAGCAGCGTCGCCTTGCTGCAGTCCTTGTCATGCGCGGCGGCGTCCAAGATGGTCGGGATGCGCATCAGATCCGCCAAGCCTAGGTAGTAGGTGTAGCGCATCCGGGCCAGGCTGGCCGGCGTGATGGCCCGGCCCTCGGCCAGGACCATTGCGGCGCTGTCATACTGCTTGCTATTCAGCCAGTGCGCGCCAGCCCGGAGGAGGACGGCGGACGCGTACTGGTGCAGGGCGGTGTCGCTCTCGGCCTGCCGGGCCATGACCACGGCCGAGTCGAACTCACCGTGGTCGTAGAGGTAGAGCGCGTAGACCGCTGCGCCGAGACGGTTGCGGGGATCCAAGGCGCGGAAGTGGCGGATCGCGTCGAGCCCCCGCGCGGTATCGCCCCGGTTGCGGAGCAGCGTCGCCAGGTGCAGCCAGGGCGTAGGATCGTTGGGGACCTTCGCGGTGCCGCGCTCCGCCCACGCGAAGTCCTGGTTCTCGTTGCCGCTTCGCTCGGCCGCCTCGGTCGCGGCCGCGATGAGCGCCGAGTCAAGGATCGTGCTATCGGCGGCGTACGCCAGCTCGAAGTTGGCGGACGCCTCCACCCAATGCTGCTGGCTCGCCCGAAGGATGCCGAGCTCGACATAGTACCAGGGATTGGTCGACTCCAGGCGGATCGCCGTTGCGTATTCCGCGGCGGCGTCGTCGAGCCGCGCGCGGCAGGCCAGGGTGAACGCCAGGTCGCCGTGGTTGCGCGCATTGTTCGGGGCGGACGTCACGGCGCTGCGGAAGAGGAGGTACGCGGCGTCGCACTGCCCGTTCAGGAGCTGCGCGAGCCCGTTCTGGTACTGCGTGGCGGACGGATCGACCGGTGCGCGCCGGCCGGCTTGGGCCGCGGCGGCCGAATCCAGCCGCGCGGCGACCAGCCGCGCTTGGGCGGCGGCGCGCTCGAGCAGGGACGTCGAGTCGCCCGGCGAGGTCGTGGCGGCCGTCGCCGCGGCGCTCTGCTGAGCGTGCGCGAGGGCGGGCAGGGCAAGGGCACCCGTCACGACGGCGGTGATGCCGGCGAGATAACGGCGAACAAGAGCCATATCCATGCTGCTACTCCCTTTCGACTGTGGTCACGGGCCCGGAGGCGGAGCGCCCGCCGCCGCGGTCCGGCGGTAGACGAGCAATAAAGATGCCGCGACGCCGTTCCCTGCGCCAGCGGAATGGTCGCGCCTGCCAGGGGTGTCGTAGCGCCTTGTCATATCAGGGTTTGGCGCATCGGCCCAGCAGCTCATTGATCCGCGTCCGGGCCTGCGTCAGGACCCCCGTGAGGACCTGGTTGATCTTGGTGCTGTCGCCGACGGCCTTGCCCTCCTCCAGGTCGTGCCGCACCGAGGTCTCGAGGGTGTCCACCCGGTGCGCCTCGGCGCAGTCCTTCTTCTGGGCCGCGTCGGTGTAGAGCGGGCCCAGGCGCTGCACGTTCGTGTAACCCAGGAACAGCGAGAACTGCGCGCGACGGGCGGCGGGAGCGTAGGCGCGGCCCTCCGCGAGGACCTGCGACGCCTGCACGAGGTCCCTGGCCTGGAACAGGTTCGCCCCGACGCGGAGATACACGGGCCACGCGTAGGGCCAGAGCGTCGAGTCGGCCGCGGCCTGGCGGGCCAGCGCCAGCGATGAGTCGTACTGCTCGAGGCCGACCAGGTAACTCGCGTACAGCGCGGCGCCGATCAGCTGGTCCGGGGCCAGCGCACGGAAGTGCCGCATCGCGGCCAGGCCCTCCGCGGAGTCGCTCTGGCGCAGCAGGGTCGCCAAGCGGAGCCAGGGCACGGGATCGTCGGGATAGCGCGCGACGGCGATCCGCGACCAGGTCAGCAGCTCCGGCACGAACCTGCCGCGCTCCATGCAGTTGCTGACGGCGTCCACGAAGCGGCGATCGATGACGGAGCTGTCCAGGCCCGCCGCGGCCTCGTAGTTCGCGCCCGCCTGCTGCCAACGCTCCTGCTTCGCGCGCACGGAGGCGAGGCCGACGTAATACCACGGATTCGTGGGCTGGAGGCGCGTCGCAGCCGCGTACTCGTTTCCGGCCTCCTCCCAGCGTCCGAGGCCGGCCAGGGTGTAGCCCAGGTCGCCGTGATAGCGCGCGCTGTTCGGGCTCGCGGCCAGCGCCGTCTGGAGCGGCGCCAGCGCGGAGTCGAACTGGCGCTTGCCGAGCTGGGCGACGCCCGCGAGGTACTGCGTCAGGGCGGGATCGGTTCGAGCGGCGCGTCCCCGCGCCGCCTCGCGTTCCTCCCGCGACGCGACGAGGCGCGCGCGCATGGCCGCGATCTCGAACAGGGAGGAGTCCTGCGCCGCCGCGGGAGCGGCTCCCGGAGCCTGGGCCGCCGCCCCGCAGGGAAGCGCGATGGCCGCGGAGACCAGTGCCGTGCCGATGAGACCGAGTCGAAGCTGCCGCGCTGCCATGCCGCTGCTCCGCTGAAGCGTGGGGTCGCCAGGGACGTGCGTGCGCAGTAAGCATGCCGCCCGCGGTTCACGATTGCCAGCGGCGGGGAGGCTCCTACCGGGCAGCCCGGACGTTATCCCTGAAGCGGTCCCGCAGATCGGCTCCGCCCGCCAGGTGCTCTCGCTGCGCGATGGTATCGAGCCTTTCGACCCTATCGTCCGGCTTCGGGTGGGTGGCGAAGAACTCGGACACCGGCCCCTCGCCCGCGTGGCTGTTGAGCCGCGCGACGAACGCGGCCAGGCCGCCCGGATCGTACCCGGCGGCGCTGGCGTACTCCAGCCCGAGGCTGTCGGCCTCGAGCTCGTCGTCGCGCGAGAGTCCCATGAACAGGGCGTTGGAGCCGGTCCCCACCACCTTGTCGAGCGTCGCGCCCTGGATGTCGAGCTGGTCGCGCACCTCGCGCATCGTGTCCGACTTGCGGATCTGGTTGATCACGTGTTTCCGGTTCACGTGGCCGACTTCGTGGGCCAGCACGCCGGCCAGCTCCGCCTCGTTCTGCATGAGGGCGAGCGCGCCCCGCGTCACGAACACGTACCCGCCCGGCGCGGCGTAGGCGTTGACCGTCGGGGTCTCGAGCACCGCGAAGTGGTAGACGATGTCGCCGCGCGGGTCCTGGCTCGCGACGGTGAGACCGACCAGGTTGACGTACCGCATGAGCGTGGTGTCGGTGGAAACCGGGTAGCGCCCCGCGATCGTCGCCGCGATCCCGCGCCCGATCTCGACTTCCTTCTCCGTGCTGATCGGCAGGAGCGTGCGGACGATGTTCGCCGCCTGGCGCAGGCGGTCGAGGATGCCCTGGGCCGCGGCCGGTGGCGCGGCGGCGACCATGAGGCAGGCGGCCGCGCCGAGCCCTGCGCCGAGCCGGTGGACGCGGTTCATGGCTGCCTCCCGGCGGAATCGCTCTTCACCGCGTACGGGCCGAGCCCCCCGGTGCGCATGAAGTCCTCGAGCGAGACGGCGCCCACCACGAACGCGTCCAGCCGCCGAATCGCGGCGCTGTCCGGCGTCACCGGCACGTCGCCCCCCGGCGTCTTCACGCGATCCACGCCCCGCGCGCCGGCGGTCGCGACCACGCTCGCCTGCCGCTGGTCGCCCACCGCGGCGATCCCGCTGGCCAACAGGTTGCGCCCGCCGCTGCGCGCGCCCGGATCGAGCAGCGCGTCGGCGAAGCTCGGGTTCATCACCGAGCGGCGGAACACGATCCGGCCGACGCTCCCGTCCGGGGCGCGCTCCACCAGCCGCCCCGCCGCCGGCCCCGGCGCGCGGCCGTTCCGGTCGAACACCACGGCTGCGCGGACCAGCGGGTCCTGACCCAACACGTGCTGCTCCAGCGGCGTCGCGCCAAGCGCCGTCACCACCGCGGCCCGCGTCCCTTCGCCGATGAGGATGTCCGGGCTCCCCATCGTCTGGCCGTCCGCGGTCCGCCGGATCTCCGCGCGCCACCTCGGCGGCGCCGAGAAGTAATCCACGCGCATCACGAGCGCGAGCGTGTCCGTCCGTGGATCGGTGGTGCGCCGGCTCACCAGCTTCCCGCCCGCCCACTTCCCGGGGACGTACACCACGTCGGTCCACTCCGCCTTCTGCGCCTCGGCCGCGGACGCCGTGCCGGCGGCCAGCAGCGCCGCGAGCGCGATCCGCCGCGCCACCCCATGCCCGGTTCTCATCTGACCGCCTCCCCGCCGGCGGCGCGCGTCCCGGCCGCCGCCCTGCGTCCCAGCAGTTCGTAGATCGCCACCGGCCGCTCTTTCCCCTTCACCTTCACGTCGCCCAGGGGGCGCACGTCGAAGCGGTCGCCGAGCTTCGCGAGGGTGAACTCGCTCACGATGATCCCGGTGTGGAACTCCTTGTTGGCGCTCTCGAGGCGCGAGGCCAGGTTCACGCCGTCGCCGATCACCGTGTAGTCGAGCTTGTGATCCAGCGAGCCGATGTTCCCGACCACCACCTCGGCGGTGTTGATGCCGACGCCGATGTGGATGTCCGGCTTCCCCTCCGCCGCCCACCGCTTCGCCAGCTCGGCCGTCTTCGCCTGCATCGCCAGCGCGCAGTCCGCCGCCCGATCCGCGTGGTCCGGGTGCGGCACCGGCTCGCCCCAGAACGCCATCACCGCATCGCCGATGAACTTGTCCAGCGTCCCGCCGGCCTGCTTGACGATCGCCGCCATCTCCGAGAGGTACTCGTTCAGGAACTCGATCACTTGGTGCGGCTCCAGCTTCTCGGAGATCGAGGTGAAGCCGCGAATGTCGCTGAACAGGATCGTCAGCTCCGCCCGCCGCCCGCCGAGGTTGATCTTCGACGGGTCCTCCGCCAGCTGCGCCACGTACTCCGGCGCGACGTATTTGGAGAACATCTCGCGGATCTGCCGCTTGTGCCGCCCCTCGGTCATGTAGTTGACCGCCATCCCGCCCGTGAACGTCAGCAGGATGGCGAGCGCGGGCGACGCCGCGTCGAGCCAGACGCCTCCGGCGCCGAACAGGCCGAGGGTGAGCGCCACATACGCCAGCGTGAGGCCGACGCCCGCCGCGGCGCTCCACCACACCGACTCGATGAACGACGCCGCCACGCCCGCCAGCAGGGCGGCGAGCACGATCGCAGCCAGGTTGGCCGCGGGGCGCGCCCGCGTCAGGAAGTCCCCGGTCAGCAGGTTGTCGGCCAATGTCGCGTGGATCAGCACGCCCGGATCGGCAGGGCCGAACGGATTGGCGCGCGCCTCGAACAGCCCCGCGCCCGACGCGCCGACGAACACGATCTTGTCCTTCAGCGCCGCGAGCGGCACCTCGGGCGTCCGGCCCGAGGCGAGCTGCGCGTACGAGTTGAGGATCTGCGCCACCGGGTAGATGCGATACGTCTCGACGCCGCGCCGGGGATCGCGATAGGGGCCGCGCCACTTGAGGAGCAGCCCGCCCCCATCCAGCGGCACCGTGAGCGAGCCGAGCGCGAGGACGCGCGAGCCGAACCGCGCCGGCCCCGAGCGGAACCGCGCCGAGTCCGCGACGGCCGCGGCGGCGAGGCCCAGGGCCGGATAGGCACGGCCCCGGAAGCCGTAGAAGAGCGGGACGCGGCGCGCCGTGCCGTCCACAGCGTCGGGCGTGAAGTTGATGCTCCCCACCGCGCGCGATGCGTCGAGCAGGGCGCGGTACGGGTGCTCGACCCCCTGGAACGCCTGTCCGGCCGAGAGCCCGGAGACGGGCCACGCGAAGTCCGCGAGCCGCGCCAGAGCGACGCTGTCCTCGCGGTATGCGGCCAGCCGTGCCGCGCCCGCGTCGAACTCCTGCTGGAACGAGAGGGTCTGCACGACGTTCCCCACCGCCCGGGCTTCGGCCGCGAACGCGCTGTCCCGCGCGGGGTTCGGCAGATCGGGATCGGGGAAACCGAAGTCGAACGCGATGACCTTCGCGCCGCCCGCGGACAGATACCGGACGACCATCGCCCACACGTCGCGCGGCCATGGGAAGCGCCCGACCGAGCGCCGCAGCAGGTCGAGGCTCAGCTCGTCCACGTCCACGATCACGATGCCGGTGTCGGCGCGTGTCCGGTCGTGCAGCGTCCGGAAGCGCCAGTCGAGCGTCTTCAGCTCGAGCGACTGCATCGGGTAGGTGCCGTGCAGCACGGTCAGGATCAGCGCGACCGCCGCTCCCACGGCCAGGCCCAGGACGCTGCGTCGTACGTGCGGGCGCATCCGCCAATGGTAGCGTGCGAGGCGCGGCCCGCGCCACCGCGTGCTCGATCCGGAGCTGGACCCGGAGACCTCCGGGCGGGCGCACGAGCGCCGACGCTGCATCCCTGCGCCAGCGACCACCTCGGGCTCGGCGCAATCCGCATCGCTACGGACCCGTCGCGCCGCGCCGCCGAACGGCTGTCCGAAAGGAAAAGGGAGCGAATTCCTCAGCGGTTAGTGTCCTGTGCAGGCGCAAGATTTGCGGGTCCGAAACTGGGCCTACGCGTTGTAGTGCGACCCCTGGCGGGAGATCGCTGCGGCTATGCCCACAGTCGAGACGCCCATCCTGGACGAGACCATCGTCGACAAGTACGAGGAGCGACGCGCGAATCTCGTCCCGATTCTGCAGGAAATCCAATCCACATATTCCTATCTGCCGGAAGAGCTGCTCCGCCGAGTATCGCGGAAGCTGCATGTGCCGCTCTCCGACGTGTACCAGCTCGCGACCTTCTACCGGTGCTTCAGCCTGAAGCCTCGCGGCCGGCACGTGGTGCAGGTGTGTCTCGGGACCGCGTGCCACGTGCGGGGCGGACCGAAGATCCTGGACCGGGTCGAGACGGAAACGGGCACGGTGGGTCTCGGGACGAGCCCCGACATGGAGTTCGTCGTCGAGACGGTGCGCTGCCTGGGATGCTGCGGTTTGGCCCCGGTGCTGCGGGTGGATAAGGACATCTATGCCACGCTGGAGCAGAGCAAGATCAAGCGCGTGCTGAACCGCTATCGCAAGAAGCGCCCTGCCGGAAAGGACGCGACCGATGGTTGAGCGCGTGCATCACATCACGGACCTCGAGGAGCTGGAGCGGGTCGCGATCCACGGGCGGGCGTCGCTCTATCCCGAGCGGATCAAGATCCTCGTCGGCATGGCCACGTGCGGGCGTGCCGCCGGCGCCGAAGAGGTGCTCGAGAAGGTGCGCAAGGTGGTCGCGGAGAAGAAGCTCCCCTACATCGTCGCCGAAACCGGGTGCATCGGCTGGTGTTCACAGGAGCCGCTGCTCGACATCTGGGTGCCGGGCCGCCCGCGGGTCACCTACGGCCGGGTGAAGCCGAAGCAGGTGCCCGAGATCCTCGCGGCGCTGCCGGAGGCGAAGCCGAAGCTGGCGCTGGCGATCATGACGGGGGACGACAACCCCCTCACCGGCAAGCACGCGGACTACTGCAACGGCCACGGCTCGAAGGTGGATGGGCTGCCGAGTTACGCGGAGCTCCCGCTGTTCCGCCGGCAGCTCCGGATCGTGATGCGCAACTGCGGCATTCTGGATCCGGCGAGCCTCGAGGAGTACGCGGCGCGCGGAGGCTATCGCTCGCTGTGGAAGGCGCTCTGGTCGCTGAAGCCCGAGGACGTGGTGCGCGAGGTGACGGAGAGCGGGCTGCGGGGGCGGGGCGGTGCCGGGTTCCCCACGGGGCGGAAGTGGCAGGCAGTGCGCGACGCCAAGGGGAGCCCCAAGTACGTGATCTGCAACGCGGACGAGGGCGACCCCGGCGCGTACATGGACCGGGGCGTGCTGGAGGGCGATCCGCACAGCGTCATCGAGGGGATGATCATCGGCGGGTACGCGCTCGGCGCGCACGAGGGCGTGATCTACGTGCGCGAGGAGTATCCGCTGGCCGTCTCGCGCGTGACCGAGGCGATCCATCAGGCGGAGCGCGCCGACCTGCTCGGCGACGACATCCTCGGATCGGGCTTCCGGTTCCACATCGAGGTGGCGCAGGGCGCCGGCGCCTTCGTGTGCGGGGAAGAGACGGCCCTCATCGCCTCGATCGAGGGGCGGGTCGGGGAGCCGCGCCCGCGGCCGCCCTACCCCGCCGAGAAGGGGCTGTGGGGCAAGCCGACGTGCATCAACAACGTCGAGACGTGGGCCACGGTCCCGGTGATCGTGTCGCGGGGTGGTGCGTGGTTCTCCGGGATCGGCACCGAGCGGAGCAAGGGGACCAAGGTGTTCAGCCTCGTGGGCAGCGTGGCGAACACGGCGCTCATCGAGGTGCCGATGGGGACGACGCTGCGCGACGTCGTCGAGGAGATCGGCGGCGGCGTGCCCGGCGGCCGCGCGTGCAAGGCGGTGCAGACCGGCGGCCCGAGCGGGGGGTGCATCCCGGCCGAGCAGCTCGATCTGCCGGTGGACTACGAGAGCCTGAATGCCGCGGGCTCCATCATGGGCTCGGGCGGCATGATCGTGATGGACGACCACACCTGCATGGTCGACATCGCGAAGTACTTCATGGATTTCCTCCAGGACGAGTCGTGCGGGAAGTGCTTCAGCTGCCGGGTCGGCACCCAGCGGATGAAGGAGATCGTCACGCGCATCTCGGAGGGGAAGGGCACCGAGCAGGATCTCGACCTGCTCGAGGACGTGGCGTGGATGGTGTCGGAGACGTCGCTGTGCGGCCTCGGCGGGAGCGCGCCCAACCCGGTGCTCTCGACGCTGCGCTACTTCCGCGACGAGTACCTCGCCCACATCCGCGACCACAAGTGCCCGGCCAAGGTCTGCAAGGAGCTGATCACCTACACGATCGATCCGGTGACCTGCAACGGGTGCGGGGCGTGCGTCAGTCTCTGCTCCGGGCAGGCCGTCGTGGGGGAGAAGAACAAGCTGTACACGATCGAGCAGGCGCGCTGCACGAAGTGCGGCGCCTGTCTCGAGTCCTGCAAGTTCGACGCGGTCCTGGTCAACTAGGAACCGACATGGTCCGACTGACGATCAACGGGTCGCCCGTACAGGTGGACGAGGGGTCCACGGTGCTGGAGGCCGCGCGCCTGTACGGCATTCCGATCCCGACGCTGTGCCACGCCGACGGGCTGACGCCGTACGGCGCCTGCCGGTTGTGCGTGGTGGAGGTCGGGACGGCCCCCAAATCCCGGCTCGTCTCCTCCTGTACCACGCGCGCCACCGAGGGGCTGGTGGTGCGCACCAACTCGGCGCGGGTCGAGCGCGCGCGGCGGCTGCTGCTCGAGCTGTACGTCGCGACGAGCCCGCAATCCAAGCGGATTCAGGACCTCGCCTCGGCGATGGGCGTGCGGGAATGCCGCTACGAGGCACAGCACGAGGACTGCATCCAGTGCGGCCTGTGCGTGCGGATCTGCAACGAGCAGATGATGGCGGGGGCGATCGGCTTCTCCGGCCGGGGCACCACCCGCCAGGTCTCGCGCCCGTTCGACCAGACCTCGGAGGTGTGCCGCCAGTGCGGGGCCTGCCTCTACGTCTGCCCCGTGTGCGAGCTGCGCTGTCAGGCCGGCACGGCCGAGTCGGCGCTATGCAACGGGTGCCTGAACTTCTCGCCCCCGTGCTTCAATAGTTACGACGACGCGATGTGTTTCCTGGACCCCTGCCATGCCTGCGAGCTGGCTGGCCCGTTCCGCGCCGACGCGCGGACCAAGATCCGCGCGACCGCTACGGCGCGCTAGCTGGAGACAACCATGAGCCTGACGCGTATCAATTCGTCCGCCGCCACGCTGACCAAGAACCGCACCGAGGACTCGATCAGCCCGTTCAGCGGGATGTGCGCCACGTGCATCGACGGGTGCATCGGGATGTGCGAGATCGGGAAGTCCGCCTACCGCGGGCCGGAGATGATCTACCCGCAGCCGTTCGGGCTGATCACGACCGCCGGGCAGAAGGACTATCCGGTGGACCTCTCGCACTTCACGATCCTGGGCCGGGCGACCGGCGCCTGGGGGATCGAGGCCGACAGCGAGAAGGCGCTGTTCCCCAACGTGGATCTCGAGGTCACGATCGGGAAGAGCCCGGGCGCGATCAAGAGCAGGCTGCCGTTCACGCTCGCGGCGATGGGCTCGACCAACGTGGCCAAGAACAACTGGCCCGGCATCGCGGCGGGCGCCGCCATCACCGGGACGATGATCGCCGTCGGCGAGAACGTCGTCGGGATGGACATGGACGCGAAGTACGCGGACGGCAAGGTCATCTCCGCCACCGACCTCGACTGGCGGGTCAAGTGCTTCCGCGATTGGCAGGAGGACGGCTACGGCGACGTCGTCGTCCAGACCAACGTCGAGGACACCAAGGCCGAGGTGCACGAGTACGCCCTGAAGAAACTCGGCGTCACCACCGTCGAGCTGAAGTGGGGCCAGGGCGCCAAGGACATCGGCGGCGAGGTGAAGATCCGCGACCTGGCCAAGGCGCAGGAGCTCAAGCGCCGCGGGTACGTCGTGCTGCCCGATCCGCTGAACCCGATGGTGATCGAGGCCTTCAAGAGAGGCAACTTCCACGAGTTCGAGCGCCACTCGCGCGTCGGCTTCGTGGACAAGGACGCGTTCCTCAAGCGCGTGGAGCAGCTGCGCAAGCTCGGCGCCAAGCACGTCTTCCTGAAGACGGGCGCGTACCGGCCGGTGGATCTCGCGCGGGCCGTCAAGTTCGCGTCGCTGGCCGAGCTCGACCTGCTCACGGTGGACGCGGCGGGCGGCGGCACCGGGATGAGCCCCTGGCGGATGATGAACGAGTGGGGGATCCCGGGCATCGAGCTGCACTCGCTGCTGCGCGACTACATGCAGCGCCTCGCCACCAAGGGGGCGTTCATCCCGTCCCTCGCGCTGGCCGGCGGGTTCACATTCGAGGACCAGATCTTCAAGGGGCTGGCGCTCGGCGCCCCGTTCACCAAGCTGATCGCGATGGCGCGCGCGCCGCTCGCCGCGGCGATGGTCGCCAAGACGATCGGCAATGCAATCGAGCAGTCGAGCCTGCCGATCTACATCGAGCGATTCGGCACGTCGGTGGACGAGGTGTTCGTCACAGCGTCCGATCTGCGGGAGCGCTTCGGCGACCGGTTCGCCAAGCTGCCGGTCGGGGCCATCGGCTACTACACCTACTACATGCGCCTGGCTCAGGGGCTGCGCCAGCTGATGGCGGGCGCCCGCAAGTTCGCGGTGCGCTACATCGACCGGGACGACATCGCGGCGCTGACCCGCGAGGCCGCGCAGATCAGCGGGATCACCTA
This sequence comes from Gemmatimonadales bacterium, assembly GCA_049513575.1. Classification (GTDB taxonomy): domain Bacteria; phylum Gemmatimonadota; class Gemmatimonadetes; order Gemmatimonadales; family JACORV01; genus Fen-1245. Next base: position 354,177 of record JBEKVZ010000002.1, read on the forward strand.
CGTGACCGAGGTGGACCAGGACGAGGCGGAGAAGATCCTCGCCCTGTAGGCGTTCCACGATCTGCCATGGGAGGCGGGCGGCGCAGCGCCGCCCGCCTCTCGCGCGTACGGACCTCCGGAGCCAGCTTCATCCCGTTCACACCAGCCCCGGGCCCTGCCCGGTCTCCGGAGGCGCCATGCGGATCGCGAAGGCGACCGCTCAGTACGAGGCCTGGCTTGGCGAGCGCCTCGCGCTCGTCGCGCCGGACCTCCGGCTGAAGCACGAGCGGATGCGCCAGGACCGCTTCCCCTTCCTGCGGGCCACCTACTATCGCTGGGCGCAGCGCTGGCCCGAGCTCTGCCCCGAGCTCGCCGGCGCCGTGCGCGTGCTCGCCGTCGGCGACCTCCACGTCGAGAACTTCGGCACCTGGCGCGACGCCGAGGGCCGCCTCGTCTGGGGCATCAACGACTTCGACGAGGCGTGGCGCCTGCCCTTCACCCACGACCTCGTGCGGCTTGCGACCAGCGCCATCCTGGCGATCGCGGAGGGTCACCTGGCGATCGACGACGCGGCGGCGGCCGAGGCGATCCTCGAGGGATACCGCGCGGGCCTCGGCGCAGGCGGGCGGCCGTTCGTGCTGGCGGAATCGCACGAAACGCTCCGCGTCATGGCGACCCACCGCCTGCACGAGCCCGGGAGCTTCTGGGAGAAGCTCGAGAAGCTCCCGACCGTGCGCGGCCGGGTGCCGGCCGGCGCGCGTCGCGCTCTGGACCGTATGCTGCCTGAGCGGAATCTCCCGATCCGCATCGTCCATCGGATCGCCGGTCTGGGCAGTCTGGGTCGCCAGCGCTTCGTTGCCATCGCCGACTGGCACGGCGGCTCCGTCGCGCGGGAGGCGAAGGCGCTCGCGCCCTCGGCCTGCTGCTGGGCGGAGGGCGGCCGCTCGGCGAAGATCCGGTATCAGGACGTTCTCGACGCCTCCGTGCGGTGCCGGGACCCGTTCGTCCGCCTCCAGAAGAAGTGGATCGTGCGCCGGCTCGCGCCCGACTGCTCGCGGATCGAGCTGGCGGCGCTCCCGGACGAGCGCGACGAGCTGCGCCTCCTCCACGCGATGGGTTGGGAAACGGCCAATGTGCACCTGGGCAGCGCCGCGGGCCGGAAGCTCGCGGCAAGTCTGGCGGCCCGGCGCAAGGGCTGGTTGGAGCGGGCCGCGCGCGTCATGAAAGACGCCGTGACGGAGGATTGGGAGGACTGGCGCAAGACCGGCGGCCGGGCCGCGTAGCCTCTCCGCAATCACGATCGCGCAGCATGGAATTTGGGCCGCAGCGCCGGTGTCCCGGAGCGGCGCGGCCGGCGTAACGATGCGGTTCTCCCGCCGTTACCTTACACCGTGTCCTCCAGTCCATAGGGGCAGAGGGTTTGGAGCCGAGCGACGGGACGATCGTTCGCCGCGTACTGGATGGGGATGTGGAGCAGTACCGGTTCCTGGTGGAGCGCTACCGGGAGCAATTCGGGCGTTACGCCCTGGCGGTGGTCCGGGACCGGGACGCGGCGCAGGACGCGATGCAGGAGGCGTTCATCCGCGCGTTCGACGCGCTGGCCACCTGCCGCAACCCCGATCGCTTCGGCGCCTGGTTCTTCCGCATCCTCGCCAACCAGTGCCGGAACGTGGTGGGGCGGCGCCACGAGGCGGTGGATCTGGAGGCCGTCGATCCGGCCGGCGGGGAGCGCGCCGACGCGGCGGTGGACCGCGCGGAGCTGGCGGCCACGCTGGAGACCGCGCTGGCGCAGCTCACGCCCGAGCAGCGAGAGGCGTTCGTGATGAAGCACGTGGAGGGCCGGTCGTATGAGGAGATGGCCGAGCTGCTGGGTGTCGGAACCGATGCACTGAAGATGCGAGTCTACCGCGCGCGCGACATGCTGCGGGAGCTGCTGGGAGGGATGCCATGACGGATCGGCGGGCGTTCGGCGCCGACGCGCATCGCTATCTGGACGGGGAGCCGTTCGGGGAGCTGTCCGTCGAGGAGCGTGCCGCGGCCGACCGCCTGGCGAATCTCGCGCGGGCGTTCGCCGACCGCCTCGAGCCGGTGGATGCGGCGTTGGACGAGGCCGTGATGGCCGCGGTGCGGCGCCGCGGTGCCGTGCCGGTGGGCCACGGGGCGTGGCATTGGGTGGTGTCGTCGCACCGGGTGCCGGTGCGTCCGGTCTGGGTGGCCGCGCTGGCCGCGGCGGCGGTGCTGGTGTTGTGGCTCGCCCCGCGCCGCCCGGAGCTCTCGCGCAGCGGCGCACAGCGCGTCGCGGCGGCCGCGGCGCCGGACACGGTCTTCGTGCGGTTCGAGCTGGTCGCGCCCGAGGCGCGGTCGGTCGCGGTCGCGGGCTCGTTCAACGGATGGCGCACCGACGCGCTGCCGATGGTCCGGGGCGCCGCCGGCATCTGGTCGATCACGGTGCCGCTGCCGATCGGGGAACACCGCTACGAATTCGTCGTGGATCAGACGCGGTGGGTGGCCGATCCCACGGCGCACTCGCAAGTGGATGACGGGTTCGGCGGGCGCAACAGCGTCATCGTCGTCGGACCGAAAGGACTGGTGCGATCATGAACGGCCGGGGCATACGGTGGGTGGTGCTGGCCGCCCTGATGGCCGCGCCGGGCTCACTCGCGGCGCAGGCAGGGAGCATCGAAGCCCGGCTGACGGCGCGGGGCCTGCCGGCCCAGCTGGCGCAGGAGGTGCAACGCATCGCGTCCGACGCAGTGGCCCAGGGAGTGCCGGCCGATCCGCTCGCCGACAAGGCGATCGAAGGATGGGCCAAGCACGTGTCGTCGGAGCGCATTGTGTCCGCCGTGCGGCAGTTCGCCGGCCGGATGGCCGAGGCGGGCGCCGCCGTGCGGGCGGCGGGTCTCGAGCATCCGTCGGGGAACGTGATCGCAGCAGCCGCCGAGGCGATGGGTGGCGGACTCCAGCCGGACCAGATCCAGAGCGTGGTGCGCGCCGCCGGCACGGCCGAGGAGGCCTCCCCGGCGCTCAGCGTGGCGACGTCCCTCACCGCCCAGGGCCTCGGCGTCAAGCAGGCGGTGACGATCGTCGTGGAGGCCATGCAGCACCGGCGCCCGATGTCTCAGCTGCTCGATCTGCCGTCCGTCGCCCGCTCGATGCACGACCAGGGGATGTCGCCGGGCGAGATCGGCAACAGGCTGTTGCCGCCTCACGGGGACGATGCCGGCGGCCCGCCGGGCGACAAGCACGACCGGCCCCCAGGCGTCCCTCCCGGGCCGGATCATCCCGCCGGACCGCTTCGCCCCTAGCGTCTAGCGCGATTGCGACGTGCCGCGCGCGGTCGGGCAGGTCCTCGCCGCAGTCTTCGCCGTCGCCGCATCCAGCGCCTCGGCACAGCAGCTATCGGTGCGCTTGGGAGGCGTTCGCGCGAGCTATGCGAACGCCATCTCCGGCTCGGCGGGGGTGGGCACCGCCCGTTTGACGTGGGATGCGCCGCAGTTCGTCGCCGCTCTCGACGCTTCCTACGCGCGCTTCGCCGCGGGCTGGTGGGCCTCCCAGGCGAGCGGGAGCTTCTACGGCATCCGCCTGGTGGGCTCCCGCGCCGGCGTCGGCCTCAAGGCCGACGGCGAAGCGGGCAGGGTCAGCGACGGCGTGTGGAGCGGGCTCCTGGCGGTGGGCCCGGTGGGATCCGTCCTCGTCGGAAGCTCGGTCCTGTCCGCCGGGGTCGCCGTCGGTGCCGTGCGCCGCATCGACTCGATGTCGAGCGGCACCATCGCAGGCAACGTGCGCGCCCGCACCGATGCGGGGCCGTGGAGCTTCGAGGGTGCACTCGACGCCACGCACGCCCGCGGCATCGACTTCGCCGACGCCACGGCCCAAGTCGCCTATCGCTGGGGACCGGTGGATCTGAGCGCGCTGGCGGGCGGCCGCACCGGCGACCTGGGCGGGAAGCCCTGGCTGCAGGGGCGCCTCGCCTACCGTGCGGCGCCGTGGGTGACGCTCGAGGCCCAGGCCGGCAACTATCCCCGCGACATCAGCGGCTTCACCAGCGGCAGCTTCCTCAGCGTCGGCGTCTGGCTGCGACCCTCGGGACGCCGCACCGACACGCGAATGCCGAGCGTCTACGGCGGCGGATCCCGGCGGAGCGTGACGATCGAATCCGCCGAGCCCGGGCGCGAGCGCGTGACCTTCGTCGTGCCCGGCGCCCAGCAGGTGGCGATCGCAGGCGAATGGAACGACTGGACCCCCGTCGCCCTCAAGCACCTGGACGGGGAGCGCTGGCAGGCGAACGTGGCCCTCGGCAAGGGCGCGCACCGCTTTTCCCTGCTGGTGGACGGCGATCGGTGGGTCGTGCCGTCCGGTGTCCCCTCCATCCCCGATAGCTTCGGGGGCTCCGTGGGGTTGTTGGTGGTAGATTAGCGGACCCGGAAGGCGCGTTCCGGGTGTTGGCACGAAATTCACATATCGCATTAACTTACTAGTGATTAGAGCTGTTCCCTCACATGTGGAGGTGTCATGTCTGTGAGCCGTGCTCGCGGACAGGTCCTGGGGGTGCTGGGCACCCTCGGAATCGCTACCGGCGCGCTCGCCCCGGAGGCCCGCGCGATCCCGAGCTTCGCCCGTCAGACCAAGATGCCGTGCAGCGTCTGCCATACGCAGTTCCCGGAGCTCACCGAATTCGGGCGGATGTTCAAGCTCAACGGGTACACGCTGAGCGCGATCGAGAAGATCGAGGCGACGGACAGTGCCGGGCGCCAGGAGCTGTCGCTCAACCTGATGCCGATCGTCTCGATCATGGCGCAGGCGTCGCTCACGGAGCTGCAGAAGCGGATGGACGGGGCGCCCAACGGCAACGTGCTGCTGCCCGATCAGCTGAGCGTCTTCCTGGCGGGCGCGATCACGCCGAAGATCGGGGCGTTCGTCCAGCTGACGTACGACGCGCAGAGCGGCAGCATGCACCTCGACAACACGAGCCTGCGCTTCGCGACGCCGGGCACGCTGTTCGCGCAGCCTACGACGTTCGGGCTGAGCCTCAACAACAATCCGACGCTCCAGGACCTGTGGAACAGCACGCCGGCGTGGGGATTCCCGTACGTCGGCTCCTCCGTGGCGCCGTCGCCCGCGGGCTACACGCTGATCGACGGGACGCTCGCGCAGGAGGTGGCCGGCCTGAGCGGCTATCTATACTGGAACAACTCGGTGTACGCGGAGGTCGGCGGGTATCGTTCTTCGCCGGTCGGGACGGCGCAGCCGTTCGACTCGATGGCGAGCGGCATCATCGAAGGCGTGGCGCCGTACTGGAGGCTCGCGTTTACGAAGGCGTTCGGTGACAACTACCTCGAAGTGGGGACGTACGGGATGCATGCCAACCGGCAGCCCGGGTCGTTCGTGCCCGGCGGCGCCACGGACACCTACACCGATCTCGCTCTGGACTTCGAGTACATGCGGCCGTTCGGTCACGACGAGCTGACGGTCACGGGCACGTGGATCCACGAGACCCGTTCGATGGACGCCAGCGTGGCGGCCGGGGTCGCGAGCGTGACGTCGCAGAGCGTGAACGTCTTCCGGGTGCGGGGCACGTACCACGTGGGGCAGCAGTGGGCGCTCTCCGCCATGCCCTTCTACACCACGGGCACGACCGACCCGACGCTCTACCCGGTGGGGGCCGTGAGCGGCAGTCTTGCGGGTAGCCCCAACACGTCGGGCCTGCTCGCGGAGGTGGACTACAACCCGTGGCAGAACACGCGCATCGCCCTGCAGTACACGGCTTACGGGCAGTTCAACGGCCGGATGAACAACTACGACGGCGGCGGGCGCAACGCGTCGGACAACAACACGCTCTACCTGGTGACGTGGCTGATGTTCTGATCCGCCGGGTCGGCGCGGGATGGACGAACCGGCGCCGGGCGCTTGCCCGGCGCCGGTTCTCTTGGTAACCGTTCGCGTCCCCGAGTCCCCGACCGCCAATCCTCAACCCACTCGGCCATGACCCGCACCTGCCGCTCAGCCCTGCTCTTGCTCGTCGCTGTGGCGCTCGCGTTTGCGCCACGACCTCTGGCCGCGCAGGCGGCCGTTGACACCGCCTCGCTCGAGGGCCGCTACCGCACGGTGGCGGACCGGCTGATCGATGCTGCGCTCGCGGACAGCTCCGCCTGGCAACGCCTTGCCGAGCTGACGGACCGGTTCGGCAATCGCCTGAGTGGCTCCGAGAGCCTGGAGCGGGCCATCGACTGGATGCTGGACCGGATGCGGACCGACGGTCTAGAGCACGTCCGCGCCGAGCCCGCGATGGTGCCGCATTGGGTTCGCGGCGCGGAGTCGCTCGAGCTGGTCGAGCCGCGGCGGACCCGCCTGCCGATGCTCGGCTTCGGCGGCAGCATCGGGACGCCGGCCGGTGGCATCACGGCCCCGGTGCTCGTCGTGAGTGACTACGCCGAGCTGGCGGCCCGCGCCGCCGAAGCCCGCGGCAAGATCGTGCTGTTCGACGCGCCGTACGTGAACTACGGCGTGACGGTGCAGTACCGCGCGCACGGCGCGGTCGCCGCCGCGAAGGCCGGCGCGGTCGCGGCGCTGCTCCGCTCCGTCTCCCCCTTCGAGATGCGCGAGCCCCACACTGGAGCCACCTACTACGACTCCACCGTGCACCCGATTCCGTTCGCCGCCATCTCGATCGAGGACGCGGCGATGCTGCACCGGATGCAGCTGCGCGGTCAGTCCGTCGTCGTCCAGCTCAAGATGGAAGCGCACATGCTCCCCGACGCTCCGTCGCGCAACGCCGTGGCCGAGATCACCGGCTCGACCAACCCCGACGAAGTCGTGGTGATGGGCGGCCACAGCGACTCGTGGGACGTCGGCACCGGCGCGATGGACGACGGCGGCGGCGTGATCGTCGCCTGGGAGGCACTCCGCCTCATGCAGCGGCTCGGCCTGAGGCCCCGGCGCACGGTGCGCGTGGTCGCATGGGTCAACGAGGAGAACGGGGATCGGGGCGGGGAAGCCTATCGGGACACCCACGCCGCGGAGCTGGCGCGGCACGTCCTCGCCATCGAATCCGACGGCGGCGTCTTCCGCCCGTCGGGCTTCGGGTTCTCCGGCTCCGATTCCGCCTTTGCGATCGTCCGCCGCATCGGCCGGCTGCTCTCGTCGCTCGGCGCCGACACCGTCACCAGGGGCGGCGGCGGGACCGACATCGGCCCGATCATGGAGCGTGGCGTGCCGGGGATGGAGCTCAAGACCGACCAGACGCGCTACTTCTGGTACCACCACAGCGACGCCGACACCGTGGACAAGCTCGACCCGCACGAGATGGCGGAGTGCGTCGCGGCCATGGCGGTGATGGCGTACGTGGTGGCAGACCTGCCGGAGCCGCTGCCTCGCGGCCCTGCTCGGGCGCCGTAACCTTTTCAACATCAATGTGTTGGAAATCCCGACGGGCTTCGGGACTTGATCGGATGATATCATAACGATATCGTCGAGGCACCCAAGGAGGTTGCCCCATGTTCCGCGAAGTCGAGCACAAGGCCGTTCCCGGTTTCACCGCGCTCATCATCCTCATCGCCGCCTCGCTGCTGGGCGGCTACGCGCTGCAGAACGCGATCGTAACCCAAAGCGTCCCCGCCATGGTGGGGTATGGCCTCCTCGATCTGGTGGTGCTGATCGCGTGGGGCGGGCTGTTCATGGTCAACCCGAACCAGGCGAAGGTGCTCCTGCTGTTCGGCCGGTACGTGGGGAGCGCCAAGACGCAGGGCCTGAACTGGGCGAATCCGTTCTTCACGAAGCGCCCGATATCTCTGCGCGTGCGGAATTTCGAGACGGCGAAGCTGAAGGTGAACGACCGCAACTCGAATCCGGTGGAGATCGCGGCCATCGTCGTCTGGCAGGTCGTGGATTCGGCGGAGGCGATGTTCGAGGTGGACAACTACGAGAACTACGTCCACGTCCAGAGCGAGTCCGCGCTGCGGAACCTCGCCAGCCAGTACCCCTACGACGCGCATCAGGAAGGCGAGAAGTCCCTGGCCACCCACACGGCGGAGATCGCCGAGCGGCTGCAGCACGAGATCCAGGACCGCCTCGCCAAGGCGGGCGTGGCGGTTCGCGAGGCGCGGTTCAGCCATCTGGCGTACTCGCCGGAGATCGCCGGGGTGATGCTGCGGCGGCAGCAGGCGAACGCGATCATCGCCGCGCGGCAGCGCATCGTGGAGGGTGCGGTCGGCATGGTGGAGATGGCGCTCGACAATCTGTCGAAGCGCGGCATCGTCCAACTGGACGAGGAGCGGAAGGCAACGATGGTGAGCAACCTGCTCGTCGTGCTCTGCTCTGAGCAGGCGACGCAGCCGGTCGTGAACACCGGAACCCTGTACCGCTAGGCCGTCGTGCCGGAGCGCAAGGGATTCCTGCTGAGGATGGAGCCCGACGTGTACGATGCGCTGCAGCGCTGGGCGGCGGACGAGCTCAGGAGCCTCAACGCGCAGATCGAGTTCCTGCTGCGCCGGTCGTTGGCGGAGGCCGGTCGGCTCAAGGGCGGCCCGCGTGGCGCGGGCGCGAAGCCAGACAAAGGAGAGGTTGGGAAATGACGAGCATGCGTAGGTGTCGTGGGTGGCGCGCCGGCGCCGTGGTGCTGGCGGCGGCCTTGGCCGCGCCGGCGGCGCGGGCGCAGGAGCCCGTCGTGGACGCGGGGCTCTATCGGTTCTACCAGGCCGGGGCCGAGCTGGCCCGTGAGACGTTCCGGCGGACGGCCACGCGGCTGGAGACGAGCATGGTGGTTCCGCTCCTCGGCCTGCGTATGACCACCCTGACCGAGTTCGACGCAGCCGGCCACGCGTCGCGCTTTCTGCTCGAGGCCTACAGCCTGACGGCAGACACCCTGACGGTCACGTACGAGGCGGTGGCCGCGGGAGACAGCCTGCGCTTCACGCAGATCCGGCATGCCGGCGCGAACCGGGAGCGGCATTGGAGCAAGGCCGCGACGCCCCTGGACGCGTTCATCGCTTCGCAGACCATCGCCGGCCTGCTGGACCTGGTGAACCGGGCCGGCCGGCGTGACACGGCCTACCACGTGTGGGCCGTGGAAACGGATTCCGCGGTCTCGTTCGCGGTCACGATTCATGCCGACTCGGCGCACGTTTCCGGCAGCGGCGCCGACGCGCCGATGGTGCTGGATGCCGTGGGCAGGGTCGCGCTGATGGAAGTTTCGCTGCAGCGCCTGCGCGTCGAGCGGTGGGTTGGCAGGGACACGCTGGCGCCGCTGCCGGGGATGCACCGCCCGACTCCGGATTATAGCGCGCCGGCTGACGCTCCGTACACGGCCGTGGAGGTGCGCGTGCCGGTGCGGCCCGCGAGCGGCGACACCTTCTCCCTGGGCGGGACGCTGACGCTCCCGAAGCGGGGTGGGCCGCCGTACGCCGCCGCGGTCATGATCACGGGCTCCGGCCTGCAGGACCGTGACGAGAATCTCTGGCCGCTGGTGCAGGGGTACCGCCCGTTCCGCCAGATCGCCGAGCGCTTGGCGGAGGCCGGCATTGCGGTGCTGCGGGTGGACGACCGGAGCTTCGGCGCCTCCACCGGCAACGCGCATTCGGCGACGACCGAGGACTTCGCCGGCGACGTCGCCGCCGAGGTGGCGTGGCTGCGGAGCCGTCCGGACATCGCGCCCGGTCGCATCGCGCTGGTCGGTCACAGCGAGGGCGCCCTCATCGCGCCGATGGTGGCGGCGCGCGACTCCGAGATTGCGGCGATCGTCATGATGGCGGGCACCTCGGAGCCGGGCACGGAGGTGCTGAGGGACCAGGCGATTGGCCCGTTCGAGCGGGAGAGCAGTCTCACGCCGCAGCGCCGCTCCGAGCTCGAAGCGGAGGCGCTCCGCCAGGTGCTCGGGGACTCGGCGACGACGTCACCCTGGATGAAGTGGTTCCGCGCGTACGATCCGCTGCCCACGGCGCGCCGGGTCCGTCAGCCGGTGCTGATCCTGCAGGGCGAGGTGGACCGCCAGGTCAGCGCGGGGCAGGCCGACACCCTCGCCGCGGCCATGCGTGCGGCCGGGAACCGCGACGTGACCGAGCACGTCTTCCCGCACCTCAACCACCTGTTCCTGGTCTCGCCCACGGACGGGTCGCCGAGCGAGTACCCGGCCCTCAAGGACACGGCGATCGGGCGCGACGTGCTGGATACGCTGGCGGACTGGCTGGCCCGGCGGCTGGCGCCGGGCGGCGCGGGGCGCGGCAGGTAGGTAAGTGGGGCGCGGCGCTCAGAGGCGCCGGACGTGCGCGGAACGCCGCACGACACCTCCGAAGCGCCGCCCGCTCTATCCGGCCCTGTCGCGAGTGCCACCGCGCGCGAGATCCGCGAGGACTTCCGCGTTCAGGCGGTGCCCGCCGGGATGGCGGACCGTGCGGGTCGTGATCCCGACGCGCTCCAGCGCCGCCACCTGCGCGGACAGCTTCGCGTCGTCCACGAAGCGATCGCGGCGCCCCGCGACCAGCACCAGCTCGGCTCGCGTCAGGGCGCCGCGCGCGGCGTCCAGGTCGAGGTCGGGAGGAAGGAGCCCGCCCCACAGGATCACGCGATCCGGCTGCACGCGCCCGGCCGCGATCCACCGCGAGACCGTGGCGGTGCCCTGTGAGAAGCCGAGCACCGTGAGCTTCGCCGCCTTTCGGTCCACGTGCGCCAGGACCGCGTCGTGCAGCGCGTCGAGGTACGCGACGTAGTCCTCGATCTCCGCCAGGCGGTCCTCTCGCGTCATCCAGGTCGCGCCCACCTTGCTGTCCGGGCCGTGAAACCCGCCTTCGAAGTAGAAGCGCGAGAGCCCTTCCGGGGCCACGATCACGCGGTCCCGCGAGCGCAGCGCCGCAAGATCCCCGATGAACTCGGCCGCGAGCTGCCCGTAGCCGTGACAGGCGATCCAGACATCGCGGACGGTGCCGTTCAGGGCCCCGTCCACGTAGTATCGGGCGGTGCGTGAGACGCGTATATGATGCTCGCTGATCATTCAGGCAGGTTGTGGGTGGTAGGTTGTGGGTTGTGGGTGGTGGGTTGTGGTGCTACAACCTACAACCCACAACCTACAACCCGTTGCCTGCAACCCACCACCTAGCACCTTTCTTGCACGGAGTCGGCCCAGTCCTTTCCGGAGGTTCCATGACCGCGCCGGACACGACGTCCCTTCCCGAAAATGCGTACACGCCGCTGGAGACGGGTCAGGTCTATCAGCCCGTCGTGCCGGCTGCCCAGGAGATCCCGCAGGCCAGCTGGCGGGCCGTCCTGTGGGGGTTGGTCTTCTGCGTTGTCTTCAGCGTCGCTTCGGCCTACTCCGGCCTGAAGGTCGGGCAGGTGATGGAGGCTGCAATCCCGATCTCGATCCTCGCGATCGGATTGGCGCGCGTCTACGGCCGGCGCTCGACCCTGCTCGAGAACGTGATCATGACGGGCATCGGCGGCGTGGCGGGCTCGGTGGTGGCGGGCGCCATCTTCACGCTGCCGGCGCTGTGGATCCTGCAGCTCAACCCGCATCCCCTGCAGACGATCTTCATCTGCCTCGCCGGGGGCGTGCTGGGGACGCTGTTCCTGATCCCGCTGCGGCGCTACTTCGTGCGCGAGATGCACGGTCAGTTCCCCTACCCGGAAGCGACCGCCATCACGGAGGTGCTGGTCACCGGGGAGAAGGGCGGCTCCCAGGCGCGGCTGCTGCTCGAGGCGACGCTGATCGCCGGCATCTACGACTTCTTCGTGACGACCTTCCAGGTGTGGAAGGAGTACGTGGACTTCCGGTTCATCCCGGCGGTGGAGGCCGTCGCGCAGCGGGCCAAAGTCGTCTTCAACTTCGACGCGATCGGCTTCATCCTGGGGCTCGGCTACGTGATGGGGCTCCGGTCCTCGATGGTGCTGTGCGCCGGCGGCGTGCTTTCGAACTTCGTCCTGGTGCCGATCATCTGGTTCGTCGGGCGGCACCTGCCCGACGTGGTCTACCCGGCCACGGCGCCCATCGCGGGGATGACCGCGACGCAGATCTTCCGCGGCTACGTGCGGTTCGTCGGGGTCGGCGCGATCGCCACCGCGGGCATCTTCGGGATCGTGAAGTCGCTCCGGATCGTGGCGGGCTCGTTCGGCATCGCGCTCAAGGCGTTCCGCACTGGGGAGAAGGCCGCGGACGAACGGACCGACCGCGACATGTCGGTGCTGACCATCCTGATCGGCGTGGTGGTGACCGCGCTCGCGGCCGGCGTGTTCTTCTCCAGCCTGCACACGTCGCTGGACGTGGTGCTGATCGGCCTCGCGCTGACGCTGGTCTTCTCGTTCTTCTTCACGTCGGTCGCCGCGAACGCCATCGCCACCGTGGCGCGCAATCCGGTCTCCGGCATGACGATGCTGACGATCATCATCTCGTCGGTGGTGCTGCTCCGGTTCGGGCTCTCGGGCACCACGGGGATGTTCTTCGTGATGGCGATTGCCGGCATGGTGTGCACCGCGCTGTCGGTCTCGGGCCAGTTCATCACGGACCTCAAGACGGGGTACTGGCTCGGGGCGACGCCGCGGGTGCAGGAGTGGGTGAAGTTCCTGGGCGTGGTCGCCGCGTCGATCGCGGTGGCCCTGACGATCATCATGCTGGCGCGGACCTTCCAGTTCGGGGAGGCGCTGCCGGGGGACGTGCGCGCGGTGCTGGCGTCGCCGCAGGCTTCGATCATGAAGGCGCTGGTGCAGGGCTTCATGAGCCAGCAGCCGGTCGCCTACATCCTCTTCGGCGTCGGCGCGATGGTCGCGCTCGTCACCGAGATGCTCGGCGTGCCCTCGCTCACCTTCGCGCTGGGGATGTACCTCCCGCTCGAGCTCAACTCGCCGGCACTGGTGGGCGGGTTCATCGCCTACTACGTCGGCCGGCGGTCCGAGCGCATCGGCGGACACCGCGGCGCGCGGATGCGCGAGCGCGGCGTCGTCATCGCCTCCGGCCTGATGGCGGGCGGGGCGCTGGGCGGCGTGCTGGGCGCGGCGTTCCGCCTGTTCCCCTGGTACGGCGAGAGCCTGGTGAAGACGCCGTTCTACGACAATCCGATGGTCTCGCAGCTCGTGTCGGCGCTGCTCTTCGTGGGGCTGTGCTGCTATCTCTGGTTCGGCTCCGTGCGCCGAGGGGGGGGGCACGAGGAGGCGGCCGCATGAATCCGATCGCCGACGCCATCCTGGGTCTGGACACACTGTGGGGCGGGGACGTCATGAACCCGTCGGGCACCGGCCGGTTCATCGCCGACTCGTGGTTCTCGGACGAGCCGCTGCCGGCGGCGTACACACATCCCACCGCCGCCCGATTGCGCGAGACCGGTGGCGTGACGGCGAAGCAGCCCGACCTCGCCGCCATCGACGCGTACCTCGCGGCCGTGGACGTGAAGGGCGCGATCGCCGCCCTGGCGGGTGAAGCGAAGGTCGGCGGCCGAATCCGGCGCGCCTACCTCAAGGGGCTGGCGCTCTCGTTCGAGGCGATGTGGGACCTCGCGATGGAGTTGCTGGGCCGCGGCGAGAAGGTCCCGTACGAGCGCTGCGTGGTGGCGTCCATCGGCCGGCCGCCGGAGCCCTCGGATCCCATGCCGAAGCGGCGCCGCGTGGCCGAGCTGCTCGCGCGCGGCGGCTACCCGGTGGACTCGGACGAGCGGCTCGCGCAGAGCGTGGCGGCGTGGCGACAGGCGCGCCTCGTGCCGCGGCCGTCCATCCCCGACCTCGCGGCCGCGTTCATCGCGCGCTACGACGCGCTCGCGGCGCGCAACCTCGTGCCGTACCTCCCGGCGGCGCTCAAGGCCGTGCCCCGCGCGAACATCACCTTCCTGCCGATCAAGGACGCCTGGTTCTCCGGCTCGATGAACTACATCGGGCGGGCGCGGAGGGCCGACGGGACGCCGGAGTACGAGGCGACGTACGAGATCAACGCGTCGCTCGAGATCTCGGTCCCCGAGTTCGAGCAGCTGGTGAGCCACGAGGTCGTGCCGGGCCACGTCACCAACTCGGCCTACTACCAGGCGCTGTACCGGCGCGGCAAGGTGGGGTTCGAGGGCACGGTGCTCACGATGAACACGCGGCACGCGGCGCTGGCGGAGGGGATCGCGAACAACGCGATCCTCATCGCCCACGGCGTGACGGAGATCGAGCAGCTCCCGGGCGACGACCTCCAGATCGGGGTGCTCCTCGCGCTGCTTCAGGACGACGCCAAGAACCAGTCCTCGTACCTCACCTGGCGCGAGGAGTGGCCGCAGCCCCAGGTCGCGGAGGTGCTGCGCCGCGACTACCTGTGCACGCCGGAGCGCGCCGACAAGCTCTCGGGTGCGTGGGGCCGGCACCCGCTGATGGGCCGGATGTATCTGCCGGCGTACCGGGCCGGCACGGAGCGGGTCGCGGAGCTGCGGCGGCGCTTCCCGCCCGAGCGCGTCCTCCCGGCGCTGTACGGCGTCCGCGGATTGGTGGATGTCGTCACGATTGGGAAGGTCCTCGGAGAAGGAAGAAGCGAGTAAACGGACTTCGGTTCAGTTGCCAGACGGCGAAGAGGGCAGTGGTTCCCAGCCGTCAGCGATGAGGGGCCAGATCAGACGCCAGTACTGGCAACTGGTCTGGCCCCCGCTGTCTGAAGACTGGGAACCACTTCAGTACTTGCCGTCTGGCAACTGTCCCGCAGTCTGCCTTCTGACCCCTGCTATCTTTGTAGGGTGACCATCTTTCGAACCATGAACGCCGGCTACGCGCAAGCGCTGTACGAGCAGTACCTGCGCGACCCGCTTTCGGTGGACGACGAGTGGCGCGCGCTGTTCGAGAACGGCGCGCGCGGCCTCCCGCCGCTCACGATGGCGGAGGCCGCCTCCGCGGACCTGGTGCCGCAGCCTGCGGTCGAGGCCGCGCCGGAGGGTGGCGCGCCGGCGGAGCAGCGCGGGGCCGGAGCCGGCGACGCGCTGGCCGTGGCGCTGGCGATGTCGGTGGTCAAGGCGTTCCGCACCCACGGGCACCTGGGCGCCCGGCTGGATCCGCTCGGGAGCGAGCCGGCCGGCGACCCCGCCTACGATCCTGCCACCATCGGCCTGACCGAGGAGATGATGCACCGCGTCCCCGCCTCCGTGCTGCGGATCGGGGTGCCCGGCGCGACCTTCGCCGACGCCTTGCCGCACCTCCGCGCCACGTACTGCGGGACGATCGCCTACGAGAAGGAGCACATCGGCAGCCACGAGGAGCGCTTCTGGCTGCGCCAGGCGATCGAGACCGGCGCGCACCTCGCGCCGCTGACCCCCGCCGAGCAGCGCCGCCTGCTGACGCGTCTCACCCAGGTCGAGACGCTCGAGCGGTTCCTCGGCAAGGCGTACCTCGGGCAGAAGCGGTTCTCGATCGAGGGCGTGGACATGCTGGTCCCGATGCTCGATCTGGTGATGGACCTCGCCGCGGCGGGCGGGGCGGGGGAGGTCGTGCTCGGGATGGCCCACCGCGGGCGCCTGAACGTGCTCGCGCACATCGTCGGCATGCCCTACGAGTCGGTGATCGCGGAGTTCGAGGGCGGGCCGATCGCCGAGACCGACGGCGCGACCGGCGACGTCAAGTACCACCTCGGGGCACAGGGCACCTACACGACGACGTCCGGCGCGGCGCTGACGGTGAAGGTGTCACCGAACCCGAGCCACCTCGAGTCGGTGAACCCGGTGGTTGAGGGGCGGGCGCGCTCGCGGCAGACCGACCGCGCCTCTCCGGTCGCGCGACACGATCCGTCGGCGGCGCTGCCGGTCCTCATCCACGGCGACGCCGCGTACATCGGGCAGGGCGTGGTGGCGGAGACGCTGAATCTGGCGCGGCTGGCGGGCTACAGCACGGGCGGCACGGTCCACATCATCACCAACAACCAGCTGGGCTTCACGACCGACCCGCGCGAGGCGCGCTCGACCGAATACGCGTCGGACCTGGCCAAGGGGTTCGATCATCCGATCATCCACGTGAACGCGGACGACCCGCCGGCCTGCCTGGCGGCCGTGCGGCTCGCGATGGCGTACCGCGAGCGGTTCCGGGGCGACGTCATCATCGATCTGGTCGGCTACCGGCGGCACGGCCACAACGAGGCCGACGAGCCGGCCTACACCCAGCCGCAGATGTACGAACGCATCGCGGCGCTGCCGACGGTACGGGAGCAGTGGGCGGACAGACTGGTTGCGCAGGGGCTGGTGGCGAAGGAGGAAGTGGAAGCGCTCCAGCAGGCGGCCTACGACCGGCTGGCCGCGGTGCAGCAGAAGGTCAAGGCACACGGGAAGCAGGGGGAAGGAGTCGGAACGGCTCTGCGACCGGATGTCGGCACCGAACTCGCAGCGGCGCAAGAGGGGCAGTGCGAGGAGGTGACCGGAGTTCGCGAGGAGGACCTGAGGGCGCTCGACCGCGAGCTGCACTCCTGGCCCGACGGCTTCACGGTACACCCCAAGCTGCTGCGGCAGCTCGAGCGGCGCCGCAAGAGCGTCGAGAGCGGAGGGGGGGGCGGTCTCGAGTGGGCGCACGCCGAGGCGCTGGCGTTCGCGTCGCTCCTGGTCGAGGGCGTCCCGATCCGGCTGACAGGACAGGACACCGAGCGCGGGACCTTCAGCCAGCGGCACCTGGTGCTGCACGACGCGACGAGCGGCGCGCGCTGGGCGCCGATCCAGCACCTCGCGCGGGCGCGCTCGCCGATGGAGCTGCACAACAGCCCGCTCTCCGAGTTCGCGGCGCTGGGCTTCGAGTACGGCTACAGCGCCGAAGCGCCCGAGTGTCTGGTCGTGTGGGAGGCACAGTTCGGGGACTTCGCGAACGGCGCCCAGATCATCATCGACCAGTTCATCGTGTCGGGGCGGGTGAAGTGGTCGGAGCGCTCGCGCCTGGTCCTGCTGCTGCCCCACGGCTACGAGGGCCAGGGACCTGAGCACTCCAGCGCCCGGCTCGAGCGCTTCCTGCAGCTCGCCGGCGAGCACAACATCCGGATCGCGAATCCCACCACGCCGGCGCAGTACTTCCACCTGCTCCGGCGCCAGGCGCGGCTCGCGGACCAGCGGCCGCTGGTCGTGATGACCCCCAAGAGCCTGCTGCGCCATCCGCTCGCGCTCTCGCCCCTGGACGAGCTGAGCGACGGCTGCTTCCGCCAGGTGCTCGAGGATCCGGGGGCACCGGGGCACCGCGAGGAGATCGAGCGGCTCGTGCTCTGCTCGGGGAAGATCTACTACGACGTGGCTGGGTCCGAGGCGCGCAACGCGGCGTCGCGCGTCGCGCTCGGCCGCATCGAGCTGCTCTATCCGCTCCCCAAGGACGACCTCCGCTCGCTGGTCGCGGCGTACCCCAATCTCCGGCAGATGGTCTGGCTCCAGGAGGAGCCGCGGAACAAGGGAGCGTGGCGCTACATCGCGCATCACCTGCGCGACCTGGCGCCGCGGAAGAAGTCGGGGGATGTGGCGCTGCGCTACGTGGGGCGGCCGGAGCGGGCGTCGTCGGCGGAGGGCTATCCGAGCGCCCACCTCATCGAGCAGCAACGGATAGTGGCGGAAGCGCTAGGTGAGAGGTGAGATGAAGTGAGAGGTGAGACGTCTCACTTCACCGTCTCACCTCTCACCCGCCCCGCGTGTGCATCTCCCGGTGCGGATCCTGCCGCAGGGCCTCGACGGGATACAGCGCATGCCGTGAGGTCGCGGACAACCGCACTTCGGCCCCCCGGTCGCTCCTCCCCATCCACGTGTCGGCGATCAGCTCCGCGATGTCCTCGTCCGTCGCCCCCGAGCGCAACGCGTCCCGCAGGCTCACTCCGCGCTCGGCGTAGAGGCAGAGGTACCAGGTGCCGTCGGCCGTGATGCGGCTGCGGTCGCAGGAGCGGCAGAACGGCGCCGTCGTCGAGGCGATGATGCCGAAGGTCGTGCCGTCCGGCAGCGCAAACTCCTCGGCCGGCGCCGCGCTGTTCGCCGCGTCCGCGGCGGGCCGCACGGTGCCGTAGCGCCGCGCGAGCACGTCGAGCATCTCCCGTCGCGACACCACCTGGTCCATCGACCACTTGGTGGCGCCGCCCACGTCCATGTATTCGATGAACCGGCATTCCGCCTCGTTCGCGCAGCAGTATTCGATCAAGTCCACCAGCTCGTCCTCGTTGTAGCCGCGCACGACGACGGTGTTGATCTTGAGCTTTCGGAAGCCGGCGGCGCGCGCGGCCGCGATCCCCGCCAGCACGTCGCCGTGCCTCTTGCTCCGCGTATAGGCCTCGAACCGGTCGGGCCGGAGCGTGTCCAGGCTCACCGTCACGCGGTGCAACCCCGCGGAGCGGAGATCGGCGGCCGCGCTCGCCAGCAGCATCCCGTTGGTCGTGAGCGCCAGGTCGGCGAGGCGGCTCTCCCGTGCCAGGAGCGCGACCAGCGCCGGAACGTCGTGCCTGAGAAGCGGCTCGCCCCCGGTCAGCCGCACCTTCGTCACCCCCAGGCCCGTGAAGATCCCCACCAGCCGCTGGATCTCCTCGAAGGAGAGGATGGACGCGCGCGGCAGCCAGACGTACTCCTCCTCCGGCATGCAGTAGCGGCACCGGAGATTGCAGCGGTCGGTGAGCGAGAGCCGCAGGCTCCCGAGCGGACGGCGCAGCGTGTCTTGGACCACGATCGGGGAAGAAAAGCCGGTGGCCGCCATCGGGGCAAGGCGGTGGCACTCACGCCGGCCCAGGCACCGTACGGGCGGCGCCAATGCCGTCTCCGTTGCCGGCGCGGGATCCGGCCGGCGCTGCGACCGGCGATCTACGCCGGCAGCTTCACCCGGGCCAGCTCCTGCTCACGCAGCTCGCGCCGGAGGATCTTCAGGATCCCGCTCTTGGGCAGGCTGGTCCTGAACTCGATCTCCCGCGGGACCTTGTAGGCGGCGAGATTGCCGCGGCAGTAGGCGATGATCTGCTCGGCCGTCGCCGTCTCGCCCGGCCGCAGCACCACGAACGACTTCACCGATTCGCCCCGCCGCTCGTGGGGCACGCCGATGGTCGCCGCCTCCAGCACCGCGGGGTGCTTCATCAGCACGTCATCCACCTCGTCCGGGTAGACGTTGTAGCCGGAGCAGAGGATCATGTCCTTCTTCCGTCCGACGATCCAGTGGTAGCCGTCCTTTTCGATCGTGGCGATGTCGCCGGTGGAGAACCAGCCGTCGCGCAGCACCGCCGCCGTCTCCTCGGGCATGTTCCAGTAGCCGGCCATCACCTGCGGGCCCTTGATGAGCAGCTCCCCCGGCTCGCTGGCGGGCAGCTCGCGCGTCCCGGTCTCCAGATCCACCACCTTGCAGTCCGTGTCGGGGAAGGGGATGCCGATGCTCCCCGGCTTCCGCACGCCCTCCATCGGGTTGCAGTGGGTCACCGGCGAGGTCTCGGTCAGGCCGAAGCCCTCGACGATCCTGCTGCCGGTGAGCTTCTCGAACCGCTCCAGCACGGCGACGGGGAGCGGGGCCGAGCCGGAGAAGCACGACTTCACGCACCCGATGTCCTTCCGCTCGATCCCCGGCGCGTTGTTGATCGCGGCGAACATCGCGGGCACGCCCATGAACAGGCTGACCCGCTCCTTCACCACGGCCTTGACCAGCTCGGGGAAATCCCGCGGGTTCGGCATCAGCACCATCGTGGCGGCGGCCGCGACGGGGAAGTTCATGCACACCGTCATCCCGAACACGTGGAACAGCGGCAGCGCCGACAGCACGATCTCCGATCCATGCGAGGTGTGAAGCCAGGCCAGGATCTGCGTGATGTTGCACGACAGGTTGCGGTGCGTGAGCATCGCGCCCTTCGATCGGCCCGTCGTCCCGCCCGTGTACTGCAGCGCCGCGATGTCGTCGAGCCCGATCTCCACCTTCGGGGGCTCGGGCGCCGTCGCGGTCACCAGGTCCCGGAACAGGTGGACGTCCGGCCCCGGCTCCACGTGCGCGATGCTCGGCGGCTTCATCCGCCGGAGCTTCAGCGGCGCCAGCTGCTTGAGCGGGAAGCGCAGGTATTCGGGAATGGACGCCACGACATACTGCTTGACCGGAAGGCGGTTCCGGATGTGCTTCACGCGCGAGGCGAACAGGAAGTCCGCCGTGATCGCGACCTGGCACTCCGCGTCGGCCCACTGGAGCTCCAGCTCCCGCTCGACGAGGAGCGGGTTCGTCATCACCACCGTCCCGCCCAGCGCGAGCGTCGCGTAATAGGCGATCACCGTCTGCGGGATGTTCGGCAGGTGGATCGCCACCCGCGTTCCCTTCCGGACGCCCAGCCGCGCCAGCGCCGTCGCCAGCCGGTCCACCTCGTCCTTCAGCTGGCGATAGGTCAGGTGCGTCCCGAGGAAGGCGATGGCGCACTGGTCGGGGTAGGCCGCCACCGAGCGCTCGAGCCGCTCCGGCAGGACCAACGGCTCGTACACGAGGCTCGGCGGAACGACGGTGTCGTAGAACTGGTGCCAGACTCGCTGCTCCACGGGCACTCCCAAGGCAGGGCCGCCCAAGCTTCGCCCGCCGCCCTCTCTTGCGCAACCGTGAGCGCACTCGCTCTTTTTGTATCCCGAGTCACGCCATCGGATTACTCACACGCCGGAGCGCGCCATGCACGATGTGACGGTCCCCATGCTGTGGCTGCCGATCGTTCTGTCCGCCGTCGCCGTCATGATCGGCAGTACGATCGTCTGGATGGTGTTCAAGTACGAGAACGCGGAGTGGAAAGCCATCCCCGGCGAGGACCAGCTGCGCGAGGCGATCAGGAAACTCAACCTGCCCGCGCCCGGGCAGTACGTCTTCCCGCACATGATGGCCTCGGCTGATCCGCAGGCGGCGATGAAGAAGGCGGAGGAGGGTCCGACCGGCATTCTGCTGCTGCGGAAGCCGATGAAGTGGAGCATGGCCCCTATGCTGGTCAAGGCGTTCATCTTCTACCTGGTGGTGTCGTTCTTCACCGCATACGTCGCAAGCCACGCCCTCTCGAGCGGCACGGATTACCTGAGGGTCTTCCAGGTCGCTGGCGCGACGGCCTTCATGGGCTACGGCCTGGGCGTATTCGTGGACGCCATCTGGTGGGGGCGGACCTGGTCCAGTGCGTGCAAGACCGCGCTGAGCGGGTTGATCTACGGCTGCCTGACGGCCGGCACGTTCGGCTGGCTCTGGCCGCGCTAGCGCGATTCCGATCTCCTTCCATTGGCTGCTCGAGGGCGCGATCCGGGTCGCGCCCTCGTTGTCTTGTTGAGACGCAGTCTCGGCAACCACGCGGCACGGCCCTTGCCCGTTAGATAGTTGGCGTGGGCACAGACTGCGGCACGGCGCGCTTCCCCCCTCGCGCGCCAGCCACCGGAGACGAGGCGCAAGCTATGCGGCTGCAGGGGGTTGGTCGTTCTCTTCTGGCATCGGTCCTCGCCCTGTGGGTTGTGGCGGGGTGCCACACCTCGGTCCACAGTGTGGCAATCGGCTTCGCCTTCACTTACCACCTCAAAGCAGCGATTGCGGTCGCGAACGAGGAGATCGCGCTCCGCCGACTGGGGCGCGGTCCGCAGGTTTCCATTGTCTACGACAGCGCGGTGGCCGGGGACCCGGCGGCCGTGGAAGTGCGGCGCGCGGGGCGCCTGGCGGCCGTTCCGGGCATGGTTGCGGTCGTTGGGCACAGCGGCAGCCGGGCATCGCTCGCCGCGGCGCCGGTCTACAACGAGGCGGGGATCGTCCAGGTCACGCCCAACTCGACCAGCCGCCTTCTCAAGAGCGCCGGCGCGTGGACGTTCAATCTCGCGCCGGACGACTCCGTGGAGGGCGCTTTCATCGGGGACTTCGTGGCGGAGCGCCTGCGGGCGGTCCGCGCGGCGATCTACTTCGAGAACGACGAATACGGGGCCGGGTTGCGCGACGGCGTGGTCACGGCGCTCGGGGAGCGCGGCGTCGCGGTGCTCGACCGGGTACCGATCGATCAGACGAGCGACTTTCACACCCTGGTGGCGGCCTCGCTCAAGCGCGGCGTGCCCGACGTCGTGATCGTAGCCGGGCGCCAGCTCGAGGCGGGCTCCATCGCCAGGGTGATGCGCGAGCGCGGTGTCCCGCGGGCGGTCGTGGCGGGGGACGGCGCGCTGGTGCTCCCGACGCTGACCCGGGCAGCGGGCCCGGCGGCAGACTCTCTGTACGCGGTGGCGTTCTGGATGCCCGACGCCCCCGATTCGCTGTCGCGCGCATTCGTGGAGCGCTATCGGCGCGCGACGGGGGAGTTGCCTCAGTCCGTCGACGCCATGAGCCACGACGCCCTGATGCTCCTGGTCGACGCGGTCCGTGCGGTCGGGCCGAGCCGGGTGGCCGTGCGGCAGTACCTGCGCGACCTGGGCGGGTCCCGGCCGCCGTACGTGGGCGTCACCGGGCGCATCTCCTTCGGCCCCGAGGCGCGGCCGCGCCTGGTCATGGCGCATGTCGTGGGCGGCGGGGTGCGGCGGGTGGTCGGGCCATGACTGCCGGTAGCGTCGCACCGTCGCCGGCGGGGCGCGGCCGCCGCCTCCGCCTCATCATCGGGGCGCTGTCGGGCGTCACGATCCTGACGATCTCCGGGCTGTCGCTGCTGCTCGCCGCGAGCCTGCTCCCCCGGGCGACGGAGCTGCGGCAGCACCTGCAGCCGGTCTCCTATCTGTTCGGCGCGCTGCGCGATCGCATGCAGTTGGTGGCAGCGACGGTGCGCGACGCCCGCCGCATGGTGGCGAGCGAGAAGCAGGGTAACGCGGAGTCCGTCCGCCGCGCGCGCGCGGCTCTGGCCGCGGCGAGCAGCCGCGTGGCTGCGCGGCCCTACAGCGGCGTGCCGACCGCGATGCGCGCCGCGCTCTCGCGCGCGGACGAAGACCTCACCAGGCTGGAGAACCGGGTGCAGGAGGTCATCGCGCTGACGGAGCTGGGGTCGTTTGCGCAGGCGCGCGCCCGGATGCGCGCCGTGGACTCGCTCGACGCCGCGGTGAACGACGACTTCAGCCGGGCGCAGGGTGCGGGGACCGAGGACCTGTTGGCCCGGCAGGCGGCGCTCGACGCCGCGGCGCGGGAGGCGACCTGGATCGCGGGCGCCCTGGTGGTCATGGCGATCCTCCTCCCCGCGCTCACCCTGTTCGTGCTGCAGCGGCGGATCGCCCGCCCCCTCGGCGAACTGAGCGCGGCCCTCGACCGCGTCGGGAGCGGGGACCTGACGGTCCGGCTGCCCGTGCCCCACCAGGACGAGCTGGGGCTGCTGGCCGAGCACTTCAATGCGATGACTGCGGTGCTGCGGGACCGCGCGGAAGGGCAGGGCCACTTCGCCGCCACGGGCGAGCTGCTGGGAGGCATCGCTCACGAAGTCAACAATCCCCTCCAGTCAATCAGGATGCTGGCCGAGTTCCGGCTCGGCGAGCCCGGGCTGTCCGCCGGGCAGCGCGCGGATCTGCAACAGATCCTCGAGCAGGCGCGGCGCGCGGGGAAGCTCCTGAGCGGCCTGCTGCATTTCGTGCGGCCGGGCGAGCCCGAGGTGAGCGACCAGGACATCGCGGACCTGGTGGCGCGGGTGGTGGATCTGCTCTCGTATCAATTCGGCGTGGACGAGATCCATGTCGAGAACCGGGTGGGCGCGTCGCTGCCGTGGGTGCGGGGCGACGCCGCCCGTCTCGAGCAGATCTTCGTCAACCTGCTCTCCAACGCCGTGGATGCCGTGCGCAGCGTGTCGCCGCCGCGGCGGGTCGGCCTCGAGGCATGGGAGCACGAGGGCCGCGTTCACATCGCGGTGCTGGACAACGGACCGGGCATAGACCGCGAGGTGGCAGGGCGCATCTTCCAGCCGTTCGTCACGACCAAGGGGGCACGCGGGACGGGGCTCGGGCTCTACGTGTCCCGCCAGTTGGCCCGCGAGGCCGGCGGCGACCTTCAGCTCCGCTCCGCGCCGGGCGAGGGCGCGCGGTTCGTGGTCTGGTTCCCGGCGGCGCCCCGCCGCGGCGCTGTCGTAGTGCCGGAGGATGGCCCGGCCCTGGCCGCCACCCGCGCACTGGCGGGTCTGACGATCCTGGTCGTGGACGACGAGGAGTCCATCCGCCGGCCGCTGACGCGCTACCTGGCGCGGCTCGGCGCCACCGTGGTGGACGCCGCCGACGGCCTGGCCGCGCTGGAACAGCTCCGCCTCCTCGCCGTGGACGCCATCGTCCTCGATCTGCGGATGCCGCGGATGGACGGCGTCGAGTTCTACGCGGCGGTCTGCAAGGAACGCCCCGCGCTGGCCGAGCGCGTGCTCTTTCTCTCGGGCGATCCGCAGCAGATGCACGAGGCGCGGGCCGGCGCGCTGCCGGCCGCCCGCGTGCTGGCGAAGCCGGTGGACCTTCAGGTCCTGGCCTCGTCGATCCGCCGGCTGGTGGGGCGCCGCTCTCCCGCGTAGTCATTCTCCGGACGCCACTCCGTCGAGGCACGCATGGCAACGGCCAGCACCCGCAGCCGGCGGTGGGCTTTCCGGCTCAGCGCCGAGTTTGGACACAGGGACGTCACCGAGGAGGTCGCCGCGCTCGTCGCGGACAGCGGGGTGCGCGAGGGCGCGGTGGTCGTGTCGCTCACCGGCTCCACCGGCGCCGTCACCACCATCGAGTACGAGGGTGGCGCGCTCGCCGACCTGCGCCGCGCGCTGGATCGGATGGCGCCTGCCAACGACGACTACGCGCACAACGCGAGGTGGGGCGACGGCAACGGCTTCTCCCACGTCCGGTCGGCTCTGCTCAAGACCAGCCTCGCCGTCCCCGTGCTCGACGGCCGGCTCCAGCTCGGCACCTGGCAGCAGCTCGTCGTGATCAACCTCGACAACCGCCCGCGCGAGCGCGAAGTCGTGGCCGTCGTGGTCGGTGAATAGCTGCGTCGCTGGCGGCGTACGTGCCGGAGAAGCTGTAGACCCCCTCTGGAACTCCCCGGCGCTTCCACCCGTAGGGGTCTGCGTCGGGACAACGGTTCCTGGGAGGATCCATGTTGCGTTCCGTGGGGTTGCTGGCCGGCACCGCCGTCGTCGGGCTGGTGGCGCTGAAGCTGCTGGGGCTGCTGCTCCTGCCGCTGCTCGGGATGGTGTTCGGCTTCGTGATGTTCGTGCTCAAGATCGCGCTCATCGCCGGTCTGGCGTTCCTGGCGTACAAGCTCTTTACGGGCTGGGGCAAGGAACGGGGTTCCGAGGCGAGCTAGCCGCGGCTAGCTTGTCCGGATCATGAAGGACAAGACGATCGCGTATCTGCTCTGGTGCGGCTGGCTTGTGGGCCTGGGCGGGCTGCATCGGATCTACAACGGCAAGTACGGCACCGGCTTCCTCTGGCTGTTCACGTGGGGCCTGTTCGGGATCGGCCAGATCTTCGACCTGTTCACGATTCCCGGGATGGTCGAGGACGCGAACAACCGGCTCCTCGTGGCCTCGATGGGGCAGGCGGCGCTGGCCGCGGGCGCGGCGGGCGTGCCTGCAAAGCGCCTGCCCCGCACCACGGAGGAGTTCCAGGTCGCACTGGTCCACGCCGCGGAGGCGCGCGGGGGCCGGCTGACGGTCGCCGAGGCCGTGGCCGCCACGGGCCGCGGCTTCAAGGAAGTGCAGAAACACCTGCAGGAGATGGCGGTCGCCGGCTACGTCGAGGAGGACAGCGACGACGCGGGGCAGGAGTTCTACCGGTTTCCGGGGCTGACACAGTGAGGTGTCGGGTGTCAGGTGCCAGGTGCCTGGCGCGCAACCCTGACACCTGACACCCGGCACCCGACACCCCGTCTATGGCTCTCGCAGCACTTCCATCGCCGTTTTTCGAAACACCTCCCGACTGGCCGCGATTCCCACCACGGCGACCAGGGCCGCGGTGACGGCGAGCACGCCGAGCAGCGGGAGCACCGGCAGCGAGAACTTCAGGTCGAACACCCAGTGCACCATCGCCCAGCCGCCCGCGGCCGACAGGCCGATCCCCACGAGGCCCGCGAGCAGGCCCAGCGCGGTGTACTCGGCGAGCAGGATGCGCGTGAGCTGGCGGCGCGTGGCGCCGAGGGTCTTGAGCAGCGCGCCCTCGCGGATGCGCTCGAGGCGGCCCGCCGTCACGGCGCCCAGCAGGACGAGGGCGCCAGTGGCCAGGCTGAAGGCTGCCATGAAGCGGATGGCGAGCGAGATCCGACTCAGCACCCGTTCGATGGTGGACTCCAGCAGCGCGACGTCGAGGCCGGTGACGTTCGGGAAGTGCTGCGAGACGGCGCGCTCAAGCCGGCCGCGCGCGCCGGCGTCGTCCACCCGTGTCAGCACGACGGACGAGCGCGGCGCGTGCTCCAGCGCGGCGGTGCTGAACACGGCGAAGAAGTTGGGCTCCATCCGCGCCCAGTCCACCGCGCGCAGCGCCACGACGACCGTCGGCACGGTCGCGCCCTGTACGGTCCAGTCGATCCGGTCGCCGAGGCGCACCCGCAGCTCCTGCGCGATGTCGGAGGACAGCGAGACCGGGTAGGGCGGCCCGGACCCGCGTCCGTGCCACCAGGCGCCGGCCACGATGTGCTCGCTCGTGATCGCGGTGTCGCGGTACGTCGAGCGGTACTCGCGCCGGAGCGACCAGCCGCCGCGCCGCTCGGCCGGGTCGCGCATGATGGAGTCCACCGGTCGGCCGTTGATGGCGGCGATCCGCATCGGGACGATCGGTACCTGCTGGAGGACGGGGTGCCCCGACGCCGTCACGAGTCCCGCGACGCCGCTCTCCTGGTCGGCCTGCACGTCGAGGAAGGCGAGGTTGGGCCGTCCCTCGGTCTTGAGCATCGTGAACTGGACCTGACCGAGCAGGTTGGCCTGCACGAGGTACAGCGTGGCGAGGAGCGCGACCCCGAAGCCGAGGGCGATGACCACGGTGCGCGTCTGGTTGCGCGGGCGGTGGAGGTCGGCCACGCCCTGCCGGATCACGTACGGCCACCGGGCCGCGGTGGTCGCGAGGCGGCTGCCGCGCCTCGCCAACCAGATCGCAAGCCGCGCCGCCAGCTCGAGGATGCCGATCGCGAGCGCGATGGCGACCGCGAAGCCCACCCCCACGCGGGGCCGGTCGGCCTGGGCCATGGTCAACGCGAAGACCCCGATGGCGAGGGCGCCGAAGGCCGCCAGGCGCATTGGATCACGGGGCGCTCGGATGGCCTCCGCTTCGAACGGGCTGCGCAGGGCCATGAGCGGCGTGACCAGGCGCACGGCGAGCAGGGGCCGCAGCGCGAAGAGGAGCGCTACAGCCACCCCAATGCCAAGCCCCGACAGGATCGCCGCGGGGACGAGCTGGACGCTCACGTCCACCGGCAGGACGCCCTTGAGGAGTTGCGGGAGGAGCAGCTGCACTCCCACGCCGAGCACCGCGCCTCCCGCCGCCGCGACCACCCCGAGGATGGCGGCCTGCGTGAGGTATACGGCGAAGACCAGCGGTCGGCTCGCCCCCAGGCAGCGCAGCACCGCGATCGTGTCGAGCTTCCCCGCGACGAAGGCGGCGACGCCGCTCGCCACGCCGATGCCGCCCAGCAGCAGGGCGATGAGACCCACGAACTGGAGATACCGCGACAGCTGGCTGAGCGCGTTGTTGAGCTGGTCCTCGGTGTCGCCGGCCGTGCGGCTCCGCACGTGCTCACGCTCGAACAGGGCCTTGTGGCTCCCGTCGATCCGGCGCGCACCCCGCTCGCCGTCCGTCCGCAGCAGCGCCTGGTACGTCGCGCGGCTCCCGAAGACGATGAGACCGGTGCCCGCCACGTCACCAACCGGCACGTAGACCGCGGGGACGAAGCCCCCGAAGCTCCCGCCGCCCGCGCGGCCCGGCACCTCGGAGGTGACGCCCGCGATGGCGAAGCTGCGCCGCCCCAGCTCGAGGGTGTCGCCGATCTGCGCGCCGAGCTGGACCAGGAGCGTCGTGTCCACGATCGCGACGTGCCCCGTGTCCAGCGCCGTCCAGCGGTCGGGCGGGCTCGTCGTGACGCGCCCGTAGAAGGGGAAGCCTCCGCCGACGGCGCGCACGTCCACGAGCCGGGTTCCCTCGCGCTTCCGCACGAACGCCATCGAGGCGAGCTCGGTGCGGCGCGCCACGCCGAGCCCCTGCCGGCGGAGGGTGTCCAGCAGCCCTTCGATCGGGGGTGTGAACGGCCGGTTGCTGGTGAGGACGAGGTCGGCGCCGAGCAGCTCGCGCGCCTGGCGGTGGACCGACTCCTGGAGGTTGACCGTGAACGACGCGACCGCCACCAGCGTCGCGACGCCGATCGAGATGGCGGAGCCGAATAGGAGGAGCCGCCGCCGCGAGGCGCGGCTCTCGCGCCACGCCAGCCGCAGCACGACGCCGATGCGGCTCACGCCGTCACGGCCGCGCCGCCCGAGACCACGGCGCCGTCGAGCAGGCGCAGCGTGCGCTTGGCCCGGGCCGCCAGCTGGGCGTCGTGCGTCGCCAGCACGATGGTCGTGCCCGACTCGCGATTCAGCTCCACCAGCAGCTCGATGATCCGCGCGCCGGTGTCGGCGTCGAGGTTCCCCGTCGGTTCGTCGGCCAGGAGCAGGCTCGGCCGGTTGGCGAAGGCCCGCGCGATCGCGACCCGCTGCTGCTCGCCGCCAGAGAGCTGCGCGGGGTAGTGGTGCTCGCGGCCCGCGAGCCCGACGCGCACCAGCAGCTCGCGAGCGCGCTGCGCGATCTCCCGGTAGCCGCCTTCACCGTGCCTCCGTGCCTCCGTGCCCCCGTGCCCGCCGTCGTGCCCCGCCAGCTCCAGCGGGACTTCCACGTTTTCCTGCGCCGTGAGCGTTGGAATCAGCTGGAAAGTCTGGAAGACGAACCCGATCTTCTCACCCCTGAGCCGTGCGCGGCCGTCCTCAGAGAGCGCCGACAGATCGGTGTCGTCGAGGGCGACCGAGCCGCCGCTCGGCAGGTCGAGACCGGCCAGCAGGCCGAGCAGGGTGGTCTTGCCGCACCCGGAGGGGCCGACGATGGCGAGGAATCCTCCCGCCTCGACCTCCAGGCTAACTTCCTTGAGGACCACGAGCGGGCGGCCGCCCGAGAGGTACGTCTTGGTGAGGTTCTTGGCGACGAGCATGGGGCGAATGATAGTGGCGGGCGCGGCGTTTTTCCTGCTGGCGTCGTGCGGGCGCGGCGGTAGGGGCGCGCGCGCGGTCTCTTCAGACACCAGCACGGGACGGCGCGCCGTCGCGGATTCGGCTTTCCCCGACACCCGGCACCCGACACCTGACACCCGCCTCATCGTCTTCCTTGGTACCAGCCTCACGGCGGGCCTGGGTCTCGATCCGTCACAGGCGTTTCCCGCGCTGGTGCAGCGCCGGCTGGACAGCCTCCAGCTGCCCTGGCGCGCCGTCAACGCGGGCGTGAGCGGCGAGACGAGTGCCGGCGCGCTGCGCCGGCTCGACTGGGTGCTGAAGGACGCGCCCGCGATCCTGGTGCTCGAGACGGGTGCGAACGATGGCTTGCGCGGACTCGACGTGGACACGACGCGCGCCAACCTCGAGGAGATCGTGCGCCGGGCGCGCGCCACCGTTCCGGGCATCCGCATCGTGCTGGCCGGGATGGAGGCGCCGCCCAATCTCGGTGCGCGCTACACGGAGCGGTTCCGGGCCGTCTTCCGGGACGTCGCGGCGCGCGAGCATCTGGCGCTGATTCCCTTTCTGCTCGCGCGGGTGGGCGGCGTGGACTCGCTCAACCAGGCCGACGGCATCCATCCCAATGTCGCGGGCGAGCGCATCGTGGCCGCCAACGTCTGGCGGATCCTGGAGCCGCTGGTGACGAGCGGTGCAGTGCCTACACCCTACACCCCACACCCTACACCCAGTCCTCGATGAGACAGTTGCCGGTTCCGTTTGCCATCCACCGCCTCGATGACGGGGCGCGCGTAGAGATTCAATGGGAGCAGAACGGGCATCTCGCGAGCTACCCCGCGCGCGCCTTGCGACTGGCCTGCCGGTGCGCAAGTTGTCAGGAGGAGATGACGGGATTGCCGATTCTGGATCCGGCGACGGTTTCCGAGGACGTGCGGGCGCTGGAGCTCAAGCTGGTGGGAGGGTACGCGGTGCATTTCTCGTGGAGCGACGGCCATTCCACGGGCATCTACCCGTGGGAGTACCTGCTGGCGATCTGCCCCTGTCCCGAGTGCACCGCGCGGAGGGACGGCCTGTGATGCCCCTCGATCTCGGGGTCGCGGGGGCGGTGGTCCGCCCGTGGCGCCGAGGTGACGAGGAGTCGCTGGTGCGCCACGCCAACAATCGGAAGGTGTGGATCAACCTCCGGGACAAGTTCCCGCATCCGTACACGCCTGCCGACGCCGAACAGTGGATCGCGTTCGCCACGGGGCAGGAGCCGCAGACCAACTTCGCCATCGCCGTCGGTGAGGAGGCCGTCGGCGGCGTCGGCCTGGACCTCAAGACCGACGTGGAGAGGCGTTCGGCGGAGGTCGGGATCTGGCTGGGCGAGGCCTACTGGTGGAAGGGAATCGGGACGGCGGCGGCTCGGGCGATGACCGAGTATGCATTCGCCACCTTCGACGTGTGCCGCCTCTACTGCAGCGTCTTTGCGTGGAACGGTGCTTCGATGCGGATCCTCGAGAAGGCGGGCTATACGTGCGAGGCGATGCTCAAGAAGGCGGCGACGAAGGACGGAAAGACGATAGACGTGTATCTGTACGCGTTGGTGAAGGACCCGCCTGCCCGATAGGGTCGCCCAGCTAGCAATCCGCCTGACGCTGCGCCATGCAGACTA
Organism: Gemmatimonadales bacterium; assembly: GCA_049513575.1. Lineage (GTDB taxonomy): Bacteria > Gemmatimonadota > Gemmatimonadetes > Gemmatimonadales > JACORV01 > Fen-1245. The sequence goes on from JBEKVZ010000002.1 coordinate 384,797, forward strand.
TGGGCTCCAGGAGATGCTCGCTCCACCCGAGGTGCTGGTACGGCCACCGTTGCTCGCAGCCGCTGGAGACGTGCCAGTCAGGATCACGGTTACGAACGGGCTACCAGTGCCGATCTGATCCGCCCGCACGTAGAGACCCGGGTTCGGCGGGGTGGATGGGAAGGTCAGGTTCGGGAACGTCATGGTTCCCGCTGGGCCGCCGGCGCGCCGCAGCCAAAAGAACGTCGCACTCGCGCTCATGTTCGTCCACGTGACGTCCCGGAACGACCCGATTATGGCGCTGGTGTCCACGACAAGTGGCACGTTGTTCAAGGTCAGCTTGTACGGGCCCCCAGTGCATGCCAAGCAACCGCCGCCGCTGAGCCCACGCACGGAGAGGTCGTTACCCGAGCCGAAGAGGGTCCGGTTGCTCGTGGTGTCGGCGGTCGTCAGTTGGCCCAGAGCGAAGACCTTGGTGGCGAGCGTCACGCTTCCTGAGGATGCATTCGTGATCTTCAAATTCCCGAACTGGGACCCGGCCGACGTCGAGTCGGGGTTCGCGAAGCTGATGGTCTGAGCAGCCGTACCGGCGAATTCTTGAGTGGCGCCGGGTTCGGCCCGCAAGGCCGTCGCGGCTCCCCGTTGCACGAAGTTCCCCCTCATGCGCAACGTGCTGAAATTGGTCAGAAGGGAGGAGCCGCCGGCAAAGACCGCGCTGTCCCTCACCGCGATGATCGCTGTGCAGTCAGAGCACCCCAGCTTGAGCCCACCCGTCCCCTCCGTGCGCAGGAAGCCAGCCACCGAGTCCTGGCCTGAGAAGAGAAGGTAGGCCCCGCTAGAAACGATCAGGTCCCCGTTGTAGGTCACATTCCCCGGAGAGGACACCGTGTCCGTCGCGTTGACGCGGACGCTCTTGTACGCGACCGTACTTCCTGTCGGCAGCATCATCGTTCCCGTATAGACCGTTGTGTCCGGACTGAACACGACCGAGAAAATCGAGTCGATGTTCGGCGCCTGAGCCAGCGACGCGACGAGCGGACGGAACTGCGGGTGCGTCGTGGAGTTGATAATCCGTAGGACGCCGCCGATCGTGATCTTCTGTGCGCTCTGACTGGCCAGGCTGTCGGAGTTCTGCATCACCATGCCGCGGTTGACCAGCACGTCGCTCTGGAGCTGCAAGAGCGGCAGCGGGATGCCGACGCCCTTGTTCACGACCAGCGAGTCGAAGAACGAAGTGGTCGGGTTCGCGAACGAGATCGTCTGGGTGCCCGTGCCGGTGAACTGCGTGGTGTGCGCGGTAGACGGTGCGAAGCTGGACACGTTTCCGGTCTGAACGAAGTTGCCAGCCACCTTGAGCGTGCCCGCCGTCAGTTGCCCGGTTTCGCTGCCGCCGCCGAAGATGGCGCTGTCACCCACGGTCATCGTGCCGTTGACCCCGGTCATCGTCAGGACACCGGTGCCGCTGATGCGGAGCTTGCCGAGCGCAACGAATGTGGAGTTGGCCGGGACGCTGAAACTGCCGCTTGTGATCACCAGGTCCTTCGTGATGCTCGGACTGCCAAAGAACGTCATCGCGCCGGTGGTGTTGATGCGGATGCTCTTGTAGGCGATACCGCCGCCGGTCGGCAACGTGGCCATGCTCGCGTTGAAGACGGTCGTGTCCGGGCTGAACGAGCCACCGGTGATGGCCGGCGTCACCGACAGCTCTACCACGGGTGGCGTCAGCGTGGGGGACGCCGTGCCTGACCCCATGCTGAGCAGTCCGCCGATCGTCAGCCGCTGGGATGTCCCAGCCCCATTCATGGTCGCGGCCGCGCCGCCCGGGAACATTGTGAGCGAGTCCGTCACCTGCGCGTTGGTCTGAAGGACCACGGTGTGACTGATCGCTTGGACCTCGAGTCGCCGGAAGAAACTCGTGGTCGGGTTTGCGAACGAGATGTTCTGGGTGCCGGAGCCGTTCAGCACCGTATGATGCGTGCCGGTCGGCGCGAAGGCCGTGGAACTAGTCGCCTGCGTGAAGTTCCCGCCCGCTGTAATGACGCCCGCCGAGGGCGCGCTTGATCCTCCGGCGAAAGTGACGTTGCCGGTGACGCGGAGACTGTCGGCCGCCAACGCCATCGTGAGCACGCCGGTGGACTGTGTGCTGAAGTTGCCGGTCACGCTGATCGTGCGCCCGTTGGTGTTGAGCGCGCCGCTCGAGACCACCAGGTCTTTCGTCAGGGTCAGGCTTGAGGCGAACGTCGCCGTACCCGCCGATTGCGCGACGCGGATGCTCTTGTAGGCGTAGTTCCCGAACGTGGTGTTGTTGAGCGAGATGGCCTGGTTCGCCCCCGTGAACACCGTCGTGTCCGGCGAGAATCCGGCGCCGCCGGAGTCACCCAGTACCGACGTGATCTCGACGGCGAGCGGAGTGAGGCTCGATGTCGTGCTGAACCCGTACACGGTGTCGGCGAGCAGGCGCGCCGTCGCCCCCGACACCGCCGTGGAACTCTGGAGCCGGAAGAAGCTGGCCCGCACGTTGGTGCTGAGAACGACCCCGCCGCCGGTCTTGTTGATCACCAGACGCCGGAAGAAGCTGTTCGTCGCATCGGCGAAGCTGAGGCTCTGCGCTGCGCTGCCTGCGAGCACGACGTGCTGTGCGCTCGTGTTCGGGCCGGGCGCGAAGTTCGCAGTCCCAGTTTGGGTGAAGTTGCCGGCCACCCGGATGACGCCGTTGCTCAGCGTGCCCGCCGCGCCGCCGAATGAGGCGTTGCCAGTGACGTCCAGCGAGTCGGCCGCCAGCGTCATCTGCAGCGCGCCGCTGCTCGCGGTCGTGAAGTTGCCGCCAATCGTGACGGTGTGGCCGCCCAGGACCAGGCTCCCCGCGCTGACCTGCAGGTTCCCCGCGAACGTGGTGGCCATGTTGGTGCCCGCGGTCCAGGTGCCGCTCGCCAGGTCTAGCGTGGCGCCGCTGGACACCGTGTAAACCGTATTGCCGTTTCCACCGCCCCCGAGCTGGAGGGTGCCGCTCTGGACGCTCACCGTCCCGCTGTCGTTGAGCGGCCCCCCGATCACCGCCACGCCGGTGCTGATGGTCCGGTTCAGTGTCCCCAGCACGTTCAGCGTCGGCGCCCACGACCAGTACGTGTTGAAGGCCAGGCTCGGATCCCCCTGGATGTTGAGCGTGCCCCCGCTCGCCACCCGCAGGATGGCCTGGCCACCATAGACCTGCGCCGTCCCCGTCCAGGTCCCCGTCCCCGCCACCTCCAGCGTGTAGTTCTCGAATTTCACCTGGCTGGTCGGCGCGATGCTCAGCGTCCCGCCCGCGAGCACCCGCACCGTCCCGTTCCCCCCACTCAGATTGCCCCCCGTCCAGCTCATCGGGCCGCTGACCGTCAGGAGGCCGCTGCCGCCCAGCGTCCCGCTCGCGACCGTGAGCGAGCCCGCCGGCCCGGCGGTGCCGTTGAAGTTCGCCGTCCCGCCATTGACCAGGCTCAGCCCGGTGACGCCGTACCCGCCCGCCGCGTTCACGGTGCCGCCGGAGAACTTCACCGTGCCGGCACCCGTGACGTTGGAGCCGGCGGCGAGGGTGTGGGTGCCGCTGTTGAAGTCAAGCGTGTCCCCCGCGGCGACGCTAAAGCTGCCGGTGCTCGCTCCGCCCCCGCCCAGCTGCAGGGTGCCGCTCTGGACGCTCACCGTCCCGCTGTCGTTGAGCGGCCCGCCGATCACCGCCGCGTTCGGGCTCGTGGTCCGATTCAGCGTCCCCACCACGTTCAGCGTCGGCGCCCATGCCCAGTACGTGTTGAAGGCCAGGCTCGGATCCCCCTGGATGTTGAGCGTGCCCCCGCTCGCCACCCGCAGGATGGCCTGGCCACCATAGACCTGCGCCGTTCCCGTCCAGGTCCCCGTCCCCGCCACCTCCAGCGTGTAGTTCTCGAATTTCACCTGGCTGGTCGGCGCGATGCTCAGCGTCCCGCCCGCGAGCACCCGCACCGTCCCGTTCCCCCCACTCAGGTTTCCGCCCGTCCAGTTGAACGCCCCGGCCACCGTGAGCGTGCCGCTCCCGGAGATCGTCCCCGTGCCGCTGAGGTTCAGCACGGTATTGGCGGCGAACGAGCCGTTGCCCGCCGTGAGCGTGTTCGCCCCCACGGAGAGCGTCTGGGTGCCGGCTGGCGCGCCGACGTCCAGCCGCGCGAACGCGGCGTTGACGTCGAGGTTCACCGTGTAAGTACCCGACTGCTTGATCGCGACGGTGTCTGTCGCGGTCGGCACCGTGCCCTTGCTCCAGTTGCTCGCCTGCGACCAGTTGCCGCCTGCAGAGTTGATCCACGCGTTCACGTTGGCCGCGACCGTGATGGCGAATGCTGCGCTGGTGCCGGAGGTGAGCCCCGAGGCGCTGGCGACGAGCGTGTACCCGGCGCCGACGTTGTCGATCGAAATGCCGCTGAACGTGGCGACGCCGGCAACGGCGTTATGGGTCAGCGTTCCGGACAGTGCGCCGCCCGCCGGGTTGGTCCCTATCGCGACGGTCACCGGGCCGGTGAAGCCGGTTGCGACGTTGCCGACCGCGTCCTTCGCGGTGACGGCGAAGCCGAATGGCGCCAGCGAAAGTGAGCTGGCGGGCGGCTGGGTGGCGAAGGCGAGCGAGGCGGCGGCGCCCGCGCCGATGGTGAGCGCCGTGCTCGTAGCGCTCGTCACCCCCGTGGCGGCGGCGGTCAGCGTGTAGTTCGAGCCTGCGCTGTCGATGCTGAGTCCGCTGAACGTCGCGATCCCCGCCACGGCAGCCACGCTCGTCGTGCCGTGCAGCGTAGCCCCCGCCTTGCCCGTCCCGCTGGTGATCGTCAGGGTGACGTTGCCGGTGAAGCCCGTCACGGCGTTGCCCTGCGCGTCACGCGCGGTGACGACGGCCGCGAACGGGGCCCCCGCCGTGTCGGTTGCCGGCGGCTCAGTCGTGAAGACGAGCTGCGTCGCAACCCCGCCCGTGATGTTGAACGCGGTGCTGGTCGCACTCGTGAGGCCCGATGCGCTGACCACCAACGTGTACCCGGTGCCCGTGAGATTGAGCGTCAGGTTGCTGAAGGTCGCCACACCCGCGACGGCAGCCACGGTGAGCGTCCCGCCGAGGGTCGCCCCGCTGGGGTTCGTCCCGAGGGCGAGCGTGACGTTCCCGGTGTAGGAAGTGGCGGTGTTCCCGAAGGTGTCCTGCGCCACCACCTGGACCGCCGGCGACAAGGCGACGGTTGCGGCGCCGTTCGGCGGCTGCACCTGGAACGCAAGCTTCTTCGGCGCCCCGGCGACCCCGGTCGCGGTCGCCGTGGTCGTGACGCTCGGTGCGGCGACCAGCTTCGCCGTGAGCGACTGCGTGCCGAGTGTAGTGCCCAGCGTCCAGGTCACGGACACGTCGCCGTTCGCGTTGGTCGTGTCGGTCGCCTTGAGCACCGAGCCGCCGCCGGCCACCGCGAGCGTGACTGGGACCCCCGCCACGCCCAGGCTGTCGGCCGCCTTCACGCGCACCACGACCGGCTGAGGCAGGGTCGCCCCCACGGCGCCCGACTGCCCGCCGCCGGAGACGACGCCGATGGCGACCGGCACCGGCTGCACGGTCACCAGTGCCGTGTCGGCCTGGTTCGTGAGCAGCATCGCCTGGATGCGCGCGACCCCGCGCGCCGTCCCCGCGATGACCTTGCCGGAGGTGTCCAGCGGTACGCGTGCTAGGGTGGTATCGAGAGAGCGCCAGGCGATCGGCGTGCCGGCGATCGGCTTCCCGGCGCTGTCGAGGGCCGTGGCGGTGAGCTGGACGGAGTCGCGGAAGAAGAGGGATGCGGTCTTGGTGCCGATCTTCACGCTGCGCGCATTGGAGCCGACGCCCACGTATCTGATCGGCACGGGTATGCCAGTCCCCGTCCCGGACACCCCCAGCGACACGGTCACCGGCTCCGGCCCGCCGCGGAAGACCGTGTCCCCAGCTGCGTCTGTCATCGCGAGGTTCAGCGACAGCGTCTCCGAGGATCCGTTGATGGGAACCTCGAACGAAAGCACCAGACTGTCGGCGCCCGGCGGGAAGTCCACCGTCGTGTCGAGCGCCGTGCCGCCCGTCCTCGTCAGGGTGATCCGCACCTTGCTGATGGACAGCACAAGCGTGGCCTGGGTCTCGAAGACGGGCGCCAGCGAGAGCCGGGCCGGAACCCCATGTCGGGGACCCGTACTGTCTCCGAGGCAGCCGGCCACGCCGAGGGCGACTGCAACGGCGGCAAGGCGAATAAGTGAGGGGCGCAGCATCAGGCCCGGAGAATCTGCACCGGGCACGGGCCGACCGCAAATGACCTATGTCACTATCCGGGTCAACTGCGGGGTCCGCAGCTAGGGGCAGGCTGCGCCGTCATTTCGCATATACCTTTAGTACTCGCGCATGCGCAGACACCGCTCTCCGTTCTGTCTCCTATTGACCCTGATGCTGCTTCTGGGGTCGCGCGCCCAGGGGCAGGGCTCCCGTAGCCTCATTCCCCAACACCCAACACCCAACACCCAACACCCGTCCTTCGACCTGGTCATCAAGAACGCCCACGTGATGGACCCCGAAACGAACCGAGACGAGACGGGGCTGTGGGTGGGAATACGGGGCGGGACAATCGCCGCGATCTCGGACACGGCGCTGGCGGGGCGGGAGGTCGTGGACGCGGCGGGGCAGGTGGTCGCGCCCGGGTTCATCGACGTGCTGTCCTACACGCCGAACGACTACGGCATCTGGTTCAAGCTGGCGGACGGCGTCACGACGAATCTGGCGATGCACGGGGCGGCGGCGGACGTGGGCGGGTGGTATCGCGGCCTCGGCCGGTCCCGCTGGCCGGTGAACTACGGTGGCGCGTTCTCCGATCCGGCTGCGCGGACGCGGCTCGGGATCAACCCGTACCGGGCGGCGACAGCGGAGCAGCTGCGCCGGCTGGTGGCCCTCGCGGACAGCTCCCTCGCGGCAGGGGCGCTCGGGGTCGCGATGAGCCCCGAGTACAGCCCGGGGATGGACGAGCAGGAGGTGATGGCGATGGCGACGGTGGCCGCGCGCTACCATGCGCCGGTCTTCTCGCACATCCGCTATTCGGACACGATCCCGCCGGGCACGGATGCGGAGGCGATTCACGAGCTGCTGGAGGCGGCGCGCCGCACGGGTGCTGCGGTACACGTGGACCACATCACGAGCGCGGCCACATTCGACATGGCGGCCGGCCTCGATTCGCTCACGCGGGCGCGCGCGGCGGGGCTCGACGTCACGGCGTGCGTCTACCCCTACGATTTCTGGGCGACCAACCTGAACAAGGCCCGCTACGACCCCGGCTGGCAGCAGCGGTTCGGGATCTCCTACGGCGATCTCCAGATCGCGGGGACGACGGAGCGGCTGACCGCGGAGAGCTTCAAGCGCTATCGGGCCCAGGGCAAGCTCGCCGTCGCGTACGCGATTCCCGACACGGCGGTGGTGCAGGCGCTGCGCGCCCCGTTCGTGATGATCGGGAGCGACGCGATCCTCAACCCGGGGAACAACAACCATCCGCGGGCGGCGGGGGCGTTCTCCCGGGTGCTCGCGGTCTACGTGCGGGAGCGGCACACGCTCTCGCTGATGGAGGCGCTCCGGAGGATGTCGCTGCTCCCCGCTCAGACGCTGGAGCGGCGCGCCCCGGCGCTGCGGAGGAAGGGCCGGCTCGGCGTCGGGGCGGACGCCGACGTCGTGATCTTCGATCCGGCGCGCGTCCGGGACCTGGCCACCGTGGAATGGCCGAACCAGTTCTCGGAGGGCATCAGCTGGGTGATCGTCGGCGGGCGCATCGCGCTGGACCCCGGGGGCCCGCGCCGCAACGTGCTCGCGGGCCGGCCAATCCGCGCGACGCCGTGACGGCGCGTCGTCGCGTCCGCAACGCGGAGCTTGCCGTGTTCGTATGAGTTGAGCGGTATCCACACTCCACCCGTTCCACGCAGATCAGGAGTCGCGTCATGGCCGTCACGCCTCGCACCAGCACCCTCCTCGCCGCGCTGGCTCTCGGGCTGGCTCTTCCGCTGGCCGCGCAGCAGGCATCGCAGACGATTCAGGAAAGGCTGGATCTCTCCGTCCTGCAGCGCATCCGCGACGAGGGCCTCAACCGCTCGCGCGTGGACTCGCTCGCCGAGTACCTGAGCGACGCGATCGGACCGCGGCTTACCGGCTCCTCCGGGATGAAGCGCGCCAACGAGTGGACCGCGCAGGTCTTCCGGGACTGGGGCCTCGCCAACGTGCAGATCGAGCCGTGGGACTCGACCTTCGGACGCGGATGGGAGCGCGTGAACTACTCGGGCCGGATGGTCGAGCCCTGGATCCAGCCGCTCTCGGCGCAGCCGCTGGCGTGGAGCGGGAGCACCCGCGGCACGGTGAATTGCCCGGTGGTCCTGCTGGACGTCCAGGATACGACTCAACTGGCGCAGTACGAGGGGAAGCTCAAAGGCGCGTGCGTGCTGCGCGGGGCGCCGCGGGACATCCCGCCGGAGTTCGCCCCGATCGTGCGGCGGTCCAGCGCCGACTCGCTCCTCGTGCCCCCGGCGCCGCCGCGCGCGCCGCAGGGCCCCATGGCGAACCTGACTCCCGAGCAGCGGGCCGAGCGGTTCCGCCAGATGCGGGCGGTCGCGGCGCGGATCAACTCGTGGCTCAAGGCGCAGCAGCCGGCCGTCATCCTCCAGCCCTCGAACTGGACGTACGGGATGCTGCTGGTGCAGAGCGGCCCCGAAGCCGGGCCCGCGCGCGACAGCGCCAATTACGAGCCGCTGCCGGCGCTCCTCGTGCAGCACGAGCAGTACGGCGAGATGTACCGCGACGTGAAGGCGGGCCGGCCCGTGCGGCTCGAGGTCAGCGTGCAGAACCGGTTCCTCTCCCAGGACCTCAACGCGTACAACACGACGGCGGAGATCCCCGGCAGCGACAAGGCGAACGAAGTCGTGATGATCGGTGCGCACCTCGACAGCTGGCACGGCGGCACCGGAGCCACGGACAACGGCGCTGGCACGGTGGTGATGATGGAGGCGATGCGGATCCTCAAGACGCTGAACCTCCCGCTGCGACGCACCGTGCGAATCGGTCTCTGGAGCGGGGAAGAGGAGGGGCTGCTGGGCTCGCGCGCCTGGGTGCGCAAGCACGCGGCCGAGCTGGGCCAGATCTCGGCCTACCTGAACGTGGACAACGGCACGGGGAAGCTGCGGGGCATCTGGGACCAGATGGACAGCGCCGCGATCCCGGTCTTCCAAGAGATCCTCGACCCGCTGCAGGATCTGGGGGTGGTGGTGGTGCGCCACGGCAACACGGGCGGCACGGACCACCTCTCGTTCGTGGCGGCCGGCGTGCCGGGATTCAACTACATCCAGGATCCGATCGAGTACGGCATCCGGACCCACCATTCGAACGTGGACACGTACGAGCGCCTGATGATCGACGACCTGAAGCAGGCCGCGACGGTCGTGGCGTGGACCGTGTACGAGATCGCCAACCGCGACGAGATGATGCCGCGGGGGCCGCGGCCGAGCGGGGGGCCGTTCGGGTTCTGAGCGGCCGCCCCGAACCCGTTCGGCCAATCAGGGTATCTTTCCTGAGGAGCCCATCGGAGGCCGGATGATCGACAAGAAGCAGCTGGAGGCGCTGGCCAAGAAGAACGCGGCGAAGCAGGTGACGCAGAAGGCCGTCAAGCGCCGGAAGTACGACGACACGCTGCCCGTGGAGTCCGAGGAGAGCGAGGACTCCAAGAAGCTCTTTCAGGAGATGAAGAAGCGCGAGTTCTGAGCAGGGCTGATTGAAGCGCGGCGCGTCCGGGAGACTGCACGGGCGCGCCTTGCTTGCGCCAGAGGATATGCATAAGTATGATATAGTATGACACGAGCCGTTCGCGTCACCTGTACGGTACCGGCCGTGGTGCTGCGGTCGGCCGACGGCATCGCCGCCCGGCTTGACCGCTCCCGCAGCTGGGTGGTCACGGAGGCGCTGCGGCGTCTGGTCGCCGCGCCGGAGACTGGACCTGCGGCCGCGCCCGAGGCGCCGTCCCCGCAGCTGCGGCGTGCGTTCCGGGCGGCAGAGCAGGCGCGGTTGGTGCGCGACTTGGCGCTGACGCCGGCGGAGCGCGTGCGGGTCTCCGAGGAGATCGCGAGGATCGCTCCCGCCACGGGGCGCCGCGCGCAGCGGGGCCGGGTGCGGCAGTTCGACACGTACGACGACTATCTCGACTGGAAACGGTTCGCGGGGCTCGAGTCGTGAAGCCGCGCGGGTGGCTTGCGGACACGTGCGGGCGCCTGAACGACCACGGCGCCCGATACGTTCTGTTCGGCGGTTACGCGGTCCAGCTCTGGGGCGTCGCCCGCGCGACGCAGGACATCGACGTGCTGATCGAGCCCACCCGTGAGAACGCCGCGCGGGTCATCGCCGCGCTCTCGGAGCAAGGGGACTGGCAGGCGCGCGACCTCTCGCCGGAGCAGCTCCTGCGGAAGCCGGTGACGGTGGTCGGCGACCTGCCGAGAGTCGGCATCATGACCGTCGCGTGGCAGGTGCATTTCGCCGAGGCGATTGGATCGGCATGCGCATTCGACGTGGAAGGTGTGCGGGTCCCCACGGCGTCCGTGGAGCATCTCATCGCGTCCAAGCGGACCGGGCGGCCCCAGGACGCAGCAGACATCGAGGTACTGGAGGAGATCCGCCGCCGGCGCTGAGGTGCGCCCGCAGCCTGCAGCCCTGTCTCTAGGCCATCCCCCGTTCCAGCCAGATGTGCCGGCCCTCGAGCACCTGGCGCGCCACCGCATAGGTCCGCGTGTCTTCGTTGTCGAAGACGGTCCTGAAGGTCGAGCGCACCCGCCGCCGCGCGTGGCGGCAGAACAGGTCCGCCAGCTCCACCGCCTCAGGCTGTCCCTTCTTCCGCAGCATCTTGGCCCGCGAGCAGGCGGCCGCCATCGCGAACAGGTCCGCCCCGACGTCCACCAGCCGGAACAGCACCGCCTGCCGCTTCTCGAGCCTGGGTCCGAAGCGCAGCATCGCGTGGAAGGTCTTGCGCGCCAGCTTGCGGCTCATCCGCTCGGTGAAGCGCAGGTGAGCGGCGAGGCGTCCGAACTCCGCATAGCGCGGCCAGCGCCCCCAGCCGAAGTAGCGGCTGGGGTACCAGGCGGCGTAGAACGCCGCGGCCCTGAGGAGCGTCCAGAGTTTCTTGCCCGCCGACGCGCGGGGATCGAGGAGCGCGCCCGCCACCTTGAGGTGCCGGTCCACGGCCTCCCGCGCGATGAACAGGCGCATGATCTCCGAGCTGCCCTCGAAGATCAGGTTGATCCGGAAGTCCCGCATGATGCGCTCGACCGGCCACGGGATCTCGCCGCGCGCCTTGAGGGAGTCGGCGGTTTCATAGCCGCGCCCGCCGCGGATCTGCACCGTGTCGTCCACGATCCGCCAGGCGTGCTCCGAGTTGTAGAGCTTGGCGATCGCCGCCTCGAGCCGGATGTCGTAGCCGCCCTTGTCGGCGAGCGACGCGCTCAGCTCGGCCACCGCCTCGAGCGCGAAGGCGTCCGCCCCCATCCGGCCGATCATCTGCGCCACCGCGTCGTGCCTGCCGATCGGCTGGCCCCACTGCACGCGCTGGTTGGCCCACTGCCGCGAGATCTCGAGGCAGCGCTTGGCCGCCGCGACCGACGAGGCGGGGAGCGTGAGCCGGCCCGTGTTGAGCGTGATGAGGGCGAGCTTCAGCCCTTTCCCCACCTCCCAGAGCACGTTCTCCTTCGGCACCCGCACGTTGGCGAACTTCAGCACCGCGTTCTCGATCGCCTTGAGCCCCATGAAGCTGCAGCGGCGCTCCACCGTCACCCCCGGCCAACTCGATTCGACGATGAAGGCCGTGATCTGCCGCCGCTCCTTGCCGTTCACGACCACGGACGGCGTGCGCGCCATCACCACCATCAGCTCGGCGATCGTGCCGTTGGTGATCCACAGCTTCTCGCCGGTCAGGATCCAGGCCTGGCCGTCGGGGGTCGGCGTCGCCGTGGTCTCTATCGCCGCGGGGTCGGAGCCGACGCCCGGCTCGGTCAGCGCGAAGGCGGAGATCGCCCCTTTGGCGAGGCGCGGCAGGTACTTCTTCTTCTGCTCCGGCGTGCCGAAGAGCTTCAGGGGCTGCGGGACCCCGATGGACTGGTGGGCGGAGAGCAGCGCCACCGTCGAGCCGCAGACGCTGGAGACCATCCCGATGGCGCGGGTGTAGTGCAGCTGCGAGAGCCCCAGCCCGCCGTACTCGCGCGGGATCTTGATCCCGAAGGCGCCGATCTCCTTGAGCGCCGCGATGACCTCGGGCGGAATCCGACCCTCCCGATCGATCGCGTCGCCGTCCACCTTCTCCCGCAGCAGCTTCTCGAGCGCGGCGAGGAACGGCCTGGCGCGCTCCTCGTCCTCGGCGCTGGGCTCGGGGTGGGGGTGGATCAGGTGCATCCGCAGCCGCCCGCCGAACAGCTCGGCCAGGAAGCTCGGCTCGGTCCACTCGGTCTGGCGCGCCGCCTCCGCGACCTCGCGCGCCTCGTGCTCGGTGACCTTCGGTGCCGGGGTCGATGCGCTCATAGGCTCCTAAGATACCGCGGCAGCCGCGCGATGGCGCCGGGCGATGCTGCGGCGTCACCGGAGCCGTTCTCCGCGCCGCCCGCACGATTGACGCCGATGCCACCGCCCCTGGTGGGGCCGCGCCGCTCGCAGCGCTGCGGCGTTGGTGATAGCTTAACGCCCGATGTCGCCCCTGCTCGTGCTGCTGCTCCTTCAGGCACGTTGGCTGCTCCCTCCGTCAGGTGTCGTGGCGCTCGACGGCCCGTGGCGCTTCCGGGCCGGCGATGCCGCCGCGTACGCGTCGCCGGCGCTCGTGGATTCCGCCTGGCCGATGGTGATCGTGCCCGACGCCTGGAACAACCACGGGGGCGCCCGTCCGCGCGGGTTCGCTTGGTACCGAGGCCGGATCGTGTTCGACCGGGCACCCGGCCGAGAGCTCGGCCTGCAGGTTCGGGCCTCCGGAATGGCGGTCGAGGTGTACGTGGACGGCGAGGCGCTGGGCCGGGTCGGCGGCTTCCCGCCGGATTACGGACCGCGCACCAACATCCCAGCCACGTTCACTTTGCCGCTCGCCAGCCTCGCTCCGGGAACGCACGTCGTCGCCGTGCGGGTGTACTCAGTGGAAAGCGGGCCGGTCTCGTTCGGCCCGGTGTTCGCGGAGCCCCTGAACGACATGGTCGCCGCCCAGCACCGTGGTGACCTCTACATGCTGGGCGCGGCCCTGCTGTTCGTCGGCCTCGCGATCTACCAGTTCGTGTTCTGGGCGCGCCGCCGCGAGGCGCTCGAGCACCTTTACATCTTCCTGTTCTGCGCCGGGCTCGCGCTGTACTTCGTGAACTGGATGCCGTCCGTCCGGCTGGCGCTCGCGCCGCTCATCGATTGGTTCCGCCTGTACGTGGCGCTCTCGGCGGCGGCCATCACTGCCCTCGCCCTCGGCGCGCGCAACATCTTCGAGATCGAGCCCGAAGGCCTGCTGGCCCGGGCCATCGCCGCGCTCGCGGTCTTCTTCGGCTTCATCGTGCCCCTGGCCCTCCTCCTGCCCGACTGGAGCATGGTGCGCTGGCTCGAACGGTTCCTATACAACGGGGGGGTCCTCGTGGCGGGCGCCGTGCTGATCGCGCTGGCGGTCTCGGCGCGACGCCGCGGGCTGGAGCACGGCACCGTACTGTTCTGGGGCAGCGCGGCCCTCGTGCTCACGGTCGTCCACGATGTCGGGCTGTCGTGGGGGATGCTGCCGCGCTGGGGTGGCGGCGCGATCACCGTGCAATACGGCGCCCTCGCCTTCGTCCTCAGCGTCGCCTTCACCACGGCCGCCAAGTTCGCCGACAGCCAGACGACGGCGCTGTACGACCGGCTCACCGGCCTGTACCGGCGCGAGGTCGTGATGGACGCGCTGGCGCGCGAGATCCGGCGCGCGGCCCGCGTGCGGCAGAGCGTGGCAGTCATCATGGCCGACATCGACCGCTTCAAGGCGGTGAACGACTCGATCGGCCACCAGGGCGGCGACCGCGTTCTGGCGGAAGTCGGGCGCCGGCTGGCGGACGCGGGGCGGGCGGTGGACTGGCTGGGGCGCTACGGCGGCGACGAGTTCATCGCCGTCCTCGCCGCGACGGGGACGACGGGCGGGCTGCAGGCGGCCGAGCGGTTCCGCGCCGCGGTCGCCGCGCTGCCGATCGAGACCGGGCGCACGGCCCATACCCTCACGCTCTCCGCCGGGGTCGCGTCGTACGACGGCGGTGAGGAGTGGCCTACCGCCGAGCAGCTGGTCGGCGCCGCCGACTCCGCGCTGTACCGCGCCAAGGAAGCGGGCCGCAACCGCGCCAGCGAGTGAGCGCGTAGCGATGCGCACCCTGATCCGCCACGGCACGGTCGTGACCGCCACAACGGCGGCGCCGCGCGACGTGCTGATCGAGGGCGACACGATCGCGCGCGTGGAGCCCGAGATCGGCGAGAGCGCGGACCGCGTGGTGGACGCGCGTGGGAAGTACGTGATCCCCGGCGGCATCGACGTGCACACGCACCTCGACATGCCGCTGGGCGACATCACGACGTCCGACGACTTCGAGTCGGGGACGATCGCGGCGGCGTTCGGCGGGACCACCTCCATCGTGGACTTCGCCGTCCAGGAGAGGGGTCGGCCCCTGGCCGAGGCCTTCGAGACCTGGATGCGGAAGGCGGCGGGGAAGGCCGTCCTCGACTACGGCTTTCACATGATCGTGTGCGACCTGCCGCCCGAGCGCGAGAGCGAGCTGGACGCGCTGGTGGCCGAGGGCATCACGTCGTTCAAGCTCTTCATGGCGTATCCGGGCCGGCTGATGCTGGACGACGCGACCATCGCCCGGGTGCTGAAGCGCACCGCGGCGAACGGGGGCAGGGTCCTGATGCACGCCGAGGACGGCGCGGCCATCGAGGCACTGGTGCGGCGCGCGCTGGCCGAGGGGCACACGGCGCCCAAGTACCACGCGCTGACCCGGCCCCCCGCCACGGAAGCGGATGCGACCCGGCGTGCGATCGCCATGGCGGGCCAGGCTGGCGTCCCGATCTACATCGTGCACGTGTCGGCGGCCGAGACGGTGGACGAGATCGCGGCGGCGCGCGCTCGCGGTTCGGCTGTCTGGGGGGAGACCTGCCCCCAGTACCTCGTCCTCTCCGACGAGTGCTACGAGGCGCCGGGCTTCGAGGGCGCGAAGTACGTGATGAGCCCGCCGCTGCGGCCGCGCGCCGCGCATGAGCGGCTGTGGCGCGGGCTCGCCCACAACGACCTCCAGGTGGTGGCCACCGACCACTGCCCGTTCCGGATGAAGGACCAGAAGACACTGGGGCGGGACGATTTCACGAAGATCCCCGGCGGCGCGCCTGGCATCGAGACGCGGATGAGCCTGCTGTACGACAGCGGGGTCCGGTCCGAGCGACTGTCGCTCAGCCGCTGGGTCGAGGTGACGGCGACGAATCCTGCGCGGCTCTTCGGCCTGTACCCGCGGAAGGGTGCGATCGCGCCGGGCTCCGACGCCGACGTCGTGGTGTGGAACCCGCAGCGCGAGATCACCTGGAGCGCTTCAACGCACCACATGCGGGTGGACTACAATCCGTACGAGGGCCGCCTCGTCAAGGGGGCGCCCGACCTCGTCCTCTCGCGCGGGCGAGCCGTGATTGACGGCGGGAAGTTCGTCGGCCGGGCCGGCGCAGGGCAGTTTCTGAAGAGGGCGCCGCGATGACGTGATCGCACTGGAATACGGGAATCGGAGCGAAGCACTCCAGATTGCAGCATGTCGGCGCTTTGTCTGGCGGACTCCCCATCGCATATTGCACGAAGCTGGGCGGCACGGGGAGGGGGTTCATGACCCGACGCTGCGGCCCGACGCACCTCAGATCCCGTTTCCGCAGGCACCTCCCGCCACCGCTTCTGATAGCCGCGCTGGTCGTCGGCAGTTCCTGTTCACGTGATGGGGTAGGCCCTGGAAACGCCGCCGGCTGGGCGCTCGTCGTCGCCGGCTGGAGCCACACCTGTGCACTCACGCGCACTGGCGCGGCGTACTGCTGGGGCTCCAATGAGTACGGCCAGCTCGGCGACGGCACGACGACCGATCGCCTCAAGCCGACCCCCGTCGCCGGGTGGCTGACGTTTCGGAGCATCACGGTGGGCGCGGCCCATTCATGCGGCGTGACGACGGTGGGCACGGCCTATTGCTGGGGCAGCAACAAGAACTTCCAGGTCGGCGACGGCACCGGGATTGATCAGCTCTGGCCGACGCCGATCTTCGGCCAGTTCCGCACGATGTTCGTCACCCTGAGCGCGGGAGCGTACCACACGTGCGGCCTGACCAGCGCAGGCACGGCGTACTGCTGGGGCGCTAACGGCTGGAGCCAGCTCGGCGACGGCACCTTGACGTCCCAGGCGGTTCCGACGGCGGTGGCGGGAGGACTGACCTTCAAGAGTCTGAGCCCGGGCGACAGCCACACGTGTGGTCTGACGACGGCGGGCGCGGCCTATTGCTGGGGCAGGAACACCTACGGCCAGGTCGGCGACGGCTCCGCGACGCGCCGGGCGACACCTACGGCCGTCGCAGGCGGCGTGACCTTCGAGAGCCTGGACGCCGGCGACTCTTTCACCTGCGGAGTGACCGATGGGGGCGCCGCTTGGTGCTGGGGTCACAACTACAACGGTCAGCTTGGCGACGGCTCCACGACGAATCGTGCCACGCCGTCGTCCGTGGCGGGCGGTTTCGTGTGGCGGAGCCTGACCTCGGGTTCGACGCACGTGTGTGGCGTGACCAGCGCTGGCGCGACGTATTGCTGGGGCGGTGGTGCAACCGGCCAACTCGGCGACGGCTCGACGAGCGATCACCCGACGCCCGTCGGTGTGACGGGAGGCCTCGCGTTGGCGGCGGTGAGCGCGGGAGGCGCGCACACCTGCGGTCTGACGGCGGAAGGAACCGCCTATTGCTGGGGAAGCAACTACTGGGGCCAGCTGGGCGCCGACGTGCCGGCGGCCTCCGGGTACTGGCCCCCCGCCGTCGTGACCGGCGGCCTCACGTTCCAGTGCCTGGCGGCGGGCGAATACCACACCTGCGGGACGGCCTCCGGCGGCGCGGTGTACTGCTGGGGCAACAACGACCACGGCCAACTCGGTGACGGCACCACGACTCTGCGCGGCACGCCCACCGCATTGGCCGGCGGCCTCGTGCTGCCGGCTCTAGCGGCCGGCTCGTATCACACCTGCGGCTTGGACGGTTCGGGCACGGCCTACTGCTGGGGGGACAACGCTTACAGCCAGCTCGGCGACGGGTCCACGGGCAGTCACAACGCGCCCGCCGTCGTGGTCGGCGGCCTCACGTTCCAGACTCTGTCCGCAGGGGTTGCCCACACGTGCGGCGTCACCACAGTAGGCGCCACCTACTGCTGGGGCCGCAACAACTACGGACAGCTCGGCGACGGCACGACGACTGACCGCCCGACGCCCACGCTGGTCGCGGGCGGCCTTGCGTTCCGGAGCGTCGTCGCCGGTGAGTCGCACAGCTGCGGCCTCACGACCGCGGGCGGCGCGTATTGCTGGGGTCACAACCGCTGGGGCCAGCTCGGCGACAGCACGACTGTAGATCGTCTGGGGCCAGTGCCCGTGGCCGGGGGCATCCCGTTCCAGAGCATGGCGGCCGGGTACGCCCACACTTGTGCCGTGACGGCCGCAGGCGTCGGCTACTGCTGGGGTGAGAACTGCTGCGGCGCTCTGGGCGTTGGCGTGGGCAGCATCAGTGACACGATGGCGTGGACTCCGACGCGGATTCTCGGCGGCTTGACGTTCCGGCTTCTCACGGCCGGTCTGGAAACCACGTGCGGGGTGACCACTACAGGCGACGCGTACTGCTGGGGTAGCAACGACAATCCCCTGGGGACGGGGGCGTTGGGGTACTACCTTGCGGAGCCTCGGGCGGTTGTCGGCGGCCCCTCGTTCCAGAGTCTTACGACCGGCGGCGGTCATATCTGCGGCTTGACGGCGGCAGGTGTCGCGTATTGCTGGGGAGGCTTGGGCTCGCCCGCGGTGGGCAGACCGGCGCCGCAGATCTACGCGACGTCCCCTGTGGCGGTCTCCGCGCCCTAGGCGGGCCCGGACCGCTCCAGGCTCGCGACGAGTCTACTAGCGCCCCGGCCGCACCCCCCAGCGCAACACGCCGTCCGGGTCTGCGGCCCTGAGCTGGAAGGCCCAGCCGCCGTCGAGATTCGCCACCTTCACCAGCACGCGGTTCCAGCCCTTCCTGAGATCCACCGGGACCGCGACGTCGTCCGGCTCCGAAGTGTGCCGGCCCTGCCGCTCCGAGACCTTCGCGCCGTTGACCCAGAGCACGTGAGCGTCGTCGGCGCCGAGGAGGAGCGTGACGCGGCGCGGCGCCGGTGAGTAGACGAAGGCCTCGCCGTAAGCCAGGACCCAGTCCGGCGGCGTGAAGATCCGGTTGAGACGCACGCGGCCGTCCGCGCCGGCCGTCGCGCGCCGCCACCGCACCCGCGCGCGGCCAAGACCGGTGTACCTCGCCGCCAGGTCTGCGTTCTTCTCAGGCCCGTACGCGGTGTCGATCGCCGGGCTGATCTCCTTCCCGCCGACCTCCCCTCTCGGGCTCGCGAACGGACCGACCACGTTCCACTCCATCGCCCAGCGCCGCAGGGGCCGCGCCTCGACGGCCGCCGGCAGATGGCGTCCGCGCATCGTGATCCGCAAGGAGTCGCGTGCGGCGACGTCGCCGAGTGCGACAGGAGGGAGAAGCGTGCCGGGATCGTCGGCAGCGAGCCGCACCTCGCGGGAGCTGCCTCCGGCGACGCTGAAGGTCGTGCGCGTGCTGTCGGGGCCGCCCACCGGGTAGACCACCACCGTGTACCGGTCGGAGCGCGGCACCGGGAGCGCTACGGTCGTGCCTGCGCCGCGTGCGGCGGCGTGCGAGGAGTCCAGCATCGTGGCGTCGGCCGGAATGATCACGGCGGGAACGCGCCGGGCGTCCGGGGCAGGCAGGGGCGGGAGCGGCATGTGCGGCTCCGTCTGGTACCAGTAGCCCATCGTCGCGTAGTCGGCGACCTCGGTGTTCTGGTCCCCGTGCTCGATCTCGACCTTGAGCGAGCTGTAGAAGGGGACGCGGTCCGCGATGTGGAAGCGATAGGCCGCGATCCTGCCGAGGGTGTCGTTCTTGATGATCAGGCCGTGGAACGGCCCGGCGTACGGGCCTTCGTCGAAGTACCAGCCGCTGTTGAAGTAGTCCTCGGTCCCCGTGCCCTGGCCCCGCTTCTCGCCGTCAATCGTGAAGATCTCGTCCCCCTCGAGGAACGAGAGGCTCTTCGCGGCGCTCTGGACGTTGTAGGAGGTGCCGACGAACCAGCCGCGGCCGTGCGCCTCGACGATCAGGTGCGGCGCCTCGGCGGTGGTTCTGGGATCGCGGTGCCACCAGGCGTGGAAGGTCGCGACGTCGCGCGGGAGATTCAGCCCGGTCACGAGGTCGATGTTGTAGTAGAAGGCGTCGATCGGCTTGCCGGTGCCGTTCTCCACCACGATGCGCGCGTGGCGCCGGAACGGCATCGGGAAGTAGCAGTAGAAGCCGCCGCTCGACTCGCCCAGCAGGAGCGAGGTCCAGTGCTTCTTGGCGAAGCCGTCCCCGAAGAAGTCGCCGAGCGGCGCCTCCACTGACGGGCTCCTCTCGCCGTCCCAGTACATCTTGAGCGCGATGCGCCGCAGATAGTCGCGATCGGGGCTCGCCACTGTGATCCAGAGGCGGCGCACCTCGCCCGAGCCCGCCACGTCGAGCAGCACCGCGCTGTCGCCCTTCGCGATCTCGAGATAGTCGTGGTTCCCGCCCGTGGTGTCGGTGGAGGAGACGTGCAGGAACCGCCCACCGGTCCCGGCGAACAGATCCGCGAACGGGCTGCGGGACGGCGTCTGCTCGCAGGAGGCGAGGACGAGGAGGCAGGCGGCGGCGGACAGAACGGCGCTGGTTCTCATCGCTCGGCTCCGGTCAATGTTCGCCGGAGAGCTTGCCTACGTCCTCCGGCGTGTCGATGTCCACGGCTCCCTGTTCGAACGGAATCCGGCCGATCACGTGAAGGTGGCGTTCGAGGATGCGCTTCGCGCCCTGGTCGTGCTCCAGCGCGTGCAGCTCGGCGAAGAGCGAGCGGTCGAACAAGGCCGGCACGCCGACCGTCCCGGCGTACGCGCAGGCGACGGCCGCAGGCCGCTTCTCCCGGTACGTGGCGACCAGCTGCTTCAGGAGGTCCGCCGTGACGTGCGGCTGGTCGCAGGTCATGATCAGCACCGCCTCCGTCGCCTCCGCCTGCTCCAGCGCGTCGAGCCCGGCGCGGATCGAGCTGCTCATCCCTTCCTTCCACCGGGCGTTCTCCGCGATCCTGACGTCCAGATCCACCAACTCGAAGCGCAGCTGCTTCGCCGTGGATGCCGCGCCGAGCACGACGACGACGGGGCCCGAGCCCGCCGCCACCGCAGTCTGGGCGGCGTGGCGGAGCAGGGTCACGCCCCGGAATCGCAGCATCTGCTTGGGACCCGGCAGGCGGCGCGACGCGCCCGCGGCGAGTACGACGACGCCGATGCGTCCGCCGCCCACGGATGCGCCGTCAGGGTCGATCGTGGATGCGACCTCTCCGGTCGCGAAGCGCACCGCCGCGCCGGCCCGCGAAGACGGCCTGGATCTCCGCCACGATGGAGAGGGCGACCTCGGACGGCGTCTCGCCGCCGATGTCGAGTCCGACCGGGGCGTGGACCCTGGCGAGCTGGGCCTTCGTGGGCTTCGCCCCGCGCTTGGCGAGCTTGGCGAGCAGCTCCTGCGTGCGCTTGCGCGAGCCGAGGACGCCGATGTAAGGGGCCGCGGACGGAACCAGGGCCATGAGGAGCGCGAGGTCGTGCTCGTAGTTATGGCTCATGATGACCGCGGCTGTGCGGTCGTCGAGGCCGGCGGGGAGGCGGTCCTTGCCGATCACCGTGACCTGCCAGGCCAGCTCCCGCGCGAAACGCGCGAGCGACTCGGCGTCGCGGCCGCCATCGCAGATCACCAGCGCGATCGGCGGCGGGACATGCTCGACGAGCAGCTCCACGGCGCCGGATGGCAGGCGGTGGATGCAGAGTCGCGAGCGTTCTTCCGCCAGGACCCGGCGCGCGTCGGAGAGGACTTTGCCGCCCAGCGGCCCATCGAGGAGGACGCCGGCGGCGTGGCCGTCCGCCCTCACCATCGCCCGCTCGCCGAGGGCCGGCCCCGGGGCGCCGGTGCGGAAGACCGTAGCTACCGCGGCCGCTTGGCGTGCGTACGCCGCCTCGACGAGGAACGTGAGATGCTCCGGGACCCGGCCGGGCGGAGCCGGCTCGAGGAGCAGGTCGAGCTTGCCGCGGCACCCCATCCCCAGGCCCCACGGCTTGTCGTCGTCCGCGGTCAGGTCGTAGCGCACCAGCGCCGGCTCGAGCGAGGTGCGAACGCGCCGGGCGTGGCCGATCAGGTCCTGCTCGAAGCAGCTCGCCCCCAGGTTCCCGGCCACCGACGCGTCGGGCAGGATCAGGAGCGTGGCGCCGGGGCCCGAGTAGGCGGAGCCCGCCACCTTCATCAGCGTCGCCAGGACGGCGCGCTCGCCGGAGGCGGGGACCTTCTCCAGCGCCGCGACGGTGTCCAGCAGCTGCTTCATCTCACAGCTTTCGCGCCGCGAGGAGCGCGCGATCGGTCGGCTCGATCTTCGCGTACTCGGCGTCCCAGAACGCCTGCGACTGCATCTGCTCGAGATAGTCGTCGGTGTAGCCGAACCGCGTCCAGACCTCTCGTTTCATCCGGAACAGCCGGTCCTTCTGCTCCGGCGAGCGCACGTCGAGCGTGTCGGAGCGGGAGGCGCCGCGGAAGATCTGGTCGAACCACTCCGCCAGAATCACGTCGTTCGTCGGCCCGCGCCGCTTCTCCAGGTCGGCCATGACGGATGGATAGCGGTCGAAGCCGTCGGTTGCCACCGTCACGATGTTCTCGTTGGGGCCGAGGTCCAGGAGCTTGGCGGTCTTGATGGCGCCGAGGATGTTGCAGACGCTGGAGATCCCGAACCAGTCCTGGAGCCAGGTGAGGGAGCCGGAGGAGAGCTTCAGCACCCGCTCCAGAATCTTGTGCCCGTCCTGCAGGACCTTGAGGCCGGCCACGCAGTCGTCGTCGTGCACCATCATGACGTAGTCGGTGGTGAGGACGTTGTGGATCAGCGTCACCATCTTGTCGCCGATCCCCTCGATGCGGTGCTGGCCGCGGCCGTTGTTGAACAGCGTCGAGCACTCGGTCGGCTCCACCGCGCAGATCACGCTGTCGGGGAACCTGGCTTTGATCTCGTCCCCCGCGGCCAGGGTGCCGGCGGACCCCGGGGCGGAAACGAACGCGGCCACGCGCCCGTTGCCGGAGCCGCGCGCCGCCTCGAGCGCGGCGTCGCCCGTCACGTGGCGGTGGAACCGGTAGTTGGGGAGCAGCTCGAACTGCGCCAGAACCTTGTTGTTCGGGTCCTTCATGAAGTGGTCGTGCGTGCGCTCCAGCACGAGGATGACGTCGCTCTCCGAGCCGGGCGTCAGGTCGAGCCCGCCGCCGTAGCGCCGGATCCGCTCGTAGCGCTCGGCGCTCATGCTGTCCGGCATGATCACGACGCAGCTGTAGCCCATCAGCTTGGAGATGTACGCCGTCCCGATCCCGAAGTTGCCGGTCGAGGGGCCGATGACGGTGTTCTCGCCGGGCCGGATCTCGCCCGCCAACTCGCCCTCCATCAGCGTGGCGTACGCGGGCCCGACCTTGTGGCTGCCGGAGGGGAAGTCGCGGCCGAGCAGCACCACGATGTTGGCGGCGACGCCCGTGAGCTCGCGCGGCAGGACGATGTGGCGGACCCGGTTCTCCGAGTTCCGCCAGGTGATGTTGAACAGGTTGAGCGGATGGAGGGCATCGCCCTTGGCCTTGGCCAGCGCCGCCTTGCGGACGGCGGGCGGCAGGAGGGCGGGGTTCCGCATCTCCGCGTAGGTCGGACCGGGTGTCGCGTTCAGAACCGCTCCCATAGCGCTTTCGCTTGTTTGGTGGCCCGCTCCGCCACGGCGCGCTCGTCCACCGTGACGCAGCGCTTCTCCTTGAGCACCGTGCGCCCGTTCACGACGAGCAGATCGATCGGCGCGTTGGCGATGCCGAAGAGCAGATGGCCGAAGAGGTTGTCCGCGTGGATGGGCGTGGGGGGATAGTAGTCCACCAGGATGAAGTCGGCGCGCGCGCCCGGCTCGATCCGGCCGATCTCCATCCCCCACAGCTTCCTCGCGATCGTGCGGTTGTTGAGCAGCGCCGCCGCGTACGCCTCGGCGTAGCCCACCCGCGGATCGCCGGAGCGCACCTTCTGGAGGTGGAACGCCGTCTTGAACTCCTCCCACATGCGCGGCGAGTAGCCGTCGGAGCCGAGGCCGACCAGGACGCCGGCCGCCATCAGCTCCTGCAGCCGCGCGATGCCGACGGCGTTGTTGCTGTTGGACTGGGGGTTGTGAACGACGTTGGCGCCGAGGCGCGCCAGCGACGCGATGTCCCCGGCGGTGACGTGGATGCAGTGCGCGGCGAGCGTGCGGTCGGTCATCACGCCGAGGTCGGCCAGGCGGCGCACCACCGTCTTCTTGTAGCGCCTGCGCGCGTGCTCGAGGTCGGACCGGTCCTCGGCGACGTGGATGTGGAAGCCGGCGCCGAGACTCCGATCGGCCTCGACCGCGCGGCGCAGCGTCCGGTCGGAGAGGGTGAAGGACGCGTGGAGGCCGAAGCTCGCCGCGATCATCCCGTCGCCCTGCCGCTTGGTCCGCTCGATGAACCGGATGTTCTCGTCCAGGGCAGCGCGGCCGACTCCCGGGCCGTCGCGGTCGCTGGTCTCGTAGCACAGCGCGCCGCGGAGGCCCACCTCGCGGAAGGCGCGCTCGACCTGGTCGAGGCTCCCGGCGCAGGCGTTGGGGCTCGAGTGGTGGTCGACCAGCGTGCCCACGCCGTTCTTGGCGCAGTCCACGAGGCCGACAAGAGCGGAGTAGTACACGTCCTCCGGGTTCAGCGCGCGGTCGAGCCGCCACCAGAGCTTCTTCAGGATCTCGGGGAAGTTCTTTGGCGCCTTGCCCGGCAGGGCGATCCCGCGGGCCAGCGTGCTGTAGAGGTGCGTGTGGCAGTTGATGAGTGCCGGCATGAGGAGGCGGCCGCCGGCGTCCACGACCTCCTCGCTCGGCGCCGCGGCGGCCGTCTCGCCGACGAACGCGATGGCGCCGTCCGCCGCGATGCGCACCGCGGCGTTCTCCAGCACGCGATTGCGCGCGTCGAAGGTGAGGACCCGGGCGTTGCGGACGATCACGCCGGCACGCGGTACGTGACCGGCCGGTCGGCCATGGTCAGCGCCATGATCGCCTTTGCCGTGTGCAGCCGGTTCTCGGCCTCGTCGTACACCACCGACTGCGGCCCGTCGATCACTTCGTCGGTCACCTCGTTGCCGCGGTCCGCCGGAAGCGGATGCATGTAGAGCGCGCCCTTCTTCGCCCGCTTGAGGCGTGGCGCGTCGCAGATCCACTTCGTGTACTGCTTGGCTATGCGCAGCGACTCCTCCGGCTTGGTCCCCATCGTGTCGAGGCAGCCCCAGCTCTTGGGGATCACGACGTCGGCGCCCTCGAACGCGGCGTCCATGTCGTCCACCACCTCGAACTTGGTCCCCGCCTTCCTCGCGTTGCGGCGCGCGGCCTCGAGTGTCTCCGGCATCAGGAAGTACTCCGGGGGATGGGCGAGCGTGACGTCCATCCCGAAGCGCGGCATCAGCATGATGAGTCCCTGCGGCACCGACAGCGGCTTCGCGTAGCTCGGCGCGTACGCCCAGCTCACCGCGAGCTTCTTCCCCTGGAGCCGCTTCCCGAGCTTCTCGCGGATGGTCATGAGGTCGGCGAGCGTCTGACAGGGATGGTCCACGTCGCACTGCATGTTGATGACCGGGACGTCGGCCCAGCGGGCGACCTCGCGCATGTACGTGTTCCCTTCGCCGGGGATCAGGTCGTGCCGGATCGCGATTGCGTGGCCATAGCGGGAGAGGATGATCCCGGTGTCCTTCGGGCTCTCGCCGTGGGAAACCTGCATCACGTCGGCGGTGAGAAAGTGCCCGTGCCCGCCGAGCTGGGTGATGCCGGCCTCGAACGAGTTGCGCGTCCGCGTGGACTTGTCGAAGAACATCAGGAAGATGGTCTTGTCGGGGAGCCAGCGGTGCGGCTCGCCCCTCTTGAACCGGCGCTTGAGGTCCGCCGCCACGTCGAGGAGCACCGTGATCTCCGCGTCGCTCCACTCCTCGGTCGTGATCCAGTCCTTGCCCTTGAAGAGGGCGCGCTTCGTCTTCCCCGCCGCCTTCCTGGTCACCGCAGATCCTCCTTCACAGGCTCGCCACGTTGGCGAAGTTGACGTATCGCGCGCTTGCCACGGCCTCGGCGAGATAGCGCAGCGTCAGGAACGGCTGCATCTCGATCCGGTGGAGCCAGGTGCCCCGGCCATCCTTCACCCGGCCGCCGACGACCCGATTGGAGTCCAGGGCGATCTCCAGCTCGGCGACGCCGTCGTCGTACCGCGCCTGGCCTGCGGCGCGGTCCAACTCCACGCGGTATGCCTTGCCCGCGATGGTGCCGTGGATGATGAGCCGCCCGCCCACGGTCTCGATGTAGAATCCGTTCCTGCACGCGTACTTGCGGTAGCTCGCTTCGCTGCCGAAGAACCGCGGCTTCTCGACGTAGGGACCGCCGTCTTCCGGGCAGAACACATCGCAGTTGCCGCAGTCGTTGCAGGCGTCGGCATAATTGGCGAGCTGGTGTCCCTTCGCGACCTTGAACGTGCCGCCGGCGTCGCGGCGCGCCCTGATCTCGCCCTTCGCGCCGATCTCGACGTCGTCGTAGCGCACCTCGATCTCGGGGCCCTCGTAGACGAAGTTCGCGTCGTTGGGGCAGACCGGGACGCACTTGTCGCAGTTGATGCAGTCGTAGAGCCACAGCTTCGAGCCGATCTTGCGCGGCACAGCGGCGTTCTTCGCCGCACCGTAGCGTGGATCGGCGGTCGCCTGCGCGACGAGGACCGGCGTGTTGAGGAGGCCGGCGGCGTCCACCAGCGTCTGCTCGAGGGCGGCAAGTTGCGAGCGACAGGGGGCCGCGACGGCGGGCGGCAGGAAGCTCGCGACCAGGCGCTCGAAGTCGTCCGCCAGCTGCGCGCACACCGCGGCCAGAGACTCGGCGGGCGCGGCGGCTGCAACCCAGCCCATCAGCCGCGGCTCGCAGTTCTCGTGCAGCCAGCGCCGCTCCCGCTCGGCGTAGCCGGTTTCCAGCTCGCCGGTGGCGGCCCCGATCGCAGCGTCCAGCGCCGTGACGACGGCCTGAATCGCCGCGCTGCCCTGGCCCGCGTGGCGCATGATGACGTCCGGGATCGCGTGCGCGCCCACCTCCCGCATCCGCGCCTCCAGGTTGGCGACGTAGCGCGGCAGGCGGGCGTAGCCGCCCGGCCGGAGCAGATCGGTGCAGGTGGTCGTCGGCACCAGGTTCATCGCCACCGCGTTCGCGACGTTGTGGGCATCGAGCCCCGCCGAGAACGAGATGGGGACCGACGAGCCGAGCGCGTCGCGCAGGCGCTTCACCAGGTTCATCGTGATGACGTGCAGCGGCGGCCCCGACAGGTACATCACCTCGTCGGTGAAGAACGTGCGGTGGTTCTGCACCACGAGCGTGTTGCTGCACTTGACGGCAAGCCGCCGCCCGTGGTCGGCCGCGACATTCTGCAGCCGCGGGATCATCCGCACTGCGTCCGAAAGCTGGAGGTCCTTGTCGAACGCCTCCTGGCTGGTGCGGATCTCCCGGTAGCCCATCACCTCGTGGAGCAGGTGGTCCACCTCGGCCCTGCCGAGGAGCGTGGGGTTCAGCTTGATGCAGACATCGACGCCCAGCTCGGTGAGCAGGTAGGTGGCGATCCCTTCGATTTCCTCGGCTGGACAGCCGTGGAAGGTCGACAGAGTGATGGCGTCGCTGATGCGCGTGGGGAAGGGGAGGTCCCTGTACCTGGCCAGGGATCCGGTGAGCCGCGACCGCAACTCGTCCACGATCTCCGCCGCGTTCTGCATCGTGCGGATCCAGCCACTCACCCGCTCGGACCGGATCCCCTCCAGGTTGTACCCGACGCTCATGTCGTAGAGCGTCTCCAGCTTGGCGGCGGGGACGTCGCCACAGACGTGCGCGCTCTTCAGGATCTCGACGAGCATGGCGGCGCCCACGTACTCGCGCAGGGACGCCTCGAGCCGAAGCTCCTGTGACCACTCGACGTTGTAGCCGACGTTGGTCGCGTCGATGCACGGCCGCGGGATCGTGAGCTCGTCGAGCACCTGGACCGTCTTGAGCTCGATGATGCGCGCACCGGCCAGCCAGGCGAGGACGATGTTCTGGGCCAGCTGGTCGTGGGGGCCGGCCGCGGGGCCGACCGGCGTGGCGGCGCGGCGGCCGTGGAAGACGACCGACGTGTCGAGCGCCGGGTCACCGCGGAAAAACTTCTCTTTGGGGAGGTCGAAGATCTTCGCCTCCCGCTCGTACTCCAGCAGCGCGCGCTTGACGAGCAGCTCGAACGGCAGCGGAACCAGCTCGGCCACTACGCGCCCGTCGCCAGGGTGTGCTGGAAGGCCAGGGGGAAGGCGGCGTAGAACTGGGTCGCCGTCACCAGGTGCGCGATCGGCACGCGCTCCTGGGCGCTGTGCGCGTTGTCCTCCTCGCCCGGGCCGAACCCGATCGTCGGCACTCCCATGATCCCCATCGTGGCGACGCCGTTCGTGCTGAACGTCCACTTGTCCACGACCGGGTTCTTGCCGAACAGCGCGCGGTAGGTCTCGATCCCCGAGCGGACCAGCGGGTGATGCTCCTCGAGCTTCCAGGTCGGGTAGTACTTCTCCATCCCGTATTCGAGCCCGGTCCAGCTCTTCACCCGGTACTGGAGGACCTCGACCTCGGCGTCCTTCAGCGCAGGCAACGCCTTGATCTCTGCGACCGCGCTCTCCTTGGTCTCGCCCGCGGTGAGCCGGCGGTCGAGGTGGAAGGTCGCGGAGGACGGCACGGCGCAGAGCGACGGCGTCATCGCCCGGATGTCGGTGACCGCGATGGTACCCTTGCCGAGGAAGGGGTCGTTCTTGAGGCGGGCGTTCAGCGCCTCGATCTGCTCGATGATCCGCATCGCCTTGTAGATCGGGTTGACGCCGCGCTCCGGCGCGCTGGCGTGGCACGAGACGCCGGGGACGTGGACCTCGATCTCCATCCGGCCGCGGTGCCCGCGGTAGACCCGCAGGTTCGTCGGCTCCGTGATGACGATGCCGTCGGGCTGGATCCCGTCCTCGCGCAGGATGTACAGCCACCCGATGCCGTCGCTGTCCTCCTCCTCGACCGAGCCGCACATCCACACGGTGCAGTCGTCCCCGAGAGCGAGGTCCTTGATCAGTTTCCCCGCGTAGACCATGCAGGCCATCCCGGCCCGCTGGTCGCTCGCGCCGCGCCCCCACACGCAGCCGTCCTCGACCTTTCCCTTGTATGGATCGAAGGTCCACTCCTTCGGGTCGCCCACGCCGACCGTGTCGGTGTGCGAGTCGAACATCACCACCCGCTTCCCGGACCCGACGCGCCCGAGGATGTTGCCCATCTTGTCCACGCGGATCTCGTCGAAGCCGACCTTCCGCATCTCCTGCTCGATCCGTTTGATGACCGGCCCTTCCTGGCAGCTCGTGGCAGGGATGGCGATCAGGTCGCGCAGGAAGCGCACGATGTCGTCCTGGTGCGCCGCGGCGCCCGCGAGGATCGCGTCGCGCTTCCCGCGCAGCTTCTCGAGCGCGTTCACTTTCCCTCCTGCGCGCGCAGCGCCGCGAGGACGGCGTCCGGCCGGATCGGCAGCTTCCGGAAGCGGATGCCGGTGGCGTGGAAGACGGCGTTGGCCACCGCGGGAGCGACGCCGTTGATCGGCACTTCGGCGATGGACTTGGCGCCGTAGGGGCCGAGCGGCTCCTCGGTCTCCACCAGGATGGTGGTCAGCTTCGGCATGTCCTTGGCCCCGAAGATCTTGTAGTCGCAGTAGTTCGCGTTCGCGACGCGGCCCTGCTCGTCCAGGACCAGCTCCTCGGCGAGGGTGTAGCCGAGCCCCTGCGCCACTGCGCCCTCCGCCTGCCCTTCGGCCTGCATCGGGTTGATCGCGACGCCGAGGTCCACCGCCGTCACCAGGTGCTGCACGCGGACCTGGCCGGTCTCGGTGTCCACTTCGACCTCGGCGAAGGTGGCGCAGAAGGGCGGCGGGCTGTCGGTGTTGAAGTGCGACGCGCCCTCCATCAGCTGGGTCTTCTCCTTGTAGAGGGCGAACATCGCCACCTCGGACATCGTCACCGACTTGCCGTTGGGCGCGCAGATGCGGTTGTCCTTGCAGGTCAGGTCCTCGGGCGCGGCCTCGAGCAGCTTGGCGGCGAAGCAGCAGATCTGGTCGTGCATCTTCTCGGCGGCCTTCTTCACCGCGCCGCCCGAGATGATCGTCGTGCTGGACGCGTACGCCCCGACGTCGAACGGCGTGAAGTCGGTGTCCGAGGAGTAGATGAGGATCTTGTCGAGGCTCACGCCGAGCGTCTCGGCGGCGATCTGCGCGAGGACGGTGTCGCTGCCGGTGCCGAGGTCGGTGGCGCCGACGTGCAGGTTGAAGGAGCCGTCCTCGTTGATCTTGAGGAATGCGCCCGCGAAGTCCACGCCGGCGATACCCGAGCCCTGCATCGAGCAGGCGACGCCCACGCCGCGGCGGAGCCGGCCGGTCCCGCGCGGCGCGGCGCGCTTCTCCTTCCAGCCGATCGCGGCGGCGCCCTTCGCAAGGCACTCCGGGAGGCCACAGCTGCGGATGTTGCGGGGCAGGCCCTTCTTGCCTTCGCCCAGCTCCGCCGAGAGCAGATCCACGTCGCCCTGGCGGATCGCGTTCTTCAGGCGGAACTCGATCGGGTCCATCCCGAGCTCGTGGGCCACCTCGTCCACCAGGCTCTCCTGGGCGAAGAAGCCCTGCGGGCAGCCGTAGCCGCGGAACGCCCCCGCCTGCGGCACGTTCAGGTACACGACGTCGCAGTCAAACTTCAGGTTGGGCGCGCGGTACAGAGGCAGCACCTTGCTCCCGGTGTTGCCCTGGACCGTTGTGCAGTGGCTGCCGTAGGCGCCCGTGGCGGCCAGCACCTTCATGTGGTGGGCCACCATCGTGCCGTCCTTCTTCACACCCATCTTGAGCCGCAGGATCTGCGGATGCCGCGTACGCGCCATGAAGAACTCCTCGTGGCGCGTGTACTCGAGCTTCACCGGGCGCCGCGTCGCGAGCGCGAGGGCGGCGCAGATGTCCTCGATCACCATCTCCTGCTTGCCGCCGAAACCGCCGCCGATGCGCGGCTTGATGACGCGGATGCGGCTCACCGGGATCTGCAGGATCATCGCGACCTGGCGCCGCACGTGGAACGGGATCTGGGTGCTGCTCCGGATGATCAGGCGGTCGTCGGCGTCGAGCCAGCAGATCACGATGTGCGGCTCGAGCATCGCGTGCTGCTGCCGCGGGGTGCGGTACTCGCGCTCGAGGATGAGGTCGGAGTGCTTGAAGCCTTCCTCGACGCCCCCCAGCTCCTTGTGGATGTCGCCAGCCAGGTTCCGCTTCGGGTCGAGGATGTGCGTGGAATCGGGCTCGTCGTGGATGACGGCCACGCCCGGGTCCATCGCGTGCTCCATGTCGAGCACCGCGGGGAGGACCTCGTAGTCCACGTCGATGCGCCGCAGCGCCTCCTCAGCGATGGCGCGGGTCTCGGCGGCCACGGCCGCCACCCGGTCGCCGACGAACCGCACCTTCGAGTCGAGCAGGTAGGTGTCGTAGGGCGACGGCTCGGGCCACGCCTGGCCCGCGGTGGTGTGCGGCACGCGCGGCACGTCCTGGTACGTCAGCACCGCGTGGACGCCGGGCAGGGCCTTGGCGCGGCGCGTGTCGATGCGCCGGATCCGGGCGTGCGCGTGCGGGCTGCCGAGGATCTTGCCGATCAGCAGGCCGGGCAGCTCGATGTCGTCGGTGAACGCGGCCTTCCCGGTGACGAGCTTGACACCGTCCACCTTCCGGACGCGCCGGCCGATCACGCTGCGGTCGCTCATCGGGCGGCCCTCCCGCTGCGCGCAGCCTTGCCGCGCGGCTTCGCGGCGGCTTCCCCCGCGGCCAGGATTGCCTCCACGGGCTTCTTGTACCCGGTGCAGCGGCACAGGACGCCGGAGAGCGCCTCCCGCACCTCGGCCTCGGTGGGCTGGGGCGAGCGCTCGAGCAGCGCCTTGGCGCAGAGCACCATCGCCGGCGTGCAGTAGCCGCACTGGACCGCGCCGTGGTCCAGGAAGGCCTCCTGCAGGGGATGCAGCTTCTCGCCTTCGGCGACGCCTTCGATCGTGAGCAGCTCGCGCCCGTCGGCCTGGGCCGCGAACATCAGGCACGAGTTGACCGGCTCGCCGTCGAGCAGCACCGCGCACGCGCCGCATTCGCCCGTTTCGCAGCCGCGCTTGACGCCCCAGTAGCCTTCGCGGCGCAGCACGTCGAGGAGGAGGTCGCCGGGCTGGGCGCGCCACTCGCGCACCTCCCCGTTGACCGTGACGTGGACGAGGATCTCGCTCACAAGGACCTCCCCGCTCGCCGCGCGCATTCCTCCAGCGCCCGCGCGACCAGCACGCGGCACATCGCGCGGCGATATTCGGCCGTGCCGCGCACGTCGGTCACCGGCTTCACGCCGGCGGCGGCCTCCTCGGCGGCTGCCTCGACCGCGGCCCGGTCGAAGCGCCGGCCGACGAGCAGCGCCTCGGCGCCCCTGGCCCGGAGCGGCGTCGGCGCCACGGCGCCGAGCGCGATGCGCGCCCAGGTGCAATAGCCGCGCGCGTCCAACGCGACCCCGGCCGCCGCGTTCACCACCGCGATGTCGCTCTGCAGGCGCCCCAGCTTCTGGCACGACCAGGTCGTCGTGGCCGCTTGGGGCGGCGCTGGAACGACGATCTCGACCAGCAGGCCGCCATTCAGCGCGGTCCGGTTCACGCCCCGGAAGAAGCGGTCGAGCCCGAGGGTGCGCCGCCCGCCGCGCCCCGCGATCACCACCGATGCGTCGAGCGCGAGCAGTGGAGGCGCGAGGTCGCACGCCGGCGACGCGTTCGCCAGGTTGCCGCCGATCGTCGCCATGTTGCGGATCTGCTGGGAACCGCAGGTGCTCGCGGCCTCCGGGAGGATCCCGTCGGCGAAGCCGTGCAGCGGCTTCGAGTGCTCGATGTCGGCCATGCGGGTCGTCGCGCCGATGACGAAGCCGCTGCGGACCCGGCGCACGTAGCCCAATGGCAGGCGCGTGAGGTCCACCAGCCAGCGCAGGGTGCGGTCGCGCTGGACGACGAGATCGGTGCCGCCCGCGACCCAGCGCCCGCGCCCGCCGCGCCGGCGCTCGGCTTCGAACATCCGCAGGGCCTGGGCGACGCTGGTGGGGCGATGGAAAGCGCGAATTCGGTCGAACATTGGGGATCCCTCGTAGCGTGCTAACCTCGCTCCGCTCCCGGGGTTGACGCAAGCCGCGGGCCGCGGCCTCGCGCGCAAGTGCCGGGTGGGTATGTACTTTCCGTGTCCATTCAGCCGGATCGGGGAGGCGAGGCAGTGGGTGCGCCGTGGACGGTGCTCAAGTTCGACGGGAATTCGGTCGCGACGTACGAAAATTGGCGGACCATCGCGCGGGAGACGGCGGAGCGCGCGCGGCGCTCGCGCGTGCTGGTCGTCTGCTCGGCGCTGGCCGGTGTCACCGACCTGCTGCTCAAGGCGGTCGCGGAGGCCCGGAGCGGGGGCGCGGGCGACGCCCTGGCACGCGTCCAGCGTGCGCACGCGGAGCTGGCGTCGGCGGCGGGCTTGGACCCGGCGGCACCAGCACTGGCACCGATGTGGTCGCACATCGAGGAGGCGGCCCGCCTGCTCGAGGGCGTGCGGCTGACGCTCGAGGCTCCGCCCCGCCTGACGGCGCGAATCCTCGCCGTCGGCGAGCTGGCCTCGACCCGGCTCGGCGCGGCGATCCTCGCGACGCTCGGCGTTGAGGCCCGCTGGCTCGACGTGCGCGAGGTGCTGGAGAGCGCTCCTCGCCCGCTCGACCCGGACGAGCGGCGCTATCTGGCCGCGCCGGTAGTGCCGACGCGCGCGCCGGAGCGCCTCGAGGGCGCCGTCGGCGACGCCGGCATCGTGCTCACCCAGGGCTTCATCGCCCGCACGCCCGACGGCCACACCTGCCTGCTCGGGCGGGGCGGCAGCGACACGTCCGCGGCGCTCCTGGCCGCCCTGTCCGGCGCGCAGTCGCTCGAGATCTGGACCGACGTGCCGGGGCTCTTCACGGCCGACCCGCGGGAGGTCCCTGCGGCGCGGCTGATCCGGAGCATCGGGTACCGCGAGGCGCGCGAGCTGGCCTCGCTCGGAGCCAAGGTGCTGCATCCGCCCTGCCTCGATCCGGTCGCGCGCCACGGCATCCCCGTCACCATCCGCGCCACGCCGCATCCCGAGATGCCGGGGACGCGGATCGAAGGCGAGAGCGAGGAGCACCCTGCGGTCACGGCCGTCACCTGCCGCCGCGGCGGGACGCTGCTGAGCATCTCCACGATGGCGATGTGGGACACGCCGGGCTTCCTGTCGCGGTTCTTCGCGCCGTTCGAGACGCTCGGCATCTCGGTGGACCTCATCGGTACGTCGGAAACCGCGGTCAGCGTGACGCTCGACTCGGTGCCGGGCGGCGTGGACGGCGCGGTCTTCCGCCGGCTCCTCGCGGGCCTCGAGGAGCTGGGCGAGGTCCAGGTGATCCATCCGTGCGCCGTCGTGTCCATCGTCGGGCGCCGGATCCGGGCGACGCTGGGGGAGATCGCGCCGGCGCTCACGGCGTTCCAGGAGCGGCCGGTGCATCTGATCAGCAACTCCGCCGAAGATCTCAACCTCTCCTTCGTGGTAGACGACGAGGAGGGCACGTCGCTGGTGCGCCGCCTGCACGATCGGCTCTTCTCGGGCCGTGGCGACGACCCGCGGCTGGGACCGACCTGGGAGCGGCTGCGCGGGGCGCCGGAGCCGGAGGTGGGCACGGCCTGGTGGGAACGCCGGCAGGCCGAGCTGCTCGCGCTGGCCCGAGACGGCCAAGCGCACTACGTGTACGACCTCGCGACGATCCGCGAGCGGGCCCGGCGCCTCAAGGGCGCGCTGCCGGCGATCGGCCGCTTCTACTACTCGATGAAGGCGAATCCGCACGCGGCGATCCTCGAGACGGTCGCCGCCGAGGGGTTCGGCATCGAGTGCGTCTCGATCCAGGAAGTCGAAGCCGCGCGTGCGCGCCTGGGAGCGGGCGTGCCACTGCTCTTCACGCCGAATTTCTGCCCTGCCGACGAGTACGCTCGCGCGGCCGAGCTGGGCGCGGAGCTGACGGTGGACGGGCCGCAGCTCTTTCAGGGAGTCGCGGCGCTGCCGCGGGGACGCGACGTCGCGGTCCGGCTCGATCCGGGCTGGGGCGTGGGACACCACGAGAAGGTTCGCACCGGCGGCGCGGGGTCGAAGTTCGGCCATCCGATCGACGAGTTCGACGAGCTGGCGTCGGTGCTCGCCGGCGCAGGCGCGCGGATCACGGGGCTGCACGCGCATCTGGGGAGCGGCATCCTCACTCCCAATGCGTGGGTCACGCTGGCGCACCTGCTGGCGGGCGTGGCGGCCCGCGTGGGGCCGTCGCTGCGGTGGATCGACCTGGGGGGCGGGCTCGGCGTGCCGGAGCGCCCCGGGCAGCCGGAGCTGGATCTGGACGCGCTCCAGGCGGGGCTGGCGACGATCGCGCGCGCCCTGCCGGGCATCGAATGGCGGCTGGAGCCCGGGCGCTATCTCGTCGCGGAAGCCGGCGTCCTGCTGGCTCCGGTCACGCAGGTCCGCCGCAAGGCGCAGACGGTGTTCGTCGGCGTGGCGACCGGGATGAACTCGCTAATCCGTCCGGCGCTGTACGGCGCCTGGCACCCTATCGTCAACCTGTCGCGCCATCCCGCGCCGCCGGATCTCTTCGCGCAGGTGGTCGGGCCGATTTGCGAGAGCGGCGACGTGCTGGGCCGCGACCGGTGGATCGCCACGCCCTCGACGGGAGACATCCTGCTCATCGCCGATGCGGGCGCCTACGGGCGCGCGATGGCCTCCAGCTACAACTTGCGAGCGCCTGCGGAGGAAACCGTCCTGCCCTGACGCATGCGTGCTGCGATGCGGCCGAGTCAGGCTGGCATCCACGCGCGCGAGCGGGCGACACCTGATCTGCTGCGCCCCGGCGGGCACATGCGCACGTTGACCAACTTGACCAACCAAACCGTGCTGCGGTAGTTTGCTCCTGTCTGCAATAGGGCGAGTGGGCTCCGATGCTTCGAGTCGTCAACGTCTATGAAGCAAAAACGCGGCTCTCGGAACTGGTCGAGCGCGCCGCGCGCGGGGAGGAGATCGTGATCGCGAAGGCCGGCACGCCGAAGGCGCGCCTGATGCCCCTGCCGGCAGCGAACTCGCCCAGAGTGCCTGGTGGGTGGGAGGGACAAATCTGGGTCTCGGGCGATTTTGACGAGCCACTGCCGCCCGATGTGCTCGCCGGATTCGGCGGGGAGGCGGAGAACTGAAGCTGCTCCTCGACACGCACGTGGTGCTGTGGTGGCGCGAGGCCAATCCCCGTTTGGACTCCCGGGCGGTGGGCCTGATCGGCGGGGCCGAGCTGGTCTATGTGAGCGCGGTATCGGCGTGGGAGGTGGCGATCAAACTCGCGTTGGGGCGGCTCCGCCTGCCCGGGGCCTTTGCCGATGGCGTGGATGCGAGCGGGTTTGCGCGGCTCCCCATCGAATTCGAGCACGCCGCTCTCGCGGGAGCGCTGCCGCCTCACCACAGCGATCCGTTCGATCGGATGCTCGTCGCGCAGGCCAGGCTGGAAGGGCTCACCCTGGTGACGCACGACCGGCGGTTCGAGCCGTACGGCGGGGACGTCGTCTGGGTCTAGCCGCCCACCCGATCGGCTCGCTGGCGCCGGTGCCGTGGGATAGGTTCCAGGTGTGAACCGGATTCGGCGGACGCCGGACCGGCCATCCCCGGAGCCGCTCTTGCCGTGAGACCCGTCTGGATCGTCGAGCGCACCCAGCACCGTCGCTTTCCGATTCGCATCGCGATCGAGCAGGACAGCCGACTCATCCTCGCGGTGCGCGCCCAGAGCCCGTGGCCGGGCCCGGGGCAGCAGGTCTTCTGTCTCCGCGAGCGACACAACGATCCCGAGGAATACCGCGAGCCGCTGGAGCGGGTCGAGGTGGCGCACCTTGCGCAGGTGGGCCGCAAGCTCACCGTCGTGCTCGACCGTTCGTCCCGCAAACGATGTGAGTTTCTGGTGCTACGGAAGGAGCGCAAGGGCGGCGGGGAACCGTTCGAGCAGGTCTTCTTTCGCACCGAGTCGGGAATCCGCGCCCACCGCTCGCGCGCCCGCGCCGAGCTGCTGCCCTCCGCCGTGCCCGCCATCAGCATCGCCGTGGACTCCGGCGAGCGCTATCCGTGGCGCTTTCCCCAGGCGGCGGTGGTGCGGCGCAAACTCGCGGTGGGCGACTACGCGGTGCTCGACGGCGGCCGGGAGGTCGCAGTCGTGGAGCGGAAGTCGTTCGACAACCTGCTCGCGGACATCGGCTCCATCCAGGCGCTGCACCACCAGCTCGAGGACCTCGCGCGGCTCCCGGCGGCGGCCCTAGTGATCGAAGCCCAGTACGGTGACTTCCTCGACGAGCGGCGCCTCGCGGGCCGCTGGCCGGCGGCGCACATGGCGCGCTCGCTCGCGGAGTTGACGGCGCTGCACCCGCACCTGCCGGTCGTCTTCGCCGGCAATCGGAAGCTCGCGAACGCGTGGTGCGCGTCCTTCTTCGCCGCCTGCGCGACCCGGGAGGCGAGCCCGCAGATCGAGCTGGTGCGGGAGGCGCTCGCCGAGTATGTGGTGGAGCCCGGCGTGCAGGGTCTCGAGGCCCGCGTCCGCGCCGTGGCCCTCGAGTCCGAGGGCGCGTTCACGCTACGGGAGATTGCGAGTCTGGTCCCGGAGATCTCGATCGTCCGCCTGCGCCGCGTGCTCGACCAGCTGGTGGAGGAGGGGATGCTCGCGCACCCCGGCCGCGGGCGGGGCGCCCGGTGGGTGCGCGTGCCGCAGCCGGAGCCCGGCGCGGAGAGGTGACCTACCGGCGTCTGCGGCCGCCCGCGAGCATCCTGGCCGCGATCCTCCGATGGCGCTCCAGCACCGGCTCGAGATCCAGGGTGCGCAGTGCGCCCTCCTCCACCACCGGACGGCCGTCGACGATCAGCGTGTGCACGCGCGTGGGAGCGCAGAGGAGGAGGGCGAGCAGCGGATCGCCGGCGCCGCTGTAGCCGACGTCTCGGAGATCGAACAGTGCGACGTCGGCGCGCCTGCCAGGCTCGAGCGCCCCGATGTCCTTGCGGCCGAGGCAGGCTGCACCGCCCGCCGTGGCCATCGTGAGCGCCTCCTCGACCTTCACCGCGTCCGCGCCCCGCGCGACGCGCCCCAGGAGCAGAGCCTGCCGCGCCTCCGCGAGCAGGTGCGAGCCGTCGTTCGACGCGCTGCCGTCCACGCCCAGCCCGACGGGGCAGCCGGCGGCGGCGAGGAGGTGCACCGGCGCGATCCCGGAGCCGAGCCGCATGTTCGAGGTCGGACAGTGCGCGACGCCGATCCGCGCGCGGCCCAGCCGCCGGATTTCGGAGCGGTTGAAGTGGATCCCGTGCGCGACCCACACCCGGTCGTTCAGCCACCCGTTGTCCGCGAGGAACTCGACGGGACGGCGGCCAAACCGCCGCAGGCAGTACGTCTCCTCGTCTTTCGTCTCGGCGAGGTGGGTGTGCAGGCGCACGTCGTGCCGCTCCGCCAACGCGGCCGTCTCGCGCATCAGCCGTTCCGATACCGAGAAGGGGGAGCAGGGCGCCAGCGCGACCTGGACCATCGCACCGGGCTTGGGGTCGTGGTAGCGGCGGATCACTCGCTCCGAGTCGGCGAGGATCGTTTCCTCGTCCTGCACCACCGAGTCCGGCGGCAGGCCGCCGGCCTTGCGCCCGACGCTCATCGACCCGCGCGTTGCGACGAACCGGATTCCGATCCGGCGGGCCGCCGCGATCTCCGCGTCGATCAGCTTCGTTTCGCCACGGGGGAACAGGTAGTGATGGTCGGACGACGTGGTGCAGCCCGACAGCATCAACTCCGCCATCCCGACCAGCGCCGCGACGTGGACCGCCTCCTCGTCGAGGCGCGCCCAGATCGGGTAGAGCGTCGTGAGCCAGTCGAACAGCTTGGCGTTGGCGGCCGCGGGGTGCGCGCGCGTGAGCGTCTGGCAGAGATGGTGATGCGCGTTCACGAGACCCGGCAGCGCCACGGCGAACGGCGCCCGGATCGTGCGGTCGGCCACCAGTCCCCGCGGCACCGCCGTCCCGATGCGCCGGATCTCCCCGTCCTCGACGTACAGGTAGCCGCCGCGAAGCCGGCGGTCCGCACGGTCCATCGTCACGAGGAGATGGATGTCGCGGATCAGGAGCGACCGCGGCTGGCGCGTGCGCGCGGTCACGGGGCGAGTGCCACCTCGACGGCAACGAGGTCCGGCGGGATGTCGATGGGGTGCGGCGCGGCGTCGAGCGCCGCCCGCGTGTCCTTGAGCCCGTTGCCCGTGACCACTGCGAGCGTCGCCGCGCGCCGCGAAACGATCCCCTCCCGCGCCGCGCGCGCCAGCCCCGCTACGGCCGCCGCCGCCGCCGGCTCGGCGAACACTCCGGCCAGAGCGCCGGTCGCCCGCATCGCCTCCTGGATCTCGTCGTCGCCGACGTTCAGCATCGTGCCCCCGGACTCGCGCACGGCGTCCACCGCCTTCTTCCAGTTGCGCGGCACGCCGACGGCGATGCTGTCGGCCATCGTGTGCGGCTCGACCGCGCGCAGCGCGGCGCCGCTCCGGAAGGCCTCGGTGACCGGCGCCGCGCCGGCGGCCTGGACCCCGAGCAGCTTCGGCGTGCGCCGGATCAGCCCCAGCGTCCGCATCTCGCGGAACCCCTTCCAGGTGCCGGCGATGGTGCACCCGTCGCCGACCGATACCGCCACCCACTCGGGGAGCCGCCACTCCAGCTGCTCGCAGATCTCGAGGCTGACGGTCTTCTTGCCCTCCACGAGGAACGGATTCACCGCGCAGTTCCGGTTGTACCAGCCCCACCGCTCGCACGAGCGCTGGCACAGGTCCCACGCCTTGTCGTAGCCGCCGCGCACGCGCAGCACGGTCGCGCCGAACATCAGGAGCTGCGCGAGCTTCGGCTCCGGCGCGCGCTCCGGCACGAAGATGATCGCCTTGAGTCCCAGCGACGCCGCCATGCACGCCAGTGACGAGGCGGCGTTCCCCGTGCTGGCGCAGGCGATCGTGCCGCGGCGCGCCTCGACCGCCTTGACGGCGCCCACGGCCGAGGCGCGGTCCTTGAGAGACGCCGAGGGGTTGCGCCCGTCGTCCTTGAGGAGGAGGGAGCCGAGCCCCAGGTGGCGCGCCAGGGCGGGAGCCGGCTCGAGCGGCGACCACCCCACCGCCAGGGCGGGGAGGCGGGCGCGTGCGCCGAGCGGCAGCAGCTCGCGGTAGCGCCAGTGGGAGCGGTCGGTCCGGCGCGCGAGCGCGCGCCGCGTGAGGCGCCGGGCCACCGCGCGGTAGTCGTACCGCACGTCGAGGATGCCCGTGATCCCGCAGCGCGGGCAGGTCATCGGCGCGCGCTTACCGCCCGCCGGATGCTCGGCGCCGCACATCACGCAGGTCAGGCCGGTTACGAACGAGATGGCGACAACCTCCGGACCACGGTCAGGAACAGCAGCCACGGAATCCCGCACAGCAAGGTGACGCGAAAACCCGGGACCCACCAGGTCGTGACGAGGACGGCGACCATGAACACCAGACCGACCCACGACCCGGCGTAGCGCCAGCGGACCGCGGCGGGCACGGAGGCACGGAGGCACAGGGGCACGGGGAAGCGCCGCGAATCAGTACTCCCCGTGCCTCGGTCTGCCTGTGCCCCCGTGCCCGCCGTCTTCCGCAGGAAGAACAGGTGGGTCGCGAAGATCTGCGCCCAGGCGTAGAGCCCGCCGAAGATCGCGATCCCCACCAGCACGACGAAGGCGCTCTGAGGGATGAGCTTCGCCGCGACCACCGCGAGTGCCATCCCTCCCGTGCAGGCCGCGAGTGCGTTGAGCGGCGTGCCCCGGCGCGACAGCCGCCCGAACGCCTCGGGGGCGTGTCCGCCGCGCGCGAGCGAAAAGAGCATCCGCGTGGTCAGGTACAGGTCGGCGTTGATGCTCGACAGCGCCGCGGTCAGCACCACGAGGTTCATGATCCCGGCGGCGCCCGGGATGCCGGCCATCTCGAAGACCTGGACGAAGGGGCTCTTCGACAGGCCGATCTCGCGCCACGGCACCAGCCCCATCAGCAGGGCCATCGAGGCGACGTAGAACAGGATCAGTCGGCCGATCGTCGCCTTCAGCGCGCGCGGCACGGCCCGCTCCGGGTCCTTCGCCTCACCGCTCGTGACCGCGACGATCTCGGTGCCGAGATAGCTGAACATCACCATCACCACGGCCAGCCAGATGCCACCGAGGCCCT
Source organism: Gemmatimonadales bacterium (assembly GCA_049513575.1). Taxonomy (GTDB): domain Bacteria; phylum Gemmatimonadota; class Gemmatimonadetes; order Gemmatimonadales; family JACORV01; genus Fen-1245. The sequence continues at coordinate 425,506 of JBEKVZ010000002.1, forward strand.
TCGGCGCGAACGGCACGTAGCCGGCGGCCCCGGGCACGGAGGCGTGGCGGAAACCGGCCAGCAGGGCGGCGCCGAAGAGGATGAAGAGGAGGATGGCCACGACCTTGATCATCGCGAACCAGTACTCGAACGCCCCGAACGCCCCGACGTGCATGGCGTTGACCGCCACGATCGCGGCGGAGAAGAGCGCGACGAACACCCACAGCGGCACGTCCGGAAACCAGAGGCGCGCGTAAATGCCGGAGGCGACCACTTCCTCGCCGACCGCGATGGTCTGCGCGAGCCAGTAGCTCCACCGCACCGTGTAGCCGGCCCACGGGCCCTGGTAGATCTCCGCGTGCACGCCGAACGACCCGGCGGTGGGGTGGCGGACCGCCATCTGGCCGAGGGCCAGCGTCATCAGGTACGCGACGACGGCGCCGATCAGGTAGGAGACGACGACCGCGGGGCCGGCGAGCGCGATCGAGATGCCGCTGCCGAGGAAGAGCCCGGTGCCGATCGCCCCGCCGATGGCGATCATCGTGAGCTGCCGGCGCGACAGCTCCCGGGTGAGGCCGGCCTCCAGCGCGACGGGGTCGCGCGTCACGGTTCGAGGAGGATCGCGCGCACCGGCGCCGCGTCCATGCCGGCGAGCCGGAGCGGAAGGGCGATCAGCTGATACTCCCCGTCGGCCACCGCCGAGAGGTCGAGCCCCTCGAGGATCACCGCGCCCCGCTTCCACAGGGCGTGGTGGACGTCGAGGGTCTTGCTGTCCATGGCGTCCACGGACGGTGCGTCGGTGCCGAACAGCCTGAGCCCCGGCAAACGCTCGATCCCGGCAACCGTGGGCACGCCGCCGCCGCACCGCACCAGGACGCGCGGCGCGCGCACGCCCTCGAGGCGGTCGAGCGAGACGACCACCGCCGGCCCGACGCAGGCCTCCAGTGGGATCGTCTCCGCCGTGCCTCCCTGGTCCGCGAAGTGGAACGGCGCATCCATGTGCGTGCCGGTGTGGCAGCTCATTGCGACCTGGCCGACGTTGCAGAAAGCGCCGTCCGCCAGGCGGGAGGTCCAGGCGCTCTCGTACGGCCGGTCGCCGGGCCACACCCAGATCCCCGGCCGGACGGGCTGGGAGATGTCGTGGATCTTCGGCACTAGTGGCGCGTGGCGCGCAGGCCGGGGCGGCCGCCCGCGAGCGCGGCGATCTCGGCGACGACCGCGTCGCACTCGTCCTCGGTGTTGTAGAAGTGCGGCGAGATGCGGATCCCGGCCTCGGGACGGTAGTCGATCAGGAAGTCGCGCTCGAGCAAGAGACGGGAGATGGCCTGGGCGTCGTGAGGCGCAACCGCGACGGTGCCGCCCCGCCGCGCCGCCTCGCGCGGCGTGATGCTCGGGAACCCGTGCTCGGCGATGCGCGCCAGCAGCCGCTCGGTCAGTCGCGCCGAGTGCTGCCTGATTCGCTCGACGCCCACCTCCTTGACGATCCGCAGCCCCTCGATCGCGGCGTAGAGGCACGGAATGGAAGGCGTGCCGGTCAGGAAACGGAACGGGCCCTCCGCGTAGCGCTGCGGCGGCGGCTCGAAGGCGAACGGATCCGCGTGGGCCATCCAGCCCGTGAGCCTGGGCTTGAGGTGTGCCAGGTCCGGCCGGACGAAGAGGAAGCCGTTGCCAGGCCCGCCGCACAGCCACTTCAGGCAACCGCCTACCGCGAAGTCCACGGCCAGCTTCGTCACGTCGAGCGGCAGCACGCCGGCCGACTGGTAAACGTCGAGCACCACGTGTGCCCCGACCTGGTGCGACTTCTCGACGATCGGCGGCGCGTCCTGGACGAAGCTGTTCTTGAAGAGCACGTGCGAGATCGGCACCAGCAGCGTCCGGTCGTCGATCGCGTCCACCAGCCGCTCGACGCTCACCGGGACGAGCTCGAGCCCCGGCTGCGCGCCATACAGGTACTGGATCGAGGGGAAGTTCCCGTCCTCGCAGACGATCCGGTTGCGGCGGCCCTTCGGTTCGAAGCACGACAGCACCACCGCCTCGGCCAGCGTCACGTTCTGGTGCATCGTGACCGAGCCCTTGGGAGCGCCGATGAGGCCGGCCACCATGTCGCCCACGGTGACCGGCATTTCCCACCACCCCTCCTCCCACGCTCGCACGCCGCGCTTCTCCCAGGTCTGGGCGTACTGGGCCAGGCTGGACGCCGTGCCGCGCGGCATCGCGCCCAGGGAGTTGGAGATCAGGTAAGTCGTGGTCTCCAGAATGGGGAACTCGCCCCGCCACGAGGCGAGCGGCGCCCCCGCCGAAGCGGCCGTCATCCGAATCGCCTCAGCCCTGCGCGGACGATTCCTTGTACAGCTTGCCCGCCGTCAGCGCCGCCAGCACGCACCCGACCAGCATCTCGAGCATCCAGACGATGGCGTAGCGCCCCGTCAGCGGCTGGAAGGCCGCGTGGGCGAACTCCATCGGGAAGCCGGCGGCGAATCCGACGATCAGGCCGAGCAGCGCGGCCGTCTTCGGGCCGGGGCCGGCGGTGGCCCGCATCGCGGCGTACATCCACGCCAGACCGTAGGAGATGGCGAACAGGCACACGATCCAGACGACGAGGAAGAGCCACATCGGGACGCGTGGCTCCTTGAGGAACCAGCCGGCGTTCATCGCGATGTCCATGCGCGCCTTCCCGACGATGGCGTAGGCACCGCCGAACTCCATGAGCATGCTCCACACGAAGAACACGATGCCGCCCCACAGCGCGCCGATGCGAATGCTGCGCTTATTTGTCGTTGCCATCCCGGCCTCCCCACGTAGGGTGTCTGTCATGCCCGTATGCCGATGGGCAGGGAGATGTTGCAGTGAGCGGGGCCCGAGCGGAAGAGGCGCCGCCTGGTTAGCTTGTTCGCTTCAAATGGCCAACATCGAATCGGTGCTGTCCCGACTGGGGCTCGTCGCCGTCCTGGCGGCCGCCCCCCTGGTGGCCGCGGCCCAGCCGCTGGCTCCCGCCGGCACCGGGGGCATCGCCGTCCTCGACCGCGCGCTGCGCGGGCTCGATCAGAACAAGCGCGTCCTGGTGATCGGCGCGCACCCCGACGACGAGGACACGGAGCTGCTGACGCTGCTCGCCCGCGGGATGGGCGTGGACGCGGCGTACCTCTCCCTGTCGCGGGGCGAGGGCGGGCAGAACCTCATCGGCTCCGAGCTGGGCGAGGGCCTCGGCCTGCTCCGGACCGAGGAGCTGCTGGCGGCGCGCGGGGTGGACGGCGCGCACCAGTACTTCACGCGCGCCTTCGACTTCGGGTTCTCCAAGACGCTGGACGAGTCGCTGCGCTTCTGGCCGCGCGACACCGTGCTCGTGGACGTGCTGCGGGTGATCCGCCGGTTCCGGCCCCAGGTGATCGTCTCGATCTTCTCGGGCACGCCGCGGGACGGGCACGGGCAGCACCAGGAGTCGGGCCTGGTGGCCCGCGAGGCCTTCGACCTGCTGCGCGATTCGACGTGGGGGCCGCGCAAGCTGTACCGGGAGGGGCGGTTCGACACGACGGGGACGACCGTGGTCCTCAACTCGGGCGCGCTCGACCCGGTGGCGGGGGAGTCGTACCACCAGCTCGCGATGGCGAGCCGGAGCATGCACCGCTCGCAGGAGATGGGGCGGCTCCAGGACATCGGGGCATCCACGTCGCGGCTGGCACTGATCGAGGATTTCACGGGCGCGGGCGGCGCGGGCCTCTTCGCGGGGATCGACACCGCGCTCGCGCCGTCCCTCGCGCGTTACGCTGCGCTGGTGGATTCGGCCCGCGATCTCCTCACGCCGCGCTCTCCGGCCCGGATCGTCCCGCTGCTCGCCGCCGCGCTGACCGAGCTTCGCGCGTCGGCTCCGCCCGCCTTCCGGGCGGCCAAGGAGCCGGTGCTCGAAGAGGCGCTGGCGAGCGCCGCGGGCGTGGTCGCGGATGCGGTCGCGGGCGACGCGCACGCCGCGCCGGGCGAGCCGCTGAACGTGATCACGTATCTGTGGGGGGCGAACGGGGGCGCTCCCCTGGACACCGTGGTCGTGGAGGCGCCCGCCGGGTGGGAGGTGGGGCCGGGTCGCGCCGTCGCGGCGCCCGCCGGGCGGGGACCCTTCTTCGCCTCGGCGCGGAGCGTGGCCACGCGGATGTTCACGGTGACCGTTCCCGCGAACGCGCCGCTCACGCAGCCGTATTTCCTGGAGCGGCCGCTCGAGGGGGCGCTGTACGACTGGTCCGGCGTCCCCGACAGCCTGAGGGGCGAGCCGCTGCAGCCGCCGCCGCTGTTCGCACGGATCTCCACGACGATCGCCGGCGTGAGCGTCGGGCTGCGGCGCGAGGTCGTGTGGCGGTACGACGACGAGGCGCGCGGCGAGGTCCGGCGTCCGCTGTTCGTCGCCCCCGCCGTCAGCGTCGAGCTCTCCCCGGCGATGATGGTGTGGCCGGTCGCGGCCGATGGCGAGCGGACGGTGACGGTCACCCTCACCAACGGCCGGAGCGGCCACACCGAGGGCGCGCTGCGGCTCGACCTGCCGGTGATGTGGACCGCATCCGATGCGCAGACCTTCGCGCTGGACGGCGAGGACACCCATCGCAGCTACACCTTCACGATGCGGCCGCCGCGCGACGTCCGGCCGGGCCGGTACGTGGTGCGCGCCGTGGCGATCGTGGGGAGCCAGAGCTTCGATCGTGCGACCGAATTGGTGGACTATCCGCACATCCGGCCCGTTGCGTACGTGCGGGAAGCCGCCCTGCGGATCGAGATGGCGGACCTGGCGCTGCCGCGTCTGGCGCGCGTCGGGTACGTGCGGGGCGCCGCCGATCTCGTCCCGGAGGCGCTCCAGGCGGTCGGCGTCCCCGTGGTGCTTCTCTCGAACGACGACCTCGAGAAGGGCGACCTGTCGCGCTTCGACGTGATCGTCGTCGGCAGCCGCGCCTACGAGACGACCCCCGCGCTCCTCACCTCCAACGGCCGCCTGCTCGACTACGCGCGGCAGGGCGGGCGCGTCATCGTGCAGTACCAGCAGTACCCGTTCGTGCGCGGCGGGTATGCGCCGTTCCCCCTCACCATCGCCAGCCCGCACGACCGGGTGACGGACGAGACGGCGCCCGTGACCGTGCTCGAGCCGTCCAGCGCGCTGGTCCGCAGGCCGAACGCCATCGGCGCCAGCGACTGGGACGGCTGGGTGCAGGAGCGGGGACTCTATTTCGCCCACTCGTGGGACGCGGCCTACACGCCGATGCTGGAGATGGGCGACGGCGGGGAGCGGCTCCGCGGCGGGCTGCTCGTCGCGCGCGTCGGCCGCGGGCTCTACGTCTACACCGGCCTGGCCTTCTTCCGGCAGCTGCCCGCGGGGGTGACCGGGGCGTATCGGCTGTTCGCCAATCTGCTGGCCCTGCGGCCCGATGACGTGCGGTAGGCTGCGCGCTCTGGCGTTCCTGACCGCCCTTACGTCGGCGGCCTGCACCAACGGCAAGACGCCTCTCGTCATCTACTCTCCCCATGGCCGCGAGCTGCTGAGCGTTCTCGAGCAGCGGTTCGAAGCGCTGCACCCGGACGTGGACGTGCGGTGGATGGACATGGGATCGCAGGAGGTTCTCGACCGGCTGCGTTCGGAGCGGGCGAACCCGCAGGCGGATCTCTGGTTCGGCGGTCCCTCGCCCCTGTTCGCGCGCGGCGCACACGACTCGCTCCTCGAGCCGGTGACGCCGGGCGGCCCGCTCTACGTCTCCGCGTACCGCACGCCGGCGGTGATCGAGTACAGCAGTGCGGCCCTGACGGAGGCGGAGGCGCCGCACGATTGGGACGACGTGCTCCTGCCGCAGTGGCGGGACAAGCTCCTACTCCGCGATCCACTCGCCAGCGGGACGATGCGCGCCATCTTCGAGATGGTCATCATGCGGAGCCTCCAGCGCACCGGCGACACCGCCCAGGGCATGGCGTGGCTGCGCCGCCTCGACGCGCAGACCAAGGAATACGTCCTCACGCCGGCGCTCCTCCATACCAAGCTCGAGCGGCAGGAGGGGCTGATCTCGCTCTGGGACCTGCCCGACATGCTGCTCCTGCAGAACGAGGGGCGGAAGCTCGGGTTTCTCTTCCCCACGTCCGGCACGCCCGTCATCGACGACGCGATCGCGGTGGTGCGCGGGGCGCGCCACGCGGCTCTCGCCCGCGAGTTCATCCGTTGGGTGCGCACGCCCGAGATCGAGCTGCTGGCCGCGCGCGTTGGGTTCCGCCTTCCGGCCGCCGGCATCGAGCTGCCGCGGGATTCGCTTCCGGCGTGGATGGGCCCGGTCGAGGCCCACCTCAAGGCCGAGCCGCTGAACTGGGACACGGTGGAGACCCGGGGTGCTCAGTGGATGGACTATTGGGACAGGCATGTGCGGGGCACTGGTGAGAAGTGAGGGGTGAGAAGTGAGACGTTCACGTGAGACGTGAGAAGTCTTGGTGAGAGGTGAGAGGTACCTCAGCGTCACGGGACTGACCAAGTCCTTCGGGAGCGCGGTGGCGGTGGACGCGCTGTCCCTGGAGGTGGCGCGCGGCGAGATTCTCGCCCTGCTCGGGCCGAGCGGCAGCGGGAAGACGACGACGCTGCGTCTGCTGGCCGGGTTCGAGACGCCGGATGCGGGCTCGATCGTCGTGGACGGCGAGGACGTGACGCGCACGGCGCCGGCGGCGCGGCGCTTCGGGATGGTCTTCCAGCACTACGCGCTCTTTCCACACCTGAACGTCGGGGAGAACGTCGCCTTCGGGCTCGGCACTTCGGGCGAGGCCGCGGCGCGGCGGGTGCGCGAGGTCCTGGCGATGGTGGACCTGGCCGGCTACGAGCGGCGGCCGGTGGCGGCGCTCTCGGGCGGCCAGCAGCAGCGCGTCGCCCTGGCGCGGTCGCTCGCGCCCGAGCCGCGGGTGCTGCTCCTGGACGAGCCGCTCTCCAACCTGGACCCCTCGCTGCGCGAACGCACGCGGCGCGAGCTGCGGCGCGCGATCAAGCAAGTCGGGATCACAACGGTCTTCGTGACGCACGAGCAGGAAGAGGCGTTCGACCTCGGCGACCGGATCGCCGTCCTGCACGCCGGGCGGCTCGAGCAGCTGGGAACGGCGGACGAACTGTACGAGAAGCCGCAGACGGCGTTCGTCGCCGGCTTCGTCGGACGCACGGCGGCCCTTCCCGGGGAGTGGGTCGGCGGCCGGTCGGGCACCCGGGCGCTGGTGCGCCCCGAATCCATGCGCTTCCTCCCCAGCGGCGCAGGCGCCGCGGCGATGGAGGGCGTCGTGCTCGAGCGGCGCTTCGTCGGCGCCACGGCGTACTTCACGGTGGATGCCGGCGGCGCGGTCGTGTTCGACGTGCAGGCGCGCTATGACTCGGTGCGGGTCGGCGACCGCGTGCGGGTCGCGGTGGATCGGGTGCTGTTCTTCGACGACGCTCCGGCGGCCGCGCCCGCCGAGGGGGGGGGGGCCAGGTGAAGCGGGGCAGCCTGCTCGGCTTCCTGGTGGCGCTGGTGCTCGCCTGGCTGGTCGTCTACCCGCTCCTCCTGGTGGGCGTCGAGGCGACGCACGCGGACCTGGGCGCGTTCCTCGCGTCGCACTCGGAGCTGGCGGCGCTCTGGGCCAGCCTCTGGATCTCCGTGGCCAGCGTCGCGCTCGCGGCGGTGATCGGGATTCCCCTGGCCTTCGTCTTCGAGCGCTACGACTTCCCCGGCCGCCGGATCCTCGGCGCGCTCGTGGCGCTCCCGGCGGTGCTGCCGCCGCTGGTGGGGGTCATCGCCTTCCTCTTCCTCTACGGCGAGAGCGGTTTCGTCGCGCGCGGCGTGCGCGCGCTGCTGCACCTGTCCCACGACCCGTGGCGGCTCCAGGGGCCGGCGGCGATCCTGCTGGTGCACGCGTACTCGATGTACGTGTACTTCTACCTCTTCACCCGGGCCGGCCTCGCCAGGCTCGACGCCTCGATGCTCGAAGCGGCGGCGTCGCTCGGGGCGGGGACGTGGCGGACCTTCCGCCGGGTCACCTTGCCGCTCCTGGCCCCGTCGCTCTGGGGCGCGGCGCTGCTGACCTTCATGACGGCGCTCGCCTCCTTCAGCGCCCCGTACGTCTTCGGTGGCTCGTTCCGCGTGATGACGACCCAGATCGTCGCGACCAAGCTGAACGGCGACCTGCCGACGGCGATGCTGGAGACGGTGGCGCTGGCCGTGCTGGCCCTGATCGGCTTCGTCGTGGTCCGGCGGCAGGAGGGCGACCGGCTGACTTTCACGGTCGGGAAGGGGATGGCGCGGCGGGCGCGGCGGATCGAGCACCCACTGGCGCGCCGCGCCGCGGCGACGCTCGGCTGGACGTTGGCCTTCCTGCTGCTGCTCCCGCACCTGACGCTGATCGTCGTGTCGCTGGTGCCGCCCGGCACTTGGACGACGGAGGCGATTCCGCCCGCCTGGTCGCTCGGCAACTACTCCGCGCTCTTCGCGGAGGCGGGGCGCCTGAGACCGCTGCTCAATTCGCTCTGGATGGCCGCGGTCGCGACGGCCGGGGCGGTGGGCGTGGCCCTGTTTGCGGCGCACCTCGTGGTGCGGCGCCGCGTCCTGCGCGGCACGATCGAGACGCTGCTCGCGCTCCCCTGGGCCGTGCCCGGCACCGTCGTGGCGATCGGGCTCGCGACGCTCCTCAGCGTCGACCGGCCGCTCGCCGGACGCTGGGTGCTGGTCGGCACCGCGGTCATCCTGCCGCTCGCCTACCTGGTGCGCAGCCTGCCGCTGACCGGCCGGTCGCTGCTTGCCGGGTACCGCCAGCTCGATCCGGCGCTGGAGGAGGCGGCGGAGTCGCTCGGCGCGGGCCCGTGGCGGCGCCTGACGCGCGTCACCCTGCCGCTGCTCAAGCCCGCGATCGCCGCGGGCGCGAGCCTGGCCTTCGTCACGGCGCTCGGCGACTTCGTCACCTCGGTTCTGCTCTACACCTACGACACGCGCCCGATCGCGATCGAGATCCTCGCGAGCCTGCGCCTCGCCGACGTGGGCGTGGCGGCGGCGTTCGGCGTCGTGCTGATGGCCGTGAGCGCCCTCGCCCTTGGCGTGGGGGCGAAGGCGGGCGCGGTCGGGGAAGCCGAGGCCGGCAGGTGAGGAAGTCCCTCGCGGTGCTGATGACCACGGCATTCGTGGATATGCTCGGCTTCGCGATGATTTTCCCGCTGCTGCCCTTCTACGCCCTCCGCCTGGGCGGGCACCCGTGGATCGTCGGCCCGCTGGTGGCCTCGTTCTCCATCGCGCAGCTCGCGAGCTCGCCGCTGTGGGGCCGCGTGTCGGACCGCTACGGGCGACGGCCCACGCTGCTGATCGGGCTCTCGGCCGCCGCCATCGCCTACGTGATCTTCGGCTTCGCGCACAGCATCTGGCTGCTGTTCGCCTCGCGGCTCGTGCAGGGCGCGGGGGGCGGCACGACGGGCGTGGTCCAGGCGTACGTGTCGGATGCGACGGATCCCGCGCAGCGGGTGCGGGGTCTCGGCTGGCTCTCGGCGTCCACCAACGCGGGCGTGATGCTGGGACCGGCCATCGGCTCGCTCGCCTCGCACCTCGGCCCGGCCGCGCCGGGCCTCGTCGCCTCGGGGCTGTGCGTGCTCAACGTGCTGTTCGCGTGGTCGTTCCTGCCGGAATCCCACGCTTCGCGCGGCCGGCCCCGGCGCAGCATCCGCACCGCCATGCTCGAGGTGGTGCGGCACCCGGCGCGGCCGCAGCCGCGGCTGATCTGGATCTACGCGGTGGGGATGCTGGCGCAGGGCTCGTTCACCGCGGTCCTGGCCCTGTACCTCCAGTACCGCTACGGCGTCACCGTGCGCACCATCGGCTACTTCTTCGTCTACACGGGCTTCCTGTCGGTCGTGCTGCGCGCGCTGATCCTGGGGCCGCTGGTGGATCGCTTCGGCGAGACACGGCTGCTGCGCACCGGCGCCGTCGCACTGGCGGTCGCGATGCTGCTCTTCCCGGTGCCGCACACGATACCGGTAATGGCGCTGGTGCTCACGCTCTTCCCGCTGGGAACGGCACTCCTCTTCCCGGCGGTGACGGCGCTAGTTTCGCACGAATCGGATGCCAAGGAGCTGGGCCAGACGATGGGCGTGCAGCAGGCGTTCGGCGGCATTGCCCGGGTCGCGGGTCCGATGTGGTCGGCGCCGGCCTTCCAGGTGCTGGGACCCAGCTATCCCTTCCTGATCGCGGCCGCCATCCTCGCCGTGGCCGGCGGCCTTGCCTTCCGCGTGCCGATCGACCGGCGCGCACCGGAGCCGGTGCCCGCCGACTGACTGGCCCGCCGCCGGCTACGGCACCGCGCGCTCCACCGGGTAGTCGGCGGCCGGCGTCAGGTTCACCCACTCGGCCATGCTGCCGTCGTAGAGCCGCACGTCGCGGTAGCCCAGGTAGCGGGCGACGAAGTAGTCGTAGCTGGCCTGCATCCCGCTGCGGCAGTAGGTCACGATCGTGCGGACCCCCTGGCGCTGCGCGCCCGTCCGCTGCCCCCACTGAGCGCGCAACGCGTCCGCGGGCCTGAGCTCCGGATCGTCGCGCGACACCACGTTCTCCATCCAGAAGAGGCTCCTGGCTCCGGGCAGGTGGCCGCGCCGCTCGACCGGGGTCTGCGCACAAGATTGGCCAGGGGGGCAGGGCGGCTCGGCGCCGCCGTACTGCTCCGCGGGGCGCGCGTCCACGAGGACGACGGCCCGATCATTGAAGTGAGCGCGCACCCACTCGGCGCTCGCTATCCGGTCCCCGTGCCAGCGCACCGCGAACGGGCGCGGCGAGACAGCGTACGAGGCGGTGTCGAGCTGGCGGTGTTCGGCTGTCCACTTCGCGAGTCCGCCGTCCAGCAGCGCCGCGCGCTCGCCGTGGCCCAGCAGGTCGAGCGCGACGAACGCCCTCGCGGCCAGTAAGCCGGCATCGTCCCCGTACAGGACGATCCGCGCGGCGTTCCCCACGCCGAGGTCGCGGAAGGTCGCGGCCATCTCCTCCCGCGGCGGGAACTCGTTCGGGACCCCGCGGATCGTGGTCGCCACCGCGGCAAGCGGCAGGTAGCGTGCTCCGGGGACGTGGCCGGCACGGAACGCCGTGTCGGTGCGCCCTACCTGCACGATCACGATGCCGGGAGACCGCAGGTGCGCGGCGAGCCAGTCGGTGCTGACCAGAAGTTCTCGATGGAGACGTGCGGTAGTTGGCTGAGCGGAGGCAGACGGGGGTGTTTGCGCGCGGGCGGGCAGCGCCGCGACCAGGCACAGGCAGAGGACCGCCTCAGACCTTCGCATAGTGTGCCTCCACGTACTCATCGAGGATCTTCTGGAACTGCGGGACGATGTCGTCGCCCTTCAGCGTGGTCACCAGCCGCCCGTCCACGTAGACCGGCGCCTTCGGCTCCTCGGCGGTTCCCGGTAGCGAGATGCCGATGTTGGCGTGCTTCGACTCACCGGGGCCATTCACCACGCACCCCATCACGGCAACACGCAGCTCCTCGACCCCGGCGTAGCGCTCCCGCCAGCGCGGCATCTGCTCGCGCAGATAGTGCTGGATGTCCGCCGCCATTTCCTGGAAGAACGTCGAGGTCGTGCGCCCGCACCCGGGGCAGGCGGTCACCTGGGGCACGAAGCTCCGCAGACCCAGGGACTGGAGGATCTGCTGGGCGACCTGCACTTCCTCGGTGCGGTCGCCGTTCGGCGCGGGCGTGAGGGAGACGCGGATCGTGTCGCCGATCCCTTCCTGGAGCAGGATCGCGATCCCGGCGGTGGAGGCGATGACTCCCTTGGCTCCCATCCCGGCCTCGGTGAGCCCGAGGTGAAGCGCGTAGTCGCACTGCGCGGCGAGCTTCCGGTAGACGGCCACCAGGTCCTGCACGCCCGAGACCTTCGCGGAGATGATGATGCGGTCGTGGCCGAGGCCGCACTCCTCGGCGAGGCGCGCCGAGCGGAGGGCGCTCTCAACCATCGCGTCCATCGTCACCTCGAGCGCGCCCTTGGGCTCGGTGAGCTTGGCGTTGGCGTCCATCATCTCGGTCAGGAGCGCCTGGTCGAGCGAGCCCCAGTTCACGCCGATCCGCACCGGCTTGCGGTTCCTGACGGCGACCTCGACGATCGCGCGGAAGTTCTCGTCGTGCCGCTTCCCGCCGACGTTGCCAGGGTTGATGCGGTACTTGGCCAGCGCCTCGGCGCAGGCGGGGTACTTCGTGAGGAGGAGATGGCCGTTGTAGTGGAAGTCGCCGATGATCGGCACGGAGACGCCGAGGCCCGCGAGCCGCTCGACGATGCGCGGGACGGCGGCCGCTGCATCCTCGTTGTTCACGGTCACGCGCACCAGCTCCGAGCCGGCCTTCGCGAGGGCCGCCACCTGCCGCGCCGTCGCCTCGACGTCGGCCGTGTCCGTGTTCGTCATGGACTGGACGACGATCGGGTGGCCGCCGCCCGCCCTGACGCCGCCCACGTCCACCACGGTGCTGGTCCTGCGCATCACCACGGCCATGCCGTGTGCCTCCGGATGGCGGGGAATATACCGGGGCGGCGCGGCGCTTTCTTCACCGCGGCGCCACGAGGCGGGGCACCGTGAGCGCACCGCCCCGCATGACGTAGCGGACGTCGCGCACGTTGCCGATGTCCGCCGTGGGGTCCGCGCCGAGCACGACCAGGTCGGCGAGCTTTCCCGCCTCCAGCGTGCCGATGTCCGTCCGCCCCATCGCCAGGGCGCCGTTCCGGGTGGCGCTGACCAGCACGTCCATCGGCGACATCCCGGCCTCCTGCATCCGTTGCATCTCCCAGTACACCGAAGGCCCGTGCAGGGTGAGGGGATTCCCCGCGTCGGTCCCCGTCGCCACGGTGATGCCGGCGCGGAAAACGACGGCGAGGTTGGCCAGGCCGGTCGCCATGTCCCTCTGCTCGCGCTCCACGCGCGCCGCCACCGCCACGGCGCTCAGCGTCGAGGGCGGAAGCGAGTCGGTGGAGCGGGCCTTGGCGAGCGTCGCGGAGTCCACGCACGAGACCGGGTAGTGGGGCTCGAACCGGTGGACCAGCACCTGCCGGTAGCCGTCGTAGACGGTGAGGGTCGGGACGTAGATGACGTGCCGCTCGCGGGCCAGCGCGAGGAACTCGTCGTCCACGGGCTTGTCGAAGACGCTGTGAACCAGGATGTCCGCGCCGGCGCGCAGCGCGTCCTTCGCCTCCCACAGTCCGGTCGCGTGCACGATCAGTCGCACGCCGAGCTTGTGGGCCTCGTCGCCGGCCGCGTGCACCACTGCCTTGAGCTGGGTGGTGTCCGCGCCGGAGCGCACGATGTACCAGACCTTGATCGCGTCGGTGCCGCGCGCCACGTGCGCGCGCACGGCGGCCCGCGCGGCGGAGTCGGTGCCGACGTACAGGATCTGCTTCTCGTCGGGCAGGTTGATCCAGTGGTCCACCGTCGAGAGCAGCGGCCCGGCCGCGGCGACGTGCGGGGCTGTCAGGTCCTCCTCGGCCCGCGCCCGCAGCGCCCAGCTCCACGGATAGCCCCCGACGTCGAACACGCCGGTCACGCCGGAGCAGACGTACGTGCGGAAGAAGCGGTCCGGGTGCGCCTCGAGACCGGCGATGGTGCGCTCGTACGGGTAGCGCGCGCGCAGGTCCAGCGCGTCGGGGCGCCCGTCCACCCATCCCGTCTGGGCGAAGTGCACGTGGGCGTCGATCAGGCCGGGGATGATCCAGCGTCCGTGCAGGTCCATCGTGTCCGTCCCCGCCGGCACGGCGCACGATGCGCGCGGCCCTGCGCACGCGATCCGGCCGTCCCTCACGACGACGGCGCCGTCGGCCACGGGAGGCGCGCCGGTCCCGTCCACCAGCGTGGCGCCCGTCAGGGCCATGGGGGCGGGGTGGGTCCCGTGCGGGGCGGGGAAGGCCGTGCTCACGGCGATCTTCCAGCCGCTCGCGGTCTTCACGAACACCCGCTCGCTCGTCCCGAGCGTCGTCACCCCGTGCTGCGTGACGCGATACCGGTACTGCCCGTATACGACGCCCGGGCGGATCGGCACCAGCTCGAGGTCGGTCGCGATCAGGGAATCCGGCCAGGTGGTGTCCCGCTGCGCCGCGAAGGAAGCGTAGCCCAGCGCCAGGTCCGAAGGGCCGTTCACCGCGAGCGAAGGCGATTCGAGGTACAGCGAGAGGTAGCGCGCCCGGTCCCGATGGTTGATGGCGGCGATGTTCGCCTCGAACACGGCGCGCGCCTCGCTCGTGTCCGAGGAACGCGCGCGCTGTGCCGGCAGGGGGGCCGGCAGGAGCGCGAGGGCGGACAGCAAGGCGGCGGAGCGTCGCATGGTCACCTCGCCGGAAGCTCCTCGAGGCGGGCCACCGCCCGCCGCAGGTGGGGAATGACGATCGAGCCGCCCACCACTAGGGCGACCGCGAACGCGTCGTAGAGCTCGGGGTCGGTGACCCCTTCCTCGCGGCACCGCGCCAGGTGATAGGTGACGCAGTCGTCGCATCGCAGCACCATCGAGGCCACCAGGCCGAGCAGTTCCTTCGTCTTGGCGGGGAGCGCTCCCGCCTCGTAGGTCCGCGTGTCGAGCGCGAAGAAGCGGTTGACCGTCAGGTTGTCGGCCGCGAGGATCGCGGCGTTCATCTTCTCGCGGAAGTGGCGGAAGGCTTCCAGGGTGTCGCTCATCGCGGGGTCCTCTCGTACACCGTCTCGCCGCCCAGCACCGTCATCACCACCTGGGTCTCGAGGATCCGCTCCGGTGCCACCGTCATGATGTCCTGGTCGAGCACCACGAAGTCGGCGTACTTCCCGGCCTTGAGCGAGCCGGCGACGTGCTCCATGAACCCGGCGTACGCCGGCCAGATCGTCATGCTCTCCAGCGCCTCCTCCCGCGTCATCCGCTGCGCGGGGAACCACCCGCCGGCCGGCCAGCCGTCGGCGTCCTGGCGCGTGATCGCCGCGTGGAAGCCGATCATCGGGTTCACCTGCTCGACCGGTGCGTCGGTCCCGTTCGGGATGACGACGCCGGTGGCCAGGAGGGAGCGCCACGGATAGGCGCCCTCCGCCCGCGTCCACCCGAGCCGGTTGACCGCCCAGTACATGTCGGAGGTCTGGTGGCTGGTCTGCATCGAGGGGATCACCCCCAGCGCCGCGAAGCGCGGGATGTCCTGGTGGTGCAGGATCTGCGCGTGCTCGATGCGGAAGCGATGGTCGGCGGTGGGCACCGAGTCCAGCGCCGCCTCGTACGCGTCCAGCACCATCCGGTTGGCGTGGTCGCCGATCGCGTGGATGCACAGCTGGAAGCCGTGGCGCAGGGCGGCGACGGCCGCGGCCCGGAGCACCATCGTGTCGGTGACGAACAGGCCGCGGTTGCCGGGTTCGTCGCTGTAGTCCTCGAGCAGCGCGGCGCCCCGCGAGCCGAGCGCGCCGTCGGCGTACATCTTGATCGCCCGGACCCAGAGGCGCCCGTCGTAGAGCGCGCTCTGCGGGCCGCGCTGGTAGGCGTGGGCCACGTCGGCGCTGTCGCCCGCGACCATCACGTAGTCGCGGAGATTGAAGCGCCCGCCGCGCGCCAGCTCCTCGTAGAGATCGAGGGTCGCTCCGCCGACGCCGGCGTCGTGAGCGCCGGTCAGCCCCCAGCGATTCACCTCGGCCACGGCAGCGAGAATCGCCGCCCGCGTTGCGTCCCGCGAGAGGTCAGGGACGACTCGATAGACGAGGCTCATGGCGTTGTCCACGAACACGCCGGTGGGCGAGCCGTCCGCATTCCGCACGATACGCCCGCCCGCCGGGTCCGGGGTGGCCGCCGTGACGCCGGCCGCCTCCAGCGCGCGCGCGTTGGCCAGCACCGCGTGCCCGTCCACGCGCTCCAGCACGACCGGGTTGTCCGGCACCGCCCGGCTGAGCGCGTCGTGCGTCGGGAACCGCGTGTCGGGCCAGGCGTTCTGGTTCCAACCCCGGCCGCTGATCCACTCGCCGCTCTTGACCGTGCGCGCATGCGCCGCCACCCGCTGGATGACTTCGTCGTAGCTGCGGGTGCCGGTCAGGTCCACCTCCCGAAGCGCCATGCCCAGACCGAGCAGGTGCAGGTGCGCGTCCGTGATGCCGGGGATCACCGTCCCGTCACCGAGAGCCAGGACGCGCGTGCGCTGACCCTTCAGCGCCATCGCCTCCCGTTCGCTCCCGGCGAAGACGATCCGCCCGTCCCGGACGGCGAACGCGCGCACGAAGGGGCGGTCCGGGTCCACCGTGTAGATGTGCTGCGCCGTCACGATCAGGTCGGCGGGAGCGGCGCTCTGGGCGCGGGCCGCACGGGCGCCAGCGGCCGCGGCCAGCCAGCAGAGCAGAGTGCGCGTGGAACGTCGCATAGGTCGTCTCTGAAGTCGTTCGGGTTGGCCGGACAAGCTAGCCGTTTCGGGCGCGAACGGGAATGCGACTTGTCAGGTGAGAAGTGAGGGGTGACAAGTGAGGCGGTCACGTGAGTTGTGAGAAGATGACGTGAGAAGCAAAGGCGTGAGAGGTTGCCCCTCACGCCTTTGCCTCTCACCCGAGCCTCTCACCCCTCACTTCGCCTTCTCACGCCTCACTTCTCACCTCTCAGGCATCTACTGTGGAGCCGTCCAGATGTTGTTGGCACGATTCACGTCCGGATACACGCCCCGTGGGTCAATCGTGACCCGCACCACGTGCGCGGGCCACCGGTGTGTGAAGATGAACGGCGAGCCCCGGTACCACGCCTCGACCGGCAGCTTGAGGTGCTCGATGGTGCCGTTTGCGAGCGCGATGTCGAGGTCCAGCGGCGCCACCATCTCCGCTTTGTTCGAGAAGTAGATCCGCGCGATGGTCGTGCCCGCCGTGTCGCGCTGCACCACCGAGTCCACCGCCTGGTCGAGGTGGTCGGTGCGGTAGAACCAGCTCCGCCAGAACCAGGACAGGTCCTCCCCCAGCGCGTCGTTCATCGTCCGGAAGAAGTCGGCGGGCGTCGGGTGCTTGAACGCCCAGCGGCGGGCGTACTCGCGGAACGCCTGGTCGAAGGCCGTCGAGTCCAGCACCTGCTCGCGCAGGAAGTGGAGCCCGAGCGCGGTCTTGGGATAGTGGAGCATGCTGCTGAGGAACGGCGGGTTGCGGTCCTGAGGCTCCATGATCGGTGCCTCGCGGCCCGAATAGTGGGTGAGCAGCCCGACCCACCACGCCACGCCGTGGCCCATCTCCGGGCCGCTGCTCATCGCGGTGTCGTCCGGGTAGCGGTCGTGGAACGAGAAGTAGTCGATGAAGGTGTTGAACCCCTCGTCCATCCACCCGTAGAGCCGCTCGTTGCTGCCCACGATCATCGGGAACCACTGGTGCCCGAGCTCGTGCGTGGTCACGAAGTAGAGGCCGTGCTCGTCATGACGCTCGGAGCAGAAGACGATCATCGGGTATTCCATCCCGCCCACGGGGCCGTTGACGTTGATCGCCGTCGGATACGGATACCGGAGCCAGCGGGAGTGGTGCATGATCGTGTGGCGGCCCATGTCCGCGGCCTGCGACCAGAGCGGGAGTGCCGCGGGCGGGTAGAGCGCCTGGATCAGCACGCCGTCCCATCCCGAGGCATCCCAGATGAAGTTGGGCGCCGCCGCCCACACCGCGTCGCGGACGTTCTGTGCCTTGAACCGCCAAGTGCGCGTCGCGCCCGTACCCGGCGGCAGCAGGTCCGGCTTGCCGACCTCGTCCGGCGCGATGATGTGGACAGTCGTGTCCGATTTCGCGGCAAGCGCCAGGCGCCGCCGCTGCTCCGCCGTCAACACCTGCGCCCCGTTCTGCAGGACGCCGGTGCCGGTCACGGTGTGGTTGGCCGGCGCGGTGATGCTGACGTCGAAGTCGCCATACTCCAGGTAGAACTCGCCGCTGCCGAGAAACTGCGCGGTGTTCCAGCCGATCACGTCGTCGTAGACGGCCATGCGGGGATACCACTGCGCGACCTCGTACAACCACCCCTCGGGGAAGTGCTCGCGGCCCGTCCGGCCCTGTCGCGGCACCATGTTGTGCCAGGCAACGTCGAGCGCGATCACGCCTCTCGGAGGAAGCGGCCGGTCGAGGTCCACCCGCATCATCGTCGCGTTCACCCGGTAGGTGAGCGGCGCCGACACCGGCTTCACACCCGCCCGCGCGGCGCGCAGCACGCCGACCCGCTCCAGCACGAAGCCGCCTGTGAAGTTGGGTTCCCTGCCTCCCGCGCCGGGCGCGAGGGCTACGCTGCGGCTGTCGGCCGAGTAGAGGTTCTGGTCGAGCTGCATCCAGACGTAAGTCAGGGTGTCGGGCGAGTTGTTCGTGTAGCGGATCGTCTCCTCGCCGCTGACGCTCAACGTCACCGTGTCCAGCGACGCCCGGATCGTGTAGTCCGCGCGCTGCTGCCAGTAGAGCGGGCCCGGTCGTCCGGAGCCGGTGCGGTATGCGTTCGGCGTGGGCAGCGCGAGCGGCCGGAACGCGGACGTGTCGCTCACTCCGGAGCGGGTCGCGGCGACAGGCTGCTGGGCCGGCGCCGTGGCGGCGTGCGCCGCAAGCACCAGGCAAGAGAGAGAGATCGGTCTCGTCATGTGAACCACCGGGATCGGGTTCGGTTCGGCACGTCGGATTCGCCGCAACGGATTCGGCGGCGGCCGGATGATATCTCAACCATGCCTCGGCTGCATCGGGCCCCATCCGTCGCGCGCGCTGTGGCCTTCATCGGAAGGCCGACCGCATAGCCAGGGAACAGCATTGGCGACTGTCACTGTCCCCATTCTCGAAATCTCGAACAGCGACGGGTTTGGTCCGCTTTTTGCCGCTCCTTCCATACGCCACGCGCAGAGGAGCGAAGGTGCAGCTGGAGCGGGGCGGAGACGGGCGGGCGGTGTTGTCGGATGCCTTCCAGCGCGAGGCGCGGTTGGTGCGCGACCTCACCGAGGCGCTCCCGGTGGAAGCCCGGACGATCTTCTTCCGACAGCTGGACGATCTGCTCGGGTTGCTGGCCGAGCCGAAATGCGCGGAGTGTCAGGCGGACGGCGTGCCGTGTCCGCACGTGGGCGTGAGCTGCGAGCTCTGCGGCCGCGCGACGCAGTGGGTGCACGATCTCAGGGAAGCCATCGCCAGGAGCTCCACATGACGGCAGCTGCCGGGGTGGGGGTGCTCGAGGCGGCGAAGGACGCAGAGGCGCCGGCGGCCGAAGGCCCCGTGCTGCTCAAGGGCTGCGACGCGATTGCCGAAGCGGCGATCCGCGCCGGTGTGGATGCGTACTTCGCCTACCCGATCACTCCGCAGACCGACATACCGGAGTACCTCGCCGAGCACCTTCCACCGCTCGGCAAGACCTTCACGCAGGCCAACTCCGAGATCTCCGCGATCAACATGGTCTACGGTGCGGCGGGGGCGGGGCTCCGGGCGATGACCTCGTCGTCGAGCCCCGGGATCAGCCTGAAGCAGGAGGGGATCTCGTACATCGCGGGCGCGGAGCTGCCGTGCGTGATCGTGAACGTGATGCGCGGCGGGCCGGGGCTCGGCACGGTGTACGGCTCGCAGGAGGACTATTGGCAGTCGGTGAAGGGCGGCGGGCACGGCGGGTACCGCATGCCGGTGATGGCGCCGGCGACGGTGCAGGAGTGCGCGGACCTGACGATGCTCCTCTTCCGGCTGGCCGACCTGTACCGCACGCCCACGCTGCTGTGTCTCGACGGTACGCTCGCGCAGATGTGGGAGAACGTGCGGTTCAAGCCGCGGGACGACAGCGGCCTGCCGCCGAAGGACTGGGCGACGACCGGCACGCGGGGCGTCCGGAAGCCGAACCTGGTGAACAGCATCATCATCGAGCCGCCGGAGCTGGAGGCGCACAACCGCTTGCTGCACGCGAAGTACGCGCGGATCGAGAAGGCCGAGCAGCGCTGGGAGGCGTTCGCCACCGAGGACGCCGATCTGGTAATCGTGGCGTTCGGCCTCACGGGGCGGATCGCGCACACGGCGGTGGAGGGGCTGCGGAAGACGGGCCGGAAGGTGGGCCTGCTGCGGCCGATCTCGCTCTTCCCGTTCCCGATCGAGGGGTTCCGCCCGCTCGCGAAGCGGCTGCGCCGCTATCTGGTAGTCGAGATGAACGCCGGGCAGATGGTCGAAGACGTGAAGCGGACGCTGTTCGACCTCCAATGCCTCGATCCCGTCAGCTTCTACGGACGGCAGGGCGGCGTGATTCCGACGCCGGAGGAGATCGCCGAAGTGGTCGTGCGTGAGTTCACGCAGGGAGGTGCCCGGTGACCGCGACGGCGACGGAAGGCGTGATCCTGCCGCGGGTCGAGTTCGACACCGTGGAGTGCAAGGGGTGCGGGCTGTGCATCGAGGCCTGCCCCGAGCACATCGTGGAGTTCGCGGAGGTGTTCAATCACCGCGGCGTGCACCCGACCAGGCTGATGGAGGACACGCTGGCCAAGTGCACGGCGTGCGGGAACTGCGCGGTGGTCTGCCCGGACGGCGCGGTGACGGTGGAGAACCTGCGCAAGCACCTGCGCTACGGGAAGAACCGGCTGCGGTGCGGCGAGATGCACTACTGCCCGGGGTGCGACGAAGGGACGGTGCACGAGCTGCTGGCCGAGGTGATCGACGAGCTGGGGATCCGGGATGTGACGGTGGGCGTGGCCTCGGTCGGGTGCACGGTGTTCGCCTACCGGTACATCGACATCGACTGGCAGCAGGCGGCGCACGGGCGCGCGACTTCGGTCGCGTGGGGGATCGAGTGCCAGCATCCGGAGCTGCGGGTCTTCACCCTCCAGGGCGACGGCGACCTGGCCGGCATCGGGATCGGCGAGACGTTCCACGCCGCGGCGCGGGGCGACCCGACCGTGTTGATCTTCCTCAACAACGCCATCTACGGGATGACGGGCGGCCAGCTGGCGCCCACCACGATGATGGGCCAGAAGACCGCCACGTCGCCCGAGGGGCGCAATCGCCAGGTGCACGGCTATCCGATCGTGATGACGGAGGCCCTGGCGCTGCAGGCGGGGTGTTCGTTCGCGGTGCGCGCGACGGTGCACGACGCGCCGTCCATCCGGAAGACCAAGAAGTACATCCGCCAGGCGTTCCTGAACCAGGCGAAGAACAAGAGCCTGTCGGTGCTGGAGATCGTCTCCAGCTGCCCGTCGGGGTGGAAGCTGGAGCCGATCGACGCCCACAAGTACCTGGTGCAGGAGATGCTCTCCGTCTACAAGCCGGGCGTGATCAAGGAGCCGCCGGGAGGGATGCCGCGATGATCGAGCGGATCATGATTTCGGGGAGCGGCGGCGACGGCGCCGTCTTTCTGGGCAAGACGCTGTCCTGGGCCGCGATGTCGGCGGGGCGCGGGTACTACACCACGGGGCTGCCGTCGTACGGTCCGGAGATCCGGGGCGGCACGTCGCGGACGGAAGTGATCATCTCGGACGCGCCGATCGGCTCGCCGGTGAACACCACGTTCGAGAGCCTGATCGTGTTCAACGACATGTCGCTCGAGCGGTTCGAGCCGGGCATCGTGCCCGGCGGGCTGGTCGTGTACAACGCGGACGTGGTGGCGCGGCCCGTCAAGCGCGACGACGTGACGGCGCTGGCCGTGCATGCCAGCGCTGAGGCCCAGGCGCTCGGCAACAGCCGGTCGATGAACGTGGTGGCGCTCGGGGTCTGGGCGGCGAAGAAGGGCGATGTGCTGGACCGGAACGCGCTGGTGGAGGGGCTGCGCCACATGGCGAAGCACCCGAAGCTGTTCGAGCTGAACTGCCGTGCGCTGGACCGCGGGCTGGCGGTGGCGCGCGAGCTGCTCGAGCGGGAGACCGCGCTAGCGCGCCGCTGAGGCGTGCAGTTTCTGGATCGTCGCGTCGGCTTCCCGGAGCCGGCCCGTGAGCATGCGGATGACGCCCTCGGCGATCTCCACCTGCTCGTGCAGGATCTCGTAGAACTCCTCGCTGCCGATCCGTAGGACCTCTGTTTCCTCGGTGGCGGTCGCCGTCGCGCTGCGCGGCACCTCGTCGAGCACGGCCATCTCACCGAAGGCGTCGCCGGGCCCCAGCTCGGCGAGGCGTTCGCCGCCGCTCTCGATGGCCACCTTCCCGCGGACCATCACGTACAGGGCGTCGCCCATTTCTCCCTCGCCGAAGACGGCCTGGCTGGGCGAGTAGGTCTCGATCTCGGCGACGCGCGCGAGCGCGGCGAGGTCTTCGCCGCTCACGCGCTCGAAGACCGGGGCGCTCTTGAGGAACAGGATCTTCTCGACGGTGGCGTACAAGGGGTCCTCCGGAATGGGGCGCCCTTCCAGGCGCGCCAGCGATCGGTCGGCATGGCGCGCTACCGTGGGGTCGGGATCGGCGAGCAGGGGACGGATGAGGGCCGCGGCGCCCGCCGGATCGGCGGCGGCCACCGCGTGCAGCGCGCCCTCGCGCACCAGCGGGTCGGGGTGCGCGAGCGCAGCCGCGCCCTCCTCGCGTCCCACCGGGTCTTGGCGGCGCGCGAGCGCGTCCAACGCCAGCAGCACCACGTACGGGTTCGGGTGGTGACAGTGCTGCCGCATGAACTCAGGCGGTGGAGGCGGCGGCGGCACGAGGGAGCCGGCGGCCTTGAGCTTGTCCCGGATCGGCGCGTCGTCGAGGAACGGCATCACCAGCGGGCGGAGCGGGGCGTCGAGCAACGTGTCGAGGACCTCGAGCGCGTTGGAGCGCCGGGCCGGATCCCCGACCCGCTCGCGGACCAGCGCGATCGGCTCCGGGTCGAAGCGCAGCTCGAGGATTCGGAGCACCCGCCGCACCGCCCGCGACTGCCGGAACTGAAAGATCTCCTCCAACAGGGGAGTGGAGTACAGCGGCCGCGCCAGCTCCCAGCCCGCCAGATTGCCGTAGGTGTCGGCGATCTCATGCCTGATCATCGCCAGGATGGTGCTCACCGGTTCGCGTTCGAGGCGCAGTGACTGCCTCAGGTGCGACAGGCTGGCGAAGATGCGCAGGCGCAGGTGGCTGTCGCTGACCCCGACCTCGGCGCGCAGCTTCTCGTACGTCTCGGGGAGGGGAATGCGCCTGAGGAGCCGGGGGATGAGGAGCTTGACCGACCGGGCCGCCGCTGGATCCGCCATGACCGCGCAGAGCGGCGCGACGGCCGGCTCGCCGACGGCGATCAGCGCCTGGCCGGCGCGACGGCGCGTCGGAGGATCGCCGAGGGCGGTGACCAGGGCAGGTACGAGGCGCGGGTCCGCCACGCCGGGCGCCGACTTCAGCGCCGCGCGGCGCACCGCGGGGTCGGGGTCCTCGAGCAGCTTCTTGAGCGGCCGGTAGGCGCTCGGCCCCAGGCTCCGCAGGGCTTGCGCCGCCTCTACGCGGTCCCTTCGCTCTGGGGAGACGAGGAGCTTCGCGAGCTGCGCGCCTCCGACGATGCCGCCTTCCACGCCGCCGTACAGCAGCAAGCCCGCGAGCGCCGCCACGCGCACATCGTCGGACCGATCCTCCAGCAATGACGCGAGCCCCTCGACCGACTCGTCCCGGGCACCGGCCGCGTACGCCGTGGCGGCGGCCGCACGCACGGCCGAGTCCTCGTCGTGGAGCGCGGCGCGCGCCGGACCGGGGTCCGCGCCGCGGAGGGTTCCGAGCTGCGCGAGCGCGGCGGCGCGTACGGTCGCGTCGGGATGCGTCGCCAGCCCCGCCACCGCGCTGGTGAACTCCTCGGACTGCTCGCCCGCGAGCTGCTCCAGGGCCACGAGGATCTGCCGCGGCTCGCCCCGCTCCAGCGTGTGGACGAGTGCGCTGCGGCCGGCCGAGTCGAGGAGGTACTCGTGGTCGAGCGCGAACGCGCCGCGCGCGCTCAGCGTGGCCTCGAGGTTGTGGAGGTAGCGCCGCCGCACCACGGGAATCATCGCGAGCCAGGCCACCACCACCGGGAGCGTCACGATGGCCAACTGCTCGGGGCGGAAGTGTTGGGCGACGAGGACCAGCACCAGACCGCCCGCGCCGTAGGACATCGGCTTCACGACCGCATCGAGGAAGGCGCGCGTCCGCGCCTTGATTTCGGGCGGGAACGGCACGTACAGCGCCTGCAAGGTCGTCTCGTGAATGGTGTACTGGAGGCCGTTGTCCGAGAACTTCAGCACCGTCGCGAGCGCCAGCTTGGGGAACGCCAGCAGGCCGGCGCTGGCCGACGCGAATACCGCGGGCATCGTGGCCAGTCCCCAGCCGACGCCCAGCCGCGCGAGCAACCGCGGTGTGACGGCGACCTGGAAGACGAACGACACGATCCCGGTGCCCGCGTAGAACAGGCTGAAGAACTGGGCCAGGGCATCGCCGCGGTACGTCCCCCGCGCGATCGCCTTGAACTGGAAGTCGCCGACCGTGAGCGCGATGAAGACCAGCAGGATGACCAGGGCCAGCGAGCGGACGTACGGATCGCCGATGATCTTGGGCGGCGGCCCGCGGCGGGTCGGTTGGGCGCCCGCGCGCACCGCGTGCTCGGCACGGGGCAGCCGGCTGATGATCAGGGCGAGCACCGCGATCCCGGCCATCAGGCCGGCCAGCACGAACAGCAACTGCGCCGTCCCGATGGCGCTGACGACCACGCCCGTCCCGAGACCCACCAGTACCGTTCCCAACGGCCGCGCCGAGCCGATCGGGCCGAAGAGCCGCTTGGCGCTGCGCGCGTCGTGTAGGTCGTTGGCTAACGTCCAGAACTGCACGATGAAGAGGTTGGAGACGACCTCCGCCCAGACGTAGAAGGCGGGGTAGATCCACGCGGCCCCGGCGCGCACCACCCCCCAGGTTCCCAGGTACGTGGCGATCCCGATCGCGCACGAGATCACGATGAGACGATGACGCGCCATCCGGTCGGCCACGCGCGAGTACAGCACCGCCGTGATGGACGACGCAACCCCGTAGGCCACGAACATCCAGGGGAGGACCTTGAGCGGGTTGGACAGGCGGCTCAAGAAGAGCGTGTCCCGCACCGTTCGCCCCAGGATGAACACCGACGCGGCGAGGAGCAGGTGCGTGAAGAGCAGTGCGGTGCGCCGCCCCTCGCCGGGCCGGATGCGGAGGGTTGCCTCGAGGAAGGTGTCGAGGGCGGGCTTGAGGCGGGGCATCAGGCGCTCTCCGGTCCCGGTTGCGACCGGCGCCGGGTTGGTGAATACTGCGCGGATGACGCTCGACGACCTGTTGCAGCGAAACCGTGAGTGGGCCGACGCTCAGCGCGCACGCGATCCGGAGTTCTTTGCCCGGCTGGCACGCGGCCAGAAGCCGCGGCTGCTGTGGATCGGCTGCTCAGACTCACGCGTGCCCGCCGAGGAGATCCTGGGCTGCGGTCCCGGGGACCTGTTCGTTCACCGCAACGTCGCCAACATCGTGGCGTACAACGATATCAATATCGCTTCGGTGATCCAGTTCGCCACGGTGAACCTGCATATCGTCGACGTCGTGGTCTGCGGGCACTACGGCTGCGGCGGCATCAAGGCCGCCTGCGCCGAAACCATGGCCGACGGCTATCTCGGCGACTGGCTGAACATCGCCGGATGGGCCAAGCTGGCCGTGGACCAGCGCCTGGAGCGCGAGGGTCGCGCCCCCCCGGGGGAGGAGTATCACCGGCTGGTCGTCGAGGAGAATGTCCGCCTCCAACTCAAGCACCTGTCACACCTGGCGGTCGTCCGCCGCCAGAGGGCCGGACAGCCCGGCGCGCTACGTCTGCACGGATGGGTGTACGACATCGGGACCGGACTCGTCAAGATCATCCAGACTGGCGATACTTGACGCTCGTCTGGCACGGCCCTTGCACTTTCTTGACGCACTCCGCGGGACCAAGGGGACTGCAATGCCGAAAGACTCGTTGACCATCACCGACAACCGGACGGGCAAGAGCTACGAGGTGCCGATCAGCGACGGCACGATCAAGGCGATGGACTTGAGGCAGATCAAGACGGGGCCGGACGACTTCGGGATGATGACCTACGACCCGGCGTTCATGAACACCGCCTCCTGCCGGAGCGCGGTCACGTTCATCGACGGGGACAAGGGCATCCTCCGCTATCGCGGCTATCCGATCGAGGAGTTGGCGGCGCACTCCACCTACCTGGAGACCGCGTACCTGGTGATCAACGGCGAGCTGCCGACCAAGACGCAGCTCGACGACTGGCAGACGCAGATCGCCGACCACTACATCGTCCACGAGAACATCAAGAAGTTCGTGGACGGCTTCCACTACAACGCACACCCGATGGGGATGCTCGTGAGCACGGTGGGCGCGCTGTCCACCTACTACGAGGAATCGAAGAACATCTTCGACCGGAAGTCCCGCCAGCATCAGATCTACCGGCTGCTGGGAAAGATGCCGACGCTCGCGGCCTACGCCTACCGCCACAGCCGCGGCCTGCCGTATGAGTATCCGGATCCGCGGCTGTCCTACGTCGGCAATTTCATGGCGATGCTGTGGAAGCGCACCGGCGCCGAAGAGCGGTACACGCCGAACCCGGTGCTGGAGCGCGCGCTGGACGTCCTCTTCATTCTGCATGCCGACCACGAGCAGAACTGCAGCGCCAACGCGATGCGCGCGGTCGGGAGCTCGCAGGCCGATCCGTATGTCTCGGTGGCGGCGGCGAGCGCGGCGCTGTACGGGCCGCTGCACGGCGGCGCGAACGAGGAAGTCCTCAAGATGCTGCGGGAGATCGGCTCCAAGGACGCGGTGCCCGCGTACATCAAGCGCGTCAAGACGGGCGAGATGCGCCTGATGGGCTTCGGCCACCGGGTCTACAAGAACTACGACCCGCGCGCCCGGATCATCCGCGAGGCGGCCCACTCGGTGTTCAACGTGACGGGCACCAACCCGCTCCTGGACATCGCGATCGAGCTCGAGCGGATCGCCCTTTCCGACGACTACTTCGTCAGCCGCAAGCTGTATCCGAACGTGGACTTCTACTCGGGCCTCATTTACGAGGCGATGGGGTTCCCGACCGCGATGTTCACGGTCCTCTTCGCCCTCGCGCGCACCGCAGGCTGGATCGCGCAGTGGCAGGAGCTGCTGCTCGACAAGGAGCAGAAGATCGCGCGGCCGCGCCAGATCTTCGTTGGGCACGACACGCGCGCCTACGTCCCCGTGGACAAGCGGAAGTGAGATCGTGGCACGGGTCCTGATTCTCGGCGCCGCCGGGCGCGACTTCTTCAACTTCCTGACGGTGTACCGTGACGACCCGTCGGTCGAGGTCGTCGGCTTCACGGCGCAGCAGATCCCGCACATCGCCGAGCGGCTCTTCCCCGCGTCTCTGGCGGGGCCGCGCTACCCGAAGGGCGTTCCGATCCACCCGGAGAGCGAGCTCGAGGCGCTGGTCCGCGGCCTCCGCGTGGACCAGTGCGTCCTGTCGTATTCCGACCTCGCCGACGTGGACGTAATGCACCTGGCCGCGCGGGCCAACGCCGCCGGCGCCGACTTCGTTCTCCTGGGCGCGCGCCACGTCCTCGCGTCCACCAAGCCGGTCGTCGCCATCTGCGCCTCGCGCACCGGGGCGGGGAAGAGCCCGCTGTCGCGCGCGGTGGTGCCCTGGCTCCGCGCCCACGGCCAGCGCGTCGCCGTCATCCGCCATCCGATGCCGTACGGGGACCTGGAGGCCCAGCGGGTGCAGCGGTTCGCCGGCGAGGCGGACCTGGTGGCCCACAAGGTCACGGTCGAAGAGCGCGAAGAGTACGAGCCGCACATCGCCACCGGGTCGGTCGTGTTCGCGGGCGTGGACTACGCCCAGATCCTGCGCGCCGCGGAGCAGGAGTCCGACGTCGTCCTCTGGGACGGGGGGAACAACGACACCTCGTTCATCAAGGCGGATCTCTATCTCACGGTGGTGGACCCGCACCGCGCCGGGCACGAGGTCAGCTACTACCCCGGTGAAACGAACGTTCGACTGGCCGACGTCGTCGTGATCAACAAGGTGGACACGGCCCCGCCGGAGGCCGTGACAAGAGTGCGCGAGAACGTGCGGGCCCTGAACCCTCGTGCCCGCATCGTGGACGCGGCCTGCCCCGTGAAGGCCGCGGACCCCTCCGTGCTCAAGGGGAAGAAGGTGCTGGCCATCGACGACGGCCCGACGCTGACCCACGGCGGCATGGCCTTCGGGGCCGCGGTGCTCGCCTCCTGGGACGCCGGCGCGCGGGAGCTCGTGGACCCGCGCCCGTTCGCCGTCGGAGAGATCGCGGCGACGCTGGCCCGCTATCCGCACGTCAAGCGCGCGCTCCCCGCCTTGGGCTACGGCGATGCCGAGATCCGCGACCTCGAGGCGACCATCGCGCGCGCCGCCGAGCACGGCGTCGAGGCGGTCGCGATCGGCACGCCAATCGACTTGGCGCGCCTGATCCGGATTCCCATTCCCGCGACCCGCGTCAGCTACGAGATCGCCCTGAAGGACGTCACGCTGGAGGAGCTGCTCGCCCCTCTGCTGAAGACGGCGACCGCCCGCCCATAGTGAACTAGATCACTCGGGTTTACCGTAGCAGTACTGACCGCCGCGCCGAATCCCATGCGCGGCGGTCGTGTTTTTGGTCCGCAAGACGTCCCCATTCGCACAAGGGTGTGCGTGTCGCCGCTGCTGGCCGCGGCCCGCGCAAGCCCGCCCGGCGTAATGCATGCGCACATCCGCATTTCGGCCCCTGCGGGCGCGGAATGTGCGTCAATCCTGTTTGCAGTTGGGGGTGGCGTACGCAGGAGAGGCGAGGAGGGCGCATGGTCGGTGCAGCTTCGCTGACGGAGGCCCCGCCGGAGATCACGCTGGACGGTCTCCTGGCATCTTCGCGGGGTCGCGATCTGCTCACCTGCATCCAGTGCGGCACCTGTGCCGGGACGTGCCCCTACGGCGACGTTCTGGATTTCCCGCCCCGGCGGATCATCGGGATGCTGCGCGAGGGAATGATCGAGGAGGTGCTCGCCAGCGACAGCCTCCTCTTCTGCGTGACCTGCTACTCCTGCATGGCCAAGTGCCCCCGCGGGCTGCGCCTCACGGAAGTGCTCCTTCCGCTGGTCAAGGAGCAGATCTTCGCCCGGCTTCCGGACGTGCCCGCCGAGCTGCAGAAGGCGCTGACGAACACGCTGCGGTACGGCAATCCGCAGGGGGAGTCGGCCAAGAAGCGGGCGGCGTGGGTCGCGAGCGCGGGCGTTCCGGTGCGCGTGCTGTCCGCCGACCCGCGGCCCGTGGACGTGCTCTGGTTCGTCGAGTGCTACACGGCGTACCACCCCCGCGGCCAGGACAACTGCCGCGCGACCGCGAAGGTGCTGCACGCGCTCGGCGTCGATTTCGCGGTGCTGGGCAGCGAAGAGAAGTGCGCGGGCGAGTGCGCCCGCCTCGCGGGGGAGACCGGGCTCTTCGAGACGCTGACGGATGCGAACCTGAAGGTGTTCGGCAAGTACACGTTCAACCGGATCGTCACCTCGGGCGCGCACGCGTACGACGCCCTGGCGCACGAGTATCCCGCCCACGGGCTCGCGGCGCCGGTCGAGCACACGACGCCCTTCTTCGCCCGCCACCTCTCGGCCCTGAAGCCCCTATTCAAGAAGAAGCTCGGGTACACGGTCACGTACCACGACTCGTGCGTCCTCGGCCGCCACAACGGGATGTACGAGGAGCCACGCCAGCTGCTGCGGGCGCTGCCGGGCGTGAAGCTCGTGGAGATGACTCACAACCGGATCAACTCCATCTGCTGCGGCGGCGGCGGGGGCGGGATGTGGCTGGACACGTTCTTCAAGTCGAAAGGACAGGAGCGACTGGCGGACCGCCGGGTCAGGGAGGCGGTCGCCACGGGGGCGGACGTGCTCGCGGTGTCGTGTCCCTATGAGGTGTCGCGCTTCGAGGACTCGCTGAAGGTCTTGGGGTACGAGAAGAAGATGGTGGTGCGGGACGTGGTGGAACTCCTCGCGGAGGCCATGGAAAGCCCGGGGGCGCCATGAACATCCTGGTTCTGATGAAGATGGTTCCGGACATCGTCGAGGAGCTGGAGATCGCGCCCGACGGGAAGTCGCTGGACGTCGAGGCGGTCCGGCCCATCGTGAGCGAGCGGGACGACCACGCGCTGGAGCAGGCGCTGCTCCTGAAGGACAAGTACGGGGGCACCGTCACGGTGCTCGCCATCGAGAGTCGCGACGTGGACGAGGTCCTGTTCACCGCGCTGGCCAAGGGGGTGGATCGGGCGATCAAGGTCGCGACCGGCGAGGCGATCCTCACGGCGGCGGAGGCCGCCGCGCTCCTGGCGCGGGTGCTCCCTGCCGCGCCGAACCTCATGCCCGTGCAGCTGATCCTGACCGGGTGCCAGGCGATCGACGATCTCGACGGCGTGGTCGCGCCCGCGCTCGCGGAGCGGCTGAAGCTCCCCTACCTCGGGATCGTCACCGGGGTCGAGGTGGAGGCCGACGGAAGCCGGGCCACCGTCTACAAGGAATACGCCGGGGGAACCCGGGGACGATATGGCGTTTGCCTCCCCGCGGTGCTCGGCGTGCAGGCGGCCCCGAAGCCGCCGCGCTACGTGCCGGTGGCCAAGGTGCGCGCCGCGATGAAGTCCCGGACCCTCGAAACCGTGGAGGCTCCGGCGAAGGAGGAGACGTCATTCCTCGAGATCGTGGCGATGACCAAGCCGCAGGAAACGGGTCACGCGGAGATGTTGGAGGGCAGTCCGGAGGAAGTCGCGTCGAAGGTGGCCGAAATCCTGTCGTCCCGCGGTCTGGCGTAAGGAGGAAGCGGCCATGGCGGGCAACATCTGGGTGCTGGCGGAGCACTGGAGAGGGCGTCTCTCGGACCTGACGCCGGAGCTGCTGACCCTCGGCCGGGAGCTCGCGGGCGGATTGGGGGGGGGCACCAAGCTCGAGGCGGTGCTGCTCGGACACGGGGCGCAGGGGTTGGCGGCGGCGCTCGCCGCGGACGGCGTCCTCTCCGTCGACCACGCCGCGCTGGCGGAGCCGAATCCCGAGGCCTCGTGCATCGCGCTGGCCGCGCTCATCGAGCAGCGGAAGCCGCAGGCGATCCTGGTTCCGCTCTCGAACGTCGCGGCCGATTTGATCGGCCTTCTGCCGGCGCGGCTCAAGATCGCGCTCGTGAACTTCTGCCGGGACGTGCGCGTCGTGGATGGCCGGCTGGAGGCGCGGTGCGTGCTGTACGGCGGGAAGCTCGAGGCCACCGTCACCGTCGCGAGCGCGCCGGCCGTCATCGGCGTGCTCCCCGGCTCGCGGCCGGCGAGCGCCGCGCCGTCGGCGGCGCCGCCGGTGACTGAAGTGCCGGTCGAGCTGCCGGGGGACCTCCGGGTGCGGTTCGAGGCGTACGTGGACCCGGAGCCCGGCGACGTGGACGTGACGAAGCAGGACGTGCTCGTCTCGGTGGGGCGCGGGATCCAGACGCAGGACAACATCTCGCTGGCCGAGGAGCTTGCGGAGGCGCTGGGCGGCGCCGTGTCCGCCTCCCGCCCCGTCATCGATCAGGGCTGGCTCCCGCTGACGCGGCAGGTCGGCAAATCGGGCGCGACGGTGAAGCCCAAGCTCTACCTCGCGGCGGGCATCAGCGGCGCCCCCGAGCACGTGGAGGGGATGAAGGGTGCCGCCCTGATCGTCGCGGTCAACACCGACCCGCAGGCGCCGATCTTCTCCGTCGCGCACTACGGGTACGCGGGCGACGTGCTCGAGTTCCTGCCGGCCCTGACGGCGGCGGTGAAGGCGAGGAAAGCGTGAGCGGCCCGATGCCGGATCCCTCTCTCACACGGTACCTCGCGGTGCCGGGATGGGTCGGGCTGTGGGTGCTCGCAGCCGTCGCCATCGGCCTGTTCGTCCGGCGCGTCTACCAGCTGGTCCGGGTGCTGCTGCGCGGGCGCGGCGAGGTGCGGTGGGATCACGTGCCGCGGCGGCTCGTCACGGCGGTGACGAACGTGTTCTTCCAGCGGCGGCTGGTCGAGGAGCCGATCATCGGCGTCGCCCACCTGGCCATCTTCTGGGCGTTCGTCTTCTTCGCAACGAGCTTCTGGTGGAACCTGGTGCGCGGGCTGCTCCCCTTCCTGCCGATCCCGTTCTCGGACGACATGCCGTGGATGGCGTATCCGATGGAGATCCTCGGCGCGCTGGCGCTGCTGGGCATCGTCGTCGCGGCGGTCCGGCGCTACGTCTTCACGCCGCAGGGGCTCGAGCGGACGTGGGACGCCAGCACCGTACTCGGGCTCATCGCGCTGCTGCTCGTGACCTTCCTCGTCTCCCAGGTGGCGAAGGGGGCGAACGCCTCGGGGCTGTACCTGTCCATGTGGTGGGCGCACATGGCCACGGTGCTGTTCTTCCTGGCGTACATCCCCTACTCCAAGCACGTGCATCTCCTGGCCTCGCCCTTCGGCGTGTTCTTCACGTCGTTCAAGCCGGGCGCGATGCCGGCGGAGTCGGAGGGGGCGTCGCGGCTCGACGAGTTCACCTGGCGCGAGCTCTTCAACGGGCTGGCGTGCGCCGAGTGTGGCCGCTGCGAGCGCGCGTGCCCCGCCCACGCGGCCGGGTTCGCGCTCTCGCCGAAGGAGCTCGTGCACAAGGTCAAGGAGCTGGTCCTCGGCGCGGTGCACGCGCCGGCGGCGCCGGCGGCCGGGTCGGGTGCCGCCGCTGCGTCCTCGGGCCCGAACGGAAACGGCAAGCCGTTCGTGGGGGACGTCGTGCGGGCGGAGGAGATCTGGGCGTGCACGACCTGTCTGGCGTGCATGACCCGCTGCCCCGTGTTCAACGAGCACGTCCCGCTGGTCGTGGAGATGCGGCGCCACCTCGTCTCGCAGGGCGAGATGGAGAAGCGGCTCCAGGACGTGCTGGTGAACCTCGGCCGCTACGGCAACTCCTTCGGGAAGTCGGCGCGGACTAGGGCCTCCTGGACGACGGGGTTGGACTTCCCGGTGCGGGACGCACGCAAGGAGGCGGTCGAGTACCTGTGGATCGTGGGGGACTACGCCTCGTTCGATCCGCGGGCGCAGATCGTGACGCGCGCGGCGGCGCAGGTGTTCCAGCGCGCGGGGCTCGACTTCGGCATCCTCCACGAGGCGGAGCAGAACGCGGGCAACGACGTCCGCCGGATCGGGGAGGAAGGGCTGTTCGGCGTGCTCCGGGACAAGAACCTGAAGACGCTGGCCGGCGTGCGCTTCCAGAAGATCGTCACGACGGACCCCCACACCTATCACGTGGTGAAGCACGAGTACGCCGGGAACGGCGGTTCTTCGCCGAACGGCGTCGAGGTGCTGCACTTCGCGGAGCTACTCGACCGGCTGCTTGAGTCCGGGCGGCTCAAGGTCACGACGCCCGTGGGCCGCACCGTCACCTATCACGACCCGTGCTATCTCGGCCGGTACAACGGCGTCTACGATGCGCCGCGCCGCACGCTGGAGGCGCTCGGGGCCCGCGTGGTCGAGATGCCGCGGACCCGCGACGAGGCGGCGTGCTGCGGCGCGGGCGGGGGGCGGATCTGGATGGAGGACGTGGCGGGCATCCGTGAGCGCCCCGCGGAGACGCGGGTCAAGGAGGCTGCGGGCGTGCGCGGCGTCGGAACGCTGGTGGTCGGCTGTCCGAAGGACCTCGTGATGTTCCAGGATGCGTTGAAGACGACTCAGCTCGAGGGCTCACTCGTGGTCCAAGACCTGGCGCAACTGGCCGAGGCGGCCAGCGCCACAGTCAGGAGCGATGCACATGTCGACGCTTGAACACGGCCCGGAAGCCGTGAAGATCGGAGTCTACGTCTGCCACTGCGGAACCAACATCGCGGGGACGGTGGACGTGAAGGCTATCACGGAGCACGCGGCGAAACTGCCCGGCGTGGTGGTCGCCCGCGAGTACAAGTACATGTGCTCGGATCCGGGGCAGGAGCTGATCAAGCAGGACATCCGGGAGCTCGGTCTCAACCGGGTGGTGGTGGCGTCCTGCTCGCCGCACCTGCACGAGAAGACCTTCCGGGGCGCGGTCACCGCCGGCGGCCTCAATGCCTTCCAGTTCCAGATGGTCAACATCCGGGAGCACGCGTCGTGGGTGCACACCGATCGCCGCGCTGCCACGGAGAAGGCCGACGCGCTGATCCGGGGCGCGGTGCGCCGGGTGCATCACCACAAGCCGCTGGAGACGCGGCGGGTGAAGGTCCGGGACGACGTGCTGGTGGTGGGCGGGGGCATCGCGGGCATCCACGCCGCGCTCATGCTCGCCGACGCAGGGCGGCACGTCTACCTGGTGGAGCGGGAGCCGACCATCGGCGGCCACATGGCGATGTTCGACAAGACGTTCCCGACCCTCGACTGCGCCGCCTGCATCCTGACGCCGAAGATGACCGCGGTGAAAGCGCACAAGAACATCACGCTGTGGTCGTATTCGGAGGTCACCGAGGTCAGCGGCTACGTCGGCAACTTCAAGGCGAAGGTGAAGCGGAAGCCCCGCTACATCATCGAGGACGCCTGCATCGGGTGCCTCGAGTGCATCGAGGCGTGCATCTACCAGACCCCGAAGTGGGCGGACGAGTTCAACCTCGGGATGTCGAAGCGCCGCCCGGTCTACCTCCCGTTCCCGCAGGCGATACCGCAGCTGGTCGTGATCGATCCGGAGGCATGCATCGAATTCAAGTCGCACAAGTGCAAGAAGACCTGCGTGGAGATCTGCGGGGACCGCAACGCGATCGACTTCACGCAGCAGGAGCGGATCGAGGAGATCGAGATCGGGACCATCCTGCTCACGACCGGCTTCCAGGTCTTCGATGCGAAGCGGCTGCCCTACTACGGGTATGGCACCTATCCGAACGTCTACACGGCGCTCGAGGTGGAGCGGCTGCTCAACGCCTCGGGCCCGACGAACGGGGAAGTGGTGCTGCGGGACGGGAAGAAGCCGCAGACGGTGGGCATCATCCACTGCATCGGCAGCCGCGACGAGCACACCAACAAGCACTGCTCCCGGGTCTGCTGCATGTACTCGCTGAAGCTGGCCCACCTGCTCAAGGAACGGACCGGCGCCGAGGTCTACAACTTCTACATCGACATGCGGACGCCGGGGAAGGCGTTCGAGGAGTTCTACAACCGCGCGGCCGAGGAGGGCGTGCACTTCATCCGTGGCAAGGTCGCCGACGTGTACCCCTCGCCCGAGAACGACGGCCGCCTGATGCTGCAGGCCGAGGACACCCTGCTCGGCAAGGTGCGGAAGCTTCCGGTGGACATGGTGGTCCTCGCCGTCGGGCTGGAGCCGCGGGCCGACGCTGAGGCGGTGCGCCGGATGTTCAACATCACCTGCGGGTCGGGCGGCTGGTTCACGGAGCGCCACCCGAAGCTGGCCCCCGTCTCGACCTTCACTGACGGCGTCTGGATCGCCGGCGCGTGTCAGGGCCCGAAGGACATCCCGGACACCGTGGCCCAGGCGGGCGCGGCGGCCGGCGAGGCGCTGTCGCTCATCAACGCGGGGTACATCGAGCTGGAGCCCAACACGGCGTACATCGTCGAGGAGGACTGCTCCGGGTGCAAGACGTGCATCGCGATGTGCCCCTACACGGCCATCAGCTTCAACGCGGAGAAGGAAGTCGCGGAGGTCAACGAGGTGCTGTGCAAGGGCTGCGGGACCTGCGTGTCGGTCTGCCCCTCGGGCTCGGCCCGGCAGAACCTGTTCGAGGACGAGGAGATCTACGACGAGATCGGGGGGGTGCTGGCATATGCCTGAGACGACCACAGAAGCCGGCGCGGCGCCGACGCAGTTCGAGCCGAAGATCGTCGCGTTCTTCTGCAACTGGTGCACCTACCTGGCCGCCGATCTCGCGGGGACCACGCGGCTCAAGTACGCGCCCAACATCCGGGTGGTGCGCCTCATGTGCTCGGGGCGCATCGACCCGCAGTTCGTGCTGGAAGCGTTCGTCAAGGGCGCCGACGGGGTGCTGATCGGCGGCTGCCATCCCGGCGACTGCCACTACGAGTCCGGCAACTACAAGACGCTGCGGCGCTTCCACCTGCTGCGCCGCATGCTGCGGGAGCTGGGCATCGAGGACGAGCGGTTCCGGCTGGAGTGGATCTCCGCGTCGGAGGCCGAGCCGCTGCGCGTGGCGGTGAACGACATGGTCGAGAAGGTGCGCGCCCTGGGGCCGCTCAACCTGGCGGTACCAGCCGAGGCGCACGTCGAGGAACCGGAGGAGGTGGCGGTCCCATGACGGACAAGCCCAAGATCGCGTTCTACTGGTGCGCCTCGTGCGGCGGCTGCGAGGAGGCGGTGGTGGACCTCGCGGAGAAGGTGCTCGACGTAGTGGCGGCGGTGGACATCGTGTTCTGGCCGGTGGCGCTCGACTTCAAGCGCCGCGACGTCGAGGCGATGGCTGACGGCTCGCTTGCCGCGGCCTTCCTCAACGGCGCGATCCGCAGCACGGAGCAGGAGGAGATGGTGCACATGCTGCGCCGCAAGGCCCAGACGGTCGTCGCGTTCGGGTCCTGCTCGCAGCTCGGCGGCATCCCCGGGCTCGCCAACCTGTTCGACCTCGACGGCGTTCTCGCCTCGGCGTACCTGGAGAGCCCGAGCACCGTCAACCCAGAGGGGGTGCTCCCACGCCCTCGCTCCGATATCGACGGTTACCGCCTGACGATTCCGAGGCTGTACGAGACGGTGCGGTCGCTCGACCAGGTCATCGACGTGGACTACTACCTCCCCGGCTGTGCTCCGACGCCCGCCCTCATCGCGAACGCGGTGATGGCGCTGCTCGCCGGCACGCTCCCGCCGAAGGGGAGCGTCCTCGCGCCCGACGTCGCGCTGTGCGACGAGTGCCCGCGCAAGACGACCAAGCCGGAGCGGCTCTCGCTCAGCGCGTTCAAGCGGCCCTCCGAGGTGAAGCTCAACGAGGAAGAGTGCCTCCTCGCCCAGGGGGTGCTCTGCCTGGGAGCCGCCACCCGTGGCGGGTGCGAGGCGCCCTGCATCAAGGGGAACATGCCGTGCACCGGCTGCTTCGGGCCCACCAGCCGGGTGAAGGACCAGGGCGCGAAGGCGTTGTCGGCGATCGCATCCATGGTGGAGAGCAACGACGGCGCCGAGATCGAGCGTATCCTGAGCTCCATCCCCGACCCCGTCGGCACGTTGTACCGCTACTCGCTGCCAGCCTCGCTGTTGCGCCGCAGGCGTCCGGCGCCTGTCGCGACCAAGGGGTGAGGACGTGCTGAAGTCGATCGCGCTCCGGCTGATGTCGAGCTTCCTGGTGATCATCGTGATCATCAGCGCGATCTTCAGCTATGTGGGGATCCGTTTCATCGAGAACCGGGTCGTCACCGAAGCGCAGAACCGGGTCGCGGAGTCGCTGATGGCGGCCGGGGAGATCTACGGGAGCGAGCTGCACGGCGTCCAGCAAGTGACGCGCCTCACGGCCGACCGGATCTTTCTCAAGGACGCGCTCAGGAGCGGCCGCGCCGGGCAGGCCGCCGCCGTGCTGGGCGCCGTGCTGCGGCAGGAGCACCTCGACATCCTGGTGGTGACGGACGCGGCGGGGCGGGTGGTCTGGCGCCCGGCGAATCCGTCGCGGGTGGGGGATGCGCGGGGCGCCGATCCGCTGCTCAAGAGCGTGCTGACCCGTCGCGAGTCTGTGGCCGCGACGCAGCTCCTCTCCATCGGCGACCTGCGCCGGGAGTGCCCCGGCCTCGCGGTGCACGAGTTCGGCCCGGACTCGGCGGCGATGATGCTCGCTGCGGCCGCGCCGATCGTGGACGCGGGCCGGCTGCTCGGCGCGGTCTACGGCGCCGTGCTGCTCAACGGCCGCTCCGAGCTGGTGGACAGGATCAAGCACGGCGTGTTCGAGGACGCCCAGTACCAGGGCCGGCCGGTCGGGGCCGCCACGCTGTTCCTGCACGACCTCCGGATCGCGACCAACGTCCTCAACCCTGAAGGCTCCCGTGCTCTCGGCACGCGCGCCGAGCCGGACGTGTACCGGGCGGTGGTCCTGGAGGACCGCCGTTGGGTCGCCGGGACCCTCGCGGGCGGCGAGCGCTACATCGCCGCCTACCGTCCGCTCAGGAGCGTCACGGGCGCGAACGTCGGGATGCTGGGCGTGGGACTCCTCGAGGCCCCATACCTCGATCTCAGGCGGCGCTCGACGCTCGTGTTCCTCGCGATCACGCTGACCGGCGCTGTGCTCACGATCGGCCTCTCGTACGGCCTGTCGCAGTGGCTGTCAGTACCGCTGCGCGATCTGGTGGCGGCCTCGCACCGCCTGGCACACGGCGACCTGAGCGCGAAGGTCCCGACGCCGGCGGTGACGGAGATCGCCGAGCTCGCCGAGAGCTTCAACGTCATGGCGGACGCGCTGCGGGCCCGTGACGAGAAGCTCCGCGACTTCACCCGCCGCAAGATCATGGAATCGGAGCGGCTGGCGGTGATCGGGCAGCTCGCGGCCGGCGTCGCGCACGAGCTGAACAACCCGCTGCAGGGCATCGTCGCGTACTCGCACCTCCTGCGCGAGAAGCAGGCCGGGGGTGGCGGGAACGGCACGGACGGCTGGGTGGAGAAGATCGTCACGCAGGCGGACCGCTGCTCCTCGATCGTCCGGGGCCTGCTCGATTTCGCGCGCCCCCGCACGCCGGTGATGAAGCCCACCGCGATCAACGCGCTGGTCAGCGGCTGCATCGCGCTGGTGGAGGACCAGGCGCTCTTCCACAACATCACGGTCGAGCGGCACTTCGGTGCGGACGTGCCGGAGGTTGTGGCGGATCCGTCGCTGATGCAGCAGGTCTTCATGAACCTGATCATCAACGCGGCGGAGGCGATGCCGGACGGCGGGCGGCTCGTGGTGACCACGCGCCGCGATGCCGCGGAAGGCATGGTCGAAGTGGAGTTCGCGGACACCGGCCACGGCATCGCCGAGGCGGACCTCGAGCGCATCTTCGACCCGTTCTTCACGACGAAGGCGGTCGGGCACGGCACCGGGCTCGGCCTGGCGATCAGCTTCGGGATCGTCAAGGAGCACCGCGGCACCATTTCGGTCGAGAGCGAGGTGGGGAAGGGGACGACGTTCGACGTCCGCCTCCCCCTGCGCGACCGGACGGAGGGTTAGGAACGGTGGAGGGGAACGCGCGGATTCTGGTCGTCGACGACGAGGAGATCGTGCTCGACTCCTGCACCGAGATCCTGCGGGGCGAGGGGTACCAGCTCGCGACCGCCGCGGACGGGGAGCGCGGGCTGGCGCTCGTGAAGGAGTTCCGTCCGGACATCGTGGTGGTGGACCTCAAGATGCCGGGGCTCTCCGGGTTCGACGTCCTCGCACGGCTCAAGGAGTCCGACCCCACGATCGTCACCATCGTCATCACGGGGTACGCCACGGTGAGCTCGGCGGTGGAGGCGATGAAGCACGGGGCGTACGACTTCCTCCCGAAGCCGTTCACGCCGGAGGAGTTCCGGCTGATCATCCGGCGCGCCGTGGAGAAGCGTTCCCTGACCTTCGAGGCCATGGCCTTGCGCCGCGAGCGCGACCTGCTGCGGGAGCACTTCGCGGCGATCGTCTCCCACGAGCTCAAGGCGCCGCTGGCGGCCATCCAGCAGAACATCTTCGTGCTCGAGCGCCAGCTGGCTGCGGCCGCGACGCCGGACCAGCGCGAGCGGCTGGCGCGGGTGAAGGCCCGGATGGCGGACTTGATCCAGATGGTGGACACCTGGCGGCATGGCGTGTCGATCGACATGGACGCCATCAAGGCGCGCCAGGTCCCCGTCTCGGTGCGGGTCCCGATCGACAAGGCGGTGGAGAGCGCGCTGGTCTACGCCACGCGCAAGGCGGTCACCATCGAGGTGACGGTGCCGGAGCCGGCGCCCCGGGTGCTGGGCGACCAGGGGACGCTGACCGAGGCGGTGGTCAACATCCTCGGCAACGCCGTCAAGTTCTCGCGCGACGGCGGCCGGATCGAGGTGACCGCCGACGTGCGGGACGATGACGTCCGCATCGCGGTCACCGATCACGGCGTGGGCATCGCGCCGGAGGAGCTGCCGCACCTGTTCGAAGCGTTCTACACCCAGCCCGGTGTCGGCGGCGAGCGCGGCTCGGGCCTCGGCCTGGCCGTGAGTCGGCGGATCGTCGAGGCGCACGGCGGGGGCATCACGGTACAGAGCACGCCGGGCCAGGGGAGCACGTTCGTGATCACGCTGCCCGCGCTCGGCGACGATGCACCCGGCGGGGAACGCCGGGAGGCTGAACCTCTGGCAGCATCTGCAAAGGACGGTCCCAGATGAGCGAGCGCAAGCGGTTGATGATCATCGACGACGACCCCGATTTCGTCTCGGGGATCCGCGCCATTCTGGACGGCGCCGGCTACGACACCGAGGTCGCCTACAACCCGAAGGATGGGTTCGCGGCGCTGAAGGCGCGGTCCCACGACCTGCTCCTCCTCGACATCATGATGGGGCGGGGCGCCGAGGGCGTCATGATGGCGCGCAAGCTCCGCAAGGACCCGGCGCTCAAGGATCTCCCGATCCTGATCATCACGGGGATCCGCGAGCAGATCGCGTTCATGTTCCCGGGCCAGGCGGTGCACCCGAACTTCGTGGCGCTCAACGAGCTGATCGAAAAGCCCGTGGAGCCGGACCTCCTGCTGGAACGGGTGAAGGCGCTGCTCAAGGCGGCCGAGTCGCGCGGCCAGCCGGTGTCCTGACGACTGAGGAGGGGGAGGGCGTATGTGGACGAAGCCCTCGTTCGCGGACGAGATCTCGAACGAGATGTACGCGACGGGCACGCGCGGCCTGAACTGCTGCATTCAGTGCGCGACCTGCTCGTCGGCCTGCCCGGCGGTCGAGTTCATGGATCACACGCCGCGCCGGCTCATCGGCATGATCAACGCCGGCCTGCGGGACGACGTGCTGGCGAGCAACACGTTCTGGGTGTGCGCCTCCTGCTACGCCTGCTCGGGGGTCTGCCCGAAGGGGATCAAGCCGTCGGAGCTGATGTACGTGCTGAAGCGGTACTCGATCTGGAAGAACAAGTACCGCGATGACCTCGTGGGGCCGGAGTTCTCGCGGCGCTTCGTGAAGACCATCATGCGCACGGGGAAGTCGTACGAGCCCGGGTACGCCCCGGCGTTCATCTTCGAGGGCGGCGTCCAGGGCATGCTGCGCGAGATGCAGTTCGGCATGAAGCTCATGGCCAAGGGCCGCATGCCGCTCATGCCGTCCCGCGTGAAGCGGGTGGACAACTTCCGGGCGATGCTGAGCCGGATCGTGCCACTGGAAGGCATCGAATGAAACGGTACGCGTACTTCCCCGGGTGCTCCGCGGAAACCGTGTCCGCGAGCTACCACCTCTCGACCATCGAGACGGGGGCCAAGCTCGGCGTGCAGTTCGAGGAGATCGAGGACTGGAACTGCTGCGGGGCCACGCCCTACACCAACATCGACGAGCTGCTGGCGCACACGCTGTGCGCCCGCAACCTCGCCATCGCCGAGCGGACCGGCCTCGACGTGGTGGCCCCGTGCAACGCGTGCTTCAAGAACCTCTACCACGCGAACCAGGACCTCAAGACGGATGCGGACCTCGCGGAGCACATGAACTTCGCGCTGGAGGCCGACGGCCTGCGGTACGGCGGGACCATCGGGGTCCACCATCTCATCCACGTGTTCGTGCGGGACGTGGGCCTCGATGCGATCAAGCAGAAGGTGACGCGCCCCCTCAAGGGCCTGAAGGTGGCGGCGTACTACGGTTGCCAGCTGGTGCGGCCCGACCGGCACGACGGCTTCGATCCGGCGGGTCCGCGGTACTTCGAGGATCTGATCGCGGTCCTCGGGGCGAAGCCGGTGGAGTTCGCGCACCGGCTCCGGTGCTGCGGCGCCTCCCTGATGATCGGGCACCGGCGCGCGGCCCTGGCCATGGTGCGCGAGCTGCTGCGCGGCGCCGCGCAGGCCCAGGCGGACGTGATCGCCACGGCCTGCCCGCTGTGCCAGCTGAACCTGGAGTGCTACCAGAAGGACGTGAACCGCGAGTTCGGGACCGCCTACGAGATCCCCGTACTCTACTTCACGCAGCTGATGGGATTGGCGATGGGGATCAGCGCGAAGAAGCTGGGCATCGGCACCGAGATGATATCGCCGAAGGCGGTGCTGGAGTGTGTGGCGCGCAAGCCGGCCGCAGCCGCGCCGGCCCACAACGTGAAGGTGGGACAACCATGACGCAGCCGACGACACCGGCCGCCCCGGCGGGGCGCCGGATCAGCATCGATCCGATTACCCGCCTCGAAGGTCACGGCAAGATCGAGATCTTCCTCGACGCGAAGGGCGGCGTCAGCCGCGCCTTCATGCAGGTCCCGGAGCTGCGCGGGTTCGAGAAGTTCGCGCAGGGGCGTCTGGCGGAGGACATGCCCCAGATCACGTCGCGCATCTGCGGCGTGTGCCCGACCGCGCACCACATGGCGGCGACCAAGGCCCTCGACGACCTGTACAAGGTCGAGCCGCCCCCTGCGGGGAAGGCGATCCGCGAGCTGGTCTACAACGCCTTCATGGCCGAAGACCACGCGCTGCACTTCTACTTCCTGGGCGGGCCGGACTTCGTCGTCGGCCCCATGGCGCCCGCGGCCGAGCGCAACATCCTGGGCGTCATCGCCAAGGTCGGCGTGGAGACGGGCAAGACGGTCATCGCGATGCGGCGGCGGCTGCGCGAGCTGATCGCGCTGGTCGGCGGCAAGGTCATCCATCCGGTGCTGGGCCTCCCCGGCGGCGTCGCCAAGCCGATCAAGCCC
Source organism: Gemmatimonadales bacterium (assembly GCA_049513575.1). Taxonomy (GTDB): domain Bacteria; phylum Gemmatimonadota; class Gemmatimonadetes; order Gemmatimonadales; family JACORV01; genus Fen-1245. The sequence goes on from JBEKVZ010000002.1 coordinate 468,076, forward strand.
GAGGAGCAGAAGCAGTTCCAGGCTCTCGCCGCCGACGCGGTCGGCTTCGCCCAGTTCACGCTCAAGGTGTTCGAGGACGTGGTCCTCAAGAACGCCGAGTACGTGAAGCTCATCACATCCGACACCTTCACGCACCGGACCCACTACATGGGGATGGTGGACGAGAAGGACCGGCCCAACTTCTACGACGGGAAGCTTAAGGTCGTCTCGCCCGAGGGCAAAGAGATCGCGAAGTTCGCGGCGCAGCAGTACCTCGAGTACATCGCCGAGCACGTGGAGCCGTGGAGCTACATGAAGTTCTGCTACCTCAAGCCGGTGGGGTGGAACGGCTTCACGGAAGGTGCGGAGAGCGGGATCTACGCGGTGGCGCCGCTGGCGCGGCTCAACGTCGCTTCGGGGATGGCGACGCCGCTGGCGCAGCAGGCCTACGAGAAGATGTACCAGGTCCTGGGCGGCAAGCCGGTGCACCACACCCTCGGCAATCACTGGGCGCGGGTCATCGAGCTGCTGTACGCCACGGAGCGGTTGCAGGAGATCGCCGCCGACCCAGTGCTGGTGGACTCCAACGTCCGCACGCTGCCCACGGCCACGCCGCAGGAAGGCATCGGGGTCGTGGAGGCGCCGCGCGGGACGCTCATCCACCACTACACGACCGACGAGCGGGGCGTGATCAAGACGGCCAACCTCATCGTCGCGACGCAAGGCAACGCGGCGCGCATGGCGATGGGGGTGGAGAAGGCAGCTAGGGGACTGATCTCCGGCAAGGAGGTCTCCGACGGCCTGCTCAACATGGTCGAGATGGCCTTCCGCGCCTACGACCCCTGCATGGGGTGCGCGACGCACAGCCTCCTCGGCGAGATGCCGCTCGAGGTCGCCATTCGCGACGCGGATGGGCAGCTGATCCGCGTCGTGCGCCGACCCTAGCGGGAAGGCGTTGGAAGGAGGCGCACGCGTGATGGGGCCGCCCCAGCGGATCGTCGTCGTCGGACTGGGGAATCCGCTCCTCACCGATGACGCCGTCGGACTCCGCGCTGCCGCGCTGCTGGCCGAGCGGCTGGCCCAGGCGCCGGTGGACGTGCTCCAGAGCTCCTGGGGCGGGCTGCGCTTCATCGACCTCCTCGCCGGGTACGAGCGCGCCATCATCGTGGACGCCATCGAATGGCGGCGCGGCCCGCCGGGGACCGTCTACCGGCTCACTCCCGACGCGGCCATCCCGACCCTGCGGGCTGTTTCCTACCACGACGTGAGCCTCGGCACCGCCCTGGCGCTGGGGCGCTCGCTCGACATTCCGCTCCCGGTTGAGACCGTGTTTTTCGCCGTCGAGGCCCAGGACACGCACACGTTCGGGGAGGCGCTGACGCCCGCGGTCGAGGCGGCGCTCCCGGAGGTGGTACGGCGCGTGGAGGCACAGCTTATGCAATGGAACCTCCAGTGGGGGGATTCATGCACGAAGCCAGCATTGCGCTGAACCTGATCGAGGCGGTCGAGCAGCGTCTGGAGTCGCAGCCGGGGCATGTCACGGCGATCCACGTGCGCGTGGGAGAGCTGGCGGGCGTCTCCACCGAGGCGCTCGACTTCGCCTTCCAGTGCCTGTCCGCCGGCACGCCGCTGGCGAGCGCACGGCTCGTCTTCGAGGTGATCCCGCTGACGATGACGTGCGACGCCTGCGGCCGGACGAGCGGGGTCGAGGACCTGGTGTTTCGCTGCCCGGCGTGCGGCTCGGAGAACACGCGCATCTCCACGGGGCGCGAGCTCGAGGTGCGCACGCTGGAGCTCGCCGAGGAACCCGAGGTGGCCCATGCATCAAATTGACGTCAAGGCGGGGCTGCTCGAGCCCAACGACGCCATCGCCCGGGAGAACCGGGAGTTTCTCGCGGCGCACGGGATCTACGCCGTGGACATCATGAGCGCGCCTGGCTCGGGGAAGACGTCCCTGCTCGAGTGGATGATTCCCATCTTCGCGGAGCGCTACCGCCTTGCGGTGGTCGAGGGCGACATCGTCGGCAACGCGGACAAGGAGCGCCTCGACGGGTTCGGCGTGCCGGTCCACCAGATCAACACGGGCGCGGCGTGCCATCTCGACGCGCACATGGTGCATCCGACCCTGCACCACGTGGCCGAGGAAGGGGCCGAGGTTCTGTTGATCGAGAACGTCGGCAACCTGGTGTGCCCCGCCGAGTTCGACCTCGGCGAGGACGACGTGATCATGCTGCTGTCGGTCACCGAGGGACACGACAAGCCGAAGAAGTACCCGCTGATGTTCCGGCGGGCGGGCCTGGTGGCGATCAACAAGCTGGATCTGCTGGACCGCACCAACTTCGACCTCCCGGGCGCGATCGCCGCGGCGCGCGACGTCCATCCCGGGGTGGCGGTGCTGACGACGTCGTGCCGCACCGGCGAGGGCATCGACGACGTGGTCGCGTGGCTGGAGTGGCGCATCGCGGCAAAGCGGGCGGCGATGCAGCACCTGCAGGTGGGCGCCTCGCCGTGAGCGCAACGCTCGCGCAGGCGACAGGGCGGCGCGTCGCGGCGCGCATCACCGTACGGGGAGCGGTACAGGGGACGGGGTTCCGTCCCTTTGTTTTCCGCCTCGCGCAGGCGCTCGGCCTCGCGGGGTCGGTGCGGAACACGCCGTTCGGCGTGCTCATCGTCGCCGAGGGGGAGGCGGAGGCGGTGGCGGCGTTCCTCCGGCGGCTGCCGCCGGAAGCCCCGCCGGCCGCGGTCCTGCGCGGCGTGGAGGTCGAGGAGATCGCGCCGGACGGCGCCGAGCGGTTCGAGATCGAGGCGAGCGACCTGGCGGGTGAGCTGGTGGTCGCGATGCTCCCGGATCTGGCGACCTGCCCCGAGTGCCGTCAGGAGCTGTTCGACCCCGACGATCGCCGGTTCAACTACCCATTCCTCAACTGCACGGCCTGCGGGCCGCGGCTCTCCATCATCGAGGGGCTGCCGTACGACCGGCCGCTGACCGCGATGCGGCAATTCCGGATGTGTCCGGACTGCGCCGCCGAGTACGGGGACCCGCGCGACCGCCGGTTCCACGCGCAGCCGGTCGCATGTCCACGGTGCGGGCCTCGCTTCTGGTTCGAGGGGCGCGACCCCACGGCGGGACCGTACGCGACCTATCCCCTCGAAGCGGCGGTCGCGATGCTGCGGTCGGGGCGGATCCTCGCCGTCAAGGGGATCGGCGGTTACCAGCTCCTCGTGGACGCGCGGGACGACGCCGCCGTGGCGCGCCTCAGGGCCCGCAAGGGGAGGGAGGCGAAGCCGCTCGCGGTGATGTTCCCGAGCCTCGAAACGCTGCGCCGCGTCGCGCGGGTCGGGGACGAGGAGGCGCGGCTCCTGGACTCCGCGTCGGCACCCATCCTCCTCCTGCCCCTGATCGACCGCAGCGCGATCTCCGCGGAGACGGCGCCGGGGCTTCATTCGGTGGGCGCGATGCTGCCCTACTCGCCGCTCCACCACCTGCTGCTGGCCCGGCTGAACTTCCCCGTCGTCTGCACGAGCGGGAACTTCTCCGAGGAGCCGATGGCGATCACGGCCGAGGACGCCCGGGAGCGCCTGGGGCCCATCGCCGACGCGTTCCTGCACCATGACCGCCCGATCGTGCGGCATGTGGACGACTCGGTCGCGCGGGTCGTGGACGGCAGCCTGCTCGTGCTGCGCCGCGCGCGCGGGTTCGCGCCGCTGCCGGTGGAGCTCACGGCGCATCTCCCGACGGTGCGGGCCCTGGGCGGCCACCTCAAGAACACGGTCGCGTGGAGCCACGGCAACCAGATCATCGCGAGCCAGCACATCGGCGACCTCGACCACCCGCTCTCGCTCGAGGCGCTGCAGCGCACCGTGGCCGACTACGAGCGGCTCTACGGCCTGGGCCCCGTGGCCGTGGCGTGCGACCTCCATCCCGACTACGCGACCACCCGGCTGGCCGAAGCCAGCGGGTTGGAGGTGATTCGCGTGCAGCACCATCACGCGCACGTCGCGGCGGTGATGGCCGAGCACGATCTCGAAGGCGAAGTGCTGGGCGTCGCGTGGGACGGGACGGGACTCGGGACCGACGGCACGATCTGGGGCGGCGAGTTCCTGCGGGCCTCGGTCGTCGGCTACCGCCGCGTCGCGCGGTTCCTCCCCTTCTGGCTGCCCGGCGGCGAGGCGTCCGCGCGCCAGCCCTGGCGGTCGGCGCTCGGTGTGCTGCACGAGATCCACGGCGAGGGGCTGTGGGACCTCGACGTTCCGTCGGTGGAGCACGCCCGGCCGCGGCGGTCCATCCTCGAGGCTCTGTTCCGGCCGGGCGGCTACTCCGCGCGCACGTCGAGCGCGGGCCGGCTGTACGACGCGGTCGCCTCCCTGCTCGGGCTCCGCCAGGAGTCGAGCTACGAAGCCCAGGCAGCGATGCAGCTCGAGCAGATGGCGGAGCCGGGGGCGTCGGCGGGCTACCCCTTCCGTCTGCTCGAGCCGGTGGTCGCCGCGGAAAACGCGCCGGTCGAGGTGGACTGGCGTCCCGCCGTCACGGGCCTCCTCGCGGACCTCCGCCGCGGCGCGACACCTTCTGCCGCGGCCGGCCGGTTCCACCTCACGCTCGCCCAGATGATCGCCGCCGTGGCCGAGTGGCACGGGCTCGCTCGCGTGGTGCTGTCGGGCGGGTGCTTCCAGAACGCCGCGCTCGTGACGCTGGCCGCGCGGGACCTCCGGGCGCGGGGCTTCCAGGTCTTCACGGCCAGCCGCATCCCGCCGAACGACGGTGGGCTCGCGGTAGGGCAGGCGCTCGTGGCCGCCCATACCCTGCTCGAGCGGAGGCGCTAGCCATGTGCCTCGGCGTGCCGGGCGAGATCCTCGAGCGCCACACCGGCCCGGGCGGCCTGCTGTACGGCACGGTCCGGTTCGGCGCGGCGGACCGGGAGGTCTGCCTGGAGTACGTCCCGGAGGCCGCGGTCGGCGACTTCGTGATCGTGCACGTGGGGCTGGCGCTCACGGTGCTGAGCCGCGAGGACGCCGAGGAAACGTTCCGTTATCTCGACGAGATGGAGGCTTCGGCCGAGCTGGGCCGCGAGGCCGATGCGCTCGAGCGCGAGGAAGTGCCGTGAGGTACCTGGACGAATACCGCGACGGGGCATCGGCACAGCGCTACGCACAGACGCTGCGCGCGATCGTCACGCGGCCGTGGACGCTGATGGAGGTCTGCGGCGGCCAGACGCACTCCATCGTGCGGTACGGCATCGACGAGATGCTGCCGCCCGGCGTCACGCTGATCCACGGGCCCGGGTGCCCGGTGTGCGTGACGCCGGTCGGCATCCTGGACCGCGCCTTCCGCATCGCGCGGCAACCGGGGGTCATCTTCGCGTCGTTCGGCGACATGCTCCGCGTGCCCGGCACCCGCGACGATCTGCTGCACGTGCGCGCCGAGGGCGGCGACGTCCGCATCGTCTACTCGCCGCTCGACGCAGTCGCGATCGCGGAGAAGGAGCCCGAGCGGCAGGTCGTGTTTCTCGCGGTCGGCTTCGAGACAACGGCGCCCGCCAACGCGATCGCGGTGCAGCTGGCGGCGAAGAAGCGCCTCGCGAACTTCACCGTCCTGCTCGCGCAGGTGCGGGTTCCGCCCGCGCTCGAAGCGATCCTCCAATCCCCCGACTGCCGGGTGCAGGCCTTCCTCGCCGCGGGCCACGTCTGCACGGTGATGGGGACGGCGGAGTACGACCCGCTGTGCGAGCGGTACCGCGTGCCGGTCGTGGTGACCGGATTCGAGCCGGTGGACCTGCTGCAGGGGATCGCGATGGCAGTGCGCCAGCTGGAGGAGGGGCGCAGCGCGGTCGAGATCCAGTACCGCCGCTCGGTGCGGCCGGAGGGGAACGCGCATGCCCGCGCCGCGATCGCGGAGGTGTTCGAGGTCGCCGACCGCGACTGGCGCGGCCTCGGCCGGATACCGCGCAGCGGGTTCGCCCTGCGCGCGAAGTACGCCGCGTTCGACGCCGAGCGGAGGTTCCCGGACTCGGAGCCGCTGGCGCCCGAGGACCCGGATTGTCTGGCCGGATTGGTGCTCCAGGGCCGCCTGCGACCGCAGGAGTGCCCGGTCTTCGGCACACGGTGCACGCCCGAGCATCCTCTCGGCGCGCCGATGGTCTCCTCGGAGGGGGCGTGCGCGGCGTACCACCTGTACCGCCGCCGGAGGACCGCGGCGGCTGTGGCCGGAGCGGCGTGATGGGCGAGATCATCTGCCCGGTGCCGCTCGGCGACGGCGGACGGATCCTGCTCGCGCACGGCGGCGGGGGACGGCTCACGCGCGACCTGGTCGAGCGGGTCTTCGTCCCCGCGTTCCGGAATGAGACGCTCGCCGCGCTGCACGACAGCGCGGTGCTGGAGCGGCCCGCGGGGCGGCTCGCCTTCACGACGGACTGCTTCGTCGTGCGACCGCTCTTCTTCCCCGGCGGTGACGTCGGCAAGCTCGCGGTGACCGGCACGGTCAACGACCTCGCGATGAGCGGCGCGCGTCCCCTCTACCTCAGCCTGGGGTTCATCCTCGAGGAGGGGCTGGCGGTGGACGACCTGCTGCGCGTCGTCGCGTCCATCCAGGCCGCCGCGCTCGAGGCGGCGGTCGCGGTCGTCGCCGGCGACACCAAGGTAGTGGAGCGGGGCAAGGGCGACGGGATCTTCATCACCAGCTCGGGCGTCGGCGTCGTCGTGGCGAAGCGGCCCGTTGCGCCGACCGAGGTGCGGCCGGGCGACGCGGTCCTCGTGAGCGGCCCGGTGGGCCAGCACGGCGTCGTCGTGATGGCGGTGCGCGACGGCCTGGCCTTCGCGTCGCCGATCCTGAGCGACTGCGCCAGCGTCGCGGGCCCCGTGCTCGCGCTCCTGGAGGCGGGGCTGGACGTGCACTGCCTGCGGGACCCGACGCGCGGCGGCGTGGCCACGGTCCTGAACGAGATCGCCACCCAGGCCCGCTGCGAGATCGCGGTGCACGAGAGCGCCATCCCCGTGGGCGAGGACGTGGCCGGGGCCTGCGAAGTGCTGGGCCTCGATCCGCTGTACGTGGCGTGCGAGGGGCGCTTCCTGGCCTTCGTCGCGGCCGCAGAGGCGGACCGCGCGCTCGAGCTGCTCCGCTCGCGGCCGGAGACGGCCCGGGCGTCCCGCATTGGCACGGTGCGACAGGGCGGGACGCCGGGGCTGGTGGTGCTGAGGACGAAGGCGGGCGGTGACCGGGTGCTCGACCTCCTGTCGGGGGAGCAGCTGCCGAGAATCTGTTGAGCAGGGTGTTAGGGTTTGGGGTGTAGGGTGTGGCAGACTGGTGCGCGCAGCCTTCTACACCCTGCACCCTACCCCCTACACCCTTTCTTTTGGCATCACATCGCGTCATCATCCACCGCTCCATGCTCACCAACTCCGTCGCCATTTCCTGTCGGCGCCTCGTCAAGCGCTACAAGGACGTGACCGCCGTCGCGGGCCTCGACCTCGAGGTGCGCGCCGGGGAGTGCTTCGGCCTGCTCGGGCCGAACGGCGCCGGGAAGACCACGACGGTCGAGATGCTCGAGGGGCTGCTCACGCACGACGAGGGCGACATCGAGATCCTCGGCCTGCGGTGGGATGGGCACGAGCACGAGCTGCGCGAGCGGCTCGGGGTCGCGCTCCAGGAGACCAAGCTGGCCGATCGGCTCACCGTGGCCGAAGTGATCAGCCTCTTCCGCAGCTTCTACCGGCGCGGGCGCACGGTGGAGGAGGTGCTGGACGTCGTCGAGCTGGGCGAGAAACGTGACGCCTGGGTCGAGAAGCTCTCCGGCGGGCAGCGGCAGCGCCTCGCGATCGCATGCGCGCTCGTAGGGGCGCCGGACGTGCTCTTCCTCGACGAGCCGACCACGGGGCTCGATCCGCAGTCGCGCCGGCAGCTGTGGGAGATCGTGGCCTCGTTCAAGCGCGGGGGCGGGACCGTGGTCCTGACCACGCACTACATGGAAGAGGCGGAGCGGCTGTGCGACCGGGTCGCCGTGATGGACCACGGCAAGGTCATCGCGCTCGGGTCGCCGCGCGAGCTGATCGCCTCGCTCGGCGCCGATCACGTGGTGGAGTTCGCGCTCGCCGACGGAGCGGAGCCGCCGCCGGAGGCCGCGCTCGCCGCGCTGCCCGGGGTCAAGGCGGCGCGGCGGGACGGGCCGCGCTTCAGCCTGACCGTCACGGAGGCGCACCGCGCCGTGCCCGCACTGATGGTCGAGCTGGAGCGGCGCGGGGTGGAGATGACGGAGCTGGTCACGCACCACGCCACGCTGGAGGACCTGTTCCTCAGCCTGACGGGCCGGCACCTGAGGGATGAGTGATGGGCAGCCACCATCCGTTGTGGCAGCTGACGCTCGCGCGGTTCCGGGAGCAGCTCCGACAGCCGGAGGTGCTGTTCTGGGTCTTCGCGTTCCCGCTGCTTCTCGCGGTGGCTCTCGGCCTGGCGTTCCGGAACCGGCCGCCCGACGTGATCCGCGTCGGCGTGGAGGCCGGCCGCGGGGCCGACTCGGTGGCGTCGCTCCTCGCGCACACGCGGGGGTTCCGGGCGGCGGTGCTTCCACCCGCCGAGGCGGCCGACCAGCTGCGGAAGGCTCGCGTCGCCATCCTCGTCGTGCCCGGCGACACGGTGGTGTACCGCTACGACTCCACTCGGACGGAAAGCCGGATGGCTCGACTCGCGACCGACGATGCGCTGCAGCGCGCTCTCGGCCGTCGGGACGTGCGGCCCGTGGCCGAGCAGAAGGAGATGGAGAAGGGCTCGCGCTACATCGACTTCCTCATCCCGGGGCTGCTTGGCCTCAACCTCATGGGCACAGGGATGTGGGGGCTGGGCTACGCGGTGGTGGACGCACGGAAGAAGAAGCTGATGAAGCGCCTGCTCGCTTCGCCGATGCGGAAGAGCCACTACCTCCTCTCGTTCATCGTGGCGCGCCTGACGATGCTGGGGCCGGAGGTCGTGCTGCTCATCGGCTTCGGGATGCTGGCCTTCGGCGTCCCGATGCGGGGCTCGGTGGCGACCTTCCTCCTGCTGGCGGTCGTCGGCGCGATGTGCTTTGCCGGTATCGGCCTGCTGACGGCCAGCCGCGCGCGCACCATCGAGACCGTCTCGGGGCTGATGAATCTCATAATGATGCCGATGTGGATCCTGTCCGGCGTCTTCTTCTCCTCGGCGAACTTCCCGGCAGCGATGCAGCCGTTCATCAAGGTCCTGCCGCTCACGGCGCTGAACGACGCGCTGCGGGCGGTGATGCTCGACGGCGCGTCGCTGGCGGCGGTGGCCGGTCCGACGGCCATCTGCGCCGCGTGGGCGGTCGCCTCGTTCGCCGTCGCCCTCAAGATCTTCCGCTGGCTGTAGCGTCGCGCGAGCGGGGCCGGGCGCGCATATTCCCCGTTGGACCGCTGACCGGAGACGTTCGTTGCTCAAAGTGATGCTGATGCTGGCGGCCGCCGCTCTGCAGGCCCCGGACCCGCAGCCGCGCCCCACCCCCACGCTCGTCGTCCACATCACGGTGGACCAGTTCCGCGCCGACTACCTCGACCGATGGCGCTCGCAGCTCACCGGCGGGCTGGCCCGCCTGCTGCGGCAGGGAGCGGTTTTCACCGACGCCTACCAGGACCACGCGATGACGGAGACGGCGCCGGGCCACGCGACGGTGCTCTCCGGCCGGAACCCGCACTCCACCGGTATCGTCCGCAACGACGAAGGCGTGCCCGATACCACGGCGACCGGTCGGCTGCTGGGGGCCAGGGGGCCGGGAGCGTCGCCGTGGCGCTTCCGCGGCACCGCGCTGTTCGACTGGATCGCGGCCCGCTATCCCGATGCACGGGCCCTCTCGGTGAGCCGGAAGGATCGCGCTGCGATACTCTCGCTCGGGAAGGCGCGCCAGCAGGTTTACTGGTACGTCTTCGGCATTTTCACCACGAGCCGCTACTACGCCGACTCGCTCCCCGACTGGGTCAAGGCGTTCAACATCGCCATGGTCCCGGCCCGCGCTCCAGGACGGCGCTGGAACCTGCTCCTCAAGCCGTCCGCCTACCAGGAGCCGGACAGCGAGCCGTACGAGAACCACGGCAGGGGCGTCACCTTCCCGCACGATCTGCCGCCGGATTCGATCCCGGCGTCCATCATGGTGATGGGCACGCCGTTCATGGACTCCCTCACGCTCGCCTTCGCCCTCGACGGCGTGAACCAGCTCCAGCTCGGCAAGGGGCCGGCGCCCGACGTCCTGGCCGTCAGCCTCTCGACGACAGACGCCATCGGCCACGCCTTCGGACCCAACTCGCGGGAGATCCACGACCAGGTCCTGCGCCTCGATCGCTACCTCGGGCAATTCCTCGATTCGCTCTCACGCCTGCGGGATCCGCGGCGCATCGTCGTTTCGCTCACCGCCGATCACGGCGTGACGTCGTACGTGCAATGGTCCCAGGCTCACGGCGATCCGGCGGCGCGGGAGGTGCGCGCCGACACGCTCGTGCGCGCCGTCGAGGCGGCGCTCGAGGCGCGGGCCGGGAGCGGCCGGTGGATCCGGTGGTTCGAGCTCGGCATGCTGGTGATGGACCGTGCGGGCCTCGAGGCGAAGGGCGTCAACGTGGACTCCGTCGTGGCGGACGTCGCGGCGCGGATGCGCGCCCTGCCGGGCGTGTGGCGGGCGGACACGCCCCGCGAGCTGGCCTCCGCCGACACGGCGCGGGAGGCAACCGCGCGGCGCTGGCTCAACACCATCCCCCCCGACCTCGACGTCGAGCTGTGCGTGACGCTGAAGCCGCACGACGTGTGGGGGCCCGCCAGCGACGCGGAGCACGGCCAGCCGTCGGACGACGACGCGCACGTGGCGCTGATCATCGCGGGCGCCGGCGTGCGAGCGGGGCGGTATGCGGGGCGGGTGCAGGTGGCGGACCTGGCGCCGACGCTGGCGCGGCTGCTGGGGGTGGCTCCGCTGGAGAAACTGGATGGGCGGGTGCTCTCCGAAGCGCTCCGCAAATAGAGGAGCGGTGTGAGGTGACGCCATGAAGGCCGTCGTCATCACCAGGACGGGCGGGCCCGAGGTCCTCGAGACCCACGACGTGCCGGCACCCGAGCCGGAGGCCGGGGAGATCCTGGTGCGCGTTCGGGCCGCGGGGATCAACCGGGCCGACCTGCTGCAGCGTCTGGGCCAGTATCCCGCGCCGTTCGGCGCGCCCGCGAACATTCCCGGGCTCGAGTATGCGGGCGAAGTGGCGGCGCTCGGGACCGGCGCCAGGGCGTGGAAGGTGGGCGACCGCGTGATGGGGCTCGTTCCGGGCGGCGCCTGCGCCGAGTTCCTCACCACGCACGAGGCGGTCGCGATGCGTGTGCCGGCCGCGTGGTCGTTCGAGCAGGCGGCCGCGGTGCCGGAGGTGTTCATCACCGCCTACGACGCGCTCATGCGCCAGATGCTCCTCCGGGCGGGCGAGCGCATCCTGATCCACGCCGTCGCGAGTGGCGTTGGCACGGCCGCGCTCCAGCTCGCCGCCTCGATCCACGCCCGGACCTTCGGCACGTCGCGCTCGGCGGCGAAGCTCGAGCGGGCCCGCCAGCTGGGGCTGGAGGTCGCCATCGACACCTCCCGCGAGGATTTTGTCGAGGTCGTGCGGCAGAAGACGGACGGCGCGGGCGTGGACGTCGTGCTCGACCTGGTCGGCGGACCGGCGCTGGCGGGGAACATCCAGGCCCTGGCACGCGCCGGGAGGATGATCGTCGTGGGGCTCACGGGAGGACGCAGCGCGCCGATCGACCTCGGCGCCGTGCTGAGCAAACGGCTGACGATCGTCGGCACCGTACTGCGCGCGCGGACCCTGGACGAGAAGATCGCCGTCACCGCCGCCTTCGTGCAGGACATCCTGCCGCTCCTGGAGGCGGGGATGGTCCATCCGGTCCTCGACCGCACCTACGCCCTGTCCGAGGCGGCCGATGCGCACCGGCGGCTGGAATCCAACGCCACATTCGGGAAGCTGGTGCTTACGGTGTGAGGCGGAGGCGGTAGGTTACAGGTCGCAGGCCGCAGGAGGGGGATCATGGCGCAGAAGCTGTCGGCGAAGAGCCAGGAGCTGGTCGACTACCTGGAAACGCTGATGAGGGAGATGGACCACTTCGCCGCTCTCGTGGAGCAGTTCGCGGGCGCGAAGTCGCGCGCCGACCAGTACTCCAGCCAGCTGTCGCGCGAGCTGGCGCAGCTCAGGCAGAAAGCGATGATGCGGAACGTGGGCTTCGTCGCCGACTCCGCGGGGCAGTTGAGCGTGGCCGCTTCTCGGGGCGGCAGCCCGATGATGAAGGCCCGGGTCCTGCGTGACGGCGTGGTGGCGCTGAGGGCGCTGATCGAGCGGACGATCAAGGGAGTGGTCCAAGCCGACGAGGGAGAGAAGCGGGAGAAGGAATTCCAGGCGCAGAAGGCGGCGAAGGCGCAGGCCGAAGCCGTCAAGCGGCGGGTGCTCGAAGAGGAGGCGAAGGAGGCCGCGAAGAGCGCCGCCGCCGCGGTGCCGACGACCGAGGCCCCCGCACCGGCGCCCAGGCCGGCCACGGCGCCACCGGCAGCTGGCGCGGCTCCGGCGTCCAAGGCGCCCGCCCCTCCGGCGAGGGTCGCGGTCAAGCCCGCCGGTCCGTCACCCGTCAAACCCTGAGGATGGAGAGCTAAGGACCAGGGATGGCCACACTCGACAAGTTCATCCAGGTGATGTTCCAGCAGGGCGCGTCGGGGATGCGCCTGGCCAGCGGCGCGGCGGTCGTGCTGGAGGTGGAGGGAGCGGACCGCCCGGTGACCAAGGATGTCCTGACCAAGCCGAAGATCATGGCGCTGCTCCGCGAGATCGCCCCCGACGGGATGAAGGACCATCTGGACGCGGAGTCGCGGATGGCTTTCGGCTACGCGGTGGACGGGAAGCGGGTGGACGTCGAGATCCTGCACGCCGGCGACGACGTCACGGTCACCATCGGCCCCGCTAAGCCCCGCCGCTCGAGCGCCGCCATGTCCATGCCGATGGAGGCGCGGGCGCCCTCCGCGGCCCCGGCCGCTGCCGCGCCGGCCCGCCGCGTGGCCCCGACCGCCGCCGCCGCGGAGGCGTCGTCCGCCGCGGAGGAGCGGATCCAGGAGTTCCTGCACACGCTGGTCGAGTCGGGCTCCTCCGACCTGCACCTCCGGGTTGGCGAGCCGCCGATCATCCGCAAGCAGGGCGAGATGAAGCGCCTCGAGGGGAAGGAGAGCCTCAGCATCGACGAGATGGAGGCGCTCCTCTTCTCGATCATGCCCGATCGCAACAAGAAGGAGTTCGCCGAGACCAACGACAGCGACTTCGCCTACGAGATCCTGGACCTCGCGCGGTTCCGCTGCAACGTGCTGCGGGACCGGAAGGGCCCTGCGGCTGTCTTCCGTGTCATCCCGACGAAGGTCCAGACCGCCGAGGAGCTGAACCTCTCCGAGGAGGTGCAGAAGCTCTGCTTCCTCACCAAGGGGCTGGTGCTGGTGACGGGTCCGACGGGATCCGGCAAGTCCACCACGCTCGCCGCGATGGTCGACCTGATCAACCGCAAGCGCACGGACCACATCATCACGATCGAGGACCCGATCGAGTTCGTGCACCCCAACAAGAGCTGCGTCATCACGCAGCGGCAGGTCGCCCTGCACACCGAGTCCTTCAAGCGCGCCCTCAGGGCGGCGCTGCGCGAGGACCCGGACATCGTGCTGGTGGGCGAGATGCGCGACCTTGAGACCGTGGCCATCGCGATCGAGACGGCGGAGACCGGCCACCTCGTGTTCGGGACGCTGCACACCACCACGGCGGCCTCCACGGTGGACCGCATCATCGACCAGTTCCCGGCCGACCGGCAGAGCCAGATCCGCGTGATGCTCTCCGAGTCGCTCAAGGGTGTGGTCGCCCAGATCCTCTGCAAGAAGATCGGCGGCGGCCGCGTGGCGGTCCGCGAGATCCTGCTGGCGATCCCGGCCATCGCGAACCTCATCCGCGAGGGCAAGACCTTCCAGATCCCCTCGATGATCCAAACCAACAAGAAGATGGGGATGATCACGCTCAACGACGCGCTGATGGAGGTCGTCGAGAAGAAGCTCGTGGAGCCGGCCGAGGCTTACATGAAGTGCGCCGACAAGTCGGGTCTCGAGGCCATGCTGAGGGCCAAGGGGCACGATATGAGCTTCTTGAAGACGCTGCAGGCGTGAGGGGTGAGAGGCCGGGAGGCGTGAGACGGCGACGTGAGAGGTGAGAAGACACAGTGAGAGGTGAGGGGATGCGCCCCCTCACCTCTCACGCGTTTCACCCTCTCACGTCTTACGTCGCCATCTCACCCCTCACGTCTTGCTCCTCACTCTTTCTTGGCTCCATTCACGGCCATCGCCGCCATGTGCTCGTACAGGCGCCAGCGCGCCGCGACGTCCTGCTGGGCCAGCTCGCCGAGGGCCTTGGCGGCCGCCGGATTGCTCGTCGCCAGCCGCGTGAAGCGCGTCTCGCCCTTCATGTACTCCGCGATCGGGATGGACGGCGCCTTGGAGTCGAGCTGGAGCGGGTTCTTCCCCTCGGCGAGGCGCGTAGGATTGTAGCGGAACAGCGGCCAGTGTCCCGACTTCACCGCGCTCTTCTGCTGCTCGAGCCCGTTGATCATGTCGTAGCCCTGCTCGATGCAGTGGCTGTAGGCGACGATGATCGAGGGGCCGTCGTAGGCGTCGGCCTCGAGGAACGCCTTCACGAGCTGGCTGTCGTCGGCTCCGAAGGCGACCCGGGCCACGTACACGTTCCCGATGGACATCGCCATCAGGCTGAGGTCCTTCTTCGCTCTCAGCTCCCCGCCGGCGGCGAACTTGGCCACGGCGCCGCGCGGCGTCGCCTTGGAGGCCTGGCCGCCCGTGTTCGAATACACCTCGGTGTCGAGCACCAGCACGTTGACGTTGCGTCCTGAGTTCAGGACGTGGTCGAGCCCGCCGTAGCCGATGTCGTAAGCCCACCCGTCGCCGCCCACGATCCAGACGCTCTTCTTGACGAGGGCGTCGGCCAGGGACTCCAGCCGCCGCGCCTCGGGATCGGGGAGCCGGGCCAGCTGTGCCTTGAGCCGGTCCACGCGCACCCGCTGGGCCGCGATCCCGGCCTCAGTGGACTGGTCGGCCGCGATCAGCTCCTGCGCGAGGCCGCCCTCCAGCCGTCCGCCGAGCCGGACCACCAGCTCGCGGGCGAAGTCCCCCTGCTTGTCGAGCGAGAGCCGCATCCCCATGCCGAACTCGGCGTTGTCCTCGAAGAGCGAGTTCGACCACGCGGGGCCGCGGCCGTCGCCGTTCACCGCCCACGGCGTGGTCGGGAGGTTGCCGCCGTAGATGGAGGAGCACCCGGTGGCGTTCGCGACGATGGCGCGGTCGCCGAAGAGCTGGCTCATCAGCTTCAGGTACGGCGTCTCGCCGCACCCGGAGCAGGCACCCGAGAACTCGAACAGCGGCCGGAACAGCTGCACGTCCTTGACCTGGTCCGGGCGAAGCACCGTCCGGTCGGTCTCCGGCAGCGAGAGGAAGAAGCTCCAGTTGGCGCGCTCCGGCTCCCTGAGCGGAAGCTGCGACTCCATGTTGAGCGCCTTGTGCGTCGGGTCGGTTTTGCTCTTCGCCGGGCAGACCATCACGCACAGCTCGCACCCGGTGCAGTCCTCGGGCGCGACCTGCAGCACGTACTTGCGGTCCTTGAACTCCCGCCAGCGGGCCGCCATCGACTTGAAGGTGGGCGGGGCGCCGGCCAGCGCAGCGGTGTCCACCACCTTGGCGCGGATGGCGGCGTGCGGGCAGACCAGCACACACTTGCCGCACTGGATGCACAGCGCCTCGTCCAGCACCGGGATCTCGAGGGCGATGTTGCGCCGCTCCCACTGCGTGGTGGCGCTCGGATACGTCCCGTCGTCCGGCATCGCGCTCACCGGGAGCTGGTTCCCACGCCCGGCGATGATCTCCGCGGTCACCTTCTGCACGAACGCCGGGGCTTCGGCGGGGACCGGCGGACGGATATCGAAGGTGCTGCTGACCTGCCGCGGCACCTTGACCTCGTGCAGCTGGGCCAGGGCCGAATCCACGGCGGTGAAGTTCTTCTGGACGACCGACGCGCCCTTGCGCCCGTAGGTGTGCTCGATCGCGTCCTTGATCGCGGCGATCGCCTCGGCCTTCGGGATGACGCCGCTGATGGCGAAGAAACAGACCTGCATCACGGTGCTGATCCGGCTGCCGAGACCCGCGTCCGCCGCGACCTTGAAGCCGTCGATCACGTACAGCTTGAGGTTCTTCTCCACGATGTCGCGCTGAGCGGTCGCCGGCAGGCGGTTCCAGACCTCGTCGGGCCCGAACGGGCTGTTGAGCAGCACCGTCGCGCCCTTGTCGGCGGGCGCCAGGAGATCGTACCGCTCCAGGAAGGTGAAGTTGTGGACGGCGACGAAGCTCGCGCGGTCGATCAGGTACGTCGACGTGATCGGGCGCTTGCCGAACCGCAGGTGCGAGGTCGTCATCGTCCCCGACTTCTTCGAGTCGTAGACGAAGTAGCCCTGCGCATAGTTATCGGTCCCCTCGCCGATGATCTTGATCGAGTTCTTGTTGGCGCTCACCGTCCCGTCGGCGCCGAGCCCGTAGAACATGGCCCGCACCGTGTCGGGGTGCTCGGTCGAAAACGTCGGGTCCCAGACGAGGCTCGTCCGGGTGACGTCGTCGTCGATGCCGATCGTGAAGTGGTTCTTGGGCTGCGAGGCCGCCGCCTCGTCCAGCACGGCCTTGACCATCGCCGGCGTGAACTCCTTGGACGAGAGCCCGTAGCGCCCGCCGATCACCCGCGGGAAGATCGGCAGCGGCGGCACCGCGCCCGTCATCGCTTCGCTCAGCGCCGTCACGATGTCCTGATACAGCGGCTCGCCCGCGCTCCCCGGCTCCTTGGTCCGGTCGAGCACCGCGATCGTCTCGACTGTGGTGGGCAGGGAGGCGACGAAGTGCTCGACAGAGAAGGGCCTGAACAACCTCACCTTCACGAGGCCGACCTTCTCCCCCTTCGCGACGAGATACTGGATGGCCTCCTCGGCCGCCCCGGCGCCCGAGCCCATCATTACGATCACGCGCTGGGCGTCCGGCGCGCCCACGTAGTCGAACAGGTGATACGCGCGCCCGACCACCTTGGCGAAGCGGTCCATCACCCGCTGCACGACGGCCGGGCACTCGAGGTAGTACGGGTTGACGCTCTCGCGCGCCTGGAAGAAGACGTCCGGGTTCTGCGCCGTCCCCCGCACCACGGGGTGGTCCGGCGACAGCGCCCGGCCGCGGTGCGCGCGCACCGACTCCTCGTCGATCAACGCGCGCAGGTCGTCCTGCGTCAGCTCCTCGATCTTCGCCACTTCGTGCGACGTGCGGAACCCGTCGAAGAAGTGGATGAACGGGATGCGCGACTCGAGCGAGGCCGCCTGCGCGATGGCCGCCAGGTCCGTCACTTCCTGCACCGAGTTCGACGAGAGCAGCGCCCAGCCCGTGGCCCGCGTCGCCATCACGTCGCTGTGGTCGCCGAAGATGGACAGCGCCTGCGCCGCCACCGCCCGCGCGGCCACATGGAAGACCGCCGGGGTCAGCTCGCCGGCGATCTTGTACATGTTCGGGATCATCAGCAGCAGACCCTGCGACGACGTGAACGTCGCCGTCAGCGCCCCCGCCTGCAGCGCGCCGTGCACCGCGCCGGCCGCGCCGCCCTCGCTCTGCATCTCCACCACCGTGGGCACCGTGCCCCACAGGTTGGGCTTCTTCTCCGCGGCCCATTGATCCGACCACTCGCCCATCGGGGAGGAGGGCGTGATCGGGTAGATGGCGATGACCTCGTTGAGTTGATAGGCGACGCGACTCGCCGCCTCGTTGCCGTCTATGGTGATCTTCGCTCTGCCCATTTCAATCTCCGTGTCCGGCGCCTCTGGTCCGCGCGCAGACCTGGTTGGTGGGTATACCTCGTCCCACCCTCGGTTCCGCAAGATGCGTTCCGGAATTAGGGTGTCTTCGACTTGCAATTGTAAGCCGTTGTGGCACAACGAGATGATGCCGGACCGGCAGTGGGTTGCCCGCCGGCCCGGCAGCGAGGATGGGACTAGGCGGTCACCGGGCTTTCCAGAATCTCCACGGCGATGTCCGGCTGGTGCGTCAGCGTGTGGTGCACGGTGCACGACTCGGCCACGCGCTTCACCGCGTCCCGGTACTTCTCCGGAATGCCCTTCGGCACCGACACGGCGACCTCGAACATCCCGATGCGGTGCGGATTAGGCGCGGGCGCGGTGAAGACCTGCACTTCCATCCCGGTGGCGTCCAGGCCGCGCGTCACCAGGAACTGCTGGACGAACAGCGCGACGCAGGTGCCGAGCGCGGCGGGCACCAGCTCGAGCGGCGTGGGGGCGGCGTCCTGGCCACCCCCCTGCGGTGGCTGGTCGACGGCCACCTTGTGGCCGCGGATGTCGGCGGTGAAGTGGACCCCGCCGTCCCAGGTCACGGTGATCGGCTTCACGACTGCGCCGCCGATTTCACGCCGGCCGGCTGCGTGCCGTTCGACTTCAGGTGCTTGTCGAGCATGTCGGTGAAGAAGGGCAGGGGAGCCGCGCCGAGCACACCGTCCACCACCTCGCCGCCCTTGAAGAGCGCCACAGTGGGGATGCTGCGGATCCCGTAGGCCATCGAGGTCTGCTGATTCTCATCCACGTTGAGCTTCACGACGCGCACGCGCCCGGCATACAGCTCGGCGACCTTTTCCAGGACCGGGCCGACCATCCGGCACGGCCCGCACCACGGAGCCCAGAAGTCCACCAGCACGGGAGCGTCGGCCTTCAGCACGTCGCTCTCGAACGTCGCATCGGAAACGACAGTCACGTTCTGCATCAGTTCCTCGTTCGATGAGATGGAGTCGTTGAGGCAGTCGAGCGGATCCGCTCGAGCGCCTGCTGCAGCAGGTCGGCGCTCAATCCGCACCGCAGCGCCTGCGGTTTCACGCGCCGTCCGTCGCGCCGAACTCCCCGGTCGCCGGGAGGTCGCAGTGGCGCAGGCAGTCGAGCATGCGGATCACCCGCGAGTCTGCGATGTGGTACCAGACGTTGGCGCCGCCCCGGCGGCCCGCCACGATGCCGGCGCCGCGCATCCGCGCCAGCTGCTGGGAAACCAGGGCCTGCGGTGCCTCGAGCGCCTCCTGAATCTCCTTGACCGTTCGCTCACCCGCTTCGAGCAGCTCGACGATCCTCAGGCGCACAGGATGGCCCAAGACCCTGACCATCTCCGCCGCTTCGGCCAGCACCCGCGGATCGAGCGGGGCCCGCTGTAGTTCAGTAGCCATGGTAGCTATAGTAACATAGCGATTACGCTATGGCAATCCCTCCAAGTTAGGTCGCGTTCCCGGTCCGCCAGCCCAATCTCTGGGCGTTCCAGGTTGTGCCTCTTGACAATAGTCGTGATAACAGATATAATGGTGCCATGACGAGACGCTTGCAGGAAGAGATCAAGCAGAGCCGGCCCTTCCGGAGCCTGGAGGAGGAAGTGACGCTGGGGCTGGCCCGCACGGCGGACGCGATGGCGCGGGCGGGCGAAGAGGTGCTCAAGGGCTCGGGGCTGACGGCGACGCAGTACAACGTGCTACGCATCCTGCGGGGCGCCGGAACCGCGGGGCTCTCGTGCGGCGACGTCGCGAGCCGGATGATCACGCGGGACCCCGACCTCACGCGGTTGCTGGATCGGCTCGAGGCCCGTGCCCTGGTGACGCGCGCGAGGGACGGCGAGGACCGGCGGGTCGTGACCACACGGATCACCCAAGCGGGACTCGAACTCCTGGCCCATCTCGACGAACCGGTCCAGGCGCAGCATCGGAAGTCGCTGGGCCACCTCGGCGAGCAGAAGCTCCAGACACTGGCCCAACTGCTGGACGAAGTTCGGAGCGGGAGTTGAGCGCTTTCGGCGGCCGAGTAGTCGTGATAACGACAGTCGTAAGGACAGATAGCAGGTACACACCACGAGGAACGAGGAGGACGGGAACATGACGAGCAACGCAGAGCTGCCCGTTTGGGCGCCGGATCTAGTGCATTCGAGCATCGGCTTCACGGTGCGGCACCTGGTCGTGTCGAAGGTGCGCGGGAAGTTCGGCCGGTGGACCGGGAGCATTCTGATGGACGAGCACGACCTGGCCAACACGCAGGTGGACGTCAGCATCGAGACGGCGAGCGTGGACACGGGGGTCGAGCAGCGCGACAACCACCTCAGGTCCGCGGACTTCTTCGACGTCGAGAAGTACCCGAAGATGGCGTTCACGAGCACACGCGTCGAGAAGGGGAAGGACGGAGAGCTGCGCCTGCACGGGACCCTCACGCTGCACGGCGTGACGCGGCCGGTCGTGCTCGACGTCGAGTACGCCGGGACGCAGAAGGACCCGTGGGGTGGCATGCGGGCCGGGTTCAGCGCCCGCACGTCGCTCGACCGGAAGGACTTCGGTCTGACGTGGAACCAGCTGCTCGAGGCGGGCGGCGTCGCCGTCGGGGACAAGGTGGAGATCGACATCGAGATCGAGGGGGTGAAGCAGGTTCCGGCGCCTGCCGCCGTTTAGGCGGATCGCGCCGCACGATCGGGGGCCGCCGCGGCTATCTTGAAATGATGAAAGCTGCGGCGGCCTCTGGCTTTTCGAAGGACCAGGTCGAGGTGCTGGATATGGTCAGGCGCTCGGGTGCATTGCCGCTCGACGCCCTGCTCGACCGGGTGGTCGAGGCGCTGCACGCGCGGTTCCCTCATTACACCGGTGTCTATCTCTACTGGATGGACGGCCCCGACGCGCTGGTCCTGCGCACCCACCGCGGCCGGCCGACGGAGCATACGCGGATTCCCGTGTCCGTGGGCATCTGCGGGCGCGCGGCACGCGAGAAGCACACGGTGATCGTGGATGACGTCACGGCCGACCCCTCCTACCTGGCGTGCAATCTCGAGACCAGGAGCGAGATCGTCGTGCCGATCCTGAGGGGCGACGTAGTGTTCGGCGAGATCGACATCGATGGGGACATGGCCAGAGCCTACGGCCCCGCGGATCAGCGATTTCTTGAGGAGTTGGCCCAACTCATCGCGACGCGGATCCCCTGATCCGAATCCGTCCGGGCCGCGCCGCAGCGGCGCCGTGCCGGCCACTGGCCCGAATGGCCGAGTATGGATCGCGCGAGGGCCAACTCGCCTCGGACCGTTCCACGGCGTGATCGGCCAGGCGTGGGCGCCCGATGTCTCCAGCCTCCGTGTGCGCCCGTATCGGCGCTGCCGAGGGCCTCTGTAGGGGGCCGTGCGTCGGCTGGGCCAGGGAATACCTTCGGTGCCGAATGAATTCGAGGACCAGGGCGGGACCAGGACGCGGGACGGAGCGCCAGCCGCCAGGAGTTGGCGCCACCACCTGCTGCGGTGATCGCCGCGCGTGGCCCGTCGCGCGCACCGGCGCTACACCCCGTGGACCGGCCGCTCTTTCGACCGGCGGGGATCCCGTCACGTTCACCGATGCAACGCACGTGTGCCCGCGATTAAGTTCGGCGCCGAACGAATTGCGCGCGCAGCCGGTCCGAACGGTCTGGATACGGCGCCAACGATGGGCTGAGTCGAGCGAAGTCTCGCAAGCGACAGGCCAGGCGCGGGCACAGCCGCGATCGCGCTCTGAGAGGCCGCTGGGGCGCTCGCTCAGGTGAACTCTCGGAAGGTGCCTTCCAGGGGATGGGTACTGCGCACCAGCGCCGCCAATTGGGGCGCGGGCATCGACCGGATCTGTTCGGTTGTCCTCCCGATCCTAGGTCGTCGTGTACTCGGGCCCGCTGCCCCCCTCGGGCGGCGTGAGCCGTCCGCCCTTGGCCGAGATCGCCCCGCACTGCACGCAGTTGGGCGCGTTGACCCGCAGCTTCTTCTTCCCGCCGGCGTCCGTGGTCCATTCGTAGACGCCCGCCGGGCACATGTTGACCCACGCGGTGCCCAGCGCGTCGGGAACGTCGTCCTTCACCAGCAGGTGGCTGGGCTGCGTGTCGCGGGTGCGGTTCCCCGAAGCGTAGACGCTGGAGAGCTTGTCGAAAGTCAGCTTGCCGTCGGGTTTGGGATACGTGCGCTTCAGAATGCGGACTGGACGGTCGGCGTCGGCGTGGCTCGTGAACTGCCAGCCGGGGAAGAGCCCGCGCGTCGCCGTCATCAGGCCGGCGAGCGCCGCGCCCGTCACGAGCCCGCCGCCGAACGCCTGCCGCATGTTGCGCACGCGGTGGAGGTCGGCGTGGATGAAGCTGCTGCGCACGGCCCGGTCGTAGCCGGCCAACGCCCCCAGTGCGGTGGGGTCGCGCGCCTCTTTGAGCACGCCGAAGATCGTTTCCGCCGCAAGCATCCCAGACCACATCGCGTAGTGGATGCCTTTGAGCGCCGGCACGTTCACGAATCCGGCGGCATCGCCGGTGAGCAGCGCACCGCGCAGGCTGAGCTGCTTGGGCAGGGCATGGAAGCCGCCTTCGGGGATCGTCTTGGCGCCCCAGCCGACCCGCGAGCCGCCCTCGAGGATCGGGCGGATCAGCGGGTGCAGCTTGAGCTGTTGGAGCAGGTCGTGCACCGAGAGCGAGGCATCGGCCCAATCGAGGCCGACGACGAGGCCGATCGAAACCTGCTTCTCCCCCAGCGGATAGGCGAAGCTGCCGCCGAACTCGCCCGCCGCGCCGCTCCACCTGAGGGGCCAGCCCATTGTGTGGATCACGCGGTCGAGCTTCTGCGGGACGTCCCAGGTTTCCTTGACGCCGAGCGCGTAGATCTGCGGGTTCCTGCCGTCGAGCCCGAAATGGTGGCTCAGGGCAGCCGCGAGGTGGCCGTTGGATCCCTCCGATAGCACCGTGGCGCGCGCGTGGATCTCCACGCCCGGCTCGTGGTTGGGGAGCGGCGTCCCGTCGCGGTCCAGACCCTTGTCCCCGGTGAGCACGCCGCGCACCGCCCCGTCGAGGACGAGCGCTTTCACGGCCGACGTCTCGTTCAGGATGGTGACGCCGAGCCCCTCGGCCTTCTCCGCGAGCCAACGGCCGATCTCGCTGATCGAAGCGACAAAGTTGCCGTGGTTTCTCATCGTGGGCGGCAGGAGCGGCGCGCGGATCGCCCCGGTCTTGGTCAACAGGTAGAGTGCCTCGCCCGGGACGGCGCAGCGGAACGGCAGCTCGCTGTCGGCGAGGCCCGGGAACAGCTTCCGGAACGCGACCGGATTGACGACGGCGCCAGAAACGAGGTGCGCGCCCGGGTACTTCCCCTTCTCGACCACGGCGATGGGGACGTCCCCGAGGCGCTCCTTCACTTCCGGCGCGCCCTCCACCAGCTGGGCGAGCCGGATGGCGCCAGCCAGGCCGGCGGGGCCGGCGCCCACGAACAGCACGCCGACCTCGATCCGGTCATCGGGCCCGGCTTCGGGGACGTGCAGGAACTCCGTGTGGTCGATTCTGGGGCGGTAGTCGCCGGGTCGTACGGTCACGCATCCTCCGCAGCGTGCACGAAAGTAGCGTGACCGGCTGGCAGCCGGGAGCCTGCCGGCGGCTTCGGGCTGCTAGTCAGGCCCTCCCGGTCGTCTCGCTCCGCGGAAGTTCGGTGTGGCCGTGAAGTTCTTCAGCGCCGCCGGCACCCGGTCCCACTGCTCGTCGCGCAGGAACGAGTGCACCTCGACGATCACGTGGGCCACATCGTCGCGCGCCGCCTGGAAGAGCGGCCTGAGCTGCGGCATCAGGGCCATCAGCTTGGTCGGGTCGGGGCTGGTGCCCAGCCGCTCGAAGACCCGCTTGAGGGAATCCACCTTCTCGGCCTTGCGGGCATCCAGCGAGTCGGCCACCGGCGTCAGCAGCGCGACCTGGCCCGAATCGAGCTTCAGGGAGTCGCGCATCGCGAGCACGATGCGGGCGGGGTTCGGCAGGGCTGAATCGATGCGGGCGATCAGCACGGACGGCGTGATCTCGGGCCGGAACCCGCCCATCCCGAAGCCCGCCGCGCCGCCGCCCATGCCGCCTGTGAAGCCGCCGCCCGCCCGCATCGCGTCCAGGGCCTGGCGCACCCGGTCCGGCCCGATCGTCAGGCGCGCCTGGATGCCGATCTGGAACGGCGGACGGTACGCGGTCGCCGAGCCGTAGGTAGCGCCGAACCGCTCGTTCACCTGGTACGAGTAGCTGTTGGTCGCCGGATTGAAGCCGGTGACATAGAGCAGCGTGCCGTCGGGCCGCGTCTGCAGGCCCCAGCCCTCCGCACCGTTCACGCCATGCAGCAGCTCGTCGAGCCCGCGCAGGAAGTTGAACGTCACGACCGAGATCTGGAGCCGGTGGTTCAGGCCCCAGAAGGCGGGACGCCAGTTCAGCTGGAAGTCGAGCGACCCCTGCCACGGGCCGGTGCACGAGTTGCGGCCCGCGATCTGGCCGATCTGGCTCATCAGGCAGGAGCGCACGCTCGGCGACGCGGTGGCGAGCAGCCGGGACATCCCCTGCGCCACGGCGGTGGTGTCGTTCGGCGCGAAGATGAACGCCCGATCGTTCCGCTGACCGTCGCCGTTCACGTCGCCGCCGACCATCGGGGTGAAAGGCTGGCCCGAGGTCAGGCGCCCGACCGAAGTGATCTCGAGCGCGGTGGAGAAGGGGTAGGTGATGGTGAGCACGAGCTGGTGCCGGCGCTCGTAGTCGCTGCGTCCCCACTCGATGACGTCGGGATCGCCCGCCGTGGTGCCCCGCACGCCGGTCGTCTGATCGCGCGAGCGCTGCCAGGTGTACGACAGCTGGAAGACCACGGCCGGGCCGACGATGCCGCCCAGGCTCGCCGTCACCTGCTCCGAGGTGGTCTTGAGCCCCGAGAACGCCTCCACCACGCTGCTGAAGGCCGTATCCAAGCGCGAGGCGATGAAGCTCGGCGCGCCGGTCGCCGGGGCGATCGTGGTCGCCGGCACGTAGACGGGGCGGTTCCCTTCATTGGCCAATGTGAACTTCGGCGTGGAGTTCAGGTTGAGGTCGGTGTAGCCGGTCTGCTGGACGCCCGCCGCGACGCTCGCGTCCACATTGAACCGCAGAAGTTGGTTCAGCCGGCGCTCGACGCCGAGCGAGGCGCGCCACGCGCGCGGCGTCTCGAAGCCGGGCGCAAGGACCGTCACGGTGGGCGCCCCAGTCAGTCCGCCCGACTGCGGGCCGCCACTGCCGCCCAGGCACCCGGACGGGATCGAGTCGGCGCTGCCGTAGTACGCCCCCCAGTCGGGGAGGGGCACGGCGGAGCCGATGCAGGTGACCTGCGATTGAGACTGCCCCAGGCCCGTCGCTGCCCGGGCCTGCGCCACGAGGGCGGTGGGCGGCTGGTTCCGGAACTCACCGACGCCGCCGCGGATGACCCAGCTGGCCGGCTGGAAGAACCCGCCCCCGAAGCCGCCGGCCCCGCCGGGACCGAAGTTCGAGCCGCCGATCGTCCAGGTGAAGCCGGCGCGCGGCGAGACGTGCCATTCGCTCGGAAGACGATCGGTCCTGAGTCCGAAGGCCGAGTCCACCGCCGGGTTGTACGCCGGCAGGTCGCCGAAACTGGCGCCATCGAGCCGCACACCGTACGTGAGCTGGAAGGTGCGCTGGATCACCCACACGTCGGCCGCGTAGAAGCCGAACTGCTGATCGTTCGATCGGCGCTCGACGGCATCGAGAGTGCGGCGGAACATCGCCGCCTGACCGGAGTCGAGCGCGCCGAGGGAGTTGTAAGTGAACGTGCCGAGCGAGTTACCGCCGAACAGGTTATCGCTCCGCTCCGTGAGCCACGTTCCGCCCACCTTGATCCGGTGATGCCCGGCGCCGGGGAGCAACGACAGCTCGTCGGCCCCCTCGAAGCTGGACGAGGTCGAGTGCGTGGGCAGCCCGGCGTTGCCGCCGAAGACCAGCGTCGTCACGCTGAGCGTGGTGTCCGGCAGGGTGGAGGCGACCTGCACGCGCCCCTGCGGCAGCGTGCTGAAGGGATCGCCGTTGTTCCTGGCGCCCTGCCAGAAGCCGTGCACCTCGTTCAGCACCGTGGCGCCAAAATGCGAGGTGACCGTGGCCATGAACCCGCCGCTCGAGTTGGTCAGGTCCCCGCCGGTCTGCGGGAGCGCGAGCGTGCCGACGCGCGCTGGATCCTGGCTCGTCCCGTTCCAGTTTCCCCGCAGGGTCAGCGTGTGCTCGTTGCTCAGGAGCCAGTCGAACCGCGCCAGCCCCGAGTAGTTGTTGCTCGCGCGGGTGGCACCGCCCGTCACGCTGTTGACCGGCACGCCCAGCGAGTCCACGATCTGCAGGAACCGGCTCACCGAGTCTGGTGCCACGCCAAGGTGGGTGAAATCGGTCGGGCTCCCCGACAACAGCGTCTGCTGGGGATCGGAGCGCAAGCGCGCCATGCCCGAGACGAAGAGGAACGCCTTGTCCTTGACGATCGGCCCCCCGATGCCGGCGCTCACCTGGCTCTGCGTGTAGCCCTGGGTATAAGGAGAATCGCCAGGATTCACCGCGAAGTCCGGGTTCCGGTATGTGAACATCGAGGACCCCTGGACGACGTTGCTGCCGCTGCGCGTGGTCGAGGAGACGAGGCCGCCGGAGAACTGCCCCCGCGAGACGTCGTAGGTGCTGGTCACGACACGCGTCTGGCGGAGCCCCTCCTGCGGCACCGTGGTGTTGCCGAACAGGAGCCCGTCCAGGGTCACCGCGTTGGCGTCCGGTCCGAGGCCCGCCACGGAAAAGGACGAGGCGGTGGAGTCGGTCCCGCCGAGCGGGAGCACGCCGGCCACCAGCCCGGCGAGCGACGCGAGGTCGGTCGGGTCCAAGGGGAGCTGCGCCAGCTGGTCGGGATTGAAGGCGCGCTCGAGCGAGCCGGGCGTCGGCGCTTCGCCCCCGCGCAGGTTCTGCTGTCCAGTGACGTCGATCCCTTCCAGGGTGATGGGGCTTCCCCGCAGCTGGACGTTCCAGGTGAGGCGGTCCTCGTCTGCGTCCCGCTGGACGAGCTGGATGCGCGGGGTCATGCCGAGCACCCGCACGCTCATCCGGTACTGCCCGCCGCCGTCGGTGAAGAGGATCGTGAAGCGGCCGCGCGCGTCGGTGCGCGCCCGGCGCGTGACCTGCGTCTCCAGCGAGAACGCTTCGACCGTCGCGTCCGGGATGGGCGTGCCGTCGTCGGCCGTGATGACGCCGGTGATGATGTCGGTGCCCTGCCCGACCTGGGCGGCGGCGCGTGCAGGCGCCAGGAGCCACAGGGCCCCAAGGAACAGGAAAAGCGGCAGCCAGGGACGACGCTTCATGGGTGGCACCAGGATCATGGGTCTCTCACGACTCATCTCTATGTACGGCGCAGAGGTAGACTGTGCTGAGCGGGGCGGCGTTAACCGTCCCGCGGCGGCCCCGTCGGCGGGGCCCGGCCGCCTCAACGGAAAGGGCGGCAGCGCGTATCTTTCTCGGGTAGTTGCCTCCCTTCGCCGTGCCGAGCTGTCCCCTTCATTCGCGAGATCCCCATGCGTCGCGCCGCGTCCGCCCCGGTCCTCCTGCTCGCCGCCTTTCTCGCCGTGTTCGCCGGGCGGCTGATCGCCCAGGAGCCGTACCGTCTGCCGCCCAAGGTCGTGGTGGACATCCTCGACGCGCCGCCGGCTCCTTTGACCGCGCTGAGCCCGGATCGCACCTGGCTCCTTCTCGCCGACCGCGCGGCGATGCCGACCATCGCCGAGCTGTCGCAGCCGATGCTCCGCCTCGCCGGCAGCCGCATCAACCCGGCGACCAGTGCGCCGTTCCGCGCCGCCACGTTCACGGCCTTGAGGCTCGTGCGCGTCGCCGACGGCCAGGTGCGCCAGATTGGCGTACCGGCCGGCGCGAGGATCGGCTGGCTGGAGTGGGCGCCCGACTCGCGCCGGGTGGCGTTCGCCACCGTCGGCCCGACGGGGCTCGCCCTCTGGGTGGCGTCCGTGGACAGCGCTGACGTGCGATCCTTGGCGGCGCCGCCGCTCAACGCGACGCTCGGCGCGCCGTGCGGCTGGATGCCGGATGCCTCCGAACTGCTCTGCCGCTTCATCCTGGAGGGTCGCGGTAGCGCCCCCGCGGCCTCGCGGGTGCCCCCCGGTCCGCACGTGCAGGCGGCGGAGGGCAGGGAGTCGCCGGCGCCGACGTACGAGGACCTGCTGCAGAACCCCGACGACGAGCGAGCGTTCGACTACTACTTCACCTCCAGGCTCGGCCGCGTGAACGTCGCGACCGGAAACGTCACGTGGCTGGGTGATCCGGGCATGTACGACGCGGCCGAGTCTTCGCCCGACGGCCGGTTCATCCTGGTGCAGCGCATCCACGCACCGTACTCCTATTCCGTCCCGGCGAGCCGCTTCCCGCTGTACATCGAAGTGTGGGATCGCGACGGACACGCGGTCCACCGCATCGCCGACCTGCCGCTGGCCGACCATATCCCGATCCGCGGCGTCCGCGCCGGGCCGCGCGCGCTCGAGTGGCGCCCCGACAAGCCCGCCACGCTGGTCTGGGCCGAGGCGCTGGACGGCGGAGACCTGCGCCGGCCGGCGCCCCAGCGCGATCGCATCGTCGCCGTCACGTTGCCTGACGGGGAGAACACCGAGATCATTCGCACCGAATTCCGGTTCGGCGGCCTGGTCTGGGGCGCGCGCGACGGCCTGGCGCTGCTCACCGAGTTCGACCGTTCGGCGCGGCGGACGCGGCAGTGGCTGCTCGACGCCGACCGCCCGGGCGCCGAGCCGCGGCAGCTCTTCGACCGCAGCTCCGAGGACGTCTACGGCGATCCGGGCCGCCCCGTGATGGCGCCGACGCCGGGCGGCGGGATGGCGATGCTCGAGTCGCCGGATGGCCGCGCCATCTATCTGGCCGGCGCCGGCGCGTCGCCTCAGGGCGAGCACCCGTTCCTCGACCGGCTCGACCTCCGGACGCTGAAGACGCAGCGCCTGTTCGTCTCCGCGGATCCGTATTACGAGACCGTGACCGCCGTGCTCGATCCCGCCGGCACGCGCATCCTCACCAGCCGGGAGTCGCAGACGGAGCCGCCCAACGTGTTCGTGCGCGACCTCGGGCGCCGGCCTGCCATGCGGCAGCTCACCGACGTGCGCGATCCCGCGCCGCAGATGCACGGCGTCGAGAAGCGGCTGGTGACCGCTCAGCGGGCGGACGGGGTCAGCCTGTCCGGAACGCTCTATCTCCCGCCGGACTATCAGGCCGGCACGAAGCTGCCGCTGATTCTGTGGGTCTATCCTGCCGAGTTCGGCTCGGCCGACGCGGCGGGCCAGGTGCGCGGCTCCCCCAACCGGTTCACGCGCCTGTCCGGCGGGTCCGAGCTGTACCTCCTGACGCAGGGGTACGCGGTGCTGGACAACCCCAGCCTCCCGGTGGTCGGAGGCGACACGGCGAATAACCACTACGTCTCCCAGGTGGTGGAGGGCGCGCGGGCCTGGATCGCGCGGATGACGGAGCTGGGCGTGTCGGATGGGTGGCGCGTCGGCGTGGGCGGGCACAGCTACGGCGCCTTCACGACGGCGAACCTGCTCGCCCACTCGCACCTCTTCCGCACCGGCATCGCGGAGAGCGGCGCGTACAATCGCACGCTGACGCCCTTCGGGTTCCAGAACGAGGAGCGCACCTATTGGCAGGCGCCCGACGTGTACACCCGGATGTCACCGTTCACCTACGCCGACAGCATCAAGGAGCCGATTCTCCTGATGCACGGCGAGGCGGACGACAACACGGGCACCTTCCCGATCCAGTCCGACCGGCTGTTCGCCGCGCTGAAGGGCCTCGGCGCCCGGGCCACGCTGGTGACCTATCCGTACGAGGCGCACGGGTACGCCGCACGCGAGACGCTGCTCGACCGCCTGGCGCGGATGATCGAGTGGTACGACCGGTACGTGAAGAGCGCGGTGAGGCCGTAGCGCGCCTCGATATATTTGCAGGATGACGACCAATTCCTTCGGCGCCCGCGCCCAGCTCCGCGTCGGCGGCCGCACGTACCGCGTCTGGCGCCTCGATGCGCTCGCCAAGGCGGGCTTCGACGTCGCCCGTCTCCCGTACTCGCTCAAGATCCTGCTGGAGAACCTGCTGCGCCTGGAGGACGGCGTCTCCGTCCGCGCGGGCGACATCGAGGCCCTCGCCCGCTGGGAGCCGAAGGCCGAGCCGTCGCACGAGATCGCGTTCATGCCGGCCCGGGTGCTCCTGCAGGACTTCACCGGCGTCCCCGCGGTCGTGGATCTCGCGGCGATGCGCGACGCGATGCGGGCGCTGGGCGGCGACCCGAAGAAGATCAACCCGCTCCTCCCGGCCGAGCTCGTCATCGACCACTCGGTCCAGGTGGACGCGTTCGGCGTGCCGACCGCCTTCCAGGTCAACGCGGACCTGGAATTGGAGCGGAACCGGGAGCGCTACGCCTTCCTGCGCTGGGGCCAGCGCGCGTTCCGCAACTTCCGCGTCGTGCCGCCGGACACGGGCATCGTGCACCAGGTGAACCTGGAGTACCTGGCGCGCGTGGTGTTCTCCACGGAAAACCAGGAGCCGCTGGCGTATCCCGACACGCTGATCGGCACGGACTCCCACACCACGATGGTGAACGGCCTCGGGGTCCTGGGGTGGGGCGTCGGCGGGATCGAGGCCGAGGCCGCGATGCTGGGACAGCCGACGACGATGCTGATCCCGCAGGTCATCGGCTTCAAACTCATCGGCCGTCTCGCCGAGGGCGCGACCGCGACCGACCTGGTGCTCACCGTGACGGAGATGCTCCGGAAGAAGGGCGTGGTCGGGAAGTTCGTGGAGTTCTTCGGGTCCGGCGTGGCGACGCTGCCGATCGCGGACCGCGCGACGATCGGCAACATGGCGCCGGAGTACGGCGCGACCTGCGGCATCTTCCCCGTGGACGCGGAGGCGCTGCGCTATCTCCGTTTCACGGGGCGGCCGGAGTGGCGGATCGCGCTGGTCGAGGCGTACGCGAAGGAGCAGGGGCTGTTCCATCACGGCGCGTCGCCCGAGCCGGCTTTCAGCGACACGCTCGAGCTCGATCTCGGCAGCGTTGAGCCGAGCATCGCCGGCCCGAAGCGCCCGCAGGACCGGGTCGGCCTCAAGGGCGCGAAGCAGGCGTTCGCCGCCGCGCTCCCCGGTCTCGTGCCACCCGGCTCGCCGAGCCGGCCCGTCCCCCTGACGCTCGAGGGCGCGGAGCACCAGCTGCAGCACGGCTCCGTGGTCATCGCCGCGATCACCAGCTGCACCAACACCTCGAACCCGTCCGTGATGGTGGCGGCGGGCCTGCTCGCGAAGAAGGCGGTGGAGCGCGGCCTCCAGACCCGGCCGTGGGTGAAGACGAGCCTCGCGCCGGGCTCCAAGGTCGTCACCGACTACCTCGCCGAGGCGGGGCTGATGCCGTACCTGGAGCGGCTGCGCTTCTATTTGGTCGGGTACGGCTGCACCACCTGCATCGGGAACAGTGGCCCGCTGCCGGAGCCGGTCTCTGCGGCGATCAAGGAAGGGCAGCTGGTCGCCCTGTCGGTGCTGTCGGGGAACCGCAACTTCGAGGGCCGCATCCAGTCCGAAGTCCGCGGCAACTACCTGATGAGTCCGCCTCTGGTGGTCGCGTACGCGCTGGCGGGGCGGATGGACCTCGATCTGCTCACGGAGCCCCTCGGCCACGACCCCGGAGGGAAGCCGGTCTTTCTCAGGGACCTCTGGCCCACGGCAAAGGAAGTCGCCGAGACGGTCGAGAAGGCGCTCAAGGCCGACATGTTCAGCAAGGAGTACGGCAGCGTCTTCGAGGGCGATGCGCGCTGGAAGGGGCTGCCGGTGCCCGAGGGGGAGCTGTACGGTTGGGACGAGGCGTCGGCGTACATCCGGCGGGCGCCGTACTTCGACGGGATGCCGAAGAAGCCCGGCAAGGTCGTCGACATCACGGGCGCGCGCGTCCTCGCCTTCCTCGGCGACAGCATCACCACCGACCACATCTCGCCAGCCGGCTCGATCCGCAGGGACGGCCCGGCCGGGCGCTACCTCCTCGAGCGCGGCATCGCGCCCCAGGATTTCAACTCGTACGGGTCGCGCCGCGGCAACCACGAGGTGATGGTGCGCGGCACCTTCGCCAACGTTCGGATCAGGAACAGGCTCGTGCCGGGGACGGAAGGGGGACTGACGCGCCACCTGCCGGACGGCGAGCGGATGTCCATCTACGATGCGTCGGTCCGGTACCAGGCCGCCGGCGTGCCGCTCGTGGTGTTGGCCGGGAAGGAGTACGGCGCCGGCTCATCGCGCGACTGGGCGGCGAAGGGGCCGCGCCTGCTCGGCGTGAAGGGTGTGATCGCCGAAGGCTACGAGCGGATCCACCGCAGCAATCTCGTGGGGATGGGGGTCCTCCCGTTGCAGTTCAAGACGGGGGAGACTGCGGAGTTGCTGGGCCTGACGGGCGAGGAAGTGTTCGACCTGCTGGGCATCCCGGCCGCGCTCGACGGGAAGGGGGCGAAGGAAGTCACCGTGCGGGCGAAGCCCGTTGGCGGCGCCGTGAAGGAATTCCGCGCGGTGGTCCGGATCGACACGCCGATGGAGGTCGAGTACTACCGGCACGGCGGGATCCTGGAGTACGTGCTGCGGCAGCTCGCCGGCGTCGCTTGATTACTGACTAACGGAGCCTGACGAGCTCCACTTCGGCGGCGATGAATCCGAACGCCGGCCACCCACCGCTCGCGACGGCCCGCCGGAAGTACGTCCGAGCCCGCACGGTGTCGCCAGCGACGAGGTACCAGTTGCCGATGCCGTAGGCCAGCGTGGCCAGCTGGATGTCGGCGGTGTCGGCGGGACTGATCAGGTTCTCGGGCTTGAGGCGGCCCTGGTAGAGGCGGAGACGCTGGACGTAGGCGTATCCAGCCGGCACCTGCAAGGAGTCACGCAGCGTATTCAGCACGGCCGCCGCTTCGTTTCGCCGGCCAGCGCGCGACAGAGACATCCAGAGCCAGTCGGTCGAGCCCGCCAGTTCGTTGTCGTTAGGCGCCATCGGCCGCGCCCGCGCGAAGGCTTGGGCGGCGGTGCCGAACTCCCCCCGCAGGTAGTGCACGACACCCAGGTGATACCAGATGTCGTAGTTGGTGGTATCGAGGCGCACGCCGCGCTCGAGATCGGCCAGCGCGTGAGGGAATTCGCGCACCGAGATGTAACGGTGGCCTCGGTAGCGGTAGAGCAGGGCGTTGTCGGGGGCGACGCCGAGGCCGCGCGTGTAGGTCTCGATCGCCTCTCGGTACTGCCGCACCGCGGCCTGCGCGAGGCCCAGCTGGATGACGCGGTTCACGTCGTGCGGGGCGAGCGCCAGGGCGCTCTCGGCCCGTGCGACCGCTCCGGTATCTGCCTGGGCGAAGTAACTGGTTCCGGCTGGTGAGACGTACTCGGGCCGCTGGGCCGCGGCCGGCGTCGCCGCAGCGCCGGCCAGGAGGAGCGACAGCGCCGCCCAACCGCGGGGGCGGCTCACGCGCGCCGGCTCGCCGGAGCCGAGCCGCACTAGTCGCCCGGCGGCAGGAGCCGGTCCCGCTGCGCCACGCGCACGCCGAAGCCCACGCCCACGCCGAGCCCCACGGCCGTCAGCCCGGTGATGACCGGCAGGAGCGTGAATGGCGTCGCGACGAGCGCCGCCGCGGCGCCGGCGATCCAGGGCGCCGGCCTGGTGTAGACGGCGTCCACGAACCGCAGGCGCCTTCTCACGAATCCCTTGGCCCAGGCGTAGCCTCCACCCAGAGCCGCAGCACTGACCAACAGCGTCGGTAGGACCATACCTCCCTTACGATAACCGCGGGCCGGAGGATTCGCAGCCGGCGTCGCTTCCGCTCCCCCGCGCCGGAGCGCACATTAGGGAGCGCAATGCCCCGCGGCGTCCGCAACCAGCTGGCAGTGTACCTTGGCGACCTCTTCGCCGTGGCCGGCGCCGCGTTGCTCGCCGCGGACCTGCTCCCCGCGTTGAGACATGGCGTCTCGCCCGGTGCGGTTGCCGACCTGGTGCTGGTGGCGACGGGACTGTTTGCACACCGGGTCGCCCTGGCGTCGCACCGCGAGGGGCCCGTGGTAGCTCTCGCCTTTCTGGTCATCGGGTCCCTGATCGTTGCGTGGCTCACGGAGCGGTGGTGGGTGCCGGCCGGTGCGGGCGCCGTGGTGGTGGCGGCGGCGCCACAATTCCTGCCGGCGAAGCGGGCCGTGGTCTGGAGCCTGGCCGGCGCGCTGATGGGTCTCGCGGGGATTGTGGCCGGGAGGGCGACCGCGGTGATCGCGGCCGCCACCGTCGCCGCGGTAGGCGTGGTGTCGTTCCGGCTTGCGGCGGGACTGCGCGGGGCGGCGTCGCGCACCGCTGCCGAGCTGGAGCAGGCCCTCGAGCTGGAGCGGCTGCGGTCGGCGGAGATCCTGGCGCGGGTCAACCGGCTGGAGACTCGCGCGCAGGACGGTGCGAGGCGCCCGGTGCTGCGTGCGGTCTTGAGCCGGCGGCTGAGCGTGGTGCAGGCCGTGGCGTGGACCATCGCGCGGGACCTCAGGCGGGCGCTCTCGCTGGGCGCGGCGGAGGTCTCGACCGCGGCGAGCCGGAACGCCGCCCGGGCTGAGCAACTCGCGCACCTGGCTGCGGGCGGGGAGGCCCGGGAGCGCGAGACCACCCTCTCGCTCGTCTGGCCCCGCGTTCTCGACCATGTCGGCACCGCAGTCGGGGAGTCGCACCATTTCGAGGTATCGTTCCCGGATACGCTCCCTCCGATCGTGGGCGGGACCGAGGAATGGTCGCAGGTGCTCGCTGCCCTGGTGGAGAACGCGCTCGAGGCCATGCCGCGCGGCGGGGTCGTGGCCGCGAGCGCGGAGATCAGCGACCGGCCCGGGTTCGCACGGATCGTGGTCCAGGACAACGGTCCCGGGATCCCGCCCGCGCTGCTGCCCCACGTCCTGGAGCCGTTCTACACGTCGCGAGCCGAGCAGGGGGCCGAGGGGCTTGGCCTCGCCACGGTCGCTTCGCTCGTCGAGGCGCTGGACGGCGAAGTGCACGTGACGTCGTCGAGCGCGGGCACCAGAATCGAGATCGAGGTCCCGTTCTACGCGGCTGCCGCCCGCCCCGAGGCAGCGGCGCCGATGCAGCTTGAAGGAACGGTGCTGGTCGCGGAAGACGACAAGGACTTCCGCCGTAGCCTGGTCCGCCTGCTGGAGAGCTTCGGCTTGGAGACGCTCGACGTGGACAGCGGCACCGTGGCGCTGGCCCATCTGAGGGCTCGGCCCGAGCGGTTTCGCGCCGCGATCCTCGATCTGGTGATGGAGGGGACACCGGTGGCGGAAGTCGTTCTCGCGATCCGCGAAAAGCGGCCGGCGTTTCCGTGCCTGCTGATATCGGGGCTGACCACGGCGCGCCTGGTGGACAGCCTGCTGGCGCTGGGAGGCGTGCGCTTCCTGAAGAAGCCGTTCACGCGAGAGGAGTTGTTCTACACTCTCCGAGACCTGTTCACGGTCGAAACGCCGGCCGCCGGCGCGAAGGCATAGCTCGCCTCAGTCGAGCCAGAGCGTCCGCTGCCCGGCGTCGGTCCGCTGCTTCGGTTCCTGTGGGCTGGCGGGATAGCCAAGGGAGAGGACGGCGACGATGCGGTGGCCGGCGGGGAGCCGGACCAACTCCTGGACGCCGGCATCGTCCATCATGCCTCCGGTGCGCAGGTAGCTCCCCAGTCCCTCCGCGGTGGCCGCGATCAGCAGGTTCTGCGCCGCCATCATCGTGGCGGCGTAGTCCTCCTCCCGCCGCACGGGGTCGTCGGAGACGGCGCACATCACGACGACGAAGACGGGGGTGTCTAACGCCTCCCGGTACGTCTTCTCGATCGCCTTCGTCGCCTCGGGCGAGGCGGGGTCGGCGAACCTCGTCGCGCGGTGGGCGCGCTTTATTTCCGCGAACCGCACTGCGTTGCTGCGGCCCAGTACGGCGAAGCGCCACGGCTCGGTGAGCTTGTGGTTGGGAGCGCGCACGGCGGCCGCGAGCAGCCGCTCGAGCACGGCGCGCGGCACCGGCCGATCCGCGAAGGCCCGCGTCGAGGTGCGGGCCGCGATGGCATCGTAGGCGTCCATGCTGCAATTCTAGCCGTCCGCCCTTGTCCGCGGCAGGCGCGCGCCATAGCGTTCCCCGGTCCTCTCTCGTCCTGGAAGGGCTACGCCATGCCGCGCACCGAGTTCATCAGCACCGGCTTCTACGTGCCGGAGCGCGTCGTCAAGAACGACGAGTTCACCCAGTGGATGGACACGTCGGACGAGTGGATCCGCACGCGCACGGGCATCACGGAGCGGCGCTGGGTGGCGGAGGGACAGTCCGGGGCGGACATCGCGTACGAGGCGTCCATGCTGGCGCTGGGGCGCGCGGGGCTCAAGCCCTCGGACCTCGACTGCATCATCTACTGCACGCTGTCCCCGGACTACTTCTTCCCGGGCACCGGCGTCTTCCTGCAGCGGAAGCTCGGGGTGCCGGAGATCCCGTGCCTCGACGTCCGCAACCAGTGCACCGGGTTTCTGTACGGTCTCTCCGTCGCGGACGCCTGGATCCGGACCGGCCAGTTCAAGCGCGTCCTCCTGGTGGGCTCCGAGGTGCATTCGACCGGAATGGACCTGTCCACTCGGGGCCGAGATCTATCGGTCCTGTTCGGAGACGGGGCTGGGGTCGCGATCCTCGGCCCGACTGGCGATGACGGGCGCGGTGTCCTTTCGACCCACATCTTCGCCGATGGGCGGTATGCGGAGCTGCTGTTCTCAGAGGCCCCCGCCTCGGCCCACCACCCGCGCATCTCGCACGAGGACCTCGATGCGGGGAAGCACTACGGCCGCATGCAGGGC
Organism: Gemmatimonadales bacterium; assembly: GCA_049513575.1. Classification (GTDB taxonomy): domain Bacteria; phylum Gemmatimonadota; class Gemmatimonadetes; order Gemmatimonadales; family JACORV01; genus Fen-1245. The sequence goes on from JBEKVZ010000002.1 coordinate 504,860, forward strand.
AAGGAGGTCTTCAAGCACGCCTCCACCCGGATGCCGGAGTCGGTGCAGCTGGCGCTGAAGACCAACGGGTTCACGCCGCAGGACATCAAGCTCCTGATCCCGCACCAGGCCAACCTGCGCATCTCGGAGATGGTGCAGCGACAGCTCGGGCTCCGGGACGACCAGATCTACAACAACATCCAGCGCTACGGGAACACCACGGCGGGCTCGATCCCGATCGCGCTGGACGAGTGCGTGCAGGCGGGGAGGCTGGCTCGAGGAGATCTGCTGATGCTGACGGCGTTCGGATCCGGCTTCACCTGGGGGAGCGCGGCGATACGATGGTAGACGGTGAGAGGTTAGGGGGCAGAGGTGAGACGGCGACGTGAGACGTGAGAGGCGGAAAGGCGTGAGAGGTGAGATGGGCGATGTGCAGCGCGACCTCTCGCCTCTCACCGGATCTACTCACCTTTCACTTTTCGCCTTCTCACTCGTCACTGTCCCTCACCTCTCACCAGCATCGCCGAGTGTCTCGGCGCCGGCATGGGCGTCGATCTCGCCGACGCCCAAATCTCGCGATTCAAGACCTCCTCGTCGGCGAAGTCCGGCCTGAGGAACACCCTGGGGTTCAGCGAGGAACGGAAGCCCACGGGATTCCGCTCGTCGAGGCGCCACAGCGCGGGCAGGGCGGCAAAGGGCGCGGTGTCCGCTGCCGTGGTGAACGCCGCGAACAGCGGATCGGCGGAGGCATCGTACTGGCTCATCGGCTTGATGCCGAGGATCAGCTCGATCGTCCGCAGCACCGACGCCGTCGTGTAGAAACTGCTGTCCACCGTGCCGCGCCGCACGTACGGGCTCATCACCAGAAGCGGCGAGCGGTGGGCGTCCACGTGGTCCGGCCCGTTCTGGGCGTCGTCCTCGAGGACGAAGACGGCCGTCTCCTTCCAGAACCGCGAGCGCGCGAGCCCCTCGATCATGCGCCCGAGGGCCCGGTCGTTCTCCGCGACCATCGCCCGCGGCGTGGGGCGTCCGGCCGCCCGCCCGTAGGTGTGATCGTTCGGCAGATCGAGGATCATCAGCTGGGGCAGGGTGCCACCGGCCTCAGCCTGGCCCAGCTCGCGCAGGAACTCGTCCACGCGCACGCTGTCCGTGATGTCCAGGTCCCAGCCGGTGAAGTGCACGTCGGTGACCGCCTCCAGGCCCTTGTCGTCCGCCCGGGAGATGTGGGCCGCCGTGTCCCACTGCGTCATCTCGCCGTAGTTGCGCACCGACACGCCGGCGCGGCGGGCCGCATCCCACAGGTAGCCGGCCAGGGGATCGAGGGCGGGGAGCCCGGCGAGGAAGTCCCACTCGCGGCGGCCGCTGTAGTTGGCGGGCCAGGTCTTGTCCACGTAGTCGCCCGCGTACGCGGCGTCGGACCACATGTGCCCGTCGGCGCTCACGTCGCCGTCCACGTAGAAGTTGTCGAACAGCGTGAACGCGCTCGCGAGCGCGTGGGCGTTGGGGGTCACGCTGTCGCCGAAGATCGCCAGCGATGCGTCGCCGTTGCCGCGGGCGACGTCGCCGAATACCTGGTCGTAGGTGCGGTTCTCGCGGATGACGTAGAGCACGTGGCGGATCGGCGAGGGCTGGCCCACCGTCGACGGAATCGGCGAGCCGGCCGGCCACGCGGATCGCTCCAGCAGCGCGTTGCTGTAGGGAGAGTTGGCCAGCACCTGTCCCGTGTACTCGCGCAGCGCCGCGGCGTCGGGGACCCGGATCGCCGACAGGCTCCCCTTGAGGAGCGCCCCGATGTACTGGTCGCGCCCCCGCGCACCGGGCGCCGTCGGGCCGTTCGGGTTCGGGAGCGAGCCGCCCCCCTTGCCGTTGGCCACGTAGAGCGTCCGGCCGTCGCCGGAGAGCGCGACCGCGGTCGGGTACCACCCCGTGGGGATCAGGCCCGTGACACGCGGCCCGTCCTCGCGGCCGAGCTCCACGACGGCGACGGCGTTGTTGTCGGCGTTCGCGACGTACAGCGTCCGGCCGTCGGGCGAGAGCGCGAGAGCGTTGGGGGTGCTGCCGTGCGGGGCCTGCGCCGTAAGCCCCAAGGCGATCGTCGCTTCGACCCGGCCTTCCGCGAGGTCCACCACCGAGACGGCGTCGGCCCCGGCGTGCGCGACGTACAGCGTGCGCCCGTCGCGGCTGATCGCCATCGCCGAGGGCCGTGGCGCCACGGTGACGCTGCCCTGCGGCCGGAGCCTCCCTTCGCCGACGGTGAAGCGGCTCACCGTGCTGTCGTTCCAGTTGGAGACGTAGAGCGTCCCTCCGTCGGGCGAGAACGCGGCCGTGTACGGGTGCCCTCCGGTGCGCGCGCCGGCCGTGCGGCTCAGCGTCGCGGCGTCGAGCAGGTAGACGGAGTCGGCGAGATTCCCCACCACCGCGAGGTAGCGGCCGTCGGGCGTCAGGGCGAGGCCTGCGGCGAACAGCGCCGCGCCCGAGTCGGCCAGCACCGCGCTGTCGGCGCGCTGCCACCGCCCGGCGACCTCCCGCAGCCGCCAGACGCGGTTGGTCGTGCCTCCCGACGCGAAGACGTCGCCGTTCCCGGCCACCGCGAGGCCGAGCCACGTCGCCGAGAGCGGCACCGAATCCGTCACCGCCCAGCGCTGCGGGTCCACGACGTCCAGCCCGTTCGCCGAGTAGCCGCTCAGGAGCGCCAGCACCCGCCCGTCCGGCAGCGTCGCCAGCGCGAGCGGCAGCGTCCCCACGGGGACCGACCGGCCCGCCGGGCTGATGCGCCAGCCGTTGGAGAGCAGGACCGTGCCGTCGGGCAGTCGGCCCGGCACGAGGCGCTTGGCGGCGGACCACGCCACGAGGGTGGCGGCGGCGAGGAGAACGGGAACGGCGAGGCGAACGCGCATTGGGTCGCTTGGCGATGAGGACGGCTGTAATTTGAGCACCTATGCCCGCTCCCTTCAAGTCGACCGCGCAGGATCTCGATCTGCTCTGCGTCAACACCATCCGCACGCTGGCGATGGACGCGGTGCAGAAGGCGAACTCGGGACACCCGGGAACGCCGATGTCCCTGGCGCCGCTCGCGTACGTGCTGTACACGCGGCATCTGCGCCACAATCCGCGGCATCCGGAGTGGCCGGACCGGGACCGGTTCGTCCTGTCCGCGGGGCACGCCTCGATGCTGTTGTACGCCACGCTGCACCTGGCAGGGTACGACCTCTCGCTCGACGATCTGAAGCAGTTCCGGCAGTGGGGGAGCCGGACGCCGGGGCACCCGGAGCACGGCGTCGCCCCCGGGGTCGAGACGACGACGGGCCCGCTGGGCCAGGGGTTCGCCAATGGGGTGGGGATGGCGATCGCCGAAGCCCATCTCGCGGCGCGGTTCAACCGGGCCGGCCACGCGCTCGTGGATCACCGGACGTTCGCGATCGTGAGCGACGGCGACCTCATGGAGGGGATCTCCCACGAGGCGGCGTCGCTCGCCGGCCACCTGAGGCTCGGGAAGCTGATCTACCTGTACGACGACAACCACATCACGATCGAGGGCTCGACGGACCTGGCCTTCAGCGAGGACGTGGCGCAGCGGTTCGCCGGCTACGGGTGGCACGTCCAGCGCGTGGGCGACGGCAACGACCTTGCCGCGCTGGACGCGGCCATCGGCGCGGCCACGGCCGAAGCCGCGCGGCCGTCGTTGATCATCGTCCGCACGCACATCGCCTGGGGGAGCCCGCACAAGCAGGACACCGCCGAGGCGCACGGCGCGCCGCTCGGCGCGGAGGAGATCGCGCTGACCAAGGCCGCGTATGGGTGGCCCGCGGACGCGCAGTTCCTCGTGCCGGAAGAGGTGCGCGGGCACTTCGGCCGCTGCGTGGAGCGCGGCGCGAAGCTGGAAGCGGAGTGGGACGCCCGGCGAACCGCGTACGAACGGCAGTTCCCCGACCTCGCCGCCGAGTGGCGCGCGGCGCTGGCGGGCGAGCTGCCTCCCGGCTGGGAGAGCGCGCTGCCGGCCTTCAAGCCGGAGGACGGCTCGCAGGCCACGCGCGCGTGGTCGCAGAAGGTCATCAACGCGATCGCGCCCGTCGTGCCCACCCTGGTGGGCGGCGCGGCCGACCTGGCGCCCTCCACCAACACGCTCATCAAGGGCGGCGGCGACCTCGAGCGGGGGAGCTTCGGCGCGCGCAACATGCACTTCGGCATCCGCGAGCACGCGATGGGCGGCGTGCTGAACGGGATGGCGCTGCACCGCGGCGTGCGCCCCTACGGCGCGACCTTCCTCGTCTTCTCCGACTACATGCGTCCGTCGCTCCGGCTGGCCGCGCTGATGGAGCTTCCGGTCATCGTGGTGTTCACGCACGACAGCGTCGGGCTGGGCGAGGACGGGCCGACGCACCAGCCCGTCGAGCAGCTCGCCGCGCTGCGGGCGATCCCCGGGATGACGGTCATCCGTCCCGCCGACGGGCCGGAGACGGTGGCGGCGTGGCGGGCGGCCCTGCTGCACGGGGACGGACCGACGCTCATCGTGCTCAGCAGGCAGAAGGTCCCGGTCATCGACCGCGCGCGGTACGCGCCGGCGGACGGTCTGCTCCGGGGCGGCTACGTGCTCGCCGAGGCGAGTGGCGGGACGGCGCGCCTGCTGCTGCTGGCCACGGGCTCGGAGGTGGGGCTCGTGCTGGCGGCGCGTGAGATCCTGGAGAAGGAGGGCGTGCCCACCCGGGTGGTCAGCATGCCGAGCCTCGAGATCTTCGCGCGGCAGGACGCCGGCTACCGCGATGCGGTGCTCCCGCCCGCGGTGAGCGCCCGCGTGGCCGTCGAGACGGCGGCCGCTTTCGGTTGGCATCGCTGGGTGGGCTCGGCCGGCGACGTCCTGAGCATCGAGCACTTCGGCGCGTCGGCGCCGTATGAGCGGATCTTCCAGGAATTCGGCTTCACCGCCGAGAACGTGGCGAAGCGGGCCCGCGCCGTGCTGGCGCGCGTCCGCGGCGCCTGAGGAGGCCCCGTGGGCCCAGTCGAGAAGCTGCTGCAGCTCGGCCAGAGCGTCTGGCTCGACACGATCGATCGCGACCTCGTGACCTCGGGCGGGCTGAAGCGCCTGGTGGAGCAGGAGGGGGTGCGCGGCGTCACGACGAACCCGACGATCTTCGAGCAGGCCCTGCGGCAGGGCAACGCCTACGACGCGGACGTGGCCTCCCTCGCCGCGACGGAGCTCGACGCGGCGGCGCTGTTCGAGAGGCTGGAGGTGGAGGATGTCGCGGCGGCCGCGGACGTGCTGCGGCCGGTGTACGAGTTGTCGCGCGGCGCTGACGGCTTCGTTTCGATCGAGGTGTCGCCGACGCAGGCGTTCGACACGGCCGGGACCATCGCCGAGGCGCGCCGGCTCTGGTACCGCGTGGACCGGCCGAACGTGATGGTCAAGGTGCCAGGCACTGCCGAGGGGCTGCCGGCGATCGAGCAGCTGATCGCTGACGGCGTGAACGTGAACATCACGCTGCTCTTCTCGGTGGCGACGTATCAGCGCGTGATCGAGGCGTACTTCGCCGGGCTCGAGCGGCGGGTGCGCTCGCACGAGCCGCTCGACGCGGTGCACTCGGTGGCCAGCTTCTTCGTGAGCCGCGTGGACACGGAGGCGGACAAGCGGCTCGTCGCGGCGGCGCAGGCATCGGCCGACCCCGCGGCGCGCGCGCGGATCGAGGGGCTGCTGGCGAAGGCCGCGATCGCCAACGCGAAGCTGGCGTACCGGACCCATCTCGCCGCAGTCGGGACGCCGCGGTGGAAGGCGGTTGAGGCCAAGGGCGCGACGGTTCAGCGCCCGCTCTGGGCGAGCACCAGCACGAAGAACCCGAAGTACCCCGACACGATGTACGTGGACGAGCTGATCGGGCCGGACACGGTCAACACTTTGCCGCTGGCTACGCTGCGGGCCTTCGCCGATCACGGCAAGGCGGAGCGGACGATCGATCGCGACGTCGATGGCGCGCTCCGGGCGGTGGCGGACATCGAGGCGGCGGGAGTCAGCCTCAAGGACGTGACCGATTTCCTGGTGGTGGACGGCGTCAAGAAGTTCTCGGATTCGTACCACGCCCTCCTCGCGGCGCTCGAGACCAAGCGGGATCGTCTCCTGGCGGAGCGGCCCGTGCGGGCGTCGCGCCGCCTGCAGAAGTTCGACGCCGAGATCGACGCGCTGCTGGTGCAGGACGGCGCGCGCTGCGTTCGCGCACTGCTCGCGCGGGATCCCGGCCTGTGGTCGCAGGACGAGGCGGCGCAGCGGGAGATCGCCCAGCGGCTGGGGTGGCTCGACCTGCCAGCCGGGATGGCGCCCAAGCTCGCGGAGCTCCAGGCGTTCGCCGAGCAGGTGCGCGGCGGCGGCTTCACGCGCGTGGTGCTGCTCGGGATGGGGGGCTCGAGCCTCGCGCCGGAGACCTTCGCGAAGGTGTTCGGGTCGCGCGCGGGCTTCCCGACGCTCAGCGTGCTGGACTCGACCGATCCCGCGTACGTCGCGGCGGTCGAGCGGGCCGCGCCGCTGGACCAGACGTTCTTCCTCGTGTCGAGCAAGTCGGGCACGACGCTCGAGACGAGCGATCTGTTCGAGTACTTCTGGCAGCGGACCGGCGGCAAGAGCGGCGGGCAGTTCGCTGCGATCACGGACCCCGGCACGCCGCTGGCGGCGCTGGCGGCGGAGCGGAAGCTGCGGCGGGTCTTCGAGAACCCGCCCGACATCGGCGGTCGCTACAGCGCGCTCTCGTACTTCGGTCTGGTGCCGGCCGCGCTCATTGGCGCGGACCTGAAGGGTGTCCTCGAGCGCGCACGAGCGATGGCGGAGGCCTGCGCGGCGGCGGACAAGGTGGCCGCCAATCCCGGAGCGCGGCTGGCGGCCGCGTTCGCCGCCGGCTTCGCGGCGGGCCGCGACAAGGTCACGCTCGTGACGTCGCCGGAGCTGGCGTCGTTCGGCGCGTGGGCCGAGCAGCTCCTGGCGGAGAGTACGGGGAAGCGGGGCAAGGGACTGGTGCCGGTCGCGGGCGAGCCGCTCGGCGCGCCGACGGCCTACGGCAGCGACCGGCTGTTCGTTGCGCTGCTGCTGGACGGGTCGCCCGACGCGCCGGTGCAGGCGCTCGCCGCGCTGCAAGCCGCCGGCCACCCCGTCGTCCGCCTCGCACTCAGGGACCGGCTCGACCTCGGGGCCGAGTTCCAGCGCTGGGAGGTGGCGACGGCGCTGGCGGGCGCCTGGCTGGGGATCAACCCGTTCGATCAGCCGAACGTGGCGGAGAGCAAGGCGAACACGGATCGGGTGCTGAAGCAGCTGTTGGAAGGCCAAACCCCGAGCGTCCCCGCGGCGGTCGAGAGCGCGCGCTTCGGCGACGCGTTGGCCGCGTGGGCGGGCGGGGTCTCTCACGGCGACTACGTGGCGCTGCTGGCGTATCTGCCGCCGTCGCCGGAGCACGACGCGGCGCTGACGGCGATGCGCACGGCGATCCGCGACGCGCTGGGAGTCGCGACGACGGCGGCGTACGGGCCGCGCTACCTCCACTCGACTGGACAGCTTCACAAGGGCGGCACGCCACGGGGCGCCTTCCTCGCGCTCGAGGCGGAAGGCGGCCCGCAGCTGAAGGTCCCCTTCGAGGACTACGCGTTCGGCACGCTGGAGCGGGCGCAGGAGCTCGGGGACCTGATCGCGCTCGAGCGCCGGGGCCGGCGCCTGCTGCGGCTCCGGCTCGGAGCCGGCGGCCTGGACGAAGTGCTGACGGCGCTCAGGGGGGCGCTCAAGGCGCGGGCGTAGATCAGCTGGCAGGCGGCAGAAGAGCGGTTGTCAGAACAGTTGCCAGACGGCAAGGAGGAAGTGGTTACCAGACGTCTGCATTCGGGGGCCAGCCCAGTTGTCAGTACTGTCAACTGGTCTGGCCCCCGATGTCTGGCAACTGAAAACCACTTCAGTACTTGCCGTCTGGCAACTTCCCCTATCTCCGATTCCTGCCACCTGACTCCTTCTAGGCGACGGCGACGCTCGACTGGGGCCCCGTCAGGGGCAGCTCGATCCAGAAGGTGCTGCCGCGGCCCGGCGCCGAATCCACGCCGATCAGCCCTCCGTGCATCTCCACGAACCGGCGGCACAGCGCGAGCCCGAGCCCCGTTCCCTCGAAGCGCCGGCTGAGCGACGCGTCCACCTGCGTGAACTCGGTGAAGAGACGCGGCAGGTCCTCGGCAGCGATGCCGATGCCGGAGTCCGTGACCGAGACCCAGACCGCGTCGCGCTCGACCCGCCGCCCGCCGGGGACCGGCAGCGGCGTGCGGCGCTGGCCCGCGCGCACCGTGATCTTGCCTCCCGCGGCCGTGAACTTCACGGCGTTGGAGAGCAGGTTGTAGAGGATCTGCCGCACCCGCATCTCGTCCGCGGTCAGCAGAAGCGCGTCGTCGCCGAGGTCCATGACGATCGCGTGGCCCTTGGCCTGGATCAGGCTCTCCATGCCGGTGATCACGTCCCCGATGATCGCCCGCACGTCCGACTGCGTGAGGTGCAGCTCCATCCGCCCGGCCTCGACCTTCGACAGGTCCAGCACGTCGTTCACGAGGCCGAGGAGGTGGCGGCCGTTGCGCGAGACGGTCTCGAGCGCTTCCCGCTGCTGGTCGGGGAGGGGACCGAGCGCGCCGATCAGGAGCATTTCGGAGAACCCGATGACGGAGTTGAGCGGCGTGCGCAGCTCGTGGGACATGTTGGCGAGGAACTGTGCCTTCATCCGGTTCGCGCGCTCGAGCTCCGAGATCTTGAGCGCCAGCTCGCGGCTCGTCTCCTCCGTGGAGCGGTACAGACGGGCGTTGGACACCGCGATGGCCAGCTCGCCGGCCACCTCCTGCACCAGGCCGACCTCCTCCCGCTGCCAGGGCCGGGCCAGCCCGACCTGGTGGAACGCGACGACGCCGATCGCCTCGCCCCTGAGGACGATCGGCGTCGCCAGCACCGCCAGCGGCTGCTCGGCGTCGGCGCCTTTCGGGTCGAGCCCTGGGAAGTGCCGCGCATCGGAGGTGTCGATCGTCCGGCGCTCGCGCATCGCGCTCACGAGGGCGGGCAGGGTGTAGTCGGGGCGCGCACCGCTGGAGGCAACCTCCGGCGCGTGCCACTCGCTGGAGGCGGGGAGCAGCTCGTTGCCGCGTCGCAGCCGCACGAAGCAGCGCGAGGCCCGAAGCGCCGTGCCCAGCTCGCGCACCGCGGCGTCCAGGATCGTCTGGAGGTCCAAGGACTGGCGGATGCGGCTGTTGACGGCGTTCAACAGCTCGGCGCGGCGCTCGCGCTCGGCCAGCTCGCTCACTGCGCGGATGCTCTCGAGCACCAGGCCGGTGTGGTCGGCCAGCTCGCGCAGCAGCTCGACGTCGCGCTCCTCGAATGGCCGGTCGTCCTTCGGGTTGTCCACGCCGAGGGTGCCGACGCAGCGGCCGCGCACGAACAGCGGCAGCGTGACGGCACGGCGCAGCTCGATCTTCTCGTGCAGGGATCGGAAGTGGCGCTCGTCGGACCCGGGATCGTTCAGCACCAGCGCCTGCCCGTGCTGCACGACCCAGCCGGACATCGTCGTGTCGATCGCGACGGCCGAGCCCACCAGCGGCTCGAGCGGGCCGGTGGCGGCCTCGAGCATCAGCGCCTTCTCGTCCTGATCCAGGAGCGAAACGCGAGCGGTGTCGGAATGGAGGAACCGCGCCGCCGCCTCGGCGACCAGTCGCAGGACCCCGCGTCGGTTGCGCTCGCTGAGGAGCACGCGGCTGATCTGGTTCAGCGCTTCGAGGTAGGCGACACTCCGCTCCAGCTGCGCGCGGGCGACCGACGCCCGCCAGAGCAGGAAGACCGCCAGCGCCAGCGCGACGGCGAGCAGGGCCAGCGGGGCAGCGGCCAGCTAGCCGACCTGCATCGAGGTCACCAGCGCGGCGAACGGCTCGACCAGAGCGGGGTCGAACTGCGTCCCTGCGCCCTTCCGGATCTCCGCGATCGCCTCCTGCGTGCTGCGGCGTGCGCGGTAGGGCCGCTCGGTGGTGATCGCGTCGAACGCGTTGCAGATGGCGAAGATCCGCGCCCCGAGCGGGATCTGCTCGCCTTCGAGGAAGTCGGGGTAACCCCGGCCGTCCCAGCGCTCGTGGTAATGCCGCACGATCTCGAGCGCGCGCCCGAGGCCCGGCACGTTGCGGAGGATGTCGGCCGCGATTCCCGGCTGCCGCTCGAACAGCGCCCGCTCCTCCTTCGTCAGCGGCCCGGCCTTCCGCAGCAGCCCCTCGGGCAGCATCAGCTTGCCGATGTCGTGCAGGAGGAAGCCGCGGAACACGTTCGGATCGGCCGCGAGATCGGGGGCGATGCGCTCGCAGAAGAGCTGCGCGAGCCGCGCGGGCCGCTCCGCCTCGATCGGATCGCTCCCCTCCCGGCCCGCGAGCGCGAGGGTGAGCGCGGAGACCGTCCCGGTGTACGCGTTTTCGAGCTGCGCCAGCGCGGCGTTGAGCGCCGTCACCTTGTCCTGCAGCTTCGCCGCGAGTCGGTCGGCGTACGCGGCCGCGAACGTCTCCTTGAGGTGGGACCGCGGCTGCAGCTTCGGCCGGAGCATGCCCACGGCCTTCGCCACCGCGTCGAGCAGCTCCTGCGGCTCCATCGGCTTGGTGAGGTACGCCGCGGCCCCGAGCGAGATGCCGAACTCCCGGTCGGCCGGGTCGGTGTAGTCACCCGTGTAGAAGATGATCGGGATGTGGGCGAGGCTCTCGTCGGTCTTGATCGCCCGGCAGAGCTGGAAGCCGTCGAGGCGCGGCATCAGCACGTCGGTCACGATGAAGTCGGGGCGGTCCTTGCGCACCAGCTCGAGCGCGGCCTGGCCGTCCCCGGCGACGGCGACCTCGTACCCGGCGCTCTGAAAGATCGCCTTCAGGGTCCGCACGCCGTACGCCACATCGTCCACGACCAGTGCCTTCATGTGCCGCTCCGCGAATGCCCGGAGTGAAGTTACGTGCCCTGTTCGGGGCGGCAAGCGGGCCGTAGCTTCGTGCCATGCCCGTCACGGTGCACGTCGTCGCCCACACGCACTGGGACCGCGAGTGGTATCATCCTGCCGCGCGGTTCGGCCTGCGCTTGGTACGGCTCGTGGACGACCTGCTCGACTTCCTCCCGCGCCACCCCGACTTCCGGAGCTTCCTCCTCGACGGCCAGGCCATCGTCCTCGACGACTACCTGGCGGCGCGGCCCGAGCAGGAGGAGCGCCTGCGCCGGCTCTTCAGCGACGGGCGCCTCGAGGCGGGTCCCTGGTACGTCCTGGCCGACGAGTTCCTGGTCTCGGCGGAGTCGCTGGTGCGCAACCTCCTCGCCGGTCAGCGGACCGTGCGGCGTCTCGGCGGGAAACCGATGGCCGTCGGGTATTCGCCCGACGCGTTCGGCCACCCCGCGGCGCTGCCCACGCTGTTCCGGGGGTTCGGGCTCGAGGCGGCGGTCCTGTGGCGCGGGTTCGGGGGCGAGCGCGGGCAGGAGGGCGATCTCCACCGGTGGCGCTCGGCGGACGGGTCGGAGGTGCTGATGATCCACCTTCCGCCGCCCGGCTACGAGAACGGGAAGAGCCTCCCGCGCGAGCCGCAGGCGCTGGCGGCGGCGTGGGAGAAGCTGCGCGCGGACCTCGAGCCGCGCGCCCGCTCGCCACACTGGCTCGTGATGGCGGGCGCAGACCACCACGCGGCGCAGCACGACCTGCCGGAGATCGTCGCGGCCCTCAACACGCTCGTGCCGCGGATGCGATTCGCCATCGGCGCGCTCGAGGACTACGCCGCCGCCGTCCTGCGCCTGGCCCGGGAGCACGGGGACAGGCTGCCGGTCGTCACCGGCGAGCTGCGGCACGGCCACCGCCACGCCTGGGCGCTGCAGGGGACGCACGGCTCGCGGGTGTACCTCAAACAGGCGAACACGGAATGCCAGCGGCTGCTGGAGCGCTTCGCCGAGCCGCTCGCGGCGCTCGCCGTGGCGCGCGGCCGGAGCGACCGGAGCGGTGTCTCGCGGGGCGCGGGTGGCGTTGCGGGCGGCGCGCAGGATCGCTCCGGTGGAGCGGTCAATCCCGATCGGCGCGCCGAGCTGGCGGCGGCATGGCGCGTGCTGCTGGAGAACCACCCGCACGACAGCATCTGCGGCACGAGCGCCGACCCGGTTCACCGGGAGATGACCACGCGGTTCGAGCGCTGCCGCCAGCAGGCCGACGAGATCATCGCGCACGCCGTCGAGGACGTGGTGGGGCACGAGCGGCCGCGGGCGCGCGCCGCGGGCCGGGCGGCGTGGCGGCCGGCGCTCCTCGTCTTCAATCCGTCGCCGGCGTCGCGCAGTGCGGTGGTCGAGGCCGAGGTGGCGCTGTTCCGTGGCGATGTCTCGGTTGGGCAGCAGCGTGTGCGCCCCGCTCCACTCGTCACGCCGGGCCCATTCCACCTGGTCGGCTCGGGTGGGCACGAAGTGGGGTTCCAGGAGCTGGAGACGCGCGACGGGCACGACCTGGTCGAGAGCCCGGTGCACTACCCGCTCTCCTCGGCCGTCGAGTGGCGTCGGATCGCGCTGCTCGCGCGCGACCTGCCTCCGCTCGGCGTGGCGGCGCTCGAAGTCGTGGACGGCGCCGGGCGCTCCGAGGCGTCCCGCGGCCCGACGGTGAGTGCCGAGGGCAACGTGCTCCGGAACGAGCAGCTGCTCGTGCGGGTCGAGGAAGAGGGCACGCTGGAGGTCATCGACCTGGCGTCGGGGGAGCATTACCACGGCCTGGGGGAGCTCTGGGACAACGGCGACGCCGGGGACAGCTACACCTACTCCGCGCCGCGCCGGGACCGCGTGGTGCGCGTTCCCGACGCCGTGGCGGCGCGCGTGGTGCACGCGGGGCCGCTCCGCGCCGTGCTCGAGATCGCGCGGCGCTACGACGCGTCGGCGCTCGAGACCACGACGCGGGTGACGCTGGATGCGGGCGCCGGGTTCGTGCAGCTCGAGGTGGAGGGTGAGAACCGGCGGAAAGATCACCGCCTGCGCGTCGCCTTCCCGCTGGGCGCGAAACCGGTCCGCGAGGTCGCGGACGGTCATTTCGGGCCGGTGGAGCGGACCCCTGGCTCCGGATCCCGGAATCCGGCGGGCATCGAGCAGCCCGCGCCCACGGCGCCGATGCTGCGCTGCGTGACCGCGGCGAACGGGGGGCGCGGCCTGACGGTGCTGACCGACGGCCTGCCGGAATACGAGCTCCGGGCCGACGGCACGCTGCTGGTCACGCTGTTTCGCGCGTTCGGCCAGATGTCACGCGAGGACATGCCCGAGCGACTGGGGCACGCCGGGTGGCCGACGCCCACGCCCGACGCGCAGTGTCTTGGGCCGTTCCGCGCGCGTTTCGGCGTCTTCCCCTGCGCGGAGCGGGATCTCGACGATCGCGAGCGGATCGAGCGGACGGCGGAGCGCTTCCACTGCCGGCCGCTGGCGCTGATGCGGCGGTCGCTCCTGGAGATACCGGAGCCGGTGGCCGGGCCCGCGCTGGTCGGCGAGGGACTCGTGTTCTCTGCCATGAAGCCGCCGGAGTCGGAGAAGGGCGTCGTGCTGCGCTGCTACAACGCGCTGGCTCGAGCGGTCGCCGGCGAGTGGCGCGTGCCGTGGCCGGTCACGTCGGCCGAGCTGACGCGGCTGGACGAGACGCCGCTCGCGTCGCTCGAGATCTCCGCTGCGGGCACGATCCGCTTCGACGCGCCGCCGCGCGCTGTGGTGACGGTGCTGCTGCGCTAGCTAGCCCGCGACCTCCGCCGCGATCGCGCTCTCGAGCGCGTCGGCGAGGAGACTGAAGCCGAGGACGACCAGCGCGACGGCGAGCGAGGGCGCGAGCGCCACCCACGGCGCGATCATCAACGCGTCCCGCCCCGAGGCGATCATGTTCCCCCACGACGGCGTCGGCGGCTGCACGCCCAGGCCGAGGAACGAGAGGCCGGCCTCGAGCATGATCGCGCTGCCGACGCCGAGCGCGGCGGCCACCAGGGCCGGCGTCAGCGCGTTCGGGAGCACGTGGCGCACGAGCACGCGCCGCGGCCTGAGGCCCAGGGCGTGCGCGGCCTCGACGAACGGCCGGCTCCTGGCCGCACGCACCTCGCTCCGCACCAGCCGCGCGACGGTCATCCAGCCCGTGACGCCCAGCGCCACGACCGTCATCACCGCTCCCGGCTCGACCAGCGCGACCAGGAGCAGGAGGAACGGCACCCGCGGGATCGCCAGCGCGGCGTCGGTCACTGCGACGATCGCGCGGTCCGAGGCGCCCCCGGCGTAGCCGGCCACCGCCCCCACCGCGATGCCCGCCAGCGTGGAGGCCAGGGCCGCGAGCACCCCGACGGCGAGCGAGATGCGGGCCCCCAGCAGCAGGCGGGCGAGGACGTCGCGCCCGAAGCGATCGGTGCCGAGCAGGTGGAGGACGCCGTCGGGCGTGCGGGCGAGGGGGGCCATGAAGCGGCGGGCGACCACGTCGGCCAGCTCGATGGGCGCGCGTCCCAGAAGGAGCGGCCCGGCGATCGCCCCCAGGACGAAGACGCCGACGAGGGCGCCGCCGATGCGCGAGCGGCGATCGCGCCAGACGCGGCCGAGGAGACCGGGACGCGCGCCGCTCATGCGCCACTCTCCGCGCGCGGGTCGGCGAGCGAGGCGAGCAGATCCGCGAGCAGGTTGCCCGCGATCACCAGGACCGCGAAGACGGCGGTGGACGCCATGACCACCGGATAGTCCCGCGCCAGGACCGCCTGCACGGTCACCCTCCCCATCCCGGGCCAGCCGAAGATCGTCTCGACGAACACGACCCCGGAGAAGAGCGCGGGCAGCTGGAGCCCCAGGAGCGTCAGCACCGGCACGAGCGCGTTGCGGAGCGCGTGCCTCAGGAGCACCCGCGCCTCGCCCAGTCCCTTCGCCCGTGCCGCCCGCACGAACGGTTGGCGCAGGGCGTCGAGCACGGCGCCCCGGACGAAGCGCGCCGTCCCCGCCGCGCCGACCATCGCCAGGGTCGCGACCGGGAGCACGAGGTGCCGGAGCGCGTCCACGAAGCGCGCCGACGGCGGGAGGAGATCGGCGCCGACGCTCGCCGCGCCGAACGCCGGATACCGCAACCACGAGGGCCAGCGCCACAGCGCCCCCGCGTACGCGAAGACCAGGACCAGCCCCAGCGCGACGACGTAGGAGGGCAGGGCGTAGAGGAATGTCGTGACGCCTGTGAGGGCGGTGTCGAGCGCGGTGCGGCGCCGCGACGCCTGGAACGCGCCGATCAGGATCCCTGCGAGGTAGGTGAGGAGGAGCGACGTGCCGACGAGCACGAGCGTCGGCCCGAGGGCGTCCCCGAGCACGTGCGCGACCGGGCGCTGCTGCGCGATGCTCGTGCCCCAGTCGCCGGCGGCGAACCGCACCAGCCAGTCCGCGTACTGCTCCGCGAGCGGCCGGTCCAGCCCTTCGGCGTGCCGCGTCGCGGCGACGACGGCCTCGTCGGCCGAGGGCCCGAGGTAGAGGCGCACGGGATCGCCCGGCGCGAGGTGCAAGGCCGCGAAGGTCGCGGTCAGCACCAGGACGACCGTGAGCAGGGCCACCAGCAGGCGGCGGAGCGGCACCGTCCTCATTGCCGCCAATCTCGCGGCCGGCGCGCGAATTCTCTAGCTTCCGGCCGTGCGGTGCGGGTGGCTGATCTCAGTGGCGTTGGCCGGCTGTGCGCCGGCGGCGCCGCCGTCGTCCGTCTTCTTCGCGTCCGGCGCCGATCTCCAGTCCATCAATCCGCTCCTGACCAGCCACCCGCTGGCCAAGCAGGTGGAGCGCTTCGCCCTGTTCATGACCCTCGCGCGCTACGACAGCGCGCTCCGGACGCAGCCCTATCTCGCCGAGCGCTGGAGGTGGTCCGCGGACCGCCGCGCGCTGGACCTCGCGCTCCGCCGCGACGTGCGCTGGCACGACGGGGCGCCGACCGGCGCCGCGGACGTCGTCTTCACGTTGAACGCGGCGCGCGATCCGGCCACCGGCTACCCGCGCAATGCGGACCTGGCGTGCCTCACCGACGTGCGCGCGCTCGACCCGTTCACCGTGCGCCTCGTCTTCTGCCGTCCGCAACCGGCGTTTCCCGACGTGCTCGTGGAGTTGGCCGTGGTGCCCGCACACCTCCTGGCGGCCGTCCCCCACGCGGCCGTGAGGCGCGCGGCCTTCAACGAGCACCCGGTGGGCAACGGGCCGTATCGCTTCGTGTCGCACGCCCCCAACCAGCGATGGGTCTTCGAGTCCAATCGCGACTTCCCCACGGCGCTGGGCGGGCCGCCGGCGATCCGGAACCTCGTGATCGTCGTAGTGGACGAGGCAGCGACGAAGCTGGCCGGCCTCGTGGACGGCGAGCTGGACGTGGCGGGGATCGGACCGATGCACGCGAGCCTCGTGCGGCGCGACTCGGCGCTGGCGCTCGTGAGCTACCCGATCCTTCTCACCTACGGCCTGGTGTGGAACACGGCGCGCGCCCCGTTCGACGACCCGCGCCTGCGCCGCGCGCTGACGCTGGCCTTGAACCGCGAGCAGATGGTGGCGGCGTACCTGTACGGCTTCGGCGAGCTGGCCGACGGCCCGGTCCCGCCGTCCCACCCGCTCGCCGTGCCGGTCGAGCGAACGCCGTTCGACCGCGCGGCGGCGCGGGCCCTCCTCGACTCGCTGGGCTGGCGCACCGGCGCAGACGGCCTCCGGCGGCGCGGCGGCCGTACGCTGGCGTTCACCGTCCTGACGGTCGGCTCGTCGGACAACTCGCTGGAGCAGATGATCCAGGCGGACCTGCGTGCGGCGGGTGCGGACGCGCGGATCCGCCAGCTCGAGCTGGGGGCGTTCCTGGCGGCGGCGCAGGGGCGCGCGCGGGATTATGATGCCCTCGTGACGGGGATCTCGGGCGACCCGGCGCTGGGCTATCTCCGGAGCCTCTTCGACTCGCGCCGGCTCGCGGAGCCGCTGCAGTACGCGCGGTACCGGAACCCCGCGGTAGACGCTGCGCTCGACGCGGGGGACTTCGCTTCCGTCCAGCGGATCGTTGCGCGCGACCTCCCGATCTCGTTTCTCTATCACGCGCGCGGCGTGCAGGGGATGAACCGGAGACTCAGAGGAGTCCGCATGGATCTCAGGGGCGAGCTGGCCACACTCCAGCGCTGGCACCTTTCGCCGGCGGGGAGCGCGCGGTGATCGCGCACGGCCGGGCCCCGCTCCGGATCGACCTGGCCGGTGGATGGACGGACGTCGCGCCGTACAGCGCGCGCGCCGGCGGGGGGGGCGCGGTCGTGAACGTGGCGATCAGCCTGCACGCCCACGCGCAGGTGCGGCGCCGGCGCGGCGGCGTGGATCTGCGCGCGCTCGACCTCGGTGCGGCCGTGAGCGCGCGGCGGGCTGCGGACCTGAGGCCCGACGGCGAGCTGGCGCTCCTCAAGGCGGCGGCGCGGCGCCTCGGTCCCGAGACGGGTTTCGAGGTGACGACCAGCAGCGATGCCCCGCCGTCCTCGGGGCTCGGCGGCTCCGGCGCGATGGGCGTGGCGCTGGTCGCGGCGTTCGCCGCCCTGGACGGGCGGCGGCTGCAGGCCGCGGAGATCGCGCAGCGGGCCCACCAGATCGAGACGGGCGACGCCGCCATCCTCGGTGGCAAACAGGACCAATACGCTGCGTCGCTCGGCGGCCTGCAGTTCCTCGAGTTCGGCGCGCAGAGCGTGGGCGCCACGCGCCTCGATCCTCCCGCGGAGCAGCTGCACGAGCTGGAGCGGCATCTGGTGCTCTGCTACACCGGGGCGTCGCGGCTCTCCGGCGCGACGCATCAGCAGGTCTGGAGCCGCTACGCGGCGGGCGACGCCGCGATCGGCCGAGCGCTCGACGGGCTGCGCGCGTGCGCTTACGCGATGCGGGACGCGATCTCGAACGGCGACGTGGTGCGGATCGGCGAGCTGCTCACGCGGAACTGGGAGCTGCAGCAGGCGCTGGGGGAGGGGGTTCGCACGGCGACGATGGGCGATCTGGAACGCGCCGCGGCGGGGGCGGGCGCGGCGGGGTGCAAGGCCTGCGGCGCCGGCGCGGGCGGCTGCATGGTCTTCCTCGCGCGGGCGGGACGCGCCTTCGCCGTGGCGGAGGCGCTCCGCGCCGCCGGGGGCCAGGTCCTTCGCTACTCCTTCGATTCGGCGGGCGTCGTGAGCTGGCTCGCCGCGGACCACTGACGTGCGCAGCGTGCTCGTTGCTCCCGATGCACTGGAGCGGCGCCGCGTCGAGGTGGCCGCGTCGCCCGATCTCACGGCGCTGGACGCGCGTCTCCGCGCGGAGGTCGGGGAGTTCGTTACGCGGTCGCTGTACGTCCCCGAGGCCAAGGCCCTCCTGTCGCGGTGGGGGAGTCTCTGCCGCGACGACGGCGCCGAGCTGGCGTTCGACCCATGGTCGCCGCAGGCCCAGCGCTGCACGCGCTGCGGCAGGATCTGGGCGTCCGAGCAGACCCACCGCTGGTGGGTGTACTGGTACCAGCTCTGGCTGGCGGAGCGCTGCTGGGAAGCCGCGCTCATCGCGGCCCTGGACCGCGAACCGCGCTGCGAGGCCAGGGCCCTCGAGACGCTCGCGGCGCTGGCCGCCCGGTACCTGGAGTATCCCAACGCGGACAACGCCCTCGGCCCGAGCCGCCCGTTCTTCTCGACCTACCTGGAGTCGGTCTGGGTGCTGCAGCTGGCGGCCGCCGCCTCGCTGCTGGGCGAGTGCGGCCGCCTCCCGGCCGACCTCGAGCGCGATCTCGTCGAGCGGCTGTTCCGGCCCTCCGCGGCGCTGATCGCGGACTTCGACGAAGGCCTCTCCAACCGCCAGGCGTGGAACGCGGCGGCGCTGTACGCGCTCGGCGGCGTGCTGGGCGACGCGTCCCTCTCGCGCTCGGCGGCCCACGGCGACTCTGGCCTTCTCGCGATCATGGAGAAGGGTGTGCTCGCCGATGGGCTTTGGTACGAGGGCGAGAACTACCACTGGTTCACCCTCCGGGCTCTGGCGTGGGGCGCGGAGATGCTGCGGACGCGCGGCGACGTGGACCTTTGGGGCGCGCCGGACGCCCGCGCGGCGAAGTTCCGCGCGGCGTTCTGGGCGCCGGTGCTGACGAGCCTCCCGGACTTCACCTTTCCCGCGCGGCGCGACTCCAAGTTCGGCGTGTCGCTCCGGCACCGGCGGATGGCGGAGCTGTGGGAGCTCGCGCTCGCGCGCCACCCGCGCCCGGAGCTGTCCTCGCTCCTCGCCCACGTCTACGACGCGTCGGTGCCGGTGGTGGCGGAGGGCGCCGGCGCAATCACGGAGGTCGAGCGCAACGAGCCGGCCTCGGGCGTGCGCCGCTCCGGCCTCGGGTGGAAGGGGCTGCTCTGGATGCCGCGCGAGCTGCCGCAGACTGGGCCCGACGCCTGGCGCCCCGGCACCGTGCATCTGGAGGCGACGGGCCTCGCGGTCTTCCGCGACGACGGGGAGGGCGGCCGGCGCTACGTGAGCCTCGACTACGGCGAGTCCGGCGGCGGGCACGGCCATCCCGACCGGCTCAATCTCACGGTGCACGCCGGCGGCGTCCCGTGGCTCGTGGATTTCGGCACCGGATCGTACGTCTCGCGGAAGCTCGCCTGGTACCGCACCACGTGGGCGCACAACGCGCCGCTGGTGGACGGCCTCTCCCAGTCGGAGGCGCGCGGCATCTGCGTGGGGTTCGAGGAGCAGGGCGAATTCGGCTGGGTGTGTGCGCAGCTCCCCGACGGGACCGCGTACGACGGGGCGGGAATGCAGCGGACCGTCGTGGTGACCCCGTGGTACGTGCTGGACGTGGTACAGATGGCCAGTGCGGTGGGCGAGCGGTCGCTGGCGGTCCCCTGGCACGGGCTCGGCCGCGCGGCCGTGCACCAGGCGGGCGTGACCTTCGAGCGCGCCGAAGGCGTGCTGCCGATCTTCCTCGCGGGTCGCCAGCCGTTCCAGGTGCAGCTGACGACCGCGCCCGGGCCGCCGCCGGCCGCGGGGGAGCCGGAGGACCTCGACTTCGCGGTCGTGGCGTCGAGCGGCGAGGAGGTGACGCTCGTGGCGTGCGTCGGCGGCGACACCGTGGAGGAGGTCGAGTGCCACGAGGACGAGTACGTGGTGCGGCTCGCGGGTGGCGGGATGCACTCGCACGCACCGACCGACACCGGGTGGCGCATCGATCTCGGCCGCGGCGACCCCATCGAGCTCGGCGGGGCGCGCGAGTTGCCGGAGGAGCCGCCGCCGAGCGCCCCGGCGAAAGCCGAGCCGCAGGTAGCCGCGGCGCGGAGCCTCGCGGTGCCGCAAGCGCCGGCGCTCGACGGCACGCTCGAGGGCTTCCGCCTCGACGCGCCGCTGGTCCTGGATCGCGCCGAGCAGTTCCGCCGCGCCGAGGAGCCGTGGGAGGGCCCGGAGGCGTTCTCGGCGCGCGCCTGGCTCAATCACGCGGGCTCGACGCTGTACCTCGCGGTCGAGGTGAACGCGGCCGAGCCTGCGTTCCGCCGGCGCGGCGCGCCCGACCCGGAGTGGGAGAACGAGAATCCGGACATTCACTCCGACGGGATCCAGGTGTACGTCGCCGCGGTGACCTTCCTCGGCTGGCTCATCGTGCCCGACCCGGACGATCCCTCGCGGCTCAAGCTCTCCGCCGTCCCCGGCACCGACGCGGCGCCGGAGATGGTGGAGGGCGCCTGGCAGCCGACCGACCGCGGCTATCGCGTCACCTGCGCGATCGAGCTTTCGGACGACGTGGGGGACTTCGGGTTCGATCTCTACGTGAACCGGATCCGCGAGGGACGGGAGCGGCGCACGGCGCAACTGGTCTGGTCCGGCGCCCAGGGCTCGCGGCTCTATCTCGCTGGCGACCGGCCGCTCACGCACGACCTCCCGCTGGTGGCGGCGGAGCGCTGACGTGACGCGCGCCGGCGAGGCGGGCCGCTCCGACGATCTCGCGCGCCGCGCGGCGGAGGCGGTGGCAGGATTCACTTCGACCGGCTCGAAGGCGCCGGAGGCGATGTTCGGAGGCCCGGGCGGTCCGACGCACCTGGTGCGCGCCTCCGGTGCGCGGGTTCGGACCGCCGACGGGCTCGACCTGCTCGACTGGACGATGGCGCTGGGGGCGGTCGCGCTGGGCTACGCTCACCCCAGGGTGGTGGAGGCGGCCGAGCGTGCGGTCCGGGACGGTGCCGTGGGGCCGCTGCCGCACCGGCTGGAGGTCGAGGTCGCCGAGCGGCTCTGCGCCGCCTATCCCGGCGCGCAGCAGGCGCGCTTCCTCAAGACGGGCGCGGAGGCTGTGGCAGCGGCGGTGCGGATCGCGCGGGTCGCGACCGGCCGGGACCGCGTGGTGCACGCCGGCTACAGCGGCTGGCTCGACGGGCCGACGTCCGGCGCGGGCGTGCCGGCGGCCACCGCGACGCTCTGGACGGCGGTGCCGTTCGACGACGTCGCGGCGCTCGAGGCGGCGGTGGCGCGCGGCGGCCCTCCTGCCGCGATCCTGCTGGAACCGGTCGTGGAGCGCTCGCCGTCGGCCGCCTGGCTCTCGACGGCCCGGCGCCTCGCGGGCGAGCGCACGGTGCTGATCTTCGACGAGATCAAGACCGGCTATCGCCTGGGACCGGGCGGGGCGGCCGGACGATGGTCCGTCACGCCCGACCTCGCGGTGCTGGGCAAGGCGCTCGCCAACGGGTTCCCGCTCGCGGCGGTGGTGGGGCGCGCCGACCTCATGGCCGCTGTGCGCAGCACCTGGATCTCCTCGACGCTCGCGACGGAGTTCGTGGCGCTCGCGGCCGCGCGCGCCGTGCTCGACGTGTGGGCGGAGACGGACGTGGCGCGGCACCTGGCGACGATCGGCGGCGCCATCCTCGACGGGCTCGCGCCGCTCGCCGCACCGGGCCTCGAGGTGTGCGGTCTGCCCGAGATGTGGTTCCTGCGCTTCGGAGAAAGCGAGCGCGAGCGCCGCTTCCTCCTGGGGTGCGTGCGCAAGGGTGTGCTGCTGAAGCGGGGCGGATACAATTTCCCGAGCCTGAGTCACGAGCGGAGCGACGTGGACGAGACGCTGAGGGTGGTGCGGGAGGTGCTGGCGGAGGTGCCGCGGTGAGCGGGCCTCTGGTGGACGTGCACGCGCACTTCTCGCACGCGGCGTCGCCGCGTGCCGACTGGGAAGAGCTGAACCGCAGCCGCCTGGCGGCCGGCGCCAGGATCGGTATCACGCTCCACATTGCCTCGATCCTCGGCAGCTGGGGTCGCACGTCGCCCATCTATTTCCCCTCGCCAGAGGATGTCACCACGGGGAACGACGCGCTGCGCGCCATCGTCCGAGCGCACCCGTCGCTGGTGAAGGGGTACGTCGCCGTGAACCCGAATTACACGGCGCACGCTATCGCTGAGATCGAGCGGGGCCTGGCCGCCGGCATGGTGGGCGTCAAGCTGGCGGCGAGCCGGCGCGCGAGCGACCCGCTCCTCGATCCGATCGCCGCTCTCGCCGGCGAGCGCGGCGTGCCGGTGCTCCAGCACGCATGGCAGCGCCGCACGCGCGAGGTGCCGAATCAGGAGATCTCCGACGCACTGGATCTGCTCGAGCTCGCCGGACGCCACGCCGCCTGCGCCTTCATCCTGGCGCACATCGGCGGGGGCGGGGACTGGGCACACTCGCTGCGCGTGCTGCGCGGCGTGCCCAACGTGTTCGTGGACCTGTCCGGCAGCGGCGTGGATCGCGGGATGCTCGAGCTGTGCCTGGAGTGCGTCGGCCCGGAGCGTCTGCTCTGGGGCTGCGACCTGACGATGGACACGGGATGGGCGAAACTGCGCGCCTTGGAGACGATGGGGGTCGTGCCCGAAGCGCTGGAGGGCATCCGATGGAAGACCGCGGCGCGGCTCTTCCGGCTGAGCTTGTAGGTCGCGGGTCGGGCTGAACAGCAGGACACAGCAGAGCAGTTTGAGCACGAAACGGGCACCGGCAACGGTGCCCGTCGTGCATTCAGCGCACCCGGTAACCTGGGCTCAAGGGTACACTAAGGGCACACCTGCCAAGCTGGTGTTGGAGCGGCGAGTGTCTACAGTACCCGGAAGCTCAACCCCGCACTGACGGTGAACTCGTGCCGCAGGGGGGCCGCCACCGAGTAGATCTGCCACCCGTCAGAGGCAAAGCCGCCTCGTACAGCAGCTGGCTGCACCCGAAAGACGACATCGTCGGTGCTCACAGTGAGACGGAGGCGAGACGAGAGTGCGCACGCTGCCGATAGTCCACCCGCGACTCCGTACGCATAGTTCTGCGCCAGGCCATAGGCCGCAGGTCCGCTGGGACGGTACTCTGAATGGCCGAAAAGGATCATCGCCGGGCCAAGGCTGGCGCTGAGTTCGAGTCTGGGCCCCAGCGCCTGCCGAGCGGCAAGGCGGAGCGATGCGACTAGCTGCGTGGCGCTCGTGTCTAGCAGTACTGGAGGGTTCACTACAGGCTGGCACCCCACGGTGTAGCAGGAGGAAGTCCAAGCTCCTTCTGCGACATAGTGCCGGGCGAAGCGGAGGTCTACGGTGCCCTGTATCCCGAGGTGTGCGAGCAGCCAGTACGACGCAACCGCGCCGACTGAGAGGCCGCTGCTGCCATCCCATGATCGGATGACACCACCGGCGATCACTTGGAACAGCGTTCCGGTCGGGGGCGAGTATCCGATTCGGGCGCCGACCTCAAGGCGCTGCGCAGTCACAGGGGTTGCTATCGCGGTGGCGAGCAGCGAGGCGGAAAGAACGATGACGCGGCGACGCAACATGGCGCGGCCCTCCTGATGCCCTCAGCGGCGGGCGGCCCGCCCGCCACAGCTATCATGCACATCGTAGCCCGAGGGCGTGAGGGAGGCGTTATGTCGAGGCCCGGCGACGCTGACGCGATCTAGACTTCGTGGTCTAGACGCTCAGCGCGTTCACACTACTTGTCGGGCAGGGAAGAGAGGGTGCTTCCACACTCTCGCGTAGTCCGTAGAGCCAGCGGGGCTGGCTCAGAAGCATCCGGCGGGGCCGGGTGCTCGCACGACCGAGGAGCCCATCGGTCGGAGACGAGTGCCCGGCTCTTCCTCTTTCTCATGGAGGTGTAGGCCGATGACGCTGCAACCGTTGACCGAGTTCTGCCGCGAGACGCACCAGCCCTATTCGAAGGTGTGGGCCGAGGTGATCGCCGCGCCGGCGCACCGCCTCTCGGAATCTGATTCGGGCCGGAGTGCCCGAGCACGTTGCGATGCAGATCACCGGCCACCTCACGCGTGAGGTGTTTCGGCGCTACGACATTGTTGACGAGCGCGACTTGAACGCGGCGGTCGAGAGGCTGGCGGCGTACCACGCGACGCAGCGCGCTGCCTCTGGTGCCCGCTCGTGAGCAGGGGCACATTTGGGGCACAGTGGAGGGGTGCTCACCTCGAAAACCCAAGCGGAGAGCGCCGTTCTGGTGACTACGCCTGAGCTTGTAGACCACAACGCGCTGGTCGGGCCGTATCCCTTCCGGGCGCTGCCCGACCCGACGCCGGAGCGGCTCGCCGCCGAGATGGCGCGCCTGCACGTCGTTCGGGCGTGGGTGGGGCACGTGCCCAGCATCTTCTACCGCGACGTCGCCGCGGGGAACGACGAGCTATTCCGCCTGCTCGCGCCGCACCGCGCCCGCCTGCTGCCGGTGCCCGCGGTGAACCCGGCGTATCCGGGATGGGAGCACGAGGTGGAGCGCGCGAAGCGGGAAGGCGCTCCGGCGGTGCGGACCTACCCGACGCACTACGGCTTTGGAGCCGCCGGTGCGGAGATGCGCGCCCTGACCGCCGCGTGCGCGGCCGCCGGCCTCGTGCTGGTGCTGACCGTCCGGCTGGAGGACGGCCGCCAGCGCCACCGGCTCGATGTCGCCCCCGAGCTGCTCGGCGCGGACGTGCGCGCGGTGGTCCGCGCTCATCCCGGGGTCGCCGTGCTGGTGACCAACGCCGATCGCGCGCTCATCGAGGAAGTCCACTTCGGCTCGACGCCGTCCGAGGCCGCGCGCATCCGCTGGGACATCGCGTGGCTCTGGGGCCCGCCCGACGATCAGCTCGCGCTTCTGCGCCGCACGGTCGGCCGCGACCGCTTCGTCTTCGGCACCCACTTCCCGTTCCGTCTCCCCGAGGCCGCGCTGACCCGCCTCGCCCTCGCCGAGTAGAATACGGGATGATCTTCGCCGAGATCGCGTTCCCCGGCTGGAATCCCGTCGCCATCCACCTCGGGCCGCTCGCCATCCGCTGGTACGGGATCGGGTACCTGGTCGGGTTCGTCGTCGCGAGCCTGCTGCTCGACAAGATGGTGCGGGACGGCTTCCTCCCGCTCACCAAGGCGGCGGTCAGCGACCTCATCGGTTGGCTGGTCGCGGGGGTCCTGCTCGGCGGCCGGCTCGGCTACGCCGTGTTCTACGATCCGCGGATGCTCGCGCATCCCGTCGAGCTGGTGAAGCTGTGGGAGGGCGGTCTCTCGTTCCACGGCGGCCTGGCGGGCGTGTTCGTCGCGTCGCTGCTGTTCGCGCGGCGCCGCCAGGTGTCGTGGGGGCGGCTCGCCGACGGCCTCGCGCTCGCCGCGCCGCCGGGCATCTTCGTGGTGCGGATCGCCAACTTCATCAACGGCGAGTTGTTCGGCCGCGTCGCGCCCGCCTGGCTGCCGTGGGGGATGCGGTTCCCGACCGACCCCGCGGCGCAGGCGCTGTCGCCGGAGCTGGCGCGCGCCGGGCCGCTCAACTGGCACGACGCCTACGCCACCCTGCGCGCCAGCGGCGCGTGGGCGGCGATCGCCCCCCAGGTGCCGCTCCGCCATCCCTCGCAGCTCTACGAGGCCGCGCTCGAGGGGCTCGTGATCGGCGGGGTACTCTGGTGGATCTACGTCCGACGGCACGAGCGGCTCGGGACCGGCAAGCTGGCGGCGGCCTTCCTGCTGCTGTACGCCGCGGCACGCTTCCTCATCGAGTTCACGCGGCAGCCCGACGCGCAGTTCGTGAACCCGTCGCACCCGCTCGGCACCGTGCTCGGGCCGCTGTCGATGGGGCAGCTCCTCAGCCTGTTGCTCGCCGGGTTCGGCGTGATCCTGCTGCTGCGCCGGGACCGCGCGACCGCCGCAGTCGACGCGGCCAACCGGGCCTTGTAAATGCCCGCGGCCGCAAGTAGAATTTCGCCGCCTCACTCAAACATCGCGTCGTGCCTCTCCACCCTCTGGTCCGGGTCTGGATGAAGCGTTTGAGCTACAAGATCGCCGGCGTCGTGCTGCTCGGTCTGGCCGCGGCGCTCGCCGGCATTTCGTTGGCCAGGGGTCAGGGCGCGCCACCACCGCCGGTGACTGAGATCCAGATGGACACGGGGCTGGGGCCGCTGCCGGCGTCGGGGGGTGGGGGATACTCGAGCCTCACGGGCGTGCGTCCCGGCGGACCGTGGCCGGCGCTGCCGCGCCGCCTCAAGGGGCCCGTGCAGCCCATCTTCTACCGGCACG
Source organism: Gemmatimonadales bacterium (assembly GCA_049513575.1). GTDB lineage: Bacteria > Gemmatimonadota > Gemmatimonadetes > Gemmatimonadales > JACORV01 > Fen-1245. The sequence continues at coordinate 531,276 of JBEKVZ010000002.1, forward strand.
ACATCCACGCAGGTCAGTACCGCATCCCCTGTCTGTACTGTCACAACAACGCGGCCAATTCCTGGACGGTGAACATCCCCTCGCTGAGCACGTGCATGGGGTGCCACCTCATCACGTCGGCGCCGGACAGCGCGGGGAATCCGAACGCCGAGATCGCGAAGCTGCGGGACTACTACACCAAGGGCCAGTCGGTGCCGTGGGTGCGGATCAACAAGATCCCGGAGTACGCCCACTTCCCGCACATGCGCCACGTGGCGGCCGCTCTCGCCTGCCAGACCTGCCACGGCAACATCCAGCAGATGCCGCGGGTGTTCCAGGCGATCGACGTGAGTTCCATGGGCTGGTGCACGAGCTGTCACATGAAGCGGGGCGTGACGCGCGACTGCACCCGCTGCCATTTCTAGGGAGCGCGATGAAGCGACGGCGGTTCCTTCAGGTGGCGGGGGCGGCGGGCGCCGGCTTGGCGGCCGGTTGCTCGTCGGAGTCGTCCGACCGACTGCTGCCCTACGTGACGCCGCCGGACGAAGTGGTCCCGGGCATCCCGACCTTCTACGCGAGCACCTGTCGCGAGTGCCCGGCGGGGTGCGGGATACACGTGAAGACGCGGGAAGCGCGCGCCGTCAAGGTCGAGGGCAATCCCGCGCACCCGGTCTCGCGAGGGAAGCTGTGCGCGCGCGGGCAGGCGTCGCTGCAGGGGCTGTACGATCCGGACCGCATCCGTGGGCCGTTCCGCCACACGACGCGCGGCCTCGAGCCGGTGAGCTGGGACGCGGCGATCGCCCAGCTGGCTGAGGCGCTGGGCGCGGCGGCGGCGTCGGGGCCGGACCGCGTCGCGCTGGTGACGGGCGCCGACAGCGGCGTGCTCGACGGGTTCTACGACGAGTGGCTGCGGGCGTTCCGCTCGACGCGGCGGCTGCGCTACGAGGCGTTCGCGTACGAGCCACTGCGCGAGGCGAGCCGCCTGGCCTTCGGCGTCGCGTCCGTCCCGGCGTTCGACTTCGCGGCGGCCCGCTACATCCTCTCCTTCGGCGCGGATTTCCTAGAGACGTGGATCTCGCCGGTCGAGTACACGCGCGCCTTCGCCGAGGCGCACGGCTTCCGTGACGGCGGGATGGCGCGGTTCGTCGCCGTGGAGCCGCGGCGCGGCCTCACGGCGTTCAGCGCCGACGAGTGGATCGCGCCGAAGCCGGGCACCGAGGGGCTGCTCGCGCTGGGGATCGCCGCGAGCGTGATCCGGCTGGGCCGCGCGCACTTCTCCGGCGCGGAAGCGGACCGCGTGCGCGGCTTCCTCGGGCGCTTCACGGCGCAGAGCGTGGCCGAGAGCACGGGCGTGGACGCGGCCGTGATCGACCGCCTGGCGCGGGAGTTCACCGCGGCTCAGCCCAGCCTGGCGGTGGGCGGCGGCGTGGCGCACCAGCACCGCGCGGCCACGCAGACCGCCGTGGCGGTGCACCTGTTGAACTACGTGGCGGGCAACATCGGCCGCACGGTTCGCTTCCAGGCCGGGCGGGCGCTGGACCGGCTCTCGCGCTATCACGACGCCACGGCGCTCGTCGCGGCGATGCAGGGCGGGACCGTGGACGTGGCGCTGGTGCACGATGCCAACCCGGCGTTCGCCCTGCCGAAGGCGGCCGGGTTCGCGGACGCCTTCCGCAAGGTCGGCCTCAAAGTCGCGTTGGCGAGCCACCTCGACGAGACCGCGGCGCTGTGCGACCTCATCCTCCCCGACCACACGCCGCTGGAACAGTGGGGCGTCGTGGAGACGGCCGGGGGCACCCGGAGCTTCGTGCAGCCGGCGATGACGCCGGTGTTCGACACGCGCCAGAGCGCCGACGTGCTGCTGGCGGCGGCGGAGAAAGCGGGGAAGAAGGTCGGCGGAGGGGCGGCATCGGCCCGCGACCTGGTGGCGAAGGGCCTCGCGCCGGCCGCGCTCGAGCAGACGCTGCAGCACGGCGGCCAGTTCGGTTCCGCGCCGCAGCACTCCGTCTACCTCGTGTCGGACTTCGCCCGGCTCCTGTACCAGCCGCCCGCGTTCGACGGTGACGCCGCGGCGCCGGTGCTGGTGGTCTATCCCTCCGCGGCGCTGTTCGACGGGCGCGGTGCGAACAAGGGCTGGCTGCAGGAGCTGCCGGATCCGGCGACCAAGATCGCCTGGCAGAGCTGGATCGAGGTGCACCCGGACACCGCGCGCGCCCTCGGCGTCGAGAACGGCGACGTCGTCACCGTCGCCTCGCCGCATGGCCGCGTCGAGGCGCCGGTGTACGTCTATCCGGGCGTGCGGCGCGACGTGGTCGCGATGCCGATCGGGCAGGGCCACACGGAGTACGGCCGCACCGCGAAGGGGCGCGGTGTCAACCCGCTCGATCTGCTGGCCGCCGCCGCCACTGACGCCTCCGGCGCGCTGGCGTTCTGCTCCACGCGCGTGACGCTGACCAAGACCGGCCGCACGATCCCGCTCGCCACCACCGAGGGAAGCGCCCGGCAGATGGGCCGCGGCATCTCCCGCGCGGTGACCGTCGCGGGGGCGCGGCGGGGCGAGGTGGAGCCCGCGCCCGAGGCGACGATCACCGACGCCGAGCGCTCGGCCATCGCCGCCGCGGCGGCCTCGCAGCAGCAGCGAGCTTTCGTGGGCGAGTACGCCAAGCCGCAGCCCAAGTGGGAGATGGCGGTGGACCTCTCCCGCTGCACGGGCTGCTCGGCGTGCATGACCGCCTGTTACGCGGAGAACAACCTCCCCGTCGTGGGGGAGGAGCAGACCCAGCGCCATCGCGGCATGGCGTGGATCCGCCTGGAACGCTACCTGGAGGGCGACACGGCGGGCACCGACTGGCAGGTGCGTCAGATCCCGATGCTCTGCCAGCAGTGCGAGAACGCGCCGTGCGAGCCGGTCTGCCCGGTCTACGCGGCCTACCACACGCCCGACGGCCTCAACGGCCAGGTGTACAACCGCTGCGTCGGCACGCGCTACTGCGCGAACAACTGCCCGTACAAGGTCCGCTACTTCAACTGGTGGGACTACGGCACCGCCGGCGGCCCGTACTTCGCCTTCCCCGAGCCGCTCAACTGGCAGCTGAACCCCGACGTCACCGTGCGGACCAAGGGCGTGATGGAGAAGTGCACCTTCTGCGTCCAGCGCATCCGGTTCGCGCAGAACGACGCCAAGGTCCGCAACCGGACGCTCGCGGACGGCGACATCACGCCGGCCTGCGTCCAGACCTGTCCGGCCGACGCGATGGTCTTCGGCGACGCCCACGATCCGGCCAGCCGCGTCAGCCGGAGCAAGACGGACCCGCGCGGCTACCGGGTCTTCGAGATGCTCAACACGAGACCGGGGATCACGTATCTGGAGCGCGTGATCCACGACGGGAAGGCCTAGCGCGATGGCGACCCTCGCCGCTCCCGTCCCGTCCACGCCGGCGCCGCCGACTTACGGCGACGTCACCCACGACATCATCCAGACGCTGCGGCCGCCGGGGAAGAAGTACTTCGCCGGGATGTCGGTCATCCTGGTGGGCCTGCTGTTCGGCGCGGTCTGCTGGGGCTACCAGCTCCGCTACGGGCTCGGGGTCACCGGCTACCAGCCCCCGATCTTCTGGGGCACGTACATCACGACGTTCGTCTTCTGGGTCGGCATCGCGCACTCCGGGACGCTGATCAGCGCGATCCTGCTCCTGTTCCGCTCGGGGTGGCGCACCTCGATCTACCGCGCCGCCGAGGCGATGACGGTGTTCGCGGTGATGACCGCTGGCCTCTTCCCGGTCCTGCACCTCGGGCGGGCCTGGTACGCGTACTGGGTCTTCCCGTACCCGAACTTCCGCGGGCTGTGGTCCAACTTCCGCTCGCCGCTGGTGTGGGACGTCTTCGCCATCTCCACCTACCTCACGGTCTCCAGCACCTTCCTCCTGATGGGGCTGATCCCCGACGTGGCGGCGGTGCGGGACCGGGCGGCGGGGTGGCGGAAGAAGCTCTACGGGCTCGTGTCGTTCGGCTGGAAGGGCTCCGACCGCGAGTGGCGGCACTTCGGCAAGATGTATCTGTACCTCGCCGGCTTCGCGACGCCCCTGGTGCTGTCGGTGCACAGCGTCGTGTCGTGGGACTTCGCGATGTCCATCGTGCCGGGGTGGCACGCCACGATCTTCGCGCCGTACTTCGTCGCCGGCGCGATCTACTCCGGGTGCGGGATGGTGATCACGATCCTCGTGCCGCTCCGGAAGGCGTTCCACCTGGAGCGCTACATCGAGGTCAAGCACTTCGACAGCCTCGCGAAGCTGTGCCTCCTGACGGCGATGATCGTGACGTACGCCTACGCCACCGAGTTCTTCATGGCGTGGTACAGCGGCAACCCGTTCGAGCGCGCCTCGTTCTACAACCGCGCCTTCGGCCAGTACTGGTGGGCGACCTGGATCATGCTCACCTGCAACGCGTTCGTGCCGCAGCTGCTCTGGTTCCGGAAGATCCGCAGCAGCCTCACGGCGCTGTTCGTGATCTCGATCTTCATCAACATCGGAATGTGGTTCGAGCGGTTCGTGATCATTGTGACGGGGCTGTCGCACGAGTACGAGCCCTGGCAGTGGTCGTACTACGTGCCGCGGTGGCCGGAGCTGGGGATCCTCATCGGCAGCTTCTGCTGGTTCTCGATGTGGTTCCTGCTGTTCATCAAGTTCTTCCCGGCGGTGGCCATCGCCGAGGTCAAGGAGGCGCTGCCGGTGCCCGTGAAGGCGGGAGCGCACCGGTGAGCGCCCCGGCCTGCGTGGTCGGCGTGTTCGGGCGGCTCGACGCGGCCGTGACCGCGCTCGAGGCCCTGAAGGCTCAGGGCTACGCCAACTACCGCGTCTATTCGCCCGCGCCGCGTCCCGAGCTGGCGGAGGTACTGGCCAAGAAGGAGAGCCCGGTCCGTCTCTTCACCCTGTTCGGAGCGCTTTCGGGCACGGCGTTCGGCTTCTTCTACGCCATCGCCACCTCGCTCGACTGGCCCCTGGTCACGGGCGGCAAGCCAATCGTCTCCTGGCCGCCCTTCATCGTGATCGGGTTCGAGACGACGATCCTGATCGGCGCGCTGGTGACCGTGGCGGGGATGTTCCTGCTGGCGGGCCTGCCGAAGCTGGGAGGCGCCCTGGGCTACGACCCGCGGTTCTCCGACGACAAGATCGGGGTCGTGGCGCTCGGCGGACCCGCCCAGCTCGCCGCCGCGCGCGAGATCTTCCGCGCCGCCGGCGCCGAAGAGGTGAAGGATGCGTAGGCCGGCCGCCGCGGGGGCAGCGCTCGCCCTGGCGCTCGCGGCCGGCGGGTGCACCACGCTCGACAACGCCATCGCCAAGGTGCCGTGGTTCACCTCGATGTCGCGCCAGGTCGCGGTGCGCCCGTTCGAGGCGCCGCCGCGTATGCCGCCGGAGGGCAGCGTGCCCACGGTCGGCCACGAGGACTCGCTCGACATCTCGACGGACCTCAAGAACGTGGGGAATCCGGTGCCGCGCACCGCGGCCTCCCTGGAGCGAGGGGAGATCCTCTTCAACACCTATTGCATCGTGTGTCACGGCCCCGCCGGGCATTCCGACGGAACCGTGGTGCCCAAGTTCGTGCCGCCGCCGGACCTCACGCAGGACGCGACCAAGGCCCGGAGCGACGGCTACATCTACGCGATGATCAAGCAGGGCCGCGGGATCATGCCGAGGTACGGCGACAAGATCCGCGGGGCGGACCGGTGGAACGTGGTGAACTACGTGCGAAAGCTGCAGGGGCTCCAGTGAGCAGCGCGGTGGAGACCCGGCACGCGATGCGGGACGAGGTCCTGGCGCGTCTCGCTCGGCCGCTCCCCGCGTATCTCGTGCCGCTTCTGACGCTCCTGGCGCTGGTGGGCACGGCGACCTTCCTGGTCCTGGTGCACGGCGCGTCGCATGCGCGGGCCTGGCGCGCCTTCCACGTCAACTGGCTCTACTGGACCGGGCTCTCGCAGGCCGGCGTGCTGTTCGCCGCGACGCAGGTCATCTCCAAGTCCCGCTGGAGCCACTCGCTGCGCCGCATCGCCGAGGCCTCGGCGGCGTTCCTCCCGGTCTCGTTCGTCCTCTTTCTCGTCCTCTGGCTCGGCCGCGTCCACGTCTTTCCGTGGATCGCCGCGCCCGTGGAGGAGTGGCCCAAGGGGTTCTGGCTGCGCGACTGGTTCGTGTTCGGACGGGTCGGCGTCGGCCTCCTCTTCATGTACGGACTCTCGTTCTGGTTCGTGCGCGACTCCCTGCGCGCCGACGTCGCCACGGGCGAGGAGCTGACGCGCATCGAGGCGCGCCTCTCGCGTCTCGCACCGGGCCTGGTCGTGACGTACGCGGTGGTGATGACCCTGCTCGCCTTCGACTTCATCATGTCGCTCGCGCCGCACTGGCTGTCGAACCTGCTCGGCGCCTACTTCTTCATGGCCGCCTGGCTGATGGCGCTGATGACGCTCGCCCTCACCACCATCTTCTGGCGGCGGCACCTCGGACTCGAAACCCTGGTCACCGCCAAGACCCTGCACGACCTCGGCAAGCTCTGCTTCGGCTTCACCGTGTTCTGGGCGTACCTGTTCTTCTCCCAGTTCATCGTGATCTGGTACGGCAACATGCCCGAGGAGACGAGCTTCATGATGCTGCGCCTCGCGGCCCAGCCGTGGCGGCCGATCGGCATCCTGACGGTGATCCTGGTCTTCGTGGTCCCGTTCTGGGGACTGATGGGCGTCGTGCCGAAGAAGACGCCGGCGATCCTCGGGACCTTCGCCGTCATCTCGCTCGTGGGGCTCTGGCTGGACCGCTGGGTGTTTGTGGTGCCGTCCATCGTGCAAAGCGCCACGCGCGCGCCGCTGGGCTGGCCGGAGCTGCTCGTGACGGCCGGCTTCGCGGGGCTGTGGGGGCTGGCCCACGTGGGGTTCGCGAGGCGGTACCCGATCGTCTCGCCCAGGCTGCTGACGCGGATGGAAGAAGAAGCGGGCGCCCACCACTAGTCTGACCGCCTCGCAACTCTTGCTCTCTGTGGAACTTGCCCTACCTTAGGGGCACCATGACGCGCTATCTGATCGTCGGAGGAGGGCTCGCTGCGGCGAGCGCCGTGGAGGGCATCCGCGAGCTGGACCCGGACGGCGAGATCGTCGTCACGTCCGCGGAGCGGGAGCTGCCCTACCACCGCCCCCCGCTCTCCAAAGGCTATCTCGCCGGCCGCGACCAGCTGGAATCGGTGCGCGTGCACGACGCCGTCTGGTATCGGGATAACCGGGTGCGCTACCGGCTCGGTGTCGAGGCCAAGTCGGTGCACATGGGGAAGGGCAGCGTCACGTTGAAGAACGGGGAGCGTCTGCCCTACGACCGGCTCCTGGTGTGCACCGGCTCGCGGGCCCGCCACCTCAACGTCCCGGGCACCGACGTCCCCGGCTTCTTCCTGCTGCGGACGCTGGCTGACGCTACGGCGCTGAAGGCCGTCCTGAAGCCGGGGGTCAAGGTCGTGCTCGTCGGCGCGAGCTTCATCGGTATGGAGGTGGCGGCGACCGCGCGGGGCCTCGGTGCGGAGGTCACCGTGCTCGAGACGGGGCCGACCGTGTACGGGCGGTTCGCCGATCCGGCCCTCTCGGACTTCTTCCAGCGTTACCTCGAGAGCCACGGGATCACGGTCAAGACCAACCTGCGCGTGGCGCGCATCAAGGCGTCGGGCGGGAAGGTCGTGGGCGTGGCGAGCGAGACCGGGCAGGAGTACCGAGCGGACGTCGTGGTCGCGGGCGTCGGGGCGGAGCCGAACACCGGATGGCTGGCCACCTCGGGCTTCGCGATCGACCGCGGCGGCGTGGTGGTGAACGTGCGGCTGGAGACCAACGCCGAGAACGTCTGGGCCGCGGGCGACATCGCCCGCTTCCCGGATCCCGTGACGCGCCAGCCGCGGCGGCTGGAGCACTGGGACAACGCGCTCGCGCAGGGGAAGCAGGCGGGCCGCAACATGGCCGGCGCCGGGGAGGCGTACCTCCACCAGTCGGTGTTCTTCTCCGACCTGTTCGACGTCACGATCAACGTGCTGGGGGACACCGACAAGCCGGACAGCGTCGAGACGAAGGGCGACACCGGCCTGGCGGCGCCGAACTTCACCGCGCTCTACACCCGGGGCCACAAGCTCGTGGGGGCGGTGATGGTGAATGTGGCGTCGGCCAACCGGACCGCCGAGTTCGATCAGCTGCAGCAGGGCATCATGAACGGGGCCCTCCCCGAGGGCTGACCGCGCCGGACGCGCGCCGGCCGGCCGCCGCTGCGGCTACTGCGCCGCCCGCAGGATCGCGGCCCGACACGAGTCCCACCGCGCCTACCGCACCCGCTCCGACAGCCTCCGCAGCTCGTCCGGCGGCAGGTTGCCGGCGAGCGACAGCCAGAAGGTCCCGCTGATCCAGCGCACGCGCGCGCCGCCGTTCGGGGTGGCGGTCGTGAGGGTATCGCCCACTCGCATGCCGAGGTCGGGCGAGATGCCGCCGCCCGTCGCGGGGATCGCGATGCGCTGCTGGTCGAGGACGAGTCGGCGCCCGGCGCCGTCCGCGTAGGTCAGCCGCACCAGGTCGAGGCTGCGGTCCGCGCCCGGCACGAGGCTCCCGAGGCCGAGCTGCACCTGCACGATGCGCATGCCGTCCATCAGCCGGATGACGCCGTTGAGGCGCGCCACCGCCTCCTCGAGCGTGACGCGGCGGAAGGCCACCGGGGCGGGGCGGGGCGCGGCTACGCCCGCCACGCCCGGGGCCGTGGATACGCCCGCGGCCGCTCGGTACGCGGGGGCCGCCGGCGAGGGGGGCACGGCCTCCTGGGCTCGCGCCCCGGCTCCCGTGGCGGCAGCGAGATCGTTCGCTGCGGCGGCGCGCGCGGGCGGGCGGCGGACCGGCCGCGGCGCAGCGGCGAGGCGCTTGCCCGGAGACGGCGCCGCGCTCTTGGCGGCGACGCCGGTGGTGGCGGCCGCATGCGCGCGCGAGGCCGTGGAGGCGCGTTCAGGCGGGCCGCTCTTGAGGGCCGCCGGGCTCGCGCCGCCGTGTGAGCGCGGCTCGGCCGGCGCGTTTGACGCGACCGGCACCGCGGTTTGAGGCCGGCCCGCGGCGCCCTCGCCGACCGGCGTGCCGCGCATGTGCCGCACCTCGTTGGCGAGGTACCCGACGCCGATGGCCAGCACGATCATCGCCGCCCAGGCGAGGGTCGTGAAGTCGAAGTGCGGCCGGGCGGCGCTCGCGGGCGGCTCAGGCAGGTTGGGGCGGATCGCGGGGCTCTTGTGCGTGGCGCCGTCGATGTCGATCGCGATTTCCTTGGCGGTCTTGGACACCCGCCGCACCGGCGTCGCGGGACCGCTCACCGTCGCCGGCAGGTCGAGCGCCCCGAGAAGATCGGCGGCGCCAGCGAGGAACTGCTTCGCCTCGTCGAGCCGCTTGGCGCAGTCGGCGCATGCGGCGATGTGCGCGCGGACCGCGTCGGCCTCCGCCGCCTCGAGCTCGCCGTCCAGCAGCGCGTTCAGCTTGCCGTCGTCAACGTGTGACATCGCTCACCCGTCCTTGCTCGCGAAAGGCCTCCACCAGTCTCCGACGTGCGCGGGCCAGCGTGGTGCCGACGGCGCCCTTGGCGAGGCCGAGCGCCGCGGCAATCTCGTCGTAGCTGAAGCCCTCCGCCTTGAGGAGGAGCGCCTCCCGGTCCTTGTCGCTCAGCGTCGCCAGGGCCGCGTGCACCGCCGCCGCGCGCTCGCGCCGTTCCAGCGCGGCGTCGGGCGGCGGCGCCACGCCGCCTTCCCCCTTGAGCAGCTGCAGCGTGCGGCCCTGGAGCGCCGTGCGCCGGCCTTCGTCCCGCGCGAGGTTCAGCGCCACCGCGAACAGCCACGGCTTCGGATTGAGCGGCGGCGTCTCCAGCGCGCGGACGAAGACGTCCTGGGCCAGGTCCTCGGCGCGCTCGCGGTCGCCCGTCCGGCGATACAGCAGCCGGACGAGCGACTCGTGATAGAGCGCGTACAGCTCGCCAACTTCGGTCGTGAGTCTCCTCCCACTGCCCGCCCGCGGTCACGCGCCCCGGAACGCGCGCACCAGCTGCTCCAACTCCCCCGGTCGCCAGGCGGAGCGGCCGGATGCGGTGATCCGGATGCTGGCGCGGCGCCCGGCGATGAGCAGGTCGTCGCCCACCCCGAGGCACGGCGCGATCTCCGGCAGAGCGCGGGCCAAGGCGAAGTACGCATCGCTGTAGGGCGCGACCACGACCACCTTCAAGCTGTCCCGGTGCGCGGCATCCGTCCAGCCGCTGTCGGTCCGGACGAACAGCCGCCCGCCAGCGCGGCGGACCGCGCGCGCGGCTCCGCCCGCGACGCCGCCCACGGCGAGCTCGTCCATCCGCGCCTTGGCGGCGTGGTCTGCCGCCGCCAGGTTCGACGCCCCCGACATCGCGGCGCTGGCCTGCGCGCGATCGAACGCGTCGCGCCCGGTCTGCAGTCCGGCCGAGCCCGCGCCGCCACGCAGGGCCGGCGCCATCGGCATAGGCAGCGGCCGGTTCCACGCGGTCATCGGTTCCTGCACCAGGTACGAGGTGTACTCGGTGAGGATCCCGTAGCGCAGCCCGAGGTCGCGCACCTCCTCGACCAGGCTCGGCGAAGCACCCTCGAGCCGGATCTGCCGCGTCAGGTCGCCGATCCGGCGCGAGGCCCAGAGCCGCGGCACGAAATCGCCAGCCTCCGCGCCTGACGCGCCGCTCCCGGCCGCCGGAAAGACCGCGTCGGCGGTGAACCGCTCGGTGCGTCCGTTCCGCTCGCCGGTCACGACGACCGGGCCCGCGCCCGCCCCCCGGTAGCGCCCGAACACCACCAGCTCCTCGCCGTAGAACAGGTCGGGGAGGCCGGCGGGATAGGTCTGCGCGAGGGTGACCGGCGTGCCCGCGATCCGGAGATTCACCAGCGCCGGGTGCTGGATCTTGCCGAGCAGCTCACCCATAGCCGTCTCGATGTTGGCGTCGGGCGCGACGTACTCCGCGCTCCCATGCCCCTCGGAGGCCAGGCGGTCGAGCAGGTACGTGTTGACGTCGAAGCCGACGCCGACGGTGAAGATGCGCGCGCGGCCGATCCGCGCCGCCGCGTCGGCGGCGATCCGGTCGGGCGCCTGCTCGCCTACCGTGGGATTGCCGTCGGTCACGAACACGACGACGGGCAGGCGCTCGGACTGGTCGGCGGAGGCGCCCAGCACGGCGTCGAGCGCGCCGGCGATGTTGGTGCCGCCGTCCGCCACGAGGCGGTCGACGAACTCGCGCGCGGCCTGCACGTTCTCCGGCGTGGCCGCCACGTAGTTGGCCCGGAACGGCACGACCCGCGTCGAGAAGGCCACAAGCTTGAAGCGGTCCGACCGGCCGAGCGTCGCCAGCGCCTGGCGGAGCGCCGCCTTCGCCTGCTCGATCTTCTCGCCGGACATCGAGCCCGACACGTCGAGCACGAAGGCGAGGTCCCGCGGGACGACGGCGGCGTCGGTGGACGCGGGCGGCGCGATCAGGAGCATGAAGTAGCCGTCTTCCCCCGCGGGGGCGCTGGTCACGACGCTCGTGCCTACCAGCCCCCGCCGCAGTGGGACGAAGATCTCCACGTCGCCGGACGCGCCCGGATCCAGCGTGATCTCAAGATCGCGGCCGACCCGCCGGCTCGTCACGGCGTGCGTCGGCGAGTAGGGAGTGCCGTAGGCGTCTGCGCCGGGCACGGTGACGGTGTACCGGAAGGCGTCGGTGGGGACGCCCTCGGGCTGATCGAGGTACCCGTGTCCACCGGTGAACGGGCGGCTGCCGATCGCGTAGCGCAGCCGGAGCGCGTCGCCGGCGCGCTGCAGCACCTGCGTGTAGCGGAGCACGACCCGCCGGGTCTCGCCCGGCGGGATGGGGAAGACGCGGGCGCGGATCATCCCGTGACCTTCGAGCGTGAGCAGCGCGGGGTCCCGGACGCGCCGCACGATCTCCTCGTAGATCCCCCGCGCCTGATCGGCGCTCATCATCTCCCCGCGGACCTGCGTTTCGCCCATCCAGAGGGAGAAGTCGGTGAAGACGGCCTCGCCCGGCATCGGGTAGAGGTAGCTCCCCTCGGCGAGGGTGGCGCCGGCGTTCCGGAACTGCTCCTCGACTTCGACGCGGGCGACGCGCCCGTCGATCCGGGTGCGCACGGTCGAGCTGACGCGGATGATGGGCGAGGGCCCGATGCGGGCGATGGGAGGCTGGATCCAGCCCTGCGCCCGGAGCGAGGGGGCGGCGAGGGCGGCCAGGGCCGCCGCGAGCGCGAGACGTCGGAACATGGGAATCTCCCGTTTGGGGTCTGCACGGGAGACGAACGAGGAGGCGGGAGTTGCACACGCAGGGTGAGAGCTGAGGGGTGTCGTGTGAGACGGCACACTGAGACGTGAGAGCGGGAAAAGCGTGAGAGGTGAGGGGATGCGCCCCCTCACCTCTCACCTGGACCTCTCACTTCTCACTTCGCCTTCTCACCTTCACCTTCTCACCGCTCACTCAGTACGTGAGGCTGATTGTCCCGAGGTCTTTGGTCTTCCGTGAAGGATCCAGCCGGAACACGCCCGGATCGCCCCGCACGACCAGCTTCACCAGCTGGCCGACGCCGGTGCCCTCGGGCGAGAGCGTGGCCAGCTGATAGTAGCCGTCCCTCAGCCCGGTGAAGGTGAAGCGTCCGTCCTTGCCCACGTCCACGGCCGTGACCATGGACGACAGGATGGCGCCTTCCGAGCGCGGTGACTGGAGCAGCGGATCAATTCCGGGGCCGGGCTCGTCTGCGATCAGGAGAGCGACGCGCCAGCCGGGAGTCTTGGTGGCCAGGCGCCCGCTGGCCACGCCGTCCACGTAGGCCGGCCGCGGCCGCAGCGTCGCGGCTTCGCCCGCCGTGGATGGAGCGACCGAGCGCTCACGCCAGGCGGCTTCCGCGGCGACGTCACCCGCCACGTGCGCCAGGTCGGCGAACCGCTTCGCGGCCTCGGCGCCGTACTGGAACTTCGACGAGTCGCTGAGGGCGCGGATCACCTGGCGGGTGAAGCCCGGCGCCGGCGTGTTGATGCCGGACATCGCGTAGAGATAGGTGAGCACGCCGGTCAGCTCAGGATGCGGGCCGAGGAAAATGCCCGCCCGGGCCGCCTCGGGCTCCCAGCGCAGCGCCTGAATGGCGACGCGGCAACTGGCGGCGCGCATGGCGAGGCCCGACACCTCGCCGCGATGCGTCTCGATCCAGGCCGTGAGCTTCTGCTCGTTCGCCTTGGTGTCGGCGGGCAGGATCCGCTCGTCGCTCCCCGGATGGACGCAGTCGTCGGCGGTCGTCGTCGGCGTGGTCAGCGGGCGGGGGATCAGCCGCCGCGAGGTCGGCAGGCTCGCTCCGGCGAGCAGCACCGGCGTGCGGGTGGGCGCCGCGCGGTCGAGCTGCAGGCGGGTCACCACGTTCTGGTCGACCTCCCGGGCCCGCGCCTGGGTGGTGCTGTAGGTCGTGGCCGCAACCACGATGAGGAACAGGGCGAGCACGCCCGACACCACGGCGCTGCCGCGCCGGTTGCCGGGTCCCAGCGACTGGGGCGCCGTGACGATCAGCAGCGAGCCCGCCAGGGCCAGCGCGGTGGCGGCCGTCAGCACGTCGCTCGAGACGGCCCATCCCGCCGTGGCGCCCGGCGATCCGTTCGCGGCGTCGATGGTCAGCAGGGTGTAGAACGTGTCGAGCCCGCTGCTCAGGAACGCCCGGGCCTGACTCGACAGGAGCGTAGCCAGCGCGACCGCGCCCCACACCGCGATGCCGCCGAGTGCGCCGTGCGAGATGCGCAGCGGGATGCGACGGCCGAAGTCCTTCGGGCCGATGTACGACCAGATGCCGCCGAACACGATCGCGCTGATCGCGCCCAGGCCGACCAGCTGCCGCCGGGCCTTGTCCGGATCTGCCGACAGCGTGTCGAACGAGAACAGGTTGTCCACGACGATGACGAGGCGGTACATCAGGAACGCCATCACGAACGCCACCACGACCGTGGTGATGCGCCGGGCCGGCGAAACGTACTGCGGGCCCTGGCGCGCCAGGATGTCCGGGTGCATCACGATGATCAGGGCGACCGCCATGATGACCGTGGCGGTCACCGCCAGGAAGGTCTCGGCACCTGCGAGGCTGGTGGGCCAGCGCGCCGCCCCCGACCAGGCCGAGACCGCGATGCCCCAGCCGCGAGGGAAGGCGAACCCGAAGACTTCGCCGGTCGAGTTGGACAGGTCCGGCGGCGCCGCCGCCGCGGCGCGCGCCAGCGCGTACAGCGCGCCGAACGCGGCGAACAGTATGGCGACGAGTACCGCCCGCTTGGCTTCGCGGCCGGGAGTGGACGGATTGAGTACGGGCAGATCAGCGAGCGTCATGGGGACTCCGGTGGCGTCCTTTGCATCCTGAGAGTGAGCCGTCGGGCGGGAAGAATGGGGTTTGGCGGGCCGGGCGTCAACGGTATACCTTCTGCCCAGTTCCCAGGGAGCGTGGATGAGCCGGCTGACCGAGGCGGACCGACAGCTCGCGGAGGTCAAGAAGCGCCTCGTCACGGCGGGGATCGCAGTGCTGGCGGTCTTCGCGGTCGGCGTGACCGGCTACGTGATCATCGACCACGGCGCGCACCGTTTCGTCGACAGTCTGTACATGACCGTCATCACCCTGACGACGGTCGGCTATGGCGAGATCATCCCGATGGAGAACAATCCGGCGGGCCGGATCTTCACCATGGTCCTCATCCTGTTCGGGATGGGCATCATCGTGTACTTCGTCTCGACCATCACGGCGTTCTTCGTGGAAGGGCAGCTCGAGCACGTCTTCTGGAGGAAGCGCATGCGTCAGGCGATCGCGGAGCTCAAACACCACGTGATCGTGTGCGGCGCCGGCGTGGTCGCCGGACACCTCATCGAGGAGTTGCTGCGGGTCGAGCGGCCCGTCGTGGCGGTGATCCCGCAGGGAAGCGCCCTCCCGCAGCTGGCGGTGCAGCAGGAGGTAACGCACATCGTGGGCGACGCGGCCGACGAGGAGACCCTGGCGGAGGCCGGCATCGAGCGGGCCGACGGCCTCGTGGCGGCGCTCGAGCAGGATCGCGACAACGTGCTCGTCACGCTCACGGCCCGGCAGATCAATCCGTCGCTCCGGATCGTCGCGATGCTCGTGGATCCGCGTAACGAGGCCAAGTTGCGGCGGGCGGGGGCGGACTCGGTCGTTTCGCCCTTCCTGATCGGCGGCATGCGGATGGCCTCCGAGATGATCCGGCCGATGGTGGTCACCTTCCTGGACACGATGCTGCGCGACCGCGACCGCAATCTGCGCGTGGAGGAGATCCGCGTCGGCCGGGGCTCGACGGCCATCGGCCGCCCGGTGGCCGAGCTCAAGATCAACGACGCACCCGGGCTGATGCTGCTCGCCCTGGTCGAGCCGAGCACCCAGAAGTGGACCTTCAAGCCCGACGGCCACACGCGGGTCCAGGAGGGCGCGACCCTGATCGTGATGGGGGACCCCCAAGGCGTCGGAGAGCTGCGGCACCGCTACGGCGGGGAAGCCTACCTCACCGTGGAAACGCCGGCCGCACCAGCCGCGTCCTGAGCCAGTCCCCGCCGCCGTAGCACCCCAGCGCCACCGCCGCTCCGGCGCAGGCGTCCACCGCATAGTGGAATTGGCCGTAGACGGTCCCGGCCGCCAGCCCCAGGGCCACCGGCGCGAGGATCGCGGCCAGCACCGGGGCGCGCCGGATCGCCATCAGCGCCGCCGCCCACGATGCCGCGACGTGCGATGACGGGAACGCGGTTCCGTACGACGACCCCGAATCGATGAGCCAGTGGACCAGCCGCGCCGGCACGACGCGGGAATCCGGGCCGGTCGGCGCCGGGAACCAGTAGCCCGGCCCCGCGACCGGAAAGAGCGCGGAGACCAGGAAACAGAAGAAGAACGCCAGGCTGATGGTGAAGACGGCGCGCTCGCACTCCTCGCGTCCGGCGCGGATCCACAGCCACAGCGGCACGCCGATGATGATGGCGTAGTGGGCCAGGTAGCAGGCGTGCAGCACCCACGAGAGCGCCGGCACCGGCATCGCCAGGTGCCAGGCGAGGCTCGGCTGGCCGCCGAACAGGACTGCCTCCCATCGCTGCACCACGAGGTCGCGGGCGTGCCCGACGCTCATCCCGATGACCCCCAGCTGGCCGTAATACGCGGGTACGAGGGCGAAGGGGTACCAGAGTGCGGCGAGGCGGGCGATCCGGCTCGTGTACGGCGCCCGCTCGATCAGCTCCAGCAGCACCAGGACGAGGGCGTCGGAGGCGAGGAGCAGGGGCCAGGCGCCGACGCGGTCGCTGGTGACGAACGCAACGACGATCATCGCCAGCACGAAGACGCGCGTGACCGTGTCCACCGGCCGCGCGCCGAGACGGCCGGTCAGCTCAGCCACCCCTCCGCCCGGTACCACGCCGCGGTCGCGGCAAGCCCCTCCGTCAGGTCGCGGCTTGCCCTCCAGCCCAGCTCCCGTTCCGCCTTCTCCACGGACGCCGCCCACGAGGGCGCGAGAAACTCGGCGAGCTTGTCCGCGTCGACGACCGAACGGCGCCCCGACGCGGCGGCCGCGCGTCCGATGGCGCGGACGATCGGCGCGGCCAGCAGCGGCGGCACCGGCAGGATGAGCGGGGCGCGGCCGCCGCGCGCCGCGCGCCCCACCGCCAGCGCCAGCTCCCGCTGGGTCACCGGCGTCGGGTGGGCCACGTGGTAGGTCTGGCCCAGCGCGCGCGGCTCCAGGGCCGCGCGCACGATCGCATCCGCCAGGTCCTCCACGTGGACGATGGACACCTCCTGGCGCCCCAGCCCGAAGACCGGGGCGACGCCCAGGCGGGCGATCCGGAAGAGGCGGAGCAGCTCCCGGTCGCGGGGGCCGTAGACGACGCCCGGGCGCACGATGGTCCACGGCAGGGCGGGGGAGCGCCGCACCACCACCTCGCCCGCCAGCTTGCTGCGCCCGTAGGCAGTGACCGGCCGGCACGGCGCGTCCTCGGCAAGCCGGCCGCCCCGCGGCGCCGGGCCCGCCGCGGCGATGCTGGAGACGTAGACGAACCGCTGGAGATGGGGAACGGCGCGGTGCGCGGCCTCGATCAGGCGCCGCGTGCCCGCCTCGTTGACAGCGAGGAACTCCTGCTCGGAGGCGGCGGCGGTGAGCCCGGCGACGTGGTAGACGACCTCCACGTCCCGCAGCGCGGCCGCGAGGGCCGCGCCGTCCTCCAACGATCCGGGAGCGACGAGGGCGCCGAGTGAAGCGATGAACGCCGCCTGCTCGGGGCGGCGGGCGAGACAGACGACGGTGTCACCACGCTCGACCAGGGCGGCAGCCAGATGGCTGCCAACGAACCCGGTGGCTCCGGTGACGAACGCCTTCACATCGTCAGCTGATGACCCCGAGCTGGCGGCCGATGCCCGCGAAGGCATCGAGGGCGAAGTCGATCTGCTCCTTCGTGTGCGTCGCCATCACGCTCGCGCGCAGCCGGCACTGCGACGCCGGTACGGCCGGCGGCACCACCGGATTGGTGAACACGCCCGCGTCGAACAGCTTGCGCCAGAACAGGAACGTCTTCTCCATCGCGCCCACCAGCACCGGGATGATCGGCGTCACGCTGTGGCCGAGATCGTAGCCCAGGGAGCGCAGCCCGTCCGCGAGCAGCCGCGTGTTGGCCCACAGCGCCTCGCGCCGCTCCGGCTCGCTCCGCAGGATCTCGAGCGCCGCCAGCACCCCCGCCGTGTTCGACGCCGGCAGCGCCGCCGAGAAGATCAGCGGGCGCGCGTTGTGCTTGAGGTAGTGGATCACGTACTCCTGGCCGGCAACGAACCCGCCGATCGACGCCAGGGACTTCGAGAACGTCCCGACGATGATGTCCACGTCGTCCGTGACCCCGAAGTGCTCCGCCGTGCCGGCGCCCGTCGGCCCGAGGACCCCGATCGAATGCGCGTCGTCCACCGCCAGCGCAGCGCCGAACCGGTGTGCCAGCTGCGTGAGGTGCGGCAGGTCGGCGATGTCGCCTTCCATCGAGTAGATGCCGTCCACGATGATCATCGCGCCCCTGGGCCGGTCCTCGCGGCCGAGCAGCCGCTCCAGCCCCGCCAGGTCGCCGTGGTTGAAGCGCACCACGTCGCCGAAGGACAGCTTCGCGCCGTCCACGATGGACGCGTGATCGAGCTTGTCGAGATAGACGACGTCGCCGCGCCCCACCAGGCCGGAGACCAGCCCGAGGTTCGCCTGATAGCCGGTCGAGAGCACCAGGGCGGCTTCCTTCCCCGTGAACTCGGCCAGCCGCTCTTCGAGCTGCACGTGCAGGTCCAGCGTGCCGTTCAGGAACCGGCTCCCGGTGCACCCCGAGCCGTACCGCTCCAGCGCCTTCCGCGCCGCCTCGAGCACCTTCGGGTGATGGGTGAGGCCGAGGTAGTTGTTCGACCCCATCATCACCTTGCTCTTCCCGCCGATCTTGACGACTGTATCCTCCGACTCGGAGATCGGGGTGAAGTACGGGTACAGACCGGCGGCCTGAACTTCCTTGGCCTTTGTGAAGCTCCGGCATTTGTCGAAGAGCGCGATCTGCTGCGCGACTTCTGTCGTGGCCACTAACTCCCCCATTCGGCGCGAAGCACCGATTGTAGCGGGTAGGCGGGCCCCAGGCAAGTTGAGGCGCGCCTTGACCTTTGCCGTTCTCCTGACGGTCGCGGCCCCATACGGCGCGGCGGCACAACAGGTTTCGCCCGCGCTGCGCTTCCGGATCCGCGCCTGGCCCGATGCAGTGATCGTCGGGACTACAGCCGCCGCCACCCTCCTGCCGGTGCTCTGGCCCAACGGCTTCGCCCATGCAACGTGCGCGCCATGCGATCCGTCGCACCTCTGGGGGATTGACCGCGGAACGGTCGGACCGGTCCGCGCCGCGGCGAATACGTTCAGCTACGGGACGTCCGCCGCCGAAGCGGGACTGGGCCTGCTCTTGCTGATCTCATCGCGCCGCGGCGAGGCTCCGGCCGCCTTCTGGGAGGACGCCGCGGTGGTCACGCAGGCGGTGTCCGTGACGGCGGCTGCGACCATGGCCCTGAAGGTTCTGCTCCATCGGCCCCGTCCCCTGATGTATCAGCCAGGTCCGTTCACTCCCGATGATGGGCGCGGTTTCCCCTCGAGCCACACCAGCCTCTCCTTTGCCGTTGCGAGCGCCTACGCCTCCATCCTCAGCCGCCGAGGCATAGCCGATCGGCACAAGCTGGAGATTGCCTCGCTCTTCACCGTGGCCGCGGCCACGGGCGTCCTGCGGGTCGTGGCCCGCGAGCATTTCCCCACCGACGTCGTGGCCGGAGCGGTGCTCGGCTTCGGCGTTGGCTGGATCGTTCCGAAGCTCCACGCGACACACCCGTAAACCCCGCCCCCGATTGAAAGGACAGCGGGGCACGATCCAGCGCCTGGCGGCGAAGGACCCCGCCGACCTGCGGAAGCTCCTGGCCTTGGGGCTCTTGCCCGGCGTGGAGCTGGAAGTGGAGCGGCGCTGGCCGGCCGTGGTCCTGCGCCTCGACTACTCCAGCGTGGCGCTCGACGCCGGCCTGGCGGAGGCGGTGCTCGTTTCCGCCGACCAGTGATCGTGCGGGCGGCGCAAGAACCTGCCTGGTGCGTCGGAACGGCCGCCGCCGGCGCGGTGCTCGTTTCCGCTGGAGTGTGACGGGGGCCACGGCCGGGGTTCGTTACTTTCCTGCAGTTTGGCACCTCACTACGTTGCAGGTGTAGTCCTTCCGATCCCAACGGGGCAACCGGTGGTTCGACGCCGTATGCGCACGGGGCACGTCACGCTCGCGGCACTCGTCCTGTGCGTCGCCGGCGCGGCGCGCGCCCAGGCACAGTCGGGTGTCGCCGACATCGTGCGCCGCGGCTGGATCCACGGCCACGCGCGCCCGTCGGCCGGCTTCTACGAGTTCATTGCGAGCCATCCCGGCGCCTTCGAATTCAAGACCGGGTGGTTGGAGCGGGCGCGGGCGGTGCGGCAGAACCGCGCGGCGCTGCGCGCGCGGGGCGCGTACAACCTGATGAACGCCGAGTCGCGCGTGAGCGCGGCCTCGCCGCAGACGGCGACCGCGGTGAGCGGGGCGCTCCGCTACCCGACGTTCATGCCGTTCTTTTCCAACACCTCGCACGCCGACAGCGCGCTGATGGACAGCGGGACGGTCCAGAACAAGTTCTGGGGGACGGCGGCCGCGCCGCCGTATTCCATCACGGCGTACTACCACGAGATCTCCCGCGGGCTGCTGACGGTGACGGGCAACGTGATCGGCAGGGGGTTCCGCGTTTCGCATCCGGGCTCCTTCTACTCGGCTGGGTCGAACTGCCAGGGGCTGTGCGCCACGTCGCAGGTGGACAGCCTGATTCGGGAGATTCTGCACCACGCGGACTCGGTGGTGGACTTCTCGCAGTACGCCGATTCGACCACAGGCTACGTCCCGGCCGTGGTCATCCTGGACCCGCAGGTGGGGGCCGAGTGCTACGAGATCTACGGGCCGTCGGACAGCAGCATCTGGGCGCACCGCTTCTCGCTTTCCGGTTGGCAGGCGTACCACGGCGGGCCAGGCGCGTACGTCACCAACGACGTGGTGAACGGCCACGCGGTCGTGATCGACGACTACATCATCCAGGGCGGGCAGGGGGGCAACGGCGGCTGCACGCCCGGACAGCTTGCGCCGATCGGGACCGTGACGCACGAGACGGGCCACCTCTTCGGCCTTCCCGACCTGTACGACACGGACCCCAACTTCCTCACCGAGGGGCTGGGGCACTGGGACCTGATGTCCTCCGGCAACGAGCAGCTGCCGTACCGACCTTCGCACATGAGCGCCTGGAGCCTCTCGTTCCTCGGCTGGATCAGCGAGGTCCCGATCACCACGGCGCAGACCATCACCACCGGCCCGATCGAGGTGTCGGACACCGCGTTCATCGTGCCGATGTCCGGGACGCCGGACCACGAGTTCTTCCTGCTCGAGAACCGGCAGCCGATCGGATCGGATTCGATGATGCACGGCCCCGGTCTGATGGTCTACCACGTGGACACGCTGCTGATCAACCAGCGCCTGTTCGGCAACGATGTGAACGCCCTGCAGCCGCACGGGATTTGGATCCTCGAGGCGGCCGGCGACACGGGACTCGACTGCACCTATCCGGCCTCGTGCAACGACCGCGGCGACGCGGGCGATCCGTACCCGGGGGACAGCAACAACACCTCGCTCAGCGCGGGTACCACGCCGGCCTCCGTGACGAACGCCGGGGCCTTCTCCGGCGTGATCATCGATCAGATCCAGCAGGTGGTGCCGTTCGGTGCGATGACGTTCCGAGTCTCGTTCGGCGCTGCCACGGTGGTGAAGGCGTCGAATGCGGGCGCGCAGGTTCGCGTGGACGGCGTGGCGACCCTGCTGTATCAGAGGGTGATGACGAACGGCGAGACGCACACGATTTCGGCGGATACGTCGCAGCTCAGCTCGAATGGGAAGAGCAAGTTCCTGTTCGTCAGCTGGTCCGATGGCGGTGCCCGATCGCACACGATCACTGGCACTGCGGCCGGCTCGACGTACGTGGCGACGGTGGCGCCGCAGTTCCTGGCCCAGTACGCATTCGCGGGCGGCGGCTCGGTGAGCGCGACGCGCACCATCGATCCCACCAACGGCAGCTTCCTCGCTGCTGGGGACAGCGTGACGCTGACGGCGACCGCGGCGTCGGGACAGAGCTTCCTGGGCTGGTCGGGGGACACGACCGCCAGCGGCGCGACCCTCAAGCTGACGATGACGCACGCCTTCAGCGTGACCGCCAACTTCGCGGCCCCGAGCGACGTGGTGAACGAGCTGCTGGTCAATTCGACGACGCTGACGCCGGCCGCGCTCACGCTCCTGGACCAGCTCGGCAACAACAACGGAGTGTTCGACATCGGCGACGTGGTCGCGTGGCTGGACCGCAACCCGGGTCTGGCGACGTCCCCAGTGGTCCTGAAGCTGCTGAGGGGGCTCCACAAGTGAGACGCATCCTCGGTGTGCTCGCCTGCGCGGCCGCGGCGGTGGCCGGATGCAGCGACCAGGGACCGGTGGCCGGTGAGCTGTCGGTGCGCCTGGCGACGTCCCGCACCACGGATCGCGCCGTCCTGTTCCAGGTGGTCGGGGTAGAGCACGGCGTGACACCCGGGACGGGGACCAGCTACCGGATCCTCTCGGACACTTCCGCGGCCGGCGACACGTCGTGGATCGCCGTGATCGCGCCCAAGGGCACGGGGCTCGCCGCCGGCGAGATCGCCCGCATCGCGGTGCCCGACACGCGCAAGGCCGGCACCTACCAGATCTCCCTGACCGAGGTCGCGGCCGCCGACTACTCGGTCGGCACGTTCCCCGGCGTCACCCTGACGGTCGTCAAGCCGTAACTTCTTCTCATGACGCGGCTGACCGCTGCGGCCAGCTGGACCGACGAGTACAAGCGCATCCTCCGGCTGTTCGAGACCAACCTCAGGGGTCCGTAGCCCCGCCCGTTTCAATCCTGAGTAGTTCGTTGTAGATTACCGCACCATCCAAGTGCCATCGGGATCTGTGCGTCACGCCCTGCGCCGCTGCGCGCTGGCCATCGTGGCCGTGGTGTTCGCCGCCACCGCCGCGGGCCGGCCGTTCGTGGCGATGGCCATGGCCGAGCGGGCCATGCAGCACCCCGCCGGCCAGGCGGAGGACTGCGGCCACCAGCAGCACCTGCCTTCGCACGGGGCGATGCAGTGCGGCATGTGTTGCGGGCCTGCGTGCGGCGGATGTGCGCCGCCCGCTGCGGTTCCTGTGGCCCTGGGCTTTGCCGTCTTGCCGTCTCTCGTCCCACCCCTGGCGCCCCACGGCGACGCATTGCCGCGCGCCGCCGCCAGCCTTCGTCATCCCCCCGCCATCGGTCCGCCCTCCGCGCGAGTCGCCTAGCTTCGTCCTCCGAAGTGCAGTGACATCGCTGGTGGCGTCGTGCACCAGCCAAGCGCGGAGTCGTCATGTTCTCGAGAATCGTTGTGGGCCTCGCCCTCGTGGCGGCGCCCCGCCTTGCCATCGCCCAGGCGCCGCAGCCGGCCGACACCGGCCGTGTCCAGCGCGACACTCTCACACGGCAGCCAGTGACGCTGCAGGCCATCACCATCACGACCACCCCGGCCGTGCGGGACGAGCCGTCCAGCGCCGTGCGGGTCGCGCCGTCCGCGATCGCCCAGACGCCCGCGACGGACGCGTACGACCTGCTGAGGCAGAGCGCGGGCATCGAGATCCACGAGCAAGGGCAGGGACCCGGCTTCGCCTCCGACGCCTCGATCCGCGGGTTCAGCTCGGACCATTCGACCGACATCGCGCTGTGGGTGGATGGCGTGCCGGTGAATGAGCCAGTGAATGGCCACGCCGAAGGCTACAACGACTGGAACCTGCTGATGCCGGAGGCGATCTCGAGCGCCGAGGTCCTTAAGGGACCCACAAGCGCGCTGTTCGGCAACTTCGCGATGGCGGGCGTCGTCAACGTGCGCACGCTCGAGCGCATGGACAGCACTCAGCTGGACGTCTCGGGCGGGGCGTTCGGCCGCTTCGAGGGCACGCTGCTCACGGGGCTCAACGGCGACCAGGACAATGCCGTGCTCGGCATCCGGGGCCTCAGGGAGGACGGCTGGCGGTCGCACAGCGGCTACGATCTCGGTCAGGTCCATGCGCGATGGATCCAGCAGGTCGCGCCGCTTGCAGCGCTCGACGCCGGCGTCGAGTTGTACGCGACGACCTGGGATTCTCCCGGCTTCCTCACGGACAGCCAATTCCAGGCACGAGCCTACAGCAACGTGACCAACCCCACCGACGGCGGGTTCAAGCGGCGCGCGCAGGAGCGGGTGAGCCTGCGGGTGTTCGCCGGCCCCTCGCTCCTGTGGCGGACCACGGTGTATGCGACCCAGGGGCAGTGGCAGCTCTTCCTCACGATCCCGCCGGAGCCCGGCGCCGGTGAGGGCTCGGGGAGCCAGACCGAGGAGGAGGATCGCCGCTACGGGTTCGGGATGACCAGCGCGCTCACCTGGGCGCTGCCGCCTGGCGACGTCACCGCGGGCGTCGAGGGCCGGTGGGACCACTCCGACTATCAGAACTGGTTCACGACCGATCGCGTGCGCGACTCCGCCCAGACGCTCGTGGGCGCGCGCCAGGCGTCCGCCGCGCTGTTCGTGCAGGCGACGCTGGACCTTGGGCAGCACGTGCGTGCGACCGTAGGCGGGCGCTACGACCTGCAGGACACGCGCTCGGTGCCGCCCGGGCAGGCGGCCCTCTCCGCCTCCAAGGGCGTCTTCGCGCCCAAGTTCGGCCTGCTGTTCCACATTCCGAACTGGGGGGCGGTCTACGGCAACGTCTCGCGCGGCTTCCGGCAGACCGACGGCGTCATCTCGGATCCCACGCTGCCATTCATCACTGAGTGGGCGTACGAGGCCGGGGTGAAGGTGGACCGCGGCGGTGTGTCGGCCAGCGCCGCCCTGTTCCGGCTGGACGTGAGCAACGAGCAGACCTTCGATCCCATCACCCTGACGAGCACGAGCGGCGGGTCGAGCCGGCGCCAGGGAGTGGAGCTGGATCTCGCGGCGCGATTGTCTGGCTGGCTGCTCTTCAGCACCAACTGGACGTTCACCGACGCCCGGTACCGCCAGCTGGTGACCGAGACCGATACGCTGAACGGCGCGCGCGTGTTCAATACCGCGCGCTACGTCGGCGTCGCGGCGGTGGAGGTGTCCCCTCCGGCGCGCCGTTGGCACGTGCGCGTGAGCGCCAATGCCGTGGGTCCCTACAGCCCGTTCGACGCGCCGGGCTTGGTGCTCCCCGCCTACGCGCTGCTGCACCTTTCGGCAGGCGTGGCCATCACTCGCAACGCCTCTGTCGAAGTCGGCGTCCGGAACCTGCTGAACCGCGCCTACCCGGAGCTGCGCGCCGCCGACTTCGTCACGCCCGGCCAGCCCCGCTCGGTGGATGCGACGTTGCGCTGGGATCTCTGAGGCCGGCAAACGGCACACGAATTGCTTGAGCGATTCGCTCGGCTTACATTGCGACGGCTATCGGCGGGGCGGTAGCTCAGTTGGGAGAGCACCTGGTTTGCAACCAGGGGGTCGAGGGTTCGAATCCCTTCCGCTCCATGCCCCTCGGAAGTCCGTCTCGCCGGCCGTCAGGTCCTGACCATTGGGAGACATGGACGTTTCGACAGTCCACCAGTACCGGTTCGTCCTCGCCTTCCTGGCGCTCGGCCTCGTGTTCGGCGTTCTCTCCGTCATCGTCCCGCTGTTCGTCGCCCCGCGCGGGAAGGGCGAAGATTCCCTCAAGACGTACGAGAGCGGGATCATCCCGCAGCGCGGCGCGTGGCGGCAGTTCTCGCTGGCCTACTACCTGTACGCCCTCCTCTATCTCGCGGTCGCCGTAGACGTCGTCTACCTGTTCCCGGTGGCCGTGGTCTTCCGCGGGATGCACTCGCTGGCGGTGGTCGCTGAAGTCGTGGCCTTCGTCGCGATCATGGCCGTCGCGGTGGTCTATTCGTGGCGGACGGGGGTGTTCCGGTGGGATTAGACAAGCCCACCGACGAGGAGCTCGAGCGGCTGGCCGAGGAGGCGTCGCCGTTCGTGCGGCTCGCGGTGCTCGAAGACGTCTTCAACCTCGCGCGCGCCAATTCGCTCTGGCCGCTGACCTTCGGACTGGCCTGCTGCGCCATCGAAATGATGGCGGCGGGCGCGTCGCGCTACGACCTCGACCGGTTCGGGGCGGGGGTGTTCCGGCCGTCGCCGCGCCAGGCGGACCTGATGATCCTGGCCGGCACGATCTCGCGGAAGATGGTGCCGGTCATCCGGACGCTGTGGGACCAGATGCCCGGGCCGAAGTGGGCGATCGCGATGGGCGGGTGCACGATCTCCGGCGGGCCGTTCAAGTACCCCGGCGAATACGCGATCAGCGAGGGCGCGGAGAAGTTCATGCCGATCGACGTGCACGTGCCCGGCTGTCCGCCGCGGCCCGAGGCCCTGATCGCCGGCATCCTCAAGCTGGAAGAGAAGATCAAGCAGGGACGGCGGTTTGAGCGCGCCGGCTGACGTCGTCCGCACGCTGGACGAGCTGGGGCTCACGGTGCCGGCGCCCACGGAGCACCCGTTTCTCGGCGCCGCAGAGGCGCGCTGGATCGCGCCCGAGAAGATCGTCGAGGCCTGCCAGGTGTTCCGCGACGCCGACTACTTCTTCGAGTCGCTGACCTGCGTGGACCGCATCGCGCCGCACGGCGTCTTCGAGCTGATCTACACCTTCAACCGCTGGGGCCTGCCGAGCCGGGTAGCCTGCCGCGTCTGGGCGCCGAAGGACCGGGCGGTGCCGTCGGTGAGTGGCGTGTTCGGGGGCGCCGCCTGGAACGAGCGCGAGGCCTGGGAGTTCTACGGCATCAGTTTCGCCGGCCATCCGAACCTGACCTGGCTCCTGCTGCCCGAGGGCACGGAGTTCTGCCCCCTGCTCAAGAGCTTCACGGCGCCACCGCCGTCGGAATACGACGACAGCCTCGAGGCGCCCCCCGCCCCCCCCGCCCCGACGGGCGATGCCCAAGCCGCTCCCGGTCACTGAGCCGCTCGACACTTACACCCTGAACATGGGGCCGCAGCATCCGTCGACCCACGGCGTGCTGCGGATGCGGCTCACGCTCCGGGGCGAGCAGATCGTGGTGGCCGAGCCGGTCATCGGCTACTCGCACCGCGCCCACGAGAAGATGGCGGAGAACCGGACCTACGCGCAGTTCCTCCCCAACACCTCGCGGCAGGACTACCTGTCGGGGATGATCTACAACTTCGCGTGGGTCGAGGCGGTCGAGAAGTTCGCGGGGATCGCCGTGCCGGAGCGCGCGCTCGTCGCGCGGGTGATCCTCGCCGAGTTCAACCGCATCTCCTCGCACCTCCTGTGGATCGGTGCGTTCCTGATGGACCTCGGCGCTCCGACGCCGTTCCTCTACTGCTGGGACGACCGGGAGGCGATCCTCTTTCTCCTCGAGTCGGTGACGGGGTCGCGACTCACCTACTGCTCGGGGCGCTTCGGCGGCCTGAGCAGGGACCTGGACGAGGACTTCCCGCGCCGCGCGCGGGAGGTCCTCGCCAAGCTCAAGGGGCGCTGGGACGAGTACGCCCGCCTGATCGAGGACAACGTCATCTTCCGGAGCCGCGCCGTCGGCATCGGCATCCTCACGCGCGACCAGTGCCTCTCCTACGGCGTGACCGGCCCGACGCTGCGTGGCTCCGGCGTCCCCTACGACGTGCGCAAGGCGGAGCCGTACGGCGCCTACTCGCGCTTCGAGTTCGACGTACCGACGCGGAGCGAGGGGGACGTGCTGGCCCGCTACCAAGTGCGCGTGCTCGAGATGCACCAGAGCGTGCGGATCATCGAGCAGGCGCTCGAAGCGCTCCCGGCAGGGCCGATCCTCAACCCCGACTCGATCGGCGTGAAGAAGCGGCTCAAGCTGCCGGCGGGGACGCAGTACTACGCGGTGGAGAGCGCGCGGGGCCACTACGGCATCCTCCTCGTCTCGGAGGGCGGGACCGAGCCCTACCGCGCCAAATTCCGGACGCCGTCGTACCCCAACCTGGCGGTGCTGGGCGACGTGATGCCGGGGAACTACGTCGCCGACGCGGTCGCGGTCCTGGGCAGCGTGGACCTGGTGATGCCCGAGGTGGACCGGTGAGACGGCGGGCACGGAGGCACAGGCGCACGGAGGCACGGGAGAGACGACCTTCCCGTGCCCCGGTGCCCCCGTGCCTCTGTGCCCACCGGTGTTGGGTGGTGCGATGAAGGACTTCCTCGTTCCGCTGGTCCTCGGGGTCGTGGTGATCATGGGCTTCCTCACCTTCAACGTGCTCTTCCTGATCTGGCTGGAGCGGAAGGTGGCGGGGCACATCCAGCGGCGGCTCGGGCCGATGGAGGTGGGGCCGCACGGCGCGCTGCAGACCGTGGCGGACATGCTGAAGCTGCTGTCGAAGGAGCTGTTCACCCCGGTCGCGGCCGACCGCTACACCTACCTCCTCGCGCCGATCCTGGTCTTCATGCCGACGCTGTGCGTGGCGTCGCTGATCCCGGTGGGCGACGCCACGGCCTTCGCGGAGATGCCCTACGGGCTGATCGTCATCACCGCGCTCTCGGGGCTGACGGTGATCTCGATCTTCATGGCAGGGTGGTCGAGCAACAACAAGTACGCGGTGCTGGGCGGCCTCCGCTCGGTCGCGCAGGTGGTCGCGTACGAGATCCCGGTGCTGCTGGCCGCGCTCTCGGTGGTGCTGATCGCGCAGACCCTCGACCTGCAGCAGTTCGGTGACACGCGCCACTGGCCGCACCTGTGGGGGCTGCCCTTGCCGTACGTCGTGGTGCAGCCGGTCGCGGCGGTCATCTTCTTGATCGGCATCACGGCGGAGACCAACCGCGCGCCGTTCGACATCCCGGAGGCGGAGTCCGAGCTGGTCGGCGGGTTCCACACCGAGTACTCGGGGATGCGGTTCGCGATGTTCTTCTTCGCCGAGTACACGAACATGCTGGTCCTCGGCGCGCTCGGCGCGACGCTCTTCCTCGGTGGCTGGAAGGGCCCGCTCCTGCCGGGGTGGCTCTGGATCATCCTCAAGGCGTACGCCGTCATCCTGCTGATGATGTGGGCGCGGTGGACCTTCCCGCGGCTTCGCTTCGACCAGCTGATGTCGTTCGCCTGGAAGCTCCTGATCCCGCTCGCGCTGGTGAACCTGGTCGTGACGGCGCTGGTGGTGGGGGTCGCCGCGTGAACCCGGTCGTGAGAATCGCGCGCGGCCTCAAGAGCCTGCTGGTGGGGATGGGGATCACCGGCCGGCACTTCGTCCGCCCGGCCGTCACGCTCCAGTACCCGCACCAGCAACCCGACGTGTCGCACTGGGGTGGTCCGATCGAGCTGGTGACCTTTCCGGAGACGGGCACGCACGACTGCATCGCCTGCAACGCCTGCGCGCGCATCTGCCCGTCGGACTGCTTCGCGATCGAGGGGAAGCGGCCGGAGGGCGCGCGCAAGATGCGGGCGACGAAGTTGCTCATCGATTTCTCGACCTGCAGCCTGTGCGGGCTCTGCATCGACGTCTGCCCGACCGACACGCTGCAGTACTCCAAGCGTTACGACGAGGCGGCATACGAGCGCGCCCAGACGGTGAACGACCTGCTCGTGCCGTTCGGCGAGGACCCCTACCTGACAGGGAAGCTGAAATGACCTGGGGCACCGCGCTCTTCTGGGTCTCGGGCACCATGGCCCTGCTCGGTGCGGTGCTCGCGGTCGGGCTCCGGAACATCTTCCACAACATCCTCGGCTTCGCGCTGGCGCTGGTGGGCGTGGCGGGGCTCTTCCTCACGCTCGGCAGCGACTTCCTGGCGGTGGTGCTGATCCTGGTCTACGTCGGCGCGCTGGCGATCGCGATGGTGTACGCGGTGATGCTCTCCTATCCGCTCGACACGCAGCCGCAGCCCCGCCGTGTCCCCAAGGTGGTCGGCGCCGCCGCGCTCGCGATGCTGGTGGCCGCAGCGCTGTACGTCGTGGTTCTGGGCGCGCGCTTCGTCGCGGCGAACGGCCCTTCCGAGACGAGCGCGGAGTGGGTCGGGCGGCGCCTGCTCGGGGACTACGTGCTGGCTTTCGAGCTGATCTCGGTGCTCCTCGTGGTCGCGATGATCGGCGCGGTCATGGTGGCGCGAAAGGCGCGGATGCCGAAGGCGCCGCTCAAGCCGGCGCCGAGGATCATCGGATGACCCCGCTGGCCGGCTATCTCACGATCTCGGTGGCCCTGTTCTGCATCGGGCTCTACGGGTTGGTCCAGCGGCGCTCGCTCATCGCGATGCTCATCGCGCTCGAGCTGATGCTGGCCGCGGCGTCGCTCAACGTGGTCGCGCTCACGACGCTGGCCGCCGGGACTCCTGCGGGCGTCGTGCCGCGGCAGATCGGCGCGGGGCACGCCTCGTCGGTGGGGCAGGTCGTGGCGCTGATCCTGATCGGCGTCGCGGCCGCGGAGGCCGCGATCGCGCTCTCGCTGTTCGTCGCGATCCAGCGGTACGCCAGCACCATCAACGTCGAAGACCTATCGGAGCTGAAGGGATGACCGGCCCTACGCTGGCGGCGCTCCTGGCGCAGGCGGCGCCGCTGGCCGCGTGGGTGGTCGTCCTGCTCGGCCTGCGCGGCCGCGCCCGCGCGGCCGCGGCCGTCGCCATCGCGGGGCTGGCGATCTCCTTCGCCGCCTCGGTCTGGCTGGTCGTCGCCGTGGCGATCCCCGACCGCTCGCTCCTGGCGCAGACCGTCTTCCTCCCGGTGGACGCCTCGCACGCGCTGGCCTTCGGCGTGCTCCTCGACCCGCTCTCGACCGTGATGGCGCTGGTGGTCGCAACGATCACGCTGGCGGTGATGGTCTACTCGACCGGCTACATGCGCGGCGACCCGGGCTTCGCCCGCTACTACGGGTTCCTCGCGCTCTTCGGCTGGGCGATGCAGGGGCTCGTCCTCTCGGCCAACCTCCTGCAGACCCTCGTCTTCTGGGAGCTGGTCGGGCTCGCCTCGTTTCTCCTGATCGGCTTCTGGTTCGACCGGCCGGCCCCCGCCGCCGCAGCCCGCAAGGCGTTCCTGATGACGCGGGTGGGCGACGTGGGCTTCCTGCTCGGCGTGCTGCTGCTGATCCGCGCCCTGGGGCTCGCGACGATCCCCGACGTCGTCGCCGCGGCCGGCGCGGGCGGCGGCCTGTCGCCGCGGCTCGTGACCGTGACCGCGGCGCTGCTGCTGATGGGGGTGATCGGCAAGAGCGCGCAGGGCCCGCTGTTCACGTGGCTGCCGGACGCGATGGAGGGGCCGACGCCCGTCTCCGCGCTGCTCCACTCCGCGACGATGGTCGCAGCGGGCGTCTACCTCGTGGCACGACTGCATCCCTTCTTCCTCGCCGCGCCGGCGGTGATGCACGCCCTGCTGTACCTCGCGCTCGCAACAGCGCTGGCGACGGCGACCATGGCCATGGTGGCGAGCGACATCAAGCGCGTGCTCGCCTACTCCACCATCTCGCAGCTCGGCTACATGCTGATGGGGCTGGCGGCCGGGAGCACCGCCGCCGGGTTCTTCCATCTGACCACGCACGCCGGCTTCAAGGCGCTGCTCTTCCTCTCGGCCGGCATCTTCATCCACCACGCGCACAGCAACGAGATGCGGGAGATCAACGCCCGTGGCGCGCTCGCGCAGCGCGCCGGCGCGATCGGGCTCGTGGCCGGCAGCGCGGCCCTCGCCGGGATCATTCCGTTCTCCGGCTACTTCTCCAAGGAAGCGATCCTAGGCGCGGTCGGCGTCGCGGCGGGGCGGTGGGTCGTCGCGCTGGCCTACCTCGGGGCCGGTCTCACCGCGTACTACGCGTTCCGGATGGTCTTCCTGACGCTGGTGCCGACCAACGGAGGCACAGAGGCACGGAGGCACGGAGGCACGGACGCACCGGCGCACGGAGGCACGGAGGCACAGACGCACGGCGGCGGCGAGCGCGCGATGAACTGGACGGTGCAGGTGCTCGCGGCGCTCACGCTGGTGCTCGGGTATCTCGGGCCGTGGTTCGGCGCGCGCCTCTCGCCGGGCGAGCCGGCGCACGGGCCCTTCGCGATCGGCCTGGGCGCCGTGGCGGCGCTCGCGCTGGTGGCGGCGGGGATCGGCCTCGCCTGGCACGAGTTCGGACGGCCCGGGGCGGCGCGCATCGGCTTCGCCGAGCGGATTCCCGCGCTGGCCGGCTTCTTCGGCGACAACTGGTACCTCGACCGGCTGTACCGGGCGACGGTGATCCGCTGGGCGACGGCGCTGTCCCGGGCGGCGCACTGGAACGACGAGCGGGTCGTCAACGGCGCGACGGACGGCTTGGCGAACGGCACGGTCGGCGGCGGGCGCCTCCTCGCGCTGGTGCAGAACGGCTACGTCCAGGCCTATCTGGCCGTGGTCGTGACGCTGATCGCGGTGCTCGCCGCGGTGCTGTCGCGCTTCGGCGGCGTGCGATGAGCGGTTTCCCGCTGCTCACGGTCCTGCTGGCCTGTCCGGTGCTGGGTCTCGCCGGCGTCCTGGTGACGCCCGCCCGCTTCCCGGGCGTGATCAAGCGGATCGCCGCGGCGAGCGCGATCGCGGCGCTGGCCGTGGTGGCGGTGCTGTGGGCGCGGTTCGCCCCGAACCGGCCCGGCTATCAGTTCCTCGAGCTCACGAGCTGGGTGCCGGCGTTCGGCATCTCGTGGCACAACGGCGTGGACGGCCTCAACCTCCCGCTGCTGGCCCTGACGTCCGTCGTCTACCTGACCGGCGTGCTGGTGATGTGGGAGCTGAAGGAGCGCGTGAAGGAGTTCTTCGCCTTCATGACGCTGCTGGTGGTGGGCGTGTTCGGCGTGTTCATGACGCTCGACCTGTTCTTCTTCGTCTTCTACTACGAGGTCGCGGTGCTGCCGATGTATCTGCTCATCGCGATCTGGGGGAGCACGCGGAAGGAGTACGGCGCCATGAAGCTGACGCTGTACCTCCTGGTGGGGACGGCGCTGGTGGTTCCCGCCGCGCTCGCCCTCTACTGGGGCGCGGGGCTGGGGAGCTTCGACCTCACCCGGCTCGCCGCCGCGCACTACGCGCGCGACTTCCAGCTGCTCGTCTACCCGTTCCTGTTCGTCGGCTTCGGCATCCTCGCGGGGATGTGGCCACTCCATACCTGGTCGCCGGTCGGCCACGTGGCGGCACCGACCGCGGTATCGATGCTCCACGCCGGCGTGCTGATGAAGCTCGGCGCGTACGGGATTCTGCGGGTGGCGATGCCGCTGCTGCCGGAGGGCGCGCACTACTGGGCCGCCGCCACGGCGACGCTGGCGACGGTGAACATCGTCTACGGCGCCTTCGTCGCCCTCTCGCAAACGGACCTCAAGTTCGTGATCGGCTACTCGTCGGTCTCGCACATGGGGATCGTGCTGCTCGGGCTGTCGACGCTCTCCGAGGCGGGGATCAACGGCGCCGTCTTCCAGATGTTCTCGCACGGGATCATGACGGCCCTGTTCTTCGCCTCCGTGGGTTACATCTACGACCGGCTCCACACCCGGGACGTCGGTCGGCTGGGCGGGCTGTCGCGCTCGATGCCGGTCGCGTCGGCGTTCTTCATCATCGCCGCGCTGACCGGGGCGGGCGTGCCCGGCTTCTCGTCGTTCTGGGCGGAGCTGCTGGTCTTCCTCGGCACGCTCAAGACCTTCCCGATCCTGGCGGTCATCGTGGTCGCCGCCCTCACCGTCACGCTGGCGTACTCGATCCGGGTGATCGTGCTGGCCTTCTTCGGCGAGCCGCGCGAGGCGCACCCCCCCGTGGCCGACATGGGAGCGTTCCCGTCGCTGCCGCGCGCCATCCTCGTGGCATTCCTGCTGCTGTTCGGCTTCGCGCCGCACCTGATCCTCGACGTCATCGCGCCGGCCACGCGCTCGCTGGTGAGGCTCCTCTCGTGACGCGCTGGATCGCCCTCTTCCCGGAGGCGGCGCTCGGCGTCACCGCGCTCCTCATCTTCGCCGCCCTGATGACCGACCGGCAGCGGACCTGGCGGGCGCGCGCGGCCGCTTTCACCGGTGGCGCCCTGGTGCTGGCCGCGTCGCTCCTCACGCTGGGCCGGAGCGAGGAGTTCTTCTGGGCGACGTACCGGGTGGACGCGTTCTCCCAGCTGGTGAAGGTGGGGGTGGCGGCCGGCTTCCTGCTCAGCGCCGCGATCGTGAAGGACGGGGCGGGGCAGCGTGAGGACGCGCGGGCCGAGATCTTCTTCTTCCTGCTCACCTCCGCCGCGGGACTGGTGGCGCTGGCCAGCGCCGTCGAGCTGGTGTCCCTCTACCTGTCGCTCGAGATCGCGTCGTTCTCGCTGTTTGTCCTCGTGCCGCTGCGCGATCGGTTCGAGCTGGGGCGGGAGGCGGCGCTCAAGTTCCTCGTGGTCGGGCTGGCGGCGTCGGCGGTGACGCTGTTCGGACTCTCGCTGGTGGTCGGGTTCACCGGGACGACGCGCATCGACGAGATCGCGCTGCAGCTCCCCGGCCTGGCGAGCCAGCCGGCGGCCGTGTTCGGGTTCGCGCTCTTCCTGTCGGGGCTCCTCTTCAAGCTCGCGGTCTTTCCGTTCCACTTCTGGGCGCCGGACGTCTACCAGGGCGCGTCGCACGGAGTCGCCGCTTTCGTCGCGACGGCCTCGAAGGTGGGAGCGCTCGCGGTGCTGGCGCGGCTCATCACCGTCGCGGCGCTGACCGGCACGCAGCTCGTCATGGCGCTCGCGGTGCTGGCCGCCGTCTCGATGACGCTCGGCAATCTCGTGGCCATCGTGCAGCACGACCTGAAGCGGATGCTGGCCTATTCCGCCATCGCGCAGGCCGGCTACGTGCTCGTGGGGCTGGTCGCGTTCACGCCGGACGGCGCGGCCGCGGCGCTGTTCTACGGCCTGCTGTACCTGCTGATGAACTCCGCCGCCTTCCTCGTCGTCGCGCGGGTCGCGGCCGACGGCTCCAATCCGACGCTCGACGACCTGCGCGGCCTCCACAGCCGCTCGCCGCTGCTGGCGGCGACGCTGCTCCTCGCGCTGTTCGCGCTCGCCGGCGTGCCGCCGACGGCGGGCTTCGTGGGCAAGTGGTTCCTGTTCTCCGCGGCGATGTCGCAGGGCTGGTGGTTCCTGGTCCTGCTCGGCGCCCTGAACAGCACGGTGTCGGTCTACTACTACCTCGTGGCGGTGAAGCACGCGTACCTGCTGCCCGACGAGCGCAACCGCGGGCCGCTGCCGCTCTCGAGCGGCGACCGCGCGCTCTGCTACGCGCTCTCGGGCGCCGTCGTGCTGCTCGGCGTCTTCCCCACGCCCCTCTACCAGTGGGCGGGGCGCGCCGCGCGGCTGCTGCCGTAGCGCTACCGCGCATTCGCTTGCCCCCGGGAAGGGCGCCGCTGTAAGCTCTAGGCGGTGTCTTCCTGCTCGCATCCACCCGAGCTGCGCGCGCCGATTGCGACCCCCTGATACCGCGGCGGCGCGTCGCCGGCACGTTCGCCCGTGAGCGACCCCCTCGACCTGCTGGTCCGCGCCGACAAGTGGTACCTCTCGGCGGGGGAGGGGCTCGTCTTCGCGCCGCCGTTCCCGGTCTGGCTGGACGCGCCCGGGTTCTGGGACGAGGCCCACCTCTTCGAGTATCCGCTGCAGCCGCTGTTCACCGTCACCTTCCTCGACGGTGCCGGACGGGAGCTGGCGCTGACGCCGGGGACCCGGCGCTGGACCCCGGCCGCGCTCGAGATTCCATACGCCGGGGCGAGCGGCATCGAGGCCATCGAGACGCGGATGGTGCTCCCCGGCTTCGTGCTGGGGAGCGAGTGGGCGGTGCGGAACACGCTCGCCGTCCCGGCCGTGCTCCACGCCGTGGCCTGGACCACGGCCCCGGGCGACGAGGTGCCGGCCGGCTCCGTGGGCTGGTCGGCGGTCGAGCTGTCGTGGCCGCGGCGGCTGGTGGACCGCAAGGCGCAGACACTGGACGTGGAGCTCCGGCTGGCGCTGGCGCGCGGCACCGACACCTGGGGAGCGGTCCGCAGCGAGTCGACCGCCAACCAGCCCCGCTTCCAGCTCACGCCCTTCTGGGACCGCTGGGACCCCGGTCACGGCGGGCTGTCGGGCCGCGCGGACCTCGGCGGGATCAGCGACGCCGGGCTCGTCTACCTGGGCGTGCACCGGACGCTGGAGATCCCGCCGGGCGGCGTGGCCCGGCTGGCCGTGGCGCTCCGGGTCGAGCCGAGGCTGGCGCGCGCGAGCGCGCCGCGCGGCCCCGAGCCGCCGTCGGCGCGCAAGGCCTCCTCGTTCGCCGCGGCGAGCAAGGCCTCGTGGGAGGACTTCCTCGCCCAGGTCCCGCTCTTCCGTTGTACCGATCCGTACTTCGAGCGGTTCTGGGCGTACCGCTGGTACGGGCTCCGGCTGAACGCCGTCGCCGGCGGCTGGGGCAATTACGTCGCGCCCACGGTGTGCGAGGGGATCGCCTACTTCCATCAGCCGATCACGTACAGCGCGCAGTGTCACCTGCGCGAGTTGCGCTGGGCGCGGGACCCGGAGCTGGCGCGCGGTATCCTGCGCACCTTCGTCGCACACCAGCGGTCCGACGGCTCGTTCCCCGGCCGCATCTACCTGAACCACGCGGAGGGGACCGACTTCTACCACGCGGACTGGGGCGGCGCGCTCCTCGCGCTCGACGCGGTGCACCCGAGCGACGCCTTCCTGCGCGAGGTCCTTCCAGCGCTGGCGCGCTACGCCGAGTGGATCGTGGCGACGCGCGACGCGCAGCGCATGCACCTGTACGACGTGATCGACCAATACGAGACGGGACAGGAGTACATGTCCCGCTACCAGGCGGTGGACCCCGACGCTGACCTGTACGGGTGGGAGAACCGGATCCGGCTCAAAGGCGTGGACGTGACGGTCTACACCTACACGCTCTTCCGCGCCCTGGCGCTGCTGGCCTCCCGCGGAGGGATCGACGGCGAGCCGTGGACGAAGCTCGCCGAGGCCACGGCCCAGGCGGTGCGCAAGCGCATGTGGGACCCGGGCTCCGGGATGTTCAGCGACGTGAACCCGGCCACGGCGCGCCGCACGCGCGTCAAGGCGGCCGTCTGCTTCTACCCGTACGCGACCGACATCATCGGGCCCGAGCACCTGCCGGGGTTCGCGCAGAACCTGTTCGACCCGCGCGCCTTCTGGACGCCGTTCCCGGTCCCATCCTCCAGCGCGGAGGACGCGCTGTTCGATCCGGACGCGGCGTGGAAGGGGAAGCGGCACAACTGCCCGTGGAACGGCCGGGTCTGGCCGATGACCAACAGCCACATCGCGGAGGCGATGGCGGCGGTCGCGCTCGGGCCGG
This sequence comes from Gemmatimonadales bacterium, assembly GCA_049513575.1. Lineage (GTDB taxonomy): Bacteria > Gemmatimonadota > Gemmatimonadetes > Gemmatimonadales > JACORV01 > Fen-1245. The sequence continues at coordinate 568,161 of JBEKVZ010000002.1, forward strand.
TGCCGGCGCTGCGCGCCCATCTGGCGGAGTTCCTCACGCGCTTCGTGCGGATGATGTTCTGGGACGGCGACGCCTCGCGCCCGAACAGCTTCGAGCACTACCACCCGGTTTCGGGCCGGCCGAGCGCGTACCGCGGGATCGACGACTACCAGCACTCCTGGATCAACGACCTCATCGTGCAGTACGTGATCGGGCTGCGGCCGCGGGGCGAGGGGCGCTGCGTGGTGGACCCGATGCCGTGCGCGCTCGACGGCTTCGAGGCCCGCGGCCTGCCGATGCAGGGGGCAGCAGTGGACGTGGTGCGGGACGGCGACCGGCTGATGGTCGCGGTCGGCGGCCGCGACGCGGCGCGCGGCCGCATGGGCGAGCCGATCGAGGTGACGCTGTGACGCTGCGCGTGGCCTTCGTATCGGCCGCCGGCGCGGAGCGGGAGGCGGTGCTCGCCTGGCTCCCGACGGTGGAGGGGATCCAGATGCGGCGCTACGAGCCAGGCCACCTCGAGGCCGCGGTCAGCGAAGCGGACGTCGTCTGGATCCACGCCACGCGGCCGGCGCTCTTCCCGACCGACGCGATCCGCGCCTTCCTCGCGCAGGGGGGCGGACTCCTGCTCACGCTGCAGGCGGCCGAACTGGTGGGGCCGCTCGGGCTCGAAACGGTGCCGCCCAACGACCGTCGCGAGGAGGCGTGGTCGCACCACACCGACGAGTGGTGGTCCGAGGAGCTGCGGGAGATGAAGGGGTACCCGCACGTGCGCGGAGTGGCGACGTACGGCCCGCATCCCCTCGTGGACGGGCTCCACAATGGGACTTTCTGCTGGGCGCCCATCGATGGCGAGACCTACGCCTGGGCCTGCTACTCCGGCGGCGTCTGGCCCGTGGACGGGCGTGTCGTCGGGGTGGAGCGCGCCTACATCGTGCAGAACCCGGAGCGGGTGGTCGCGTGGGAGTATGCCATCGGGCGCGGCCGAGTGCTCTGCATCGGCGCCTACACGTACTTCGCGGCGCCGGACCGGCTGCTGCGACCCCAGCTCGAGCGGCTGGTGGCCAACGCGCTGCACGCAGCCTCCGCGGCGCCGGCGCAGCGCAGCTGGTGGCCGCTGCCCGGGACCGCGGCGACCGTGTCCGAGGGGCTCATTCTCCCGGAGCGCCTGGAGCTCGACGGCGCGCTCCCCATCCCGACCCAGGATGCCATCGCGCTGGCGGGCCCGGTGCAGGAGGACGAGCAGTTCGACTTGGCCGGGCGGCGGGCGCTGCTGGTCGGCCGCGAGCAGCGCGGGATTCGGGAGCTGTGGGTGCATCCCCACCGCACGGTCGCGTGGTGGACGGTCCGGGCCGACGGCGAGGTGGCGCTGGGCACCCAGATCGAGGTGGGTCCGAACGCCCTCGGCCGCACGCTCGAGACCGCAGGCCGCCGCGTGCTCGAGACGTCGTTCCTCGCGCTGGAGCACGCGATCCTGCTGGTGGACTACCGTCCCGAACGGAAGCGGCGGGAATCGGTGGGGCGAGGACCCGCCGATTTCGAGATCGAGCTGGTGCTGGATCTGCGGCGCATGTGGCCGTTCGCCGCGGGGTGCGGGGGAAACCTCCGCTACCGCGCGGGGAGCGACGGGCGCGTGGCCATGGTCGAGTCGGAGAGCGACGACGGGGTGGCGGGGCTCTTCCTGAGCCGGCCCGGCCGCATCGAGATGACTCCGATGCAGGGGGACGTTCCGGCCGTGCGCTGCGTCATCCGGACGCCGCTCGGAGCGCCCCTCACCGTGGCGGTTGTCGGGGGTGCGAGCCGCGACGACTTCGAGCGGACGTTGCGCGGCGTCCGCCGCCTCGGCGTCGAAGGACTGGTGCGCCAGCGGGTCCAGCGGTCGGTCACGCTGGCCGAGGCACGCCTCGTTGTGCGGGCCGACGATCGGCCCTTCGAGCGCGCCTTCGAGTGGGCCAAGCGACGCCTCGACGCCTTTCTGGGCGACACGCCCGGCGTCGGCCGCTCGCTCCTGGCCGGCTACGCCCCTTCCAAGCCCGGCTGGGGGGACGGCCGCCCCGGCTACGCCTGGTTCTTCGGCCGGGACGCCTGTTGGACCGCATTCGCCCTGCTGGCCGCCGGGGAGTTCTCCGTGCCTCGCCAGGTGATCCGGTTCCTGGGTGATCGCCAGGACGTCAACGGCAAGGTCCTGCACGAGGCCACGACGTCGGGCCAGTTCCACTACGACGCTGCCGACGCGACGCCGCTCTTCCTCCTGCTGGTCGCGCGGTACCTCGCGTGGACCGGCGATCGGGAATTCGTGGCCTCCGTCTGGCCGCACGTGGAGCGGGCGTACGGCTACTGCCTGTCCACGGACAGCGACGGCGACGGGTTGATCGAGAACGCGCGGGTGGGACACGGGTGGATCGAATCGGGGCCGCTGGGCGGCGCCAAGGTCACAGGCTATCTGTCCGCGATCTGGTATGCGGCGCTGCAGGGCCTGGCGCGCACCGCCGAGGTGCTGGAACACAAGAAGTTCGCGGCGGAGTGCTGGGCGCGAGCGGCGCGGGTCACCGCCGTGATCGAGGACCGGTTCTACGATGCCGAACGCGGGAGCTATGCGCTGGACATCCGCCCGGACGGCACCCCCACCTGGACGGAGACGGCGCTCCAGGCAGTACCTCTGTTCCTCGGCTCAGCCAACCCGGTCCGCGCCAGGGCGTACCTCGAGCGGCTGGGCGGAAAGACCTTCAACTCCCGCTGGGGGGTGCGGCTGGTGCCGACCGGCGATCCGCTCTTCTCACGGCAGGGCTACCACGCGGGCACGGTGTGGCCGCTGTTCACTGGGTGGGCGGCGCTGGCGGAGTACAAGGCCGGCCTCGGGGAAGCCGGGTTCGCCCACCTGACAACGAACGCCGACCTCGCGTCTGCCCGGCAGCGCGGCGCCTTCGACGAGGCGCTCGATGGCCTCGAGGAGCAGCCGGCCGGCGTGTGTCCGGACCAGGCGTGGTCGGCCGGGATGGTGGTGCTGCCGTTCGTCGAGGGCCTGCTCGGCGTGGAGCCGGACGCGCCGGGCGGGCGGCTGGCCATCCGCCCGCAACTGCCATCGGCCTGGGCGCGACTCGAGGCGGAGGGGCTGCGCTGCGGCGAGAGCGCCTACGACCTCAAGATCCAGCGGCGCGACGACGGTTTCTCGATCGCCCTGCGCCGCACGCTCGGGCCGGGGCTGTTCGTCACGCTCGCGCCCTGGTGCCCGACGCTGCCCCTGCGCGTTGAGGTGGACGGCGAGGCGGTCAAGCCGGACACGACCGGCTGGGGCAGCGGACTGCGATGCGCCGTGTCACTCGAGGCGGCCGGCGAGCACGAGGTGCGCTTCGTCCTAAAGTGAGCAGGCGGAAGCTGGCAGTGGGCGGGGCAGTTGCCAGACGGCAAGCTGGCAGTGGTTGCCAGTCGGGAGCGATCAGGGGCCAGACCGGTTGTCAGTACTGGCAACTGGACTGGCCCCTCTCTACTTGCGTCTGGTAACCACTGCTCCCTTGCCGTCTGGCAACTGACCGGTCCACTGCGTTCTGAAGACTATGCTCTCCTCGTCATCCGGCGGACGGTCTCAATCGTCCGATCCACATCGTCTATGAGCGTATAGATGTGGCAGCACTGCCGCACGCCGAGCGGGTCGCCCATCGAGCGGCACCGCACCTTCGAGCGCTCCCACAGCCCGTCCATCAGATCGCCGGCGGAGCTGCCGGCGAGGCTCCACACCGTCGTCCCGCTGGTCAGCTCGGGGTGCACGGGCGAGTGGATCGTGACCTGCGGGATCTGCTGCAGGCCGGCGCGGAGCCGGCCGGCCAGCGCCATGATCCGGGCCTCCACGCGTGCGGGCCCGATCCGGTTGTGGAACTCGATCGCCGCCATGTAGCCCTTGAGCATCGAGCGGTTGCCCGTGCCGATCTGCATCAGGCGGTACGCCCCCGCCTTGTAGTCGTCCCACGTGGAGGAGGCGAGCGTCGCCCACACGCCCGGGAGCTTCTCGGAGGTGATGTACAGCAGGCCGCTCCCGGCGGGCGCGAGCAGCCACTTGTGCGGCGAGGAGTAGTACGCGTCGCACCCGATCTTCTTCATGTCGAGCTGGAAGTGCCCGCAGCACTGCGCGCCGTCGATCACGGTGAAGATCCCATGCTCCTTCGCGATCGCGCACATCCGCTCGACGGGGAACCGGATCGCCTGGCCGCTGGTGAGGTGCGGGATGCTCCACACCCGGGTCTGCGGCGTCGTGGCGTTGAGGTAGAGATCGATGAGCTGCTGGGGGTTCTCCGGCGGCACCGGCACGTTCACCTGCTTCACGTAGATCCCGTAGCGCTTCGACTTCAGCTCCCACCCCATCCGGCCGCCGGGGTGCTCGAGGTTGGTGAGGATCACCTCGTGGCCGGGCTCGATGGGCAGCCCGTTGGCGACGTAGTTCATCCCGAGCGTGGCGTTCTGCGTGAGCGCGACCTCGTCGGGCGACGCCCCGATCAGGGTGGCGAGCGCGGTCCGGAGGTCGGTCTCGGGGTTGTAGCCGGAGATGTAGTCGGGCGTGCCGGCCTTGTAGTTCCAGTGGGCGACGGTGCCCGCGACCTGGTTCATGTCGTCGGCCACCGCCTGCAGCACGACCCGCGGCATGCTGCCGAGCGTCCCGGTGTTGAAGAAGGCCTCGTCGGCGGGTATCAGGAACTCGCGGCGCAGAGTGCGCCAGTAGCTCTCGTCGTCCTGGAAGACGGCCGGCGGCCAGGCGGGAGGCGTGGTGGCGGGCGCGGGCTCGGCGCCGACGCGGGCGCGGGAGAGGAGAGCGGCGCTGGCGAACGAGCCGAGGAAGGTGCGACGGTCGAGCATGGGGTCGATCCGGGTGGTGGGACGGCCGCGAATATGTGGCGCCGCGGAGCCCCTCGCCAGGTTGCTTGCCCGGCCCGGTTCGCGTGGCCACATTCCCGCGCCATGGTGCTGCGCGCACGCTTCCGGTCGCTTGTCGCCCTGGCCGTCCTGCTGGGCGCCTGCTCGGTCGAGCGCGCCCCGTCGGGCCGGCCGGGGAGCGCGGCGGCGGCGGCCGGAGACTCCGTGGTGTCGGCCGAGGTGTATGCGGCGTTGCGGCTCTACTACGCCCGCCTCACGGCGCGCGACTGGAAGGTGCTGGCGCAGAGCTTCTGGCCGCGGGCCACCATCACGGCGATCCTGGGCGCGGTGGCGGGGCCGGCGGGATCGGGGCGGGGCGCGCCCGGGCACGTCGAGACGATCACGATCGAGGAGGCGATCCGGCAGGCCGCGCTGATGAAGGACTGTCCGGCCCGCTTCGTGGCCGAGCTGACCCGCGCGAACGTCGTGACGTACGGCCCGCTGGCGGACGCCTGGGCGACCTACCGCGTGACGTGCGGCGTGGCGCGCGACTCCGTCACGACCCACTACGGGATCGACGCCATCCACCTGATGCGGCACGCCGGGGAGTGGCGGATCGCGGGCCTCACCTTCACGCACGAGATCCCGGGCGCTCCCCTCGGCCGCCCGTAGCGATGCCCGCCGTATCTCTGCAGAACCTCACCAAGCGGTTCGACGGCCAGGCCCCCGCACTGCGCGCCTTCTCGATCGACGTTGTGGCCCGCGAGTTCCTCGTGCTGCTGGGGCCGTCGGGCTGCGGTAAGACGACGATCCTGCGCTTGATCGCGGGGCTGGAGGAGCCCACCGCCGGCGAGATCCTCATCGACGGCGTGCGGGTGAACGACCTGCCGCCCAAGGACCGCGACGTCGCGATGGTCTTCCAGAGCTACGCCCTCTATCCGCACCTCACCGCGGGTGAGAACATCGGGTTTCCGCTCCGGATGCGGCGCGTGGATGCGCCGGAGATCGCCGCGCGGGTCGCAGAGGTCGCCGCGATGCTGGAGCTGGGGGAGCTGCTGGACCGCAAGCCGGCGCAGCTGTCCGGGGGCGAGCGCCAGCGGGTGGCCCTGGGCCGGGCCGTCGTCCGGCGGCCCAAGGTGTTCCTCTTCGACGAGCCGCTCAGCAACCTCGACGCGCGCCTGCGGGTGCAGATGCGCGCCGAGCTGGTGCGCCTCCACCGGCGCCTGGCGGCCACGATCGTCTACGTGACGCACGACCAGGTGGAGGCGATGACGATGGGCGAGCGCATCGCCGTGCTGTCCCGCGGCGAGCTCCAGCAGGTCGGGACGCCGGAGGAGATCTACGCGCGCCCGGCCAACACCTTCGTCGCGACCTTCATCGGGACGCCCGGCATGAACCTCATCCGCGACAGCGACGGCAAGACGCTCCTCGGGTTCCGGCCGGAGGACGGAGCGCTCGGCGCGCCGGACGGCGCCGCCCGCGCAGGGAGCGTCGCGCTCGTCGAGCGGTTGGGGAGCGAGACGCTCGTGCACGTGCGGCTGGACGCCGGGGAAACGGTGGTCTGCCGGCTCCGGGGCGCGGGAGCGGCGGCACCGCAGGCGGAGGCACGGGTCGGCGTCTCGTTCGCCGGCGACCGGACCCACGCGTTCGACGCCGCCACCGGCCGGCGCATCGAGTAGCCGCGTGGCGCGCGTTCGACTGCGCCGCGCGTCCGTGCGCCTGTGCGCCGGTGCGTCCTGGGCGGTGGCCCTCGCGGCGTGCGCCGCGGCCGGGGCCGATCGCACGACGCTGACCGTCTCCAACTGGGCGGACTGGACGGAGCAGCGGCTCGAGGACGCCTACGTCCACCGCTTCGGCGCGCTCCACCCCGGCGTCCGCGTCGCCCTCGAGGCGGTCACCAACGGGCCGGAATACCGCGACCGGATCCTGACTTCGATCGCGGCCGGCGCTCCCCCCGACGTCGTCCTGCTCGACAACATCGACATCCCGGCCTTCGTGAACGCCGGCGTGCTGCAGGACCTCGCGCCGTACCTCGAGCGCGTGGGGCTCAAGGGGTCCGACTTCGAGCCTCGGGTGCTCGAGATCTTCCGGCGCGGCGCCGCGCTGTACGCGATCCCCAAGGACTTCACGCCGATGGTGATCGCGTACAACAAGAACCTGTTCGACCGCGCGGGCGTCCCCTATCCGGGGAAGGACTGGACCTGGGACGAGTTCGTCGCGGACGCCCGCCGGCTGACGCGCGACACGAACGGCGACGGCGTCGTGGACCAGTGGGGGTTCTGGCTGGATCGCCGCGACTTCATGTGGATGGCATCCATCTGGGCACTCGGAGGCGACGTGCTGTGCCCGGACGGGAAGAGCGCCAGCGGCTGCCTCGATTCGCCCAATTCGATCCACGCGTTCACGGCGTTCACGGACTTGGCCACGCGCGACTCGGTCACGCCCCGCTTCTTCGGGCTGCGGCGCTCGATGGGCGACCAGTTCCGCCAGTTCTACTCGGGCGCTCTGGCGATGATTCCGGCCGGGCACTTCTGGGTTCCGCAGATCAAGCCGTACGCGGAGCAGGGGCGGATTCGCGTGGGCTTCGCCCCGATGCCGCACCGGGCCGGCTTTCCGCCCGCGACGGTGCTGTACGCCTCGGGCTATGCGGTGCCGACCAACGTCCGGCACAAGCGGCTGAGCGTCGAGCTGGCGGCGTTCATGGCGGATTCGCTCGCGCAGGTGACGCGGGCGTCCGGCGGGCTCGCGATCCCGGCGCTGACGCGCATCGCGGCGCAGGTGGCCGCGGCCGACACGACGGGGTGGGAAGCGGCCTTCCGCGCGGCGATCCCGTCGGGCCGGATGCCGTGGGGGGCACGCGTGGCGAAGTGGCGCGAGGTGGAGGACATCCTGCCGGACATCATGGATCGCGTGATCCTCAATCACGAGGACGTGGCGGCGGTGCTGCACGACGTCGCGCGGCGCGTGGACCGCGTGCTCGCCGCCCCCGCCGGCGCGGCGTCCGGAGCGCGGTAGCGTGAGCCCCCGCCGGTTCCAGGCCGCAGTGGTCGCCGCCGGCGTGCTGGTGGCGGCGGCGTATCTCGCGTCGCAGTCGGCGCTGGACCGGCGTGCGCTGGCGCGGGGGTGGGCGGGCGTGGCGGCGGAGGCGGCGACGGCGGTGCGGCGCGCTCTCGCGCGGGGCGAGGCGGCGTCCGAGGCCGCGGCCCGCTTCGGCGTCGCCCACGGCTGCCGGGTGCAGGTGCAGCCGGCGTCGGCCCTCGCCCCGGCGTTGCTCGACTCGCTGCGGGCCGACGAGGCGCCGCGGGCCGCGGCGACGGGGGCGATCGCGCCGCTCAAGGACGCGGACGACTGGGACGTCGTCGGCGCGGTCCTCGTCACCGCGCCGCCCGGGGCCGCCCGTGCGGCCGCGCTGCTCCGGCGCGGCGTGGTGCTCCCGCTCGCGGCCCTCGCGATCGCGACGGTCTGGCTGATCGTCTGGGCGGGCCGCACGCCCGAGCGGCGGCGCCGCGAGACGACCGCGGCCTGGGCCTTCCTCGGCGTGCCGTTCGCGCATCTCGTCGTGTTCTCCTTCGTCCCCGTCGCCTTCACCGTCTATCTCGCCTTCCACTCGTGGGGGCTGGTGGAACGGGAGAAGGCGTTCGTCGGGCTGGCGAACTTCCGCGAGCTGGCGGGGGACGGGCTCTTCTGGCGGACGATCGGCAACACCGCGCTCTACGTCGTCTACGTGCCCATCACGATGGCGGCCGCGATCGGCCTGGCGGTGCTCCTCAACCGCCGGCGGGGCGGCGAGCGGCTGCTGCGCGCGGTCGTCTTCGTGCCGTACGTCACCTCGATGGTCGCCATCGCCATCGTCTGGCAGTGGATGTTCAACGCGGACTTCGGCCTGGTGAACTACGGGCTGCGCCTCGTCCACCTCCCGCCGGTGGACTGGCTCGGCAACCCGCGCTTCGCGTTGCTCTCGATCATCGCCGTGACGGTCTGGACCCAGGTGGGCTATCAGATGGTCATCTTCCTCGCGGGGCTCCAGGGCATTCCGCAGGCGTACTACGACGCCGCGCTCGTGGACGGCGCGACGCCGTGGCAACGGTTCCGCCACGTGACGCTGCCGCTCCTCAAGCCCGTCATCCTGTTCGTGCTGGTCACGGGGATCATCGCCGGCTTCCAGGTCTTCACCCTCGTCTACATGATGACTGAGGGCGGGCCGCTGCACAGCACGGACGTCATCGTCTACCGCATCTACCAGACGGCGTGGGAGTTCCTGCGGTTCGGCTACGCCAGCGCGATGAGCCTCGTGCTGGTGGCGATCCTCCTGGCGGTCACGGTGGTCCAGTTCCGACTGCTCGGCAAGCGCGTGGAGTTCGTTTGAGCCAGTCGCCAGTTGCGCAGACGGCCAGGAGGGAGTGGTCGCCTGAGACCGGCGGGCAGCAGGCGGTGAAGGCCGTCCGCGCCAACACCGTGCTCTACTGGAGCGGCATCGCCGTGCTCGTGGTGGTGATGCTGCTGCCGTTCCTCTGGATGGTGGGCACCAGCCTGATGGATGAGCTGGCGGTCTTCAGCTTCCCTCCGCCGCTGATTCCGGCGCCGCCGCGGCCGCGCAACTACGTCGAGGCGTGGCGCGCCCTGCCGTTCGGCCGCTTCTACGTCAACTCGCTCGTCTTCGCGGGCGCCGTGGTCGCGGGGCAGCTCGTCACCAGCGCCCTCGCGGCCTACGCGTTCGCGCGGCTCCGCTTCCCCGGCCGCGACAAGCTGCTCGTGCTGTGCCTGTCGGTCCTGATGATCCCGGGGATCGTGCTGCTCATCCCCCGCTTTCTGATTCTCAACGCGCTGGGCTGGGTGGACACGTACCCGGGCCTCGTCTCCACCGAGCTGGTCAGCGTCTGGGGGATCTTCCTGCTGCGGCAGTTCTTCCTCTCCATCCCGCGCGAGCTGGAGGACGCCGCCCGACTCGACGGGGCGGGGGAGTGGATCATCTTCACCAGGATCGTCCTCCCCCTGTCGAAGCCGGCCCTGGCGACGCTCGCCCTCTTCGGCTTCGTGGATGCCTGGAAGAACTTCTTGTGGCCCCTGATTGCCACGCGCTCGATGGAGATGCGCACGGTCGAGGTGGGTATCGCGTCGTTCCATTCCTACTATTATTCCAACTGGCCATACCAGATGGCGGCGGCAGTCACGGCCATCGTGCCGATCCTGATCGTCTTCTTCGTGGCACAACGGTACTTCGTGCGGGGTATTCAGCTCACGGGGCTCAAGTGAAGCGACTGCTCATCCTGGCGATGTTCATCCCGACCGCGCTCCTGGCGCAGCGCGGGCCCTACGGCCGGTCGGGTCCGTTCGACGAGAGCACCGCGGACTCGGCAGGACCGAGGCGTGCGTACAGCATTGGCATGCTCGCATTCACCGGCGGCGACTGGGTGCCGTCCGGCGTGGACTTCGCGATGCTCTGGCGGCTCAGCGAGCGCACCGGCACGGCCGCGGGGGCCTGGGTCGCGCTCGGGAGCTTCACCCAGTCCCAGTCCATCTACTTCGGCCAGTCGAAGGGGTTCTTCGCCGGCCTGGGCGTCACGCTGCGGCAGCCGATCGCGACACTGCTGGAGATGGGCTCGGAGCGCACGCCGACGTTCGTGCGCCTGGAGACGTCGCTCGACGCGGGTGTGTCGCGGGACTTCAACTCCCCGCTGGTTCAGGGGCCGTGGGACTACCGCGCGTCATTCCTGGTGGGCGTCTCGCTCGGCTCGCGCACGGCGCTCGGCCAGTCGTTCAGTCTCCTGTACGGCCCCGCGTTCCTGATGGGGCGCGCCACGACGACGCACGGGCAGTTCGTCCTGCGAGTGCGCCTGCCGGTGCACTAGCCGAACTCCACCTCCCAGCTCAGCTCCGATCCCGGCGGTGAGGCCAGCTCCAGCCGGGCGGCCCGCAGCGCCCCGCTCCCCGTGACGGCGACCGTGGCGACACCCGGGTCGCTCGAGGCGCGCCGCGGCGTGAACCCGGGCGGAAGGGCGATGGCGACGGCGTAGGGTCGGCCGTCGAGCTGGACCGCTTGCGCCGCCAGCGTCCGGCGGCCGGCGTCCCACCGCTCGCTCCGCAGGTCCAGCCCCTGCACAACGTGACGGGTCGAGCCGATGACCGCCGGGGTGCGCCGCCGCCGCCGGAGCGACAGGACGACGGTGGACCGCGGCGCGATGCTCAGCACCACCTCGCCGTCCACGTCGCCGCGGCGCTGCTCCGACCAGACGTCGTACGCCGCCAGCGCGCCGCGGATGCCGTGGCTCGCGAGGGAGAAGGTGAATCGTTGCGGCGTCTCGCCCCAGTTCAGCGCCGCCAGCATCCACCAGCCCTCTGCGATTCGCCCCAGCAGCCACGCCGGCGCGGCCGCGGCGCTCGCGTCGGGCGCGAGGTCGTACTCGCGCTCCTGCAGCGGGGCGACGGGCATCGCCCGCTGCAGCACCTCCAGTCGCTCGGGGGACAGGCGGTCCGGGGCCTGGCCCGAGATCGACGGTCCTCCGGCGAACGCCACCACCGTGGCCCAGAGGCGGGCTTCGTCGCGCGTCATCGGCTCCCCGACGTCGAGGGCGCCGGGATCGTTGAGCCAGACGGTTCGCCGGTAGTGGGCCCGCAGCGCGATGGCCCGCGCCGTCTGATGCAGTTCCACGAAGCCACGATCGGCGCTCGGGCCGTGGCGCACGGCGTCCACGAGCCCGGCCGCGGGCTGGAGCGGCACGTCGCACGCCGTGACGAAGGCGCCACCCGCACCCTCCCGCAGCGCTCGGAGGGCCGCCCGGCAGGCCTCCGAGCGGCTCATTCCCCCGCGGGCGGGGGAGGCGACCGCACCGTAGCGGAGCTGATCGAGCGTCAGATCGTCGTACCCCCATTCCGCAACGCTGTGGCGCATCAGGTCGCGCAAGTAGTCCCGCACCGGTGCCTGCGCCGCGTCGAGCGCGTAGACCCGGCCGCCCCTCTCCGCAGACTCGTCCACCACCAGCGCGTCCCCGCCCGGCGTCTCCAGCAACCAGTCCGGGTGCGCCGCCGGGATCCCGGATCGCTCGGCCACGAGCAGCGGAGCGAGCCAGAGGCCCGCCCGGAACCCGGCGGCGTGGATCCGGTCCGTCAGCCAACGATGTCCGTGCGGGAACGCGTCGTTCGTCTCCCAATCACCTGCCGAGCGCTGGTAGCCGTCGCCGATGCGGACGACGAGCGGGAGCGCGGGGCGGAAGGCGGCCCGGGCTGCGTCGAGCGCGGCGAGCACATCCGCCTCGGTCGCGGTGGCCGACGGCGTCGCGCCCACGCTCCACCCGGCGGGGATGTCGGTGCGCACGGGGGCGGGGCCGCCGGCCAGCATGCCGAGCGCGTCCAGCGGTTGGCTCGTCGGCAGGATCGTCAGCGCCGCCGTCGCCGGCGCACGAATGGCGCCGACCGTGCGGCCGCGGAAGCGGGAGGCCGCGACGACGCGGCCAGCGGCACAGTCGAACCGGCCCTCGCCCGAGTCGTCCACGCCGAAGGCGAAGGCGGTGGCGTGCGCCGACGGCCCGGACAGAATCGCGAGCGACCAGTGGCTGGCCGCCGCCGTGCCGGACCCGAGGACGGCGATGTGGCAGGGATCGGACGAGAGGTAGCCGTTGATCCAGGCGACCGGCCGCCCGACCAGGGCCGGGATCTGCGCCGTCCCCGTGTCGAAGAACCGGATCTCCTCCAGGCTCCGTTCGTCCTCGAGCCCTCGGGCGGTCACCGCGACGAGCGGCGGCGGTCCGTCGAGGAACTGCGCCGACACCTCGACCCCCTGCGCGGCGCCGACGACCTGCCAGCCGGCACTCGCGCCGTGTGCTTCGGCGAGCCGGAACTGCCGGACGTGCTCGAGCGCGGCGAGGGAGACCGGCGCGCCGCCGCCCAGCGTCACGGCGATCTCGGCTCCGGCGACCACCGCTCGCCCGTCCCGGTCCGCCAGCGTCCAGCGTCCGCTCCGATCCAGCCGGAAGGTCCAGGGCGCGCGGGCGCGGCGCGGGGAGCCCCCCCGCGGTGCGGGCCGCCACAGCAGTCCCGCGGCGAGCGCGGCGAGCAGGTCGCGACGCCTCATCCTTGAGTTCTCATCTGGCGGCCTCTAGGTTCGCTCGTATGGCCCAGCCGCAACCTAGTCGCGTCGGACTCGCGCCGCTCGGCGCCTCGGTGCCGTCGCATCCGGGGCTGCGCCTGCTGGCGGACGTCAGTGCCGCGCTGTCGGACGGCGTGTTCTCCGAGGCGGCGATGGTGTCGGTCGTGACGATCCTGCGGCAGGGGTTCGGCGCGCTGCTGTGCCGGCTGTGGGTGCGCGAGGAGGACGGCGTGTCCTTCCGCGCGATCGCCGCGGCCGGTGATGAGCCGGCGGCGGAGGAGGTGGCGCGCATCGCCGACGCGCTCCGGGCGGGGGCGCTCGCGCCCGGCGACACCTGGGATGCGCTCGACCTGAGCGTCCCGCTGGTGCACCAGGACGAGCGACTCGGACTGCTGCAGGTGCGCGTGCCGCGCGACGGCCGCGAGGCGATGGAGCGCGACGTGCTCACGGTGGTGGCGAGCGTGCTCGCGCCGCTGCTGGCCTCCAAGGAGCTCTCCCAGGATCTGGCCTTCGAGATCGCGCGCCGCGCGCGCGAGATCGACGCCCAGCGCCGCTTCACCGCCAAGGTGATCGACTCGCTCCCGGTCGGGCTCTACGTGATCGACCGCGACTACCGGATTCAGGCCTGGAACCGCAAGCGTGAGACCGGGACGCAGGGCGTGCCGCGCGAGGAGGCGATCGGGCGGCCCATCTTCGAGGTCCTGAGCCGGCAGCCGCGCGACCTGCTGCGCCGCGAGTTCGACGAGGTGCTGGCGTCGGGCAAGATGCAGGTCATCGAGCAGGAGTCTTCGGCCTCCGGCGACGTGCGGCACTACCGGATCACCAAGATCCCGATGCGCCTCAACGACGACGAGGTGACGCACATCATCACCATCGGCGAGGACATCACGGAGTGGAAGAACGTGCAGCGCCAGATCGCCCAGTCGGAGAAGCTGGCCGCGATCGGGCAGCTGGCGGCCGGCGTGATGCACGAAATCAACAACCCGCTGGCGACCATCGGCGCCTGCTGCGAGGCCGTCAGCGCCGTGGCGCACGACGCGCCGGAGGCCGTGCAGGCCGGCATCTCCGAGTACGTGAAGATCATGGACGCCGAGGTGCAGCGCTGCAAGCACATCGTCGAGGGGCTGCTCGACATGAGCCGCCCGCGCTCCGGCGCCCGAGCGCCCACCGACGTCAACAAGGTGGTCGAGGACACCCTGTTCCTCCTGAAGCACCACGAGCGGTTCAAGCGCATCGCGATCAAGCGGGAGTTGGCCGAGGGGCTGCCGAGCGTCGTCGGGAACGGCGAGCAGCTGATCCAGGTGTTCATGGCCCTGATGCTGAACGCCATGGACGCGATGGACGCCCGCGGCACCCTGACCGTGAGCACGTCGAAGAGCGCCGAGCGCGCCGACGAGGTGGTCATCGCGCTGTCCGATACCGGCAAGGGCATCCCGCGCCAGGACATCCAGAAGATCTTCGAGCCGTTCTACACGACCAAGCCGCAGGGCCGCGGCACCGGCCTCGGCCTCTCCATCTGTTACAGCATCGTCTCCGACCACCGGGGCCGCATCGAGGTGGACTCGGAGCTGGGGCGCGGCTCCACGTTTCGCGTGATCCTGCCGACCGGTGAAGATCCTCGTCATTGAGGACGACCGGACCGTCGGACAGTACGTGGTCCGCGGCCTCGAGGAGCACCACTACACCACGGAGCTGGCGACCGACGGCCGCGCGGGGCTGGAGGCCGCGCGCGTCGGCACCTGGGACCTGATCATTCTGGATCTCCGGCTCCCGCTCCTCTCCGGCCTCGAGGTCCTGCGCACCCTCCGCGATGCCGGCGTGGCCACTCCGATCCTGGTGCTCACGGCCCAGGACACGGTCGAGGGGAAGGTGGACGCCCTCCGCACCGGCGCCGACGACTACGTGACGAAGCCGTTCGCGATGGAGGAGTTGATCGCCCGCGTCGAGGCGCTGGGCCGCCGGCCGAAGCACCTCGCCCCGCCGGTCCTGAAGCTGGCGGACCTCCTGATCGACACGGGCAGCCGGGAGGTGAAGCGTGGCGGCAGGGCGATCGAGCTGACGCCGAAGGAATACGCCGTGCTGGCCTATCTGGTCTCGCATCCCGGGCGCGTGATGAGCCGCACGCTCATCACCGAGTACGTGTGGGACTACCACTTCGATCCCGGCACCAACATCGTGGACGTGGTGATCAACCGCCTGCGGAAGAAGATCGACCAGGGGAGGGAGCCGAAGCTCATCCACACCGTGCGCGGGGTCGGCTACGTGGCGAGGGCGCAGTGAGGAGCATCCGCGCCCAGCTCACGGCCTGGTACACGGTCGCCCTGATGGCGACCGTGCTCGCCTTCGGGATCGCCGCCGCGCTGGTGGACCGGCGGGCGAAGTACGCCGAGCTCGACCGCCGGCTCACGACCGAGGCCGACCGCGCCGCCACACTGATGGCCCAGGCCCAGATGGGCGGCGGCGGCATTCTGGAGGAAGTCCAGCCGAGCGTGGCGCTGCTCCGCTTTGACATCTCGGCGCCTCTGGAAGTCGTGGCCGACTATCTCGTCGTGGTGGATTCGGCCGCGCGCATCGTCTATGGCTCAGCCGAGACGCGGCGATTCTCCCCGACCGCCTCGGACTCCCTCCGGCTGCACCTGTTCGGCGTGCGTCCCGAGGTTGAGCAGCATACCTTCGACATCGTCCTCGACATGGTGCCGCTCCGGTTCGTTGCGCGCGCCGTGCCGCGCTCGGAGGGGCGGCGGCCGGTGATCGTCTCCGTGGCGGTGGGCGCCCCGACCCGCGATCTCGACGTGTCACCGGGCCGGATCCTCTCCTCGATGCTGTTCGTCCTCCCGCTCATCCTGCTCTTCTCGGCCGGGGTGGGCTACGTCCTCTCCGCCCGGGCCCTGGAGCCGCTCGGCCAGATGATGGACGAGCTGGAGGCGATCACCGACGGCCGGAGCCTCCACCGGCGCCTGCCGAAGGCGCTGAGCGCCGGCGACGAGCTGGAGCGCCTCGCCAACACCCTGAACGCGATGATGGCCCGCCTCGAAGCGAGCTTCGCCGCCCTGCGCACGTTCGTCGCCGACGCCAGCCACGAGCTCAAGACGCCGCTGACCGTGATGCGGGCTGGCGTCGAGCGCGCGCTCACCGACCCGCACACCGCGCCGGAGACGATCGCGCTCCTGGACGAGACGCTGCAGGAGGTCCGGCGCATGACCGAGCTGGTGGACACCCTCCTCACCCTCGCGCGCGTCGACGAGGGCCGCATGGAGCTGCACACCGAGCCGGTCGAGGTGAACGCGCTGCTCCACGATGTGCACGAGACGGCCCAGATGCTCGGCGAGGAGGCCGGCCTCGAGGTTTCGCTGGAGCTCCCCGACGAGTCGGTGGTCGTGCAGGTCGATCGCGGCCGGATGCGGCAGCTGGTTCTCAATCTCGTGTCGAACGCCGTGAAATACACGCCATCCGGCGGCCGCGTCTGGCTCGCCTTGACGGCGGGCTCCGGGACCGCCACTCTATCCGTCCGCGATTCCGGGATCGGCATCGCCCCCGGAGACGTGGACCGCGTGTTCGACCGGTTCTGGCGGGCCGATGCGGCGAGATCCCGCACCGGCGAGCGCCCCGGCATCGGGCTCGGCCTGTCCATCTGCAAGTGGATCGCCGAGGCCCACGGGGGTTCGATCGCGGTGACCAGCCGGCCGGGTCGGGGCAGCACCTTCACGGTGACCCTCCCGCGATCGGTGACTCCTCAGCCGGTTGTCATCGATTCGTAATCCGGGGCTCATCGGGGAGTTAAGGGGCGCAGGTAAGGTGATGTGTGGCAGCAGGGTCAGGAGGCCCCCGTGTTTGAGAACCTGATTGAATCGCAGAAGAAGACGCAGTACGGCGGGGCGTTCGGCGGAGGGGTGTTTTCCATCGTGTTCCACTCGGCGGTCATCACGGGCGCCGTGTACGCCACGATGCACGCCGGCGAGGTGAAGAGGGCGGTGGTCCGCGCGTTCGACATCACGCAGGTGGCGCAGCAGAAGAACGAGCCGCCGCCGCCCAAGAACGAGATCGCATCGGTCGCGCCGCTGCCGAAGGGATTCCAGACGCTCGCGATCCCCACCAACATCCCGGTCGTGATTCCGCCGCCGTCCCAGAACAGCTCGTTCAACGCCGCGGACTTCTCCGGCGTGGGCGTGGAGGGCGGGATCTCGCGCGGAGTGGCGGCGACCGGCCCGGTGATCCGGACCGATCAACCGTACCTGGAGTCGGTGGTGGAGGAGCGGCCGGAGCGGATCGGCGGCCCCGCGCCGCGCTATCCCGACCTGCTGCGGCAGGCCGGCATCGACGGGCGGGTGCTCGTCGAGTTCGTGGTGGACACCACGGGCCACGTGGAGCGCGGGTCGATCAAGATCCTCTCCAGCACCAACCAGTTGTTCGAGCAGCCGACGCGTGAGGCGATTTCGCAGTCCACGTTCCGGCCGGGCAAGATCAGCGGACATGCGGTGCGGGTGCGTGTGCAGCAGCCCGTCAACTTCCAGATTGCTGGGCGTCAAGGCCCATAACCCCATCGGCCGCGCCGCGACGGCGTCGGCCGCGATTCCAGGACTCGGAGGGTCACGGTAATGCATCTCTCGTTGCTCGACATGTGGAACCAGATGAGCTGGTTTCCCCGCGGTATCGTCTTCATCATGATCATCATGTCGGTGTGGTCGTTGGGCGTGTCGATGAACAAGTGGTGGAAGATCCGCAGGGCGCAGCGCGAGACGCGCAAGTTCGCCCCGGAGTTCTCGCGCTTCCTGCAGGAAGAGCAGATGGAAGGCGCGATCGCGCTGGCGACGAAGTACAAGAAGAGCCACGTCGCGCGCACGCTGGCGAACGCGCTCGAGGAGATCAAGCCGCTCCTCACCGACAAGTCGATCACCGTCGCCGACATCAACTCGTGCGAGCGGGCGATCGAGCGCAACGTGATGATCATCCAGTCCGAGCTGAAGCGCGGCCTGGGCGTGCTCGGGACCGTCGGCGCCACGGCGCCGTTCGTCGGCCTCCTGGGCACGACGCTCGGCATCGTGAACGCCTTCTCCGGCATGGCGGCGAGCGGCGGGTCGGCCGGCATGGCGGCGGTCTCGGCCGGTATCGCCGAGGCCCTGATCACGACGGCCTTCGGGCTCCTGGTCGCGATTCCGGCCGTGTGGCTGTTCAACTACTTCCAGACCAAGCTCGAGTTCTTGGTGGTTGAAATGACCTACTCGGGCAAAGAGCTAGTGGACTACCTGATTCACGGCGTGGGGCACGAATTCGGCCGTTCGACGTTCACGAAGGACTTCCCTGCAAAGGTGACCGCGGGCAGTGGCCATATCAGCAAGTAGTACCAAGGGGGGCGTCAACGCCAACATCAACGTCACGCCGATGGCCGACGTGATGCTGGTGCTGTTGATCATCTTCATGATCACCGCGCCCCTGATCGCCTCCGGCTTCGTGGCGCAGCTGCCGGAAGGCATCAACATCATCAAAGCGAACGAGGACCCGGACGACGTGGTCCTCGGGATCGACAACCAGGGTCATTACTTCCTGAACACCCATCGGATCGCCGACGACGCGGTGCAGGGCGCGCTGAACGCCATTTACGCCGCCCGCACCAAGGACAAGATCCTGTACCTCAAGGCGGACCGCCTGCTCAAGATGGAGAAGATCCAGCAAGCCATCGCCATGGCGCGGAAGGCGGGTGTCCGCGTGGTGAGCGCGGTCACTGAGCAGACCGCGGGGACCCAGTCGACTGTGTCGGCCGAGCGGCCGAAGCCAGCGGGAGGGAACTGACCATGGCCATGGCGGTCGGCAGTGGCAGCTCGCTGAACTCGGACATCAACATCACGCCGTTCATCGACGTGCTGCTGGTGCTGCTCGTGATCTTCATGATCACGGTGGCGATCTACCGGAAGGTGCTCGACATCCAGGTGCCCGTCGAGACGAAGGGGCCGGCCAAGCCCGATCCGAACCAGATCATCCTGGAGATCAAGGCGGACGGCTCGATGGCCATCAACACGCAGCCGGTGGACAAGAGCGGCCTCGGGCAGCGGCTGTACGAGATCTACAGCGTGCGGCCGGACAAGCTGCTGTTCATCAAGGCGGATGACGGGCGGCCGTATCAGGAGGTCATTCAGGCGATCGACGTCGCGCGCGGCGCGGGTGTTCAGGTGTTCGGGCTTGCGCCCAGCACGGCTGCGGCGGCGGGGGCGGCCAAGGCTGGAGGATAGGCCGCCGCCCCGGCGCTTTGGAACACGAGTGCGCGCCGGGCGTAGGGACGTAGCATGAGCGGCACGCGCGGCGCGAGGCGAGAGGTTCCGCTCGCCACACCATTCGGCCGACTGGCTCACGAACGCGGCGATGTCCGCGGGGTGATCCTGTCGGCCGCCGTGCATGCGGCCCTGATCCTCTTGGGTGTCTACGGCGGGACGCGGCTGATGGTCGCCGACCGGATGCCGGGCGCCGGGCCGGGCCGGGGCGGCGGCGGGGGCGGGGGAGGCGCCCGCGCCGTGCTCCTGTTCACGCCGCCGGCGGCGGCGGCGGGGCCCGCCCTGCCGCTGCCCCCGCAGCTCGTGATGCCGGAGGCGGCCCCGATCCCGCTGCCGGAGGTGAAGCCGCTGGACATCGCGCCGCCGACCGTCTCGGCGGCGCAGCTCCTCGCCTCCCTGGGCCCGGGCGCGGGGCCGGGCAAGGGCGCGGGGGCCGGCCCGGGGGCGGGGAGCGGGTCCGGGGGCGGTACCGGCTCGGGGCGGGGGCCGGGGATGGGCCCCGACTCCGGCGGGGCCGGGGGCTCGCTCTACCCGGCCCAGCCGCGCCAGATGATCCTGCCGCCGATGGACCGCCCGGCCTCGGTGCGGGGCACCAAGGTGACCGTGCGGTTCGAGATATCCGAGCGCGGCGACGTGATGCGCGTCTCCTACAGTCCGGAGCTCCGCGACCGGTCCTACGCCAGCCAGTTTACCGACCGGATGAAGCACTACACCTTCAAACCCGCCACCACCCTGGACGGCCGTCCGGTCGCCTCCATCTACCAGATCACGATCACGTTGTAAATCGGGCCGCGCGACGGTATTTTTCGCGGCCTTTTCGCTGCTCGAATCCGACAACCGTCTGCACCGGAATCCCATGATCATCAGCCTGGTCCTGTCTGTGAGCGTCCTCGCGCTCCTGGTCGCCGTCTTGCTGGCGCGCTGGGTGCTGAAGATGGACAACGGCACGCCCGAGATGCGCGCGATCTCCGACGCCATCCAGGAAGGCGCGGAGGCGTTCCTCAAGCGCCAATACCGCACCATTGCCACGCTCTCGGTTGGGGTGGGGCTCATCATCTTCCTGATCTACGCGGTGGTGCGTGCGCCGAGCCCGAACGACCCGCACGAGGTCTCGCGGCTCTGGCTCTCGCTCGCGACGACGGCGTCGTTCTTCTTCGGTGCCCTCTGCTCGGGCATCGCGGGCTACGTCGGGATGTTCGTGTCGATCCGCGCGAACATCCGCGCCGCCAGTGCCGCGAGAACCAGCCTCAACGGAGCGCTCCAGGCGGCCTTGAGGGGCGGCGCGGTCTCCGGCCTCTTCGTGGTGGCGATGAGCCTGCTGGGGGTGGGCGGGCTCTACTACCTGGTGCACAGCCTCACCAGCATCCCGGACACCAAGATCCCGCTGATCATCGTGGGCTACGGATTCGGCGCGTCGTTCGTGGCGCTGTTCGCGCAGCTGGGCGGCGGCATCTACACCAAGGCGGCCGACGTTGGCGCCGACCTGGTGGGGAAGGTCGAGGCCGGGATCCCGGAGGACGACCCGCGCAATCCGGCGGTGATCGCCGACCTGGTCGGCGACAACGTCGGCGACTGCGCCGGCCGCGGCGCCGATCTGTTCGAGTCCACCGCCGCCGAGAACATCGGCGCCATGATCCTCGGGGCGACCCTCGCGCTGCGGGTCCAGGCGGCCAATCCCGGCGCCGTCTTCTCGATCATCGGCGTGATGCTCTTCCCCCTCGTGGTGCGCGCCTTCGGCCTCATCGCCTCCATCATCGGGATCCTGGTGGTGAAGGCGCACGAGGGCGAGGACCCGATGCAGGCGCTGAACCGCGGCTACTGGACGGCGGCCGTGCTCGCCGCCATCGGGTTCGTCGGCGGCACATACTGGCTGCTCCAGTTCCCCGGTCGGCCCAACGCCTGGTGGCATTTCGCCGCCGCGGGCGTCATCGGCATCGCGACCTCCATAGCCTTCGTCTACATCACGCAGTACTACACCGAGTACCGCTTCCGGCCGGTCAAGGCCATCGCCGCGGCCTCGGTCACCGGGCCCGCCACCAACATCATCTCGGGCTTCGCCGTGGCGCTGGAGTGCACCGCGGTCCCGGCCTTCGTCATCGGCATCGCGATCATCACCAGCTACGACCTGGGACGCAGCGCCGTCCCGAACGGCGGGCTGTTCGGCACCGCCGTCGCGACGATGGGGATGCTCGGCACGGCCGCGTACATCCTCGCGATGGACACCTTCGGCCCGATCACCGACAACGCCGGCGGCATCATCGAGATGTCGAAGCAGCCGGAGGAGATCCGCAAGAAGACCGACCGGCTGGACGCGGTGGGGAACACGACCAAGGCGCTCACGAAGGGGTATGCCGTCGGCTCGGCGGCCCTGGCGGCGTTCCTGCTCTTCTCGGCCTACATGGACGAGATCGGCTTCTACACCAACACGACCTTCGCGACCGTGGACATCGCGAAGCCGGAGATCTTCGTCGCCGCCCTGCTGGGCGCGATGCTGATCTTCTGGTTCAGCTCACTGGCCATCAACGCCGTGCAGAAGGCGGCCGTGAACGTGATCAAGGAGGTGCGGCGCCAGTTCGCGGAGGACGCCGGCATCCTCGCGGGCACGTCACGCCCCAACTACGCGCGCTGCGTGGACATCGTCACCGTCGGCGCCCTCAAGGAGATGGTGGCGCCGGGCCTGCTGGCGGTCGGGATGCCGATCGCGGTCGGGCTCGTCTTCCGGCTCCTCGGGGTCGGTGCCGAAGCGGTCGCTGCATTCCTGATGGTCGCGACGATCACCGGCATCTTGGTCGCGCTCATGCTCAACAACGGCGGCGGGGCCTGGGACAACGCCAAGAAGTTCATCGAGATGGGCGAGTACGGCGGCAAGGGCTCGTTTGCGCACAAGGCAGGGGTCGTCGGCGACACGGTGGGCGATCCGTTCAAGGACACTGCCGGCCCGTCGCTCCACGTGCTGATCAAGCTCCTCAGCACCGTCACGCTGGTGCTGGCGCCGCTCTTCATCTGAGCCGGCTGCTCGCGCGGAAGACCGTCGATCAGTGCGTCGCCGATGGAGCCATCGGCGGCGGGTTGAAGCGCAGCCTCGGTCCCGTGGCGCTCACCGCGCTCGGGATCGGCGCCATCATCGGCGCCGGCATCTTCGCGGCGATCGGCACGGCCATCGCGGGCGACAGTGGCCACCTGGGCGCCGGCTCCGGAATCATCCTCTCGATCGCCCTCGCCGGCGTCACGAGCGCCTTCGCGGCGATCACTTACTCCGAGTTCGCTGCGCTGATCCCCATCGCGGGGAGCGCCTACACCTACGCTTACGCCACCCTGGGCGAGCTGGTCGCCTGGGTCATCGGCTGGGACCTGATCCTCGAGTACGCAGTCGGCAACATCGCCGTGGCGGTCGGCTGGGCCGGGTATTTCGACTCGTTCCTCCGCCTCATCGGTATCACCCTGCCGCGGTGGCTGGTCACCGACACGTGGTCGGCGCTCTCCAACCCGGCGCTCCTGGCCTCGGCGCCCCACCTCGGGCCCATCCCCATCGTCTTCTGCTTCCCGGCGCTGGCCATCGTCGCGTTGATCACGGTGGTGCTGGTGATCGGCGTGCAGGAGTCGTCGTGGGTCAACACGCTGATGGTGGGTATCAAGCTGGCAGTGATTCTGCTGTTCCTGGCCGTGGGCTTTGCTGCCATTCACCCCCACCAGTGGGTGACACCCAGCTTCGCGCCGAACGGCTTCAAGGGGATCAGCATGGGTGCGGCGATCATCTTCTTCTCGTACATCGGGTTCGACGCGGTCAGCACCGCCTCGGAGGAGGCGAAGAACCCCCAGCGCGACATTCCCATCGGCATCATCGCCTCGCTGATCATCTGCACCGTGCTGTACATCGCGATTGCGCTCGTGCTGACGGGGCTCATCCCCTGGGACAAGCTCGACGTCGCAGACCCCCTGGCGGTGGCGCTGCAGTACATCCATGCCAACTGGGCCGCCGGTTTCCTCTCGCTCGGCGCGGTGGCGGCGATGACCTCGGTGCTGCTGGTCTTCCAGCTCGGCCAGGCCCGGATCTTCATGTCCATGGCCCGCGACGGCCTCCTCCCGCCGTGGGCTGCCAAGGTGCACCCGAAGTTCAAGACGCCGCACGTCACCACGATCGTGACCGGCGTGGTCGTCGCCCTCGGTGCCGCGTTCGCCCCCATCGGCGTGGTGCTCGAGCTGACCAACATCGGGACGCTGTTCGCCTTCGTCCTCGTGGCCCTCGGCATCATCGTGCTGCGCAAGCGCGAGCCGAACCGCCCGCGGCCCTTCCGCACCCCGTGGGTACCAGTCCTCCCGCTGGTGTCGGTGGCGTTCTGCTTCTACCTGATGTACAACCTGCCGGCCCTGACTTGGCTGCGCTTCGGGGTGTGGATGTTGATCGGCGCGACGATCTATTTCATGTACGGCATACGACATAGCCGCGTTCGTGCGCTCAGCGGGCAGTGAGCGGGTAACAGAGGTCAGAGTAGTTCCCAAACGGCAAGGACTGAAGTGGTTGCCAGTTCTCAGACTGCGGGGGTCAGACCAGTTGCCAGTACTGGCAACTTGCCTGGCCCCCGATCACTTGCGTCTGGTAACCACTTCTCCCTTCGCCGTCTGGCAACTGCCCTGAATTCGGTGCTCTGGCTTCTGCCCTCCGTCAGAGGGTTCGGGCCAACTGGATGGCTCCCAGCACCGGATCCACCGTCTCCGGCCTGATCTTGGCCGTGGGCACGTCCGCCACGATCCGAGCAATCACGCGCTTGCGATAGTCGTCGCTGCGCACGAGCAGGCTCCCGCCGAGCGCCACTCCGACCTCGGCATCGCGCGGGAACCGTTCGGCGAGCGCCCGCACGTGGGTCGCGAGGTCGTCGGCCGCAGCGTCCACCAGCGCCCCAGCCACGGCGTCCCCCTCCTCGGCGGCGGCCAGCACTTCCGGCGCGAGGGCGGCTACAGCCGGCACTTCCGTGGTGGTCGCCCAGCGCACCAGCTCCGGCAGCCCGCCGAGCCGCAGCGCCCGCAGGATGCGCCCCGCCAGCGCGGTGCGCCGCCCGCGTCCCTCGACGGCGAGCCCCGCCGCGCGAAGCGCCGCCCGAGCGAGGTCGTAGCCCGAGCCCTGGTCGCCGATCACGGCGCCGAGGCCGCCGACGCGGGTTGTGCCGCCACCTGGGAGTCGCGCCCACGCAACCGATCCGGTCCCCGCCAATAGCACGATCCCCGGCGCGTCGCCGAACGCGGACTGCAGGGCGATGGCGCCGTCCACCGTGACGGACACGCGCGGAGCCAGCTCCGTCTCCTCGAGCGCCGCCTGGAGCGCGAGCCGCTCCTCTTCGCGGCCTACTCCGGCGGCGCCGACCATCAGGACGTCGCCCCTGACCTCGCGCTCCGCCTTTCGCAGCGCGTCGCGGCACGTCTCGAAGATGCGCGCCGCCGCGGCCGCCGCCTCGCCGGGGTGCATCGCCCCGGGCGCGCCGTCGGAGCGGACCAGCACCGTGCCGTGCTCGTTCGCCACGGCGGCCGTCGTGTGCGAGGCGCCGGCGTCCACGCCGATGAGAATTCTCATCTCCCCGTGCCCCTGTGCCCCCGTGCCCCCGTGCCCGCCGCCATCGCCGATGATCCCAGTCCGATCCCGACCGTCAGAACGGTGCCGAGCGGAACGTACCAGGTCCACGCCAGAGCGCTCAACGTCACCAGTGTCACCGGGTTTCCGAGGACCGGCGCAAGGGCGCCGGCAAACACCACCACGCCCATCGCCAGCGAGCTGCCGATGAGCGCCACGACCGCGTCGCGCTCCCGGACGCGCCGGAACCGCGCCAGGACGAACGCGCCGAGCAGCGCGCCGTAGGTGAGCGAGGCGACCGACAGGGCGACCTCTACGACCGGCGTCTCGCGCTGCCGGAAGAGCAGGGCCCCCAGCACCAGGACCGCGCCCCAGAGCAGCGTGAAGAGGCGGCCGACGCGGAGCAGGTGCCGGTCGTCGTCCCTGCCGGACAGCGGCGCGTAGTAGTCGTGCGTCGTGGCCGACGCCAGCGAGTTGATCGCCGAGGCGTGCGTGCTCATCGTGGCCGCGAGCAGCCCCGCCACCGCGAGGCCCGCCAGTCCGCCCCCCAGGTGTGTCGTAATGAAACGCGGGAAGACCTCGTCGCTCCGGAGGCCGTGCCCCTCGGGGAACGCGGCCCACATCGCCGCGCCGACCGTGAGGAAGAGCGCGAACTGCAGGATCACCACGACGCCGCTCCCGATCAGCGCCAGCCGCGCCTCCTTGAGCGAGCGCGTCGCGAGTAGGCGCTGGACGATCAGCTGGTCCGTTCCGTGCGAGGCAGCCGAGAGCATGGCACCGCCGATCACCGCCGTCCCGAGCGCGTAGGGAGCGGTGAGCGACAGGCGCGGATCGATGACGCGCAGCTTCCCGGCCGCCGCCGCGGCGGCCAGGCCCGCCGGCGCCAGGTGCAGCGCGGCCCACAGAGCGACCGCGCCCGCCAGCAGGTAGACGCCCAGCTGCACCACGTCCATCCAGACCACCGAGCGGAGGCCGCCGGTGTACGTGTAGAGCAGGGTCGCCCCGCCCAGCACCACGATGGACACCGGGTACGACCAGCCTGTGATGACGGCGAGCGGGATCGCGGTGGCGAAGAGGCGCACGCTGTCGGCGAGCGCGCGGGTCACCATGAACACCGCCGACGAGGTGCGCCGCGCCCCGCTTCCCCATCTGGTGCCCAGCACCTGGTACGCGGTCTGAAGCTCCCCCGCGGCGTAGGACGGCAGGAGCAGCCAGGCCACGCCGACGCGTCCGATCAGGTAGCCGAAGGCGAGCTGGAGGAAGGTGAGATCGCCTGCGTAACCGATGCCCGGCACGGAGATGACGGTGATCGCCGACGTCTCCGCCGCCACGATCGACAGCAGGATCGCCCACCACGGGAGCCGGTGGCGCCCGAGGAAGTAGTCCGACGCCCCTGTCTGCCGGCGGCCCAGCCAGGTTCCCGCGGCGACGACGCCGATCAGGTAGGCCGCGGCGACGATCCAGTCCACCGTGCGCATGGCCGCCAAAGAAAAGGGCCCGGAGAGGTTTTCTCCAGGCCCACTGTGCGTCTTGTCCTTCCCGTGCCGCTGTGCGGCCGTGCCTCCGTGCCCGCTACACCGTGAAGCTGCTCCCGCAGCCGCAGCCGCCCGTCGCGTTCGGATTGTCGAAGGTGAATCCGCTGCTCTGCATCGTCACCATATAGTCGATCGTGACGCCGTTCAGGTACTGCCCGCTGAAGCTGTCCACGAACAGCCGGACGCCCTCGGACTCGATCACCTGGTCGTCTTCGGACGGCGCGTCCTCGATGTTCAGCGCGTACTTGAACCCCGAGCAGCCGCCGGGCATCACGCCGACCCGCAGGCCGGCCGTGGCCGTCGGTGCCTGCTCGGCCTCGAAGACCTTCCGCACCTGTTCCGCCGCCTGAGGCGTAAGTGTAAGCTGGACAGTAGCTTGCTCGTGTTGTGTCGCGTCCATCGCACCCTCTCAGGAATTCCGATGACTACACTCATCTTAGATGGTCAGGCGGTCTGGGTCAATGAGCGCCTGCCTGCCGAGCAGCGGAGGTGGCGGATCGCCGCCCTGGACGTTCAACGGTCCTACCGGGCTCCGTGTCCAATACCTTGGGTCCGCATCCCCCCCCGCGCCGTGGACGCCGATGGACTCGTTGTTACAGGACTTTCGCTTCGCGCTGCGGACACTGCTCCGCCGCCGCACCTTCTCCATGGTTGCCGTCATAACGATCGCCCTTGGCATCGGCGCCGTCACGTCCATCTACAGCGTTGTGGATGGAGTGCTCCTCCGACCCCTGCCGTTCCCCGAGGCCGGCCGCCTGGTGGCGGTGTGGCAGACGTTCCCGCCCTGGCTCAAGGTGGCGGAGCTTGCGCGGATCTGGGACCTGGTCCCGCTGTCGCTCCCCGACTTCCGCGACTGGCAGGCAGCGCAGACCTCGTTCGACGCCGTCGGCATCTGGAGCACGCGCCGCGCATTCCTGGGCGGCCCCGAGTCCCCGGAGTGGGTGCAAACCGTTCAGGCGAGCGCGAGCATGCTCCAGGTGCTGGGGATCCGGCCCGAGCTGGGCCGCTTCTTCCTGCCGGCGGAGGACGTCGCCGGGGGGCCGCCGGTGGCGGTGCTCAGCCACGACGCCTGGATTGCGCGCTTCCATCGCGATCCTCACGTGCTCGGGTCGTCGGTCCTCCTCGAGAGCGTTCCGTACACGATCGTCGGCGTCCTTCCGCCGGGTGTTTCCCTCGGCGCCTGGCTGTCGTATCGCCCTCTCGACACCGCCGAAGGCGCGCCGGTCTGGACGCCCGTGGGGCAGGACTCGGTCAACGCAGCCCAGCGCAACAACCACAGCTTCCGGGCCCTGGGCCGCCTCAAGGCCGGCGTGAGCGTCGCGCAGGCTCGGGCCGAGACGGACCGGTTGCTCCGCGGCGGGCGGGATCCGGCGACGGTCGGCGTCCGGCTCACCAGTTGGCAGCTGGATCAGGCGCGCGAAGTGCGGGCGCCGCTTTGGATCCTGCTCGCCGCCGCCGGGGTGTTGCTCCTCGTGTCGTGCGTGAACGTCGCGACCCTGCTGCTGGGCGAGGCTGCCACGCGCGCCCACGAGATGGCGGCCCGCGTCGCGCTCGGCGCGGGACGCCTCCGGCTCGCGCGACAGCTGCTGACGGAGAGCCTCGCGCTGGCCGCCGCCGGCGCCGCGGCGGGCACCGTGCTGGCGTGGTGGGGAACGCGGGTGCTCGTCGCCCTCGCGCCGCCGCTCATCCCAGGCCTCTCCCGGGTGCACGTGGATGCGCGCGTGCTCGCATTCGCGCTCGCGGCCGCGCTGGGCACCGGCGTGCTGTTCGGTCTCGCGCCGGCGCTCGTGATGTCGCGCGCCGCTCCGGGCGCGGTACTCCGGTCCAGCGCCGGCTCGAGCGCCCGCCATCGCGGGGCCATGCCGCGCGCACTCGTCTCCGCGCAGCTGGCCCTCTCCGTGGTGCTGCTCGTGGGCGCCGGTCTCCTCTCGCGCAGCTTCGCGAAGCTGACGGCCGTGAACCCGGGGTTCCGAGCCGATCATCTCCTGGTGGTGCGCGTCGCGTATCCAGTCGCCCGGGCCCGTGACACGACCTGGATACGCGAGGTGTACCGGAGCGGAATCGAGCGGCTGGCCGCGCTTCCCGGGGTCACGGCCGTCGCCGCGGGGAGCGTCGCCCCGTTCTCCCAGACCGCGAGCGGGACGTCGGTCGAGATCGAAGGCCGGAACGACGAGCCGGGCGCTCCGCCGCGCACCGTGCAGCAGCGCACCGTGACGGCGGGCTACTTCGACGCCATGGAGATCCCCGTGCTGGCGGGGCGGGCTTTCAGGAACGCGGACGGCGCCGGAGCGCCGCCGGTGGCGGTGATCAGCCAGGCCGAGGCGCGGCGGGACTGGCCCGGCGAATCAGCACTGGGCAGACGACTCCGAGTCTACGGGGCATGGCGCGCGGTGGTCGGCATCGTGGCGGACGTCAAGTTCCGCAAGCTGCGCGCCGCCGATGAGCCGGCTGTGTACCTCCCGGCGGCGCAGGCGTCCTACGAATGGCGGACCCCGTTCCTCGTGCGGACTCGCGGGGACGAACGCGCCGCAGTGCCGGCCATCCGGGCGGCCGTGCACGAGGCGGCGCCGAGCGTCGTGGTGGTCGGAGCGGACGCGATGCCCGACCTGATCCGGCTGTCGTACGCGGACGAGCGCTACCGGACGATGCTGGTCTCGCTCTACGGCCTCATCGCGGCGGCCCTTGCGGCGGTGGGGATGTACGGCGTGACGTCGCGCGCAGTGGGCAGCCGCATGCGCGAGATGGGGATTCGGGTGGCGCTCGGTGCGACCGCCTCGTCGGTTAGGCGGTTGGTAGTGGGCTACACACTGATGGGCGCGACCTTTGGCGCGGGAATGGGTGTGGCGGCGGCGCTCGCCGCGACACGCGTGCTGGCGCCCTACCTCTTCGGCGTATCCTCAGCCGATCCGGTGACGTACATCGGGATCCTCGTCCTGCTCGGCGCGGTCGCCGTCGCCGCCAGCTGGATCCCTGCGCGGCGCGCGGGGCGCGTCGAGCCGGCGATCATCCTGCGAGGCGAGTGACGCTGCGGGACCGCTAGCGCCGCGCTGCCTCGACGGCCAGGTCGGCCACGCGGGGGCGCACCTCGCGGATCAGCTCGTTGGCGCGGGAGGGATGCACCCGGTTGGTCAGCAGGATGATGAAGAGGTCTTGGTCGGGATCGATCCAGATGGACGTGCCCGTGAAGCCGGTGTGCCCGAACGCGTGCGGCGAGAGCTTCGTGCCGGCGCTCGAGCCGGGGCTCGGCGTGTCCCAGCCCAAGGCCCGGCTGGAGAACGAGGGATTCTGCACCCTGGTGAACATCGCGATGGTAGCGGAATCCACGAGCCGCCGTTCCGTGCGCCCGTGCGTCTGTGCGTCCGTGCGTCCGTTTCTCAGCAGCATCTGCGCGAACTTCGCCAGGTCGGCGGCGGTAGAGAAGAGGCCGGCGTGGCCCGACACGCCGCCCATCGCGGCGGCGTTCTCGTCGTGCACCTCGCCGCGCAGCACGCGGCCCCGCCACGGATCGTCTTCCGTGGGCGCGATGCGCGGCTTGAGCTCGGCCGGCGGGAGGAAGCGCGTGTCCTTCATCCCGAGCGGGGGGAAGACCTGGGCTTCCAGCAGGGTGTCGAGCCGGTGCCCCATCAGATGCTCGACGACCTCCGTCAGCAGGATCGCGCCGAGGTCGGAGTACAGCGTCCGCGTCCCCGGCGGTACCTCGAGCGGCGTCGCGTTCACGCGCGCGAACATCTCCGCGCGCGAGTGCACCTCGCGAAATAGCGGCTGCCAGGCCGCGAGCCCCGACGAGTGGGTGAGGAGCTGGCGGACCGTCACCGAGTCGCCCCCCGCCGCGAATGTGGGCACGTATCTGGTGACCGGCGCGTCGAGGTCGAGCGTGTGCTCGTCCACCAGCATCATCGTGAGGGTGGTGAGACCGACGACCTTGGTGAGCGAGGCGAGGTCGTAGATCGTAGTAGGGCCGGGCCGCGTCGGGTCGCCGTCGCCGAGCCTGCCGAAGCCGCGTTCGAAGAGCACGGTGTCCCGGCGCCCCACCGCGACGACGGCGCCCGGGAACGCCTTCCGCGCCACGCTCTCGGTGAGGTATCGCTCGAGCGGGGCCCAGGTCGTGTCTTGTGTCATCGCGAGAAGGGACGCGGCAAGGAGGAGGGGCGTCACCGCCGGGGAGCCCGCGAGCCGGGCGCTGGCGGCGCCCCGGACTCGACGCGCGCGGCGCGCGAAAGTCCCGTCCCGATCGGGTAGGGCGGCAGCGTGACCGGCAGCTTGCCCGTGATCGGGGCCATCCCGAGGAGCGCGCGGGCGAGCGCGCGCTCGATATACTCGGTGTCGCTCCACGCGGCCACGTAGGCCGGGACGTGGGAGATCTGCGCGAGGACGTAGGGACTGCCCAGCGAGACCGCGATCACGGGGGCGCCGTCGGCGGCGAGCGAATCCACGAGGACGGCGATCGGGCCGGGGATGACCACCGCGTCGGGACGCCATGCCGTCGGCTGGGACGCGGCGAGGAAGACCACCGCGCTCGCGGACGCCGCGTCGGCACGCACCGAATCGAGCGACGCCGGGCCGGAGGCGGGCCAGAGCCGGAAGGTGCGCAGCGTGTCCAGCGCGCTCCGGACGCCCAAGGTAAACGAGCCGCCCACGTCCCGGTACGCCTCGTTGCCGTAGGACACCACCAGCACATGCCTGCGCCGCGCCGCCGGAAGCGGGACCAGGCCGAGCGAGTCCTTCACGAGCACCAGGCTGCGCTGCGATATGTCCTGGTCGAGGGCGACGTCCGCGCTGTCGCCCACCGCCGCGGCGATGCGGTTGATGTCCACGAGTCTGCTCTGGAAAAGCCCGGCGCGCGCCTTGGCGGCGAGCATGCGGGCCACCGAAGAGTCGAGGCGCGCCTCGCTCACCTCGCCGCGGCCGACCGCGTCCACGATCGCGTCGATCGCGCCCTTCGGGTCGGCCGGCATCAGCAGGATGTCCGCGCCCGCCCGCAGCGCCAGCACGGCCGCCTGCGACGCGCCGTAGCGGCTCACGATGGCGCCCATGTTCAGGGCGTCGGTGACCACGAGTCCCCGGAAGCCGAGGTCCTGCCGGAGCAGCGTGTCGAGGACGAACGGCGAGAGGGTGGCCGGGGGCGAGCCCTCGCCGGTCAGACCGGTGACGGCGAGGTGGGCGGTCATCACCGCGTCGGTGCCCTCGCGGATCGCGGCGCGGAACGGCACCAGCTCGACCGAATCAAGGCGCGCGCGCGTGGCGGTGACGACCGGGAGCGCGATGTGGGAGTCCGTGCCCGTGTCGCCGTGGCCGGGGAAATGCTTCGCCGCGCTCAGCATCCCGTGCTCGTGGAGCCCGCGAATGAAGGCGCTCGCCAGCTCGGCTACGCGCTGCGGGTTCTCGCCGAACGACCGGACGTTGATGATGGGGTTCTGGGGGTTGTTGTTAACGTCCACCACCGGCGCGAAGTCGAACTGGATGCCGACGGCGCGGGCCTCCATAGCGATCACGCGTCCCACCTCGTAGGCGTCCAGCTCCCGGTCGGTCGCGCCGAGGGCCATATTGCCGGGGAAGGAGGGGGCCTCGCGGATCCGCGCCCCGGGTCCTGACTCGAAGTCGGACGCGATCAGGAGCGGCACGCGGGATGCGCGCTGCAGCGCGTTGAGCTTCTCGGCGATGTCGTATGGCGATGGGCCGATGCTGACGACGAAGCCGCCGACGCCCTCGTCCACCTGCTGCAACGCCGCGGTGAACGCGGCGGCGTCGCTCGCCCAGTAGTCGCCCGGGATCCACGGCATGACGAGCTGGGCGGCCTTCTCGCGCAGCGTGAGCGTGACCGGCGGCACCGCCGGGCCGGGGAGGAAGGCTGCCGTGTCGGGGGGCAGCGCGGCCGGAGCGGCGGCCGCCGGCGACTCGGCCCCGGCCGGCGCCGGCGAGACGGGCGTCGTGGTGATGGAACGCGCGCACGCGCTCCCAAGAAGCAAGACGGCGAAGACGGCGAAGGGAGAAGAAGAGTGCTTCAAGCGAATGTGCTCCCAAGATTGGCGTGCGCTCTTACCTGCCTCGCTATCGCGTCCGAACACTCGCGTCTGGTAACCACTTCCGCCTTGCCGTCTGGCAACTCCCCTGCATTCCGCCAGTCTCGTTCCGTTCTTCCCGGCATCGACGTCCTGCTGCGCGACTCGCTCCATCTCGTTCAGGGCAAGCGCCTCGGCCTGATCACCAATCAGACCGGCATCGACGCCTCCGGCGTCTCCACGATCGACCGCCTGGCGCATGCTCCGGGCGTCCATCTGGTCGCCCTCTTCACGCCGGAGCACGGGATCCGCGGCACAGCGCGTCCTGGCGAGGCGGTGCGCGACACGCTGCTCGGCTGGAGTGACACCGTGGACGTGCGTACCGGCCTACCAATCTATAGCCTGTACGGTCCGCGTCGAGCGCCGACGGCGGCCCAGCTCCGCTCGCTCGACGTGCTGGTCATCGATCTGCAGGATGTCGGCGCACGCACGTTCACGTACGTCTCCACGACGGTGGACGCGATGCGCGCGACCGCCGGGGCCCGGCTGCGCATCGTCGTGCTGGACCGGCCGAATCCGCTCGGCGGCTGCGTGGTGCAGGGGCCGGTCCTCGACACCGCGTACGCCTCGTTTTTCGGCATGCTGCCGGTGCCTCTGCGGCATGGAATGACGATGGGAGAGCTGGCGCGGTTCGCCAACGCGCGGCTGCACCTCGATGCCGATCTCGTGATCGTGCCGATGCGCGGCTGGCGCCGCTGCGACTGGTTCGACCAGACCGGGCTCCCGTGGGTGCGGCCGTCGCCGAATCTCCCCGACCTCGAGGCGGTGGCCTGGTATCCGGGCACGGTGCTCTTCGAGGCCACCAACCTCTCGGTGGGGCGCGGCACGGACGCGCCGTTCCGGCAGGTCGGGGCGCCGTGGCTGCGCGCCGACGCGGTGGTGCGGGAGATGCGTTCGCGCTACCGCGTCGCGCTCGACGCGGTGCGCTTCACGCCGCGCACGCCCGGCGACGGGAAGTTCGACGGCGTCGCGGTCCCGGGCGTCCGGCTGCGCCCCCTGGACCGCGTGGACGGCGACCCGGTGCGCGACGCCCTGCTGCTGCTCCACACGATCGCCGCGCTCCATCCCGGGGAGTTTCGCGCCGACACGCTGGGCCTCGCGCGCCGGCTCGGCGTCGTGCCGGGGGCGACCGTCAGCTGGCCCGGCGACCTCGGGCGCTTTCTCGCCGAGCGCGCGCCCTACCTGCTTTATCACTAGCGACGCGACGCGCGGCACGTGGCCTGCGTCCGTTTGCGCGGGGGTGGGGCGGGGATTAGTCTTGTTGCCAGCGCAACTTATGAATCATCGCGGTGTTAGGCTGCTTCCGGCTCCCCTGATTGCGGGCTTCTCCGACCTCGTCTCCCCGGTGTCGGGGTGGCTCATCAGGATGCGCGTCCGTCCCAACACCATCACCTCCACCAGCGCCATCGTCGTCATCGGCGCCGGGGCCGCCTTCGGGCTCGACCTGCCGCGCCTCGGGGCCGTGTGGCTGCTTCTGTCGGGGCTCCTCGACGTCCTCGACGGGCAGGTCGCGCGCGGCGGCGGCATGGTGTCGAAGTTCGGCGCCTTCTTCGATTCGACGCTCGACCGCATCGGCGAGGCCATCCTGTTCGCCGGCATCGCGATCTACTTCCAGACCGCGCCCGGCCAGTCCGTGCCGGTGCTGGGGGTCGTGCTCACGCTGGCCGTGCTCACCGGCTCGTTCCTCGTCTCGTACACGCGGGCGCGCGCGGAAGGGCTGGATCTGGAGTGCCGCGTCGGCCTCGCCCAGCGCCCGGAACGCATCCTGGGCCTCGGCGCCCCGACGCTGCTGTTCGGCGTCGGCCCCCACGGCATCCTGCTGCTCGTCATCATGTCCGCCCTCGCGGTGCTGAGCTGGATCACCGTCGTCCAGCGCGTGGCGCACGTCTACCGCGCCACCAACGGCGCAGCTGGGGGGTCGTCCGACTCCGGCGCATCGGGGCACGCGCCCCGGTGAGCGCGGCGACCAAGGACGCGCGCGCTCCGCGGCCGATCCAGCCGGCTCGGGGCCGGATGGGCGTCCTGTTGCCCGGCATGGGCGCGGTCGCCACGACGTTCATCGCCGGCGTCGAGAGCGTGCGGCGCTCGCTCGCCCTGCCAATCGGCTCCGTGACGCAGCTCGGGACGATCCGCCTCGGCAAGCGCACCGAGGGCCGCTCCCCGGCCATCCGCGACTTCGTGCCGCTGGCGCGGCTCGACGACCTGATCTTCGGCGGCTGGGACCCCATCCCCGACACCGCCTATCAGTCGGCCAAGGTGGCCGGCGTGCTGGAGGACCGGCACCTCGCTCCGATCGCGGACTTTCTCAAGGGCATCGCGCCGATGCCCGCGGTCTTCGACCAGTACTACGTCAAGAAGCTGAACGGCCCGAACGTGAAGCGCGGTCGGACGAAGCGCGATCTCGCCGAGCAGCTGCGCGACGACATCCGCACGTTCAGGCGCACGCATGAGCTGGACCGGCTCGTCGTCGTGTGGTGCGCGTCGACCGAGATCTTCATCCGGCCCGGCGCGGTCCACGCCTCCCTCGCGGCGTTCGAGAAGGCGATGGCGGAGGACCACGTGGACATCGCACCCTCGATGCTGTACGCGTGGGCGGCGCTGATGGAGGGCGTGCCGTTCGCGATGGGCGCGCCGAACCTCGCGGTGGACACGCCAGCACTGCAGGAGCTGGCCCGCGAGCGCGCAGTCCCGATCGCCGGGAAGGACTTCAAGACCGGCCAGACGCTGATGAAGACCGTGCTCGCCCCGATGCTGAAGGCGCGCATGCTCGGGCTGGCGGGGTGGTACTCCACCAACATCCTCGGCAACCGCGACGGCGAGGTGCTGGACGATCCCGAGTCCTTCAAGACGAAGGAGGAGTCAAAGCTCGGCGTTCTCGAGCACGTCCTCCAGCCGCAGCTCTACCCGCAGCTGTACGGCAACGTCTTCCACAAGGTGCGGATCAACTACTATCCGCCGCGCGGCGACAACAAGGAAGGCTGGGACAACATCGACATCTTTGGGTGGCTCGGCTACCCGATGCAGATCAAGGTGGACTTCCTCTGCCGCGATTCGATCCTCGCGGCGCCGATCGTGCTCGACCTGGCGCTGTTCCTCGACCTCGCGCAACGGGCCGGGATGAAGGGGATCCAGGAGTGGCTGTCGTTCTACTTCAAGAGCCCGATGGCCGCCCCCGGCCTCACCCCCGAGCACGACCTGTTCATCCAGCAGACGAAACTCAAGAACACCCTCCGGTATATCATGGGGGAAGAGCAGATCACGCACCTCGGGATCGAATACTACGAGCCCTGAACGGACGGCGTCGTGACGACCTCCAAGATCCTGGTGACGGTGTTCGGCGCGGCGGCCATCGCGTGGGTGCTGTGGTACTTCCTCGCGACGCCGGCGCGGCGCGGGACCGGACGGAGCAAGCCGAAGACCTGATGACCGCAACGCCGCTCGACGTCGACGCCCCGCCCGAGAACGGTGCGCGCCAGCGCGTGACCTTCCCCGTCACGGGGATGTTCTGCGCCGCGTGCGCTTCGCGCATCCAGCGGCAACTCGCGGCCACGCCCGGCGTGCGCGAGGCCTCGGTCAACTTCGCGACCACCAAGGCGACGGTGGAGCTCGACGACGCCCGGCTCGACACCGTCGCCGCCGCGGTGCGCGAGGCGGGCTACGACGTGGGGACCGACGCGCTCACCGTCGCCGTCTCCGAGCTGCGCTTCGCCTCCGGGGTCGCCCGGCTGGAGCGGGCGGTCGCGGCGGTGCCCGGGGTCGTCGAGGCGGTGGCCAACCAGGCGGCGGAAGCCGTGCGGGTCACGTACGTCCCCGGCTTCTTCGACGTGCGCGACGTCGAGGCCGCGGTCGCGTCCGCGGGCTTCGCGCTCGCCGCCCCGATCGCCGAGGGCGACCCCGTGGAGCGCGAGCGGCGCTTGCGCGAGCGCGAGGTGCGCGAGCTCTCCCGGAAGCTGGCCCTTGCCGCCGCGGTCGCCGTCCTGTCCATGATCGCGTCGATGCCGCTGATGGGCGGCGAGGCGATGCGGCAAACCGACCTGCTCGTGCGGCTCGTGATGCCGCTCGACGCGGTGCTGCGTCGGGCCCTGCCGTGGCTCTACACGCTCGATCCCCAGACGCTCAAGCTGGGGCTGTTCGTGCTCACGCTGCCCGTGGTCCTCTGGGCGGGGCGCGTCTTCTACCTCGGGGCGTGGCGCGGCATCCAGCATCGCAGCGCCGACATGAACACGCTGATCGGCGTGGGCACGGCGTCGGCGATGCTCTATTCGGTCGCGGCGACCGTCGTCCCTGGTCTCTTCACCGGCGCGGGCCTGCCGGCGGACGTGTACTACGAGGCCGTTTCCTCCATCATCGCCCTGATCCTTCTCGGGCGCCTGATGGAGGCGCGCGCCAAGGGGCGGACGTCGGAGGCGATGCGCCGGCTCCTCGGCCTCGCGCCCAAGACGGCACGCGTCTTCCGCGACGGGGTCGAGGTGGTGGTGCCGGCGGCCGAGGTCGCGGTGGGCGATCTCTTTCTGGTCCGCCCGGGAGAGAAGATCCCGGTGGACGGCGTCGTGCGGACCGGGCGGACGGCCGTGGACGAGTCGATGCTCACGGGCGAGCCCATGCCGGTGGAGAAGGGGGAGGGGGAGGCGGTCGTCGGCGCGACGCTGAACACGACCGGGGCGATCATGGTCGAGGCGACGCGGGTCGGCCGCGACACCGCCCTTGCCCAGATCGTCCGCCTCGTGGAGGAGGCGCAGGGGAGCCGCGCCCCGGTGCAGCGACTCGCCGACCGCATCGCCGGGATCTTCGTGCCGGTGGTGATCGCGGCGGCGATCGCGGCGTTCGTGGTCTGGTACGACACCGGCCCGCAACCGGCGCTGCTCTACGCCACGGTCGTCTTCGTCTCGGTGCTGATCATCTCCTGTCCCTGCGCGATGGGGCTGGCGACGCCGACCGCCATCATGGTGGGAACAGGCCGCGGCGCCGAGCGCGGCGTGCTCGCCAAGGGCGGCGTCGCGCTCGAGGCCACGGCCTCCATCGACGTGATGGTGCTCGACAAGACGGGCACGATCACCGAAGGCCGCCCGGCGGTCACCGACATCGCGCTGGTCCCCGTCGCCGTGGGCGACGACGGGCAGGACGCGGCGACGGAGGAAGCCGCGGTCCTCCGCGTGGCGGCGGCCGTCGAGCGGCTGTCGGAGCACCCCATCGCGGCGGCGATCGTCCGCGAGGCGGCCGAGCGCGGCCTCGAGATCCCCGAGGCCCAGGAGTTCGAGGCGCGCGAGGGGCGCGGCGCGACGGCCACGGTCGGCGCTCGCCACGTGGCGGTGGGCAGCGCCGCGTTTCTCATCGAGCAGGGCGTGGACGTCGGTCCGTTCACCGACGCGATCGACACTCTCGCGGCCCACGCCCGCACGCCGGTGCTCGTCGCGGTGGACGGCATGCCGGTCGGGCTGTTGGGCTTGGCGGACCCGATCAAGCCCACGGCGGTCGCCGCCGTCCGCGCGCTCAAGCTCGCGGGCCTCAAGGTCGTGATGGTGACGGGGGACGTGCGGAAGGTCGCGATCGCGGTGGCAGGCGAGATCGGGATCGACGACGTGGAGTCGGGGATGCTGCCGGCCGGCAAGGTCGCGTTCGTCAGACGCCTCCAGGCAGAGGGCAGGCGCGTGGCGATGGTCGGGGACGGGATCAACGACGCGCCCGCACTCGCCGCGGCGGACGTGGGGCTCGCCATCGGGACCGGCACCGACGTCGCCCTCGAGGCGGCGGACATCGCGCTCATGAGCGGCGACCTGCGCGCGGCGGTGACCGCCGTGGAGCTGGCCCGCGCGACGATGCGCACCATCCGCCAGAATCTCTTCTGGGCCTTCGGCTACAACGTCGTCGGGATCCCGATCGCCGCGGGGGTGCTTTTCCCGGTCGCGGGCGTCCTGCTCTCGCCGGTGCTGGCCAGCGCGGCGATGGCGTTCTCCTCCGTCGCCGTCGTGAGCAACAGCTTGCGCCTGCGGCGTTTCAAGCCATCATTCGCCACCTGACACCTGCCACCTGCCACCTGCCACCTGCCACCTGCCACCTGCCACCTGCCACCCGACACCCATGCAATACTTCTATCGTGCCCACGTCGCGCCCGAAGCCGTCCTGGCTACGGCCGAGCGCTATTTCGTCTCCCACGGCCTGGCCATGCAACGGGGCGGCGGCGATCACGCCCGCTTCGTGGGCACGCTCGGGAACGTGGATCTGAACGTGGAGATCGAGGGAGGGCACTACACCCGCGTCACGATGGCGACACGCGACGTGGGGGAATCCGAGCTGGACAAGATCGCCAAGCGCTTCCTCACCGAGCTCCACGCAATCGAGGAGCCCCGGCACGAGGTGCGCGGCGCTTACTGATCCGACGCGCTAACCGTCGACCGTCGCCGCGTAGCCGGCCTTCGCCACCGCCGCCGTCAGATCCTCCATCGTGGCGGTATCGTCGTCGTAGTCCACTTCGGCGGAGGCGTTCCTCAGGTCCACCACCGCCGCGTACACGCCGGGCACCTTGGCGAGCGCCTTCTCCACCGACATCTGGCAGTGGGCGCAGGACATGCCGGTGATCTTCAACTTCAAGCTGGCCATCAGCATCCTCCTTATCCGATAAGAGTACCCAGCAATCCGCGTGCCGCTTGACTCTCTTCCCGGGGCCAGCGACTTTGCGCCTCTGTAATCTCATGTCCGACAAGGAACTGCAGTGACCGCGCCGGACGCGCGCCGACCGGAAGCGGCGCCATCCGTTGCGCCGCCCGCTCGAGGCGGCCCCGAGACGAGTGCCACCGCGCGAGCGGCCGCGGCGCGCCGCGACGCCCCCTCTCCGTCCGGCCTCCCGGCGGGGCTCGTTCGCGACCAGCTGGTCGAGCTGTACTACTTCATGCGGCTGACGCGGTCGCTGGAGGAGCGGCTGACCAACCTGTACCGCCAGGGGAAGGTGATCGGCGGCCTGTTCCGCTCGCTGGGCCAGGAGGCGGACAGCGTTGGGAGCGCGTACGCGCTCGACCGGAGCGCGGGTGACTTCCTCTCGCCGCTGATCCGGAACCTCGGCTCCCTGCTGGTGATGGGCGCGCGACCGGTGGACGTGCTGCGGCAGTACATGGCCAAGGCCACGAGCCCGACCCGGGGCCGCGAGCTGAACGTGCATTTCGGCGACCTCGACCGCGGCTTCCTCGGCCAGATCTCCCACCTCGGGGACATGGTGCCCGTGATGGCGGGGATCACGCTGACCTTCCGGATGCGCGGCGAGCGGCGCGTGGGGCTGGTCTATGTGGGCGACGGAGCGATGTCCACTGGCGCGTTTCACGAGGGGATGAACCTGGCCGCGGCGCGGCGGCTCCCGCTCGTCGTCATCGCGGAGAACAACGGCTACGCCTACTCGACCCGGCTCGACCGCCAGACGGCCGTGCGGCACCTGGCGGACAAGGCGAAGGCCTACGGCGTCCCGGGGGAGCGCGCGGACGGCAACGACGTGCTCGCCGTCTACGAGGTGACGCGGCGCGCTGTCGAGCGCGCGCGGGCGGGCGAGGGGGTGACGCTGATCGAGCTGCTCACCTACCGCCGCAAGGGGCATTCGGAGCACGACAACCAGAGCTACGTCCCAAAGGACGAGTTGGCCCGCTGGGAGCGGGACGATCCGCTCGACCGCTACGCGGCGCAGCTCGACGAGCGCGGCTGGGTGACGGCCGACGAGCGCGCAGCGACGGACGCCCGAGTGGTCCGCGAGCTCGACGGGGCGGTGGCCGAGGCGGAGGCGGAGCCGCTCCCCGAGCCGGCTACGGCGCTCGAGGCCGTCTACGCGCATCCGCCGGCGCAGCCCGGGGCCTGGTACCGCGAGGCGCCGCGTGCCTGAGGTCACCTATCTCGAGGCGCTGCGGGACGGGCTGCGCGAGGAGATGCGGCGCGACGAGCGCGTCTTCATCCTCGGCGAGGACGTCGGCCTCTACGGCGGCGCGTTCAAGGTCACCGAGGGCTTCGTGCAGGAGTTTGGCGAGGCGCGCGTGGTGGACACGCCGATCTCCGAGGCGGCGATCGTCGGCGCGGCGGCGGGCGCGGCGCACCTCGGGATGCGCCCCGTGGCGGAGATGCAGTTCATCGACTTCATCTCCTGCGCCTACGACATGCTCACCAACTACGTGGCGACGGCGCGCTACCGCGCCGGCCTCGCCTGCCCGATCGTGGTGCGCGGGCCGTGCGGCGGCTACGTGCGCGGCGGGCCGTTCCACTCGCAGATGCCGGAAGCGGCTTTCCTGCACACGCCGGGCCTCAAGATCGTCTGTCCGGCGACGGCGCGGGATGCCAAGGGGCTGATCAAGGCGGCCATCCGCGACGACGACCCGGTGCTCTACTTCGAGCACAAGTACCTGTACCGGCGCATCAAGGAGCAGCTCCCGGAGGACGGCGACCTGCTCACGCCGATCGGCAGCGCGCGTGTGGCGCGGGAGGGGAAGGACCTCTCGATCGTCACCTACTCGGCGATGGTCTGGAAGTCGCTCGAGGCGGCGGAGATCCTGGAGAAGGAGGATGGGCTCCAGGTCGAGGTGCTGGACCTGCGGACCCTGCTGCCGATGGACGACGCAGCGATCGCGGCCACGGTGCAGAAGACCAACAAGGTGATGATCGTGCACGAGGACACCCGCACCGGCGGCGTGGCTGGAGAGATCACCGCGCGCATCAACGAGACCGCGTTCGAGTGGCTGGACGGGCCG
Organism: Gemmatimonadales bacterium; assembly: GCA_049513575.1. GTDB lineage: Bacteria > Gemmatimonadota > Gemmatimonadetes > Gemmatimonadales > JACORV01 > Fen-1245. The sequence continues at coordinate 609,199 of JBEKVZ010000002.1, forward strand.
GTGCTGCGCGTGACCGCGGCCGACACGCCGCTGCCTTACGCGCCGACGCTGGAGGACTACGTTTTGCCGCAGACCGCGGACATCGTTACGGTGGCGAGGAAGCTCGCGGCGTACTGAGAGGGGGGTGTGAGGTGTCAGGTGTCGGGTGTCGGGGACCCGGCACCTGACACCTGGCACCCGACACCTAAGGAGTTGTGATGGCCCGCATCGACGTGATCATGCCCCAGATGGGCGAGTCCATCGCCGAGGGCACGCTCTCCAAGTGGCTGAAGAAGGTCGGTGACGCGGTCAAGCGCGACGAGCCCATCTTCGAGATCTCGACCGACAAGGTGGACGCCGAGATCCCCGCGCCGTCGGCCGGCGTGCTGGCCGAGATCAAGGTGACCGAGGGCCAGACGGTGCCGATCCAGACGGTGGTGGCCGTGCTGGAGACGGAGGCGAAGGCAGGTGTCGGGGGCCAGGTGTCGGGTGTCAGGGAGCCTCCTGCACAAGCACCTGCACCGGCGGCCACCGAGCGATCCGTGTCGAGTCCAGCGCCTTGGAAACCGGAACCCGGGGCCGAGACCCCAGCACCTGGCACCCGGCCCCCGACCCCAGTGTCGCTCGAGACCGCGGAGGAGCGTCTCCGCCGCCGGTCCACGCCGCTCGTGCGCAAGATCGCGGCCGAGCACAAGGTGGACATCAGCGCCGTGCCGGGCTCCGGCTTCGCCGGGCGCGTGACGAAGAAGGACATCCTGGGCTACATAGAGACAGGAGGCGCGGAGGCACAGACGCACAGAGGCACGGAGGCCACCCGTGCCTCCGCTGCCTCCGTGCCTCCGCTGCCCGCTCCTTCTGGTGCCTGGGACGCCACGCCGTGGCCGGGCGACCGCGTCGAGACGATGAGCCGGATCCGCCAGCTGACGGCGGACCACATGGTCTTCTCGCGCCACACCTCCGCGCACGTCACCACCTTCTACGAGGTGGACATGACGCGCATCGCGCGGCTCAGGGCCGCGAACAAGAAAGGGTACGAGGACCGCGGCGTGAAGCTGACCTATCTCGGCTTCATCGTGAAGGCGGTCGCCGACCAGCTGCGCAGCCATCCCGTCCTCAACGCCGCGGTGCAGCGGAGCGCGATCATCTACCGGGGCCAGGTCAACATCGGCATCGCGGTCGCGCTCGACTGGGGCCTGATCGTGCCGGTGATCCGCGGCGCCGACGAGCTGTCGCTGTTCGGCATCGCGAAGACGATGGCGGACCTCGCGGACCGCGCGCGCAGCAAGCGCCTGAAGCCGGACGAAGTGCAGAGCGGGACCTTCACGATCACGAACCCGGGCGTGTTCGGCTCGTACGCCGGCACGCCGATCATCAACCAGCCGCAGGTGGCGATCCTGGGCGTCGGCGCGATCGAGAAGCGCCCCAAGGTTATGACGCTGGAGGACGGCTCCGACGTCATCGTGCCCCGGATGCTGACGATGCTCTCGATCACCTACGACCACCGCATCGTGGATGGGGCGGACGCGGACCGGTTCATGTCCGACCTCAAGCAGGAGCTGGAGAGCTTCCCCGAGAACGGCGTCTGAGCGACCTTATCCCGGTGGACGACCGCCCATGATCGAACGCCGCATCACGCTGGATGGCGCGGACTGGAAGGTGAGCCTGGCCGGCCGCTTCACCGTCTACGAGCGCGACGAGTTCCCGCTCGTCTTCGAGCGGGTGGTCGCAGGTGGCAAGGTGGAGCGCCGCATCACTCGCTTCTCGCCCCGCGGCGCCAAGAGCAGGGACGAGGCGCTGGCGGAGCTGAGCGACGCCGAGCTCTCGGCGCTGTTCCGCTCCAGCCAGCCGGACTGGACTTCTCCGGAGCTCAACTATGCTCGGTCCTAACGCAGACGAGCCACTGCCGGTCGGCACGGTCGCCCCGGACTTCGACCTCGAGGCCACGGGCGGCGGCCGCGTCCGGCTCTCCGCGCTGCTGGCCAAGGGGCCGGTGGCGCTCTACTTCTACCCGGGCGACTTCACCCCCGGCTGAAACCGCCAACTCTCCGCCGTGCGCGACGAGCAGGCCAAGTTCCAGGCGAAAGGCGTGGTGACGCTGGGGGTGAACCCGGCGTCGGTGCCCGACCACGAGAAGTACGTGGCGAAGTTCAAGTTCAACTTCCGGCTCCTGGCCGACACGGAGCGGAAGGCGGCGCGCGACTATCAGGCGCTCAAGCCGGACGGGAAGGGGATCCTGCGCACCGTGTACCTCATCGGGCGTGACGGGAAGGTCCTCTTCGGCAAGCGCGGCGCGCCGCCCGCCAGCGAGGTTCTCGCCGTCCTGAGGGAGTAGCGATGCCGAGCGGCTACGATTTCACGGGGCAGGTCGTGCTGGTCACCGGCGTGGGCCGGGTGGGGCAGATCGGTTACGAGGTGGCCCTGGCGTTCGGCAAGGCCGGCGCCAAGCTCGTGATCTGCGACGTCCACGCCGTCAACGTCGCGGCACGCGCGCGCGAGTTCGCCCAGCTGGGGATCGAGGCGAAGGCGGCGGCGGGGGACCTCACCGAGCCGGACGTCGCGCAGTGGGCGGTGGACGAGGCGGTGCAGGCCTACGGGCAGCTCGACGTGGTGGTCAACGTGGCCGGCGGCTTGACCGGCCTCGGACCGATCACGGAAACCGACGTCGGGACGTTCGACCGCGAGATGGCCATCAACGTCAAGACTGCGTACCTCGTGTCGCAGGCGGCGGCGAAGGTCATGACCAAGCAGCGGAAGGGCACGATCGTGAACTTCGCGTCCATCGCCGCGTTCCACGGTCGGCCGGAGATGGTGGCCTACTCGGCGGCGAAGGCCGGCGTCGCGGCGCTCACGCGGAGCCTCGCCCTCGAGCTTCGGGACCGTGGTGTCCGGGTCAACGCGGTGGCGCCGGGCACGGCCCGCACGCCGGAGAACCTCAAGACGATGGGGGGCGCCGACGCCCGCTGGGTCGACGTCGCCGACATCGTCAACGCCGTCCTCTTCCTCGCATCCGACCTCTCGGCCGGCATCACCGCGCACGTCCTCCCCGTCTCGCACGGCGAGGCGTAGCGGATGGACCTCCGCGGCAAGAGCGCCCTGGTGACCGGCGCCGGCCAGCGGATCGGGCGGGCCATCACCTACGGGCTGATCCGGCGCGGCGTCAACGTCGCCATCCACTACCACCGCTCGGAGCACGGCGCCAAGGCGACCGCGATGGAAGCGGAAGTCGCCGGCGTCAAAGTCGTCCGGCTCCAGGCCGACCTGAGCGACGCGGAGGCGGCGGAGGCGCTGCCGGCGCGCGCGCGGGAGGCGCTGGGGGGGCTCGACATCGCCGTGCTGAACGCGGCGATGATGGAGAAGCGGCCGCTGGAGGAGGTCACGCCGTCCGCCTGGGACCGCGTGATGAACCTGAACCTGCGGAGCACCTTCTTCGCCGCGAAGGGCGCCGCGGCGGCAATGGGCGAGCAGGGCGGTGCGATCGTGACGCTGGCCGACATCGCGGCCTTCCAGCGGTGGAAGCAGTATCCGGTGCACGTCATCAGCAAGGCGGGTGTGGTCGCGGCAACCGAGCTGCTGGCCAAGATCCTCGCCCCGCGGGTACGCGTGAATGCCGTCGCGCCCGGGGCCGTCCTCCTGCCGCCCGACTGGGACGACGAGGCGCGGAAGCAGCTCGTCGCGTCAACGCCGCTGGGGCGCATCGGCACGCCGGACGACGTCGTGCGGGCGGTGCTCTTCCTTCTGGAGAACGACTACGTCACGGGCACGACGCTGGTGGTGGACGGCGGCCGCCTGCTGACGTGAGTGGAACGCCGCCCGCGTCCGGGCGTGCTGGCAGGGACTGATCGTCGCCGCGGCCGCCATGCTGCACCGCGAGCGTGGGAACCGCCACGGATTGCTCACGCAGGGCGCACTGGCGATCCGGAAGCTCGACGGGCCTGTTCCGCCGGACTTCCCGGTCGAAACGGTCCGCTTCGTGCAGGGGCTGCGGCGCTGCGTGGAAGCGGGCGGTCCCGTGGCCGCGATGGAACTTCGAGCGAAGGACTCATGAGAGAACTGGACCTCATCATCGTCGGCGCGGGCCCCGCGGGGCTGACCGGAGCCCTGTACGCCGGGCGCTCGATGCTGCGCACCGTCGTGCTCGAGAAGGGCGTCCCCGGCGGCGAGCTGCTCAACACCGAGCTGATCGAGGACTACCCCGGCTTCGAGTCGGTGAAGGGCTTCGAGCTGGCGGAGAAGATGGCGGCGCACGCGCTCAAGTTCGGCGCGGAGCTGGTCACCGACGGCGTGGTGAGCGTCGAGCGAGAGGCCGACGGGCTGTTCACCGTGGCCACGGAGACCGGCGAGCGCTACCGCGCGCAGGCGGTTCTGCTGACGGCGGGCGGGACGCCCACCAAGCTCGGCGTGCCCGGCGAGGCGGAATACGCGGGGAAGGGCACCTCGTACTGCGCGGTGTGCGACGGGCACTTCTTCCGCGGCGAGGTGTTGGGCGTGGTCGGCGGCGGCGACGCGGCGGTCGAGGAGTCGGAGTTCCTCACCCGCTACGCCAGCAAGGTCTGGCTGATCCACCGCCGCCACGAGTTGCGCGCGTCGAAGATCCTCCAGGAGCGCCTCTTCCAGAACCCGACGATCGAGGTCATCTGGGACACGGTCGTCGAGCGCATCGAGGGGAACGGCAAGGGCGTCACGCACCTCGCCCTCAAGAACGTGAAGACCGGCGTGACCTCTGCCCTGCCGGTGGGTGGCGTGTTCATCTTCGTGGGCTTCCGGCCCAACACCGGGATCGTGAAGGGCCACGTGGCGCACGATGCCGGCGGCCACATCGTGGCGAACGAGCACATGATGAGCTCGATCCCCGGCCTGTTCGTCGCCGGGGACGTGCGCGCGCAGCTGACGCGGCAGGTCACGACGGCCGTGGGCGACGCGACGACGGCGGTGATCGCCGCCACCCGCTATTTGGCGGAGCGCAAGGAGCATCGGGAGGCCGGTGGAGCCGCGCGTCGTCACGCTGACTAACGGCGCGTTCGCCGAGAACTGCTACCTCGTCGCCGACCCCGACGCGGGCGACGCCGCGATCGTGGATCCAGGTGAGGAGGTCGGCCTGTTCCGCGCCCGCCTCGCGCACGAAGGCTGGACGCTGCGCGCCATCTGGCTCACCCATGCCCATGTGGATCACGTGGCCGGTGTTGCGGGTCTGCACGGCGGTCGCGTGCCGGTCTACCTGCATCCCGCCGATCGCGCGCTGTATGACGGCTTCCCCGCACAGGCGGCGATGTTCGGCCTCGATGCAGCGGCGCCGCCCGCCCCCGACCGCGAGCTGGCGGACGGCGGGAGCGTGAGCGTCGGCTCGTGCGCTTTCCGGGTCGTCCACACGCCCGGGCACACTCCCGGCGGCGTCTGCCTGGTCGGCGCCGGCATCGCGTTCGTCGGCGACACGCTGTTCGCCGGCTCGATCGGCCGCACCGACCTGCCGGGCGGGGATCTCCAGGCGCTGCTGGCCAGCATCCACGAGAAGCTGTTCGCCCTGCCGGACGACACTGTGGTGTACGCCGGCCACGGCCCGGCCACGACGATCGGGGCCGAGAAGAAGGACAACCCGTTCGTGAAGCTCGTGCCAGGGGTCAACCCCTAACCCCTAACCCCTAACCCCTAACCCCTCTCCCTATGAGCGAGCCCCGTCTCCCTGCACTTGGCCCGGACGACGTCGACGGCGAGGTCCGGGCGATCTTCGACGCGTATCTGCGTGAGCGCGGGAACATCCCCAACATGTTCCGCACGGTGGCGCACCGGCCGAAGCACCTCGCCACGATGATTGCGCACTTCCGCACGGTGATGGCGGAGGGCACGGTTCCGCCGCTGCTCAAGGAGCTGCTGTCGGTCCGGGTGTCGCACCTCAACCACTGCCGCTATTGACTGGCCTCACACACCGCCTTGGCAAGGCGGCTGGGCGTGACGGACGCGATGGTGCGCGGCGTGCGGAGCGATGGCACCGCGGGTCTGGATCAGTTCGAGCCGGCCTGGCGTGTCGCGCTGCACTACGCGGACGCGGTGACGGAGAGCGGGCACGCGGTGACGGACGGGCTGTACGCGGAGCTGGCGCGGCACTGGGACGTCGGCCAGGTCCTCGAGATCACGCTCGTGATCGGGCTGTTCGCCTACTTCAACCGCTTCAACGACGCCCTGCGCGTGGCGGTCACGAAGTAGGATGACCGCGCGCGCCCTCCTGCTCGCGATCGCCGCGCTGGCGGCGGCGCAGCAGCCGGTGCAGCGTCCCGGCGTCCACGCGCCCCGAGCGCAGCGCCCCGCCGCCGCGCGGTGCCCCCAGCCCGGCATCTGGGCCGCCGTCCGCGACTCGGCGTGGCCGTTGCTCGCGCACTCGGACGGCGATTCGGCCTGGGCGCACCTGGAGCCGGACGGGCTGCCGCGGCTTTCGGCCGCGTGGTGCAATCCCCTCGATGCGCAGAAGACGGCGGCGGACGCGGGGCGCAGCATCTACGCGCAGCACTGCGCGACGTGCCACGGCGCGGCGGGGAAGGGCGACGGGCCCGGGGCGGGCGCGATGCTGCCGGCGCCGTTCGACTTCACGGCGTCCCGCTTCGCGGGGATGCGCGAGCCGCCGGGGCCGGCGGTGCTGTATGCGATCGTCGCGCGCGGGATCGACGGCAGCACGATGCGCGGCTTCGGCGAGCTCGGCCCCTGGGAGCGCCTCGCCGTCCTCGCCTACATCACCCGGCTGCCAGGCGACAGCGCGCTGGCCGCGCAGAAGGCGTGGGCCGACTCTCTCAAGGCCCGCCGTCCACGCTGACGCGGTGACTGCAGGACTCGAGTTCGCGGAGTTCAGATCAGTTGCCAGACGGCAAGTGGTCAGTGGTTGCCAGACTCGAGTGGCCGGACCTCAGACCAGTGGCCAGAGCCGTGGGGCAGGTTCTGCGTCTCGCGTCTGGTAGCTGGTAACCCTTGCGACTTGCCGTCTGGCAACTTCCCTGTATCCTGTCACTCACCTCTGAATCCTCGGATTGGTAGAATGGCCACTCGCATCGAAAGAGATCCCCTCGGTGAGCTCCCCGTCCCGGCCGACGCCTACTGGGGTGTGCAGACCCAGCGCGCGGTCCAGAACTTCCCCATCTCCGGCCTCAAGCCGCTCGCCGCGTTCGTGGACGCGGTCATCTGGATCAAGAAGGCCGCGGCCCTGACGCACCGTGAGACGGGGCGCCTCGACGCGAAGCTCGCCGACGCGATCGTGCAGGCGGCCGACGAGGTGCTCCGCGGCCGCCATCGCGACCAGTTCGTGGTGGATGTCTACCAGGCCGGGGCCGGGACCTCGCACAACATGAACTGCAACGAGGTGCTCGCCAACCGGGCCAACGAGCTGCTCGGCGGAAAGCGCGGCGAGTACAAGCCGGTGCACCCGAACGACCACGTCAACATGGCGCAGTCCACGAACGACGTGATCCCGACCGCGATCCGGATCGCGGCGCTCGCGCGCCTCGGACCGCTCCTGGCCGCGCTGGAGGCGCTGGCCGCCGCCTTCGAGGCGAAGGAGCGGGAGTTCGACGGGATCGTGAAGTCGGGCCGGACGCACCTGCAGGATGCAACGCCGATCCGCCTCGGCCAGGAATTCGGGGCCTACGCCCACACCGTGCGCCGCAACGCTGCGCGTCTCGACCGCGCGGCCGAGGACCTCCGCGAGCTGGGGATCGGCGGGACCGCGGTCGGCACCGGCCTCAACGCGGAGCCGCGCTATCCCGAGCTGATGATCAAGCACCTGAAGGCGGCGACGGGGCTCGCGCTTCGTGCCGGGCAGGATCGTGTGCAGCTGATGCAGTCCATGGGAGATGCGGCGGCCTTCTCCGCGGCGCTGCGGACCCTCGCGGTGGACCTCAACAAGATCGCGAGCGACCTGCGGCTGCTGGCGTCGGGCCCGCGGACGGGGTTCGCGGAGGTCGCGCTGCCGGCGGTGCAGCCGGGCTCGAGCATCATGCCGGGGAAGGTGAACCCGAGCATCGCCGAGATGGTCAACCAGGTCTGCTATCAGGTGATGGGGAACGACCAGACGGTGGCCCTCGCGGCGGAGGCGGGGCAACTCGAGTTGAACGTGATGATGCCGGTGATCGCGCACAACCTGGTCTTCGCGATCGAGATCCTCGCGTCGGCTACGCGCGTCCTGGCCGAGCGCTGCGTGGTCGGGATCACGGCCGACGCGGCGATGTGCGCCCACTGGCTGGAGCAGAGCCCGGCCCTGGTCACCGCGCTCGCGCCGAAGATCGGCTACGCCGAGGCGGCGAAGCTGGCCAAGGAATCGCTGGCCAAGGGCGTCACCGTTCGGCAGCTGATCGAGCAGAAGGGGCTGCTCAAGGGAAAGGAGCTGGACGAGGTGCTCGATTACCGGAAGATGACGGAGATCGGCGTGCCGGGGTCACAGTAGTTGCCAGACGGCAAGTTGCCGGTGGATCCCGGTCGGTAGAACGACGCTACGCCAGAACAGACAAAGGCCCCGCTCAGGAACACAAGCGGGGCTTTGTCTCATCTCCGCAGCCTCACATCAGGCAACCATTGGCAGCTTGGAGCCTGGCAACCATCCCGCAAGCTCCAGTCTCGCAGCCTGCGGCCTGCGTCAGTGGACGGCGATCCTCATCGCATTCGGATTGACGCGCCATTCGCCGACGCGCACTTCCTGCTTGTACATGTCCGACATGTCGGTGATGGTCGCCATCCACCAGCGATTCTCCAACGCTTCCTGCCGGTTGTGCGGCGGACGGTACACGTCGTTGTCGCTCAGGTCGGCGCAGAAGACCACTTTGCCGACCGTCAGGTCGCTGGGCTTCGCAACGCCGGTCCGCCAGAAGAAGCTCGACCAGAAGCGCTCACCCGCGTTCTTCCCCGTGCCGACCGCCATGAACTGCGCCTCTCCCCTCGTGCTGTCCGACGGGGGCCGCAGCATCCGGGCAAGCACCACCCACTGCCAGCCGCCGTTGTAGTCCTGGTCGGCGACGAAGAACTCGGAGTCGGCCAAGAACTGCTGATCCAGCCGTTGCTGCGCGTTCGCCGCGCGGCTCCCCAGCGCGAGCAGGGCCACGGCGATAAGTAGGGAAGTTCGACGCACGGTGTCACCTCGTCAGGGGTCTTGGAAGAACAGCAGTCACCGGCGCCAATATTGCGGCCCGGCCGCCGCCAAAATAGGGCAAGGCTGCTCGGGTATCGTTTCGCAGCCGTCGACTGCATACTTCTCCCCGCTGCAACCCAGCAACGGTGCAGCGCTCGGAGGGAGGGGGATGGCGGAGGGGCTGAAGCTCTCGGTCCTGGTGCCGGTCTACAACGAGCGCTTTCTCGCGGCGGAGTCGATCCGGCGCGTGCTGGCCGTCCGCCACCCGTCGATCCGGGAGATCGAGGTGATCGTCGTGGACGACGGCTCGACCGACGGGACGCGCGACGTGCTGCGTGCGCTCGCCCGGGAGCATCCGGCCCTCCGCTACATCGAGCACGAGCGCAACCGGGGGAAAGGCGCGGCGCTGCGCACCGCGCTGGCCCACGCGACCGGCGACGTCTGCGTGCCCCACGACGCCGACCTCGAGTACCACCCCGACGACTTCGGTGCGCTGATCCAGCCGTTCCTCAAGGAGCAGGCCGACGCGGTCTTCGGCTCGCGCTTCCTGCCCGGCGAGTACCGGCGCGTCCTGCTGTTCTACCACAGCGTGGGCAACCGGCTGCTCACGACCCTGGTGAACCTGCTGACGAACCTGAACCTGAGCGACATGGAGACCTGCTACAAGATGGTCCGCACCAAGTTGCTCAGGTCGATTCCGCTCAGGTACAACGATTTCCGCATCGAGCCCGAGCTGACGATCAAACTGGCCAAGCGGGGGGCCGCGATCTTCGAGGCGCCGATCCGCTACTCGGGCCGGACCTACGCGGAAGGGAAGAAGATCGGATGGCGGGACGGCCTGCGCGCACTCGGCGCCATCCTGCGCGGCGCGATCGTGGACGACCTGTACTTCAACGACCCATACGGCGGGCACATCCTCCACAGCCTGTCCCGGGCGCGCAAGTTCTCGCGCTGGATGAGCGACGTGATCCGGCCCTGGGTCGGGCGGTCGGTGCTGGAGATCGGGGCGGGGATCGGCAACCTCACCGTGCATCTGGTCCCGCGCGACCGGTACCGCGCGACGGACATCAATCCCGACTACCTCGACTACCTCGCGAACTTCGCGCTGGGCAAGCCGTATCTCGAGATCGGCGCGCTGCACGCCGAGTCCGCTGCGGACTTCGCCCCGTTGGCCGGCCGGTTCGACACCGTCGTCTGCCTGAACGTGCTCGAGCATCTCGACGAGCCGGTGCGCGTGCTGGAGAACTTCCATCGTGCCCTCGCGCCGGGTGGCCGGGCGATCGTGCTGGTGCCCGCAGGTCCGTCGCGGTTCAACACGCTCGACCGTGCGCTCGGCCATCGGCTGCGGTACACGCGGAAGCGGCTGCGGCAGGTCGTGACGGCGGCGGGCTTCGAGGTGGAGCAGCTCGTCGACTTCAATCGGGTCGGAGTCCCCGGATGGCGCCTCAACGGGTGGATGCGACGCAGCACCTTCTCGCGCGTCCAGCTGAAGCTGTTCAATTCGATGGTGTGGCTGAGCCGGCACCTCGACCGGGTGCTGCCGTGGCAGGGACTGTCGCTGATCGTGATATGCCGGAAGCCGAACTGAGAGGTTAGGGCGTCGCCCCTGACGTTGGCTCCTTCCCCCACGCCGGCACGAACATCGGCTCGCCCAACCTATCCTCCCCGAAGTGCGCGAGCAGCTGCTGCACCTCGTCTGACATCACGAAGTCCGCGAACGCCCGTCCGCCTGCGACGTTCATCCGCGGATGCCCGGCCGGATTGAGCTCGATCACGTGGTAGATGTTGGCCAGGTCGCTCTCCGGCCCGCGCAGGCCGACCAGGTCGAGGTGCCGGCGCAGGACGCCGAGCGTGGCGCGGTCGGTCAGGACATACGCCTTCCGCTCGTTCGCCACCAGCAGAGTGGCGGCCATCCCCTGGCCGGTCTCGATGTACGCCGCCCCGCCCGGCCGGACACCGATCTTCGCCCAGAGGGCCAGCTCCCGCGCGTGGGTGCCCGACGAATCGCCCCGTGAAACGAACGGCCGGCCGGAAGCCGCGATGCGCCGGAACGCCTCTTCCGCGTTCGCTGCCTCCCGCACGCGCGCCGGGTCGTCCGGCGGACCCGCGATGGTGAAGTAGTTCGACGCCACTGCGCGCCGCCGCACGCCGTAGCCCGCGTCCATGAACGCGCGCTCGGCCGTCGGCGAGTGCACGAATGCCACGTCGGCATCGCCACTCCGTCCCATCGCCAGCGCCTGGCCGGACCCGACCGCCACCACCTTCACGTGATAACCGCTCTGCCGCTCGAACATCGGCACGATCGAGTCCAGGAGTCCGGTGTCGTAGAGCGAGGTCGTCGTCGCGAGGATGATGTCCCGATTGGCGCTCGCACCCTGGGCGCAGAGGGGAGCAGCGCAGGGGGCCGTGAGGCCGCCCGCAGCCAGCGCGATCCGTAGAACGACCGATCCATTCACCTTTCGCTATCTCCCTGTCCTGCCGCATGATATAGAGTTTCAACCGCTCGACCGGGCCCGACATCCATGTTGAGCCTTTGGCTTCCTTTTTGCATATTCCGACCCGTAAGGAGGCAATATATGCGCGTTACAACGTGGGCGGAGTACGGACTGCTCGTCAGCCTTCACCTGGCCCGCCGCGTAGGGCAGGGACCGGTGGCGGCGCGTGAGATGGCCGAAAAGGAGAAGCTGCCGGCCGACTATGTCGAGCAGATCCTGCTGCGCCTGAGGCGCGCTGGCCTGGTCGAATCCGTGCGGGGTGCGCGGGGAGGCTACCTCCTTTCCCGTCAGCCGTCCGAGCTGACGGTCAAGGACGTCCTCGATGCCTCGGAGCATGGGACATTCGAGGTCAACTGCGAGTGTCATCGGGTGGACTCGGAGCGGTGCACCACCGACAACTCCTGCGCCATCCGTCCGGTCTGGCAGCTCCTCCAGCAGCGGATCGACGAGACGCTGGGCGCGATTCACCTCTCCGACCTCCTGCACGGCGAGTCGGAGGTCCGGAATCTGATCGGTTTCGCGTCCGTCGGCGCATAGGCGTTATCACGGCGGCGACCCATTCTGGTCGTGTGGAATCCCGATAAAATGAGTCATGATGCCGTCTCAGGGACCGCATTCTCGGATCTCACCGCGGAGGAGTTGCAGCGCTACGCGCGGCACCTGATCCTCCCCGAAGTCGGTGTCGAAGGCCAGCGGAAGCTCAAGAACGCCCGCGTGCTGATCGTGGGCGTCGGCGGCCTCGGCTCGCCGGCCGCGCTGTACCTCGCGGCGGCGGGGATCGGCACGCTGGGGTTGGTGGACTTCGACATCGTGGAGTACTCCAATCTGCAGCGGCAGGTGCTGCACACGACCTCCGCCGTCGGGAAGCCGAAGCTCGCGTCGGCGGCCGAGCGGATTCGGGGCGTGAATCCGCACGTGGCGTTGGTCCATCACGAGACCCACCTCAGCAGTCGGAACGCGCTCGAGATCTTCTCGGCGTACGACGTGATCTTGGATGGGAGCGACAACTTTCCGACGCGCTATCTCGTCAACGACGCGTGCGCGTTGCTCGGGAAGCCGGACGTCTACGGGAGCATCTTCCGGTTCGACGGGCAGGCGTCGGTGTTCTGGGCGTCGCGGGGGCCGTGCTATCGCTGCCTCTACCGCGAGCCGCCGCCGCCCGAGCTGGTGCCCTCCTGTGCGGAAGGCGGCGTGCTCGGCGTGCTGCCGGGGATCGTCGGCTCGATCCAGGCGCTCGAGACGATCAAGCTGGTCCTGGGCGAAGGCGAATCGCTAGTGGGCCGCCTGCTGCTGTTCGACGCGCTGCGGCTCAAGTTCCGCGAGATGGCGCTGGAGAAGGACCCGGAGTGTCCGCTGTGCGGGCCGCATCCGAGCATCCGCGGGCTCATCGACTACGACGCGTTCTGCGGCGTGGGGCCTCTGACCGGGGTGGCCGTGGCCGAGCCGGCGCTCGAGGTACGTCCCCGGGCGCTGCGCGCGGAGATGGGTGGGGGCAAGAAGGTCCAGCTGGTGGACGTGCGCGAGCCGTTCGAGTGGGAGATCTGTCACATCGCGGGGAGCATGCTGATTCCGCTGGGCGAGCTGCCGGCGCGCCTCGCCGAGCTGGACCCCCGCGCCCCGGTCGTGGCCATCTGCCACACGGGGCGGCGCTCGCTCGATGCCGCGCGGTTCCTCAAGAGCCGGGGCTTCGCTGATGCGCGCAGCCTGAATGGTGGCGTGGCGCTCTGGGCGGACGAAGTGGATTCTGCGATGGCCAGGTACTAGTGTAGTGTCGCTAAAGTGTCTTGCATAATGACGAGGCCGGCGGTATCTTGGCGGCCATGCCGCTCCCCATCCGTGTGGTGGCGCTGCGCCGGGGCGACCGCGCCCGGCTCGAGCGCCTG
>JBEKVZ010000003.1:0-360530 GCA_049513575.1 Gemmatimonadales bacterium
CTCGACGATCTCGCCCTCGTCGCTCAGAATACAGAGCTGACTCTCGCGCTTGTGTAGATCGAGCCCAATATTGTCCATGGCGGCTGGCCTCCAGTCGGTGTGCGGCATTTGACCGCGTGATTCCCTTGGGAGGCGAAGCTGCCATCCCGTGCCCCTGGATGGCCAGCCGCCACTTCATCTCAACTGAGGCGCACTTCGTTAGGCGGACCGAGGCGTCTTTCTGTACCTCTCTATCAGTTGGGAGAAAGCCACATGATGCGATGTCTACATCTCGCCGTACTCGTATCAATCTTCGTTACGGCAACCGTATCCGCACAAAACCCAGAGCCTGCGCCACGCGCCATCCTGCTGCCGGATACAATGGGCGCGAACTTCGCCGTGGCGGACACTCTCACCGGGACAAGCGGGCCCGCAGACTTCGACTTCCTAGTTGGCACGTGGCGCTTCACGTTCCAAGCGCGGCGGCGCGATGGCTCGTTTGCTCCTGCTTTCACCGGCCATTGGGTTTTCACGAAGAAGCAGACCGGAGGCCAGGGGGTGCTGTTGGAGGATCACTGGCGGCCGGACGACGCATCCTTGACTTGGGACGCCGGCACTTGGACCTATCGCGCGTACAATCCGGAACGCAAGATCTGGGAGATGCAGGGCATCAACTCCAACATCGGCGCATGGCAGCCGGGGCTGATGTGGACCGCTGGAGACAGCCGATTGCTCACTGAATGGTATGGGCCAATGCTGGTGCGTTTTCGCTACTTCGCCATCCAACAGGACAAGTTCCTCTGGCGCGCCGACGCCACATTCGATCGCGGCAGAACCTGGATCACGGACTACTGGACCATGGAAGTGCACCGAATCGCGCGGTGAAAGCCGTCGATTGCCTGCCGAGCCTCCGCCGCCATCTGCCTAACCCGCGCCTGCAGCGGCGGGGCGCGTGGGGCTGACCCTCGACCAACGCCTGGCACTCATCACCGACCTTACGGCTCGTTAACGCTCCGCTTGACGCCCGCTTGACGGCTCCCGCCTAGCGTCGTGCGCAGTCGGAGGGCCGCATCTTGGCCCGCCGCATCCCGCCAGGGGGAGCGCACGATGACCAGCCTTCGAGGGTTCGTCGCTATCGTTCTCGGTTTGGCGGCCGTCGCTGCCTTCCGGCCGCTGTCCGCGCAGTGGCCGCCGCCGCCGCTGAGGTCGGGCCAGCGCGTGCGCGTGACCGCGCCGTCCGCTGGGTTGGATCGCTCGGTGGGCACCATCCGGGCGGTGCGCGGGCGCGAGTTCGTTCTCTGGCCCGAGCGCTTTGATCCCCGGGCGGATACTGCATACTCCCTGTCGCTCGACTCGGTTCGCAGTCTTGAGGTGAGCATGGGCAGGCACAGCCACTTCTGGGCCGGCGCCGGCATCGGCGCTGCGATCGGCGGCCTTGGGCTTGGCCTGGTGGCCGGCGTGGCTGCGGCAACTTGTCGAGGCTTCTGTGTTGTCGACCCCGGTGCCGCGGGTATGACGGGCCTGGTGGTGGGCGGACTGCTCGGCGGACTGCTCGGCGGAATAGTCGGGGCCGCCGTCGTCACGGAACGCTGGTGGAACGTGCCGCTCGAACGCCTGCGCGTCGGGATGACGCCGCTGCCCGCTGGCCACGTGGGCCTCGGCGCGTCGCTGGCGTTGTGAGGGGGGGACACGGTGAAACGGACTCCGTTGCGCCTGGCCGATACACGCCCTGCCGCTGTCGCCGCCCTCCCTCCCGCGGAACGGGACGAAACGACGGCCTCGCGGTCACACCGTACTGCAGGCGCGAAACCGTCGACCCTCGAGCGATCGCCAGCTGCCTCGCTGGACACCGATTTGACAATCGCTTGGTGCAACCTCAGTATCCGGTAGTGCGCAGCCGTTGAGCGTGGGCGCGGATCGGCACCTAGCCGAGCTGACACCTGTCGCCCCAAGCGAACGAATTCACGGGCTCACATCGCCTCACGTCGGTTTCTGCCTGCGTCCGTAGACGGCCGCAAGGTTCGCATCGCGTCGGTCACCTTCGTGAGATTCGGGCTCGATGATCGATCGGCTCGTGAGCCGACCTGAAGTGGTGCAGGTGTTGTGTGGCTGGCGGGCAGTCGCCCGCCGCTGAGACGCGCTTCGTTACGCAGAGGCAGGAGAACATCGTGGCTCACTCTCATCTCGACTTCATCAGCGCCGTCCTCAGCGAGTTCCCCGAACTCCGCGACGACATCGAGGAGTATGCTGGCCAGCCTCACCTCCAGGTGGGGGAGTTCGCGGCGTTCACCCAAGCTGCCAAGGGTCGCGGCGATCTGACGACGTACGAACGTTGTCTCAAGCTCGTCGACGGGATGTTCACTCAGGCAGATGCCGATCTCGCGAGCGCGCTTCGGGTCTCGTACCTCGAGCATCTCGACTTCGAGGGATCCCGCGGTCCGGCGGCGTGGCGGTTGCTCTCTCCTCGGCTCCAGGCCGCCTGGAATCAGGTCGCGGCCGAGAACCGACGACTGATGGCGCTGCCGCAGAAGCGCGCGGAGCCGAAACCCCCGAGCGGCGCGCGCAAGAGCAAGAGGGACTATCCCCGACGCCAGCGCGGGCGCCGATGAGCTACCCAGCCTAACCGCGCCTGCGGCGGCCTAACGTCGGCGCTCGCCGTCGCCCGGCGGCGCAAGTCGCGCGAGCGCGGCGTTGAGACCGGCCACCGACGTACGCGAAACTCCCAGCGGCTGGTGCATGACCGCGTCGAGCATGGCGACGTCCGGCGTGCCCGCCGACGGCACGTGGATCCGATACCACCCCGAGGAGCGTAGCAGGAAGGTGCGGCCCATCCCCGCACCGAGCGCCGGCGCGCGGAAGCTCACCTCCGCGGTGTCGCCGGGCTCCATCACGTAGTCGAGCCCGTCCACCGCTGCGATCAGGCGCGCCACGTCGTTCCCCGCCCGATCGCGTGCCGCGACCAGCGGCAACTCGTGGACCGTGAGGGGCCCATCGGCAGTGAAGTCCATGGCCACCCGGTCCACCAGCCACAGGGCCGGCGCCGATTCGAGCCGCACCAGGACGGTGTCCCCCACGACCGCGGAGAGATCCAGCTCGAGCACCTGGCGCCGCGCCAGCTCCGGACCGACCTCCCAGACGAGGCCGGCGGGCGCCCAGCCCGTTTGCGTCCGCACGGACGCGGCGAGGAAGCCCTCGCCCGCCAGGCG
This sequence comes from Gemmatimonadales bacterium, assembly GCA_049513575.1. GTDB lineage: Bacteria > Gemmatimonadota > Gemmatimonadetes > Gemmatimonadales > JACORV01 > Fen-1245. The sequence continues at coordinate 3,186 of JBEKVZ010000003.1, forward strand.
GAGTGCGACGGCCTGCGCCAGCGCCGGCTCGGCGTTCAGGGAGTCGTACCAGGCATCCGTACCCGCCCCGTGCGCCCGGATGAACTCGTAGAGGAGATGCACGGCCCACGGCGTGTTGCTCGCGTCCACCACGAGGTGGGCGCGGCGTGCACCAGGCGGACGCACGAAGGCGAGCTGCAGCCCGTCGCGCAGGTCTGCCACCCGCACGGTATCCCGTCCGGCGAAGCTCGACTCCCAGTTCCACCCGTCCGCGTCGCGAACTCGCGCCAGCGCGTCCGCGCCCCGGAAGTCGGTGGCCGTCACGGGCGGCTCGAGCGCGCCGATCGTGTGCAGGTTGCCCGCCGGATCGGCCGCCACGGTCACGCCGGGCGCGTGGTCCACGGCCAGCACCGCGAGCGCATCCAGGTGGTCGGTCTCGTCCAGCTCGTTGGTGACCTTGAGTCGCACGACGCCGCTCTGCGGCACCACGGAATCGAGGTTGTCCACCACGGTGCGCGTGAGGGGGCGCGCGATCGCGCCGCCGAACGTCCCGGAAGCGAGCCGCCACCCAGCCCCGTCCCAGGCGTACACGAATGGGCACGACTGGCCAGACCCGCCCTTGTCCCCGCCCCCGGACCCGGACCCAGCGGGTGTGGAAGCGTGGCTACCGCCCGCGATCACGGCAATCAGCAACGCGCTCGCCCCGAGCGCCGTGAAGAACCACAAGGTGCGAGTAGCCGAGAATCGCTGCACTTCGACCGACGTGACGTCGGCCAGTGCCACGGCGGTCCGGATCGAGTCTTCTCTGCCCACATACCGGTACCGGTATCCGCCCAGCGAGTCTCCGACGATGAACGGGCTGAACAGGACGAGTGTCTGGCCGGCAGGTAGGTTGACACTGACTGACCCCGGCTTGCTAAGGCTGACACGGACCAACCCCGGCTTTCGGACCACGACGTCCTGCGTCGTACCGGGCGCGCGTTGGTAGACCATGCAGGCAGCGAGGGTGGTGCTGCCCACGACGATGGCGAGCAACGACCGAAGCGAACTCGGGCGGGAAAATCGGCCGATGAGTCCGTGGACCGGCAGGGAGCAACGCATGGCTCGCTCGGAAAGTGGTTACCCCGAACATCTGTGCGGTCCCGTCAAGCAAACGTCAAGGAGAAGGGGGCGGCGATCCGCCCACCGTGCGGCTCACGATCGTGATCGGGCTGGGGTAGGTGATCGGGCCGAGGGGGGTGTTGATGGTCGGCACCGCGCGCACCGCGATCCGCGTCGGATGCGAGCTGAGGCCGGCGACCGAGGCCGCGAGGTTCACCAGGCTCTGCGCCGGGCCGTCGAAGAATTGCCGGAGGTTCACGCGCATCGGGAGCGGGATGTACGCGGTTTGGCCGGGGGGCATCGTCACGACTGTATCGAGGACGCCGCTCACAGTCTCCTTGTCGTCGAGCAGCAGAGTCCAGGCGAGCTTCACCATCGTGGCGGCTGTGTTGTTGTCCGCAGGATTGTCGGCCCGGATCAGCACCCGGAAGTCGAGCGGGACGTCCCGGCGCGAGACGGCCAGCGCGATCCGCCCGATCTCCACGACGCTGAGATCGTCGTAGTTCGCGATGCGCCGCAGGTCCACGCCCGCGAGCCTGCCGTCCTGCACGCCCGCGATGGAGAAATCCACCCGCTTGAGCGCCGTGAGCCGGCTCAGTGTCACGCACCCGGCCAACGTCGCGGCAAGCGCGGCCAGAGCAAGCGTCCAGCGAGTTGGTGCCATCACCTCCGAACATCACACGCATCCGCTGGCCGGGCAACGGCCGGAGCGCTTGACCGGCGCACGGCCGCGTGCGAGTGTCCGACGCATGAGCCGGCGAGCCTTCCGCGTGGCGCCTACCACCCTCCGAGCAGTGATGTGGCTCGTGGCTGCCGCGCTCGCATCCGCCGCGTGCCATCCTGTGCCGAGGGCAACCGGCGCCCTCACGCCCTCCTTCGGCCGCGAGACGCTGATCACCGAAGACGACATCGCCCACATGTCCGTGCGCACCGCCTGGGACGTCGTGCGCATGCGGGCCCCGCGGTTCAGCGCGGGCGCCGACTCGACTACGGGACGGCCCGGTCGGGTGAGGATCCAGGAGCCGCACAGCGTCAACGCGGACGAGACTCCGTTGCTCGTCGTGGACGGCATGCAGGCGGGAGACATCTCGTATCTCGACCAGATCCCCGCGTCCGACGTCCACGCCATCCACATCCTCGACTCCGAAGCCGCCGAGCCGATCTACGGGCTCCGCGCCGCCGGCGGCGCGATCGTCGTCGAGACCAAGCGCGGGAAGTAGAGCTACGGCTCTCCGAAGTACCGCTTCGCCCACTGCAGGAAGAAGGGCCAGTCGAGCATGTCGGTGTGCCCGCCCTCGTGCTCGCGGAACGCCAGGTCGCCGTCCATCAGGCCCCGGTCCGCCTCGGGCATCGTCGTCGTGCCGAGGCCCTTCGCGCCGAGCAGGCGCCAGACGGGATCGGCGGCCACGCAGGCGAGGAACTCGCCGTGCGTGTCCACCCAGGTGTCGCCCTTGGTGCCGCCGGTGACGAAGAGGGGACGCGGCGCGACGAGCGCGATCAGCTCGTGGGCGTCCACCGGCATGTCGGCCCAGTGGCCCGCGTACTTGAGGTAGTTGCCGGCCATCCAGTGGTACTCGCCGCCGCCGGCGACGTTGTCGATCGTCTCACCCCAGTTCCGCTTCTCGAGCGAGGCGCCCGCCGCACCCGAGCTGCTCGCCCAGGTGATGGCCCAACGCTGATCCAACGCGCCGGCCAGGAGTGCGGTCTTGCCCCAGCGTGAGTGGCCCTCGATCGCCGCCTTTTTCGCGTCGATTGCGGGATCGGACTCGAAGTAGTCGAGGGCGCGGCTCATCCCCCAGGCCCACGCCGAGAGCACGCCCCATTCGTCGGGCGCGCGCGGCCGGCCGCGGTTCACCAGGCCGATGATGCCCGACGTGAGCCCCGCCCCGTTGTCCGCCTGGATCGAGCCCGTGCCCACGGTGGCGTACGCCCAGCCGTTGGCCAGCACCGAGGTGACCCGCTCGGGCAGCTGCGTCGTGTCGCGCTGCCCGAAGCCGAACAGGAAGCCGCCGATCACCGTGATCACCGGCACCTTGTGCGTCACGCCCTTGGGCAGGACCATCGTGATCTCGATGCTCGGCGCCGCCGCCGGGTACGCGGAGTTGTCGATGTGCCCGGTGACGTATTTCAGGATGGCGTTGGGGAACCGCGTCGAATCCACCTTCGTCACCTCGAAGGTGACGGCGGGCGTGTGCGCGGGAGTCCGCCCATAGATCTCGCGGCTGAACAGCTCCAGGATCTCGGGCCGGCGCACGCGCCACCACATCGCGGCACTGGTCACGCGCCGCCCGCCGTTCGTCACGAGCGGATCGGGAAGCGTGTAGCTGCCCACCCGCGACTCGTCGTAGTTCGACCAGATCCCCCAGGGCGAGCGGACGTAGGTGTTGCCCGTCGAGTCGTACCAGTTGGTCGAGTTCGGCCGCTGGAAGGTGTTGGACGGCCGAGCCGGATCGCTGTCCGGGGGCGGCAGCGTCGGAGGCGACGGGAGATGTAGCTGCGCGACCATCAGGTCGCGGTCGCGCTCCGAGGCGGTCCGGATCGAGTCCATGAACGCCCGGCGCTGCTCGGGCGTCATCCGGAAGAAGTCGGGATTCTGCGCCGCCGCCGGCGCGCTCGGCGCGACCAGCAGCAGCAACGCCGCGAGAGCGCTCGGCGCCAGCCGCCCGAGCGAATGGGGAATGCGCATCGCCATCACCTCCGGCCCGGCCCCAGGCCGGGCGTCAGCCGCGGAAGTACAGGTACACCGAGATGATCGCGACGATCACCAGGCCCGACAGGATCAGGTCCCAGCGGTTCCAGCTCGCGCGCGACTCCGCCCGGTGCTCGTCCGTGACCGTGGCGAAGGTCAGGTTGGTGAGGCGCTCCACCGCCGGCGCCGCCGTCGCGTAGCTCACGCCGATCATCACCACGACCGACGCGATGAACACGAGCAGGCTGTAGTACTGGAAGTAGATGTTGTTCACGACCCAGAGGAACGAGCCCTGCGTGTAGCCGTTCTCGTACCCCGCGAGGTGGAGCGCCACCGGCGTATCCACGAGCAGCCGGAAGGTGCCGAGCAGGAAGCCCACCAACAGCGCCGAGATGCAGCCCTTCGTGTTGAGCCGCTTGTTGAAGATGCCGAAGAAGAACACCGTGAAGATCGGGGGCGCGAGGTAGCCCTGCACGCTCTGCAGGTATTCGTACAGCCCGCGCGCGCCCTCGATCACCGGAATCCAGAGCAGCGCCACCAGCACCATCACCGCCGTCGCGACGCGCCCCATCCAGACCAGCTCGTGCTGCGACGAGTTGGGCCGGAGCTTCTGGTAGAGGTCCATCGTGAACAGGGTGCTCGACGCGTTGAACGCGCCGGCCATCGAGCTCATCAGCGCCGCGATCAGGCCGGCGACGACCATCCCGCGCACGCCCACCGGCAGGACCGACATCACCAGCATCGGGTACGCGGACTGGGCCATCATCGGGATGGCCTTGCCGTCCGGGCCCACCATCGTCGCGAGCGCCGCGATCTTCCCCGACCTGGCGAGCGCCATCGAGATCATCCCCGGGATGATGAAGATGAAGACCGGGAGCAACTTGATGTAGCTCGCGAAGATCGAGCCGCGGCGGGCGACCTGCTCGTTCGGGGCGCCGAGGGCGCGCTGCACGATGTACTGGTCGGTGCACCAGTACCACAGCCCGATGATCGGGGCGCAGAAAAGCATCCCCAGCCATGGGTAGTTGGTGTTGAAGTACCAGGCCTGCCGGCCCGCCTCCTTGATTGGCGCCCAGGTGGACGCGACGCCGTGCGGGATCAGCGGCTTCCAGAGGTTGAACAGGTCCGGGTCCAGCGCCGACCGAAACGCGTGCCATCCGCCGATCTTGATCAGGCCGAAGATCAGAAGCAGCGCGGAGCCGAAGACCAGCACGAAGGTCTGCATCGCCTCCGTGTACGCGACGGCCCGCATCCCGCCCAGCACGGTGTAGAGCCCGGTGAGGAGCACGATCGAGACGGAGCCGATCCAGAAGGCGTTCCAGTCGTGTCCGAGGATGGTGACGTGCAGCTCGGGCAGGAGCGCGCGGAAGACCACGCCGCCGGCGAAGATGCTGACGGCGAACTTGGTCAGCACGTGCGTCAGGAGGGACGTGATCGAGAGGATGACGCGGGCCGAGGGCGAGAAGCGGCGCTCCAGGAACTCGGGCATCGTGTACACGCGGGTGCGCATGTAGAACGGCACGAACAGCCAGCCCAGCACGAGGATCGCCCAGGCGTGCAGCTCGTAGTGCGCCATCGCCACGCCCGAGGTGGCGCCGGAGCCCGCCAGCCCCACCAGGTGCTCGGAGCCGATGTTCGACGCGAAGATCGACGCGCCGACGATGAACCAGCCGAGGTTGCGGTTCGCGAGGAAGTAGTCGTCGGCGGTGTCCTTGCCGCGGCGGAACACCCACCACGCCATACCCAGGATGACCGCGAAGTAGACGAGTACGACCAGCCAGTCCAGCGTCGCCATGCGCCGCCCTCTGGATGCGGGAAAGGAGCCTTCGGAGACTACACCGCGCGCCGCGCGCGTCAATCCCGCGCCGCTTGCGGGGAGGCCGCGCGGAGCGCCACCTTTGCACGGCTGCCGAACCGGCCGCCTACCAGGAGAGAGCGATTATGCCGCGCTTCACACCCGACCAGATCCGCCAGGCCCTCGCCACCAGGAGCCCGATGGGCCGCGCCGAGGCCATCCAATTCCTCAAGGTGCTCGACATCAAGATGAGCGTCGGCCACTGGTCGGCCGGCGATTTCGTGGACCGGTTCGCGCCGCCGGGCTACAACTCCGACAACCCCGCCTTCAAGAACGACTTCGAGGGCCAGTGCCGGCGCACCAAGGCGGCGGGGATCGACGCCATCGAGATCCACCAGCACGTCTTCGAGAAGTCGCTGAACGGCGACCTCGACCTGAGCGCCGTCGAGCGCGCGAAGGGCGGCTTCCTGGCCGAGCTGGGGATGACCGTCGCGGCGTGCAACATCAACACCTGGACCAACCCGAAGTTCAAGCTGGGCGGACCCTGCAACCCGAATCCGGCCCTGCGCAAGGCGGCGCTCGAGGAGATCCTGAAGGCGGTCGAGATCAGCAAGGCGCTCAAGATCCCGGTCATCAGCGTCTGGCCCGGCTCCGACGGCGCGGACTACCACTTCCAGATCGACTACCGGCAGTCCATCGAGTGGTTCACCGAGGCGCTGATCGCGGTGAACAAGGAGTGCCTCAAGGCGGGGATCAAGCTCGCGATGGAGCCGAAGCCGTACGAGCCGCGCGAGCTGTATATGATCATCCCGACGGCGGCCGCGGCGATTCTCGTCGCCCAGCAGGTGAACAAGGCGACCGGCGGCAACAACTGCGGCCTCACGGTGGACTACGGGCACCAGAAGATGGAGGGCACGACTGCGTCCACGGCGTGCGACCTGGCGGCATTCGCCGGCGTGCCGATCCACAAGTTCGACGTCAACGATGCGCGGCAGGGGCGCAACGACCAGGACCTGATCTTCGGCACGATCTCGGTGCCCGAGGCGGTCGAGTACCTCTACACGACGTTCGTGCGCGACTACCGCGGCTGGTACAGCCAGGACCAGTTCACCTACCGCGACGATCCGACCCGCGCGATCGAGCGCAGCATGATCAATTTCGCGAACCTCGCGCTCAAGGCGGTGAAGGTGTACGCGAAGCAGGACGAGCTGACCAAGGCGCGCGCCGCGGGCACCGGCCCCGACGTGCTCGACGTCGTGAGCCCGATTCTCCTCGGCTGACCGGCATGCCGTCTTCCTACGTGCTCGGCGTGGACTTCGGCACCAATTCGGCGCGGGCCGTGGTCGTGGACTGCGCCGACGGCCGCGCCGTGGGCATCTCGGTCTTCGAGTACCCGTCGGGAGACCACGGCGTCATTACGGACTCGAAAGACCCGCACCTCGCGCGGCAGCATCCCGGCGACTACCTGGTGGCGCTGCGCGGCGCGGTGCGCGGCGCGCTCCGGGCGGCGAAGCGGAAGAAGGGCTTCGCGGCGGAGCGGGTGGCCGGCATCGGGGTGGACACGACCGGCTCGACGCCGATCCCGGTGGACGCGGCGTGCCGGCCGCTCGCTCTGGACAAGCGCTGGAAGAAGCACCCGGCGGCGCAGGCATGGCTCTGGAAAGACCACACGGGCGCGGAGGAAGCGGCCGCGATCACGGAGACGGCACGGCGGCACGCGCCTGAGTACGTCGCGCCGATCGGCGGGACGTATTCGTCCGAGTGGTTCTGGTCGAAGATCTGGCACTGCCTCAAGGTCGCGCCCGCAGTCTTCGACGCCGCCGCGAGCTGGGTGGAGCTGGCGGACTACGTGCCCGCCGTGCTGGCCGGCGTGACGGATCCACGCGCGATCGCACGCTGTGTCTGCGCCGCGGGCCACAAGGCGATGTACGCGGAGGCGCACGGGGGCCTCCCCGACGCGACGTTCCTCGCGCGGCTCGATCCCCGGCTCGCCGAGCTGCGCGGGCGGCTGTACGCGCGGGCGTTCGCCGCCGACCGGCCGGCGGGACGCCTGACGGCCGCGTGGGCCACGGAGCTGGGGCTTCCGGCCGGCATCCCGATCGCGATGGGCGGCTTCGACGCCCATTACGGCGCGGTGGGCGCCGGCGTGACGACCGGCACGCTGGTCAAGATCATCGGCACCTCCACCTGCGACGTCGCCATCGCGCCCCTGTCCGAGCGGGTGGCCGACGTCCCGGGGATCTGCGGGATCGTCCCCGGCTCCGTCATGCCCGGCTACTACGGACTGGAGGCGGGGCAGTCGGCGGTGGGCGACCTGCTCCAGTGGTGGGTGTCCGAGGTCTGCGAGGGGGACGTGCGGCTCCACGCGCGGCTCACGGCGGAGGCGGCGAAGAGCCGGCCCGGCGAGAGCGGGCTCCTCGCCCTCGACTGGAACAACGGCAACCGCACGATCCTCGTGGATCCGCGCCTCACGGGCCTGCTGATCGGCCAGACGCTGCACACCACCCGCGCCGAGGTATACCGCGCCCTGATCGAGGCGACGGCGTTCGGCGCGCGCGCGATCATCGAGCGGCTCAAGGAGCACGGCGTCCCGATCGAGCGCGTGGTCTGCTGCGGCGGGATCGCGGAGAAGAACGACCTGTTCATGCAGGTCTACGCCGACGTGCTCGGGCGTCCGATGCTGATCGCAGGCTCCTCCCAGACCACGGCACTGGGTGCAGCGATCTCGGCGGCGGTGGCGGCCGGCCGGTATTCGAGCTTCGAGGCCGCGCAGGCGAAGATGACGTCCCTGCAGGCCAGGCGTTTCACGCCGAAGAGCGCGGCGCGCACGGTGTACGACGAGCTGTACGGGATGTACCGCGAGTTGCACGACACGTTCGGCGCGATGTCCGCAGGCCGCGCGGATCTCGGCACCGTCATGAAGAGACTGCTCTCCTTGCGGGAACGCGTGGTGAAGGCCGCGTGACGAAGGCCCGGCTCGCGGAGCTGCGCCGCGCGGTCCTCGAGGCCAATCTCCGGCTCGCGAACAGCGGCCTGGTGCTCGGCACCTTCGGCAACGTCTCCGGTGCGGATCTCAAGGCAGGGCTGTTCGTCATCAAGCCGAGCGGCGTGCCGTACGCCGATCTGACGCCGGCCAGGATGGTGCCGGTGTCGCTCAAGACGGGAGAGGTGCTGGAAGGAAAGCTCCGTCCCTCCTCCGACACGCCGACGCACCTGGAGCTGTACCGCGCTTTCGGGTGCGGAGGGATCGCGCACACGCACTCCGAATGCGCGACGGCCCTCGCGCAGGCGCGGACGCGGATCCGCTGCATGGGGACCACGCACGCCGACTACTTCCGCGACGACGTGCTTGTGACCCGCCCGCTCACCGCCGCCGAGGTCGCGGTGGAGTACGAGGTGAACACGGGGCGCGTGATCGTCGAGACCTTCAGCTCGCTCGACCTTTCCGCCGCGGACGTCCCCGGCGTGCTGGTGGCCAACCACGGGCCGTTCACCTGGGGCGACGACCCGTTCGAGGCGGTCGAGCGCGCCCTGGTCCTCGAGCAGCTCGCGCGGATGGAGATCACGCTGCGCCTCCTCGCGCCCGAGGCGCCGCGGCCCGACTCGTTCCTGGTGGAGAAGCACTTCGGCCGCAAGCACGGGAAGGACGCGTACTACGGCCAGAAGAAGAAGGGCGGCAAGTGACGCGGCGCCCGCGCGCCGTCCTCTGGGATCTCGACGGGACCATCGCAGACTCGAAGGACTTCCACTGGCGCGCCTGGCGGGAGACGATGCTCTTGGGCGGCGTGCGGATCTCCTACGAGCAGTTCCTCCACTCCTTCGGCCAGCGGAACGACGCGATCCTCGGCAGCTGGCTCCCGGGTGCGTCGCCGGAGCGCGTCGTCCGGCTCGGCGACGCCAAGGAGGCCGCGTTCCGGCGACTCGTGGCGGAGGGGCCGCTCCATCCGCTTCCCGGCGCCGTCGAGTGGATCGAGCAACTGGCGCGCCAAGGCTGGCGCCAGGCCATCGCCTCCTCCGCGCCGCGCGCCAACGTCCAAACGATGGCGCGGGTGCTCGGGCTCGAGCGGGTGATGGGAGCGCTGGTGAGCGCCGAGGACGTGCACCGCGGGAAGCCCGACCCCGAGGTGTTCCTGGTCTCGGCTCAGCGTCTTGGTGTGGAGCCGGCTCGTTCGGTCGTGGTCGAGGACGCGGCAGCGGGGATCGAGGCCGCGCGGCGAGGCGGGATGCGCAGCATCGGCGTGGGGGGCGACGCGCTCCGCGCCGCCGACGTCGTCGTCACCGCTCTCACCGACCTGCCCGAGGACGCCTTCGACCGGCTCGTGCCGGAGATCGCATAAGGGGGGCGACGCCGCTCCAATCCGACCAGTCCAATCGCCAATCGGACGCCCCGGCGGCCGAACGGATTGCGTTCCCCTCACGGCCAGCTAACGGTTACATGGTATCGTACGAGGGCACATGAGCACCGCTGCCCGATCGAGAGGCGCCCTTCGCCGCGCCGCCATCACGCCGGCGTTGCTGCTCGTCACGGCGTGCACGGATCTCTTCGGCCCCCATCGCACCGTCAGGCCGGAGATGCAGTCGCTCAGGATCGCGTACTTCTCCACGACCAGCGGCATCATGCAGATCGACGGCTATCCCGCCGACACGTCGTTCCGGCTCGGGTCCGGCCAGAGCGTGCCGATCGTGATCACGGCCTCCTCGGGAGACCGCGAGAACTCCGCACTGTATCCGAAGTACTGCCCGGTGCCGATGCGCGGATGGGCGTTCGTCTGCTTCGAGTTCGATTTCGGCACTCAGAACGGCGTGGACTGGCCCGACGTCAACGGGTATGTGGCCGGCATCGGAGGACGGATCAAGGTCTGGCTGAGTGGCACGGGGTACGTCGTGCTCTTCGATCTGGACGACATGGTGAGCCGCGCGCGGAGCGCACTCTCTTGGCCGGGAGTGACGTGGGTCGAGCTGGGGGCACTTCCCGCGTGCATGGAGGGAGCGTACTGCATCGTCTGGTCCCAACTCACCCGGCCCCTGTACGTCGAGGTCGGGCCGCCCCACCCGGGCGACGGAGTGCTGCAGGTGCAGCCGGGCGACACGCTGACCGTCCTCTACCAGCAGCCCGACGGACACAGCCTGCAGATTCAGAGCGTGATTCCATGAGCCCCGTGCGGCACATCGGAGCGGCCGCCGGCCTGGTCGCGCTCCTCGGCTTGGCGGCCGCGCCCGTCGCCGCGCAGGTCTGCGCCGGACTTCCGTCCCTCCGGGAGAGGCCCTTCCGCGTGACCGCGAGCGCGGCGTCCTATACGTACGCCACCTCCCTCGGGGCGACGCTGGCGGCGGGCAGGTCGCTCTACGCCGCCGTTGGCTTCGGGCGGACGCGCGATCCCGAGCTGGACGCCTCGACGTACCCGCTCAGCTTCGAAATCGGCGCGGACATCCCCTTCGGCGCCCCCGGCGTCTTCCTCTGTCCCGTCGCTGCGGCGACCGTGTCGTTCGGGCCCTACAACTTCGAGCTCTCGGACGAAGACTTCCGCTACGAGGATCGAGCGGTGGGGTTGGGGCTCGCCGCCGTCGCGGCGCGAGGGCGGCGCCTTACCGTCCTCGTCGCGGGCGGCGTTCGCGCGGTGCACCTGACGGGGAGGTACTGGCCCACCGGCTACAAGGCGGAAACCTCATCGGGGTGGTCGCAGAGCGGGGACTACTGGCTCGCCGGACTATCCGTGGGCCTCGAATTCGGCGAGAACCTCACGATCCGGCCGGGAGTGACGGTTCCCTTCCAGGTCACCTATCCGGACGACGCCTGGTTCGCGAGTCCGTTCGGGCGCAAGCCGGACGAGATCAGTCTCGGCGTCGCGGTCTCCATCGGCCTCGGCCGACGGTCACCGGCCGCGCGGTAGCCGCGCCCGTTTCAGCCTCCACCGACGCCGGTCCCGCAGCGACCGTTGCGGTCGTCATGGTTGCTTCACGGTCACCCTGGGCCTATCGGGTCGGCTGAGCGAACGCGGCGATCAGGCGCGCCGGATCGGGGCCCTTGCCCAAGGCGTGCGCCTCGCAGGCTGAGTAGACCTTCCGCATCTCGGCGTAGACGGCGACGTGCTCCGGAATCGGATGCACGGTGCTCGCAGGCCACGGCTCGGTGAAACCGGCGACGACCTCCGGCCAGGGCATCTCGTGCCCGCGTGCCAGCTCGTCCGCGTGATACGCCCGCAGCGCCGCGCCCAAGGCCGCCGAGTTCCCGCCCCCCACCACGCATACGTCTGCGCCGAACACGTCGGCCATCACCTGCAGGATCGCCGGGTTCTGCGATGCGCCGCCGGTCGCGTGGATCCGATTCACCGTGACGCCCATCCACTCCGAGTGGATGGCGAGCGAGAGCATCTGCGCCTCGACCACCGCGCGCACATTCGCCGCGGCGTCGGACGCTTCGAGCCCGTAACGCCGCGCGCCCGGCTCCAGCACCGTCGGCGTAATCTCCGGGGCGAACCACGGCAGGAGGATGGCACCGCCGTTTCCGGCGGGGCGCTCCGCCAGCGCGCGCGCAAAGGTTTGCCAATCGAGCCCGTGCTCGTCGCGGATCCGCTCGCGCGCGAGCGAGCCGTTCTTGCAGCAGATGAGCGGCATGTACCCGCCGGTCGGCGAGCCGAAGACGTGGCCCGTGCCCGACGGATCGTAGCAGGTCGCGTGCACCAGGCCGAACAGCGTGTCGCTCGTGCCGAGGGAGATCGCGATCGTCCCCTCGCGCACGATCCCGGTGCCGACCAGCGAGCAGGGATTGTCCCCCGACCACGCGACGACCTTCGCCGCGGGGAACCCGTGCCGTGCGCGCCAGTACGTGGCGAGCGGGCCGACCAGGGTCCACGACGGCGCGAGCGCCGGAAGCTTCGCTTCGAGGTCCGGCGCGGTCGCCGCCAGCGCGTCGCTCGCCCAGCGCGAGCGCGCCAGATCCATCAGGTTCATCCCCGAGCCGTCGCCCGGCTCGATCGGCGCGTCGAAGCCGACCAGCAGCGACGCCGCGTACGAGGACACGAGGTGGATCCGCGTGGTGGACCGATAGGCCGCAGGCACATCCTTGAAGAACTTGCGGATCTGCGGCCCGGTGAAGCGCTCGAACGCCCGCGAGCCCGTGAGCTTCGCCAGCCGCTCCGGCCCGCCCACGGCCGCGGTGATCTCGGCGCACTCGGCGGCGGTGCTCGAGTCCATCCAGATCGGCGATTCGGGCCGCACGAAGACCCCCCGCATCTGGCTTTCCAGCGTCCGGGCCGCGTCGAGGGATGCCAGCGCTTTCGCCGCGGCGGCGCCGAAGTAGACGCTGCCGTGCTGCTGCCCGGAGCCGGAGATCGCCCGGATGTCCGCCAGCGCGATCGTGCTGTCGCGCGCGACCATCTCCATCATCCGGTCGAGCGCTTCCGCCCACATCAGCGGCGAGGAGGTGGCGACGAGCGGGTCGGTCTGGGGCAGCACGCCGTGCCGCGTGCCGTACTGCGGGAGGGTGCCGTCGAAGTCGAGGGATTCCTCGAAGGCGACGCGGCGTTCCCGGCCCGAGACTTCGATGGCGACCGCCGTGAGGCTCTGCGTGCTCAGGTCGAGGCCGAGGTAGACGGGCATACGGGGCCAAAGATGGACCGCGGTGGTGGCGCGGGCAAGCGCCGCGCAGCATCATTGATTTCCATGCGCACACCTCCGCGAACCCCGACACTAAGGCGCTTCTGATGGGCGACGACCTCACCCGCCGCGACTGGGTCAAGCTCGTGGGCGCCGCCGGCGCCGGCTCGCTGATCGCCCCCAGGGTCGGCGCCGCGCCGCGGCACGACCCGGCAATCCTGCCGCTCACGTCCACGAGCGAGGTCTTCGTCCCCGGCCGCGGGCGGACGTTCCAGAAGTTCTCCTTCGACTTCCCCGAGCCGTCGGTGGAGTTCGGGGGGTACCGATTCGGCTTCCTCGTCTTCACGCGCGAGAACGTGTACGGCCTCGACGGCGCCCTCATGACCGCCGAGGAAGGGGAGGACGCGCTCACCCTGACCGCCTCGGGCATGGTCTGGGCCGGCGGGCAGGCGAAGGCGCCGGGCCGCCTGGTCGCGCGCTTCCGGCAGAGCGCCGACGCGATCGAGTGGGACGCCACGGCGGAGATGGACCAGCCGATCAAGAGCGTGACGACGGTGGTCCGCGGCATCCCGCGCGGAAAGATCTCGAGCGGCGGCTCACGGCCCTTCGACCCGAACGACGACGAGCTGCTCTACGGTTACCCGTTCGGCGCGGGCGACCTCTTCGGCGGGAACACGGCGTGGGGGATGAGCACGCCGTTCGTCGCCGTCCAGGTAGCCGACGCCGACTTCCGGTACCTGTCCTCGCTCGACGACCGCGTGCGGGCCAAGCGCTTCTTCTTCCAGCCGGGCGAGACCGGCTACCGCGTCGAAGCGGTGTTCGAGGCGGAAGGCTGGCTCGACCAGAAGCGGCTCGCGGTGCCGACCTGGCGGCTGGGCCGCACGTCCACCCTCGAGGCGGCGACCCAGGCCCACTACACGCACCTCGAGCGCGCATACCGGATCCCGACCTGGGAATCGCGCGACGACGTGCCCGCCTGGCTCCGCGAGGTAAAGCTGGTGCTGGCGCTCCACGGCATGCACTACACCGGTTACATCTTCAACGACTTCGCTCGGATGTTGGAGATCCTGCAGTGGGCCGCGCCGCAGTTCCCCGCCGAGCGCACGCTCGTCTTCCTCCCCGCGTGGGACGGCCGCTACTACTGGAACTACCCCACCTATCGCGCCGACGAGCGGCTGGGCGGGGAGGCGGGCTTGAAGCAACTGGTGGACGAAGGGCACCGGTTGGGTTTCCGGTTCATGCCGATGTTCGGGATGAACGCGGCGAACCGGAGGCAGAAGGAATTCCGGAACGTCGCCGACGCCGCGACGTATCGCATCGACGGCGACCGCTTCGACATCGACTGGGTGGACTGGGACAACGACCGCCACCAGGAGGGGTGGCTGTCGTACATGAACCTCGGCGTGGACAGCTGGCGCGAGTGGCTGAGCGCGCGGATCGCCGACACGATCGAGCGCTACGGGATGGACGCGTACTTCCTCGACATCTCGGCGGGGTGGATGAACAACACGCAGGCCGACATGCACGAGGGGACGCGCCGGCTCGTCGCCGAGCTGCGCGGCACCTACCCCAAGGTCCTCGCCTGCGGCGAGTTCGCCTATGACGCGCTGTTCGCCTTCATCCCGCTCTTCCACGTTTACTCCCCGCAGGCCACGAAGTACGCCCGCTTCTTCTCGCACCTGAGTCATCCGGCGCCGGGGCGCGGCAGCTCGGGGGTGCACGAGTCGGGGTTCGGGACCTTCGACGCCTCGACGTCGAACATGGGCCAGGGGAGCCCCGGCCTCATCCCGACGATCACGGTGGTGGACGACACCTTCACGACGTACAAGGACCAGTTCGCCGCGGCGCTCGCGCGGGCGAAGCAGCTCGGAGGGATCCCATGAAGCGACGCGACTTCCTCGCCTCGGCAGTCCTGACGGCCGCGTCCGCCGCGCTGCCGCTCCGCTTCCGCCCGTTCCAGGACGGGGGCGCGGCACCCAAGCCGCTTGCCCTGCCCTTCGACCTCTCGCGCGTCCGCCTCGGCGCCGGGCCGTTCAAGGACGCGCTGGACGTCAACCGCCGCTTCCTGATGGCGCAGGAGCCCGACCGGCTGCTGCACATGTTCCGCGTCACCGCCGGCCTGCCATCCTCCGCGCAGCCGCTGGGCGGATGGGAGGCGCCGGAGAACGAGCTGCGCGGGCACTACACCGGTCACTACCTCTCGGCGTGCGCCCTGATGGCGGCGCAGACGGGCGATGCGGAGATCTCGGCGCGCGGCGAGCACATCGTGACGGAGCTGGCGAAGTGCCAGCAGGCCAACGGCTATCTCTCCGCGTTTCCGGAGGAGTTCTTCGACCGGCTGCGGGCGGGCCGGCCGGTGTGGGCGCCGTTCTATACGCTGCACAAGATCATGGCCGGGCTGCTCGACACCTATCAGCTCTCGGGAAACGCGCAGGCGCTTGCGGTGCTCCAGGGGATGGTGCGCTGGACCTCGGCGTGGACACAGCCGCTCGGCGACTACGAGATGGCGCGCGTGCTGGAGCGCGAGTACGGCGGGATGAACGAGATGCTCTACAACCTCCCCGCGATACCCGGGAGTGGGAACGAGCGCTATCGCTGGCTCGCGCACCGCTTCGACCACGAGCGCTTCTTCGCGCCGCTGGCCGCGGGGCGCGACGAGCTGAAGGGGCTGCACGGCAACACCAACATCCCGAAGGTGATCGGCGCCGCGCGGCGCTACGAGCTGCTGGGCGACGAGCGCTCCCGGCGGATCGCCGAGTATTTCTGGCACGAGATCACGCAGCATCGCGCCTACGCCACCGGCGGCACCACCAACGGCGAGGGGTGGGAGACGGATCCGGATGTCCTGGCCGCGCAGCTCTCCGGCTACACGCAGGAGGACTGCACCACCTACAACATGCTGAAGCTCACGCGCCACCTGTTCGGCTGGACGGCCGACGCGGCGGTCGCCGACTACTACGAGCGCGCGCTGTTCAACGGGATCCTCGGCAGCCAGCACCCGGCGGACGGCGAGAAGCTGTACTACGTCTCGCTCGCGCCGGGGCTGTGGAAGCTGTTCGGCACGCCGACCCAGGATTACTGGTGCTGCACGGGGACGATGAGCGAGGCGTTCGCGAAGCTCGGCGACGGCATCTACTTCCACGACGACGCGGGGCTCTGGGTCAACCTGCTCATCGCGTCCGAGGTGGACTGGAGCGAGAAGGGCGTGCGCGTCACGCAGGAGACCGCCTTCCCGGCGAGCGACCGGACGACGCTGACCGTGCACGCCGCGCGGCCCACTCGCTTCGCGATGCGGGTGCGCGTGCCGTACTGGGCGACCGGGGAGAACGGGGCGACGCTGAACGGACGCGCGCTCGAGGGGTTCGCCGCGCCCGCGGGGTACTACGTGCTGGATCGCGCCTGGCGTGACGGCGACCGGCTCGAGGTGCGGCTCCCGATGAGCCTGCACGCGCATCCGATGCCGGACGACCCCCAGCTCGTGGCGATGATGTACGGGCCGCTCGTGCTGGCGGGCCGGCTCGGTACCGACGGGCTCACGCCGTCCACGCTGCGTGCGCCGCCGACCAAGCCGCGCAACATTCCCGAGTACACGCTGCCGCCGGTCTCGGCGCCGGCGTTCAAGGGGTCATCCGACGATCTCGCGGCGTGGGTGCACCCGGTGGAGGGGCGGCCGCTCGAGTTCCGCACCGCCGGTCAGGCGCAAGACGTGACGCTCGTGCCGTTCCACTCTCTCTTCGACGAGCGCTACGCGATCTACTGGAAGGTCGACAAGGCGGGCTGACCGATGTCTCTGCGCGAGATCGCTCCCGTACTGCAGATCGCCCTGGGCCCCGTGATCCTGATCTCGGGGATCGGGCTGCTGCTGCTCTCCATGACGAACCGCCTCGGCCGGCTGATCGACCGCTCGCGCCAGCTCTCGACGGCGCTGCGCACAGCGACGGGCGAAGAGCGCGAGCTGGTCGTGGCGCAGATTGACGTGCTCTACGCCCGCGCGAAGTTCATGCGCCGCGCCATCGTTCTGGCGGTCGTGAGCCTGCTGTGCGCCGCGATCCTGGTGATCACGCTCTTCCTCGCGGCGGTGCTCCGGTGGGACGCGGTGATCGTGGTCGTCGTGCTCTTCGCCTGCTGCATGATCGCCCTGATCGCGTCGCTGATCGCCTTCCTCCAGGACGTCAATCACTCCCTGACGGCGATCAAGCTCGAGCTAGGCTCGCGGCACGGGACGACCGGGTCCGAGCCCCGGCGTTCGACGGTTCGCTAGGGCGCGGGCCGCGGCGCCCGGCGGGGCCGGCGCTCCGGCGCCGGGCGCTGGCTGTCGAGCAGGTGCGTGATGGCCAGGAACGGGTGGCGCGCCAGCATCCGCGGGCCGGCGTAGCGCATCACCTCACGGACGGTCTCGCGCTGCTCCCGCTTGTAGCAGTGGATCGGACAGTCGAAGCAGGTCGGCTTCTCCAGGCCGTAGACGCACCGGTCGAGCCGCTCGCTCGCGTACGCCTCGAGCGCGGCGCAGGCCCCGCAGAGGCCGGACGCGCGATGGTGGTCGCGGCAGTAGATCGCGATCATCGCCCCGATCGTGCGCCGCTCGCGCTTGAGTCTCCACTGTGCCCAGAGCATTCCGAGCGTTTCTATCGGCAAAAAGCGGGCCCCACGCCCGCTGCTGACCTTGACGGGTGCATGACGCGGTCGGCACATCGTCGCAAATGGATGCGCACGGCGCGCAAGCGTGCGAGGCAGCGGAGGACATCATGACGATCAGGGATGGGAGATCCCCCACCGACGGGCAGCCTGCTCGGGCCCGGACACGGGTCGCCATGGCCCTGGTGCTCCTTCCACTCCTGAGCGCCTGCGTCTTCTTGCGGCTCCCACGCGTCGCACCGGAACAGATCGCCCCCGATGGACTGAGTACGATGGGGACGGACACGGTCCGTGTGGTCGGCGTCACGACCAAGGACCACGCGTCCTGGAGGTTCGATTCCACGCCGGCACCCCGGATGGCCGGCGACACGATCGTGGCGCGCGTATGCGGTGCCCCGCTCGCCGTCCGGCTGCGCTCGGTCGGCACACTGTGGGTGGCGCGGCCCGGGGAGCTGGCCAGACCCGTCGCGGAGGCCGACGTGAGACATGCTCTGGCCGTGGGACACGCAGGTCGCTACGTCGCGCCGGAATCCCGCGTGCGTCTGTGGGCGCCGAGCGCCGGCTTGGAAGCCCAAGTCGCGACGCTGATCCGCGCGGGCGACGACAGCATCGTCGTCCTTCGCGCCGCCGCGCGGGGAGAGAGCTCTGGATCGGCCGACACCACGTCCCGTCGTGCGAGGCTCGCAACCGAATCCGTCCGCAGGCTCCAGAGATCTCTCGGGTGGACGCGGTGGCCCGGGGCCGTCGCGGGTTTCGAGGTGGGCGCCGCGATCGGGGCGGTGGGCGGCGTGATCTGGGCCGTGGACGCGCTGGCGACGATGCGGCCCTGCGACAGGAATGTCTCTGGCAGTTGGTGTAACCTCCACGATATCGCCGTCGCGCTGACGGTGATCGGCTTGCCCTTTGGCGGCGCCCTCATGGGCGGGCTGGCGGGGGGCGTCGTCGGATCCCTGTTCGTCACCGAGCGCTGGGAGGACGTGCCGCTCGACATGGCGCGGCAGCGCTGCGCCCCGTTGCCGGGAGAGCCTCAGACGCCATAGGCGTCCCGCCCCCGTGACAGGAAGCACGCGGGGCGGCGTCGCCGCCGCCCCGCGCACCGTAGCTAGCCGGCCGCGGCGCCTAGATGACCACACCCGCCGCCGGCGCGGGCTGCACCGCCGGCTTCCCGGCCAGAAAATCCCACAGGAATGCAAGCACGCCCGGGAGGAACAGGACGAGTCCCGCGGCCCAGACCCAGAAGATCCAGAAACTCACGTACTCGGTCCGGACGGTCATGAAGTCCATCCCCAGCAGGCGGACGAGGTACGTCTGCACCACGCCCGCCACGGTGAACGCGAGCACCATCGTCAGCATCCCGATGCACATCAGCCAGAAGGCCCACATCGCGCGGCGCTGGCCGTAGCGCTCCATCCCTCTGAGGCGCGGTACCATGTAGTACATCGCCGCGATCACCAGCATCGCGAACGCGCCGAAGAAGGCGAAGTGGCCGTGCGATGCAGTCACCTGCGTGCCGTGCGTCCACTTGTTGATCTGCGGGAGCGTCATGGCGAAGCCCCAGATGCCCGCGCCGACCAGGTGCCCGACCGCGGAGCCGCCGAGCCAGTACCAGGTCACGTGGTTCACGGGCTCCGGGTGGCGGTGTTTCATGTTCGCGAAGGTGTCCCACACCATCAGCACCAGCGGCAGCGGCTCTGCCGCGCTGAAGACCGCGCCCCAGAGCAGCCAGTACCGCGGCGTGCCGATCCAGTAGTAGTGGTGCCCGATGCCGACGATCCCCGTGAACAGCACCAGCGCGACCTCGGCGTACATCCACTTCGCCACCCGCGTGCGGTCGGCATCGGTCAGCTTGACCAGCAGGTAGGCCATGATCGCCGACGCGATGATCTCCCAGGTGCCCTCGACCCAGAGGTGGATGATCCACCACCACCAGTAGTAGTCCACCGTGAGGTTGCGGTAGAACGGGAGATCGAGGAGGTAGAGCAGCGTCAGCCCCACCATCCCGAACGCCAGGGTGAAGGTGATCGCGTTCCACTTCTTCGCGCGGAACAGCGTGACGCCGATGTTGATGAGGAAGAGCACGACGCCCAGGGCGATCAGCAGCGGCCACGGCATCGGTGCCTCGGTGAACGGCTTCCCCTGCGCGACGTGGAAGAACCAGTAGGTCGCCAGCGTGCCGACCCCCGCGACGAGCAGGACCACGAGGTTTGCCCAGGCAAGCGGCACGGAGAAGATCTCCGAGTCCGTCTCGTCCGCGACGAGGTAGTACGACGCCCCCATCAAGCCGAGGATCAGCCAGAAGATCATCAGGTTGAGGTGGCTCGCGCGGCCGAAATTGAACGGCAGGGTGTTCATCAGGAACGTGGGCCACACGAACTGCGCCGCGATGAGGAGGCCGAAGACCACCTGGAGCACGAACAACAGCGCCGCGGCGAGGAAGAACGGGTACGCGACCCGCTGCGACCGATGGGTGACGCTCGCGTGCGGGGTCATGGCCGTCCCTCCCCCAGCGGCGGCGGCGGCCACCCGTTGGTGTCAATGTGCCGCACCCAGTCCAGGAACGCGACGACGTCGGCTACGTCTGCCTCTGTCAGCTTCTGGTCCGGCATCGTCGTGTTCGGCTTGATCCCCGCCGGATTGGCGAGGAACATCTTGAGGTAGGTCGTGTCGCGCGTGTCCGCGATCTTGGTGAGGTCGGGCGCGAAGTAACCCCCGATCCCCAGGATCGTGTGACAGTCGTTGCAGTTCTTCCGCTGGAAGACGAACTTGCCGCGCGCCACCTGGTCGGTGACGGTGGGCGTGCGGCCGGCGTTCACCTTGTGGAGCGAGTCCACGGTCATCCCCGCGAGGATCACGAGAAAGACCGCGGTGCCCCAGACGAACGTGCGCTGGAGTGCCTTCTCGGTCACGATCGCAGCTCCGGTGAGATTCGACGCAAACATGCAGCGTCCCACCGGCGCTGCAACGGTAATTCCGACCAGTCCGATCCTTGATTGACGCGGGATCAGCGCGGTGCTATGAGATGCCGACCCGCAGCGCCCGGAGCGCCCATGCGTCACGCAGCCGGATCACTCCGCTTCCCGGTCTCGATGCTGTTCCTCGCGCTCCCGGCGCCGCTGGCCGCCCAACAGCCGGATCTCGCTCCCTACGCCGACAGCGTGTTCGCCGAGTGGAACTCGACGCGAACGCCGGGCTGCGCGGTCGGCGTGGAGCGCGAGGGGAAGGTGCTCCTCACGCGTGGATACGGAATGGCCGATCTGGAATCGGGCAGGCCAATCACGCCGGAAACGATCTTCGAGTCCGGCTCGGTCGCCAAGCAGTTCACGGCGACTGCAGTGGTGCTGCTTGCCCTCGACGGGAAACTGAACCTCGACGATCCGGTGCGGCGCTACCTGCCGGAGATGCCCGAGTACGACCGACCGATCACCATCCGCCATCTGCTCACGCACACCAGCGGGATCCGCGAGTGGAGCTCCCTGGTGGCCGCGGCCGGGTGGCCGCGTGGCACGCGGACGCACCGGCAGACCGACCTGCTCGACATCGTCTTCCGGCAGAAGGCGCTCAACTACCAGGTGGGTGAGTACTACTCGTACACCAATTCGGGCTATGCCATCGCGATGACCCTGGTGGAGCGGGTGAGCGGGAAGTCGTTCCAGGAGTTCACCCGGGAGCGGATCTTCGGCCCGCTCGGCATGGCCCACACTCAGTGGCGCGACGACTTCACCCGGCTCGTCCCCGGCCGCGCGCAGGCGTACACGCCGGAATCCGACGGCTGGCACCTCGCGATGCCGTTCGAGGACGTCGTCGGACCGGGCGGCCTGCTGACGACCGTGGGTGACTGGCTGATCTGGAACGAGGCGCTCGCCAACCGGACGCTGGGGGCGGCGTGGGCGGACTCGCTCACCCGCCGCATGCGTCTCACGAGCGGCCGGGAGATCGAGTACGCGCTGGGCCTGTTCATCACGAGCTACCGCGGCGTACCAGAGATCTGGCACGACGGCTCGACGGCGGGCTATTCGACCTTCCTGACCCGGTTCCCGGATCGCGGGAACCTGTCCATCGCCGTGCTCTGCAATTCGACGCGGGGGAACGCCACTTCGTACGCGCACCAGCTCGCCGACCGGTTGATTCGCAACCTCCCGCCTTCGCCCGCGTTGGACACCACCCGCGTGGACTCGGCGGCGTTCGCCCGCTACGCCGGTGTCTACCGGAACGATCGCTATGGCGCTCCGCTCGTGGTCGGCGCCAGCATGGCCGCGCGGCTGCGCGCTCTGCCCGGCGGCTGGTTCTGGAATGCGAACGGCACGCGCTGGTTCTTCGACGCTGGGCCCGGCGGGAGACCCGTCGCACTACGCGTAGCGCAGCCCGACGGCGACACCGTGCGCTTCTCCTATGTTGCGGAGCGGTCCTGGACGCCGACACGCGAGGAGCTCCAGGCGTTCGAGGGCACGTATCACAGCGACGAGGTGGGCGCGACTTACACGGTCAAGATCGTGGGGGACACTCTGACCTTGTCACCGCGCGCCGGCATGGTGATCCCACTGCGGCCGATCTACCCCGACGCGTTCGGGGTCCGGGGCGGCGTGGTCCGGTTCACCCGCGATCGTCGCGGCGCCGTCACCGTGATGCACTCCAGCGACTCGCGCGTGTGGGGTCTCGTGGTGCCGCGGGTGCGCTGAAGAGCGACGAGGCTTTGTGCAAGCTGAACGGGGCGCCGCTGCGGCGCCCCGTTCGTTGCTGCAGGGTCGCGGCCGTGCCGCGTCAGATCTTCTTGATCTCCGCCAGCACGCGCTCCGGCGTCATCGGCAGCCGCGTCATCCGGGCGCCGGTCGCGTCGTAGATCGCGTTGGCGATCACGGCGCCCATGTTGATGATGCCGGGCTCCCCGCCGCCCTGCGGGTCCAGCTTGTCGTTCTGCACCAGCGTGACCTCGATCTGGGGCGTCCCCGACATCCGCGTGAAGCCGTAAGTGTCGAAGTTGCTCGTGAGAATCTTCCCGCCTTGGAACGCGAGCTCCTCGCTGAAGCAGTAGCCGAGGCCCATCGTGATCGCCCCCTCGGTCTGGATCTCAGCGCCGCGCGGGTTGACGACGATCCCCATGTCCTGGGCGCACCAGACCTTCTCCACCCTGACGGTGCCGGTCGAGCGGTCCACGACGACGTCGGCCACGTGGGCCACGTACGCCCCGGCGTCCACGCCGAAGGCGAGGCCCCGGCCCCTGCCGTCCCTGCGGATCGCTGCACGCGGCGTCCAGTGCGAGGCCTGCGCCACCGCGTGGAGGACCCCGATCATGCGCGGGTCTTTCGTGTTCCGCAGCCGGAACGCCAGCGGGTCCAGGCCCGCCGCGCGCGCCATCGCATCCATCTGCTGCTCGTAGCCGAACTTGTTGCTGCTCGCACCCGGCGCGCGCCAGGGGCCCGTGCCGAAGAAGTGGTAGCCGGTACGATTGCGCCCCCCGTACACCCGGACGCTGCGGTTGGGGATGTCGTACGAGATCTCGGTCCCGCGGCCGCCGGCGGCGTACACCTGATAGTCCCAGAACGTGATCCTGCCGGCGCCATCAATGCCGGAGGCGACCTTCACCACCGCCGCCGGGCCGAAGGTGTCGTAGAAGAACTCCTCCGCACGAGTGTACGCCACCACCACCGGCTTCCCCACGATCTGCGACAGCCGCCCCGCCTCGACGCCCTGCGCTCCTGATCCCTTGCCGCCGAAACCGCCGCCGACGTACGGCGTGATCACGCGCACGTCCTCCTCGCGGAAGCCGAGGGCGCGGGCGATCTGCGCTTGCTGTCCGAACGGCGACTGGGTGGATGCCCAGACTGTCGCCTTCCCGTCCTTGACGTCCGCCACGGCGGTGTGCGGCTCCACCGGCGCGTGGGCCACGTAACTGGTGTGGTAGGCGACGTCGAACGTCTTCGCCGCCGCTGACCGGCCCGCCGAGAGGTCGCCCTCGGAGATCGGTGTCTCCGGCTCGCCCGCCTCCGTCACCAGGTGATCGAAAATGCCTTCGGCGTCGACCGTCGACGTGGGCACGTCCCACTCCGCCTTCACGGCGTCCAGCGCGCGTGCGGCGGTCTCGGGATCGGCGGCGAGCACCGCCACCAGCCCTGACTGGTTCACGACCGTGACGCCGGCCATCGCGGCCGCGGCGCTCGTATCCACGCTCCGCGGCGTCGCGCCATGCGCGGGTGGCCGCAGGAGACGCGCGTAGAGCATCCCGGGCAGCCGGATGTCGCCCGCGTACTTGGCCGAGCCGGTGACCTTCTCCGGTCCGTCGAGCCGCTTCGGCGACCGCCCCATCACCGTGAACTCGCGGACGCTCTTCAGGACCGCCTTCTCGCCCACCGTCCGCGTGATCTGCCGGCCCTGCGCCAGCTCGCCGTACGAGACGTGCTTGCTGCGATCGGCCTTCGCGTACACGACGCCCTTCTCGACCACGAGAGCGGCGCGCGGCACGCCAAGGCGCTCGGCCGCGAGGTCCGTGAGCACCAGCCGCGCCTGGGCCGCGGCGGCGCGCACCGCCGGGCCGAAGAACCGGGTGGACATCGAGCCCCACGTGCCCGCGTCCCACGGGCAGGAGGCGGTGTCGCCCATCACGACGTGCATGACGTCGAGCTCCACGCCCAACTCCTCGGCGGCCATCTGCGCCAGCGAGGTCATGATCCCCTGCCCCATCTCGATCTTGCCGGAGAACAGCGTGACCTGCCCGTCCTGGGCGATGTGCAGATAGGCATTGATGTCGGAGGGATACGGGCGCCGCTGTGCCTCGAGGTCCCACGCCGGCAGGCCGAGGGACGGCGCGCTGACCAGGACGAGCACGCCACCGCCCAGTGCCTTCACGAACCCGCGGCGGTCCATCCGGGCAATGCGGGCGAGGTCGGTCATGGCCGCCTCCCCTGGCCCGATGCGGCCTCGATCGCGGCGAAGATGTGCTTGTACGCGCCGCAACGGCAGAAGTTGCCCTCCATGCCGTCCACGATCTGCCGCCTCGTCGGCTTCGGCGTCTTGAGCAGCAGCGCGTGGGCGTTCATGATCTGACCCGGCGTGCAGTAACCGCACTGGTAGCCGTCGTGTTCCAGGAACGCCTGCTGGATCGGGCTCAGGGCGCCGTCGGCAGCCAGCCCCTCGATCGTCGTGACCGAGCGGCCCTGGACGGAGGCCAGATCCATCTGGCAGGACCGGATCGCCTGGCCGTCCACGATCACGGTGCAGGCGCCGCACTGTCCTTCGCCGCAGCCGTACTTCGTGCCGGTCAGCTCGAGATCGGTTCGCAGGGCCCAGAGGAGCTTGCGGGCCGGATCCGTTTCCAGCGAGACGGGTTTGCCGTTGAGCGTGAAGCGGATGGTGTCAGGCATGGCTTGGCGCCTCCGGTGGAGCTGTGCCACGAAAGGTGTTCGGGGAGGGAATCCCCGGCAATACCATACTGTACGCTTGACGGTTCTGGGTCGCTGGATGAGAATGCCCCCCTGCCGCGCCACGGCGCGGCCATCCCGAACTCTCGAACGCCGGCATTCACGGAGCAGCCCATGGCCGACCTCCAAGTCAGCATCGTGCTCGCGCTTGCGCCACGGACCGCCTTCGACACGCTGGTCGCAGAGCTGCAGACGGCGCTGGCACGGCTGGGGCTGTCGTTCGAGGCGGGCCTCAAAGGTCGGATCACCGAGGGAACGCACGCAGTCGGCTCCGTGAAGGCTTGGACGCGGGGCAAGGGGCTCTCGCTCGAGTGGCACTCGGCGCCGTGGGCCTCCGGCAAAGACACCGCGATCGATCTCAAACTCCGGCCAGCGAAGGGCGGGACCCGGGTGACGCTGACGCACCGCGGCTGGGGCGGCGCGGTCGGCGGCAAAGCCGAGCTGGCCGGCTGGTTCGCGGGCGAAGTGGCGGCCCCGCTCCTCAGGGCGACCGCGCCGAACGCACTCGGCGACTGGATCACCGACCGTCGCGCGCGTCGGCCGAGCGGCGCCGAGGCGCGCAAGACCTACGGCGACCCGATCTTCCACTATCCGAACTTCGCCGTGATCCTGGAGGAGCTCGCGCTCGCGAAGGACGACTACCTGCTCGAGGTCGCGTGCGGGGGCGGCGCGCTGCTCAAGCGCGCGCTCGTGAGCGGCTGTCGCGCGGCGGCGATCGACTTCAGCCCCGAGATGGTGCAGTTGGCGAAGGAGCAGAACCGTGACGCCGTCGCGGCCGGGCGCCTCGAAGTCCGGGAGGGTGATGCTGCCTCCCTGCCGTGGGCCGACGCGACGTTCACCTGCGCCGCGATGACGGGTGTGCTCGGCTTTCTCCCCGATCCCGTGCGCGTCCTGGGCGAGATCCGGCGCGTCTTGAAGCCCGGCGGCCGCCTCGTGGCCCTCGGCGCGGATCCCGAGCTCAAGGGAACGCCGGCCGCACCGGAGCCGATGGCGTCACGCCTGACCTTCTACGACAGCGACGGGCTCGAGGCGCTCGCTCGCCGGGCGGGCTTCGAGGAGGTGAAGGTCATCCGGCGGGACCTCGGCCCCTATGCGCGCGAAGCCGGGGTGCCCGCGTTCGCCCTGCCCCTCTTCGAGGGGGGCAAGGGCGGCGGTGCGCGCTTCCTGCTGGCGCGGAAGTGACTCAGCAGCGAACCGGGTGTGATCAATCCCTGCAGGTCGCCAAGTTCAGCCGCCGGCACAAATCGCGGAACCGCGGGTCGTCGCGGACCGCCGCGAAATCCGGCTGATCGAGATAGGGCAGGTTGGGATCGTGGGCCTGGTAGGCGCGTTCCAACCACGCAAACGCGCTGTCCTTCTCTCCCGCGAGGATGTAGAAGTCCGCAACCGAGAACGGCCCATTGGTGGCTATGGGTATGTGTGTGCCCAGGTAGATCGCCACTCGGCGCAGCGCCCCGCGGTAGCTGCCCTCGGCTAGCCCCTGGGTGATAGCGTTCTGCAGGCCCTGGTCGCCGGCGAACCACATCCGCAGCATCGCCAACGCCTCGTCATACCTGCCGAGATGCCAGAGAGCGTCCCATATGTTGTTGAGGGTCACCGGTTGATCGGGGGCCATCTGCAGTGCCCTGCGCATTTCTCTCAACGCGTCAGCGTACCGGCGCTCCAGGACGAGGTTCATGCCATAGAGGCCCCGGAACAGTGCATTCGACGGGTCCAGCTCCATCGCCCGTTCGACCTGGGCCTGCGCGTCACGGAAGCGTCCCAGCATGGAGAGGAAGTTCGAGTAGTAGACCCGGACGTCCGGATAGTTGGGGTTGATCTCGATGGCCCGCCGGAACGCGCGCTCCGCGCCAGCCCAGTCCCACTCGGACCATGCGCGGAAGCCGGCTGTGACGTACTGCACCTCGGCGGAACTGCTGTCCAGTTCCAGGGCCCTCCGCAATGCCGGCCTCGCCCGCGCGATCGCCTCCCGAGGCGGGGCGTAGAACGCCTGCGAGCGTCCTTGCCAGACCAGCGCGATGCCGGCCCACGCCGGAGCGTAGGTCGAGTCACGCCGGACCGCCCGCTGGAAGTACTCCAGCGCCACATCCAGATCGCCCGGGGTGAGCCGCTGCCAGTGGAACATGCCCTGGAGGTAGTCGTCGTAGGCCTGCGGGTCCACCGTCCGCGCGGTTGCCAGCCTCGCCGCCGCCGCCGGGCTGAGCGCGCTCTGAACCTGCTCGGCGATGGCGCGCGTCACGCCGTGGTACAGTGCATATACGCTGCGCAATTCGCCCGGATAGGCGTGCTCCCACCGCACGACCTCCGTACGACCGTCAATTAGGCGTACGGAGATCTCCATGCTGTCGCTCGAGCGCATCACCGATGCTTCGATCAACGCGTCCACACCCAACTCGCGGGCAATCTGGCGCGGCGGTTTCTCGGAGTGCCGGTATTGCAGGACCGAGGTGCGGCCGAGGACCGCGACCCCGGCCTCCTGCAGGTTGGAGATCAGGGCCTCCTGCACTCCTTGGACGAACCAGTCCTGCGTCGTGTCGCTGGTGAAACTCGCGGGCTGAAGGACCGCGAGGCGTTTGATGGTCGCGTGCCCCGTGGCTCCTCGTACCGCACCCACCGCCCACCAGGCAGCGGCTGTCAGGACCGCGACACCCGCCACCGCGAGCACGGCCCGCCGGCGCCGCCGCGCCCGCTCGCGCCGCGCCTCGGCCGCGACTGCCTCCGCCGTGCTCGCCCGCGTCAGGTGCTGGACGAACTCCTCGGCCGTCGCGTACCGCTCGCCCGCCGCCTTGGCCAGCGCCCGCTCCAGCGCCCGCTCGACGCCGGGCGGCACCGTCGGCCGGAGCGCGCGCAGCTGGGGCACGGGGTCCGCGATCTGGGAGGCTAGGACTGCCTGCGGCGTGGGGCCCGTGAACGGCGGCGCGCCCCCAAGCATCTCGTACAGCACACAGGCCAGACTGTAGATGTCGCTCCGACTGTCCAGCGCCGGGTCCCCCGCCGCCTGCTCCGGACTCATGTACGCCGGCGTCCCGACGGCGAGGCCCGTCTCCGTCAGCTTCGCTCCTCCCGCTGAACTCACCGCCCGCGCGATCCCGAAGTCTGCCACGATCGCGTGCCCGGCTTCGAAGAGGATGTTCTCCGGCTTCACGTCCCGGTGCACGACGCCGAGCCCATGGGCGTAGCCCAGCGCGTCGGCCACCTCCCGCGTGATCCGGAGCGCGTCCTCCAACGGCAGCTGCCGCTCGCGCTCCAGCCGCTGGCGCAGCGACTCCCCCTCGATGAACGGCATGACGTAGTAGAGCAGCCCGTCGGCGTCGCCGGAGTCGTGCAGCGGCAGGATGTGGGGGTGCTTGAACTGCGCGACCGTGGCGATCTCGCGGAGGAACCGCGCGCTCCCCAGGGCGAGGGCCAGCTCGGGATGGAGGACCTTGAGGGCGACTTCGCGCTGATGCTTCAGGTCCGTGGCGAGGAAGACAGTGGCGAACCCGCCCCGCCCAAGCTCCCGCTCGATGCGATAGCGGTCGGCGAGTGCCTGCTGCAGCCGCTCGAGGAGTTCGGGCATCCGACCAGCCTCCCGCCTCAGTGCGCTCCGGATCGATGCGTCACATCGCGGGCGTGAGCACCGCCGCCGACGGCGGCGGCAGGTGCATCTTGACCAGCAGCGCGGCGAACCGCGGGTCGCTCCACAACGTTCGGAATGGCGCGTTGACCCTGATCCACGGGACCCAGGCGTGGGGGTACGGATAGTTGAGCCACCGAAACGCCCGGTCCCTGTCCCCCAGCGCGGCGTACACACACGCGAGGCTCCACGCATTGTACGGTTCGGGAGGCTGGCGCTCCAACAAGGCGGCCACCCGGCGCGCTTCGTCGCGATGGCCGGCGGCGGCGGCGATGTACCCCTCAACCCACAGCCATGCGGAGTCCGGGGCGATCACGGCCTTCCTGGCGTCCGCCACGGCTTCCTCGTTCCGTCCCTGCGCGAGATCAACTTCCGCTGCCACGAGCCACGCAACACCCATGGTCGAGTCCAGCGCCAGGGCGCGCCGGACCTTCGCCATCGCCTTGTCGTAGCGTCGCACCGCGACGTACAGATCCCCCGTCCACGCCATAACGTACGCGTCGAGAGGGTCCGCCGCCTCTGCCCGCTCCTGTTCCGCGATGGCCGAATCGACATCCCCGAAGAGGTCCAGCTGCCAGGCGTACCAATAGTGCCCCCACACCGAGCTTGGATTCAGCGCGATGGCACGCTTGAAGAGCCACTCGGCCTCCTTCCAATCCCAGAAGTAGTATCCTCTCACGAAGGCGAGCGCCGCCGTCGCCTCCGTCATCGTCGAGTCCAGACTGAGCGCCCGCTCGGCCGCCCGTTGAGCCTCCGGAAAGGCGTCCAGCTGGGGAGATGGGCCGTGTGCCGTGATGGCCTCGCCCACCGCCAGACCGGCGTAGGCTAACGGCTCCGTCGGATCGCTCGCGATCGCCTCCTTGAGTAAGGCCAGACCTCGCTCGTTGTCCGCCGGATTGCCCTTCTCCAGCAGATACATGCCGCGCAGGTACGCCTCGTACGTCTTGGGATTGACCTGACGAGCGGCAGCGAGGTGAGCGGTCTGCCCGCTGCTCAGCGACGCCCTGGCCTGGCCGGCCACCGCCCTTGCGACGTCGCTGTTGATCTGCAGCACGTCGCGCGCGTGCCTGACGTACGTCTGCCCCCAGATGCTCCGCTCCGCCGGCGTCGCCCGGATCAGCTCCAGCCGCAGCCGCAGGCTGTCCCCCGCATGCAGCACTGAACCCTCCATGACCGCGTCGACGTTCAGCTCGCGGGCGATCTGCGGGACAGTCTTGCGCGTGCCCTTGTACACCTGCGCCGACGTGCGCGAGATCACGCGCAGCGCCGTGATCTGATCCAGCTCCCCGATCAGACCGTCGTATATCCCGAGGACGAAGTAGTCCTGCGCCGTGTCGCCCGACAGGTTCTCGAGCGGGAGCACCGCCAGGGACCGGATGCGGGGACCTCCGCCCCCAGCGAGCGACGCCACACCCCACCAGCCGACGGCAGCCAAGAGGACCGCCGCGGCGATGGTGCCGAGCACGCGCCAGCGCCGCCGCGCCCGCTCCCGCCGCACCTCGGCCGCAATCGACTCCGCCGTGCTGGCCCGGGTCAGCTGCTGGACGAACTCCTCGGCCGTCGCGTACCGCTCGCCCGCCGCCTTGGCCAGCGCCCGCTCCAGCGCCCGCTCGACGCCGGCCGGCATCGTCGGCCGGAGCGTCCGCAACTGCGGCACGGGGTCCGCGATCTGGGCCGCGAGCACCGCCTGCGGGCTCGGGCCCGTGAACGGCGGCGCGCCCCCCAGCATCTCGTACAACACACAGGCCAGGCTGTAGATGTCGCTCCGCCCGTCGAGCGCGGGGTCGCCCGCCGCCTGCTCCGGACTCATGTACGCCGGCGTCCCGACGGCGAGACCGGTCTCGGTGAGCCGCCGGGTACCCGCCGCCTGCACCGCTCGCGCGATCCCGAAGTCCGCCACCACCGCGTGCCCCGCCTCGAACAGGATGTTTTCGGGCTTCACGTCGCGGTGCACGACGCCCAGCCCGTGCGCATAGTCCAGAGCGTCGGCCACCTCCCGCGTGATGCGGAGCGCGTCCTCCAGCGGCAACTGCGGCTCGCGTTCCAGCCGCTGCCGCAGCGACTCCCCCTCGACGAACGGCATGACGTAGTACAAGAGGCCGTCGGCCTCGCCGGAGTCGTGCAGCGGCAGGATGTGGGGGTGCTTAAACTGCGCGACCATCGCGATCTCGCGCAGGAATCGCGCACTGCCCAGCGCGAGGGCCAGCTCGGGATGCAGGACCTTGAGGGCGACTTCGCGCTGGTGCTTGAGATCGGTGGCGAGGAAGACGGTGGCGAACCCGCCCCGCCCCAGCTCGCGCTCGATGCGATACCGTTCGGCGAGCGCCTGCTGCAACTGCTCGAAGAGTTCGGGCAAAGACCACCTCCACTTCCCTGCAGTCGCCCTACAGTAGGGCGCGCACGTCGGCGAGGCCAGAGCCCAAAGCGACGCTCCCCCGTGCGGTTACGAGTGGTTCTGTTGGGATTGCGGCGCGGGCACTTCGCGTCATCGCCTCACGGAGGGCCGCGCTTGACGCCCGGCGCGCGGCGTCGGCAGTATTGCGGGGATGACGACCCCGCCGCCCACCGGCCCCGACGCCGCCCCCCTGCTCGCGAGCCGCATCCTCGAGCTCGAGCGGGAGCGCGAGCGCCTGCTCACGATCATCGACATCCTGAAAGAGCTCGGCGGCACGCTGCACTTCGTGGACATCCTGCAGACGATCGCGCGCCGGCTCGGCGAGACCTTCGGGCTGGACCGCTCGAGCATCTTCCTGGCGGAGCGCGGTGGCCGCACCGTGCGGCTGGTGGCCTCGTACGAGGACCCGAGCATCCGCAACCTGGTGGTGGACCTGGCGCGCTACCCGGAGATCGAGCGCGCGATGCGGACCGGCGAGACGGTATTCATCGCCGACGCGACGGCCGACCCGAGCCTGAAGCACGTCAAGGGCGCGCTGGCGCGGCGCAAGGTGAAGTCCATCACCGTCGTGCCGATCACGTACCGGGGCGTCGCGATCGGCTGCATCTTTCTCCGCACCTTCAAAGACGGCGAGGCGCTGAGCGAAGCCGACATCAAGTTCACGCAGATCGTCGCCGACCTCACGGCCAAGGCGCTCCGGAACGCGCACCGGTACGAGACCCTGGTGAAGCGGTCGAAGGACCAGCCCTCCACGGGTACGGCGTCCCCCGGCGCGGAGCTGCAACGCGCCGCCCTGATCTCCTACCTGCAGCGTCTGCTCGCCGCGTTCGCCGAGCGGGACCAGGCCGGCCTGGACCAGCTGCTTCCGGATGCTTCTGCGGCGGAGCTGCAGCGTCTGGTCGGCGTCACGATGACCGTCCTCGCCGAGGAAGCCAAAGGCTAGATGCCCGCCAGCGCAGCCCGGACCGCCGAGCTCCGCAGGATCCTCAATCGCGCCATCCACGCCTACTACGTGCTCGACGCGCCGGAGATGTCCGACGCCGAGTACGACCGGCTCTTCCGGGAACTGCAGACGCTGGAGGCCGAGCGCCCCGAGCTGAGGGCGCCCGACTCCCCCACCCAGCGCGTCGGCGCGGAGCCGGCGACCAGCCTGGTCAAGCACACGCACCTCAACCCGATGCTCTCGCTGGCGAACGCCTTCAGCGACGAGGACCTCTCCGAGTGGGAAGCGCGGAACGCACGGATCTCGCCGGACGTCGTGGCGGCGGGCTACACGCTCGAGGTGAAGATCGACGGCGCCGCGGTGAGCCTGACCTACCGGGACGGCGTGCTCGCCGTCGGCGCGACGCGGGGCAACGGCGTGACGGGCGAGGTGGTGACCGCGAACCTGCGCACGGTGCCCGACATCCCGCTGCGGCTCGAGGGGAGCGGGTGGCCCGCGCTGCTCGAGGTGCGCGGTGAGGTGTACATGCCGCGCGACACCTTCGACGCGCTGAATCGCAAGCGCGAGGCCGACGGGGAGGCGCCGTTCGCGAACCCGCGCAACGCGGCCGCCGGCGCGCTCCGCCAGCTCGACCCGAAGGCGACGCGCGAGCGGCGGCTGCGTTGTTTCGTGTTCGCCGCCTTCGCGCCCGAGACGAAGCTGCCGTTCAAGACGCAGGCCGAGCAGCTCGACGCTCTGGCGGCGTGGGGCTTCCGCATCGAGCCGCACCGGAGACGGGTGGCGAACCTGGAGGAGGCGAGGGACGAGATCGCGAAGCTGGAACGGCTCCTCGACGACCTCCCGTTCGGGGCCGACGGCGTCGTCGTGAAGGTCGACCGCCTCGCCCTGCACGAGGAGCTGGGCACGGTCGGGGACCGCGAGCCGCGCTGGGCGATCGCGCGGAAGTTCGCGCCCGAAGTCGCGGTGACGAAGCTGCTCGACATCAAGGTGAACGTGGGCCGCACCGGCGCCCTGAACCCGTACGCCGAGCTTGAGCCGGTCGAGATCGGCGGCGTCACGGTCTCCACGGCGACCCTGCACAACGCCGAGCTGATCGCGGCCAAGGACATCCGGATCGGCGACTGGGTGGAGGTGGCGCGCGCGGGGGAGGTCATCCCGCAGGTGCTGGGGCCGGTGCGCGAGCGGCGCGAGGAGCTCGAGCGCGCCGGCACGCCGCCGCGCCCGTTCACGATGCCTGAGCGCTGCCCCGACTGCGGCTCCGAGGTGGAGGCGCCGCCGGACGAGGTGATGACCTTCTGCCCCAACGTCTCGTGCCCGGGCCGCGTGCACGAGGGGATCTTCCACTTCGCGGCCCGCGGGGCGATGGACATCCGCGGCCTCGGCTACGAGCGGGTCAAGCAGCTGTTGGACGCGAAGCTGATCCGCGACGTCGCCGACCTGTACGACCTCGGGGAGGACCAGCTCGTCCGGCTCGAAGGCTTCGCCGAGAAGTCGGCCGCGCAACTCGTCAAGGCGATCGCGGCGTCCAGGGAGCGCACGCTCGCGACGCTGCTGTTCGCGCTTGGCATTCGGCACGTGGGCGCCGGCGCCGCCGAGCTGCTGGCACGCCGCTTCGGCACGATGGAGGCGCTCATGGGCGCCTCGGAGGACGTCGTCGGCGAGGTGCGTGGCATCGGCCCGGCGATCGCCGCCGCGGTCACGGCGTTCTTCCGGGAGGAGCGCAACCGGAAGCTGGTCGAGCGCCTCGCGAAGGCCGGCGTCCGGATG
Organism: Gemmatimonadales bacterium; assembly: GCA_049513575.1. GTDB lineage: Bacteria > Gemmatimonadota > Gemmatimonadetes > Gemmatimonadales > JACORV01 > Fen-1245. The sequence goes on from JBEKVZ010000003.1 coordinate 37,114, forward strand.
GACGAGCCGGTGAAGGTGACGGCCGGCGGCGTGTTCGAAGGCCAGACCTTCGTCCTGACGGGCACGCTGCCCAAGCTCTCGCGCGGCGAGGCCACCCAGCTGATCGAGCAGGCGGGCGGAGCGGTGACCGGAAGCGTGTCGAAGAAGACGACGGCCATCGTGGCGGGCGATGAGCCCGGGAGCAAGATCGAGAAGGCGAAGCAGCTCGGCATCCAGATCTGGGACGAGTCGGAGCTGCTGCGGCGGCTCGGCCGCTGAGCCGAGCGCCGTGCCCCCGTCCCACTTCCCGCTGTTCGTCCTGCTCGCGCTCTCGATGGCGCATCCCGCGGCCGCCCAGCAGGCCGGCGCCCCACCGCAGCAGCTCGACGTCCTCCCGCAGCCCGACAGCGTGGAGATGCGCGCCGGCGCGTACGTGCTCCACAACCCCATCCGCCTCGTCGTCGCCACGCCGAGCCGGCGACTGCGGGAGATCGCGGGCCTGCTCCGCGAGTGGGTCACCGCCTCGACCGGCTACCGGGTCACCGTCCGGCAACGCGCGGCGGGGCGCGGCGACATCACGCTCCGGCTCGACCGGCGTGCCGGCGACGGTCCCGAGGCGTACACCATCGCGGTCGGCTCGGCGGGCGTGGACATCTCGGCGCCCGCGGCGACCGGCGTGCTCTGGGGCGCTCAGACGCTGCGCCAGCTGCTTCCGCCCGCCTTCGCCGACTCCGCGAACCGGAGCGCCGCCGCGTGGGAAATCCCGGCCGTGGTGATTCGCGACGGGCCCCGCTTCGGCTGGCGCGGCGTCTTGCTCGACGCCGGCCGCCACTTCTTCCCCGCTCCGTTCGTGAAGCGCTTCGTCGATCTCCTCTCCCGCTACAAGTTGAACGTCCTGCACTGGCACCTCACCGAGGACCAGGGGTGGCGGCTCGAGGTCCCGAAGTGGCCGCGCCTCACCGAGGTCGGCGCCTGGCGCACCGAGGCCGACGGCTCGCGCTACGGCGGCTTCTACACGCAGGACGAGGTGCGCGACGTCGTGGCATACGCACGGGCCCGCGGCGTCACCGTGGTCCCCGAGATCGAGATGCCGGGACACAGCGTGGCGGCGATCGCCTCCTACCCCTGGCTGGGCTGCACCGGCGACTCCATCCCGGTCGCGAATTCCGCGGGCGTCTTCCAGGACGTGTACTGCCCGCGGGAGCGCACCTTCGCCTTCCTGGAGGACGTGCTCACGGAGGTGCTCGCCCTCTTCCCCTCGACGTACGTGCACATCGGCGGGGACGAGGTGCCGAAGGACCGCTGGCGCGCCTGCGCCGACTGCCAGGCGCTGATGCACGCGGAGGGGCTCCGGAATGAGGAGGAGCTGCAGAGCTGGTTCGTCCGGCGCATCGGACGATGGTTGGCCGCACACGGCCGGCGGCTCGTCGGATGGGACGAGATCATGGAGGGCGGCATCCCGCCCGACGCCGTGGTCGAGGTGTGGCGCGACGCCGCGACGATCGCCACGGTGGCGCGCCAGGGACACGATCTCGTGGCCGCGCCTTCCAGCAGCACGTACATCGACCGCTCGCCCGGCGATCTCACGCTCGCTCAGGTGTACGCCTTCGATCCAGTGCCTCCGGACCTCGCGCCCGGGGAGGCTGCGCACGTCCTGGGAGGCGAGGCGACGCTGTGGTCCGAGGGCATCACGACGGCCAACTTCGACCTGATGGCGTTCCCGCGGCTCATCGCCTTCTCGGAAGCGCTGTGGAGCCGCGGACCTCGGGACCTCGGCGACCTCCGGCGCCGGCTGGCCGACGCGACGCCGCGCCTGGCGGCACTCGGCGTGGCGGTGGGTCCCGAAGACCACGACATCCTCAGGATGACGCCGGACTACGATAGCGTGACGAACAGCCTGGGCATGCGCGTGGCGGTTGGCGTGCCGGGCGTCGAGGTGCGCTACACCGCCGATGGGAGCGCGCCCACACCCGTGTCACCGCTGTACGCCGACTCGACCCGCTTCGGCGGCGAAGGGACCATGCGCTTCCAGGCCTTCTACCGCGGCGAGAAGCTGGCCGAAGGACGGGCGTTCACCATCGTGCCGAGCCTCGCCCGCGGCCGCCCGTACAGCCTGACGACGACGCCGAGCTCTCGGTATCCCGGCACCGGAGCGCGCACCTTGACCGACGGGGCACTCGGCTCGCTCGACTTCCGCGACGGGCTCTGGCAGGGGTGGCAGGGACCCGATCTCGAGGCCGTCATCGACCTCGGGCGCGCCACGCCGGTCTCGGCGGTCGAGGGATCGTTCCAGCAGACGACGCAGTCGTGGATCCTCCTGCCGCGCGACTTCACCGTGTGGCTGTCCGACGACGGAGCCACGTGGCGAAGCGCGGGCGCGGTTGCGAGCGATCAACCGCCCGAGCGGAGGGAACCGTTCCTCTACCGGCTCGCGGTCGCGATGCCCTCCGGTGCGGTGGCGCGGTGGGTCAAGGTGCGGGCGACGAACCCGGGGCCGCTGCCGGCCTGGCACCCGGGCGCCGGCAGCCCGTCGTGGATCTTCTGCGACGAGATCATCGTCCGCTGAGGACGGCGGCCCAACTCACCATCGCTTCACGCCTTGCGGCGCCCGCGCCGGACGCCCTACCTTAGACGCCGATGACCGACATCCCGCTGTCCGCTTCGTCGCTCGTCGCGCTCTCGCCTCGTGCGCTCCACGCGCTCAGGGACCGGGTCGGCGCCCAGGCGCTCCAGGAGGCCGGCTACGCCGCCGGCGAGGCGACATTCCGCGCCTTCTCCGCCTGGCTGCCGCAGGCCGCCGGCGTGGACCAGCCCTCGGAGTTGGCGGCGCCGCGTCTCGCCGAGGTCCTGTCGCAGTTCTTCGTGTCGCTGGGCTGGGGCGCCGTGCATGTGACGTCGATCGGCGAGGCCGCGGTCGCGGTGGACGCGCCCGCCTGGGCGGAGGCCACGCCCGAGGCTCAGCTGCAATACCCCTCCTGCTTCTTCACCTCCGGACTGCTGGCGGACTTCATGGGCCGGCTGGCGGAAGCCTCGCTCGCGGTGATGGAAGTGGAGTGCCGCTCGAAGGGCGACGCGCGCTGCCGCTGGCTCGTCGGCGCGCCGGAGACGCTCACCGCGCTCTACGAGCACATGACGCAGGGCGCGGACTACCTGACGATCCTCGGGGCGGGGTGAGACAAGGACGGTGTCGGGTGTCGGGTGCCAGGGACTGGCGAGTCACCGACACCTGACACCCGACACCTTTCTTACCCCTTACAAACCGGCATCCCGAAGCGGCCGGTCGGCGTCCGGGCCGCGGCGGCCGGAGCAGGCTGCCGCGGCCAGCTGTTGTCGTCCACGTTGTTGTCGGGGAAGCGGCAGTGCGGGTCCAAAACGACGCGCTGAATCGCTCGCCGCCCGAACTGCAGCTTCGCCTCGAAGGTGCGGCTCCCACCGAACCAGACGTCCACCGGCCAGGTGACCACGGCGGTCGAATCGTCCACCATCGTCGCGTTCGCCATCGGCCGAATGCGCGGGCCAGTGGGCGCGAAGTGCACCGCCAGGACCACCGGCGACGGCATCTGCCCGTCCTGCCGCACGGTCACCGTCGTGGTGGAGCCCGAGGTGCGCACGCCCTGGATGGACCCGTTCACCGCGTCGGTGGTGAAAAGCCAGGAGTACCAGAACCATCCCAGGTCCCGGTGCAGCGCGCCGCTCATGAAGAACATGTAGTCCCAGGGCGACGGGTGCTTGAACCTCCACGCGTGCGCGTACTCGCTCATCGCCCGCTGCACCGCTGTGTCGCCGACGCCGCCGCCCAGCATCGAGAGCATCATCGGCGCCTTGCTGTAGGCCTGGAAGCTGTACATCGGGCCGGCGTAGTTCGCATCCCACATCATCGGCGGCTCACGCTCGTCCCCGCTCGTCCGGCCGTAGCTCTGCCCCACGCCGTCGAGCGGCGGGCTCTGATGCTGCCGGTCGGCGTACGAGAGGATGTTCATGTAGTCGTTGAACCCCTCGTCCATCCAGCCGTACCACGTCTCGTTGGTCCCGAGCGTCATCGGCCACCACTCGTGCCCCGCCTCGTGATCGGCCGCGCCCGCCGCCGAGAAGATGATCATCGGGTATTCCATCCCGGTGTCCGGGCCGTCCACCAGCGTCAGGCGCGAGAAGGCGTAGGGCAGCCAGAGCCTGGAGTAGAACTCGAGCGCGTGGCGCGCGATCGGGCCGCCCTGGGCGTACTGCTGCGCGTGCCCCGGCAGGTAGAGCATGTCCACCGGCACCGCGCCCCTGCCTGGAATGGTGGCGCGCGTCGCGTCCCAGACGTAGCGGTCGGACGTCGCCCACGCGAAGTCCCCGACCGTGTCCGCAACGTAGTGCCAGACGAGGCGGTCGCCCGTCACAGTCGCCTTCCCGGGGCCGAACTCGTCCGGGCCGACGATCCGCAGCACCGAATCGGACTCGAGGGCGTGCGACAGCCGCTCGCGCGCCGTCGGCGTGAGCACCTCCTCGGGGTTCTGGAGCACGCCGGTCGCGCCCACCAGCCACCCCGCCGGCACGTCCACCTTCACGTCGAAATGGCCGAAGTTGTTGTAGAACTCGGCCGAGCCGAGGTAGGGCTCGGTGTCCCAGCCGCCGTCGCGCAGATCGTCGAACACCGCCACGCGCGGATACCACTGCGCCACCTGGAAAAGCGTGTCGCCCCACGCCCCCATCCGGATGCCGCGCCCGCCATCCACCTTCGGCACCGTGAAGTGCCAGTCCGCTTCGAGCGTGAAGGTGCCGTGCGCGCTCACCGGGTTCGGCAGCAGGATCGTGGCCGAGGTCGTGTTGAGGTTGTACGCCGACAGCGTCACGGCCGGTGGGGCCTCCCCGAAGCGGCGGAACCGCGGTGGCGGAGCGATGTTTACAGCCTGGCCGTCCACGGTCAGACCGGTCACGACCATGCCGTCGGTGATGCTCGGCACCTGCTCCGTGCGCGCGACGTTGGCCGCGTAGAGGTTCTGGTCGAGCCGCAGGACGATCGCACGCATCGCGCTGTCGCTCGGGTTCAGCACCACCACGCGCTCGTGGCCGGTCACCACGCCGGTGGCGGGGTCGAGCTTCGCATTGATCGTGTAGTCGGTCCACAGCTGCCAGTAGCGCGGACCCGGGCGCCCGCTCGAGTCGCGGGTCCCGGCGGCGAAGGCGCGCCGGATCATGCCGGTCATCGGGATGTCCCGCCGCACCGCCCGCTCGGGGTACGACCCGTTGCGGGGGGCTTGGGCGACGCCAATCGCCGGCGTCGCGGCGGACACGCTGAGCATCAGCAGCGCCTGCAGCGATCGAACGTGCATCAAGACTCCTGAGTGGGTGACGCCGGGGGCCCGGCGTCAGTCGGCTGCGCGGGTCGCCCGATCGAGCGTGCGGGACAGCTCCCAGAAGAGCAGCGCGGCGACAACCAGCGCCGGAGCCAGGGAGAGATCCTGCCGCGCCGTCGGCAACGGCGCGAAGTAGAGCACGAGCGTGAGCGGCCAAAGGACGACGGCCACCCGACGCCACCGCGCGACATCGAACACGAGGCTGATCGCCAGCCACAGCCCGATCACCATCTGCAGCACGTAACCGGCGAGCTCCAGCCGGAGCAGCGTCGCGCTCGGGTGGCTCACGGCGAAGTACGACTCGGGATGCTCGACCAGCCAGAAGACGTTGGAGAACACGACCGTGAGACCGAGGATGCCGAACCCGAGCAGGTAGCGACCCACCCTGCCGTACTCTCCGCTCTCACACGGGGTCGAGTCCATGACGGGTCCCTCCGCGCCGGCATTCCGGCGCAACCTCCCCCCAACTTACATCCAGCTGCGCGCCTTGTCGCCGGTGCAGCTTCGGGTTATCTTCGGGTGTCCATTCGAGCTCATTTCGGCCCCCTCCGGAGGTTGCCCTTGCCCGCCAAGCGCCGCGTGCCGTCCGATCCTCTGCAGGTCATCCCCGGGGTGGGCCCGTCCATCGCGCGCGACCTTCGCCAGCTCGGCGTGCGCCGCGTGGCGGACCTCAAAGGCAAGAGCCCCGAGCAGCTCTACCAGCGACTGGGCCGGATCCGGGGGATGCGCCAGGACCCGTGCGTGCTCTACACCTTCCGGTGCGCCGTCTACTTCGCGAGCACGGCGCGCCCCTCCGCCGAGCGGCTCAACTGGTGGTGGTGGAAGGACCGCAAGGCGACCGCGTGATTTCCGGCGCCCGCACACGGCCGCAGCTCGAGACTGGACAATCGGGAGTGACTATGTGAGAATACAGGTCTCCCAAACTTGGAGTTGGACGAGATGAGAGCCTTCGCATACGCGTTGGCGGCCGCCCTGTGCGCGGTGCCGGCGCTGGCCACGGCGCAGGGCATGGCGGGCATGTCAGCGGGTCCGGCGAGCCCGGTCTCCGACGCACTGCGCGGGGCCGAGCAGCGGTACGCGCAGAACATCACCGCCGCACTGGAGGAGTTTCCGGCGGAGAAGTACCGCTACAGGCCCACTGGCACGCAGATGGCGGTGGGTGAGATCGCGGCACACCTCGTCAACGACGGCAATTACATGTTGTGCTCGCGGGTGAGCGGCCAGGCCGAACCGCAGTATGCCCTGGTGGACGTGAATTCATCCAAGGAGGCGCTGATCGCGGCGCTGCGCAGGAGCTTCGAGTTCTGCGCTGCGTCGTTCGCGTCCCTCAACGACGCCCAGATGGCGGATTCCGTCCCGGGGTTCGGGCCGCGCATGGTCACGCGCGCCAACATGGCCTTGATCACCGTCGGGGACTGGGCGGACCACTACAGCCAGCTGGCTATCTACCTCCGGCTGAACAACATGCTGCCGCCGACCGCGCGCAGGGGCATGTAAGCTCCGCCGCAGCGGAGGCCGTTGGGGGCCGGGGCGTTGCGTCGCGCGCTCTGGCCCCCGATCGTTTGCCGCGATGACCCCCAAGTTCTTCAGGACGCAGGCCGCCTTCCGCGCCTGGCTGGAACGCCACCGCCGTTCGGAGCGCGAGTTGCTCGTCGGCTTCTTCCACGTCGGCTCCGGCAAGCCGAGCATCACCTATCCCCAGGCGCGGGACGAGGCGCTCTGTTTCGGGTGGATCGACGGCGTGCGGAAGAACTACGACGCGACGAGCTACACGGTCCGGTTCACGCCGCGCAAGCGGGACAGCGCGTGGAGCGCCGTCAACCTCGCGCGCGTGCGGGAGCTCAAGGCGCAAGGCCGGATGCGGCCGGCTGGCCTCGATCTGTTCGAGGCGCGCGATCCGAAAAAGGCCGAGCTGTACTCGTTCGAGAACCCGCCGCGAGCGCTCGACGCCGCGTCCACGAAGGCGTTCAAGGCGAACCGGCGCGCCTGGACGTGGTTCGAGACGCAGGCCCCCTGGTACCGGCGCAGCACCGCGTGGTGGGTGATGAGCGCCAAGCGCGAGGAGACGCGGGCGAGGCGGCTCGCCCTGCTGATCTCCTCGGCGGCGCGAGGAGAGCGGGCGTCGCCGTTCAACATCTCCAGGAAGAAATAGTCGGCGGATCCGAGTTCTCGGGACAGTTGCCAGACGGCAAGTCGGAAGTGGTTACCAGTTGCGAGGCTTGCGGCTTCAGAACAAACCCCGCAGTTCTCCTGCATGAAGAAGCGACCCGACATCACGTTCACGATGCACCCGGTCGGCACGGTGCACTCGCCGTTCACGGACCGCTCCGAGATCCCGATGGGCCCCGGGGCGAAGCACGATGCCGAAGGGACGCTGGAGGTGCGGCCCGACCTCGAGGCGGGCCTCACCGACATCGAAGGGTTCAGCCACCTCTACGTCATCTGGGTCTTCCACAAGGCGGACCGGTCCGAGCTGGTGGGCACTCCGCCGACCGACGACCGCCCGCACGGCGTGTTCGCGACGCGCGCGCCCTACCGGCCGAATCCCATCGGCCTGACGGTCGTGCGCCTGCTGGGCCGCGAGGGAAACCGGCTGCGGGTGCGCGGGCTCGACATGCTGGACGGCACGCCGATCCTCGACATCAAGCCATTCCTGACCAACGTGCCCGAGGCCGAGCTCAGACGAGGGTGGCTGGGCGAGGCGGAAAAGAGAGGGTATAGGGTCTAGGGTGTGGGGTGCAGCAGGCGTGGCGTCTGCTACTACACCCTATCACCCTACGCCCTACACCCAGTTTGCCGTCAGGGCTGGCCGACGACCCGCGTCGGGAAGAAGCGGTCGGTGCGCGTGCCGTCGCCGATCTGGCCGTTGGAGTTGTAGCCCCAGCAGTAGGTCACGCCTCCGGTCGTGATGCCGCAGCTGTGCATGCCGCCCGCGGCGACGGTGGCGAAGACGAAGGCGCCCGGCACTGCCGCCGGCACATCCCACTCGGTCTTCGTGCTGTCTCCCGACTCACCCGTGCCGTTGCTGCCCCAGCCCCACGCCTGGCCGGTGGCGTCGAGCGCCGTGTTGTGCTCGGAGCCCGCACCCAGCATGGTGTACGTGCGGCCTCCCGACACGAGGCCCGGGCCGAGGTTCGTGCTTCGCGAGCCGTCGCCGAGCTCGCCATAGATGCCGCCCCCCCAGCAGTACACCGTGCCGCCCGATGCGAGGCCGCACGTGTGCAGCCGGCCGCCACCCAGCGACGTGAAGGTGAGGCCGCCGGAGACCGGAACCGGCACGGCGCTGTTGACCGAGTCGCCGTTGCCGAGCTTGCCGCCGTTCTCACCCCAACACCAGGCCGCGCCGGCTGTCGTGATGCCGCAGCTGTGGGTGTCCCCGACTCCGAGCGAGGCGAACGTGAGACCGCCGCTCACGAGCACGGGCACCAGGCTCCCGGCGTTGGTCCCGTTCCCGAGCTGGCCCTTGGTGTTCAAGCCCCAGCACCAAGCCTCCCCGCTGGCAGTGAGGGCGCAGGCGTGCCAACCGCCGGCCCTCATGGCGGCGAAGGTGTGCTGCGTGAACACAGGACGTGGCGAGGCGCTCGGCACCGTGTCTCCGGTCCCGAGTTGACCAGCGAAATTGACGCCCCAGCAGGAGACGGCGCCGGCGGTCGTGATACCGCAAGTGAAGCCGGAGCCTGCCGACAGTGACGCCCACGTGTGTCCGCCCACCACCGGGATCGGGGAATTCGTCTGGACGTAGGCGCCGTCGCCCAGCTCGCCGCCGCCGTTGTCGCCCCAGCAGTACGCCGCGCCTGCGCCGGTGAGGGCGCAGGTGTGGTACGCGCCCGGAGCCAGGGAGACGAATTCGGCGGAGGTGACTTGGATCGCCACGCTCGCCACCCGCCCCGAGGACGTCGCGGTGACGGTTGCAGTGCCCGGCGCGACTCCTCTCACCACGCCGGCCAGCGAACCCGATACCGCCGTGACCGAGACGACCGACGGGGCGCTGCTCACCCAATCGACCGTGCGGCCGTAAAGCATGTGGCCCGCCGCGTCGAACAGTGTCGCGGTGTACTGCTGCGCGCCGCCCACCACCAGGGACCGGTCCCCCGGCACGAGGGCGAGTCGTGCCGGCGGCCCGACGCGCGCCGCGACCCAGGTGCCGCGCGTAAAGCCGCACGCCGCGGTGCCGCCCATGCTGTCGGCGCCCACATGCACCGAGCCGGTGTCCACGCACACGCCGGACGTGAAGGTGACGTGGGAGCCGGAGAGCGCCCCGGCGGCGATCGCGCCGGCAACAGGGAGATAGCAGAAGCTGGTGTAGGGCGTCGCGGTGCCGGTCAGCGTGGTGCCCGTGTGCGTCAGCGTCAACGTGCCGGCGACCCTACAAGGCACCGCCTCGTCGCCGGGAACGGTGACGACGAAGTTCCACTCGCCGCTGAGATCGAATGAGGCGAGACCGGCAGTGCGGTCGTTGTAACAGGCTCCGGCGACTAGCATCCCGGCGCTGACCGCGAAGACTACGAGACACAGGCGGCTAGCCATAGAGTTCTCGACTCGTGGCCAATATAGGTTTCGGCCCCCGCTCGTGCCCGCCCGAGATCGCAGCGGAAAGCTCGGGAATGGGGTTCTGACTTGCTGCAAGCCATGTGGCGGGTAGGTTCTCTCATTATGACTCCTGCCTGGTCGGGCGGGCGCACGTGCCGCTCCTGCAGCCACGTTTCCGGAGAACAGGACAAGTTCTGTCCGCGCTGCGGGAGTTCACTCTCTGAATTGACACCGGGCGAGCGAGACGAGATCAGCCAAGCTCCCGCCGTCGGCGTTGGAAGCAGCGCCGCAGCGGCCGGAGTCGCGAACGGCGGCGCTGCGCTCACGACACCCGCCTTCCCGAGACCCGAATCGAGCCCATCGGCCCCGCGCGCTGCGTCGCCGTCAGCGGCGGCTGCCGCCCCCAACCCGCTCGAAGAGCAACTCCGCGCGGCGCTGAGCCCGAGCTTCCTCCTCATCCGCAAGCTCGGCCAGGGCGGAATGGCCAGTGTGTACCTGGCCCGTGAGCCCGCGCTACGCCGCCTGGTGGCGGTCAAGGTCCTCGCCCCGGAGCTGGCCGCAGACCCGCACTCACGCGCGCGCTTCGAAAGAGAGGCGCAGGCCGTCGCGGGCCTTTCCCATCCCAACGTGCTGGCCATCTACGGCCTCGGAGAGCTGACCGACGGCACGCCGTACTTCGTGATGCAGTACGTCAGCGGGAAGAGCCTCGCAGCACGGTTGGAGGAAGAGGGCCCGCTCGATCCGGACGAGGCGAAGCGAATCACCGGTGAAGTGGCGGCTGCACTCGGCGCCGCCCACGCGAAGGGCATCATTCATCGCGACATCAAGCCCGCCAACATCCTCTACGACGAAGAAGCGGGCCGTGCCCTTGTCTCGGACTTCGGCATCGCGGCGGTGCGCTCCGAGCCCGCGGGCCCGGATGCGAAGTCTACGAAGCTCACCGGCACCGGGATGATCGTCGGCACTCCGCAGTACATGAGCCCGGAGCAGATGCTGGCCCAGCCGGTCACGGAGCGGACGGACGTCTATGCCCTGGGGCTGTTGGGATACGAGTTGGTCACCGGCCACGGACCATTCCGGGCGACGACCCCGCAGGAGCTGATCGCGGCGCACCTGCGAGATGTACCGCCACCGCTTGCGGAGATCCGGAAAGACGTGGATCCCGAGTTCGCCGGCCTCGTCTCGGCGTGTCTGCAGAAGGACCAGGAGCAGCGGCCCTCGGCCAGCGACGTGGCGAAGCGGCTCGCGCCGGGGGGCGGTGTGCCGCTCGAGTGGCCGCCGCCGGGCCTCGACGAGGTACATGGGCAGCTGCGCCGGTGGAGCCTCTGGTTCTGGGCGTCGACCGTGCTTCTCGTCGGAGCCACGATCGCTCTCCTGTCGAGGAGTCTGCTGCGGGCCAGCGTGTCGTCCATGCAGAGCGCGACACAGCTCATGGTCCTCGCGGCGATCGCCGGTACGCTGATGCTGCTCTGGGCGGTGGACCGGCTTGCCCGCGGCCTCAAGGCGAGCGCGGGATCCGTGAGGCGGGGTTACACCTGGCTCACCGTGCTCGAGACGCTGGCGGACACGCGTCGGGACGGCGGAGCGCTCATTGCGGGAGCACGCGAGTACGCCGCCGTGGCGCCGTCGGTGCGCAGCGCGCTCCGGGGCGGGCGCGTGCTGCGCGAGAGCCTGATATTCGCCGCCGGTCTTCTGCCGATCTTCCTCCTTCCCCTTGCTCTGAACGCCGGAGCCGGCCGTACGCTCCCGGCGGGTGCGGTTTCCTGGGTCGTGATCGTACCCCCACTGCTGCTCCTGTTGGGAGCTGCCAGTCTCGCATACCTCGAGGGGCACGCGGTGGCCGACGCGCGCCGCGCATTGCGCTCGCGGCACCGCGCCGGAGAAGAGGGGGCGAAGCTGATCGAGCCCTGGTACGTGTCGTTCGAGGCGACCCGCCAGGGTCAGGCGATGGGCCGCGGCGGGGTCGGGGGTGCGCGCCTCGGACGTATAGGAGGGCTTGTACTCGCGGCGGCCGCGGTCGTCATTGCGCTTGCCACCGCGCCCGTTTGGCTGCTTGGCCTTCTCGGACCCAAGCTCCTGGCCGTCTACTGGTGGCCGCTGGGAAGACCGGACCCCATCGTAGCCGAATCCCGGTCGGTCGGACTCCCCGCGGACAGCGCGATCGCACCCATGCAGGCGGGGCGTGCGCTGCTCCAGCTGGAACGGCTCGCAAGTGGCGGCCGCGGCTCGCGGCCGGGAGCGGAGGAGCAGCCGCCGCCATCTTCTCTCCCCGCATTCCCTGGCGGGTGGCCTGGCGTCCGCCTCAACGCCGGCTGGGGGGACGCGCCGGACTACGCCCACGTCCTCGAGCAGGCGGCACACGGTTTCACGCCGGCTCAGATGGCGTGGCTGCGCGCGTTCGACGCACACCCCGCTTGGACCGCCTTCCACACCGTCGCCGTGGCCCCCGCCGTGGACTACTACGGGGCGCGCTTCCGCCTCCCGCTTCGCGAGGATGTCCGACCATACATCGCGGTCCGAAGCCAACTCTGGTACCTGAGGAGGCTGGCATGGTACAACACGTCGCGGGCCGCGCTCCGGCTGGCCGAGAAACGGCCCGCGGAGGCGGAGCGGATTCTACGGGAGACCATCTCATTCGGGCAGAAGGTGGTTGACGAGGCGCAGTGGTCAGGAGAGGAGATCATCCGCGAAGGGCGTCGTGCCCTCTTTCAGCTCGCGGGGCTGACCGGGCGCGCCGTATGGGGCGCCGCTCAAAACAGCGTCGCTCCGTCAGCGCCTCAGGCCGACTCGGGAGCCAATGCGGCTCCCATCCGCACGCTGGACATCAGCCCGAGGGCGAGCACGCTTGCAGCCGTCCGGGACGTTCAACGCTCGCGTACGGCCCGGTACCAGGCGCTCTCCGACCTCGTGACACTGCCCTGCACCGACGTGCGGGAAATGATCTTCGGACCGGACCAGGATATCGTCCGGGCCTTTGACGCCGCTCTGCAGAACCTCGCGCGCTTCCCCTCGGATTCGGCCCGCATCAGCGCGCTCAAGGAGATGGCCGTGACGGGTGAGCTTCACGTGCGAGAATTCTCTGCGCCCGGCGGACTGCCGGAACCGGACCCGCTACTCGAGAGGGCCGTCAGATGGAGCGGTCACGTTTCGGCGCGCTTGCTTGGCGTCCCACGAATCGCGGAGTGTTTCGACCTCTTCTCGTCCGACATCATCTTCCTCTTCTAGAACCCGCGGCGCGTCGGCCGCCTCTAGCGCCTCGCCACGTTGACGGCATCCAGGAGGAGCGGCGGCACAAGACGGCTCCCGCCCAGCCACTTGGCCGCGCTCCCGATCATCCGGATGCGCTTCAACAGCTCGTACGTGTTGCCGGCGACCGCGGCGTCCTTGACGCGCCCCGTGATCTCGCCGCCGTCCACGCGGTAGGCGAGCGCGACCGGATGGCTGAACGAGCCGCTGATGACGTTTCCCTGCCCCACGCCGATCAGCTCGTCCACCACCAGGCCGTGCCCCATCTCCTTGAGCAGGGCGTCCGTGCTTTCAGCGCCGGGCTTGATCACCAGGTTCGAGAAGCCGATCCCCGGCTTGCCGAAGGTGGAGCGGCGCCCGTGCCCCGTGGAGGCGGTGCCGGCGCGGGCCGCCGTCTCGAGATCGTAGACGAACGCCTGGAGCGTCCCGCGCTCAATCAGCGGGAGCTTCGCCGAGAGCATCCCCTCGTCGTCGGCGGGGCGGCTGCCGACCCGGTTCGACAGGAGCGGATCGTCGGTCACGTCGAACGCCGGATCGAACAGCGCCTCGCCCAGCTTCCCGCCCAGCGGCGAAATCCCCTGAAGCACCGTCTTGCCCGACAGCGCCTGGTGGAGCGGCAGGAGCACCGCCGCGCATCCGTGCGGGGTGAAGAGCACCGGCAGCTTCCCCTCGGGCGGCGAGACGATCTTCTGCCCGCGTTCGATGCGCCTGACCACGCTCGCCGCGACCGCGTCCAGCTCCGCCTCGCTCGGCACACCGACGCTCGTCACGTCGTCGTAAGCCATGAGGACGTCGTCGCCCTTGACCTGCGTGACCTCGGCGCCGACGGAGATCGCCGTCGCCCGGCTCTTGAACGACTGCCCGGCCGAATTGGCGAACCTCGTCGTCTCGACGAATCGATCCACCGACGCCGTCACCTGCCACCCGGGGCGCTTGAGCTGGGCGACGACGCGCCGGCCCAGCTCGGCCAGGTGCTCGACGTCCACGCCGGCCGCGGTGTCGTCGAACAGCGCCATGCTCGGCAGGCGCGACGGGCCCGGGAACGCGAGCGCGCACTCCTCGCCCTGATCCGCCGACGCCGCTGCGCGCCGGAGCAGGTCCTCCAGCGCCGCGTCGCCGGACAGGTCGGTGGTGCCCGCGATCCCCACCTTCCCGCGGCTCACGCCGCGGAAGTTGACGCCGGCCTCCTGGCGGAGCGCCGTCTCCTTGAGCCGGCCCGACTCGAACTTGAGGCTCACCTGGCTCTCGTCCCGCAAGAGCAGGTCGAACCCCTCGAAGCGCCGGCTCCGCCTGGCCAGCTCCAGCACGCGGTTGATCATGGGCGGGAAAAGGTAGCTCGCGGCCGCGTCAACTTCCAAACCGGGGCACGGGCTGGTAGGTTGGCGGGCCCCCCACCGGAACGCCCATGGACGACGAACGGAAGCGCTGCGCCTGGATCGCCTCCGACCTGATGCGCGCGTACCACGACACCGAGTGGGGCACGCCGCTCCACGACGACCGCGCGCTCTTCGAATTCCTCGTCCTGGAAGGGATGCAGGCCGGGCTCTCGTGGAGCGGGGTTCTGAACAAGCGGGAGAACTTCCGGCGCGCCTTCGACGGCTTCGATCCCGAGAAGGTCGCGGGGTACGGCGCGAAGAAGATCGCCGCGCTGCTCAAGGACCCCGGGATCATCCGCAACCGCCAGAAGATCCACGCCGCGGTGAAGAATGCGCAGGCGTTCCTCCGGGTGCAGGACGAGTTCGGGAGCTTCGACGCCTACCAGTGGCGGTTCGTCGGGGGGAAGCCGCGGATCAACCACCGGCGCACCCACCGCGGTATGCCGCCGCGTACCCGGGAGTCCGACGCCTTCAGCGAGGACTTGAAGCGCCGGGGCTTCGGCTTCGTCGGCTCGACGATCGTCTACTCACACATGCAGGCGGCCGGGATGGTCAACGACCACCTCGTCACCTGCTTCCGCTGGGCGGAGGTGCAGCGCTAGGCGGCCCCCCGGGACACCGTTTTCTGGTCGAAGTGTCAGGCGCGCAGCGGGTATATCTCCAAACCCAGGGCGTCCGCGGCGCGGATCATCTGCCGGTCGTAGCTGGCGAGCGCGACGTCCTGACCGTGACCGCGCACGAACTCCGCCGAGGCAAGATGCAGCGCGTCGAGGGCGGCGACCGCCGTCGGGAAGGGTTCCAGCGCCCGGGCAAGCACGCGGCGGTCCAACTCCACGAACGCCACGCGCGCCAGGAGCTCGCGCGCTGCCTCGCCGTGGCTGGCCGCCAGCCCGCGCGCGTGGAGGCGCACCCAGACCTCGTACTCCAGCAAACGGCTCGACACGAGCGACGCCTGCCAGAGCGCTGCCGGGGGCTTCCGGTCCTCGGCAAGCAGCTGCGCCAGCGCCACCGACGTATCGAGGTAGATCACCGGCGATCGCGGTCCCGGCGCAGCTCTTCGAGGACCGTTCTGAGCGGCGCGACCGGCACGCCCGCCGGCGGCGCCCCGCCGACGAGCAGCGGCGGCGTCAGCCAGCCCTCCCGCACCGCCTGGGCGAGTGCCGCGTCGCCCAGGGTCTCGGCCCGGCCCGCGGCGGGGGGGACGAGCTCGGCCACCACGCGGTCGCGGTCGGTGATGAGCACCGTCTCGCCGCCCGCAGCGAGGCGCACGTATTCGCTGAGCTTGTTCTTGAGGATCTTCAGCCCGACGGCGCGCATGCGCGCAAAGTAGCCTCTGGAAGCTACCTCGTCAAAGCCCCTGCGGACGGATCGGAAGGTCCGCGCCACGCAGCGAAGCTCGGGAGCTTTCAGCGGTGAGCGTCATCGAAACGCCGCGGGATGACCGCGAACGAGCGCGGCGCTGCACGCACTTCAGTACTTGAGCTTCGCCACCCAGATGTCGCTCTCGTACTGCGAGACGGTGAGGTAGGGCCGGTCCCGGCCGACGTCGGGGCCGGGGCGCGTCACACGCCCGTGACCGGCAAGCTGGTGCTCGTGACCAGCAGTGAGGGATCCCATGAGACGCGCTTCCCCCACTCCCTGGTGGCGGCGTAGTCCGCCATCCGCAGGACGTACGAGTCTATCCTGGGGTAGGCCACGAGGCCTTCCAGGGCCCGCCGCGTCTGGGAGGCCACGAACTTCTTCTCGGTCAGGAGGTAGGGCACGTAGATGTTGAACGCCTCGAACTGCTCCCTGGGCCGGCCGTGGAGCCGTCGCCCGAGCCAGCGGCGGAGCACGCTCCACGCGATCGGGTTCACCAACCTGGGGCGCCGGAGCGGCGCCTGCCCGCTGCCCGCCCGGCGCTGGTTGAAGAAGTCCACCACGCGCCCCACGAACTCCATGGCCGGCATCGCGTCGTCGTCGGCGGTGAGGTGGAAAGTCCTGCCCGCCGTCGCGGGATCCCGGCCTAGCGCCAGGAGCGCGTCGCACACGTAGTCCACGGGCACGATGTCGAGCGTCGTGGCCCGCCGTCCCGGCACCACCGGCAGCAGCCCGCGGTAGATGAGCTTGATCGGGAAGTACAGCACGTTGAAGTTGAACGTCCGGCCCGTGCGACTGTCGCCCACGACGATGGAGGGACGCACGACCGTGACGGGCAGCTCTCCCATGCGCTCACGCAGGAAGCGCTCGGCCTTCGCCTTGGTCTGCTCGTAGGTGTTGTTGAACGGGCCTTCCGGGCCGGGCAGCTCCTCCGGCTTGATGACACCGTGGCGCCGGCCGGCGACGTAGGCCGTGCTGACGTGCACCAGCCGCGCCAGGCGGCCGGCGCGACCGATCTCCGCCCCCAGCTCCGTCATCGCCTGCACGCCCGCGTAGTTCACGGCCTCGGCCTCGTCCAAAGGCAGATCGAAGTCCGTGGACGCGGCCGAGTGGATCAACTCTCCGCACTCGGCGACGATCTCCTGGCGGGCCGTCGCGTCCATCCCGAGGCCCGGCCGGGTCAGATCTCCCACGATCCAGCGGACGCGGCGCTTCGCGTCCTGGGTCGCTTCGTGGTCGTTGAAGAAGAGCCTGAAGAGAACCTCGCGGCCGCGCTGCGCGGCGAAGACCGCGGTCTCGGCACGGACCAGGGCGTAGACCCGCCGGTCCGGCTCCCGCCCAAGAAGGCGTCGCAGGATCTCCGCGCCGATGAAACCGGTTGCTCCGGTGAGGAAGGTGGCGGACATGGCGGCGGCGCTGAACCTCCGGTAGGACGGACGCTGGAAGGCGATGAGCCTACGCCCGAGCGGCCTGCTCGATCCTCACGCGGACCTTGTGCCACGACTCGGTGATCAGGAAGCTCTCGTCCATGTTCGCGGCCATCTGCTCGAGCCGCTTGAAAGGCATCGCGAACGTGAGCATCCCCTGCGGCACCTGCGGCCGCGCGGAGACATCGAACATCCCCAGCACGCAGCGCGGCGCCTCCGAGTGCGCCTCGTGCCAGACATAGCTCACGATCTGGGAGCAGCCCGAGCCCATCGGCGCGATCACGCCGTGCGGATCCGAGCGGTCGTAGTTCGCCAGGGCGAAGAGGCCCGAGAGCACGTCCGGCGTGGCGAAGAAGATGAGCCCGAACGGCTCGTCACCCGCGGCGAGCTTGTCCCACCGCTTGATGACCATGAACTTCCCGGGCGCCTCGAACGCGCGATTATTCGCGGTGTAGGCCTTCACCAGCTCGGGTGACTTCTTGTAGCGCTCGCCCTCGACCACGCCCGGAAGCCCGCACGACAGGAAATACTCGAAGTTGGGACCGAGCGTCTGGGAGAACCCGGTGGAGCGCGCCCAGCCCTTGCACCCCGGGCTGTCCTTGCCATAGACAAACGTGTGGCCCTTGCGGACGCGGTCGAATGCGGCGATGACGCAGTGCTCCTCGTCCCTGCTGTCCTTCGCGTCCTGCGCGCTCACCTCGTCCGTGTAGAAGTACGCCACCGGCAGCTCCGCGCCGGGGAAGTACTTCGCCCACTTCTGCTGGAATTCCTTCTGGAATCGGGCGTCCATCTTTCGACCTCCAGAGTGATCGGGACTCGACGCGGTCGTGCCCCGATCTGGTTCAGATCACCGAATGCGCGCGGACGGCCCCCGGGGCCGGACCTCCAGCCGCGCGGCGGTCTTCGCCCCAGGACCGAGGCGGCACGCCAGCGCCAAGGTGTGCTGTCCGGGTCCGACGCGGAAGGCTGCCTCGTCGAATGGAATCGCGCCGGTCCGGACGTTGTCGGCGTTGCGGACCTCGGCCGCCGTGCCCCCCTCGTATCGCAGTGACCATCCGTCGGGGAGCCGGACCGCGGCGCTGATCGCTGCTCGGCCATCCAGGGTCAACCGGCATCCAGCGATCGCGCCACCCTCCGCGCTGACAATCCAGTGGAGCGGCTGCGCGTCGCCGGGGTTGTCGAACGCGAGCTCGGCAGAAGCCGGCGCGCTCGGCTGCCGCGCCAGGGGCCCGTACCGCACGACGTGCGGATGGATCTCCGTCAGCTCCCAGCCGCCGCCGGCCGCCGCTCCCAGATGGAACTCGCGCTTCACGTCCTCCATCCGCCGCTTCTGCTCGGGCCGGAACACGCCGGCCATCCTCGCTCTTTCCCACGTGCCGATCGCGTCCAGGATGCGGTCGGTAAAGCCGTTCGCCCGCAGCGCCTCGTAGCTGGTGACGAAGGCGTACCCCGCGTCGAACGCCGCCGAGCGGGCCAGCATCCATTCGACGTCCTCGATGCTCGTCCGTTTCGTCATCTCGAACCAGCCGAGCATCCCGGGCATCAGGTTGCGACGGAAGTAAGGCTGGTTCTTGAGCCGGTACTCGGTCTGGCCCTCGCGGAACCCGGCGCCCCAGGGCTCGCCCCAGTTCATCCGCGTGTAGATGTGCCAGAAGAAGTGGCTCGTGCGGCTGGCGTCGGCGATGAAGTGCCGCCGGATGTCGGGCGAGAGGTGCTCGTACCAGGCGGTGGTGAAGAGCGCCTCGCCGTAGTTGCCCATCCCGGTCGCCTGGTCGCCCTCGATGCCGTCGAACGAGATCTGCCTAAGGCCGGTCGCGTTGAACAGCTCCGCAATGTTCGTGGCGACCTCGTGGCCCAGCGCGGCGTCCGTCAGGAACACCTTGTAGCCGTGGTCGGCGAGCAGCGCGACGGTATCGCCGGCCGCATGCCGCGCGGCGGCGGTGCCGAACGCCCCTCGGCGGCAACCCACGAGCCGCCACGGCTCCCGCTCCGACACCGTGTCGTACTGGATCAGCTCGTGGCCGACGACGACCGCCCGCAGCGTGTTGTTGCGGTACTGGGCGAAGAACGCCGGCGAGGCGACGCGGATCTCGGTCTGGCGGGCGTCCACGTCCGCTCTGAGGACGCTCGCGCCGACGCGGGCGAGGCGCCGGTCGGGGACGGGCGTCACGTAGGCGTCATTCGTGGTGATGAAGTTCGAGAGGGTGTGCGCGCCGACCATCACGCCGGCACGCTCCGCCTTCTCGACGCACCGGCGCAGACCGCTGCGGCCGCTCGGGAACCGGTCGCCCAGCGCGAAGTGCCCCCAGGTGCGGAACGGTCCGGGGTGATACAGGTAGCGGAGCCCCGCCCTCTTGGTCCACGCTATCGCGTCGTCACAGTCCCGTTCGCCGAAGTCGAGAATCAGGTAGGCGGCCGAGGCCGTCCGCGCCGTCTTCGCCCACTGCCCGTCGAGCATGGGGTGCGGCAATCCCTCGTCCACCTCAATCGCGCCGAGCGTCGCGAGCAGCGTCCGGGTCGGAGCGCCGAACAGTGCTATCCTCGAGCCGACGACCCCGCCGTCGTCGAACCGTGGCGCTGTGTACCGGTCATGGTCCCAGTTCGCGATGACGCGGTCGCCTCTCCGGTCCCGCGTGTACGCCTGCAGGGTGCTGCCGAAGGACCCGGGCTTGGCGGCTTCGACGCGATAGAGGACGGAGCGCTTCCCCGCCTCGCTCAGGTCGCGGAAGTTCCCGTTCTCGAAGACGTCGATCTGCGGCGGGACGTCGTTGTCGCGCCAGGGGAGCCCGCCCAGCGTCTTGGGATTGAGCGCCTGGAGGCCGACGGCGAACACGGAGTCGCGCACGACGCCGACCGTCTCCCCGATGGTGTCGCCGATCGTCGTCGCGTACGGCCCCCACACGGCGAGCTGGACCGTATCGCGGGGCTCGACGCCAATCAGCTCCAGATCCAGGTGGGTGCGTTTCGACGTGACGAGAAATCGCGCCGTGACGCCGCCCGCGTAGCGCAGGGTGGCGGTGCTGTCCTCCGGCCGCCAGGCGAAGGAGCGCGGGGGAAGCAGCACGCCGGCGACCTGCACGGAGAGGAGCGGCGACGGCACGGCCGTGGCCCGGTAGTCCCGCCCGGTGCTGGCATCCGCCATCCGGACGATCCGGCCCCTGCCGTCGACCGTAAGACGCAGCGCGCCGGCGTCCCACTCCGTGCGTCCCGCGCAGCCGCCGACGAGCACCGTGGCGCCGATTATGCCGAGCAGCTGTTTGAGGCAATCCGCCAAAGCCACGGCTCCTGAGGGAAGCGGCTCTACAATAGGACGGCCGGCGACAACGGGCCAGCCAAGCGACGATCACGATACACAAGCGTGATACTCAAAGATCGGAAAGGCCGGCCGGCCCCGTTGCGCCCGGCCGTCAGGACGCGCACGTTAGCCCCGTACTTCGCGGGGGCCGTATGCGCCGTCCCGTGGTTGCCACGCCGATTCTGCTACTTTGCCTCGCCGGAATCCTCCGGGCGCAGTGCCCCGACGGCACGCCACCTCCGTGCGCCGGGCAGCGTGCGCCGGCCCCCGCGCCCAACAGCGTGGCCGTGCTCTATCTCGACAACCTCTCCCGCGACACAGCCGACGCGTTTCTCGCCGACGCCCTCACGGACGAGATCATCATCCGGCTCGGCCAGGTGCCACGGTTGGACGTGAAATCACGCTTCGAAGTGCAGCGGTTCCGGGGCCGCGCGGCTCCGCTGGATCCGCCTGCCCTCGGCCGGGCACTCCGCGCTGCCTACCTCGTTGCGGGCAGCGTGCAGCGCGCGGGTAACCGGGTGCGGCTGCGGTACGAGGTGATCCGGGCGGCCACCCGCGCCCGGGTAGGGGGCGACGTCATCGACCGAGCCAGCGCTGACCTGCTGACAGTCGAGTCCGACATCGCCCGCGCCGTCGCCACGGCAATCACCGGGCGGCTGCTGCCCGAGGAGCGCGCCCGGCTGGCGCGGCCGCTGACGACCGATCCGGTCGCCTACGAGGAATACCTGCGGGGAGTGGAGCAGATGAACCGCTCCTATGACGAAGCAGCAGTTCGCTCCGCGATCGCCCACTTCGACCGGGCTATCGTGGCGGACCCGGGATTCGCTGACGCGTATGCCAGCGAAGCGCAGGCGTGGGGAGAACTCGCAGACGGGTACGTGTCCCCGCTCGAGGGATACGGCCACGTTCGCGACGCTGCCGCCCGGGCGCTGGCGCTCGACTCCTCACAGGTACGGGCCTACGCGGCGCTCGGATTCGTGGTGCTCGCGCTCGACCTGGATGCCCGCGAGGCCGAGCGACTCGGCCGGCGCGCGGTGGCGCTGGATCCGCGAGGAGATCAGCCGCACGCCCTCTTGAGCTACGCCCTGTTTGCAGCTGGCCGGATGGACGAGAGCCTGCGGGAGGCGGATCGGGCGTGGCAGGCGGATTCGCTTTACGCCATGAACGGCGTCTCGTACGCGTTCTGGTTGGCCCTGGACCACCGCCTCGACGATGCGGTGGCTCTGTTGCGAAGGCTTCGCGTGACGTTACCTCGAGAGGACGCTGACGCGGTCGAGGGGATGCTCCTGGCCGCGCACGGGGACCTCAAGGGTGCCCTTCCCCTCTTGAGCTGGCAGTACTACGGCGGACTGCTCGCGAGCACGTACGTGCGCGCCCAGTTGGCGCGCGGAGACACTGCGGCGGCGCGCGCCACGGTGGATTCCATGCTCGCCGCCCGCACGCACGGCTACTTCAACCCGGTCGCCCTGGCCAAGGTCTACGCGGCTCTCGGCGACATAGACAAGGGCATCGAGTGGCTCCGTCGAGCGTTCGACGAGCGGACACTGTGGCTCGTCATGGTGCGCTGGGACGACGAACTCGCGCCGCTACGCGCCGACCCGCGATATGCGGCCCTCGACCAGCAGCTGCACTACTGACTAGCTGACCGTCTCCGCGCTGTACCGCCCGATGAGGCCCGTGCGCACCGCGTACCGGTGCACCCGCACGAACAGCAGGCAGGCGAGGCCGACGTACAGCACGGCGAGCGCCGTGCCCCAGAGCAGCGGCGCGGTGGGCGCCCCCTGCCGGAGCACGATCCCGCGCATCCCCTCGAACACGTACGACGGCGGCAGGAGGCGGGCGATGACGCGCATCCATCCCGGCAGCGCCGAGACCGGGTAGAACACGCTCGCGAACGGCGAGAGGATGGCGGGAAGCGGCCAGATGAACCACTCCGCCGCCGGGCCCAGGCGCAGGACGATCGAGATGCCGACGATGCCGAGCGCGATCCCGAACAGGAAGAGCACGCCGAGGAACGGCCCCAGGAACATGCCGTAGGTCGTGAAGGGGAGCGCGAACACGACCGTCGCCACCGCGACCATGACGACCAGCCCGACCGCCGAGGTCGCGACGCTCGAGACGACCAGCCCGCCCACGTACTCCGAGATCCGGATCGGCGTCGCGAAAACGTTGAGGAAGTTTCGCGCCCACACGTCCTCGAAGAACGCCATCGTCACGCCCTGCATCACGCGGGTGAGAAAGTCCCACAGCAGCACGGCGCCGAGGAGGGCCGGCACGAAGTTGTAGCCCGAGCCCGTGAAGGTGTTGAGATAGCGAGTGATCAGCCCCCACAGCACCACGTCCACCACGACCCACGCGAACAGCGGCACGATGCGCGAGACGCTGTGGCTGATCAGGTACCCCTGCCGCAGCACGATGGCGCCGACCCGGGAGGCGCGCACGGTCAGGCGGCCCCTTCCTCGAGCGTGAGCGGCTCCCGCGCCACCGTGATGAACAGCTCCTCGAGGTTCGCCTTGCCGTGCTCGCCCGGGAGCGCCTTGGGATCGCCGGCCAGCAGGATCCGGCCCTTCGAGAGAAAGAGCACCCGGTCACACACCTCCGCGACCTCGTACATGTTGTGCGAGGTCCAGAGCACGCCGCCCGTGCCGCGCGCGGCTGCCTCCCGGATCCGCGCGCGCACCTCGCGCGCCGTGGCCGGATCGAGGCTCGCCGTCGGCTCGTCCAGGAGCAGGAGCCGCGGGCGATTGAGCATCGCCTTGGCCAGGCTCACGCGCGTCTGCTCGCCCGAGGAGAGCACACCGCAGCGGGTACGGCGGAACCGCTCGAGATCGTACGTCGCCAGCAGCTCGCCGATCCGCTCCTTGAGGCCGGCCACACCGTACAGCATCCCGAAGATCCGGAGGTTCTGCTCGACCGTGAGGTTGCCGGGGAGCGGCGCGTAGACGGCGGCGAAGTTGGTCCGCTCGATCGCGTCGGAGCGGCGTGCCGCGAGATCCAGTCCCTCGATCCCGATCGTCCCCGCATCCGGCGCGAGCACGCCGAGCACCATGTTGATGGTGGTGGTCTTTCCTGCGCCGTTGGGACCGAGCAGGCCGAGGATCTCACCCTGATGCACTTCGAAGGAAACGCCGTCCACGGCCACGGTCCGGCCGTAGGCCTTCCGTAGGTCCCGGACGTCCAGGACGGCGGGCCGCACTGCCGGCGTGCTAGCCGCCGACCTCGCCCCCGACCAGCAGCTCGGCGAAGCGCACGTGCGGCGCGCCCTCGGTCACCGGCAGCGGCGACTGGCCGCCCTTGCCGCAGCCGCCGCCGACCTGGTTCCAGCGGAAATCTCCCGCCAGCCTGTCAATGCTCTGCAGCGACTTGAAGAGATTCCCAGCCAGGACGACGTCCTTCACCATCTCGGCCACCTTGCCATCGCGGATCATGTACCCGTACGCCGCCGAGAAGCTGAAGTTCTCGAGGAAGGTCTGGCCGCCGATCATCTCGAGCGCGTACACGCCAAGCTTGATGTCCGCGATCAGGTCCTCGAAGGTCCCGCTCCCGCCCTCGATGTACGTGTTGGTCATCCGGACGATGGGCGGATGCCGGAAAGAGATCGACCGCGCGTTGCCGGTAGGCTTCTCCCCCATCGCGGCGGCGGTCTCGCGCGAGTGCAGGCGCCCCACCAGAATCCCGTTCCGGATCAGCTCGGTGCGCCGGGTGGGCGTGCCCTCGTCGTCGTACGGCAGGGTGCCCCGGAGCCCCGCCGCGCTCCCGTCGTCGCCGATGTTCACGATGTCGCTACCGAAGCGGCGGCCCAACGTCATCATCTCGCGCGCCTGCGGGTTCTCGTAGACGAAGTCCGCCTCGGACAGGTGGCCGAACGCCTCGTGCACGAACACGCCCGCCAGCCGCGGATCGAGGACCACCGGATAGGTTCCGCCCCTGACCGACGGCGCGCCCAGCAGCTCCACGGCCTTCGCCGCCGTGGCGGTGAACATCGGCTCCAGCCCCTGCACGCTCCGCCAGCCCTTCCGGTACGCGACCGAGTCGAGATAGCGCTCGATCGTATCTCCGTCGCGGGCCGTGGCCAGGCCGGACACGCCGATCTCCGGACGCACCTCGTGCAGCCAGGTCCCCTCGCTGTTCGCGAAGTACCACTCGGTGCGCGAGTCGTAGTAACCGGACTGGGTGTCGGCGATCTTCGGGGAGGCGGCCAGCAGCAGCGAGTTCAGCTGCTCGAGGAACCGCCGCTTGTCGGCCAGCGGAACCTCGCGCGGGTCGCCGTCGATCTCCGGGACGACCTCGTCCACGTGCGGCGGGACCTCGGCCAGGCGGACCGGCTCGTCCAGGACGACGGCCCGCGACATCTCCACGGCCGCGGCGACCATCCTCGCCAGATCGTCCAGGGTGGTGAAGGACGCGACGCCCCAGCCGCGCCCCCGGACCAGCGCCCGCACGCACCCGCCGGCATCCGCGCTCTCGGCCGCGACCTCGAGCCGCTTGCCGCGGAACGCCACGCGGCTGGCCCACGAGCGCTCGAAGCGCACCTCGGCGTAGTCGGCGCGGGAGCGCTTGAGGGCTTCGGCGAGCCGGTCGCGCATCCCGTCCGCGTGGCTCACTTCGCCTTCCCCGTGCCTCCGTGCCCCCGTGCCTCCGTGCCTCCCGCTTCCCTGAGAGCCTCCTCGTAGTCCGGCCGCACCACCAGCTCGCCGTCGGCGATCACCCAGCGATCCCACGGGAGGATGATGAACGCCTTCGTCTGCATCGCGACGTAGTCGGGCTTGTACGCGCCGGTGCTGAAGGACACCGCCGTCTTCAGCGCCTTGGCCCCTTCCTCGCGCATCACCGAGGCGGCCAGCCGCATCGTGTCGCCCGAATCGCAGGTCTCGTCGACCAGCAGGACCTTCCGTCCCTTGGGGCTCAGGCTGGGCCGGGACACCAGCGCCGGCGCCTCGCCCTCGTGCTCGCGCCGGAGGGCGATGGACGCGAAGTCGCAGCGCAGGATGCTGGCGATGACGGCGCCGGGGATCACCCCGGCCCGCGCGATCCCCACCACCAGGTCCGGCTCGTAGTCGCGGGAGACCTTCAGCGCCAGGCCGCGGCAGAGCTCGCCGAAGAACGGCCAGTCCACCTCCATGACGGCGCGGAGCTGGGGAGACTTGGGAGGGCGCGGCATAGGGGCCTGAAGGTGTCGGGTGTCGGGGATCGGGTGTCAGCGCTTACCAGGGTCCGACGTCGGGAGGCGGCGGGAACGCCCGCGACACCCGACACCTGACACCCGGCACCCGGGACCATAACCCCTAGGTTGGCCGTTGCCAAGCGGTTGTGCGATTACTATCTTCGCAATCCATGGGTCTCTTCCGGCGTCTCCTGGGCGGCCAGACCTACGACGACCGGCCCATCAAGCCGCAGCGCCTCGATTACCTGAACGAAGCCCTCGCCTTAGAGCGCCAGGGCGATTATGACGCAGCCGTCACCAGCTACCGGCTCGCCCTCAGGGACCATCCCAACGAGCCGCGGATCCTCCAGAACCTGGCGATCGCCTTCAGCCGCACGGGCAAGGTGGACGACGCGATCCGCCATTACCGGAAGGCCCTCGAGACAGACGGGACGCTGGCGGGGGCGCATTACGGTCTCGCGTTCCTGCTGATGAAGCGCGGGGACCCGGACGGCGCGGCGCAGCACCTCAAGGCGTTCCTCGGCAATCCGCCGCGCGGCGTGGACGCGCAGAAGTGGATCGGATACGCCGAGCAGGCGCTGGCGGATCTGGGCGCCCCCGCCACCCCCCAGCGCACCGCAGGCCTGGAAGGCGCTTGAAGCGCGGCCACGCCACGGCCGCCGTGGCGTGCGCGCTCGCAGTGCTGGGAACCCATTGCTCCAGCATCTCGAGCGACGCCCACGCTCCGCTGGCCATCGAGTTCGTCCTCCCGCACTTCACCTCGAGCTTCACCGTCCAGGAGTTCGACACGTTGCCGATCGAGGTGCACGTGCTCGACAACGCGGGCGACACCATCCCGGGCGCGCGGGTCCAGGTGGTCTCCTTCGCGCCCGACACGCTGGCGGTGGACACCCAGCCCCTGGCCCTGATCGGCCTGAGGCCCGGCCACTCGCGCCTGGTCGCGACCTCTGGCAACCTGCGCTCCGATCCGCTCGCGGTCACGGTCGTGCGGGCACCCGATTCCCTCGCGATCGCTTCCCCCGGCACCGACACGGTGGCCGCGACGGATTCGGCGTCCGCGCCGCTCGTCGTGGACCTCCTGGACCTCAGAACCGACACGACCCAGGCGATCGGCCTCAGCGGCTACCCCGTCGTCTTCGCCATCGTGTATCCGCCGTTCGCGAGCCCCGCCGCCGCGGCGGTCGGGTTCGAAAACGACACCCTGGCGACCCTGGTGGACACGGTGACGACGTCGGGCGGCGCGGCGTCGGTGAACATCAAGCGGCGCGGCCCGGCGCCGCAGCCCGATTCCATCGTGGTGCGGGCGAGTGCGAGCCGCGCCAACGGCACGGTGGTCCACGGGTCTCCGATCCTGTTCGTCGTCCGTTTCAAGTAGACCGCCGGCAGAGGAGGGGCGCGTGACCGACCGATCCCCCCGGGGCACGCTGACGCAGCTGTTCTACGACGCCGTGGAGCGGCACGGCCACAAGCCGCGGGCGGTGTGCTGCAAGCCCGCCGGCGCGCCGTGGCGCTCGCTCACCCACGCGGAGCTGGCCGAGCGCGTGATGCGGGCCGGTCTCGCGTTGAAGCGGCTCGGCATCCGGCGCGGCGACCGCGTGGCGATCCTCTCGGAGAACCGGCCCGGCTGGCTGGTGGCCGACTTCGCCTGCCTCGCGATCGGCGCGATCGACGTCCCGATCTACCCGACGCTCCCGGCCAGGCAGCTCGTGTACATCCTGCAGGATTCCGGTGCGTCGGCGATCTTCGTCTCGACCGCGCCGCAGCTGGCCAAGATCCTCGAGATCCGCGCCCAGCTGCCGGCGCTCCGGCACCTGGTCGCGATGGACGAGGACGCGCAGGGTCCGGACGTGATCGGCCTGGGGGAGCTGTACCGGATGGGCGCGGAGGCGGAGCGCGCCGGCGAGGGCCGCACGTTCAAGGACGAGGCGCTGAGCGCGAAGCCGGACGACGTGGCGACGATCATCTACACGTCGGGCACCACGGGCGATCCGAAGGGCGTGATGCTGACGCACGACAACATCCGGTCGAACGTCGTGGGCACGCTCGAGGTCCTGCAAATCAGACCGACGGACTCGTGCCTGAGCTTTCTGCCGCTGTCGCACATCTTCGAGCGGATGGCCGGACACTACACGATGTTCCACGCCGGCTCGACGATCCACTACGCCGAGAGCATCGACACCGTCCCGCAGAACCTCGTGGACGTGCGCCCGACGGTGGTGCTCTCGGTGCCGCGGCTCTATGAGAAGATGTACGCGCGCGTCCTCGAGAACGCGCTCGCGGGGGGCGCAGTGAAGAAGCGGATCTTCTTCTGGGCGCGCGCCGTCGCCGACCGGTGGGCGGACCACCGCCTCGCAGGAGAGGCCGTGCCGGGCTTCCTCGCGTTCCAGTACCGGATCGCGCAGCGACTGGTCTTCTCCAAGCTCAAGGCGCGGACCGGCGGCTGCATCAGGTTCTTCTGCTCCGGGGGCGCGCCACTGCCCGCGGACATCGCGAAGTTCTTCTACGCCGCGGGGCTGCCGATCCTCGAGGGATACGGCCTCACCGAGACCTCGCCGGTGATCTGCGTGAACCTGCTCGAGCGGCCGCGCATCGGCACCGTCGGGCCGGCGATCCCCGGCGTCGAGGTGCAGATCGCCCCGGACGGCGAGATCCGCACGCGCGGCCCGCACGTGATGAAGGGGTACTTCAACAAGCCCGAGGCGACCCGCGAGGTGCTCGACGCCGAAGGCTGGTTCCACACCGGCGACATCGGGCACCTGGATGCCGACGGGTGCCTCCGGATCACCGACCGGAAGAAAGACCTGATCGTCACCGCCGGCGGGAAGAACGTCGCGCCGCAGCCGATCGAGCAGATGGTCAAGAAGAACAAGTTCGTCGTGAACGCCGTGATGCTCGGCGACCGGCGGAAGTTCTGCATCATGCTGGTCGTGCCCAACTTCGAGCACATGGAGCGGTGGGCCAAGCACAAGAACCTCGCGTGGGCCGACCACCGCGGGCTGATCCGGAGGCCCGAGGTGCAGGCGAAGATGGAGCGCGAGGTTTTCGGGATGCTCTCCGGCCTGGCGAGCTACGAAATGCCGAAGAAGATCCTGCTGCTCGAGAACGATTTCTCGATCGAGAACGGGGACCTGACGCCGACGCTCAAGGTGCGGCGGCGGATCGTGGAGAAGAAGTACCAGCGGCAGATCGACGCGCTCTACCTGGAGCACGTCCCGGCGATGGTGGACTAGCCCCGCAGCTTCTCGCCGACGAACAGGCCGCCGCCGCGCGCCAGCTCGGAAACGCCGTCCGGGCCGGCGCGCTCGTCTTCCACCGCCAGGCGGAGCCCTGGCAGGAGGATGCGCGTCGCCTCGCGGAGCCAGGGGGCATCCGCGTGGCCGGCACCGAGCGCGACGGCACGCACCGCCGACGACTTGAACGGGAGCGCGGCGGCGACCAGCACGGAGAGAGACGGCCCGGCGCCCATGCCCGGCGGCGGATTCACGGCCACGAAATGGACACCGGGCACGGCCGCGACGATCTCGGCGCCGAACCGGGCCGCCGCGCCGACCAGGACCGCGTACCCCCCGGGCCCGCCGAGGTTGAGGAAGGCAGTCAGCGCCGCAACGTCGTACGGGGGGCTCGACGCGGGCGGCTGGGCGGCCTTCGGCCGCTCCGCGAAGTACGCGACGCCGTCGACGATCGGGAACTCCGCCCTGCACTCGGGGCACCCGATGACGCCGCGGACGATGCGCCGGCCGTCCATCGCGATCGGCGCCGCGACCAGGTACGACTCGGGATGGTCGCGGGGACAGCGCAGGATCTCAGTGAGTTCTATGAACACGAAATAGGAGGGGAGAGTTGTCAGAGGCGAGAAGCCAGAACAGTCGCCAGACGGCAAGGACTGAAGTGGTTACCAGACACCAGTGATCGGAGTCCAGACCAGTTGCCAGTACTTGCGACTGGTCTTGCCTCCGCGCGCTGGCAACTGGTAACCACTTCAGTCCTTGCCGTCTGGCAACTCCCCTGTTCTCCGTCCTTGTTAGGGCCTGAACTCTACCCAAGTGAACTGGCCCGCCTCGACGCGCACGTGCCGGAACACCCTCTGCCCGTCGATCGTGACGCCGAGGTCGTACTCCCCGGCGGGCACGTCGCCGACGGCGAAATGCTCGTGCAGGACCGGGTCGGGGTGCGCCCCGTCGGCGTACGTCTCCGCGTAGCTGAACGGCGCCTCCTGCGGCTCCGGCTTGACCAGCCCGTAGATGCGCGCCCCGCTCACCGCACGGCCGCTCGCGTCCCACACCTGCCCCGCCACGACGCCGGTGCCGGGCAGCGGGTCGATCCACAGCTCCGGATTGACAGCGTACGCCGGAAAGCCCGTCGCGCTCACGACCGCCCTGGCATCGTCCGTCGGCGCGACGTGCACTTCCAGCCGCAGCTGCTCGTGGATCGTGCGGCCGGTGTTGCCCGCCCGCGCGATCGGCTGACCGCGGGCCACGTGCTGGCCGACCGTCACCAGCAGCCGCACGTTGTGCGAGTACGTCGAGAAGAGCACCATGTGCCGACCGTCCGCGGCGAGCGTGGTGTCGTGGCGGATCGCGACGGTGAGGCCGCCCTGCTCCGCCGGCCCGGCGTGCGCGACCACCCCCGACCCGATCGCCAGCACCGGCGCGCCCTCGGGCTCCTC
Organism: Gemmatimonadales bacterium; assembly: GCA_049513575.1. Lineage (GTDB taxonomy): Bacteria > Gemmatimonadota > Gemmatimonadetes > Gemmatimonadales > JACORV01 > Fen-1245. The sequence continues at coordinate 67,495 of JBEKVZ010000003.1, forward strand.
GAACGCGACGCCCGCCTCGGAAGCTCCGCCGCCCGCCGCCGCGCCGTACCGGTCCGTCTGGTCGATGAACGGCTGGTCGGCCGGCGCGATCGGGCGGGCGAAGAACGCGTGCGGGAGCGCGGCCGGGGCCTTCACGCCGATCGTGTCGCCGTGCATCAGGCAGGCCTCCGGCTGCGCGCGGAGGAAGCCGCAGGCGGTACCGAAGAGCGTGTCGCCCGGCTGGCCGGACTCCGGCGGCAGCACCGCGTAGACGTCGCGCGAGCGGGCCGTCGCTTCGGGCGCGTACATCTCGAAGCCGAGCAGGCGCTGCATCCGGATGGCGCCCGAGCTCGTCGCGCCCGCGCACATGATCCCGTCGCATCCGCCCAGCTCGCGCACCACGCGGCCCTCGGGCGGCGCGCCGCGCATCAGCATCCCGACGCACTGCCAGGCGGCCGGCTCCGTGCGCCGCTTGGGCCTCAGGCTCCCCAGGCACCGCTCGCCGCCCAGCACCACCGGGACGATGGCCTTCTCCCCACGGACCACGAAGATCGCGCGGACCCGCGGGCCCAGGACTGGCACGGGCGCCGGGTCCATCCGCTGGAACGGCGCGCGCGGGCGCCACTGCCCCACGCCCTTCAGGGTCGAGACCCAGAGCCCGGTGTCGCGCGCGGCGGCCAGCGCCACGACGTAGGCGCTGGGCAGGGCGCCGACTCCGCTGTCGGTGATGGCGGCCCAGGTCGCGCCGTGGTCGCGCGAGTACCGGATGCCGTCCGTGGTCCCGACGAACACGGTGTCGCCGCGGAGCGCAATGCCGTTCGGCGTCACGTACTGCCACTTCGCGCCAGGCTCGCGCGCCTCCCACGCGCGCCAGGTGCGCCCGCCGTCCCGCGATATCCCCCACCCGTGCCCGGCCGTCCCGTACCAGACGTCGTCGCGCGGCCCGAAGGCGATGGCCTGTACCGGCGCGCTCTCGCCGCGGGCTCTCTCCCACGCCTGCGCGCCCCGCCGCAGCACGTAGATCCCGTCGCCGTACGTCCCGACCCAGACCGCGCCGTCGGGGCCGCGGCCGAGGGCGAGGACGTGCACGCCCCAGCCTATCGAGTCGGGGAGCGGCGGCAGCTGGGTGCCCTGCGCCGCGCCCCGCGCGGGCGCCGCCAGTGCAAGCGCGGCCACCACGGGGGCGACCCACCCTCTGCGTCCGGCAAGGCCCATCACGACCTCGGCTCGATCAGAAGATCGGGGATCTCGACCTCGTCCCGCCGCGTGACGACGAACAGCACTGCCTCGGCGACGTCCTCGGGCCGAAGCATCCGGGAGCGCGGGGTGAAGCCCGGCTTCGCGTCCGGGTCCACCGGGTCCCAGATCGCGGTGTCCACGGGGCCGGGCGAGATGAGGGTCGCGCGCACGCCGCTTTTCCGGAGCTCCTTCTGGAGCACGGCGTGGAGGCCCCGCAGGCCTGTCTTCGATGCGCCGTAGGCTGCGTTGCCGGCGAACGCCACGTGATCGGCGACGGACCCGATGGTGACGACGAGCCCGCGGCCCCGCTGCACCATCGCGGGGAGGAAAGCCCGCAGCACCAGGAACGGGCCGACGAGGTTGCCGTCGAGCTGGCCGCGGAACTCCTCGGGCGTCGTCTCGACGAGCGGCTTCACCAGGAAGACCCCCGCGGCGTTGACCACGACGTCAGGCGCGCCGTGCGCGTCGAGCACCCGCCGCGCCATCCGGGCGACGGAGTCCGGATCGCCGACGTCGCAGCGGACGTCGGTGCGGCGCTCGGCTTCCGCATCCACGAGGCTCCGCGCCAGCCGGACCACGTGCGCCCCGGCGGCCCGCAGCTCGTCCGCGACGGCGAGGCCGATCCCGCGCGAGGCGCCGGAGACCACCGCCGTGCGACCGAACAGGGGGGGCTGGCTCACGCGATACCGGAGCCGCCCTGCACCAGCCGCAGGAACTCGTCGCGGGTGCGGGGGTCGTCGCGGAACGCGCCGCGCAGCGCGGAGGTCACCGTCCGCGAGTGCTGCTTCTCGACGCCGCGCATCATCATGCACAAGTGGTACGCCTCGACCACCACGCCCACTCCGAGCGGCTCGAGCGTGCTGTACAGAGCATCTGCGACCTGGTCGGTGAGCCGCTCCTGGACCTGCAGGCGGCGCGCGAAGATGTCGACCAGCCGCGCGATCTTGGAGAGGCCGACGATCCGGCCGTTGGGCAGGTAGGCGACGTGCGCCTTGCCGAAGAACGGGAGCATGTGGTGCTCGCACATCGAGTAGAGCTCGATGTCGCGCACCAGGACCATGCTCTCGTGCGGCTCCTCGAACATCGCGTCGCGCACCAGCTTCTCCGCGTCGAGGCAGCAGCCGCGTGTCAGCCAGCGCAGCGAGGCCGCGACCCGGTGCGGCGTCTTCTTGAGCCCCGGCCGCTCCGGATCCTCGTCGAGCCGCCGCAGCGTCTCCTCGATCAGCTCCTCGAACGACGCCTTCGAGAGGTCCACGTCACCCTCCAGTGTACTCGACGACGTTGCGCTCCGTCTCCCACAGCACCACCCGGCAGAGGCGGCCGCGGGGGATCGCCGGCGCGAGCTGCTGCCAGCACCACCGCACGATATTCTCCGCCGTGGGGATCGTCTCGGCGAACTCGGGGACGTCGAGGTTCAGGTTCTTGTGGTCGAGGCGGCTCAGGACCCGCGCCTCGATCACCTCCTTCAGCGCCTTGATGTCTACCACGTACCCGGTCGCGGGATCCACCTCGCCCGCCACCGAGACGTCGATGTTGTAGTTGTGGCCGTGGTAGTTCGGGTTGGCGCACGGCCCGAAGACGCGCGCGTTCTCCGCATCCGACCAGGCCCGGTTGAAGAGCCGGTGGGCGGCGTTGAAATGCTCGCGGCGGGTGACGACGACCTGTGAGCCCATGCGCGGATTGCTTGTTGGGGTGGAACGCGGCCGTTAACTTCGCCGCTCAAGAGAGATAATGCCCCGGTCCGCATGACAGTCAAGCCGCTCGGCGCACTTGGCGCCGTCCTCACGGCCGGCGCATCCGCCGGCGCGACCGCGGTCGCGGCGCTCTGGACCTTCCCCTCGATGCTCCTCTCGGCGTTCGTCGTCGCCTGGGGCGCCGAGGCGGCGCAGTTCCTCATCTCGCAGGGCCTCGCGCTGGCGGCGCTCGCCTGGCTGCAGACGCTTCCCGAGTTCGCCGTCGAGGCCGTGATCGCCTGGAACGCGGGCAGGGACGCGGGCCGGATGCACCTCGCCGTCGCGAACCTCACCGGCGCGATCCGCCTCCTCATCGGCCTCGGCTGGCCGATGATCTACTTCGTCGCCGCTTTCTTCGGCCGGAAGACGCGCGGACGCCTGCCGACGATCGTTCTCGAGCGCGAGCACGCGATCGAGGTCGTCGGCCTCGTCCCGCCGCTGGCCTGGTTCGTCGTGATCTGGCTGAAGGGATCGATCGGCTGGGCGGACGCGGTCGTCCTGGTGGCCCTCTACCTCGCGTACCTGGTGGTGCTCCTCCGGGTGCCGCCGCACGAGGAGGAGGAGCTGGCCGACGCGCCCGCCGTCTCGCGCTGGGCGTACAACCTCGGCGGGAAGCGCCGGGTGGCGGCGATCGTCGGCCTGTTCGCGGCGGGGGGCGTCCTGCTCTACCTCACCGCGAAGCCGTTCCTCGAGTCCATGCTGGGGATCGCGGCGGTGCTGGGCGTGAGCGACTTCGTGTTCGTGCAGTGGGTGGCGCCGTTCCTCTCCGAGTTCCCGGAAAAGGTCTCCGCGTTCTACTGGGCGCAGCGGGTGGACAAGGCGCCGATGGCGCTCATGAACATGGTCTCGAGCAACATCAACCAGTGGACGATCCTCGCCGCGATGATCCCGCTCGTCTACGGATGGTCGCACGCCGCCGCCGGGGGCGGCTTCGTCGCATTCCGGTTCGACGCGGCGCAGGAGCTGGAGATCGCGCTCACGCTGGCGCAGTCGTTCCTTGCGCTGCTGCTCCTGATGGAGATGAAGTTCGATTGGTGGGATGCGACGCTGCTGTTCGTGCTCTGGCTGGCGCAGTTCCTCCGGCCGCACTGGCGCGCCCAGGTGCTCGCGCTCTACCTGCTCTGGTCGGCGGGGCTGATCGCGTTCATGCTGGCGGGCCGCCGTCCGTGCGCGGCAACGAGGATCTTCCTCGAGGTCGTCCGCGCCGGACGGAGGCCGCCGGAGCCCGGAAATGCAGCGCCCCGAGCCTGAGCCCGGGGCGTCACACTGGAGCGAAGAGGATTATTGAAGCCCGAATCGAACCCCTGGCCCCGCACATCGGGTTCCGCCTACCCCACTGAAGGGGCCTGACGTCCGCCGGCGCATATGGGACCACCATCGGACCTGTTGGCTCAATAATTTGTCTCTCCGCTCCGTTTCCTCGAAGTTGAGGCCATAATAGGTTTCGCTCGCGAAGGCGTCAAGGGAGCGTTGCATGAAATTCCGTCAACTCGGTCGCACTGGCTACACAGTGTCGGAGATCGGCTTCGGCGCCTGGGGCATCGGCGGCGGCATGTGGCAGGGAGGCGACGACGGGGCCGCTCTTGCCGCGCTGGACGCTGCATTCGACCTCGGTGTCAACTTCGTGGACACCGCGCTGGCATACGGCGACGGGCACAGCGAGAAGCTGGTGGGACGCGCAGTGGCGCGGCGCCGCGAGCCGATCGTCGTGGCGAGCAAGATCCCGCCCGAGAACCGCGTCTGGCCCGCGAGGCCCGGGACGACGCTGGCGAGCGTCTTCTCCGCCGAATACGTACAGCGGTCGGCGGAGACCAGCGCCACGAACCTCGGCCGCGCGGTGGACATCCTTCAGTTCCACGTCTGGCGCGACGAGTGGCTCGCCGAGCCCGAGTGGAAGAAGGTCGAGCGCGTGCTCTCGTCTCTGATCGCGGCGGGGACGGTGCGGCACGTCGGGATCTCGAACACGGAGCACGACCCGACGAGCGCGCTCGAGGCGGTGCGGCACTGCGACCTCATCGAGGTGCTGCAGGTGATCTACAACATCTTCGACCAGCAGCCCGCGGACGCCCTGCTGCCGACGTGCGCGGAGCGACGTGTCGGCGTGATCGTGCGCGTGCCGCTGGACGAGGGAGGGCTGACGGGGGCGATCAAGACCGGCGTGACTTTCCCCCAGGGCGACTGGCGCCACCGCTACTTCCGCGGCGACCGCCCGGCGCAAGTAGCGGCGCGCGTCGAGGCGCTGCGGCCGGCGCTGCTCAAGGAAGCGAAGTCGCTGGTCGAGGGGGCGCTGCGCTTCTGCCTGAGCCACGACGCGGTGGGGACGGTCATCGCGGGTATGCGGACGGCCGAGCACGCGCGAGAGAACTGCGCGGTGTCCGATGGGCACCGGCTGTCCCCGGCACTGCTCGCCGAGCTCAAGAAACACAAGTGGATCAGGAACTTCTATGGATGACAGAACAGTTGCCAGACGGCAAGGGAGAAGTGGGTACCAGACGCGAGCCGCAAGAGGCCAGCCCAGATGCCGGGACTTGCGCCTGGTCTGCGTTCCGTCCACTTGTGGCTGGTAACCACTGAACGCTTCGCCGTCTGGCAACTGTTCCGTAGTCTCAGGTCACTGACACCGAGGAGAGAGTGAACCTTTCCCTGATCGCCGGCGTCGTCTCGCTTCTGCTTTGGATCGTCCTGATCTTCGTCCTGCACGTGCCGGCGGGCTGGCCGCACCTCTTCCTGGCGGCGGGCGTCATCCTTCTCATCCGGCGGGTTGTGACGGGCCGCTCCGCGTGGTAGCGTAGCCGCGTGCTGACACCGGACGCCGGGACCGGAACGGGAATCGCGGGACGCGGGACGCGGCTGGTCGGCATGGTCGCGCCCGCGGTCCTGCTGGTCGCGGTGCTGCTCTACACCGTGCGCGACGTGCTCTCGCCGCTGCTGGTCTTCGCGCTGCTCTGGGCGGCGCTCTGGCCCGAGCGGCGGAACCGCCACGTGGCGCGCCTGCTCGCGATCGCCACCGCGCTCGTCACGCTCTGGCTCTTCTGGATCGCCGGCTCGCTGGTGGCGCCGTTCGTCCTCGGGCTCGCGTTCGCCTATCTCCTTTCGCCGGGCGTCGCGTGGCTCGCCGGGCGCCGCGTCCCGCGCGCCCTCGGCAGCCTGTTGATCCTGGTCCCCTTCCTCGCGCTCGTGATTCTCCTGATCGCGCTGCTCGTCCCCGCGGTGGAGCGCCAGGTCGTCCAACTGGTGCAGCAGCTCCCGGTGCTCTTCACGCGGCTGGCGGACTGGCTCGACCGTTTGCGCACGAGCTTCCTGACGAGCAATCAGGGGCTGCTGACCGAGGCGCAAGCGGCGAAGCTCCGCAGCCTCTCGCCGACGGACCTGGTGGCGATCGTGCAAGAGCGTTGGCAGGACATCGTGCGCGCGGTGTGGGGTGGCGTCGTCGGGATCGGGAGGGGCGTGAGCCTCACGCTCACAATCGTGGGCTACGTGGTCGTGACGCCGGTCGTCACCTACCACCTGCTCAACCAGTGGGAGAAGATCACCGGCTGGGTCGAGGGTCTGGTGCCGCCGGCGCGGCGCGAGGAGCTGTTCGCGTTCGTGAACGAGTACGACCGGCAGCTCGGCAGGTACGTGCGCGGCGCGCTGACCGAGGCGACGCTCGTGGCGACGCTGACGGGGATCGGTCTCGGGGTGGTGGGCTTCCCGGGCGCGCTGCTGGTCGCGGTGAGCGCGGGCCTCGGGAACCTCATTCCCTACATCGGTCTCCCGCTCAGTCTGATCCCCGGCCTCATCCTCGCGCTGACTTCGGGCGCGATCGGGACGTCGCTGCTCCAGCTGATCGTGGTGTTCGGCGCCGTGACGCTGATTGATCAGGTGCTGACCGGGCCGCGGGTCGTGGGCGGCGCCGTCGGGCTGAATCCGGTCTGGGTGATGATTGCGCTCGCGCTGTTCGGCCTGCTGCTGGGCTTCGTCGGCCTGCTGGTCGCGATCCCGCTGGCGGTGCTGGTCAAGCTGCTGGCCACGCGCGCGCTGGAGCGGTACCGGGCCTCGGCGTACTACGCGGGCGTGGAGCCGGGTCCCGCGTCCCGCTGATGGCCGCCGAGAGGAAGAACATCGCGAGCGGCACCCGGTGGGAGCCGGTGGTCGGCTACTCGCGCGCCGTGCGCGTGGGAAACACCGTCTACGTGGCCGGCACGACGGCGACCGACGAAGAGGGGAATGTCGTCGGTCCAGGCGATCCGTACGCGCAGACTCGGCAGGCGCTGCGCAACATCGAGCTCGCGCTGGTCAAGGCGGGCGCGACGATGAAGGACGTCGTGCGGACGCGGGTGTTCGTGAGGGACATCGAGGACTGGGACATCATCGGGAAAGCGCACGGGGAGGTGTTCAAGGAGATCCTGCCCGCCTCGACGATGGTCGAAGTGAGCGGGTTCGTGGACCCGCGGATGCTGGTCGAGATCGAGGCGGATGCAGTGATCAGCTAGGAGACTGCAGAACAGTTGCGAGACGAAGAGTTGGGAGCGGCGGCGAGGAGAAGGTGACGAGCGGAGAGGCCTAGCCGACAAGGCGCTCGATGAGTCTCACGGCGTTCCCCACCCCATCCTCGGACCTGATCCGGCCCCCGAGCGACAGCGCCGCCGCCGGGATGCGCTCATCCCGCGTCACGGTGCGGATGGACTCCGCCAGCCGGGCGGCCGTCAGCTTCCGGCGACGGATCGGGGGCGCGGCGACACCGAGGTCGAACAGCCGCCACCCCCAGAAGAACTGATCGGCGAAGAACGGCACCGTCACCGCCGGAACTCCGGCCCTGAGCCCCGCCGCCGTAGTGCCGGCGCCGCCGTGGTGCGCGACGGCCGAGCAGCGCGGAAACAGCCAGTCGTGCGGCGCGCCGGATATCGCCACGACTGTATCCGAGAGCCGCGTCACCGCCGCGCCGCGAGCACCGAGCAGGATGCCGCGCGCCCCGGCACGCGCCAGCGCCTCCGTCACCAGCCGGCTCGAATCGTCCGTATCACTCCCGCCCATGGACCCGAAGCCCACATAGACGGGCGGCGGCCCCGCGTCCAAGAACTCCTGCAGCTCCCGGGGCGGTGCCCAGCCGGTATCGGCTTCCACGAACCAGTAACCGGTGACGTGCAGATGGTCGCCCCAGTCCGCGGGCTTGGGCAGCACGTGCGCGCTGTAGCCGTACAGGATCGGCGCGCGCAACGTCTCCAGTGACCGGTAGTACCCGCGCGGCAGCGGGCCCAGGTTCAGGACGTCGCGGCGGGCCTCGTCAATCAGGCGCCTCATGACTAGGTAGAGGACACGGCCAGTGACGCCGAAGCCGAGCCGGTTCACGGACCCTCTCCACGGCAGCCACCCCGGCAGGTGGGGAACGAGCGGATGGGGGAACGCACGTGTGGGAGTGACCGGCTGCAGGTACGCGGCGAGACCCTGAATTCGGCCCAGCTCAGCCAGATGCTGGGCCGCGAGGTTGAGCACGGAATAGAGCAGAACGTCCAGCCCCTCGGAGGCGTCCCGCACGTCGGCGAAGTACCCGCGCACCATCGGGCGTAGGTGCCTCCGCATCCACCCCAGAAGATGGATCGGGCTGTCGCCGACGCCGGCGAGATTGTCCGCGAGCGCGCCCGCGGGGTCTGCGGCGACGGGAGAGATCTCGAGGCCCGCGCCGCGGACGAGGTCAGTGAAGGTACGGTCCACGATGATCCTGACGTCGTGGCCCGCGCGCCGGAGTCCCTGACCCAGCGCCAGGTAGGGCTGCACGTCGCCGCGCGACCCGACCGCGGCGATCCCGATCCTCACCCTAGATCTCCCAGTTGCTCCACAGGATCCCGCCGCGCGGCCGGGGCTCCTCAAAGCCGGTCATGGTCATCCGCAGGTCGGACCAGCGGACGCGGTAGCCGTACTTGATGAGGGCGCGATACGCGTCGGCGTACGCGGTCTGGCAGCGCACGGCGACGCGGCGGATGTTCTGCGAGGCCGCCCACACCGCGACCGCCTCGAGCGCCGTGAGCAGCGTCTCGGCAGAAGTCGCCGCGATCTTGAGCACGCGCAGCTCGTCACGCGTCCCGCTCTCGGCCAGGGGCGCGGAGTGGCAGAGCGCGAACGCCACCAGGCGCCCGCCGTCCAGCACCGACACGACGTTGCCGAGCGCGAAGTCGAGCGTGAGCTGGATCTCGCGCGAGAAATCGACGCCCGGCGCCAGGGACGTGACGAACCGGCCGATGTCCCCCAGCCGTGCGGTACGCTCGCGGGCATCGAGTGCACCGAGCACCTCGTACGCGGGCCGGCCGCCCTGCGCGTGCTGCACCTCGTGCGTCATCGTCAGCGTGAGGAAGCCGGGGACGAAGCCGAGCCGGCTGTAGAAGCCGATGTTGTCCACGGTCCGGGGCATCGTCTCGAGTCCGAGGGTCGTGACGCCCTGCGCACGGAGCCAGTCCGCCGCCGCGACCACGATCTCTTTCCCCAGCCCGGCGAGCTGACGGTCGGGCCGCACCGCCAGCGGGCCCATCCATCCTTCGGCGCCGGACTTGTGCGCGATGTTGAAGGCGACGACGCGATCCGACTCGTCCCGCCACAGCATCGCGCCCTCGCCCGCGTCGGCGATGGCGTAGCGCCAGATCGCGCCGTTGAGGAACGGCACCCGGACGCCGACCAGGCCGTCGCGCCGATACCGGTCGGTGAAGGCGTCGGCGAAGAGCCGGTTCAGCCCCGCGATGTCCTTCTCCGTCGCCGGCAGCGGCCCGCGGGCCGCGCGCTCAGGCTGCCACATCCGCATTGCCACCCCCGCTCAGCGTCGCCAGCGACCCGCGCTCCTCCTCGACCACCGCCGCACCGGTCGCCTCGTCGTAGCGAACCCGCAAGACGCGGTCCACCGATTCCCTGACCCCCTCGATGTGCGTGATGAGCACGACCTGGGGGAACAGGCCCTCGAGTCCACGCAGCTGGGCGAGCACCTGAGACCGGTGCGCCTCGTCAAGCGACCCGAAGATCTCGTCCAGCACCAGGATCGAGAGCGGATGGCCCGAGCGCACGGCGATCATCTGGCTCACCGCGAGCCGGAGGACGAGGTTGGTCAGATCCTCCTCGCCTCCCGACATGACGGGCGAGGGCTCGCCGTGCTCCACGACGGTGGGCCGGTAGTCCTCGTCGAGATCAAGCTCGTCGTACCGGCCCTCGGTGAGTGCGCTCAGGAATCCTCCCGCCAGGTCCGCCAGGTCGGGCCGCATCTCCTGGTTCAGCTCCGTCCGCAGGTCGCCGAGTGCGCGATCCAGTTCGTTGTGAAGTCGCAGGTCGGCCTGGAGCCGCGCGGCGTGCGCCGCCCGCGCCGCCGCCTCCTCCGCCGCCCGTTCGGCCGCCCGCAGGCGCTCGGTCGCGGCCCCCAGCTCGGCGCGCGCAACCGTGTGGTCGAGCTCGAGGCGGTGCAGCGTCTCATCCAGCCTCTGCATCTCGACCGCCGCCGACTGGAAGGCGTCCTCGGTGAAGCGCAGTCCGGCAAGCTCGCGCTCCACGCCCGCCAGCGCCTCGATCTGCGCAGCCCGACGCGACTCCGCGGCTTCCAGCTCCGCCCTGAGCTGCGGCGCGCGCTCGGAGAAGACGCCCAGCCGCTCCGCCCGCGCGGCCACCGGCTCGAGGTTGCCGACCTGACGCCGCACCTCCTCGTGGCGCTGCGCGTCGTACCCCGGCTGCAGGCGCAGCATCTTCTGCGTCAGGTCTCCGGCGCGCTCGTCATGCCGCGCCAGCTGCTTCTCCAGCTCCACCGCCTCCTGCGCCGCGCTGGTCGCCACCGCCAGCGCCTGCGCGCCCCGCTCCACTGCCTCGCGCGCCGTGCGCCGACGCTCGTCCAGCGCGGCCAGCTCGGCTGGCGAGGCGGCCAGCTGCTCGAGGCGGGCCCGGAAATACTGCCCGTTCAGCTTGACCTCCTCGAGCTGGGCCGAAAGCAGATCCAGCACGGATCCGTACTCGCTGCCGAGTGGACGACCGCAGGTGGGACACGCGCCCTCGGGCCCCGCCTCGATGATACGCTTCTTCTGGGTCTCGAGGTCCCGATACTGGTCGAGCAGCCCCTGGCGCTTCGACTCCGCATCCGCCCGCTCGCGCACCCAGGCGTTCTGCCGCTCCTCGTACTCACGCTCGACCGTCTCCTGCTGCTGCTTGTCGGCGTCGAGGCGCTGCGCCAGGCCGAGGACCTCGCCGGCCGCCGCGCGCGCCAGCGCGAGCCGCCGGTCCACCTCGGCGCGCTGCCGCGTCACTTCCGCCAGCCGCGCCTCCAGCGTCTGTCGCTGCGCCGCGTCGCGCGCCAGCTCCTCCAGCCGCGCCAGCTCCGCGCGGAGCGGCGCGTACGGCTCCAGCTCTCTCCGGAGCGCACCCAACTCGGCCTGTGCCGCCGCGGCCGCCGCGTGCTCGGCCCCAAGGCGCGTCCCCTCCTCGACCGCCTGCCGCACCCGCTCCTCGGTCAGCCGCCGCTCCGTGACCAGCGACAGATGCCGGTCCCGCGTCTCGGCCAGCGCGCGGAACGCCGGCGCGAGGCGGTCGCGGGCGGCCTGCGCGTCGCCCAGCGCCGCGACCTGGACCGCGAGCTGCCGCTCCGCCTCCGCAGCCTGCGCCGCCGCGTGCTCGCGCGCCGCGCGCAACGCCGCCGGGTCCGGCCGGCCCTGCTCGACCGCCCCCAGCTCGCCCTTGAGCGCCCCCCGCCGCGCGCGGACGCGCTCCTGGGCGAGGCGCAGCTTGTCGTAGCCCAGCAGCTTGGAGAGGAACTGGCCGCGCTCGGTCGGCTTCATCGCCGCCATCACGGCCAGCTCCTTCTGGCCGGTGAAGTAGGTGTTGAAGAACTCGTCGCGCGACATCCCGAGCACCCGCGTCAGACGGTCGGTGACCTCGGCGAGCGAGGTCGTCATCGGCTGCGCGGCGCCGTCGAGGAAGAGTTCCGCGCCGTAGAGCGTGCGCACCACGCGGTACTCGTGCGGACCAATCCCGAACTCCAGCTCGACCTTGACCTCGGAGCGCGGCTTCGCGCGCCGCCAGCGGATGGACTCGCGCGTCCCGCGGGCCGCGTCCATCCCGTAGATGGCCCAGGCGATCGCCTCGAGCAGGGTGCTCTTCCCCGCGCCGTTGGGGCCGATGATCCCGGTGAGCCCGGTGCCGAACTCGAGATCCGTGTCCCGGTGCTGCCGGAAGTTGACGAGGTGCAGCCGGTGGAGGCGCATCAGCCTTCGCCCTCCAGCAGCGCCCGCTCCACCTCGTCCAGGTACTCGCGCCCCAGGGCGACCAGCCGTGCCCGGTCGAGGTCGGCATCGAGCGGCCGGCGGCCGAGGTAGTCCGACACGACATCGGCCAGAGGGTGGGACGAGGTCGGCCCACCCACGCCGACGAGCCGCTCCGGCGGCGCCGGCCGCCGCAGGTCGAGATGGAGGTGCAGGGCCGCCGCGCGCCACGGCCTGAGCGCCTCGTGATTCAGCGCGTGGGCCAGCGCGCTCGGCACGTTCGTCACCACCAGCCGCACGACCGCCGCGTCCATGCCCGACGGCACCGCGACCAGGCGGCCGTGGATGGCCGCATCCAGTTCCGCGGCGGTCATGCCCGCCGCGTCGAGCCACTCGAGATCGGCAATGCGGCGGGCGGGCGGGAGGCTCACGCGCTCCACTCTCCCCGCGCCGAGGTCGGCGACGAGGAAGCCCTTGGTGAGGCCGTGGCGCCGTTCCTCGCGCCATTCGCCCCAGATGTTGTGGCTGGTGTACTCGAGCGACCCGCTGTACCAGACGCGCGGGGCCACCTCGTGGACGATGTGGTAGTGGCCGAGCGCCACGTAGTCGAAGCCGCCCGACGTCAACTCCGCCAGCTCGACCCGCGCGCCGCCGTAGTCGGTGACGCCCTCGGGGAAGAGCCCCGGCACCTCGGGGTGCAAGACGAGCACGTTGTGGCGGAACCGGTCGTCGCGCCGCCACTCGGCGCTCCGCTCGCCCAGGAGCGAGGCGTGGGGCACCGCCAACACCGAGAGATCGAGCGCGGGATAGTCGAGCCGGCGCGGCGCGTCGTCCACCACGTCCACGCCGAGCGTCCCCATCAGCTTGAGGATGGAGCCGGCCTCCACCGAGCGCGGCGTGTCGTGGTTGCCGGCGATCAGGACGACGGGGGCGGCGGGGAGCGCCTCCCGGAGCCGGCGCAGTCCGGTGAACGCCTCGATGATGGCGCGGTTGGTCGGGCGCACCGAGTGGAACAGGTCTCCGGCGAACACGACGGCGTCGGGGCGCTGCGCGATGACGGCGTCCACCGCGCGGCGGAACGCCGCCGCGACGTCGGCCTCGCGCTGGTTGACGCCCGAGGCGTCCAGCCGCTGGAACTGGCGGAACCCGAGATGCATGTCCGCCAGGTGTGCGATTCTCATGATCGGAGGAGACGCCGCCCGGACGCCAGGCGGCCTAGTGCTCGCCGAGCGTGAAGCCCGCCTCGCGGTCCCGCTTCGAGTAAACCCGGAAGGCGCTGATGGTGTTGGTGCGGACGATGCCCGGGACTTTCACCAGCTGCTCCGTGACGCACTTCGCGATGTCGTCGTACGCCTTCACCTTCACGATGGCGATCAGATCGTAGTCGCCCGACACCGAGTAGACCTCCGACACCCCGTCGATCGCGGCGATGGCCTCCGCCGTCTCGGGGATGAGGTCGCGCGAGCAGCGCACCTGCACGATCGCGGTGATCACGCGACCGGCTCGTCGGCGGGGAACGGCGGGACGTCGAGCAGCCAGAGCCCCGCCAGCTCCTCCTGCTCGTCCACCTCGACCAGCAGCCCATCCGCCACCCGCACCGCCCTGGCGCGGCGCGCCGGCCCGAGTCGCACGTGGAAGACCGACTCGGCGGCGTTCGTCTCGATCGCGAGCGCCGTGTCCACCTCGACGGCCGCCACCGAGGGCTGCGAGCGCCGCGTCGGCAGCACCACGTCCCCTTCCTCGACCTTGGACGGCACCGAGAGGCTCGCGGTGCGCACGTCCGGCCAGACCACCACCTCGACGCCGCAGATCGCGCCGCCCGCCACGTCGAGCAGAATGAACGAGCCGTCGCTCCCCTCGAGCTCCACCGATCCCGTCAGCCCGCCGACCTTCTTGCGGCTGCTCTTGATCGCGCCCGTGAGGATGTCGGTCTCCGCGTCCCACTTGTAGCTGATGTGGGGAATGCGGCCCGTCCGCTCGACGACCCGTCCGGCAAGACCCATCCGATGCCCCAAGTAGATGCGGGCCACCAATATAGAGCGCGCCCAAACCGGGAGCCAGACGGCCTCAAACGGGAGTGTCCAGATAGCAGAAAGCGGAGTTCAGAGCAGTTGCCAGACGGCAAGGAGGAAGTGGTTACCAGTTGCCAGCGGACGGGGGCCAGACCAGTGGTCAGTACTGCCACCTGGTCTGGCCCCTCGCAACTCGCGTCTGGTAACCACTTCAGTACTTTGCCGTCTGGCAACTACCCTGCCTTCGGTGTCCCGATTGCCTGTTCCTCTTTGAGGCGAGCGAATTCCCGGACCAATCGGTCGGTGCCTTCCTTGAGCGCCTCGTCGGAGGCCGCGTAGCTGAGGCGCACCCAGCGGTCGTCGCCGAACGCGGCGCCGGGCACCACGGCCACCGCCTCGTCGGCGATCAGCCGGCGGCAGAACTCGGTGCCGCTCGGCACCTGCGCGCTGAACACGTCGTCCACCCTGAAGAAGAGGTAGAAGGCGCCCAGCGGCTCGACGAACTCCACGCCCGGCAGCTCCTTGCGGAACCGCGCGACCAGATAGTCGCGGCGCCTGCGGAACTGCGCGGTCATCGCCGCGACCTCCGCCTCCACCGCGTCGTTGCCGAACGCCTCGGCCGCGGCCCACTGGGCCATCGTGTTCGCGCCCGACGTTATGTGGGACTGCATCGCCGCCATCGTCTTCGCGAGCTCGCGCGGGGCCAGCGCGAACCCGATCCGCCATCCGGTCATCGCGTACGCCTTGCTCGCGCCGTCCACCAGCACTACGCGCTCGAGCAGCTCGTCGGACAGGTCGAGGAACGAGGGCGCCGGGCCGCCGCCGTAGTGGATGCGCCGGTAAATCTCGTCGGCGATGATCCACACGCCCCGCCGCTTCGCCCACTCCGCGATGGACTTGAGCTCGGCGAGCGTGTACACGGCGCCCGTGGGGTTGCAGGGCGAATTCATGATCAACCCCTTCACCGCGTCGTCCCACTCGTTCTCGAGGTTCTGCACCGACACCTTGAGACTCCACTCGCTCTCGCCCACGACCTCCACCGGCGTCGCCCGCGAGAGGTGCACGATCTGCGGATAGCTCGTCCACGCGGGCATGGGGATCAGCACCTTCTCCCGCAAGCCGAACAGGGCGAAGCACGCGTTGAAGACCGACTGCTTCGCGCCGTTCGACACCACGATGTTGTCGGCGTTGACCGCGCGGCCACTCGACAGGAGCGAGAGCCGGCGCGCGATCGCCGCCCGGAGCGGCAGGATCCCCTCGTTCGCCGCGTACTTGGTCTTCCCCTGCTCGGTGGCCCGGATCCCCGCCTCGGCCACGACCTTCGGGGTCGGGAAGTCGGGCTCGCCCGCCCCGAGGTCCACCACGTTGATCCCCTCGGCCTTGAGGCGCGCGGCCTCGGCCGAGACGGCGAGCGTGGCACTGGGCGTCAGCGCCGCGACGTTACGCGAGAAGAGCGCGTTCATGGGATGACCCGATGCTCCCGCAGAATGGTGACGACGGAATCTATCGGAAGGGCGGACACGGTGCCGCGGTACCCGCGCACGGTCTCCGCCTTGAACAGCGAGTTGACGATCGCCTCCTCCGTGGCCTCGACCACGGCCTCGAACAGCGGCGAGATGTGGTCGCCCGCCACCACCTCCGTCGTCCGCGTGAGCCGGCCTTCGGCCAAGGGGCCGCGCCGCACCGAGGCGGCCGTGGAGAAGGCGAGGGCGAAGTCTCCGCTGCCGTTGGTCGCCGGCGAACCGGTGCGCGCCACGCCCAGAAACGCGCGGCGGGCCAGGCGCTCGAGGCCGAGCGCGTCCAGCGGCGCGTCGGTCGCCACGACGATCATGATGGAGCCGTTCCCACCCTGCAGCTCGTTCCTGAGGTAGTAGCGCCCCAGCTCGCGCCCCACCGGCGCGCCGCCGATGGTGAGGATGCCGCCGAAGTTGGTCTGCACCAGCACGCCCACGGTCCATCCGCCGAGCGCTTCCGGGAGCCTGCGCGAGGCCGTCCCGATCCCGCCCTTCCAACCGAAAGCCACCGTGCCGCGCCCGGCGCCGACGCTCCCCTCTTCGACCGGCCCCTCGCGCGCGCCCCTGAGCGCCGCCACCACGTCCGCCTCCGCCACCGGGCGCAGCCGGATGGCGTTCAGGTACCCGTCGTTCGTCTCGCCCACCACGACGTTCGCCGATTGCACGTTCTCGTTCCCCGGCAGAGCCAACAGCCAGCCAAGGACGGCGTCCGCCACGCGCGCGACACACAGCGTGCAGGTCAGGACGATCGGCGACTCCAGCTCGCCCAGCTCCCGGATCTGCGCGATGCCGGTGAGCTTGCCGAAGCCGTTCCCCACCGCCACGGCCGCCGGGACCTTCTCCTGGAACGGGTTGCCCCCGTGCGGGAGAATGGCCGTCACGCCCGTGTTGATCGAGTCGCCCGCCGTCACCGTGACCTGCCCGACCTTCACGCCCGCGACGTCGGTGATGGCGTCGAGCGCTCCGGCGGGCAGGACACCGATCACGAGCCCCACGTCGCGGGCGCGCGGCCGCGCCGGAGGAGGCGCTGGCCGCTGCAGGACGCGTTCTTCGCGCCGCCCGCACGACTGACACGTGTGCCACCGCGGCGCCTGGGCGCAGAGGGGGAAGGCAATGAGTGATAGAACGAGCGGGGCGAGTCGCACGCCCCATTATGCGAACGCGGGCGCGGCTGTCAACCGCGCCGGAGGAGACCCTGGCGACTCCCCAAGCGCTCTGAGCGCCGCCCGCACGACCGACGCAAGCGCCACCGCGCCGCCGCCCGCCTACGGCATCAGGCGCCGCGCAGCCCAGTATCCCACGAAGATGCCGGCGATGGACCCGACGACCATGCCGGTGATGCCCAGCACCTGCTGGCCCAACGCGGCCAGCACCGTGCCGGCGATGAACACGAGCATCATGCGCAGCAGCTTCATCTCGCCCTCCCCTCCGCCGTTGCGATCACGAGTCCCCATGCCGATGCAGAAGAAGGTGGGCACCAGGACGAAGCGCGCAACGGGGATGACGACGCTCACGACCATCGCGCCCCAGAACCCCGCCAAGCCCTTGAAGGCGCGGCGCACGCGCGCTCTCCGATCGAACGTGGCCACCAGCAGCGCGGCCTGCGACGGGGCCCCGTGGTAGCCGGAGAGAGCGAACGGCCGCTCCGGCCGAGCGGCTGCGACGTCGTCGGACACGCCGCGGTGTACCGCGGATCGGCGCCGAGGTTCCTGCTACTTTGTGATGCAAAGTACTTGACAGTTCCAGGGGCGCGGCCTATCCTCGCGGCATGACCACTTCCCCGAATCCGCCGGCGCCTTCGCAGGGGGCGCCGGGAGCGCCGGACGCGGCGCAGGCGCTGGAGGACCTGCGGTACATCCGCCGGACGATGGAGGGGGCGGCGTCGTTCACGGCGCTGTCGGGATGGGGCGTCGTCGCGATCGGCGTGACGGCGTTTCCCGCGGCGTATCTGGCGGCGCGGGCGGACCGCCTGGACGTCCACCGGGTCTGGATGCTGGTGTGGCTGATCGAGGCGCTCATCGGGATCGTGATCGGCGTCGCCACCACGGCGCGGAAGGCCCGCAAGGCGCGGGAGCCGCTGTTCGGGCGGCCCGGCCGGAAGTTCGCGCTGACCTTCGCGACGCCGATGGCGGCGGGGGCGATCCTCACCATTCATCTGTACTACGGCGGGATGGCCGCCGTCCTACCGGGGATGTGGCTGCTGCTCTACGGCACGGCGTTCGCGACGGCGGGCGCGTTCTCGGTCAGCACCGTGCCGGTGATGGGGCTCTGCTTCATGGTGGCGGGGACCGCGGCGCTCGCTGCACCAGCGATGCTGGGGAACGTCTTCATGGCGGCGGGCTTCGGCGCCCTGCACGTGGTGTTCGGGGCCCTGATCGCGCGGAAGCACGGTGGCTAAGCCGGGGACCGCCCGGACCGCGCCGCCGAGCAGCCACGCGCCCGAACTCGACCGCCTGATCCACGAGCGGCTCCGGCTCGGGATCGTGAGCGCCCTTGCGGTCAACGAAGCGCTCAGCTTCGCGGACCTGAAGAAGCTCCTCAACACCAGCGACGGGAACCTGAGCGTGCACGCGCGCAAGCTGGAGGAAGCGCAGTACGTCGCGTGCAGCAAGACGTTCGAGGGGCGGCTCCCGCGCACCGAGTACCGGCTGACCACGGCCGGACGGCGCGCGCTCGAGCGCTACCTCGAGCACATGGAGGCGCTGATCCGGGCTACGCGCGAAGCGTAGCTACTGCACCGGGTGCCGGAGAATGGTCTTGAGCTTCTCCGGCTTGGTGCGCCGGGGATCCGACAGATAGATCTCGTGGTGCCGGCCGGTGAAGCGCAGTCCCTGCTCCTTCGCGAACGCGAGCAGCGCATCCATGGTCGGCCCTTCCGCGGCATATGGCCCGACGTGCAGCATCTGGACGCACTTCCCTTCCGCGATCCGCTCGAGCTTCACCGCCGCGATGCCCTTGCCCCTCCCCTTCTCCTTTAGCAGCTCCGCAGCCATCACCAGGCAACGTGCCTTGACGGAGTCGGGCATCCGGATCAGAGCCTTCCAGCGCCAGCTCCGCTTCGATTGGTCGATCATCCACTTCGACGGGTCGCCGCCGGCCGTCCACCACAGTCCCTCGAGCCCCGCCACCTTGAAGTCCTGGCCGAGCCGCTTCTTCCCCATCTTGATGGTCCAGGCCATCGCGTAGAGCGCGCCGACCGCCGCACCGAACGCGGCGCCATTCGGGTCGCCGGCGCCGTCGACCGCGAGGTAGCGTGCGGGCTTCGTCACGACGAGGACGGGGTGCTTCGGCTTCACGTATTCGGCCGCGTGGAGCTTGTAGAGGTCGAGCTTGGAGACCGTGGCCATGCCGCATCACCGGAAAGAGTCAGTGCGAAAATGCGGCGGCGGCGCGGCCGCTGCCAGATGCGCGGCCGCCGAATCCGCCGCGATCTTGTCGGCTACGGCAGCCCGGCGCGTCGATTGCCCGAGGGTGCAGATCACCGCATGGAAGGTTACCTTGCCTCCCGGATTCCGTAGTCCTCTTTGACAACTCGGGGGTCGCTCGTGGACGCCGCACCGGTCATTGCCCGTGGCCACAGTCTGGCCATCTTCGTCCCGCCCGTTCCCGCGGCGGCCGCACCGTGCCTCCAGGCCATCCCCGAGAGCCGCCCTACCCTCGTCATCACCGCCGATTCCGATCGCGCCGTCGCGCTCACCGACGCGTGCACGCGTCCCGACGTGTTCGCCGTCTCCGGCCTTGCGCGGGCGCAGCGCCGGCTGGCCGCCGGCCTTCCGGCCCTGCTCGTCGTCGCCGCCTCGGATGCGTTGCAGCTCCTCAAGCACTCGCAGCTCCGCGCGTCCGAGTTCCGGACGGTGGTGCTCGCGTGGCCGGAGCAGCTCGACGAGGAGGGCCGCGAGGCGCTGAGCGCGGTGATGGCGGAGACGCCGCGGGACTCCCAGCGGATGGTCCTGACCGCCGTCCCGGGCCCGGACCTCGACGCCCTGCTCGAGCGCTACGCGTTCAAGGCCGTCACGTTCGGCTTCCCGGCGGCGGACGCGCCGCAGCCGCCCTGCCTGGGCCCGGCGTCCTACGTCCTCGCACGACCGAGTCAGCTCGAGGCCGTGCGCCGCCGGATCCTGGATGCCGTGAATCCCGAGAGCGACGAGACGGTGACGATCGCCCCGTGCCCGGCCAGCCGCGAGGAGGCCGAGGCGCGGCGCGGCGCGCCGACGGACGCCGCTGCGGCCATCCGCCTGATCTTCGTGGTCGAGCCGGTGCAGCTCGGGTGGCTCCGCAGCCTCTTCTCCCCGCTCACCCCGCTGAGGCTCCCGACCTCGCTCGCCGCGCTCGAGCACCGAACCGAAGCGGTGCGCGCGCGGTTGGTCCGGACGCTGGAGTCGGAGAACCTGGACCGGGAGCTCTTCCTCATCGGCCCGCTCTTGGAGCGGTTCGACGCCGCCGACGTGGCCGCCGCCGCGCTCCGCCTCGCGGGCACGGAGACCATCGCGCAGACGGCCGAGCCGGCAGCCGGGCGGCCTCAGCCGGGGGGGGGGGCCGGAAGCGCCCCGGGGGCAGCCATTCCAAGCTGGACCCGGCTCTGGGTGGGTGTCGGAAAGAAGGACAACGTGCGTCCGGGGGACCTGCTCGGCGCTATCGTGGGCGAAACCGGCCTGGCGGCCGATCAGATCGGCAAGATCGAGGTCCGGGAGCTGTTCTGCTTGGCCGAGGTCCGCCCGGAGGTTGCCGAGACCGTCATCCGGGCTCTGAACGGCACCACCCTCCGGGGTCGCCACATCACCGCCCGGCTCGATCGGGGCCAGGGGCCCCACCGAAGCGGCCCCCGGCGGGGCGGGCCCCCCAGCCGGGTCTGAAAACCGAGGCGCCACCCCGGGAAACCCGAGGTGGCGCCTCGATTATCTGCGGACGGCCGTGCGGGCTACTTGCTCTTCTTGCAGGCGTCCTTGAGGCCCTTCCCGGCGCGGAACACGGGGGCGATCGACGCCTTGATCGTGATCTCCTTGCCGGTGCGCGGGTTACGGCCCTTGCGGGCGCCGCGCTTGCGGGTCTCGAAATTCCCGAAGCCGGTGATCTGCACCTTCGCGCCCTTCTTCAGCTCGCTCGCGATCACGCCGTTCGTCGCGAACAGCGCCTCGACTGTGCGGCCAGCCTCGGCCTTCGACATCTTCGTCTTGGACGCCAGCGCGCCTACGAGATCGGACTTGTTCACCGGGCAACTCCTCCACTGGGGGGTTCATGGAACAGGGGGCTCGGATGCCCCGAGATGCCCGGAAACCTAGGTATTTCCTTGGTTTTTCGCAATAGGCAACTTCACGCTTGACCCCTTTCGAGCCCCCTCTCATACTTCCCGCGGCCGATTCGCCCACCCAGGACCCCGCCATGTTTCACGGTACCAAACCCGGTTGGATCGAAGTCATCAGCGGCGTGATGTTCAGCGGCAAGAGCGAGGAGTTGATCCGCCGCGTGCGCCGCGCGGTGATCGCGCGGAACAAGGTGCAGGTGTTCAAGTCGCACCTCGACGCGCGCTACGCGGGCCTCTACAGCGTGAGCAGTCATGACGGCACGATCGTGGAGGCGGAGCCGATCAAGGAGTCGCGCGAGATCATCGAGCGTCTGCGCCCCGACACCCAGGTCGTGGCGGTGGACGAGGCGCAGTTCCTCGACGCGGGCATCGTCACGGTGGCGAACGCGCTCGCCGACCGCGGCGTGCGCGTGATCCTCGCGGGCACCGACATTGATTTCCGCGGCGAGCGCTTCGGCGCGATGCCGGAGCTGATGGTGGCGGCGGAGATCGTGGACAAGCTGTATGCGATCTGCGTGGTGTGCGGCGGCCCCGCGACGCGCAACCAGCGGCTGGTGAATGGGAAGCCGGCGCCGTACGACTCGCCGCAGATCATGGTGGGCGGCCGCGAGTCGTACGAGGCGCGGTGTCGCCACTGCCATCAGGTGCCGCGGAAAGACGAAGGTCAGGGTGATCTCCTCTAGGAGGCACGGGGGCACAGAGGCGCAGAGGCGCCAGCGTGGCGCCGATGCCGTGCCGCTGTGCGTCCGTGCCTCCGTGCCTCCGTGTTGAAGGTCGCGCTCACCGGGAACGTCGCCGCCGGCAAGAGCTCAGTGCTGGCGTTCTTCGAGCGCTGGGGCGCCGCGACGATCGACACCGACAAGCTTGCGCGCGAGGTCGTGCTGCCCGGCTCGCCGGCGCTGGCCGCCCTCTACCTGCGGTTCGGCTCCGATCTCGCGCAGCCGGACGGCACGCTCGACCGCGCCGAGTTGCGGCGGCGCGTGATGGGGGACGACGAGCAGCGCGCCGTGCTGAACGCGATCGTGCATCCCGACGTGGAGCGGCTGCTCGCGGCGCGGCTCACCGACGCGGAACGCCGCGGTGCCGGCATCGTGGTCTGCGACATCCCGCTGCTGTTCGAGGCGCTCGATCCCGCCGCGTGGGACGTGGTCGTGCTGGTGGACGCGCCGGAGGAGACGCGGCGCCGCCGGCTGATCGAGCTCAGGGGCTACACGCGCGAGGAAGCGGACGACGTCATCGGCGCGCAGCTGCCGAGCCGTCTCAAGCGGGAGCAGAGCGACATCGTGATCGACAACGACGGCCCGCAGGAGGCCCTCGAAGCCCGCGCCGCGGAGGCGTGGGCCGCCCTGCAGGGCGCGGTCCGGACCCGCCACGCCGGGCCGCGCCGCTGAAGCGGCCGCGCGGCGCGGCGCAGGCACGTTTTTCGCTTGACACCAGCCAGGGCCCCGGATAGCGTTGGGCCACCGCTTCCAACCTTCGCAGACGAGTGGAGCCGTAGATGTCGAAAATCCCGGGAGACAACGTCTACACTGAAGAGCACGAGTACCTCCACGAGACCGATCACAAGGGCATCGTCGCGATCGGGATCACCGACTACGCCCAGGGCGAGCTCGGCGACGTCGTGTACGTGGACCTGCCCGCCGTCGGGGCCAAGTTCGACAGGATGGAGCCGTTCGGCACGATCGAGGCGGTCAAGGCCGTCTCGGAGCTGTTCTGCCCCGTCTCCGGCGAGGTCGTCGAGGTCAACACCGCGATCGAAGGCGATCCGTCGGTGGTCAACAAGGACCCCTACGGTGCCGGCTGGATGATCAAGCTGAAGGTGCGGAACCCCGTCGAGATCAAGGAGCTGCTCGGTCCGGCGGACTACGCCTCGCACATCGGCCAGTAAACTCCAGCGCCCCGGGTCCCGATCCGGGGCGCTGCACGTTCTCTCCCACAGCCAGACTCCCATGTCCTACGTGCCCCATAGCCGAACCGACGTCCGCGAGATGCTGAAGACCATCGGCATCGCGTCCCCGGACGAGCTGTTCGCCGCGATCCCCGCGGCGCTGCGGCTCAAGCGCCCCCTGGCGATCCCCGAGGCGATGTCCGAATGGGACACCGTGCGGGCAGTGAGCACGATCGCGGGCGAAGACCCGCCGCTGCTCTGCTTCGCGGGCGGCGGTCTGTACGACCACTGGGTCCCCGCGATCGTGGACCACGTGCTCCGTCGCTCCGAATTCTATACGGCGTACACGCCGTACCAGCCCGAGGTCTCGCAGGGGACGCTGCAGGTCATCTACGAGTTCCAGACGATGATGTGCGAGCTGTCGGGGATGGACGTGGCGAACGCCTCGATGTACGACGGCGCGAGCGCCTGCGCCGAGGCGGCGATCCTTGCCGGCGGCGTGAAGAAGGACCGGCACACGGTCGTGATGGCGCACACCGTGCACCCCCACTTCCGCGCCGTCACGCGGACCTATCTCGGCGCGACCGGGCGCACCATCGCCGTCGCGCCGCGCAGGAGCGACGGCACGCTCGACCTTGCCGCGGCCGGCAAGCTGCTCGGCGAGGCGTCCTGCCTCGTCGTGCAACAGCCCAACTTCCTCGGCGTCCTCGAGGATCTCGAGGCGTGCGCCGCAGCGGCCCACGCAGCCGGCGCGCTCCTGGTGGTGGCGTTCAATCCGGTCGCGGCCGCGGTGCTCAAGAGCCCGGGCGCCTGCGGCGCCGACGTCGCCGTCGCCGAGGGACAGCCGCTCGGCATCCCGATGAGCTACGGCGGCCCGGTGCTCGGCATCTTCACGGCGAAGAACGACTACATCCGGCACATGCCGGGCCGCATCGCCGGCATTGCCCAGGACCACGACGGCCGCCGCGGCTTCGTCTTGACGCTCCAGACCCGCGAGCAGCACATCCGGCGCGAGAAGGCGACCAGCAACATCTGCACCAACCAGGGGCTGATGGCGCTCGCGGCCACGGTCTATCTCGCCACGGTCGGGCTCGAGGGGCTGAAGGGCGTGGCCGAGGCCGCCTGCGTGAACGCGCACGCGGCGTTCGACGCGGTCACGAAGATCAAGGGCTACGCCCCGCTCTGCCCCGGCGGCGAGTTCTTCCACGAGTTCGCCGTGAAGACGCCCAAGCCGGCGACGGAGATCGTGCACAGCGCCGTCGCGAAGGGCGTGCTGCCCGGCGTCGCGCTCGACCGTTTCGCCTCGCCGATGGAAGACCCGAACGTGCTTCTCATCGCCGTCACGGAGAAGCGCACGGCCGAGGACGTCGACCGGTTGGTGGAAGTCCTCACGAAAGCCTGAGCGGGAGGTTCAGATGCCCAAGCTCACCTTTCACGGCCACGCCTGCTTCGTCCTGGAGCACGGAGGGAAGCGGATCATCCTCGACCCGTTCCTCACCGGCAATCCCAAGGCCGACGTGGCGGCCGCGCAGCTGCCGCCCCTGGACGGGGTCCTGCTCACGCACGGACACGCCGACCACCTGGGGGACGCGGTGCCGCTCGCGAAGCGGTTTCAGGCGACGATCGTCGCGCCCTACGAGCTGGCGCTGTACTGCCAGGACCAGGGCGCGCCCCACGTGCACCCGATGCACATCGGCGGCGCGCACGACTTCCCGTTCGGGAGGGTCAAGATGGTGGTCGCCATCCACGGCGGGCAGGTGGAGGTCGACCCGAGCGGCCGGTATACCACCTTCCCCTGCGGCTTCCTCGTCACGATGGGCGGCAAGACCGTCTATCACGCCGGTGACACCGCCCTGACGATGGACATGCAGCTGCTGGAGGGACTGGTTGACGTGATGCTGGTCCCGATCGGCGACAACTTCACGATGGGGATCGAGGACGCGGCGCGCGCGGTCGCGTTCGTCAAGCCGAAGGTCGCGATCCCGATGCACTGGGCCACCTTCCCGGACATCGAGACGGACCCGCAGGCGTTCAAGCAGGCCGTGGGGAAGCAGGCCGACGTGGTCGTGCTCCAGCCCGGCCGGACCTACGACTTCTAGAGGATGCCCATGCAGCCCTTCCCGTTCCTGCCCCGGCCCGTCCCGCTGATCTTCGAGCGCTCGAAGCCGGGCCGCGGCGGCACGAAGGTGCCGAAGCCCATCACGACGAAGCGCCTCGCCGACTGCGTGAAATCGACGGCGCTTCGGAAGGACCCGCCCCGCCTTCCGGAGGTGCCGGAGTTCGAAGTGATGCGGCACTACGTGGAGCTGTCGCTCCGGAATCATCACGTGGACCGCGCGCTCTACCCGCTGGGGTCGTGCACGATGAAGTACAACCCCAAGGTGAACGAGGACATGGCGCGGCTCCCCGGCTTCGCGGCGGTCCATCCCTTCGCGCCCGACGTCGCGTGCCAGGGCGCGCTGAAGCTGATGCACACCCTCGGCGAGTGGCTGAAGGACATCAGCGGGATGGACGCGATCACGCTGCAGCCCGCGGCCGGAGCGCAGGGCGAGATGACCGGCATCTTCCTGATCGCGGCCTACCACCAGGCGCGGGGCGACGCCGCGCGCAAGACGGTGATCATCCCCGACAGTGCGCACGGCACCAACCCCGCGACGGCGGCGCTGGCCGGCTTCGTGGTGAAGGCGATCAAGTCCGACGCGCGCGGCCAGATGGACCTCGCGACCCTCAAGGCGGCGCTCGGCCCCGACACGGCGGCCGTGATGCTCACGAACCCCAACACGGTGGGGCGGTTCGAGACCGAAGTCGCCGAGATCGCGAAGCTGGTGCACGACGCGGGCGCGCTGCTCTACATGGACGGCGCGAACCTCAACGCGCTGATGGGGAAGTTCCGGCCGGGCGACAGCGGCGTGGACGCGATGCACTTCAACCTGCACAAGACCTTCTCGACGCCGCACGGCGGCGGCGGCCCCGGCTCCGGGCCGGTCGCCGTGAAGAAGCACCTCGAGCCGTTCCTCCCGGTGCCGCTGGTCGTCCGGACTGCGGACCGCTACTACCGCGAGTGGGACCGGCCGCAGTCCATCGGGAAGCTCCACGGCTACTTCGGGAACTTCGGGATGATGGTGCGCGCCTACACCTACATCTCGATGCTGGGACGCGAGGGGATCGGCGAAACCGCCGAGGCCGCGGTGCTGAACGCGAACTACCTGGCAGCCCGGATCGAGGCGAAGTACCCGATGCCGTACGGCCGCGGGATGCACGAATGTGTGGCGACCGGTACGCCGTTCAAGGAGAAGTACGGCGTCAAGACGCTCGACATCGCCAAGCGGCTCCTCGACTACGGCTTCCACGCGCCGACCGTGTACTTCCCGCTCATCGTGCACGAGGCGCTGATGATCGAGCCGACGGAGACGGCGACCAAGGACGAGCTGGACGTCTTCGCCGACACGATGCTCACGATCGCGGAGGAAGCGGAGAAGAACCCCGAGCTGGTGACCGGCGCACCGCACGGGACGCCGGTGAGCCGCTTCGACGAGGCGGCGGCCGCGCGGAACCCGAACGTGCGCTTCGCCTTCGGAGGCTGAGCGCTGGCGGCCATCCGCCCATCCACGCTCCTGCTCGTGGCGACGGTGACCGTTTCAGCCACCTTCGCCATCGTCGCGGCACACCGCGACGACCGGCAGGGCGTCTACCTCTTCAAGCCACTGACCACGTTCATCATCCTGATCGGCGCCGCCTGGCTCATCCGGCCGGCGCCGCCGCTGTACCGCGCGCTCGTGGTCGTCGGGCTGGGGTGCTCGCTCGGCGGCGACATCCTCCTGATGCTTCCCGACGAGCCGATGACGGGCGGGATCGTGGCCTTCCTCCTCGCCCACCTGAGCTACGTCGCCGCCTTCTCCCTGGCCAACCCGGTGGCCGTGGCCCAGCTGGTGTGGCTGCTGCCGTTCATCGTGTTTTCCGGCGCGGTCCTCGCGGATCGCTGGGGCGCGCTCGGACGCCTGAAGATCCCGCTGGTGATTTACGCGGCCGTCATCTCCACGATGGCGTGGCGCGCCGCGATGCGGGGGCAGGCCGTGATGATCCCGCGGCAGACCTTCCTGTTCGGCGTCCTGGGCGCATGCGTCTTCGTGGTGTCGGACGCGCTGGTCGTGCTGCGCCGGTTCGGCCGCAGCTTCCCGGCGGCGCACTCGCTCGAGCTGGGGACCTACTGGGTCGCGCAGTTCCTCATAGCGATGTCGGTGCGCGGCACGATGGCCTGACACTGCAAGTCGGCGACTCCGGATTCGCCTTCCCGCCTGGCCCGCCGTTTGCTACTCTTCTCCCCGCCTGGCCACATCACCGAGACCCGAACGTCCGGGGAGTTCCGTGCCTGCCAAGTCGAAGCGAGCCAACAAGATCGCGCCGCGCCGCAAGGCGGCCTTCAAGCTCACCTACGCCACGATGTTCGACCCACCCGAGGCGCTGCACGAGCGCTACGAGAGCGCGCTCGCGAAGATCAAGGCGCGGCTCGGGCGCGAGCACATGCTGCTGATCGGCGGCGAGGAGCGCCGGGCCTCGGAGCAGTTCGAGGACCGCAGCCCGATCAACACCGACTGGGTGCTCGGCCGCTTCCAGAGAGGGGGCGTGGACGACGCCAAGGCGGCGATCGCCGCGGCGCGCGCCGCGTTCCCGGTCTGGAGCGCCTTGCCCTGGCAGAAGCGGGTGCAGCACCTGCGCAAGGCGTCCCAGACCATCAACGAGCGCGTCTTCGACTTCGCCGCGATCGATTCGCTCGAGGTCGGAAAGAACCGGATGGAGGCGCTGGCCGACGTGCAGGAGACGGCCGACCTCATCGCCTACTACTGCGACCAGGTGGAGAAGCATCGCGGGTTCGTGACGCCGATGGGGAAGGATCCGCTCAAGGGCTTCAAGGCGACGAACACCAGCCTGCTCCTGCCGCACGGCGTCTGGGTCGTAATCTCGCCGTGGAATTTCCCGGTCGCGCTGATGGGCGGTCCATCGGGCGCCGCGCTGGTCGCCGGGAACACGCTGGTGATGAAGCCGGCCACCGACACGCCGTGGGTCGGGTGCTTCCTCGCGCGCTGCTTCCTCGACGCGGGGCTCCCCACGGGCGTCGTGAACTTCGTCACCGGCCCCGGGAGCACGCTCGGCGAGGAGTTGATCACGAATCCGGGCGTGGACGGGATCACCTTCACGGGCTCGTACGAGGTCGGGATGCACATCTTCCGCGCCTTCGCGGGCGGGAAGGCGCCGCGGCCCTGCATCGCGGAGATGGGCGGGAAGAACGCGGTGATCGTCTCGCGGCACGCCGACATCGACGAGGCGGCGCTGGGCTGCTACCGCTCCGCCTTCGGGCTCCAGGGCCAGAAGTGCTCCGCGGCCTCACGCATCTTCGTGGAGAAGCCGGTCAAGGACGCGTTCGTCAGGAAGATGCTCGACCTGCTGGAGCGCACGAACATCGGCGACCCGACGCAGCGCGAGAACTGGCTCGGCCCGGTCGCGAACGCATCGGGGGCGAAGAGCTACGAGGCGTACGTCGAGGACCTGAAGAAGTCGGGCCGCATCCTGTTCGGCGGCCGGCGCCTGACGACGGGTGCGCTCGCCAAGGGGTTCTTCTGCGCCCCGACGCTGGTGGACGACGTGCCGGAGAGCCACCGGCTCTGGCGCGAGGAGATGTTCCTGCCGATCGCGATGGTTGCCGGCGTGGGCTCGCTCGAGGAGGGGATGCGCCGGGCGAACGACGCCGACTACGGGCTGACGGCGGGCTTCTACGGGACTGCTAAGGAAGCGCAGTGGTTCTTCGAGCACATCGAGGCGGGGACGGTGTACGCCAACCGGCCGCAGGGCGCGACGACGGGCGCGTGGCCGGGGCTCCAGCCGTTCGGCGGGTGGAAGGGGTCGGGGTCGACGGGGAAGTCGGCCGGCGGGCTGTATTACGTGCAACAGTACATGAAGGAGCAGAGTCGAACACTGATTGAAGAGGCGTGAGAAGTGAGAGGGTGAACGGCGTGAGAAGGCAATGTGAGAGGTGAGAAGACGAAGTGAGAGGTGAGGCGGGCAATGCCGCATCGCGCCGTCTCACCTCTCACGTACACGCAAGGAGCTCCGTGGGCAGCGAGTGGCTGGTCGTGGTTGACGGCGCTGGTTCAGGTGCCTGGAACATGGCGCTCGACGCCGCGCTGCTTCGGGCGGCGGAAGAGGACGGCCTGTGCGCGCTCCGGCTCTACGCCTGGGACCCGCCGACGCTCTCCTTCGGCCGCAACGAGCCGGCATTGCGGCGCTACGACCGGAACGCGATCGCGGCGCGCGCACTGGCGGTGGTGCGGCGCCCGACGGGCGGGCGCGCGGTCTGGCACGACCGCGAGGTCACCTACGCCGTCGCGGCGCCAGCCGCGGTCTTCGGGTCGCTGCGCGCGAGCTATCGGGAGATCCACGCGATGCTCGCCGAGGCGCTCACGGCCCTCGGCGCGCACGTGCTGCTCGCAGCGGATCGCCCCCCGCCCCCCGCGGGCGTCGGCGCGGGGGCGTGCTTCGCCAGCGCCGCCGGGGGCGAGGTCATGGCGGCGACCGGCGGAAAGGTCGTCGGCAGCGCGCAGGTGCGCGGCGACGGCGCCTTTCTGCAGCACGGCTCCGTGCTGCTGGCCGCCGAACAGGACGTGGTGGCGGCGGTGACGCGGGGCGCGGCCGAGGCGCCGTCGGCCACGGGCCTGGTGGACCTGCTGCCGCCCAACCGCGCGACCTGGGCGGCGGTGAGCGCCGCGATCCACGGCGCGGCGACCAGGCGCTGGGGCGTGCCGGCCGCAGCTGGCGAGCTGCCGGCCAAGGTGCGCGAGCGCGCCGGCGAGCTGCTGCCCCACTTCTCCGACGCCGCCTGGACCTGGCGGCGGTAGATCGCGCCCACGTCGGCCTGGCTTCAAGATGCTTCGCCACCAGCCGATCGAGATGGGCTCCTCCGGATGTCTCGGGCGGCGCGTGCGCGCGCAAAGGCAACTCGCCAAGTCGGGATGGGCTCGGGTCGGATGCCGGCCGACTGACGGCCCCCTCACGCCCGTCGCATACAGTGTGGGCGGTGTGCGGCCGAGGAGCTTCTGATGCGTCACTTGCCATCACTTCTCTTGGCGGGACTCATCGCGGCGTGCAAGTCTGAGTCAACCTCGCCTCCGCCACCGATTGAGCTTCAGGCGCTCGAGCCCACCAGTGCGACGGCAGGACTGAGCTCCCTTTCTCTCGCGGCCGTCGGCTCCAATTTCCCCACGGGCGCGGTAGTCCAATGGAACGGGGCGGATCGCCCGACGACGTTCGTCTCATCCCAGAGACTCGTGGCCGCGATCGGGGCTGCCGACCTGGCGAGCGGCGCGGATATCGCGGTGACTGTGCGATCGGCTGACGGGAAGAGCGCCTCCCAGTCTCGCGCGTTCACGATCATCAACCCGGCACCTACCCTGGGCTCGCTGCAGCCGGAGTCTACAGCGACGCTGAGCGGCCTGTCGGAGGTCCTCGTCCACGGCCACGGGTTCGTGCCCACGTCGGTTGTGAGCTTCGGCGGCCAGCAGCGCGCGACGGCCTTCGGCGACTCGACGACGCTGCACGCGACGCCGGTCGCGTCCGACCTCTCCGCCGGCAGCGTGATCGTCGTCGCAGTGTCGAACCCGCCACCGGGTGGGGGCACCTCCGGCGCACTCAATCTCACGGTCTTGAACCCGGCCCCGCTCCCCATCGGCCTTTCGCCAGCGGCCGCAAGCGCCGGCGGCGGAACCTTCACGCTGACGGTTTCGGGATCGAAGTTCGCCATCGGCGCGGTCGTGACGTGGAACGGGCTGGACCGGACAACGAGTGTCGTCGGGTCGGGCACGCTGACCGCCGACATCGGGGCCGGCGACATTGCGGCGAGCGGATTGAACGCCGTGCGCGTCCGCAATCCAGGGCCCGGCGGCGGTACCTCGAGCCCGCTGCTGTTCACCGTTGGAACGCCGTCGCGCACCGACAGCGCGACTCCAATCGCGACCCTCTCTCTGACGACCTCGTACCTCGTGTCGGACGCGGGCTCCGGGATCATCTACGCCGCCGCGACTGACAGTATCGTCGCAATCAACGGCTCCACCGGTGCCGTCGCCTTCGCGATCCCCGTGAGCGGCCAGGCGCGGCGCCTCGCCATCTCGGACGACGGCGCCTACCTGTACGCGGCCTTTGACAGGCCGCCGGTGATCCGCCGGATCAGACTGGCCACGCGCGCTGTCGACCTGGCCTTCGGCATTGGGACGGACAGCCTTTTTGGCGACACTCTTCAGGCCTCCGATGTTCGGGTGGTGCCCGCCGCCCCGCGGTCGGTCGTCGTCGCCCGGATGTCCAGCATGAGCCCGGGAGCGAGCGGGGTTGCTGTGTATGACGACGGTGTTCTGCGCGGCAGCATCGCGCTCCCAGCCTATCATGTGGAGTTGGCGAGCGACAAGCTCGCTGCGACCGAGAATCCGGCCGTCTACTACGGATTCGATTCGAAGACGACGGAGGCGGCCGTGCGCCAGTACACCGTGAGCTTGGGCGGCGTCATCGCGGGCGGAAAGTGGCAGGGCCTCACCAGCGGCGCCTTCTTCGTCACCGAGATCTTCTACGCCTTTGGGCGACTGTTCGCGACTGACGGATCCGTGATCCTGGCCGAGAGTATGACACGCGAGGGAGCGCTCGCCACGAGCGGCTGGGTGTGCGTAGACCCACCGGCGGGCCGCGTGTACGTACTAAGTCCGGCCGGAGGCATCGCGGCATACAATCCGATCACGCGCGCAGCCATCGGCTCGGTACCAACCGAGTCAGGCGCCAACCACCTAGTCCGATGGGGCGCAGACGGATTCGCCTACCGCACCAACTACACGGTAGTCGTGTTCCGCTCCACGATGGTGAACTAGCGGCGACTAGGCGCCGGCCCCCACCTGGTTCGCCAGGTAATTCGGCAGCCCCATCTGGGCGATCTGGTCGCGCTGCGCCTCCGCCCAGTCCACGTGACCCTCTTCCATCTTCAGGATCTTCGTCAGCAGATCCACCGTGGCATGGTCCGCCGCTTCGCGCGCGACGCGGATCCCGGCGTTGTACGCCTTGATCGCTCCCATCTCGTCTTCCTGATCCGTTCCTATGATCGTCGGGACGTCCTTGCCGATCCGGATCGGATGCAGCTTGGAGACGATCGGCGCTCCTTCCAGGAAGAGAATCCGCTGGATGAGCCACTCGGCGTGGTGCATCTCGTCCACCGCCTGGCCTTCGATCGCCTTGTGGAGCTTCTCGTAGCCCCAGTTGTCGCACATCTCCGAGTGGACCATGTACTGGCTGATGGCCGTGAGCTCGTCCGCCAGAAGCTCGTTCAGCACCGTCAGCACCTTCTTGTCGCCTTTCATCTCGGCCTCCGGTCCTCACCTGGTTGCAGGGGCGCGCGTCGCGCCTCGTGTGGATGTGGCATCCGCATCACGCCAGCGCAAACCGCGCGCCGCCGGGATCGGGAGCAAAGGCTTCGTAATTGAGGAATCGTCCTTGCCGAGGGGTCGCCCAAGCGTAGGTTCGTCGGGCATGTCCAGCGCGCGGGCCGGATTCCTCTCCGCCCTCCCCGATGTCGGCTTCGCGGGAGTCTTCCTCGTCACCTGGATCCGGCCCTCGACCTTCGGGCCGTTCATGGTGAAGTGGCTGCTGGTCGTGATGCTGGTCGAGTTCATCATCATCCACTCGGCCGCGTTCATGGGCGTGGTTTCTTTCGCGCCGGGCGCTCGGGTCGCGCGAGGGCTGAGGATCGTGGGCCTCGGCACGTTCTACACGCTGTTCGCCGGCGCCATCTCGTTCGTCTTTCGCAGCTGGTGGCCGATCACCGCCTTCTGGGGTCAAACGCTGAATCGGCTGCTCGGGGTGATCCTGGGACAGGGACAGGATCTGGGACAGAAGGCGGCCGTGATGGCGGGATGGGCCGCGTCCACGGTCTTCTACCTGCTGGGCTGCTTCGCGACGATCCTCCTGCCGATCCCGCGCCTCGGCATCACGCCCGAGGTCGTGGCCGCGCAGCGGATCCCCGGCGGCGGGCTCTGGGTGGAGCACCCGGAGAAGGTGATTGCCTTCGGCGTCATCTACTTCGGGCTGACCGCGTGGTCGGAGCTCAACGCTCACCGGTGGGCCGGGAAGGTGAAGACGGCAGCCACGTCGTTCGCCGCACTCGCCAAGCCGGGCTCGCCGTAGAAGCGCCGTGGCCCGCAACGTCGAGATCAAGGCGCGCCTCCGCGACCTCCAAGCCACCCGGCGGCTGGTGGAAGGGATCGCGGACGGCCCGGGACAGCTCGTCGAGCAAACCGACACGTTCTTCCGCGTCAAGGGTGCTCGGCTGAAGCTGCGCGAGCGCTCCGGCGCCGATGCCGAGCTGATCTACTACCGGCGCCCCGACAGCCCGGGGCCGAAGGAATCGGACTACGAGACCGTGGCCGTGCGCGACGCCGCCGCGTTGCGCGAGCTTCTGGCGGCGGCGCTGGGAGTCGCCGGACGGGTGCTCAAGCGCCGGCTCGTCTACCGCCTCGGGCGCACGCGCATCCACCTCGATGACGTGCGGGATCTCGGGCCGTTCCTCGAGCTGGAGGTCGAGCTGGCAAGCGGCGAGCCGGCCGACGTCGGGGTGCGCGAAGCGAAGCGCCTGATGGGCGCGCTGGAGATCGGCGAGGAGGCGCTGATCGCGGGAGCGTACGTAGACCTGCTCGACCGCCGCAGCACCTGATCGCCGGCCACTTCCGCCCGCGGCGTCCGCCCGCGGGCTCCGTTCCCGCAGCGTGCTACCGGATGAAGTGCTTCGCGACCACGATGCAGCCGGCCAGCACGCTCAGCACCAGGATCGCGGGGCGCAACCACCCGCGATCCGTGATTCGCGTGAGCCGGCCCGAGAGCAGGAAGCCGACGAGAGCGCCGGGCAGGAGGACGGGGGTCAGCTGCAGCTCCGTGTGTCCGAACTTGCCGGCCCAGGCGAGCCCCGCGATCGAAATCGCGGTGCCGACGACGAAGAAGGCCGAGAGCGTCCCGCGTACCACCGGGCCCTTCTCGCGCTGGTAGAGGAGAGCGATCGGCGGTCCACCGATGGCCGCCGTCGTGCCGAAGAAGCCGGAGAGCGCGCCGGCGCCGAGGAAGCCCGTGCGCGTGAGGCGCACCTCCGGGCCGATCGCGCTGATCGCGGCGCCGAGAATCACCACGATGCCGAGCACCGTCTCGAACCGGTCTTCGGAGATGCCGCGAAGGAACAGCGCGGCGACGACCGTGCCCGCGAAGCGGCCGACCAGAGACCAGGCGAGATAGCCGAATCGAATGCCCCTCCACTCGCGCCAGGTGAGCGCGACGATGAGGCAGAAGGCCGTGAGCAGTAGAGGGCCGGGAACCAGGCGGGGATCGATGAGCAGCAGCAGGGGAGCGGCGATGGTCCCGACGCCGAACCCCACCGTCCCCTGCGAGAGGGCGCCGACGGCCACGATGCCGGACGCGAGCAGAGCGGACGCAACGCTCACGCGGGTACTCCACGGTCGTTCCGCATCATCCGATAGGCCGCGCCGGAGGAGTCTGACTGAGCACCGTTCGCATTCTTCGCGCCGTTCGCACTTCCCTCGCCCCCTAGTGGAGCCACCGCTCCCGCGTCCGCTTCCTGCAGAGGCCGTGCCACTAAGGCACGCTAGACGCCCACGCGGCGTGGCATAGATTCCGCGCCGTGACGGTTTCCGTCCTCCTCTCACCTGACATCGCGTGAGCGCTCCCGCCAGCGGCCGCGGCCCCCTGCTCGAGATCCGGGATCTCGCCGTGCTGTTCACCGGGCCGGACGGCGTGGCGCGCGCGGTGGACGGGATCGATCTCACCGTGGGCGAGGGCGAGACGGTGGGCCTGGTGGGCGAATCGGGGTGCGGGAAGAGCGTCACCGCGCTCGCCGTGCTCCGGCTGGTGGAGCCGCCCGGCCACATCGCCCACGGCAGCAGCGTGCGGCTCGAGGGACGGGACCTGCTCGCCCTGGGCGCGAAGGAAATCCGCGCCGTCCGCGGCAACCATGTCGCCCTGGTCTTCCAGGAGCCGCTCAGCGCACTCAACCCGGTCCTGAGAATCGGCGACCAGATCGCCGAGGCGATCCGCGCGCACGAGCACGTGCCGCGGAGCACCGCGCGGTGGCGGGCGGTGGAGATGCTGACCGCCGTCGGGATTCCGGACGCGCCCCGGCACGCCGCCGCGTACCCGCACCAGCTGTCGGGCGGGATGCGCCAGCGCGCGCTGATCGCGATGGCGCTCGCGTGCCATCCCAAGCTGTTGCTGGCCGACGAGCCGACGACGGCGCTCGACGTCACGATCCAGGCGGAAATCCTCGAGTTGCTCGACAGCCTGCAGCAGCGGCTCGGGATGGCGGTGCTGCTGATCACGCACAACCTCGGGATCGTGGCGGAGCGGACGCGCCGCGTCTACGTCATGTACGCGGGCCAGATCGTCGAAGAAGCCCCCACCGAGCAGCTCTTCGCGCGGCCGTCGCATCCGTACACGGAAGGGCTGATGGGGGCCGTGCCGTCGCTGGAGGAGCGCAAGGAGCGGCTGCGGGCGGTGCCCGGCCAGGTGCCGCCGGCCACGGCGTGGCCTGCGGGGTGCCGGTTCCATCCGCGGTGCCCCTTCAAGTGGTCCAAGTGCGAGAATGAGATGCCTGAGCTCCTTCAGATCGCTGAGGGGCACAAGGCGAGATGCTGGCTCGTGAATGAACCCCAAAGGCGTGAGAGGTGAGAGGTGAAGGGTGAGACGTTCAGGTGAGACGTGAGAAGGGGGAAGGCGTGAGGAGCGAGAGGTGACGACGCCGCCCCTCGTTGAGGTCCGGGACCTGGTGACGCACTTCGCTCGGCGCGCGGGACTGCTCGGCACACGGAAGGAGACCGTGCAGGCGGTGAACGGCGTCTCGCTCGACGTCGCGCGGCGCGAGACGCTGGGGCTGGTGGGCGAGTCCGGGTGCGGGAAGACGACGCTCGGACGCACGATCCTGCGGCTGGTGGAGCGGACCGCGGGAACGGTGCGGTTCGACGGCGAGGATGTCTTCGCGCTCGGCCCCGAGCCGCTGCGGCGGCTGCGCCGGCGGATGCAGATCATCTTCCAGGACCCGTACGCCTCGCTCAACCCTCGGATGTCCATCGGCCGCGCGGTGAAGGAGGGGATGGAGGTACACCACCTCGCGGCCGGCCGGGAGGCGGAGCGGCGGGTCACGGCGCTGCTCGAGGAAGTCGGGTTGTCGGCCGACGCGGCGCAGCGCTACCCGCACGAGTTCTCCGGCGGTCAGCGGCAGCGGGCCGGGATCGCGCGCGCTCTCGCGGTCGAGCCCGAGTTCATCGTCTGCGACGAGCCGGTTTCCGCGCTCGACGTGAGCGTGCAGGCGCAGGTGCTGAACCTCCTGGCCGACCTTCAGGCGCGGCGCGGCCTCTCCTATCTCTTCATCTCGCACGACCTCGCCGTCATCCGGCACATCGCGCCGCGGGTCGCGGTGATGTACCTCGGCCGCATCGTCGAGGAGGGGCCGTCCGAGCCGATCTACGCGCGGGCGCTCCACCCGTACACGCAGGCGCTCCTCTCGGCGGTGCCGGTACCCGATCCGAAGACGAAGCGGCAGCGGATCGTGCTCGCCGGCGAGCCCCCGTCGGCGGTGCATCCGCCGGCCGGATGCCCGTTCCACCCGCGCTGCGCCCACCCCGGGAAGGACGAGACCTGCCGGGCCGCGCGGCCGGAGCTGCGCGAGCTGGAGCCCGGTCACCGGGTGGCCTGCCACAAGGCGGACGCGTGAGGGCAGGGTGACGGTCGCCGTCCTCGCGCTGCTTCTCGTCGTCGTGGTGCTGCTGGTCGTCCTGCTGCTGCGCCGCCCCGCCGACGGGTCGGCGATGCTGCAGCAGCAGCTCATCGAGGTGCGCGGCCGGCTGGACGCGCTGGTCGGCTCGCAAGGCTCCGCCGTGGGCGACGTGCGCGAGCGGCTCGGCCGCCTCGCCGAGGCCACGAAGCGGATGGAGGAAGTGGGCGCGAGGGTGGCCGAGGTTCAGGAGCTGCTCAAAGTGCCGCGGCTCCGCGGCACTCTTGGCGAGACGTGGCTCGAGGAGCTGCTGCGTCAGATCTTCCCAGCCGGCCTCTACGAGATGCAGCACGCCTTCCGCTCGGGCGAGCGCGTGGACGCGGTGCTCAAGGTGGGCGACCGGCTGGTGAGCGTGGACGCCAAGTTCCCGCTCGAGGCCTGCCAACGCATGCTCGCCGCGAAGGGCGCGGCCGCGGACGCGGAACGGCGCGCGTTCCGCAAGTCGCTGCGCGCGCGGATCGATGAGATCGCCGACAAGTACATCCGCCCCGACGAGGGCACGTTTGAGTTCGCGCTGATGTACATCCCTGCCGAGAACGTGTACTACGAGGCCGTGATCCGCGGGGAAGAGCGCGAGGGCGGCGAGAGCCTGGTCGCCTACGCGCTCGGGCGGAAGGTCATCCCCGTCTCGCCGAACACCTTCTACGCGTATCTCTCGGCGATCCTCCACGGCCTGCGCGGCCTCGAGGTGGAGAAGCAGGCGCAGGAGATCCTCGACTCGCTGGGCGGGCTCCGGCAGCAGTTCACACGCTTCGAGGAGGCGTACCGGCTCGTCGGCAAGCACCTGGACCACGCGGCACGCCAGTATGCGGAAACGGACAAGCAGCTCGATCGGATCCAGGATCGGCTCGAGGCGATCACGGGCGTCACGGCGGGTGACGGGTTTCGGGTGTCGGGTGTCAGGGATGGCGATTCCCGGGCACCCGACACCCAGCACCCGACACCTGACACCTGATGGATTTCAAGGACCACTTCTCCGCCGCGGCGGATACGTACGCCGCGCATCGTCCCACCTATCCCGCCGCCCTCGCCGAATTCCTGGCCCGGGAGGCGCCGCAGACGGGCCTCGCCTGGGACGCGGGGTGCGGCTCCGGCCAGCTCTCCGTGCTGCTAGGGGATTTCTTCGAGCGGGTGATCGCGACCGACGGAAGCGCAGAGCAGCTCGCGCGGGCCGCGCCCCACGCCAAGGTCGAGTACCACCGCGCGACCGCGGAAGCCTCGGGGCTCCCGGACGCGTCGGTGGACCTGGCCGTCGCCGCCCAGGCGGCGCATTGGTTCGACCTCCCGGCGTACTACGCGGAGGTGCGGCGGGTCGCGCGCAAGGGTGCCGTGGTCGCGCAGACGGTGTACAACCTCGTCGAGGTCGACTTTCGCGTCGATCTGGCGGTGCGGCGCTTCTATGCGGACAAGCTCCAGCGCTACTGGCCGCCGGAGCGGCGCCACGTCGAGCAGGACTACGCGACGCTTCCCTTCCCCTTCGAGCCCGTCACGGCTCCCAAGCTGGAGATGCGCGCCACCTGGACGCTACGGCACTTCCTGGGCTACATGCGCAGCTGGTCCGGGGTCGTCGCGATGGAAGAGGCGCTGGGACCCCAGCCGCTGGCCGCGCTCGAGCACGAGCTGGAGGCGCTGTGGGGGCCGGAAGGCTCGGCGCGCGCCGTCCGCTGGCCGCTCACGCTGCGGGTGGGGCGGATCTAGGAGCAGGGGTTAGGGGTTAGGGGTCAGCGAAAGGCTCACACTCGGGAGATCACGCACATGCGCGCACGTCTGCTTCCCGCCTTCACCCTCGCCTTCCTGGCCGCGCTGCCGGCCCGCGGCGCCGCCCAGGCGGCCAGCCGCACCCCGCGCCCGATCAAGGTCATCGACACCGACTGGATCGACTCGACCGCGAAGGCGTGCAACGACTTCTTCGACTACGCGAACGGCGCCTGGATCAAGGCCGACACGATCCCCGCGGCGTACTCGTCGTCGGGCGTCACACGGGACATGAGCGACGCCAACGAGCTGGTCGTCCGCTCGGTCCTGGACGACGCGGCCCAGCAGCGCGCGTCGGAGCCGGCCGACTCGACCTCCTGGAAGCTCGGGACCTTCTACGCGTCCTGCATGGACTCGACGGCGATCGAGGCGGCGGGGCTTGCACCGATCCGCCCCTGGCTCACCGAGATCGACCGGATCACCGCGCGCTCCCAGCTGGTGCCCGAACTCGCGGCGCTGCACGTCCGCGGCGTCAACGCGGCCTTCCGTTTCGGCCCGGACGTGGACGCGCACGACGCTGCGCATTACCTGGCGTCGTTCGGTCAGGGAGGGCTGGGGCTGCCGGACCGGGACTACTACACGGAGACCGGCGCGTCCGCCGACTCCACGCGCGAGGCGTACGTGGCGCACCTGACGCGCCTCTTCGTCTTGGCCGGCGAGCGGCAGGCCCAGGCCGCGCGCGACGCGGTGGCGGCGATGGCGCTCGAGACGGAGCTGGCGAAGGCGTCGCTGCGGCGGGTGGAGATGCGCGACCCCGCGGCGACCGACCACCCGATGACGGTGCGGCAGCTGGACACGCTCGCCGCGCACATCTCGTGGCCGCGCTACTTCCGCGCCGTCGGACTGACGGTGCCGGTGCGCAAGGTGAACGTGGGCATGCCCCAGTTTCTGCGGCGGGCGAGCGCGCTGCTGGCGACGGCACCGCTGGCCCAGTGGAAGGCCTATCTCCGCGTTCGCGTGATCGCCGAGTCCGCCCCCTGGCTGAGCACACCGTTCGTGGAGGAGAACTTCGACTTCAACTCGCGCTTCACCGGCGCGAAGCAGCTCCTGCCGCGGTGGAAGCGCTGCCTGCGCGAGACCGACGGCGACCTCGGTGAGGCGCTCGGCCAGGCGTACGTCGCGAAGACCTTCCCACCCGATGCGAAGGCGCGCGCCAAGGCGGTGATCGACGACGTGCGCGCCGCGTTCCGCGAGCGGCTCCAGCACCTCGCCTGGATGTCGGACGCGACCCGCACGCAGGCGCTCGACAAGCTCGATCACATGGGCGAGAAGGTCGGCTACCCCGATCGCTGGCGCGACTACGGCAGGCTGGTGGTGAAGAACGGCCCGTTCGTCCTGAACGTCGCCCGCGCCAACGCGTTCGAGTGGCAGCGGACGGTCAACCGCCCCGGCCAGCCGGTGGACAAGACCGAGTGGGGCATCACGGTGCCCACAGTGAACGCCTATTACGACCCGAGCAAGAACGAAGTGGTCTTCCCGGCCGGCGCGCTCGTGCCCCAGACTTTCGACCCGAAGGCCGACGACGGCGCCAACTACGGCTCCCTGGGCGGGAGCTGGGCAGGCCACGAGACCACGCACGGCTTCGACGATGAGGGCCGCCACTACGACGCGGAGGGCAACCTGCGCGACTGGTGGACGCCGGCCGACTCGGTGCATTTCTCCCAGCAGGCCGAGCTCGTCGTGCGACAGTTCGACGGCTACGTCCAGGTGGACACGTTCCACGTGAACGGCAAGCTCACGGAGGGGGAGAACATCGCGGACTACGGTGGACTCTTGATCGGCTACGACGCGCTCGAGCGAGCGCTGCAGCGCGACGGGCGTCCGGGGCTGATCGAGGGCTACACGCCGGGGCAGCGGTTCTTCCTCGCCTACGCCCAGAGCTGGCGCGTCCACAACCGGCCCCAGCGGCTGCGCAGCCGGGCGAAGACGGACCCGCACGCGCCGGAGTTCTGGCGGGTGAACGGCCCGCTCTCGAACATCCCGGCGTTCGCCCAGGCGTTCGGCTGCAAGACGGGCGACCCGATGGTCAGAAGCCGGGACAGCATTCCGCAGATCTGGTAGGCCACAAACAGACGGGCGGCCCGGAGCAATCCGGGCCGCCCGTGCATCAACCGCCGCGAAGCCTTACTGCAACCGCGCGTACTTCGCTTCGAGCTCCTCGTGCGACTCCACGTGGTCGGCGTTCTGAATGATGACGCCGTCCACCGGGCACACCTCGAGGCACTTGGGGGTGTCGAAGTGGCCCACGCACTCCGTGCACTTTTCCCAGTCAATCACGTAGACTGGGTCCCCCTGCGTAATCGCCTCGTTGGGGCAGTCGGGCTCGCAGGCGCCGCAGTTGATGCACTCTGCCGTAATCGTCTTGGCCATGAGCGGGCTTCTCCCTCGAATTGAGTCTCGCGCGCGGCCCATCCGGGACGAGGACCGCAGTCGTCGAATGGGGAGTACTGCAAGAAGGATGCGCGACGGGGCCCCTCGCGGCGGCCGGCGGCCAAGAGCTGAGAACCAGTTTCAAGCGCCGGGGCTAGGACCCACGGGTCACCCGAGGAGGCCGGGAACGACCTCGCCGGCCGTGCCTTGGAGCCGGATGTCCGCGATGCCGTCGAGCTCCGTGCGGCCCGGATCGACGATGATGACGGATGCGCCGGTCGCCTTGGCGGCGTGCGCGACACCTGCGGCCGGATAAACTGCCCCGGTGGTGCCGATGACGAGGCACGCTTCCGCCTCGCCTGCGGCCAGGAACGCCGCCTCGACGGCACGCGCCGGGAGCATCTCCCCGAACCAGACGACGTCCGGACGCATCAGGCCGCCGCACTCCGGGCAGTGCGGCAGGCTCTCGAGGCTCGTGGCGTCCACTGCGGCGCCCTCCGCCCGATACTGGCATCGCGTGCAGCGGTCGTGGAAGAGGGAACCGTGCAGGCGGATGGGTTCGGCGCGGTGCGCGGCGTCCGCGTCGCCGGCCACCTCTCTCGCCGCCCGCTCGTGCAGGTCGTCCACGTTCTGCGAGACCAAGGTGACGCCAGGGCGGGAGAGCGCCCAGCGGGCGAGGGCCACGTGCGCCGCGTTCGGGCGGCACCCCCGCACCGCCTCGCGGCGCCACGCGTACCACTCCCAGACGAGCCGCGGGTCGCGCCCGAAGGCGATCGGGGTCGCGAGCTCCTCGGGTCGGAACTGCTTCCAGAGGCCGCCCGCGCCCCGGAAGGTCGGGATGCCGGACTCGGCGCTGACGCCCGCGCCCGTAAGCACGACCACGCGCAGCGCTCGCGCCAGCGCGGCCCGTGCGGCCGCGATCTCGGCTTCGGCCGCCCCGCTCACGCCGCAGCCGCGCTCGCGCCCTTCGGCGAGCGCGCCATCACCCGGCAGAGCCACACGCCCAGGAGCACCGAGACGACGAGTGCGGCCAGGGACGCGAGGCGGACGGCGCCGGCGATGGCGGTGTCCTGCGGGAGGAGGTGGAGGCTCCCCAGCAGGTAGTTCCAGTCGTGCACCGGATCGCCGCCGCCCAGCGAGTAGAGCGGCAGCGCCTCGGCGCGCGCGTCGGCAACGTAGACCGCAAGGTTCGAGAGGCTCATCGAGAGCCAGGCGCCGCCCACCGCGACGCCGAAGTAGTCCCGCTGCCGGAGCATGATCAGCGCGACGGCGAGCGGCGCCGCCAGCTGCGTGATGCTGCCGCCGGCGATCCCGAGCCATTCGCCGAAGGGTCCGAAGAGCACGTGCCCCAGCTCGTGGATCGCGAGGGTGATGCCGGAGAAGACGCTGCCGTATTCGCCGTCGGCGTAGTGGCGCCAGCCGGCGTAGGCGACGTACGCGAGCACCAACGCCCGCGGCCACCACATCCGTCCCCGCGCCCAGGCCACCGCGTCATTGCGCTTCCGCCCCCACCAGGAAGCGGAGTTCGGTGGGGCCTGTTCTGCCCCCGCACTCTCACGTCTGGTAACCACTGCCACCTTGCCGTCTGGCAACTTCACTGCGCGCTGACTTCCGCCTTCTGCGTCCCCATGAATATCCGGTCGTACGCCCACAGCAGCACTGCCGTCAGCACGCCGATCGCGGACACGACGAACCACATTGCCGACGGCCGGCGGACGACCGTCCCGAAGTAGCGCACCAGCCACCCGCCGAGCGGCCCCCCGACCAAGTAGCCGACGGCGATGGGGAGGAAGGCGAAGCCGATGAAGGTCGCCTCCTGGCCCTTCGGGGCGAGCTTCGAGATGTACTCGTAGTAGCGCGGCGCCTGGGTGAGCTCGCCGATCGCGATGCCGACCAGCGTCGCCGCGATGAACAGCGAGCTGCCGGAAAGGGTCAGCAGCAGCCACGACAAGCTCGTGATGAGCACCCCCGAAGCCATCGTGGTGATCGGCTTGAGGCGCCGCGTCAGCCAGGCCACGGCCACGGTCAGCAGGATGACGCCGGTGCCCTCGATCGAGATCAGCGCGTCGATGGGGGAATGCGCGTCCACGTAGCCGCGCACGTAGAGCGGCAACGCGACGTACACCTGCCAGAAGACGACGTAGAACCCCGAGAAGAGAAGCAGGAACACCAGCACCCGCAGGTTCGTGATGACCCGCAGCATGTTGCGCGCGGCGGCCCCCACCGTCTGCACCTGGTGCTCGGCGGGCACAGGCAGCTCGCGGAAGAAGATGACCGTGACCACGAACATGGCGAAGGCGAACAGCGCCGACATGTAGCAGACGCTTTCCACGCCCAGCGAGCTGCGCACTCCCGACGCGAGGAGTGGCCCGAGGGCGCCGCCGACGTTCACGATCGTGTAGTAGATGGAATAGCCGAGGGAGCGCATCGCGTCGCTCGAGCCGCGGGCGGTGGTCCCGGCCACGACCGGCTTCACCAGTCCCGGGCCCAGAGCTGGGATCATCAGGATGACGAAGACGACCCAGTAGAGCGGGACGGCCGCCCGCACCGGCGCGAGCCAGTCGGCCGTGATGGAACCGATGAGGAAGTAGCCGACGGACAGCACGAGGTACGCCAGCGAGAGGATCCTCCGGTAGCCGAGCCGGTCGGCCAGGGCGCCGCCGAAGATCGGCAGGAACCAGACGACGAACCCGAACACCCCCTGCAGCAGCCCGGTCTGCTCCTCCGAGAAGCGCAGGCGCTCGTGCAGGTAGATGGCCAGGACGGCCTGCAGCCCGTAGTACGCGAGCCGCTCGAACAGTTCCGTGCCGTTGGCGATCCAGAAGGGTCGCGCGAAGCCGGTGCGGATCTCCTGCCAGCGCTGGGCGAGGCTCACGGCGGATCCTCCGTCAGAAGCGGGGGAAGTCGAACACGGTGACCGACGAGATGCGCTCGCGGCTGCGGACCACGTCCTGCGGCTCGCCGTTGAAGATCCCGAAATGCTGTCCCACGCCCAGGCGCAGCTCGGGCGAGAGGCCGCGGCTCAACGGGATGCCAAGGTCCAGCCGCCAGGTGCGGCGCGATCCGCGGGGCAGCGCGACGCGGAGCCCGGCGCCCACCGTGGCGATGAGCCCGGTGTTCTGGCCGAAGATCGCGTCGCCCGCCCAGCCGCGGCCTGCCTCCGCGAACGTCGCCGCGCCCACGTCGGCCGCGCCGAACACCTGCCCGAGAAAGTAGCGCTGTTCGAGGTGGATCACGATCCGGCGACCGACCGGCAGCGCGGGGTCGCCGTAGCCCCTGAGCCCGCTCGGGCCGGCCAGGAGGAGCTGGAACGGCGTCCGTGTGTTCCAGCCGCCGGCCGCCTCGACGTCGAGGACCGTCGTGGCGCGGGGCCCGATCTCGTAGACCACGAGCTGGCCGTCGGCCAGCACGCCGTCCCACTTCCCGTCGGCCGTCAGATAGCGCCCCTCGACCTTGGCCCGGCTGAACAGGATGCCGCGCCGCCCCAACTCCGTGCCGGAGGCGAACTCCGTGGCGGCGAACCAGTCGTGCTGGAGTCCCGCGCCGCCGAACAGGCTGCGCCCCAGAACCAGCCCGGCCTCCGCGCCCTCGGGCACGTCCTCCAGCGCGTGCACCGCATCCAGGCCGATGCGCGGGTGGAAGGTGAGCTTGCGCGCCCCCAGCAGCACGTGGAGGCGGATGCGGCGCCGTTCCTCGAAGCGCCCCGCGAGTGCGGCCGCCGCCGCCGAGTCGAGATCCGGACTCGGCGCCAGCGGCGAGCCCTGGACCAGGACGCGCTCCGCCGAGAGCACGGCGCCGAGGATCCGGAGCTCACCCGGCACGCCGAGCCGCAGCGCGGCGCCCGCGTCCGCGCCGATCGAGACCTGCGGCTCGAGGATGCTGCCGAGCGCGGGCGACACCAGCGTGAACGGCTCCTTGCGGTACCGGACCGATTCGCGCCACGCCACGCGGTCGAACTCGCTCTCGAACGCGCGCCGGATCGTCTCCTCCGCGACCGGCCCGACCTCCGACTTGCCCCCCATCACCTC
Source organism: Gemmatimonadales bacterium (assembly GCA_049513575.1). Classification (GTDB taxonomy): domain Bacteria; phylum Gemmatimonadota; class Gemmatimonadetes; order Gemmatimonadales; family JACORV01; genus Fen-1245. The sequence continues at coordinate 112,361 of JBEKVZ010000003.1, forward strand.
CACCTCGATCCGGCGGCCCAGGAGATGGGGATCCAACGCGTCCGCGTAGTACGCGGGGCGGCGCCCGAAGTCGTTGTAGAAGGTCCGGAGATGCAGGCCGCGGCCGAAGACGTTGTCCTCCGTCACCACCAAACGCTTGACCGGGAAGCCGCCACCGCGCAGGCGCAGCCGCACCTCGAGCGACAACTCGTCGCGGGTCAGCACCAGGATCTGCACACCCCCGTCGCCGGTCGCGACCGGCACGACCAAGGCGCTGCGGATGTACGGGCGCGCGCGGAGCAGGCGCTCGGTTTCGGAGAGGCGGCGGGAATCGCAGGCGTCCCCCACGGCGAACAGCAAGTCGCGGCGGATCGTCTCGTCGGTGGTCTGCCAGTGGAGATCGTTGACAAGGGCCCGGACGAAGGAGGGGATGACGCTGTCGTCGGCGCTGTAGATGGTCCGGGCATCGATCTGAATGGCACGGATGGGGCGGCCGTCGCACACTCCCTGGGCGCGGAGCGGCGCGGCATGCGACAACGACAAGGCGAGCGCCGCGGCGAGCGCGGCGCGCGGTGCGGTCAGGGCGTGAACAGGTCCGACTGGGCCTTGCCCTCTTCCTCGACCTCGGGCGAAAGCAGCGCGCGGAGCCGCTCCTCCCACTTCTCGACCTCGAAGCGTCCCTCGTTCGACAGGACGCGCCGCAGCAGCGGCGACAGCTCCTGCAGGGCGTCGAGCAGGTCCCCGATGACGCCGCGCGCCTCCTCCATCCGGAAGATCTCGTCGGGCGCGGTCACCATCTCCTGGAGAATCGCGCGCTCGGAGCGCGACGCGATGAACGCCTCCGGACGCGTGGAGACGTAGACCTCGGTGCGGCGGCCCGGTCCCCGCCCCTCCTCGATGGGATGGAGCCCCACGATCTCGTCGGACCGCCAGTACTTCCCGTAGCCCAGGTACACCATGCGGCCGCTCTTGATGTCCATCGCCATGACAGGCTCCTATCCCTTGCCCATTCGCTTCTTGAGTTCCTCGAGCTTCACGTCCGCCTCCGCCTCGCGCGCCGCGCGATCCATCCGCGCCTTCAGCGCCTCCTGCTCCGCGTCCAGCTCCGGCCGGTCCACGCCGGCCCGGCCCAGGCTGGCCCACGCCTCCGCCGAGGAGCGCCCGGCGTCGATCGTCCCGCGCCGCTTCGTGACCTCCTCCAGCTGGCGCATCATCTCGGCCACGTCGCGCTCGGCCAGGGCGATCTCTTCCCGCTGCGCGACGGCCTTCCTCTCCAGCACGACCGCCCGCTCGCGATGCCGGGCGATGTAGCCGTCGGCCACCTGCACCGTCTCGGCGTCGTTGATCCCCGCCGCCAGCTCGCGGCGCCGCTCCGCGGTCTCGATCTCGCGCCGCGCGAGCGCGAGCTCGCGGTCGGTCTTCTCCGCGGCCTCCCGCATCTCGCTCAAGCTGGCGCGCGCGTCGACCAGCGCGGCGCGCATCCGGCCCGCGAGATCGTAGAGATCCTCGGGCGGCGTGGCGCTCGCCAGTGCCGCCTCGAGCGCCTCCCGCAGGCGCTTAAACACGGATTCCGGCAACCGGCGTCAGCTCTTCTTGACCGTCTTGGCGTAGAACGCGCTCGGCAGCTGGCGCGTGCTGCGGGACTTGCACTTCGGACACGCCGGCGCGCGGCCGCCGTGCTCGCTGATCCGCTGCACCACCACGAAGCGCTTGCCACACTTCTCGCATCGGTACTCGTACGTCGGCATGGCCCCGACCTCCGCGAAACGCCATGGATATTGACGCGCGTGCGGGGCGGGGGCAAGACTACCGATCATGCGCCTGGCGTCCGCCGCCGTGCTGCTCCTGCCCCTCGCGCTGGGTTGCGACGGCGGGCTCAAACCCGAATTCACTTCCGCGTATTGCCCGACCGGCATCTGCGGCACCATTCACTTCCTCGGCGCCGTCCCGGACTCCACGGAATGGGTCCGCGTCGTGGTCTACGATTCCGTTCCCACGAACACGACCCAGCTGACCGCGTTCGCGGGCCTCTCCGACGCGCTGCCGCTCGGCGCGGACTCGGCCTACTACTCCTGCTGCATCACGCCCCTGCCGCCGGGAACGTACCCGTGGGTGCTGGTGGTGTGGAAGAAGCTCGGCGCGCTCGACGTCACCACCGCGCCCGCGCTGCTGCGGGAGATCGGCGCATATCAGAACCCGGCGGACACGACGCAGTTCGGGCTCGTCGGCGTCCCCTCCGGCTGGGGGACTGGCGGCATCAACATGGTGGCCGACTACGGGAAGATGCGCAGCATCTCCGACTTCTTCCCGCCCGCGAGCGTCGCGCGGGCGCCACGGCGGCCGGGCCGCTGATGGAGCGCGGCCCGGCGGCCGGGCGCCGCGTCTCCCTCGGGCGACTGCTGCTCGTCCTCGCAGCGGCGCTGGGGTTGTGCGCGGAGGCGCGCGCGCAGGCGCCGGCGCACTCGCTGGCGGGCGTGGTGGTGAGCGGGGCCGACAGCACGCCGGTGGCGGGGGCGTTCGTGGAGATCGCCGGCACTACGCTGCACACCACCACCGATGCCGGCGGGCAGTTCGCGTTCCGGCGCACGCCGCCCGGCATCCTCGTGCTGCGCGCCGCGCGCATCGGCTTCCTCCCGGCCGCCGTCCGGCTCCGGACCGACAGCGCCGCGACGCCCGCCGTCACCGTCGTGCTGGTGCCGGCTCCGATCGAGGTCTCTCCGGTCGTCGTCACAGCCAGCCGCGAGACGCACCTGGCCGAGGACGCGCCGACGTCGGTGTCCGTGGCGACGAGCGAGGACATCGAGCACCGCGCCACCCTTGGCGTGGACGAGGCCATCGCACTCGTTCCCGGCGTCCAGATCCTCGACGGCCAGATCAACATCCGCGGCTCGTCCGGCTATGCGGAGGGGCTTGGGAGCCGGGTCCTCCTCCTGATCGACGGCGTCCCGGTCAACCAGGGCGACCGCGGCGGCATCAACTGGGATCTTCTGCCGGTCACGGAGGTCGAGCGCGTGGAAGTGCTGAAGGGCACGGGCAGCGCGCTCTATGGCTCGGCCGCCCTCGGCGGCGTGGTGAACGTCATCACGCGCGAGATCGCCGACGCGCCGCAGTTCACCGCCCGCCTCTTCTCCGGCGCGTATGCGGATCCGCCGCCGCTCTGGCGCTGGCGCTCCGCCCGCGCGCTGTTCGCCGGGGCAGATCTCGGAATGTCGCGGCGGGTGGGGCCGCTGCGGCTCCTCGTCTCCGGCGGCGCGCTCGACAACCAGGGGTACCGGGAGAACAACAGCGACCGGCGCTCGCACGCACTCGCCAAGCTGGTCTTCGAGCCCGGGCCCTCGCTCCAGGCGGAGCTCTACGCCTCGGCCGTGCACGAGAACGTCGGCAACGTGGTCTTCTGGTGCGAGCAGGGCCAGTGCGTCGACCGGGGGCTGGCCTATCAGCCGTTCCGCGTGGATTCCACGACGCTGCGCGACCGGCTGCTGTCCGACAAGTACCAGGTGCAGGCGACCGCGCGCCGGATCCTGGGCCCGGTCCTCGCGCTGAATGCCCGCGTGTCCTGGTTCCGCACCAGCTTCCAGGACCGGTTCCGGGCGGACTCGAACGGCTCGACGGCCGACCGGTTCGGCGCCGAGCTGGGGGCGGAGTGGCATCCGAGCGCCGGCCACGTGATCAACGCCGGCATCGAGGATACGTATTCGACCGTCACCTCCGACCTGTTTGGCGATCACAGCCAGACGGAGCTAGCGTGGTTCGCCGAGACCGAGACGCAGGTGGCCGACTCGGTGCGCGTGTCGCTGGGCGGGCGCCTCGACGCGATCGCGGTGGATGCCGTCGGGTGGAGCGCCGTCGGGAGCCCGCGCCTCGCGGTCACCTGGCAGCTGCCGGCGGTGCGCCTGCGGGCCAGCGTGGGCCGCGGATTCCGCGCTCCGTCGCTGGCGGAGCGCTTCACCAACACCGCCGAGCAGGGGATCCGGGTCATCCCGAACCCGAATCTGCAGGACGAGACGAGCTGGGCGGGCGAGGCCGGTGCGACGACGCGGCTGGGGGAGCGGTTCGAGCTCGACGCGGCGCTGTTCTGGAACGAGTACCAGAACCTCATCGAGCCGGGGCTGGTGAGCGGCGGGACGCAGATCCAGTTCGCCAACGTCACACGCGCCCGCGTCCGGGGGCTCGACCTCACGGCGCGCGCCGCGGCGCTGGCGGACGGGCATCTCTCCGGTGAGCTCGCGTACACCTTCCTCGACGCACGCGACCTCACGCTCGACGAGCCGCTCGCCTTCCGGCCGCAGCATCTGGCCACGCTGAGCGCGGACTGGGTGTTCGGCCGGAAGGCGGGACGCGGGAGCACGCTCGCGGCCGGGTTCGACGCCCGCCTGGCGAGCAGCCCGCAGCGGGTGGAGATCTTCGAGAGCGACCGGCGGGTGCCGGCGCAGACGCTCGATCTGCGCGCCACGTGGCGGCGCGGCGGCCTCGAGGTCATCGGCAAGGTGGAGAACGTCTTCAACTACATCTACACGCTGGTGCCGCGGACCCTCGAGCCCCCGAGGACGTACTCGCTCTCCCTGGCGACGACCTGGTAGGCGGAGGCAGGATGGCCGACCCCCTGTCGATCCTCGACGAGCTGACGCGGTTCGCCCGCAGCCTGTCCGGAGCGGCGCTCACCGAATCAGTGGCCGAGCGCACCGCGGAGCTGCTCGAGCGGCTCTTCGATCCCGTCGCCCTGGCCGTGGCCATCGGCAACCACGACGACGAAGGCCGCCTCGTCCTCGCCGCCGCACGGGGCGAGCCGGCGCCGCGCGCGAACGACCCGTTCCTCGGCGCGGCGCAGCGTGCCGGGCGCGTGATCCGCAGCGACGACGCCGGCGCCCTCGGCGCGCCGCTGGTGGCGGCCGGGCACACCATGGGGGTGGTGGCCGTGTGGGGGCGGAAGGCGGGTGCGTACGACGCGGCGGCCGAGCCCGTGCTCGCGGCGGTCGCGGCGCAGGTCGCGCTCGCCCTGCAGAACGCCCAGCTCCTCTCCCTGCTCTCGGCGGGCAAGCGCGAATGGGAGCAGATGGCGGACGCCATCACGCAGGCGATCTGCATCCTCGACGGGCGGGGCATCGTGCGCCGGGCCAATCGTCCCTTCGCCGCCCTGGTCGGGACGCCGGTCACGGCGCTGCCGGGGCGCCCCTGGCCGACGCTCTTTCCCCCCGCGTGGGCGGAGCCGCTGGCGCGGGTGCTGTCGGATCCCGGCACGGCGAGCTCCGCCGAGATCCGGCAGGATCGCCGCATCTACACGGCCGCGGCGCTCCGGCTCACGGGCGAGAGCGACGGCTCCGCGGTGCTCCTCATCGAGGACCACACCGAGACGCGGCGCCTCCAGGAGCACCTGATCCAGTCGGAGAAGCTGACGGCGATCGGGCAGCTCATCGCCGGCGTCGCCCACGAGCTGAACAACCCTCTGGCCTCGGTGCTCGGGTTCGCCGACTTCCTGGTCGAGTCGGGGGACACGCCGCCGAACCTCACCGAGCCGCTGCGGGTGATCCAGCAGGAGGCTCAGCGCGCCGCGAGCATCGTGAAGAACCTGCTCACCTTCGCGCGGCGCCAGGAGCGCGAGCGGCAGCGGCTCGCGATCGGCACGATCCTCCACCGGACGGTCGCCCTGCTCAAGAACCAGCTGCTCGGCCTGAACGTGGAGCTGCTGCTGGCGGTTGACGGCGATCTTCCGGAGGTCGAGGGCAACCTGAACCAGCTCCAGCAGGTGTTCCTCAACCTCGCCAACAACGCGGCGCAGGCCATCGCGGCGACGGGCCGCCCGGGCACCGTCAAGGTGCACGCGCGGCGCTGGCTGGACGGCGCGGCCGTGGACGTGGTCGACGACGGACCGGGCATCCCGGAGGCGCTGCAGGAAAAGGTGTTCGAGCCCTTCTTCACCACCAAGTCCGAAGGCGAGGGGACGGGATTGGGGCTGGCCATCTGTCAGGGCATCGTCCGGGAGCACGGCGGCCGCATCACGCTCAGCTCGAGCCCGGGCAAGGGCGCGACGTTCACCGTCGAGCTGCCCGCCGCGCGCGAGGCGGCGACCGCGGATGCCGCGCCCGCGCAGGCCAGCTCCGCTACCGGCCACGTGCTCGTGGTGGACGACGAGCCGCACATCCGGCACTACATGCGGGCGACCCTGGCCGCATGGGGGCACAAGGTGGACCTGGCGGCCGACGGCGAGGACGCGCTCGCGCAGGCCCTCGCCCGCCACTACGACGTCATCATCACGGACGTGCGGATGCCGAAGCTGGGCGGCCGCGAGCTGTACGAGCGGCTGCTGCGCGAGGCGCCGGCGGTCGCGGCGCGCGTCGTCTTCGCGACGGGAGACACGGTGCGGGACGACACGATGGTGTTCCTCGAGCGGTGCGGACGGCCGTTCCTGCACAAGCCCTTCAAGCTGGCCGAGCTGCGAAATGTGCTCGCCGCCGCCCTCGCCAGAGATCGGGAGACAGGAGTCAGTTGACCGGTCAGTTGCCAGACGGCAAGGGAGCAGTGGTTGACAGACGCCAGCCGTGAGAGGCTAGTCCAGTTGCCAGTACTGGCCACTGGTCTGCAATCCGGCTGCTGGCAACAGGTAACCACTTCAGTGCTTGCCGTCTGGCAACCGCCCTGTCCACTGGCCGTCTCCTGTCTGCATACTTAAGGGCATGATCTACGTGCTGGTGCCCGCCCACAACGAAGCGACGACGGTGGGGCTGCTGCTCTGGAAGGTCCGGCAGGTCTTCACCGCGTTTCCGCGTGAGTACCAGCTGCTGGTCGTGGACGACGCGTCGACGGACGGGACGGATGCCGTGCTCGCCCCGTACGCGCGCGCCCTGCCGCTGACCCTCGTCACCCATCGCCAGCGCCAGGGCTACGCCCGGAGTCTGGAGGAGCTGCTCCGGCTCGCCACCTCGCGCACCGACCGGCCGCGGCGCGATCTGGCCGTGGTGCTGCAGGCCGACTTCTCCGACCCGCCGGACGACGTCCCCGAGATGGTGAAGCGGATCGAGAGCGGCGCCGATCTCGTGCTGGCCGACTACCGCCGGCGGCCCGGACTGCCGCGCACCGAGAAGCTGGCCCGGCGCCTCGTGCGGCTGCTATCGCGACGGCAGGGGAGCGCCGACGGCGCGCGCGAGCACGTCGGGACCCTGAAGGCGATGCGCCTGATCACGCTGGCGCGGGTCCTGTCGGCGCAGGGCGGCCACCCCCTGCTGACGCAGGAGGGGTGGGCGGCCGACGCCGAGTTGCTCGGCGCCGTGGCGGGACAGGCACGCCGGGTGGACGTCGTGCCGGTCACGAGCGCGGTGCAGCCGCGCCGCCGCGCGTCGCGGGCGAAGCCCCTGCGCTCGGTCTGGGCGGTGTGGCAGGCGCTGAGGAGCGAGCGAGCGGCGCCGGAACGATCCGATGGCCCGGGCGGCCCGCGCCCAGAGCGCGGTCGCTCGCGCGGCCGTCACGAATCGCGCGGCCCGGCGCCCGCGTCGGTGCCGTCCACCTGATGCGCGTCGTCCTCCTGGCGGCCGCAGCGCTGGCGGTGGGCGCCGGGGGGGCGCCCGGGCGGGAGGCGCCGCCCCCGCGCTCGTCGGTCCTGAACGACACTCTGCCGCTCCGCGTTCCGTTCGCGCCGGGCGAGCGGCTGGAGTACCAGGTCAAGTTCGGCATCTTCCGCGTCGGGCACGCGGAGATGGAAGTCCTCAGCATCGACACCATCCGCGGCGAGCCGACGTACCACGTGCGGTTCGCCGTCCACGGGAGCGCGATCTTCTACTCGATGACCGACACGCTCGAGTCGTGGTTCAGTGTGTACGATCTCACCTCCCGCCGGTTCGTCCAGAACAACAACGAGGACGGCAAGCTCTACCAGCACACGTACGAGATCTTTCCCGATCGCGGCTACTTCATCCAGGACGATCGGGACACCCTGCCGACGACGGCCGAGCCGCTCGACGACATGTCGTTCTTCTATTTCGCGCGCACCGTGCCGCTCGACACCGGGCAGACGTACGAGTACGCGCGGTACTTCCGGCCCGACCGGAACCCGGTCACCCTGCGCGTCCTGGGCGAGGACTCGGTGAGCGTGCCGGCGGGACGTTTCGCCGCGATCGTCATCCGCCCCGTGTTCAAGAGCCGCGGCCTGTTCGCCGCGGGGGGCCGCGCCCAGATCTATCTGGCGGACGATTCCACGCGGATCCCGCTGCTCATCCGGAGCTGGATGTCGGTCGGCAACCTCACGATCAGCCTCCGCAATCGGAGATCGCCATGAGCGCCGGGAGCGGGATTCCCGAAGCCGATCTGAAGAAGGTCAAGACCGTTCCCATCGCCCGCCGGGCGAACAAGGTGGAAGAAGACCTGCTGGCCAAGGCGCCGGCCGACGACCGGAGCTTCGACGCGTTCCTCGACTCGCTGCCCGACATCCTCGCGGCCCGCGAGCTCAAGACCGTGATCGCCGACATCGCGGCCGCCGCGCGCCGCAAGGCCGTGGTGACGATGCTGGGCGGGCACGTCATCAAGGTCGGGCTGGGTCCGCTCCTGATCCATCTGCTGGATCGCGGCGTGCTGACGCACGTGGCCATGAACGGCGCCGCCGCGATCCACGACTTCGAGCTGGCGGCGTTCGGTGGCACGAGCGAGGACGTGGCCGCCGGGCTCGGCGACGGAACGTTCGGAATGGCGGAGGAGACCGGAAGGGAGATGAACGCGGCCATCGCGGCCGGGCAAGGCGAGGGCATGGGCCTCGGCGAGGCGCTGGCGCGGTGGCTCAGCCGCCGCGGCGCCCTCCCCGGCGGCGACGCCTGCGTGCTGCTCGCCGCCTGGAGGCGCGGGATTCCGGTCACGGTGCACGTGGCTCTGGGCGCAGACATCATCCACCAGCACCCCGACGCCGACGGCGCCGCCACCGGCGAGCTGACCTTCCGCGACTTCCGCCGGCTCGCGGCGGCGCTGCCGGCCCTGGATCACGGCGGCGTCGTCCTGAACATCGGCAGCGCGGTGATCCTGCCCGAGGTGTTCCTCAAGGCCCTCACGGTCGCGCGGAACCTCGGCGCGGGGAAGCCGACGCACTTCACCGCCGTGGACTGCGATATGATCCGGCACTACCGCCCGCGCCTCAACGTGGTGCAGCGCCCGACCCAGGACGGCGGCGCCGGCTACCTGCTGACCGGCCATCACGAGCTGCTCGTCCCGCTGATCGTGTGGGGCGTGGATGCGGCCCTGGCGCGTCGCTAGAGTTTTCGCGGCGGTCGTGCTGGCGGGGTGCGCCGGCCACGCCGCTCCCGTCGCCACGGCGCCGCTCGGCGTGGACCCGGCCCGGGAAGCGGCGGGGGCGCGCGCGGTCGCCGAGACGTTCATCGCCGCCGAGGCCCGCGGCGACGAGGCGGCCGACACGCTGCTGGCGCCGGGAGCCGACTTCATCAACAGCGGCATCGCGGTGTCCGCACGGCCTCGGCTCGCGGCGGTCACCGGCCGCGGCGAAGCGACGATCGAGAGTCTGCGGACGGAGGTGGCCGGCCAGCTCGCGTGGATCGTGGCGGTCTATCGCTGGACCGGCGGGGCGGGTCAGATCGTGGAGCGGGGCCGGGCGACGCTGGTGCTCGAGCGGCACGAGGCCGGGTGGCGCATCCGCCACGTGCACTCGAGCGCCGTGCCCCCGTGGTGATGTCTCGAACGCACGAGCGCCCCAGCTGTCCGGGGCGCTCGCTCAGCATCGTGCCTGATCGCCGTCCGCTACAGATCGCCCTCGCTCCGACCCTCGCCGGAGATCACGTCCTTGACCCGGCGCGCCGTCGACGGCGAGATGAGCTTGATCACCCAGTAGACCACCAGCCCGACCAGCGCCAGCATGATGATCGTGGTGGCGAGCGACATCACCGCACCGATGACCCACAGGGCCAGACGGAGAACGAAGTAGGCCACCACTGCCAGCACCGCAAAGCCCAGGATCTTGCGCAACATCAGGAACCTCCCATACATGCCTTGAACGGCCCTACGAACCTATGGGGCTGCGGGTTTCACGCAAGCAGGCGGAGATGAGCACCAGCTACGACTGCATCGTCATCGGCGGCGGCATCGTCGGCGCGGCAACCGCCCGCGCGCTGGCGGGCCGGGGGCGGCGCGTCTTGGTCCTCGACCGCGCCATGCCGGGCGGCGAGGCCTCGGGCGCATCGGCCGGCATGCTTACGCCGCAGGTCGAGGTCCAGGCCGACGACCCCATCCTCCCGCTCGCCATCGCCGCCCGGGAGCGGTACGCCGAGCTGGTGCCAGAGCTCGACCGCCGCACCGGCGTGAACGTCGGCTGGGCGGGGGGAGGCAGCGTGCAGGTCGCCTTCGACGCGGAGGAGGCGGCGCAGCTCGAGGCCCAGGTCGGGGCGCAGCGCGCACTCGGCCTCAAGGCGGAGTGGCTGGGCCGCGCCGAGCTGGCGCGCCGCCACCCCGGCATCGGACCGGCGGTGCTCGGCGCGCTGTTCGCCCCCGACGACGCGCGCGTCAACAACGTCACCTTGACGGCGGCCCTGCTGGCCGACGCGGTCCGCTCCGGCGCCGAGGTCGCGGATCACGAGGAGGTGACGGAGATCGTGGTCGACTCCGCGCGCGTCACGGCGGTGAAGACGGCGCGCGGCCGCTACGCGACGGCCAACGCGGTGGTCGCGGCAGGCGCGTGGTCTCCCGCCCTGCGCGGCCTCCCCCGCGCGCTCCCGATCGAGCCGGTGCGCGGGCAGATCGCCGTCGTGACCTGGCCCAGGGGCGAGCCGGCCGGCGTCCTGTTCGGCCGCCACACCTATATCGTCCCCCGCGGCGAAGAGGCGATCCTCGGTTCCACGATGGAGAAGGCCGGGTTCGCCAAGGACACCACCGCCGGCGGAATGGCCACGATCTTCACGGGCACGATCGCGATGCTGCCCTCGCTCGCCGAGCAGCGGATCCTGCGCACCTGGGCGGGACTCCGCCCCCTGACGCCCGACGGCTGCCCGATGATCGGCCCCGACCCCGACGTGGCCGGGCTCTGGTACGCCACCGGCCACGGCCGCAAAGGCGTCCTGCTCGGTCCGCTCACGGGCGAGATCGTCCGCGATCTCATGCTCGACGGGAAGACCGCCTGGGACATTTCACCCTGCTCCGTCACCAGATTCGACAAGCGCACGTAGGGATCGGCGGGTGTACACGACGTGCGCGTTCTGCTCCGGCGCCCTCGGCGGCGACGGCGGCGCCTCCAGCCTCGGCGTCGGCAAGCGTTTCGCCTTCGACGAGTGGAAAAGCCGCGCCTGGGTCATCTGCCAGCGCTGCGGCCGCTGGAACCTCACGCCGTTCGACTCGCGGCTCGAGGCGATCAGCGCGCTCGAGCGGATGGGCGCGCAGGGGCGCGTGGCGGCCACCACCGACCAGGTGGCCTTGATCCGTGCCGGAGCATACGACGTCGTGCGCGTGGGCAAGCCGCCGCGCATCGAGATGGCGGGGTGGCGCTACGGCGAGCGGCTGAAGGCCCGGGAGCGCGAGCGCCTCAAGATCATCATCCCCGTGACCGCGGTGGCCGTCGGCGCCACGATCGCCCTCAACGTCGCCGCCGGCGGCTCGATCGGCGGCTTCCTGTGGCAGGTCCCGAACATCAGCAACTCGATCTACACCTGGTCCGTCGGCAACCGGAAGGTGAACATCGAGCCGCCCGTCTGCTCACGCTGCGGCTCCATCATGGTGCTGCGCGCGAAGCACGTGCAGCAGGCCATGCTCACTCGCACGGCGCACGAGGACCTGGCGCTCCTGCTGCGCTGCCCCACCTGCCAGGTCCACGGCACGCTGCTCGAAGGCCCCGACGCCGAGCAGGCGCTGCGCACCGGCCTGACCTACCACAACCTGAAGAAGGGACGGCGCATCAAGCGGAAGGCCGAGGAAGCCGCATCGTACGTCGAGCGCCACGGCGGCCCGGCGGAGCTCCTGGCCAACACCGCGCGGCGGGAGGTCACCGTGTCCACGCTGCGTGGCGCCGAGGGACTCGCGGTGGAAATGGCCGTGGACGAGCAGGCCGAGGTCCGGGACCTCGAGCGGGAGTGGCGCCGCGCCGAGGAGATCGCCGAGATCGCGGACAGCCTCACCGTGCCGCCCGCCATCGAGCAGGAGCTAAGAGACCTCAAGGAGAAGCGTCAACCAGACAGTTGACGATTCCCTGGCCCCGGCTTTTCGCCCCGGCTATGTTACGGCACATCAATGTCTAGCCAACCGCTCCCGTTGATCCAGATCGCGCCCCGGCGCGCCCCGCAGGTGTCGGCCGAGACGGTGGGCCGCAAGCCGCCGTGGCTGAAGGTGAAGGCGCCCGGCGGCCCGAACTACGCCCACGTCCGCCACGTGATGCAGGAGCTGAAGCTCAACACGGTCTGCGAAGAGGCGCATTGCCCGAACGTGGGCGAGTGCTGGGAGCACCGCGCGGCGACGTTCATGATCCTGGGCGACGTCTGCACCAGGAACTGCTCCTACTGCGCCGTGGCGCACGGGACCCCGCGGACCCTCGACACCGAGGAGCCGCGCCGCCTGGCCGAGGCGGTCGCCGCGATGGGGCTCAAGTACATCGTGGTCACGTCGGTGGACCGCGACGACCTGCCCAACGGCGGGGCCGAGCAGTTCGCCGACGTGGTGAAGGAGACGCGGCTGCGCCTGCCCGACACGGCGGTCGAGCTGCTGATCCCGGACTTCAAGGGGAACGAGGCGGCGCTCCGGCTCGTGGTCGAAGCGAAGCCGGACATCCTCAACCACAACCTCGAGACGGTGCGGCGGCTGTACCGGCTGGCGCGCCCGGGCGGCCGGTACGACCGCGCGCTCGAGCTGCTCTCCCGCGCGAAGACGATGGCCCCCTCCCTGCCGACCAAGTCGGGGCTGATGGCAGGACTCGGCGAGGAATGGGAGGAGCTGCTGACCGCGATGCGCGACCTCAGGTCCGTGGGCGTGGATCTGCTCACCATCGGCCAGTACCTGCGTCCGTCGGCCGCGCACCTTCCGGTGGCGCGGTTCTACACGCCCGACGAGTTCGCGGAGCTGAAGCGCGTCGGCCTCCAGATGGGCTACCGGCACGTCGAGTCCGGTCCGCTGGTCCGGTCCTCCTACCACGCGTGGGAGCAGGCCGAGCGCGCGATGGCCTCCTGCTGAAGCTCGGACACCGATGACCGACACCTTTGTGGCCGCGGGCAAGAAGGCGCCCAAGGATGCCGACGCGCTGCGCAAGATGCTGCGCGACATGCTCCTCATCCGCCGCTTCGAGGAGAAGTCGGGCGAGGCGTACGCGTTGGGAAAGATCGGCGGCTTCTGTCACCTCTACATCGGCCAGGAAGCGGTGGCCGTGGGGACGATGGCGGCGCTGCGGCCCGACGACTACGTGCTCACCAGCTATCGCGAGCACGGCCAGGCGCTGGCGCGCGGGGTGGCATCGCGCGCGGTGATGGCCGAGCTGTTCGGCAAGGCGACGGGGTGCTCGGGCGGCAAGGGCGGCTCGATGCACCTGTTCGACGTGTCGAAGAACTTCCTCGGCGGGCACGCGATCGTCGGCGGCCACATCCCGCTGGTGACGGGCGTGGCGTTCGCGATCAAGTACCGCGAGGGCGACCAGGTGGCGGTGGGGTTCTTCGGGGAGGCGGCGGTGAACAACGGCGCCTTCCACGAGGCGCTGAACATGGCGGCGCTGTGGCGCCTGCCGGCGATCTACATCTGCGAGAACAACCGCTACGGGATGGGCACGGCGCTGGAGCGCGCTTCCGCGATCTACGACGTGGCGCAGCGCGCCTGCTCGTACGACATGCCGGCCGAGGTGGTGGACGGGATGGACGTGCTGGCGGTGCGCGACGCCGTCGCTCGCGCGGCGCAGCGGGGGCGTGACCGCTACACGCCGACGCTCCTCGAGATCCGGACCTACCGCTTCATGGGCCACTCGATGTCGGACCCGATCCACGGCCACTACCGCACCAAGGACGAAGTTGACGAGATGAAGGCGCGGGACCCGATTCACACTTTCGCCGACAAGCTGCGCGCCGACAGGATCCTCGACGACGAGCAGTGGCAGGCGATGGAGGCCGACGTGACGGACGAGGTGGAGGACGCGCTCCGCTTCGCCGACGAGAGCCCCGAGCCGGGCCCCGAGGCGCTCACCGCCGACGTGTACAAGGACTGACGGATGGCCGTCCTCACCTACCGCGACGCGCTCAACCAGGCCCTGCGTGAGGAGATGGCGCGGGACGACCGCGTCTTCTTGATGGGCGAGGAAGTCGGCGTCTACCAGGGCGCGTACAAGGTCAGCCGCGGCCTGCTGGAGGAGTTCGGGCCGATGCGCGTGGTGGACACGCCGATCACCGAGCTGGGGTTCGCCGGCGTCGGCGTGGGCGCCGCGATGGTGGGGCTCCGGCCGGTGATCGAGTTCATGACCTGGAACTTCGCGCTCCTCGCGATCGACCAGATCGTGAACTCCGCCGCCAAGATGCTCTACATGTCGGGCGGGCAGATCCCAATGCCGATCGTCTTCCGCGGGCCGGGAGGCGCGGCCTTGATGCTCGCCGCCCAGCACTCGCAGTCCTTCGAGGCGTGGTACGCGAACGTGCCGGGGCTCAAGGTGGTCACGCCCTCGACGCCGGCCGACGCCAAGGGGCTCCTCAAGAGCGCGATCCGCGACGACAACCCCGTGATCTTCATCGAAGGGGAGATGCTGTACAACACCAAGGGCGAGGTGCCCGAGGGCGAGCACGTGATCCCGCTGGGCGTCGCCGACGTCAAGCAGCCCGGGACGGACGTCACGCTGGTCTCCCACGCCAAGATGGTGGCGGTGGCGCTCAAGGCCGCGGAGGAGCTGGCGAAGGACGGGATCTCCGCGGAGGTGATCGACCTCCGGACCCTGCGCCCGCTCGACACGGCCACGATCGCTTCCTCGGTGCGGAAGACCAACCGCTGCGTCGTGGTCGAGGAAGGCTGGCCGTTCGCGGGGTTCGGCGCGCAGATCGTGGACGAGATCCAGCGCGCCGCGTTCGATGACCTCGACGCCCCGGTCGTGCGCGTCACCGGCGCCGACGTCCCGATGCCGTACAACCGTCACCTCGAGAAGCTCGCGAAGCCCGACGCCGCGAAGGTCGTGCAGGCAGCCCGCCAGGTCCTCTACCTCCCCCCCCTGTAGCGATGGCCACCAAGATCGTGATGGAGGCGCTCTCGCCCACGATGGAGGAGGGGCGCCTGGTCGCCTGGAAGAAGAAGGAGGGCGACGCGGTCAAGGCGGGCGAGACGCTGGCCGAGGTCGAGACCGACAAGGCCGTGATGGAGCTGGTCGCGCGTGGCGAGGGGGTGCTGCGCAAGATCGTGCTGGGGGAAGGCGCGACGGTGCCGGTGGGAGCGCTGGTCGCTATCGTCGGCGCGGCCGATGAGGATATCTCGAAACTGGCGGGCACGGCGGCACGGGCGCACGGAGGCACGGAGAAGGCGCCCCCCCCGCGCGCCGCCGCCGCTCCGGCCGCGATGCCGGCCGCCGTTCCCACCGCCGCCGCAACGCCGGCGGGCGCGCCGCAGATGCCTTCCCGTGCCCCCGTTGCCTCCGTGCCTCCGTTGCCCGCAGCCCCCTCGCGGACGCGTTCGTCTCCGCTCGCACGGAGACTCGCCCGCGAGCGGGGCATCGATCTGACGCTCATCACCGGCACCGGCCCCGCCGGCCGTGTGCTCAAGCGAGATGTCGAGTCGGCGGGCACGGCGGCACGGGCGCACGGAGGCACAGAGGCGGCGGCCGCAGCACTGCCTTTCCGTGCCGCCGCTGCCTCCGTGCCTCTGCTGCCCGCCTTCACCGACGAGCCGCTCACCGCGATGCGCAAGGCGATCGCGCGGCGGCTCACGCAGTCCATCGGCCCGGTCCCCCACTTCTTCCTCACCACCGAGATCGACATGGAGCGCGCCTGGGAGGCCCGCGAGCAGCTCAAGGGCCTCGGCGAGGCGTACCAGATCTCCTTCAACGACCTGGTGGTGAAGGCGGTCGCGCTGGCACTGCGCCAGCATCCAGCGGTGAACGCGGCGTTCCTCGAGGACCGCATCCGGCACTACGGCGACGTCCACGTCGGGATGGCGGTCGCGGTCGAGGACGGGCTCATCACGCCGGTGATCCGCCACGCCGACCGCAAGGGACTGCTGGAGATCGCGGCCGAATCGAAGCTGCTGGTCGAGCGCGCCCACGCGCGCAAGCTCCAGCCGGACGAGTACACGGGCGCGACCTTCACCGTTTCCAACCTGGGGATGTTCGACATCGAGGAGTTCACCGCGGTCATCAACCCGCCCGAGGCCGCGATCCTGGCCGTCGGCCGGATCGCCCAGCGGCCGGCGGTGGTGGACGGCGCCGTCCAGCCGCGGCGCACGATGCGCGTGACGATGTCGTGCGACCACCGCGCCGTGGACGGGGCGACCGGCGCTGCTTTCCTCAAGACCCTGAAGCTGATGCTCGAGAACCCGCTGGCGATGCTGCTCTAGGAGCCTCCCGTGGCGACGACTTTCGACGTCCTCTTCCTCGGCGCCGGCCCCGGCGGGTACGTGGGCGCCATCCGCGCCGCCCAGCTCGGGCTCACCGTCGGCGTGGTCGAGAAGGACAAGCCCGGCGGCGTGTGCGTGAACATCGGGTGCATCCCCACCAAGGCGCTGCTCCACTCCGCCGAAGTCGCCAACCTGCTCCGCCACGCCAAGGATCTCGGCATCACGACCGGCGACGTCTCGACCGACTACCGCGTTGCGATGAAGCGGAGCAGACGCGTATCCGAACAGAATTCGAAGGGCGTCGAGTTCCTCTTCAAGAAGCACAAGATCGAGCTGATCAGGGGCACCGGGAAGCTGCTCCCCGGCCGCAAGATCGCCGTCACGCCGACGGAGGGCGCGCCGGTCGAGCTGACGGCGAACAAGGCCGTGGTGGTCGCGACCGGGTCGCGGCCCAAGGACCTGCCGCAACTCGGCCTCAAGCTCGACCGCAAGACGATGATCTCGAGCGACGAGGCGCTCTTTCTCGAGGCCGCGCCCAAATCCATCGCGATCGTCGGCGCCGGCGCCGTCGGGTGCGAGTTCGCCGATATCTTCAACGCCTTCGGTGCAAAGGTCACGCTGCTCGAGGTGCTGCCGCGGATCCTGCCGGTCGAGGACGGCGAGATGTCGGACGTCGTGGCGAAGGCGTTCCAGAAGCGCGGCATCACCGTCCACGCGGGCGCGCAGATCCAGTCGGCGGCCGTGGAGAAGGATGGGGCCACGATCACGTTCACCGTGGCGGGGAAGGCGGAGACGCTCAAGGTCGAGAAGATCCTGATCGCCACCGGGCGCGCGCCGAACACCGAGGGGATCGGACTGGAGGCTGCCGGCGTGAAGCTCACCGACCGCGGCTTCATCCAGGTGGACGGGACGCTGAAGACGACCGCCGCCGGGATCTACGCGATCGGCGATGTGGCCGGGCCGCCGCTGCTGGCGCACAAGGGGAGCCGCGAGGGGGTCGTCGCCGCCGAGACGATCGCCGGCCAGCACCCGCATCCCATCGACTACACCGGCGTGCCGGGCGCGACCTACTGCCACCCCGAGGTGGCGAGCGTCGGCCTCACCGAAGAGAAGTGCAAGGAGCAGAAGCTGGAATACGCGGTCGGCCGCTTCCCCTTCAGCGCCAATGGCCGGGCGCGCACCGCGGGCGAGACCGACGGACTGGTCAAGATCATCCGCGGGAAGAAGTACGGCGAGATCCTCGGCGCCCACATCTCCGGTCCGCACGCCACCGAGCTGATCCACGAGCTGGTGGTGGCGCGCGCCAACGAGTACACGGTCGAGGAGATCGAGCTGGCCATCCACGCGCACCCCACGCTGTCCGAGGCGGTCGCCGAGGCCGCGCTCGACGCGATGGGCCGGGTCATCCACATCTGAGCTTCTCGCGGCCGGTCGGCTCCGCGCTGACCTCGATCGTCGCGGGCTCCGCGTCGGGCGGAGCGGTCATCTGTCTCGCACTCTTCGCCGCCACCGCCGGGGACACGCGGGTGACGCCGGCCATCGCGCCCGCCCTCGCGGGCATCGGCGGCCTCCTCGCCGGCGCGCTGGTCGCCTGGAGCCTGAGCCGCCCCGTCGAGAACACCTACTACCGCTCCGTCCTCGCCATGCTGGGGATCTTCGGCACCGCCCTGATCGGCGCCCTCACGGTGCCCGCGCACGTGCTGGCCGGCCGCTGGGGACTGGCGGCGCTCGGCGCCGTGTGCGTGGCGGCCATTCCCCTCGCGCGCCGCGCCTTTCTCGGCCGGAGCGCGTAGAGCGTGGCTGGGCGCCGGCTGGCGGTCGCGGACCTCGGCACCGTGCCGTACGGCGCGGCGCTCGAACGGCAGCGCGGCCTCGCGGAAGACCGCATCGCCGGCCGGCTGGCCGACGACCTGCTCCTCCTGCTCGAGCACCCGCCGGTCGTCACGCTAGGGCGCGGCGCGCGGGACTCCAGCCTCCCCATCGCGCCCGAGCTGCTGCGCCGACGCGGGATCGAGGTCTTCGAGATCGAGCGCGGCGGCGACGTGACCTACCACGGCCCCGGCCAGCTCGTCGGCTATCCGATCTTCGACCTCGGAGGGCACCGCCGCGACCTTCACTGGTTTCTCCGGCAGATCGAAGAAGCGCTGATCGTGGCGCTGGCCCGCTTCGGCATCCCCGGCGAGCGGCGGGACGGCTACACCGGCGTCTGGACGGCGGGACGGAAGATCGCGAGCATCGGGATTCACGTGCGCCAGTGGGTCACCTGGCACGGGTTCGCGCTCAACGTGACGACCGACCTCTCGCCGTTCTCCCTCATCGTGCCCTGCGGCATTCCGGACGTGGTCATGACGAGCGTGGCCAAGGAGCTGGAGGCACAGGGGCACGGAGGCACGGAGAACCTGGGCACGGAAGTGCGCGAGGCCGTGGTCGAGGCGTTCGTGCGCACCTTCGGCTTCAGCGGAGCGGACACGGTGGAGCTAGCGTCTTCAGTGGAAAGGTGAGCGCGAGTGGGGCAGAGCCCTTTGGGGGACCGCTACCCCACTCGCGTCAGTTCTGCGGAATCAGTCGAAGCCCACGGCTGCGAGGCGCAGACAACGACTTGAGGGTCTTGCACCTCTATAGACGCACGAGACCGGCAAAAAGTTTCGTCGTCATGTCTCTAGGACACCAGGACACTTAGAGCGGACAGTGTGAGCAGGAGCCAGGCCACCATCCAGCCCGGTCCTGCCCACGGCATCACGAGGCTCCATCCCGCCAGGGCCGCCAGCACCGGATAGCCCCCGAGGACGCGCGCCACCCGCCGCCTGAACTGCCTCCCGTCCACCCGCATCCAGGTCCTCCCCACCTCGACCGTCCGGCTCGCGACCACCGCCGCCGCCGCGGCCAGGGCGAGGACCGCCAGAAGGCCAAGCGGCCAGCGGCCGGCCTCGGGCTCGCCCAACTGCGTGTATAGCTCCGCCACCGGCCCACGGCCGTGAGCCGCGCCAGCGGCCATGAGCGCCGGGACCCGGAGCCAGGCGAACGCGAGCAGCTCGAGCGCGAGGACGCGCAGCCAGGCCGGCGACCGCGCGGACTCGACGAGCATCTGGACGACCAGCGCGATGAGGGCGGTCGCGACCGGCCCCGCCAGCAGGGCGAACGCCCAGAGCGCGGCGGCGTGGCTCCCGTCGGGTGCGAAATCCGCACGGAGTGTGAACGAAGGGCCCACCGAAAGACCCAGCCAACGGAACCCGGCCAGGGACGACGCGGTGCCCGCGACGACGGCGTCGGCGGCGAGCGCGAGCCACGCGGCGGGAACCGCCGCGAGGACCCCAGCCATCGCGAGCAGCGGAGGGGAAAGAGGCTCCTTCTGCGGCACGAGCAATAATAACAGCGTTGCAGAAGTTGCAGAGTTGCCGGAGAGAGCCGTACACTAACCGCGTGTCGAACGATGCGTTTGCCCTGGCCGGGCGGGTCGCCGTCGTCACCGGCGGATGCGGGACGATCGGCGGCGCCCTTGCGTCCGGTCTGGCCGCCGCCGGAGCGACGGTGGCGGTCCTCGACTGCCGCCGCGACGGCGCCGAGCACAAGGTCGACGAGATCTACCGCGCCGGCGACCAGGCCCTGGTGCTGGTGGCGGACGTGCTGGACGAAGCCCAGGTCCGCGCAGCGCGCGACGAACTGCTGCGCCAGCGGGGACGGGTGGACATCCTGGTCAATGCGGCGGGTGGCAACATCGTGGGCGCCCGCAGCGACGACCGGCCGGTCTTCGACGTGCCGTTCGACGCGTTCGGCGAGGTTATGGACCTCAACGTCCAGGGCACCGTGATCCCGTCGCTGTCGTTCGCCGAAGCGATGGCCCGCCAGGGATCGGGGTCCATCGTGAACATCTCCTCGATGGCGGCGACGCGGGTCCTCACGGGAGTCCTCGGATACTCGGTAGCCAAGGCGGGCATCGAGATCTTCACGCGATGGCTGGCGACCGACCTGGCGCGCCGACATGGCGAGAAGATCCGGGTGAACGCCATCGCACCCGGGTTCGTGATTTCCGCCCAGAACCGCGACGTGCTCCTCAAGCCGGACGGCAGCTACACGGAGCGGGCCCGCGCCATCGTGTCGCACACGCCGATGGGCCGCTTCGGCCGCCCCGAGGAGCTGGTCGGGACCGTGCAGTGGCTGTGCAGCGACGCGGCGTCGTTCGTGACGGGCGCCGTCATCCCGGTGGACGGAGGCTTCAGTGTCTTCAGCGGCGTCTGACGCGAAGCTGGTCTTGAACGAGGATCGGTTCTTCGATCCCGACCCGGCGATCCGCAAGGTCGCGCGCGAGGTCTACGAGCGGACACGCAACCTGCCCATCATCAGCCCGCACGGCCACGTGGACCCGCGCCTGCTCGCCGACGACGCGCCGTTCCCCGAGCCGACGGCGCTCATCCTGACGCCCGACCACTACCTGCTGCGGATGCTCTACTCGCAGGGCATCCCGCTGGAGCGGCTCGGCATCCAGCCCAAGAACGGCGCGAGCGCCGAGCAGGATCCGCGGAAGGTCTGGCAGGTGTTCGGTGAGAACTACCGGCTGTTCCGCGGCACGCCCAGCGACGCGTGGCTCAGCTACGAGTTCTACCACGTCTTCGGGGTGCGGACGAAGCTGACCGCTTCGACGGCGCAGAAGGTCTACGACGAGATCGCCGAGAAGCTGGCGTCGCCGGAGTTCCGGCCCCGCGCGCTGTTCGAGCGGTTCCGCGTCGAGGTGCTCGCCACGACCGACGCGGCGACGGATACGCTCGAGCACCACTCCCGGATCCGCGC
Source organism: Gemmatimonadales bacterium (assembly GCA_049513575.1). GTDB lineage: Bacteria > Gemmatimonadota > Gemmatimonadetes > Gemmatimonadales > JACORV01 > Fen-1245. The sequence continues at coordinate 133,589 of JBEKVZ010000003.1, forward strand.
GTCGGGGTGGAAGGGCCGGGTGATCCCGACCTTCCGCCCGGACCTGCTCCTGCAGATCGCCGGCGCCGGGTGGCGCGCCGAGCTCGACCGCCTCGGGATGGTCCAGGGGCGGCCCGTCGAGGACTACGCCGCGTTCATCCACGCGCTCGAGGGGCGCCGGGCTTACTTCCGGAGCCTGGGCGCGAAGGCGACCGACCACGACGCGATGGAGCCCTACACGGAGCGGCTAGGCGACGCCGAGGCCGAGCGGCTCTTCCAGGTGGCCCGCGCCGGCCGCGCCGACGTGGCGGACCAGCGGCGCTTCCAGGCGCACATGCTGATGGAGATGGCGCGCATGTCCACCGCCGACGGGATGGTCATGCAGCTCCACGCGGGCTCGCTTCGCGAGCACAACCGCCCGGTGCTGGAGCGCTTCGGCCCGACCCTGGGCCACGACATGCCCGTCGCGACGGAATACACCCGCAACCTGCGCGAGCTGCTCAACACGTACGGAAACGACACGCGCTTCCGGCTGATCGTCTTCACCCTCGACGAATCCACCTACGCGCGGGAGCTGGCTCCGCTCGCAGGCCACTACCCCGCGATGCGCCTGGGACCTGCCTGGTGGTTCCACGACAGCATCGAAGGGATGCAGCGCTACCGGCAGCAGACGACGGAGACCGCCGGGATCTACAACACGGCGGGGTTCAACGACGACACGCGCGGCTTCTGCTCCATCCCTGCCAGGCACGACCTGTCGCGGAGGATGGACGCCAACTGGCTGGCCGGCCTGGTGGCACGCCACCGGGTGGACCTGGACGACGCGCACGAAATGGCGCGCGCGCTGGCGTACGACCTGGCGAAGGACGCGTACAGGCTGGGATGAGGGGTTAGGGGTCAGGGGTTAGGGATGGAATATCGCGAGCTCGGCCGCACCGGCTGGAAGATTTCCACTATCAGCTTCGGCGCGTGGGCGATCGGCGGCGACGCCTGGGGCGGCGCCGACGACGCCGTCTCGCTCGCCGCTCTCCGCAAGGCGGCGGATCTCGGTGTCAACTTCTTCGATACCGCGGACGTCTACGGCGACGGGCGCTCGGAGCGCCTCCTGGCACAGCTCAAGGCGGAGCGCCGCGACATCGTCGTCGCCACCAAGGCGGGCCGCCGGCTCAACCCGCACGTCGCGGGCGGCTACAACCGCGTCAACCTGACGGCGTTCGTCGAGCGCAGCCTCAAGAACCTCGAAACCGACGCGCTCGACCTGCTGCAGCTCCACTGCCCGCCGACCCCCGTGTACGACTCGGCGGAGGTCTTCGGCGTCCTCGACGACCTAGTACGTGCGGGCAAGATCCGGCACTATGGGGTCAGCGTGGAGACGGTGGCCGAGGCGCTGCGCGCGATCGAGTGGCCCGCCGTCCAGTCGGTGCAGATCATCTTCAACCTGTTCCGCCTCAAGCCCGCCGAGCGCTTCTTCGCCGCGGCCGCGGCGAAGCGGGTCGGCATCCTGGCGCGGGTACCGCTGGCGAGCGGGCTTCTCTCCGGCCGTCTCAAGCCGGACACGGCGTTTCCCGCGGGCGACCACCGGAACTTCAACCGGCGCGGCGACGCATTCGACGTCGGAGAAACGTTCAGCGGCGTGGACTACGCCGAGGGGATACGGGCGGCCGAGGAGCTGAAGCCGCTCGTGCCCGCTGGCGCCACGTTGGCGCAGCTTGCCCTGTGCTGGATCCTGATGTTTCCCGAAGTCGCGGCCGCGATCCCCGGCGCCCGCAACGCCGAGCAAGCCGAAGCCAACGTGCGCGCGGCCGCGCTGCCGCCGCTGTCCCCGGACGCCATGGCGCAGGCCCGCGCCGTCTATGACCGCCACTTCCGCGCCGCCATCCACGATCGCTGGTGAGCACGGCCTCCACCGAGGATTCGCCATGAACCGGACAATGCGGGCGCTCGCGTGGGCCGCGGGTGCGTCGTTCCTGGCCGCGGCCGAGCTGCCGGCCCAGACCGCGCCGGCGGACAGCTTCCCCGTGGTGACGCTCCCGGGGACGCAGCTCCGGACGCTCCACTCCAGCGCGACGGGCCGGAACTACGACATCCAGGTGTCCCTGCCCGCCGACTACGCCCGGAACCCGAGCGTCCGCTACCCGGTGCTCTACGTCCTCGACGGGCAGTGGGACTTCAAGCTGATGCTGTCCGTGCAGGGCGGTCTCGTCTACGACCGGTGGACGCCGCAGATCATCATCGTCGGGATCACCTGGTCCGGCGCCAACGCCAACTACGACTCGCTGCGTGCGATGGACCTGACGCCGGCCGCGACCCGGCGTCTGCCCGGCTCGGGCGCCGCGCCGCAGTTCCTTTCTTTTCTCAAGGACCAGCTGATCCCGGTCGTCGAGACCACCTGGCGTGCGGACCCGCGGCGCCGTGTCCTGATGGGCAGCTCGTTCGGCGGACTCTTCACCCTGTACGCGCTGTTCACCGACCCCAGCCTCTTCGCCGGGTACGTGGCGGGGAGCCCGGCCGTGACGTACGCGGGTCGCGCCGCCTTCGCGCTGGAATCGGCGTACGCGGCGTCGCACCGGGAGCTACCCGTGCGGCTCTACGTCGCCGTGGGCTCGATCGAGGAGCTGGCTGCGCCGGTGCAAGAGTTCTGGGGCGTCGTGCGCGGCCGGAACTACGCGGGTCTCCAGCTCGAGACGCGCGTGATCGAGGGGGAGCGCCACTCGGGGAACAAGCCCGAGGCCTTCAACCGGGGGCTGAGGTACATCCTCGCGGGCCCGTGACCGGGTGCCTGCCAACCCTTCCCGCCTTCGATAGGTCGAAACTCTACAGGTAGGGGATCCGTAGGATCTCCCCGGAGGCCACCGACGACCTTGGGGGGCGGGACGTGGCGCCTGCACCGAAGGGCACGAAGACCGAGCTGCTGCGTGGCACGCTCGATCTGCTGATCCTGCAGACCCTGACGATCCGGCCGCTTCACGGCTACGGCATCGCCCAGCACATCGCCCGCCTCTCCAACCAGACCCTGAGCGTCGAGCAGGGCTCTCTCTACCCGGCGCTGGAGCGGCTCCAGGCCCGCGGCTGGGTGACGTCCCGCTGGGGGCCCTCCCCCACCGGCCGCCGCGCCCGCTACTACACCATCACCCGCTCGGGCCGCCGCCAGCTCGGCGAGGAGATCTCGGCGCTCGACGCCGTGTTCCTCGCCATCAACCGCGTGCTGCGGCGCGCGTGAGGCCGGAGGCTCCGTGTCCCTCTTCGACGCGCTGCGGTTCCGGCTGGAGGCGCTGGCCCACCCGGGCCGGCACGCCCGCGAGACCGCCGAGGAGACGGAGTTCCACCTCGAGCTGGACGCGATGCAGATCGCCGAAGACGCGCGCCACCCCGTCCCGCCCGCGGAAGCCCGCTACGCCGCGCGCCGGCGCTTCGGCAACATGACCCGGTACCGTGAGGAGGCGCGCCGCATGAGCGGCTTGACCTGGCTCGACACGTTGGAGCAGGACCTGCGCTTTGCGCTCCGCAGCTTCCGCCGCACGCCGGGCTTGACGGCGGTGGCGGTCCTCACCCTCGCGCTGGGCATCGGCGCCAACACGGCGATCTTCAGCGCGGTCAACGCGTTGCTGCTGCGCCACCTGCCGTTCCCGCAACCCGGGCGGCTGATGAGCGTTAGCCTCACCGTGCCGCAGCGCGGCAACTTCCCGCCGCGCGACGACATCGTCTGGTCGTGGCCGAAGTTCGAGGCGCTGCGCGGCATGCAGCACGTGTTCGCGCAGACCACGCTCTGGACCAGCGAGATGATGACCATCCGCTACGGCGACCAGACGCTGCGCGACAACGCTGAGTACACCGACGGTGGCTACCTGCCGACGCTGGGAGTCCGGACCGCGCTGGGCCGCAACTTCACGCCGGACGAGGCCACCCGCTTCCAGGCGGCTCACGTCGTGATGATCAGCGACGCGCTGTGGCAGCGGCTGTTCAACGCCGACCGCGCGGTGCTCGGCAAGGCGTTGATCCTGAACGGGGTGCCCTACACGGTCATCGGCGTCGCGCCCCCGGGATTCCAGGGTCTGTCGGGACAGGCGCTGCTCTGGCTTCCGCTGATGGCGCCGACCAATCCCCGCGCCACTGCGCCCGCCCCGTACAACCACGCCTTCGCCGCCGTGGCGCGGCTCGCCGACGGGGTGAGCCCCGAGCGGGCGACCGCGACGGTTGCGACCCTCGGCGCGCGGGTGGACGCGGCGTACCCGGATCAGAACGGCGCCGGGTGGCACTGGGGTGCGACGGCGAAGCCGCTCGACGCGGCACGCGTTGACCCGAGGGTCAGGGGCACGCTGCTGGTGCTGTTCGGGGCGGTCGCTCTCGTGCTGCTCATCGCGTGCGCCAACGTGGCCAACCTCTTCCTGGCGCGGGCATCGGGGCGCCACAAGGAGATCGCGGTGCGGCTCGCCATCGGCGCGGGGCGGCGGCGGCTGGTGCGGCAGCTCCTGACCGAAAGCGCGCTGCTCGGGTTGACCGGCGGCGTGGTGGGCCTGGCCGTGGCGTGGGCGGGCGCGCGCGCCCTCGCCTCACTGCAGCTCTCGAGGGTGCTCCAGCTCAACAACGCCGCGGGCATCGGCCTGCTCGGCAACCAGACGATCCACCTCGACCCGTGGGCCCTGCTGTTCACGCTCGCGCTCGGAATCGTGACCGGGATCGTCTTCGGCCTGGTGCCGGCGCTCCAAGCCACGAAGCCGTCGCTCACCGAGGACCTCAAGGACGACGGAGGCCCCGGGAGCCGCGGGCTCAGCAGCCTCGCCAGCCGCAACGTGCTCGTGGTGGCCGAGATCGCGCTGGCCGTCGTACTGCTCGCGGGCGCGGGGCTGGTGCTGCGGAGCCTGGGGCGCCGGATGGGCGTGGACCCGGGCTTCGATCCCACCCACACCCTCACCTTCCGCGTCAACCGCGCGCCCGAGTGGTCACCCGACTCGATCATCCGGTTCTACGACGTGGCGGTCCAGCGCATGTCGGAGCTGCCGGGCGTCACCGCAGCCGGGTTGACCGACTGCCCGCCGCTGGTGAGCTGCGCGGGCATCCTGGTGGACCTGCGCGACCGGCCCGGGGCGGCGCCCGGCACGCAGCCCGTCGCCGGCGTGCACTGGATCACTCCCGCCTGGACGAAGGTCGAGCGGATCCCGCTGCTGCGCGGGCGCCTGCTCGACGAGCGCGACCGGCAGGGCACGCCGATGTCCGTGCTAATCAGCGAGACCGCAGCGCGGCGCTGGTGGCCGGGCCAGGACCCGATCGGGAAGGTCATCGGGCAGGCCCTCGCGGGGCCCGGCGGTGGCATTGACTCCGCGTTCGTGGTCGGCGTGGTGGGCGACGTGCGCTACCAGGGGATAGACTCACTGCCCCGGGCCGAGATCTACGTGTCCTACTACCAGCTGCCGTTCTACTATCGGATGATGGTGTTCGTCCGGACGCGCGGCGATCCGCTCGCGCTGGTGGGCCCCGCCCGACAGGCGCTGGCCCGCTGGGCGCCCGGCTTCCCGATCTACGACGTCGCCACGATGGAGGACCGGATGGGTGTAGCGCTGGCGTACTCGCGCCTCAGCGCCCTGCTGCTGGGTCTGTTCGCCGCCGTGGCACTCGGGCTCGCGGCGATCGGTGTGTACGGCGTGATCGCCTACTCGGTGGTGCAGCGGACGCGCGAAATCGGTATCCGCGTGGCGCTCGGCGCCACCAGCGCCGACGTGGCAACGATGGTCGTGCGTCGCGGCCTCGTGCTCGGCGCCATCGGCGGTGGAGCCGGCCTGGTGGCGGCGCTCGCCGTGACGCGCGTGCTGAGCGCGCTGCTCTACGAAGTCGCACCGCGCGATCCGGTCACCCTGGCGGGCATCGTGGTCGTGCTGGCCGCGGTGGTGCTGCTGGCGAGCTGGCTCCCGGCGCGCCGGGCGGCCGCCGTGCCCGCCGTCGAGGCGCTGAAGGGATGAACGCGGCCCTCAGCGCCCCAGCGTCTCCTGCTCCGCGACGATGCGATCCAGGAGCGCGTCCAGGTCCGGGTCGAACTCGTCGGCCCTGGGCGGGTAGCGCTCGGCGACCATCCGCATCCCCCGCCACGGATCGATCGGGCAGTCGAAGTCCCCGACCAGAGCCTTGACCTTCCGGTTGTCGAACGTGACGGACGGGCTCTTGTCGCCAAGGAGCGGTCCGGCCCATTCGGGGTAGTAGCGTACCAGGGTGTCGGAGGCGACGTGCGCCAGCTTCAGCGGGACGCCGAGCGCGGCGGCGATCGCCTCGAAGATCTCGTTCCACGGCCAGGCGCGGTCCCCCGTGATGTGGAACGCTTCGCCCAGCGCCCCGGGTGCTCCGAGCAGACGCGCAAAGGGGCGCGCGAAATCCTCGGCGTGGGTGACCGTCCACAGCGCCTCGCCGTCGCCGTGCAGCACGACCGGCTTGCCTCGCAGCAGCCGCGACACCTCGATGTGCTCCGGCATCGGCGTCGGCATCCGCGTGCGGTAGGTGTGGCTCGGACGGACGATCGTGTACGGCAGCCGGCTCTGCGCCCGCAGCAGGGCCTCCATCTCGGCCTTGGCGCGGGAATAGTCCCAGTACGGATTGTCGAGCGGCGTCGCCTCCGTGATCGGCAGGCCGCGCACCGGCTTCCGGTACGCCGAAGCCGAGCTGATGAAGACGTACTGACCGCAATGACCCGTAAAGAGCTTCAGGTCCCGTTCGAGCGCCGCCGGCGTGAAGAGGCGAAACTGACAAACTGTATCGAAATTCAAGGACGCGAGCCGGCCGTAAGCCGTGTCGTCAGCCACGTCCCCGGCGATGAACCGGCATTGATCCGGGAGCCCGAGATTGTGGCTGCCCCGGTTGAATACCGTCACCTCGTGACCGAGTCGCACCGACTCGTGGATGCAGTCGAAGCTGATCTCGCCGGTGCCGCCGATGTAGAGCACGCGCATGGGAACCCCCTGGGCGCCACCCCCCGCGGGCCGGCCGCCGGCCTGAAAGATACCTGAGATAAAGTCATCTGTTGACTTTGGGCCGCCGATTCAGTATGGAGACATTCCAAGACGCGCCGGAGCGGCGCGGCCTGGAGGGCAAGCCAGCCCGCCGGAGCCCGAAAACGCGGTATTCGACGAAGGAGTCGCTGCATGCGCCCCGAGCAATGGGCGACGTTCAAGAAGGCCGCGCGGCTCGAGAAGCTGGACCGGATCCCGATGGCGATGATCATCGACAGCCCGTGGATCCCGGGCCACCTCGGCCTGAAGCACATGGATTACTTCCTCGACCCCGAGCTGTGGTTCCAGTCCAACCTGAAGATCCACCGCGAGTTCCCGGAGATCATCTTCGTCCCCTCCTGGTGGATGGAGTACGGGATGGCGGCGGAGCCCTCGGCGCTCGGCGCGAAGATCAAGTTCTGGCAGGACAACACGCCGAGCGAGTACCACACGCTCTACCACATCGAGGACATGGACCTCTGGCCGGACTACGAGGTCGAAGCGGACGCGTTCATGGGTATGACGCTGCACCGGATCCGGATGCAGCGGCAGCGCATCCTGGACACGGGGGAGATCCTGCCCTTGGTCACCTCGCGCGGCCCGATGTGTACCGCCGGGTTCGTCCGCAGCACGACGGACTTCATGGTCGACCTGGTCGAGAAGCCAGAGTGGGCGCACAAGCTGCTGGACCGCTGCACCAGCCTGATCATCGACTGGCTGAAGGCGCAGCAGAAGGCGATGGGGCCGACGGTCGAGGGGCTGTTCATCCTCGACGACATCGTCGGGTTCGTGAACGAGGAGCACTACCTCGAGTTTGCGCACCCGTACCTGAAGCGGATCTGCAACGCCTTCCCCAAGGACTGGGTGAAGATCTACCATAACGACGCAGAGATCACGGCCTGCCTCGACCACCTCCCCGACGTCGGGTTCAACGTGTTGAACTGGGGCAAGCAGACCGACATCGCCGAGGTGAAGGCGCGGGTGGGCGACCGGATCTGCCTGATGGGGAACGTCAACCCGCTCGAGGTCGGCGTGCGCGGCACGCCGGAGGAGGTCCGGGCCGCCACGCTGAACGTGCTGGAGAAGAGCGGCGGCGAGGGGATCATCCTCTCGGTGGGCGGTGGGACCAGCCCCGGGATGCCGCGAGCCAACATTCTCGCGATGCTCCGGGCGCTGGAGGAATTCAACGGCAGCCGGCGCGCGGCGCCGGTACACGCCTGAGGAACTGAGATGCCGGATTACGCGCTGATGAACCAGTGCCTCTACGAGGGCAAGGCCGCGGACGTCGAGCGGATGACGAAGGAAGCCCTGGCCGAGGGGCGCACCGTGCAGGAGGTGCTCACCGACGGGCTCATCGCGGGGATGAGCGTGGTCGGCGAGGACTTCAAGCACAACATCCTGTACGTGCCCGAAGTGCTGATCGCGGCGCGGGCGATGAAGGCCGGGATGTCGGTCCTCAAGCCACTCCTGACGGCCAAGGACTCGGGCGTCAAGTCGGCCGGCGTGCTGCTGATGGGGACGGTGCGGGGCGACCTGCACGACATCGGCAAGAACCTCGTGTGCATGATGGCGGAGGGCGCGGGGTTCGAGGTGCACGACATCGGCGTGGACCAGAGCATCGAGAAGTTCCTGGCCGCCACGGAACAGCACAAGCCGGACATCGTCGGGATGAGCGCCCTGCTGACGACGACGATGGCCTACATGAAGGTCGTGATCGACGGCTACAAGGAGCGGGGGCTGGGCCACATCAAGATGGCGATCGGCGGCGCGCCAATCAGCGAGATGTACGCCGAGGAGATAGGCGCCGACGGGTACGGCGCCGACGCGTCGAGCGCGGTGGACCTCTTCCTGCGCCTGGTCGCCGAGAAGAGGGCGACGGTGAGCTGAGCGGGCGCCCCGTGGCTTCGTACCAGATCCTCTACTGGCAGGACATCCCGACGCAGGTGAAGGCGTGGGACGACTTTGACGAGGTCAAGGTCGAGCTCTCGGCCCGGTTCATCGCGCGGATCGACCAGGCCGCGCAGGCGCAGGAGCTGACGGGGACCGACGACTATCTCGCCCAGTGGCGCTGGGGCGATGCCGCCGAGCGGGAAGGAACCGCGGCGGAGTTGGCGGAGGCGCTGCGCCGCGAGCTCGAAGACTCCCGTCCCTGAGTAGCTTCCAGTCATGACGCAACCTCTCCACGAAGCTGCCCGCGCGCGGTGCCTCGTCACCGACGGCGCCATGGGCACCGCGCTGATGGCCGCCGGGCTCGAGGCGGGCGGGTGCGGCGAGTGGTGGAACGTGGCCCACCCCGAGCGGATCCTCGAGATCCAGCGCCGCTACGCGCAGGCGGGCGCCGACTGCCTCATCACCAACACCTTCGGCGGGAGCCGGATCATGCTCGCGCGCCACGGCCGCGGCGACCTGGTGCGGGAGATCAACCAGGCGGCCGTGCGCATCGCCCGCGAGGCGTTCGGCGGCCGCGACGGGTACGTGCTCGGCAACATCGGCCCCCTCGGCGCGCTGCTCGAGCCGTACGGCGACCTGTCGGAAGAGAAAGCCCGCGCCGCGCTCGAGGAGCAGGCGGCGGCGCTCGTCGAGGCCGGCGCCGACGGCATCATCATCGAGACGGAGACCTCCCTCGAGGAGACCGGACTGGCGATTGACGCGGCGCGCGCCGCGCGCGCGCCGTCGGTCGTCGCGTCGTTCGCCTACGACCTTTCGACCGACGGCTGCTTCTACGTCACGATGATGGGCGTCCTGCCGGACGGGGCCGCCGCCTTCATGGAGGAGCGCGGGGCGGACGTGGTCGGCCTCAACTGCGGGACCAGCGTGGACATGAAGGCCGTCGCGGCCGTGGTGCGCCAGTATCGCGCCCGCACGGCGCTCCCGATCATCGGCCAGCCCAACGCGGGCAACCCGGTGCTGGTGAACGGCAAAGTGGTCTACCGGCAGACGCCCCAGGAGATGGCGGCCGCGGTGCCCGAGGTCCTCGAGGCGGGCGCGACCATCGTCGGCTCGTGCTGCGGGAGCACTCCCGAGCACACGGCCGCGATCCGCCGCGCCGTGGACGACTACGCGCGGCGGCACGGGGCGGCCGGCGCCTAGGCCAGCGGTGCCGACCCTTTCCGAGCGCCTCCATTCGTCCGACTTCCTGGTCGGCGTCGAGCTGGTATCGATCCGCGGCTCGATGTCGGAAGAGACCGCGGTGCGGGTCCGGACGCTCGCGAACCGTCTCGTCGAATCGCCGCGCGTGGACTGGATCTCCATCACCGACAACGCCGGCGGCAACCCGCAGCTCCACCCCCAGGCCCTCGGCAAGCCGATCCTCTATGCGGGCAAGGAGGTGGTCATCCACCTCACCTGCAAGGACCTGAACCGCAACGCGCTCGAGAGCGCGGCGTGGCAGCTCGACAGCGAGGGCTTCCACAACGTGCTGGCGATGACGGGCGACTACCCCGTCACCGGAAGCGGGGGCCGGGCGAAACCCGTGTTCGACCTGGACTCCGTCTCGCTGATCGCGATGCTGGACCGGATGAACCGGGGGTTCGACGACAAGCACCTCAAGACCGCGTTCTGCATCGGGGCCGTCGTCAACAACTACAAGCTGCACGAGGGCGAGGTCGTCCCGCAGTATCTCAAGCTCCGGAAGAAGATCGAGTGCGGCGCCCACTTCATCACCAACCAGGTGGGGTTCGACGCCGCGAAGGCGCGGGAGCTGAAGCTCTACATGGACCGGCACGGCATCGGCGCGACGCCGCTGATCGGCAACGTGTTCGTCCTGACCGCGCGCGCCGCGCGGCTGTTCGCCGCGGGGCGCATCGCGGGCATCGTCGTGACCCCCGAGCTGTTGGAGCTGTGCGAGCGGCAGGGCCGCTCCCCCGACGGCGGGAAGGCGTTCTTCCGCGAATTCGCGGCGAAGCAGGTCGCGGTGTTCCGCGGCCTGGGCTACCACGGGGCGTACCTGGGCGGGATCCACGACGCCGCCACCGTCGAGCGGGTGCTGGAGATCGAGAAGGCGTTCGCGCCGGACGACTGGAAGTCGTTCGCCCGCGAGATCAGCCACTCGCGGCCGGGGGAGTTCTTCTTCCATCCCGAGGCGCGCGAGGGCGCGGCGCCGCAGCCGACGCCCCGGAGGCCGCGGGCCGGCTTCATGTACGCGTTCTCCAAGTGGACCCACGCCCTCACGTTCACGCCCGGCCGCCCGCTCAGCCGATTGGGCGCCTGGGTGGTCTCACGCGCTCGCGACACCTTCCAAGGCCCGAGGCCGATGCGCGAGATCGAGCGCGCCACCAAGCTCGTGCTGTACCGCTGCAAGGACTGCGGCGACTGCTCCCTCCCCGACATCGCCTTCCTCTGCCCCGAGTCGCAGTGCGCCAAGAACCAGCGCAACGGCCCGTGCGGTGGGACGCGCGATGGACGGTGCGAGGTGGACGGCTACGGCGACTGCATCTGGCTCAGGGCGTACGAGCGCCGCAAGCACGAGGGCACGGAGGCACGATTGCTGGAGCACGCCCCCGTCGTGCAGAACCAGGCGCTCCGGGGCACGTCGTCCTGGGCGAACAATTGGCTGGGCCGCGACCACGCGGCGCACCCGACACCCGACACCCAACACCCCACACCCAGCGGCGACTAACTCCCATGCCCGACACCAAGCTCCACATCATCGGCGACCTCATCAACAACGCCTACGGGCGAGCCCGCAAGGCCTTCAGCGCGCGCAGCCTCGAGGGGTACCAGGCGCTGGCGAAGGGGCAGACTGCGCTGGGCTGCGAGTGGCTCGACGTCAACATCGACGGCACGCAGCAGATCCAGGTCCGGCCGCCGGAGATGCTCGCCTTCCTCCCCGACCTGATCCCTGCGCTGCAGGCGGTCTCGCCGCTGCCGCTCTGCATCGACAACCCTTCGGTGAACTACCAGCGGGTGGCGCTGGAGCACTACGACCGTGCGCGGGCCGGCGGGAAGCCTCCGATCGTGAACTCGATCGCGGCCTCGCGCGAGCGGCTCGACGAGATGATCGAGCTGGTGAAGGCCTACGACGCGATGGCGGTCGTGGTGGTCTCGGAGCGATTCGTGGAGGGCGGGACGTCGCAGTGCTTCAGCCCGCAGGACTCGCTCGCGGCGGCGCGGGATTTCGTCGAGATGCTCGCGGTCAAGGCCGGCCGCAGGACCGACCAGATCCTGCTCGATCCCGGCCTGGCGCCGGTGGGCGCCGACACCTACGGCCTGGTGAACATCGGCCTCGACGCGATGCGGCTGATCCGCGCCGAGCCCGACCTCGCGGGCGTGCACATCTCGGTGGGGCTCTCGAACTTCGCCTGGGGGACGCCGAAGCACATCCGCGGCGATCTGGAGAAGGCCTATCTGAGGATCGCCACCGACGCCGGGCTCGACTTCTCGATCGCCAACCCGGAGAGCGGCACCACGCCGCTGCCGGCCGGCCACGAGACCGTGAAGCGGCTGCAGTACGCCCTCGACCAGGGCCGCGCGGCGCCGGGTGAGGAGCGCGAAACGGCGGGCTTCCGGCAGGCGGAGGCCGTCATGGCCATCTGGGCGGAGAGCTGAGCCCGGAGCTCCGAACGCTGTTGGAGCACACGCGGATCTAGATGCCAGAAGAGCTACGGCTGTACACGGACGGCGCGACCGGTGGGGATCCCACCCAAGGAGCCATCGGCTATCGCCTGCTCGATGCGAGCGACGAAGTCCTGCTTGAGCACGCGCAGCAGATCGGCGCGGCGACGAGCAACGAGGCCGAGTACCGGGCGGTGATGGTCGGGCTGTCGGCCTGTCAGAAGTACACCCGTGCTCGGATTCACTGCTATGCGGATAGCGAGCTCATGGTCAAGCAGCTTCGAGGCGAGTACCCGGTGAGCGATCCGCGGCTGAAGCAGCTTGCGGAGCGCGTGAAGCGTCTGGCCGAGCAGTTTCGGAAGGTCAGCTTCAGCCACGTGCGGTCCACGGACCCTGAGATGGCCCGGACCGCGCAACTGGCCAGCGGAGCGCTGAATGCAGCGGGTAGTTAGCCCGCGGATGTGACCCATGCGCCCACCCGTCGGCGACTAACGCGCACGGAGTATCGCAATGGCGCTCGGCTCAGTCCTGTACCTGTCCAGAGAAGACGTGGAAGCCACGCGCCTTCCGATGTCCGAGATCATCCAGGCTCTGGAAGCCATGTTCAGGGAGAAGGGGAACGGTGAGGTGGAGATGCCCCCAAAGCCGGGCATCCATCCCCGTCCCGACGCGTTCATCCACGCCATGCCGGCCTACATCCCCAGCCTCCGCGCGGCCGGCCTCAAGTGGGTCTCCGGGTATCCCGGCAACCAGGCCAGGGGCCTGCCGTACATCTCGGGGCTCCTGATCCTCAACGATCCCGACACCGGCGTGCCGCTCGCCGTGATGGATTGCACCTGGATCACCGCCCAGCGCACGGGCGCGGCGACGGCCATCGCGGCCAGGTACCTCGCCCGATCCGACAGCTCCTCCATCGGCATCGTCGCCTGCGGCGTGCAGGGGCGCAGCAATCTGGAGGCACTGGCGTGCCTCTTCCCGGTCAAACGGGTCAAGGCCTTCGATCTCCATCCGGAGGTCGCGCAGCAGTACTCTCGTGAGATGGCAGAGCGGCTGGGCATCGAGGTCGAACCCGTCAGGACCCTGGCCGAGGCGGTCGAGGGCCTGGACATCGTCGTCACCAGCGGGCCGATCCTCAAGAACCCGAGACCGCCCATCGAGCCGGGATGGCTGGCCCCGGGGTCCTTCGCCTCGCTAGTGGACTTCGATTCCTATTGGCAGGGCGCAGCGCTTCGGGAAATGGACAAGCTGGCCACGGACGACCTGGCCCAGATGCGCTATTACCGCCAGGAAGGCTACTTCCGGGAAACGCCGGAGGCGTACGCCGATCTCGGCGAGATCGTGGCGGGGAAGAAGCCCGGTCGCGAGTCGGAGAGCGAGCGAAACGCCGCCATCAACCTGGGCCTGGCCCTGGACGACATGGCCACCGCCATCCGCGTGTATCAGCGCGCGAAGGCCGGCGGCATCGGGAGAGAGCTGCCGCTGTAGCTCCCGGGCTCCAACCGGGACCGTTCCACGTACGTTCCGGTTCGGTGAACGAACGGAGACCTATGAACCGTCAGGTAGATCGTCTGGCTCTGGTGGCCGCTGCTGCCGTCGTCTTCGTCAGCACGGCGGCCGCGCAGCAGGGGCCAATCGAGTCCGATCTGGCTCGGCTCGCCGATGGTGCGGGGTTGCAGGTCTTCAACCGCACCGTGAGCAGCCTGTCGGACGCCGCGCGAAACGGTCTGCACCTCAGCGAGAAGCCGGGCGATGGGGTCGCCTACCTCCGGGGCATCACGTTCACCAACGGCACGATCGAGTGCGACATTCGCGGCAAGGACGTCCAGCAGCAGAGCTTCGTGGGCATCGCCTTTGGCGGGGTCGATAGCATGACCTATGAGGCGGTCTACTTTCGCCCATTCAACTTCCGGGCGGATGATGCGATCCGTCGGGGCCACTCGGTCCAGTACATTGCGCACCCGGCTTTCCAGTGGCCGAGGCTGCGTGCGGAGCATCCGGGAGTGTATGAGCAGCCGGTACACCCCGTGCCGGACCCAAACGACTGGTTCCACGCGCGGATTGTGGTTTCCGGGTCGCAGGTGAGCGTCTTCGTTGACGGCGCGACGACTCCCAGTCTGGTGGTGCACCGGTTGAGCGAGCATCCGGCGGGGTTGGTCGGTCTCTGGGTCGGGAACACTTCCGGCGGCGACTTCGCCAATCTGCGGATGCTGCCCGAGTGATGGTGGAGAGCTGCAGCTCGTAGCCGCGCTCGCGGCACTGGCGCCCGTGTTCCTTCTGAAGCTGTGAACCCCAGGGCGTGACCGAGCCGTCGTCGCGCAGCCGGCGCGGCGCGCTACACGTCGACGAGGATCTCCGATTCGGTGACCTGAAGCTCGACGCCGGCCGCCTTGGCGGCCTCCGCCAGCGCGGCCTTCAGCATCACCTGCGGATCCCGGCTCACTTCAAGCCGGCGCAGCAGCCCCTCGCCCTTCTTCGTGCCGACCGTCAGCGTGATCTTGAGCCCCTTCCGCTTGCACGCCACGCGGGTGCCGTCGGGCAGTTGCACGTTCATCGGCTTGATGAAGGCGTCGGCGTAGTGCACGCCCACGCCCGACTTGTCGGCGGACTGCGGCGGCAGCTTCTCCTTCGCCGCGGGATTCACGTCGCACAGCTTGGTCATCGCCCTTCTCCCGTGATCGTGCCCTGCGAAAGTGCGTAGTGCAGGGTCTCCAGCGCCAGCCCCCACTTGTGCTCGCGGCTTGGCGCCGCGCAGTAGCACCCCGCCACGCCCCGCCCCCGCGCCCACTGCAGCACCGCGTTCAGCGGATGCCCCAGCAGCGGCTGCTCGGAGGTGATGGCGCGCATGATCCCCTCCGCGTCCTCCAGATACGAGCACATGAAGGTGTGCCCCACGTCCCCCGGCGCGGGAGCGCAGTGGAGATCGGTGATCCGGTACGCTTCCTCCCGAGGCGCGAGCCGGATCCGATAGTCGAAGGCGAGCGGCCGGCCCATGTTCGAGCAGGTCGTGCCGTCGTAGCGGAAGGTCGCCTCCACCGACCGGTCCTCCAGCACGCGCAGCTTGAGCCGCTGCTTCGACCAGCGCGCGAGCACGTCCGACGAGACCGAGTACCGGGCGCCGAGCGTGAGCGGCGGCCGGCCGGCCTGCGGTTCGCCCTCGCCCGCCTTGGGGCCCGGGTGCACCGCCTCGACCTGCCGCAGCGGATGCCGGTACGGAGCCCTCCGATACCGGCAGCCCAGCAGCGAGCAGTTGGTGCACGGCACCAGCGCGGTCAGTCGCTGGACCCGGTCCAGGTGCGGCGTCACGCCGAAGACCGCCAGCAGCGACTTCTTCGGCTGGAGCATCCCCGACGCCAGCACCTGGATGGTGCCGGGCAGCTCAGGCCAGCGCTCGAGCCCGATCAGGTCGCCCAGTCTCTTCTGCTCGGCGATGTCCCAGTCCGGATACCCGGGGCTGTAGTGCGGCAAGATGGCGGCACGCTGGCCGTCGGCCCACTCGCACAGCCGGAACGCCGCGGCCGCGACCAACGCCTCCACGACCGCGGAGCCGTAGACCTCGAGGAAGAAGTACTCGTCAGGCTTCCCTTCCTCCCAGAGCCGGCGCGACTCCGCCTCACACTCGCCGCCCGCTCCCACTGCCACGAGGAACACCGACTCGGCCCCCGCCTCCAGCAGCCGGTCGTACAGCCGGGGCGAGGCGAAGCTGGCGGACTCGATCGTCACCCGCTTTCCCCCGTCCACTAGCGCGAGCGCGGCCTGGCGCGCGCACCACCACGGCCGGCCGTGCGCCGCGTACCAGTCCCGCGCCCACTCGGCCAGCTCGAGCGCGCGCCCCGTCAGCTCGTGGTCCTTGGGATAGCCGAGGAGGCGGCGATACTCCGCTTCCTCGACCCGGACCGTGGGGTGGGGATCGCTCTGCTCGAACGCTTCGCGCAACGCCATCGCTCCGATTACTCCGGACGGGCCGCCGACGTGACGGGCTGGAACTGACACCCTTCGACGAAGTAGTGAAAGAAAGCGGGATGGGTTTCCAGCCGGCAGTGCGTCACCCGGCAGACCAGTTGCTCCAGCTCGTCCCGCTTCGGCCGCGAGAGCAGGGCGATGCTGGCTCCCTCGATGGCGGCGTTCCCGACCTGCAGGATCTTCTCGTCCGCGATGTCCGGGATCAGGCCGATGCGCCTGGCCGATGCCACGTCCAGGTTGCGGCCGAATCCGCCGGCCAGGTAGAAGACGTCGAGGTCCTCGAACGCAAGGCCGTACTGATCGAAGATGATGTGCAGACCGGCGACGTTGGCGCCCTTCGCCTGCGCTAGCTCGTTGATGTCGGCCTCGCGGAGCACGATCGCTCGCTCGCCGCGCGTGTCCAGCACCACCTCGGACGAGCCGTCCTCCAGGCGCCCGAGGCTGTTCATCCGGCCGGTGCGGAGCAACTCGCCGAGCGCGTCCACGAGCCCCGAGCCGCAGATGCCCTCGGGGGGCACGTCGCCGATGACGGTGTTCTCCACGGCGCCGTCGTCCCGGATCCGCACTTTCTCGATGGCGCCCGGCAGTCCCGGCATGCCGCACAGGATCTTCCCGCCCTCGAACGCCGGCCCGGCCGGGCACGACGCCGCGAGGATCTTGTGCCGATTGCCGAGGATCAGCTCGGTGTTGGTGCCGATGTCCATCACGGCCACGAGCCGCTCTTCCCGCGCCAGGTCCACGGCCAGCATGCACGCCGCCGCGTCGGCCCCTACGTGGCCGCTGATGATCGGCAGGCCGTAGATCCGCGCCCTCGGGTGGATGGGGAGAAGCAGCCGCCGCGCCGTCCCCACGAGGCTTGTCAGCTCCCGCTTCCCGCTCTTCACCTCCAGCTCGGTGATGGACTGGTACGGGTTCTGACCGATCGAGTACACGTCCTGGCGGAAGAACAGGTCGCGCATCGTCGAGTTCCCGACGACTACCATTTCGTAGATCGTGCCTGGCGGGACGGGGAATTCCTCGATCGCGTGGGTGAGGTACCCAGCGAGAGTGCGCTGCAGGAGCTTCCCCTTGTGGTGCGTGTCGTAGTGGATCCGCG
Source organism: Gemmatimonadales bacterium (assembly GCA_049513575.1). Taxonomy (GTDB): domain Bacteria; phylum Gemmatimonadota; class Gemmatimonadetes; order Gemmatimonadales; family JACORV01; genus Fen-1245. The sequence goes on from JBEKVZ010000003.1 coordinate 151,148, forward strand.
ACATCACGTCCGAGCCGCCGAACCGCTGCGGGTTCTCGAACGAGCTGTCCGCCACCACCTCGCCGGTCTCGAGGTCGAACAGCCGCAGCACCACCGTGGTCGTGCCGAGGTCCGCGGCGAGCCCGTGGATCGGCCCGCCGCCGCGCTCGATCGGCTTGCCGTCGAGCAGGATCCGGTCGCCCTCGCGCGTGACCGCGGGCTCGAGCGGGGAGGTCCGGTGGGTCGCCGGGAGCCGGAAGGCGTGGCGCTCGATGCGCATGTCGCCGCGCCGCATCGTGTGGTACCGGACCAGGCCCGTGTCGTGGACGACGCGCGCCTGGCACGAGAGGCGGAAGGGGTCCTTCAGGTGGCTCTCGGCCGGCGTCCGGGGCGAGAGGCGCTCCATCCCCTCGGCGATCTCGACCAGGCACTCCTTGCACTTGCCCTGCTTGATGCACGAGGTGGGGACGAAGACGCCGAGCGTCTCCGCGTACTCGAAGAGCGACGAGCCCGGCGGGACCTCCGCTTGCCGGTTGTTGCAGTGCAGCTCGACCGTGCTCACCGGCGCGCGCTCACCGCTGGATGCGCGCCGATCCACCCTGCGCGAAGGCCCGCACCTGCTCTGCGGTGGCCATCGTCGTGTCGCCGGGGAAGGTGGTGAGCAGCGCCCCGTGCGCCCAGCCGAGCTTCACCGCCTCCGCGGGCTTCTCGCCGGCCAGCAGGCCGTAGATGAACCCGGCCGCGAAGCCGTCGCCTCCGCCGACGCGGTCGTGGACGTCGAGGTCCACCGTGGGCGCGATGTGGCGCTGGCCCGAGACCCACGCCACCGCGGTCCAGGCGTGCCGGCTGGTCGAGTGCACCTCGCGCAGCGTCGTGGCCACGGCGGCCAGGCGCGGGAAGCGCGCCACCGCGACGTCGATGGACGCCCAGAAGGCGGCAGGATCGAGCTTCGACTTCGCCGCGATCGCTGGCCCCTTGATGCCGAGGCCTTTCTGCAGGTCCTCCTCGTTCCCGATCAGCACGTCGACCTGCTCGACGATCTTCCCCAGCACCTCGGCGGCCTTCTTCTCGCCGCCCCAGATGCCCCACAGCCGCTCGCGGAAGTTGAGGTCGAAGCTGGTGACCGCGCCGGCGGCCTTCGCCGCCTGCATCCCCTCGACGATGAGCTGGCCGGTGGTGGCCGAGAGCGACGCGAAGATCCCGCCGCTGTGGAACCAGCGCACCCCGCCGGCGAAGATCGCCTTCCAGTCGAAGTCGCCGGGCTTGAGCCGGGCCGCGGCCTCGTTGCTCCGGTTGTAGAAGACCACGGGCGCGCGCACGCCGTGGCCGCGGTCGCTGTACACCGTGGCCATGTTCGGGCCGGTGACGCCGTCGTGGGCGAACCGCTTGTAGAACGGGCGCACCCCCATCGCGCGCACCCGCTCGGCGATCAGGTCCCCGATGGGATAGTCCGCCATCGCGGTCACGATCGCGGTGTTCATCCGGAAGCAGTCGGCGAGGTTCGCCGCGACGTTGAACTCGCCGCCGCTCACGTGGATGTCGCAGTGCGTCGCCTTGCGGAACGGCACGATCCCGGGATCGAGCCGGTGCACGAGGGCGCCGAGACTCACCAGGTCGAGGCCCCCGGGGGGGGCAGGCGGGATCACCAGTTCTGCAGTCACGCGGGACTCCCGGTGGGAGCGAAGGGATCGTTGCGCAGCCGATACAGGGTTTCGCCGGCCTTGGGGACGAGGAGGTACCCTTCGGCCTCCCGGCCCCGCCACTCGTCCTGATCGATGCTCGCCGGGTCGCGGTAGCCCAGGTTGATCTTCCGACAGAGCGCCTCGCTGATCCCGGTCGCGAGCGTGACGGTGGTCCGCGGGCGCTCGACGCCGTTGTCGAAGGTGCCGAGCCCCTTCACGTGGGTCGAGTGCGCGAGCACGCCGCCGGGCACGTCGGCGAAGCGCCCCATCTGCTTCAGGAAGTAGTCGCGCACGTGGTAGCCGATCCGCTCGATCAGCGCGCCGTGCGTCACCGAGATCCGGGTGATGTGCGGGGCGTAGATGATCAGCTCGCCGCCGTCCGCCACCACCGGCTCGAGCTTGTACGCGCACTTCCCGCCGACCCACATCTCGTCGTACATCGCCGGCGCGCACGAGAGCACGCTCCGGAACGGCCGCTCCTTGTAGACGATGTGGATCCGATCGGAGAGGTCCGCGGCCGCCGACCAGGTGTCCTCCGGCGCCCCGCAGAACAGGCCGGCGAGCGCGTCACCGCGGACCACCATGCTCATGCAGAGCCGCGGCGTCGGCAGCAGCTTCGCGGCGGCGTCCACCACGGCGCGGGTCGGCGTCCACTTGCGGCCGATGATCGCCGGGCTGGTGACCAGCGCGCCGAGCCAGTGGAACATGTTGATGATCTCGGGGCCCGCGATGCCCGGGAAGAGGTACTTGTTCCCGCCCGAGAAGCCGACGACCTCGTGCGGGAAGGTGGGCCCGACGATCAGCACGACGTCGTAGTCGAGGACCGCGCGGTTGATCGTGACGGGGACCGGGTCCTGCATCCGGCCGCCGGAAAGCTCCGCGACCTGCGCGCTCGGGATGTGGCCGATCGTCGCCAGCTGGCGCGGGTCGTCCCAGGCGTGGTTGAAGACGCGGCACTTCGCGTACTTCGTCTTCCGCTCGCCCGCCGCGAGGCCCAGCCGCCGGTCGATCGCCTCCTCCGACAGCGGCGGATGCGTGCCGAGCGCGATGAGGAAGTCGAGTGCGCGGGCGCGGCCGCCGAGCACGTCGTGAAGCGAGCGGAACATGACGTCGATCGGGCCGGAGCGCGTCTGGTCCGGGATGATCGCCAGCACGCGCTTGCCTGCGAGAGCCTCCCGCTCGACGAACTCGGCGGCGATCGCCCGCACCTCCTGCTCGGTGAGGGCGCCGGTCGGTGAGCCGCGGCCGATCATCGCTTCAGCGCTACCCTTCCCAGTTGGTGTGGAACACGCCCTCCCGGTCGATCCGCCGATAGGTGTGCGCGCCGAAGAAGTCGCGCTGGGCCTGAAGAAGGTTCGCGGGGAGGACGGCGGAGCGGTAGCTGTCGTAGTAGGCCAGCGCGCTGGAGAACGCGGGCACCGGCACTCCCGCCTCCGCGGCGGCGGCCACGACCTTGCGCCACCCCGGGGCGGCCTCCCTGATCGCGGCGACGAAATACGGGTCGAGCAGGAGGTTCGGCAGCGCGGCGTCGCGGTCGTACGCCTCCTTGATCTTGGACAGGAACCGCGCCCGGATGATGCACCCCGCGCGCCACAGCGACGCGATCGAGCCGAAGTTCAGGCTCCACCGGTACTGGTCGTTCGCCGCGCGCAGCAGCTGGAACCCCTGCGCGTAGGAGCAGATCTTCGACGCGTAGAGGGCGTGCCGGATGTTCGCGATGAACGCCGTCTTGTCCCCGGTGAACTCTGCCTCGGGGCCCGGCAGGACCTTCGCCGCCGCCACCCGCTCCTTCTTGAGCGCGCTCATCATCCGCGCGAACACGGCGATCGCGATCGTCTGGGCGGGGATGCCGAGATCGAGCGCGGCCGCGCTGGTCCATTTCCCCGTGCCCTTCTGCTCCGCCGTGTCGAGGATGACGTCCACCATGGGCTTCCCGGTGTCGGGGTCCTGCCGCGCCAGGATCTGGGCGGTGATCTCGATCAGGTAGCTGTCCAGCTCCCCCGTGTTCCACTCGGCGAAAATGTCGTGCATCTCCACCGGCGAGAGGCCGAGCACGCGCTGCAGCAGGAAGTACGCCTCGCAGATCATCTGCATGTCGCCGTACTCGATCCCGTTGTGGACCATCTTCACGAAGTGTCCCGCCCCGTCCGGGCCGATCCACTCGCAGCACGGCTGACCGTCGGGGGCCTTGGCCGCGATCTTCTGGAAGACCGGCTTCACGAGCGGCCAGGCCTCCGGATTCCCGCCCGGCATGATGGAAGGGCCGCGGAGCGCTCCCTCCTCGCCACCGCTCACGCCGGTGCCGACGTAGAGGATGCCCGTCCCCTCGAGCACCTTGATCCGCCGCCGCGTGTCCTCGAAGAAGGAGTTTCCGCCGTCGATCAGCACGTCGCCCTTCGCCAGCTTCGGCGTGAGCTCGCCGATGACCGCGTCCACCGGCCCCCCCGCCGGCACCATCACCAGGATCCGGCGCGGGCGCTCGAGGTCCCCCAGGAACTCCTCCAGCTTGGCCGCGACCGCCATCTGCCTGCCGGCGAACGCGGCCCGCGAGGCCTGCGCCTTCTCCGCGTCGATGTCGTAACCGGCGACCGGGAAACCGTTGCGCTCGATGTTCAGCGCCAGGTTCCTGCCCATCACGCCGAGGCCGATCACGCCGACGGCCTTCTTCGTGCTCATCGTGCCTGCCTTTCGATCCCGGCGCCGCTCAGACGCCGGAGTACGCGTTGAACCCGCCGTCCACCGGAATGACGGCGCCCGTCACGAACGCGGATGCCGGCGACAGCAGCCAGAGCACCGCGCCCAGCAGGTCCTCCGGCACGCCGAACCGGCCCATCGGCGTGTGCTCGAGGATCTTCTTCCCTCGCGCCGTGAGATTGCCGGTCGCCTTCTCCGTGAGGAGGAACCGGTTCTGCTCGGTCAGGAAGAACCCCGGCGCGATCGCGTTGACGCGGATCTGGGGCGAGTACTCCTGCGCCATGTGTACCGCCAGCCACTGGGTAAAGTTGCTCACCGCCGCCTTCGCCGCCGAGTAGGCAGGGATGCGGGTGAGGGGCCGGAGCGCGTTCATGGACGAGACGTTGAGGATGACCCCGCCCTTCTGCTGCGCCATCAGCCGGCCGAATACCTGCGACGGCAGCAGCGTGCCGAGCAGGTTCAGGTCGAGCACGCCGCGCAGCGCCTCGGGCGGCAGGTCGAAGAACGAGGCGTCCGGCCCGGTCGTCGCCTTCGGCGCGTTGCCCCCGGCCGCGTTGATCAGCGCGTCCACCTTGCCGAACTCGGCGACGATCCGGTCCCGGGCGGCGGCGAGCTTCCCCGCGTCGAGAACGTCGCCGTAGACGATGATGAACCGGCCGGCGCCGGTGGGGATGCGGGACAGCAGCCGCTCGGCGAGCGCGGGATCGCGATCCAGAATCGCGACGTTGGCGCGGCACCCGACCAGGGCGCACGCCATCTCGCCGCCGAGGATGCCGGCGCCGCCGGTGATGACGACGCTGCGACCGCCGAAGTCATACAGCTTGCTCAGCTCGTCGAGGTTCATCGCCCCTTCTCTCCGGAGTGGGCCCCGGCAAAGGTGGGCGCGCGGGCGCTCGCGTGCCAGTACTCGCGCGCCTTCCCTTTGCCCGCACGGGCCGCCGGGATATGTTCTCCGGCGGACCGACGTCAAGTCATCATATGTCTTCGGAGGCGGCCATGGGCGCAAGGGTTTCGGGGGGCGTGGCGGCGCTGGTGTGGTTTGCGTGGCTGGGAGGCGTAGCGCCGCTCAGCGCCCAGGCCGGGCCCGCTGCCGCCCCCGCCTGGCAGAACCCGAGCCTCAGCGCCGCGGCGCGCGCCGCGGACCTCGTCGGCCGCATGACGCTCGACGAGAAGGTGTCGCAGATGGTGGATCAGGCCGCCGCCATCCCCCGGCTGGGCATCCCGGCGTATCCGTGGTGGAACGAGGCGCTGCACGGCGTCGCGCGCGCGGGACTAGCGACGAGCTTCCCGCAGGCGATCGGGATGGCCGCCACCTGGGACGACTCCCTCATCTTCCGCGCGGCCACTGTCATCTCCGACGAGGCCCGCGCCAAGTACCATGAAATCCTGCGCCAGGGCGGCACGCCGCAGCGCTTCCAGGCTCTGACCTTCTGGTCGCCCAACGTGAACCTGTTCCGGGACCCCCGCTGGGGCCGCGGCCAGGAGACGTACGGCGAGGACCCGTTCCTTTCGGGCCGGCTGGCGGTGCAGTTCGTCCGCGGACTCCAGGGCGACGATCCGCAGTACCTCAAGACCGTCTCGACGCCCAAGCACTTCGCAGTCCACAGCGGGCCCGAGCCGGCGCGCCACACCTTCGACGTCGAGCCGACCGAGCGCGATCTCGACGAGAGCTACCTGCCGCAGTTCCGCGCTGCGATCGTGGAGGGCGGCGCCCAATCGGTGATGTGCGCCTACAACCGTGTGGATTCGTTCCCCGCGTGCGCCAGCGACCTCCTGCTCAAGCAGATCCTGCGCGGCCGCTGGGGCTTCCGCGGGTACGTCGTCTCCGACTGCGATGCCGTCGGCGACATCTACCGGACCCACAAGGTGGCGGCGTCGGCCGCCGCGGCCTCCGCGAGGGCGGTAGAGGCCGGGACCGATCTCGACTGCGGCCGAACCTACGACAGCCTCGTCGCCGCGGTGCACCAGGGGCTCGTGAGCGAAGCCCTCATCGACACCTCAGTCACGCGGCTCTTCACGGCGCGGTTCCGGCTGGGAATGTTCGATCCGCCCGCGCAGGTGAAGTGGGCGCAGATCCCGTTCGGCGACCTCGACTCGCCCGCGCACCGCACGCTCGCGCTCGACGTGGCCGAGGAGTCCATGGTGCTGCTCAAGAACGCCAGCGGCGTCCTGCCGCTCAAGAAGGACGTCGGCACCATCGCCGTCATCGGCCCCGATGCCGACCAGGCGTGGGTGCTGCTCGGCAACTACAACGGGACGCCGGCCGACCCGATCACCCCGCTCCGCGGGATCCGCGAGGCGGTCTCCCGAGGGACGCGCGTGATCTACGCGCAGGGCTCGGACTTCGCCGACAGCGTGCCGGTGATGAGCGTCGTGCCGTCCGCCGTGCTCACCGCCGCCGGCGGGCAGCACGGCCTCGACGTCACGTTCTACGCACACCGGACGATGGACGGGGCGCCGCTGTTCACGCGCGTGGACTCGACGCTCGACGCCGACTGGCAGGAGGGCGCGCCGCGCGCCGACATGGACCCCGACGACTTCGGGGTCCGGTGGACCGCGACGCTCCGGGCGCCGGTTACCGGCACCTACCGGCTCGGCCTCATCGGCACGGTGAAGTACTTCCTGTACCTGGACGACAGCCTCGTCCTCAAGTCGTTCTTCCCGCAACGCAACGACGAGCCCAGCCGGCCGTTCTTCCCGACGATGGCGACGGTCCGGCTCGAAGCTGGGCGGGACTACCACCTCCGGGTCGAGGGGCAGGAGTCGTACGGCGTGGCGGGGCTGCAGATGCTGTGGGCGCCGCCGAGTGAGATGCTCGAGACGCAAGCCGTGCAAGCAGCCGAGCAGGCGGACGTCGTGGTGCTGTGCCTCGGCATCACGTCGCGGCTCGAGGGCGAGGAGATGCGGATCCACACCAACGGCTTCGTCGGCGGCGACCGCACGAGCCTCGACCTGCCGGCGCCGCAGGAACGGCTGCTGGAGCGGATCGCCCAGACGGGCAAGCCCACGGCGCTGGTGCTCCTCAACGGCAGCGCGCTCTCCGTGAACTGGGCGCAGGATCACGTGCCGGCGATTCTCGAGGCGTGGTATCCCGGCCAGGCCGGCGGGACGGCGATCGCGAACGTGCTCTTCGGCGACTACAACCCCGGCGGTCGCCTGCCGGTGACGTTCTACAAGAGCACCAGCGACCTGCCGCCGTTCGACGACTACCGGATGGCCGGCCGCACCTACCGGTACTTCGAAGGGACGCCGCTCTATCCCTTCGGCTACGGCCTGAGCTACACGACGTTCGCCTATGACCGGCTGCAGACCAGCTCCGGCACGCTGCGGGGCAACGACACGATCACCGTTTCGGTGGACGTGCGGAACACCGGCTCGAGGGCGGGCGACGAGGTGGTGCAGCTCTACGTGCGGCACCTGGGCTCGAAAGTCGCGCGGCCGAAGCGGGAGCTGCGCGGCTTCCAGCGCGTCACCCTGCAGCCCGGCGAGCGGCGGACCGTCCGGTTCCGCCTTTTGCCCCGGGCCCTGGCCTACTGGGACACCACCTCGCACGGCTGGAAGGTGGAAGACGATCGCGTCGCGCTGGAGATGGGCGCGTCGTCGACGGACGTCCGGGCGACCAAGACGATCCGCGTGGCCGGCCAGCGCTGAGCGTTCCGAGCCCCGCGGCGCGCGAGACTGGGAGGGGGGGACGATGACGCGAGCGGCGTGGCTGGCGGCGTGCCTGCTCCCGATCGGGGGCCGGGTCGCTGCGGCCCAGCAGGAGCCGCGCCGGACTGACGCCGCCCCGACATCGGGGTCGGTGCTTGCGCCGTCCGCAACGCGAGTCGCTCAAACGTCGTGGTCACCCCTCCGGCTGAACGACTCGGCGTACTTCGAGGCGCGCGGCGTCAACGTCCTGGTGTTCAATAACTGGTACAGCGGCCTGTTCAGCGACTCGAAGCTGAGCGGCGTGGAGCTGATCCACCACGGCGTCCGCACCGCGACGAACGGCGACGTCCGCCTCTCGCCCACTCCCGAGCAGTGGGACCCGATCCCGACGCTGTCGGGGAGCACGGTCGACCGCTCTGCGCAGCGCGTCCAGGCGTTCCTCACGTACACGGACTACGCTCTCGCTTACGTCGTCGACGTGCGCGCCGACGGCCCATCGGTCGCAGTCAGCGTGCGCCTTCCCGCGCCGCTGCCGCCGGCCCTGGTGGGGCGCGCCGGATTCAATCTCGAGTTCCTTCCGTCCGCGTACTTCGGCCGGACCTGGCTGATGGACGAGCGGAGCGGGCTCTTCCCCCGCGAGGCCGGCGGCGCGATGGACAGCGTGGCCGGCCGACTCGAGGCAGCGCCGCTGGCCACCGGCTCCACGTTGGTGCTCGCGCCCGAGGACCCAGAGCGCCGGGTCGAGATCGAGGCCAAGGGCGGCACGCTCGCGCTGTACGACGGGCGCGACAAGGCGCAGAACGGCTGGTTCGTGGTGCGCGGCCTCCTCCCCGCCGGCCGCACCGGCACGGTGCTCGAATGGCGGATCACGCCGCACCAGATCCCCGGCTGGATCCGGACGCCGGTGATCGCCCACTCGCAGGTGGGCTACCATCCGCTGCAGGAGAAGGTGGCCGTACTTGAGAGCGACCCGAACGACGCGTCGGACGTCACCGTCATGCTCCTCAAGATCGCGGCCGACGGGACGCCAACCGTGCGCCTCTCGAAGCCGGCCGCGCCCTGGAGGGGGGGGCGCTTCCTGCGCTACGACTACGCGCGCTTCGACTTCTCCGAGGTGCGCGACAGCGGCGTGTACGAGATCGTCTACCGCGGCGTCCGCTCCGAACCGTTCCGCGTCGCGGACGACGTCTACGGCCCGGAGGTGTGGACGCGGTCACTCGACACCTACCTCACCGAGCAGATGGACCACGTGCTCGTGCGCGACCGATACCGGGTCTGGCACGGCGCCTCCCATCTCGACGACGCGCGGCAGGCACCGCCCAACCACGTCCACTTCGACCTCTACGCGCAGGGGCCGACGACGGACACGCCGTATGGGGCCGGGGAGCACATCCCGGGCTTGAACGTCGGGGGCTGGACCGACGCCGGCGACTTCGACATCCGCACGCAGAGCCAGTACGCGGTCGTCGAGACGCTCGCCCAGGCTGCCGAGGACTTCGGCGTGGACTGGGACGAGACGACGGTGCGCGAGAACGAGCGCTACGTCGCGATCCGGCGGCCCGACGGCGTCCCCGACATCCTCCAGCAGATCGCGCACGGCGTCCTGCAGCTGCTCGCGCAGTTCCGCGCCGTGGGGCACGCCATCCCCGGGATCATCGCGCCGACGCTCGAGCAGTACACCTTCCTGGGCGACGCGGGCTCGATCACGGACGGGCTCGTCTACGACTCTTCCCTGGCCGGCATGCCGCCGCGCGACGGACGCTCCGGCGTGCCCGACGACCGCTGGGCGTTCACGAGCCGCTCGACCGCGCTCGACTACGGCTCGATCGCTGCGCTCGCGGCGGCGAGCCGGGTCCTGCGCGGCCACGACGATTCGCTGGCGGACGAGTGCCTGCGCACCGCCGTGCGCGTCTGGCGGGACGATCATGCGGCGCCGCCGGCGCTCTTCCGCGCCGGCAACACCACTGGAGGCCGCCTCGAGGACGAGGAAACGCGCGCCGCGGTGGAGTTGCTCCTCGCCACGCGCGGCGGGCGCGAGTACGCCGAGCGATTGACGGCGCTCGCGCCGCACCTCGATTCGGCCTTCGCCTTCCTCGGCGGGCTGGGCGTGCGCGCGCTGCCGTACATGGACGCCGGGTTCCGGGTGCGGATGGAGGGCGACACCCGCGTGTACCGCGCGCGCCTCGACAGCCTGCTGACGAGGAACCCGTTCGGCGTGCCGGTGACGGCCGGCGGATGGGGTGGGAGCGGCGCAGCGCTCGGGCTCGCGATGCAGACCTTCGAGTTGCACCAGGCATTCCCGCGGATCGTCGGACCGGAGTACGCTGTCCGCGGCCTGGACTACGTCCTCGGGACGCACCCGGTCTCGAGCGTTTCGCTGATCTCGGGCGTCGGCGCGCGGAGCATGACCGTGGCATATGGGCACAACCGGGCGGACTTCTCCTTCATCGGCGGCGGCGTCGCGCCCGGCGTCGTGATCGTGCGGCCGGACTTCCCGGAGCTGAAGGAGGACTGGCCGTTCCTCTGGTTCGAGAACGAGTACGTGATCGGCGAGGCGGCGCTGCTGGTCTACGTGGGCAACGCCGTACACGCCTTGTTCCATTGAGGACCGCATGAAGCTGCGATACGCGCATCGGCTCGTGCTCGCGTTCACCCTCGCGGCGAGCGCCTGCACCCCTCACGTCAGGCCGGCCACGACTCCCGCGCCGCACTGGCTGGGCACCTGGACGTCGTCCCAGCAGCTCGTCGAGCCGCGCAACATGCCCCCGGCCCCGCTGGCCAACTCGACCCTGCGCCAGGTGATCCACGTGTCGCTCGGCGGGCCGCGGATCCGGGTGACGCTCTCCAACCTCTTCGGCGACGGGCCCATCGCGATCGGCGCGGCGCGCATCGCGCGGTCGGCGGGCGGCGGCGCGATCGAGCCGGCGAGCGAGCGAGCGCTCACCTTCGGCGGCGCGGACTCGGTGACGATCGCGGCCGGACAGTCGGTCACCACGGACCCGCTCGATTTCCCGGTGTCCCCGCTTTCGAGTCTCGCCCTCACGCTCCGCATCGGCGTCGCGCCGAGCGCGCTCACCGGGCATCCCGGCTCGCGAACCACCTCGTACATCAAGGCGGGCGACTGGGTCTCGGCACCGGATCTCGCGGACGCCACGACGACCGAGCACTGGTATCTCGTCGCCGGACTGGACGTCGTCGCCGAGGGCTCGGCGGTGGTGACGCTCGGCAATTCCATCACCGATGGGCACGGCGCCGGCACGAACCGGGACGACCGGTGGCCCGACAACCTCGCGCGGCGCCTGCAGGCCGATCCGCGCACGCGGCAGGTCGCGGTGCTCAACGCCGGCATCGGCGGGAACAGGATCCTCGCGGACGGTCTCGGTCCGGCCGCGCTCTCGCGCCTGACGCGTGACGTGCTCGACCAGAGCGGCGTCCGATGGGTGATCGTGCTCGAGGGCGTCAACGACATCGGGGGAACCAGGAGCGCCGCCGCGGCCGACAGCGTCGCGACGGGCTTGATCGCGGCGTACGGGCGGATGATCGCGGCCGCCCACGCGCGCGGCCTCAGGATCTACGGCGCGACGATCCTGCCGTTCGGCGGTTCGTTCTACGACGGGCCGGGACACGAAGAGGCGCGCCAGAGGGTCAACAAGTGGATCCGGACCGGAGGGGCGTTCAACGCGGTCATTGATTTCGACGCGGTCGTGCGCGACCCCGCCGATCCGCACCGGCTCAGGCCGAACGCCGACAGTGGTGACCACCTGCACCCGGGCGAGGAAGGGTACCGGATGATGGCCGACGCGATCGACCTCCGGCTGTTCGCACGATGAGCACGACGCTCCGCACACCTCGTGGGGTCACTCCCGCGCCCCGCGCGAGGCTCCGCCTGGTCCTCTCCGCGCTGGTGGCGAGCGCCCTCGCGTGGCACTCCGCGCAGGGGCAGCAGCTCGCCTTCACGCCGTTCCACGCGAACGGGATCTACAGCGTCGGCGAGCGCGTCGGATGGCGAGTCGCCGCCCAACCGGGACAGGTCGCGGTGCCCGGCCGGTACCGCTACACCGTCAAGCGGGACGGCCAGACGGTCATCGGCAGCGGCATCTTCGACCCGGCGTCGGGCACGGCGACGATCGAGACGTCGCTCCGTCAGCCCGGGATGGTGCTCGTCGAGGTCCGACCTCCCGTCCCCGACAGCGCCTTCCGCGGCGCGTCCAAGAGCGAGATCGGCCGCGTGCTGCTCGGCGCCGCCGCCGCGCCGACCCGGATCCGGCCGTCGGCGCCGCGCCCGAAGGACTTCGATGCCTTCTGGGCCGCGAAAATCGCCCAGCTCGAGGCAATTCCGGCGGAGCCCGTGCTGACGCCGGGTGAGAGCGGCCGGCCGGGCGTCGAGTACTTCACGATCCGGATGAACAACATCGGCGGCGCCCACGTCTACGGGCAGCTGGCGAAGCCGGAGGGCGCTGGCCCGTTTCCGGCCCTGCTGATCTACCAGTGGGCGAGCCCGCCCTACCCGCTGCAGAAGTCGTGGGTGACCGATCGCGCCGCCGAGGGGTGGCTGGTGTTGAACGTCGAGCCGCACGACGTGCCGAGCAACATGCCGCAGGCGTTCTACGACGCGCTCCCCGCGCTGATCAAGAACTACCGGACGATCGGGGAGCACAGCCGGGACCGGAGCTACTTCCTGCCGATGTATCTCGGCGACTACCGCGCGTCGGAGTACCTCGCGGGCCGGAGCGACTGGGACGGCAAGACGCTCGCGGTGATGGGCATCAGCATGGGCGGCCAGCAGAGCTTCGCGGTCGCCGGCCTGAATCCGAAGGTCACGGCGCTCCTGGTGGACGTGCCGGCGGGCGGCGACGTCCTCGGCCAATTGCACGGGCGCGCCGCGGCCTATCCCAACTGGGACGTGTCGCGGCCCGACGTCCGCCACACCGCTCCCTACTTCGACGTCTCGAACTTCGCGCCTCACATCACCGCGCGCTCGCTGGTGGCGATGGGCTTCATCGACGAGACGTGCCCGTCGGCGAGCGTGTGGGCGACGTTCAACCAGATCCGGGGACCCAAAGAGGCCGTGCCGATGGTGGACTCGCCGCACAACCACATGGCGACGCCCGAGGAGCAGCAGCCGTGGACGCGCCGCTCGGCCGAGTGGCTGAACGCGCTCGTCCACGGGCAGACGCCGTGAAGATCCGCGGGCTCCGCTGGTGGATGATCGGGCTGCTGATGCTGGGCTCGATCCTCAACTACCTCACGCGGAGCACCCTGGCCGTCGCCGCTCCGACGATGCTGGACCAGTTGCACGTCACCACCAGGCAATACTCCTGGATCGTGGGGACCTTCCAGGGCGCGCTGATGCTCCAGCCGGCCGCGGGCTGGGTGTTGGACGTGGTCGGTCTCAAGACCGGATTTGCGCTCTTCGTGGTCGCGTGGTCCTTCATCAGCATGGCGCATGCACTGGCCCGCACTTGGCCGGTGTTCGCCGGGCTGCGCGGCCTGCTCGGCCTGGCCGAGGGCTCCGCGAACCCCGCCGGGATGAAGGCGACGGCCGAGTGGTTTCCGGCGAAGGAGCGAGGGCTCGCCGGCGGCGTGTTCAACATCGGCGCTTCGGTCGGCTCGATGCTCGCGCCTCCGCTCGTCGTCTGGGCGATCCTGGCCTACAACTGGCAGTTCGCCTTCGTCATCACCGGCGGCATCGGCTTCGTGTGGGTGGTGCTGTGGCTGGCGTTCTATCAGTCGCCGGCCCGGCACCGCGCGATGTCGGACCGGGAGCGGGAGCACATCGCCTCGGGGCAGGAGCAGCACCTCAAGAGCGACGGGACGCGCCCCTCGATCCTGGGCATCGCGAAGCAGCGCAACTTCTGGGGCATCGCCATCCCCCGCTTCCTCGCCGACCCCACCTGGGGCACGCTCACCTTCTGGGTGCCGCTCTACTTGTCGCAGGCGCGTCACTTCGACCTGAGGCAAATCGCGCTGTTCGCCTGGATGCCGTTCCTGGCGGCGGACCTCGGCTGTGTGTTCGGCGGCGCCGTGAGCATGGCCCTCCAGAGGCGCGGCGTCCGCCTGATCAACGCGCGGCGGTGGGCGTTCACCCTGGGCGCGGTCATGATGACGGGGGTGGCCTTCGCCGGCTTCGTGAGGAGTCCGTACGCGGCGGTGGCGCTCATCAGCCTGGCGGGGTTCGCGCACCAGACGCTCTCGGTCACGGTGATCACGATGGCCTCCGATCTCTTCCGGCAGAACGAGGTTGCCACCGTCGCGGGGATGGCCGGCACCTGCGGCAACGGCGGGCTGCTCCTTTTCAACCTGCTGATCGGAGGCCTCGTCGCCACGGTTGGCTATACACCCTTCTTCGTCTGCCTCGGCCTTTTCGACCTGGTCGGCGCCACGGTTCTCTGGGCCGTGGTGCGCGAGCCAGTCACCGCGTCACCCTCCCTGAGCCGATCATGACCGTCATCCGCAATCCGATCCTCCCGGGCTTCAACCCCGACCCGTCCATCGTCCGGGTGGGCGACGACTACTACGTCGCCACCTCCACTTTCGAGTGGTATCCCGGGGTCCAGGTCCACCACTCGCGCGACCTGGTGCACTGGCGGCTGCTGACCCGGCCTCTGAGGCGGGCGAGCCAGCTCGACATGCGCGGCGACCCCGATTCCTGCGGCGTCTGGGCGCCGTGCCTGACCTTTGCCGACGGCCGGTTCTGGCTCATCTACACCGACGTCAAGCGCTACGCGCGCACCAGCGTGCCGAGTGCTTCGGGCGCTTCGATGCGCGACTTCCACAACTACCTCGTCACCTGCCCGACGATCGACGGCGAGTGGAGCGATCCGGTCTACCTCAACAGCAGCGGCTTCGACCCGTCGCTGTTCCACGACGACGACGGCCGCAAGTACCTCGTCAACATGCTGTGGGACTACCGGCCGGGGCACAACCGGTTCGGTGGCATCGTGCTGCAGGAGTACTCGGTCGCGCGACACACGCTGGTCGGCGAGCGCACGAACATCTTCCGCGGCACGGATCTCGGGCTCACGGAAGCGCCGCACCTATACAAGCGGGGCGGCTGGTACTACCTGCTGACGGCCGAGGGCGGCACCTTCTGGGACCACACGGTCACGATGGCGCGCTCGCGCTCGCTCCGCGGGCCGTACGAGCTGCACCCCGATGCCCACATCCTCACCGCGCGCCACCGGCCCGAGCTGCCGCTCCAGAAATCCGGCCACGCCGACCTGGTCGACACGCAGGACGGCCGCACGTGGATGGTGTACTTGTGCAGCCGGCCGCTGCCGAACCGGGGGCGGAGCCCGCTCGGCCGGGAAACCGCCATCCAGCCGATGGCCTGGTCCACGGACGGGTGGCTGCGCACGACCGACGGCCAGGGCGTGCCGCAGCTCGAGGTCCCGGCGCCGCCGCTGCCGCCGCACCCCTTCCCCGCTCCGCCGGCGCGCGAGGACTTCGACGAGCCGCGGCTGCCGATCGACCTCCAGTGGCTGCGCTCGCCGTTTCCGGAGGAGCTGTTCAGTCTGACCGCGCGCCCCGGCCACCTGCGCCTCTTCGGCCGCGAGACTCTCGGGAGCTTCTTCCGCCAATCACTCGTGGCGCGCCGGCAGCAGGCGCACTGCTACAGCGCGTCCACGGCGATCGAGTTCGAGCCGGAGCACTACCAGCAGTCGGCGGGGCTCGTCGCCTACTATGGCGGCAACAAGTACCACTACCTGTATGTCTGCCGCGACGAGGCGGTGGGCAAGCACCTGCGGGCGATGTCAGCATTCCCCGACGGGCCGGCGGCCGACGCGTTCACGCCGCCGATCCCGGTTCCGGCCGACAGGCGCATCCAACTGCGGGTCGAGGTGGACTACTCTCGTCTACGGTTCGGCTATCGGGTGGACGGCGTGGATCGAGCGTGGCGGTGGCTGCCCGAACTGTTCGACGCCAGCATCCTGTCCGACGAGGCGAGCGCGCCGGGCGCGCCGAACTTCACTGGCGCCTTCGTCGGGATGGCGTGCCAGGACCTGGCCGGCACAGCGCGGGCCGCGGACTTCGACTGGTTCGAGTACCGCGAGCGCGAGTACCGCGCCGGTCCGCCCGAAACGGCGCGGGACTAAGGCCGGCGGCCCGCCGGCCGCACCGTCAGCAGCGCGATCGCCGCGTTCGGCAGCGTGAACGCGTAGTCGCCCGCAGCGTCCGGCCGGACGCCTGTGGTCCGGGGAGCGCCGATGGTGCCGTCGGACTTGAATTGCATCCCGCCGTAGCGCACGCCCGCCGCGCCGGCGCCGAGGTTCGGCGCCTCGAGCAGCAGCAGCGAGGCATCGCCCATCGGGCGGGCCAGGTGCACCCGCACCAGCCCCGCCGCGCTGGTGTCCTTGTTGAGCACGAACACGCTCACCGCGCAGCCGCTGCAGGCGCTGACGGCGTAGGCGGTGACGTTGGCATTGGCCTCGACGCCGATGCTCATGAAGCGCTTCCCCGCCGCGTGCTGTGCGAACAGGTACAGGCCGTAGTACAACGGCTGGGCGACGTTGCGGTAGGTCCAGCGGCCGGTGCGGTCCGGCTGACCGTACGTGTCCACCGGGTTGTACGAGCTGCCGCCGCCCGGGCGGTAGCTGATGTGGTAGTCCACGTTCACGAAGCCGGCCGACGCCAGCGTGAATGCGTAGTCGAGCCCCCACAGCGCCGACGCGAATGCGTTGCTGACGCCGGGCATCCCACCGCACGACGCCGAGTTGGTCTCCGCCATCGCGATCGGCAGGTCGCGTTCGTGCGCCACGCCCGACAGGTGCGCCGCGTCGCTCATCACCTCGTCCATCAGCTCGCGCGACAGCAGGCGCGCGGCGCTCACCGTCAGGCCGCCGCACGTCGTGGCCGAGTAGTTGTGCACAGTGAGCCACTTCAGGCGCTGCGGCCCCACACTGTCCGCGAACAGCGTGAGGTCGTCCGGGTTGCGCCAGCCGCAGCAGGTGGCCGGCCCCACGATCGCGTAGCGGCGCGCCACGCTGTCCGCCTGGAACGCGCGCAGGTAGGCGAGGAATTCCCGCGCCTGGTCGCGGGCCGCGTAGCCCTTCGGCCGGTACGGCGTGCGGGCGAACAGGTCTGGCTCGTTGCCGGGCTCGAGCGCGAAGACATGCGCGGGAGCGATCTCGCGGGCGACGCCCGCCGTCACCTCGCCGAGCGCCCAGGCCGGGCTGCCCTGCTTGAGGTTGAGCCCGACGATGAGCCGCCAGCCGCTCCCGCCGGCCGCGGCGTCGAAGAGGCGCAGGTCCTCCGACCGAAGGTCCGCCTGGCACGCGTCTGGAAGCGGTGCGTGCGCCCGGTCCCAGCAGGTGTTGTCCTGGCTGTTGCCGCCGAGGCGCAGGAACCCCGGTCCGAGGTTCCGCATGAACCGGAAGAAGCCCACGTTGGGGAAACCCGGGTGGCCGAGCGCGTAGACAGGCTGCTCGGCGGCACGGGCGGCGGCGCTGTCACCCTGGAACGCGCCGATACCCTGGCCCGCGGTCGAGACCTCGAGGCTGAAGCCGACGAAGTCGCGCGGGATGGTGCCGTACAGCTGGTCGTTCGCGACGGTGATGGTCGCGAGGCGCGGCGCGTCCGCGCCCTGGGCCAGTGCGACGGCTGGTCGCACCAGCGCCAGGGCGAGGACGCCGAGAATGCGGGTATTCACGTGTCGCCCCGGCCTACTGCGGCGGCCGCGGTGCGGGCGCCGGCGGCTGCGTGCCCGGCTGCGCCGTCAGGCCCGGCGGCGGCCGGAAGAAGAACGGCGGCATCTCCATGATCTCGCGCCCGTGGCTCGTCAGGAACGCCCGGAGCTCGTTGTACGGACGGTGCGGGTTGTTGGACGAGAACGTGGAGCGGATCCACGTCTCGTGGTACCACCGCTCGAACGGCGGGTGCTCCGCCCACAGCAACTGGTCCTCGAGGTTCTCGAGCGGCGCCTTGGCCTGCCACGCGAGCTGCCACATGGACGTGGTGTCGGGCGCGGCCAGCGCGTCGGCGAGCTTCAGCGCCGCCTCGCTCTGGCGGGCGTCAATCAGCAGCCCGAGCGCCACGTTCTCGTGAAAGTACTCCGCCTGGTCGGGCGTCATCTGCGTTTCGGCCTGGGCTTCCTGGGCGAGCGCGCTCTGCAGCTGCGAGAACCGCGAGCGCAGGAGTGGAATGGCGCTGTCGAGCGGCATGCCTCGGAAGAACGCCATCCCGGGCCGCGGCGCCGAATCAGGCGGCGTCGGCCTGCCAAGAACCCGGTTGTGCAGCCGCGTGATCAGCATCTGCAGCGCGTTCGACGCCGTCCACAGCCGGTCCGGACGGTCGAGCAGCGTGAAGTACTGCCCGTACGTCGCGGCGGCGGCATCCGCGCCGGCGCCGAAGTACTCGTGAGAGAACCAGCTGATGTAGCGCGAGGCCGCATCCGGCGCGGAGAACGCCGCGGGCGCGTTCCAGGTGATGTCCGCGATCATCCGCACGCCCATCACGTACTCGCGCACCTCCGACATGTTGACCAGCATGTACTCGGTGGCGCCGGCCTGCACGATCTTCTGGAACTCCGTCGCGATCGTCGCGGGCGCGACCGTGCTCACGTTCTGCTTGCTCAGGTTCCCACCCAGGTAGGCGAGGTGGTAGTACACGCCGTGCTTCCACTTCCCGAGGCTCTGGGGCAGGCCGCGCATGTGCCCGTCGTTGTCGTCCGGCCAGACGATGATCACGTCGGACGGCAGGTCGAATGTCTCGGGATGCTGCTGGTAGGCTGGGAGCATCTCCGTGTACATCGTGAAGTGGAACAGCGGCGTCTTCCCCGGCGGGAGCAGCTCCCGCACCATGTTCACCTGGTCGGTGATCACCTCGTGGAAGGTCCGCGCCTTGTCCTCGTCCGTGGTGCCCTGCGGCCAGGTGTAGCCCCGATCGTCCGTGTTGCGCATCCCCACCGGCCAGATCACGTCGAGGTGGCGGTTCTCCAATACGCCACCGCGCCAGAACGTCAGCATCCCGTCCTTGTTGTTGAACCAGTCGTACTCCGGCCGGATGCCGCGCTCGACCCCGAGGTTGAACCGCGTCAGGCCGAACGGATTGGAGACGAGGATGTCGTAGTGGTGCGAGGTGTAGTAGAGCCCCCAGTCACTCGCCAGCTCCTGGACCTCGTAGCGCCGGTGCACCCGCGTGTACGGCGCGACCATGTTCATCTTGAGCCGCAGCGCCGTCTCGAAGAACTTCTTGTACCAGTCGAGCGGGACGTCGCCGAGTTGGTCCGGGTAGCCCTGCGCGTTGAAGGGCCGCGGCAGGATGTCCTCGTCGTCGTGGAAGAAGCCGCGGTACCTGAACGTCGGCGGCCCCTGCTCGAAGCGCGTCGCCTTGAGTACCAGCGGGTCGTGGCGCTCGGGCAGGTAACCGGTCCACAGATACAGCGGATCGATGCCCAGCCGCTCCGAAAGCGTGTACGCGGCGAACGCGGTGCCGCGCGGATTCGAGCCCACCAGCCAGACCGTCTTCGGGGTCGTGACGACGCGGTAGGCCTCCCACTGCCCCTGCATCCCGCGCGTGTCCACCTCTTTGGGGAGGGTGAGCGTCCCGAGGGTCACGAGCCGGATGCTCGCGCCGCCGGTGCTGGGCGTGTCCACGAGGGCGGGGTGGAAGCCGCTGATCCTCTCGATGTCGCCGGCCAGGAACACCGCCGCCTGTCTCACGTTCAGCGGCTCGTCCTTGCCGACTACGATCTCGGCTCCGCTCCCGCCGCCCGCCAGCACCACGTCGCCGGCGGCCGCCGGGCCCGTTTGAACCCACGTGCCGCGCACGGGCGCCGACCAGGGAACGGCCTGCGCGACCAGGTGACTCGTCGCCAGCACGCAGACGCACGAGCAGAGCAACGCAACGAACCCGCTTCGACGATGGCTCATACGCTCCTCAGCATTCGATGATGATCTTGAGTCCCTCGCGCCGCTCGGCGACCGCGTACGCCTGGGCCACATCGGCCAGGGAGAAACGGTGCGTCGCCAGCGAGCAGAGGTCCACGCGCCGGCTCTCGACCAGCTGGATCGCGCGCGGATAGGTGTGCTTCATCCGGTGAACCACTCTGACCAGCAGATCCTTGCGCCGGGCGACCGACGCCGTGAAAGCGACCCGGTCTTCGCTGGGTATGCCGACCAGGATTGCCCGGCCCCCGGGCTTCACGGCGGCGACGGCTGCCTCGACGGCCTCCGGGTCGCCGGCCGCCTCGAACGCCACGTCCACGCCGCGGCCGCCGGTGGCCGCGAGGATGTCCTCGGCCTCACCTCCGTCGTGCACCGCGAACGCCGTCGCCCCGAGCGCTCGGGCGGCCTCGAGGCGATGCGGCACGTCGGCGCGATCGGTGGCGAAGAGGCGCGTGGCGCCGGCGACTCTTGCGACCTGCAGCGTCAGCAGGCCAATCGGCCCGGAGCCGAAGACCCCGACGCTCATCCCCGGGCCGACCGCCCCGAGTTCGACGGCGTACATCGCGACGCCCAGAGGCTCGAGCAGCGCGCCCTCGACGTCGGACAGCGCAGCTGGCAACGGCACCAGGCAGTGCTCCGGCCAGGCGACGTACCCGCACAGTGCACCGTCCTGCGGCGCGTGCCCCGCGAAGCGCAACACGGAGCAGAGATTCGGGTTCCCTTCCTCGCAATAGCTGCAGCGCCCACACGCCTGCGCCGGATCTATCGCCACGCGCTCCCCGCGCCGCGCGCCGCCTTGGATCACCCCCGCGCACTCGTGCCCCAGGACCAGCGGCGCCTCGATCCGGTCGCCGCCGATGTGCCCTTCGCGGAACCAGTGGACGTCGGAGCCGCACACGCCCACCGCCGTCACCTTGACCAGCGCCTCGCCGCTGCGCGGCGTCGGCACCGGCTCGTCGTGGAGACGCATGTCTCCCGCGCCGTGAATGCGAGCGACCTGCATGCGGCTGTTCATTCCGGCTCCATATCTATCCGATCCGAAAGCGATGTCAAACGGGCCGGCTTGCGCCACAGCCGCTCTGGCGTTGCGGTGTCGCAACGCGCAGCGTTGAGGAACCGCACGCAGCTCCGGGCGGCAGGAGGCTGATATGACGCTCAAACAAGTGCTCGTCGAGGAAGCTGAAACGACCTACGCCATCACACGGAACCTGGTTCGCCGGGTCGGCGACGCGGAGCTCCTGTGGAAGCCGGCAAGTGACAGAACAGAGTGGATGAACATGGGCCAACTCCTGATGCACTGCGCGAGCTTCGGCTGCGGCAAGGCGATTCAGGGCTTCGTCCGGGGCAACTGGGGCGTTCCTGAGGGCGGGGCGGAGGTGGGCGCCGACATGCACGTGCCGCCGGCGGCCGCACTTCCCAGCGTCGAGAGCGTCGGCCAGGCCCTCGAGATGCTGGAGGCAGACCGGGCGCTCGCCCTGGCCTGCATCGCGGAGACGCGCGAGGCCGACTTGCTGGCGCAGCACCTCACGGCGCCGTGGGGCGGCCCCGCGATGCCACTGTTCCAGCAGCTGCTCCGGATGATCGCACATCTCAGCCAGCACAAAGGCCAGCTCTTCTACTATCTCAAGCTGATGGGGAAAGACGTCGGTACCAGCGACCTCTGGGGGGCATAGATGCACGGCTACTCGGGCGAACAAAGACATGGCGCGCTCGGCACGTGCCGGCTCGCGGTCGTGCTCGCCGCCGCGCTGTGCGGCCCGGCCGCCCCGGCGCGAGCGCAGCCCGACACGGCGACGGTGCGGGCGCTCAAGGCCGTCGCCGACGGAGTCCTCCGGGACGCGACGTTCGACTTCGTGGACTCGGCGACCGGGCGACGCTATGCCGCGCCCGATTCCGCGCCCGCCGGCGCGCGGCTCCGCATCGCGAGCCCCTACAACGACTGGCGCTACTGGAACGGCGTACTGAACCTCGCGATGCTGCGGGTCGCCGACGAGCTGCACGCGGCGCGCTACGCCGCTTTCGCGCGCCGCAACGTGGCTTTCGCCTTCGACCACTACAGGTACTTCGAGGACCGGCATCAGCGCGAAGACAAGTGGACCTATCCGTTCGGCCAGCTGTTCACACTGGAGGACCTGGACGACTTCGGCGCGGAAGGCGCGACCGTTATCGAAGTGTCGGCGTGGGATCACGACCCGCGCTACCAGGGCTACGTGGATCGGGCGGCCGCCAATGTCGCGAGGCGGCAGGATCGCCTGCCCGACGGCACGTTGGCGCGCGGCCGCCCGCACCGCTGGACGGTGTGGGCCGACGACCTCTTCATGAGCGTGCCGTTCCTCGCCCGGATGGCCGTCCTTGCCGGCGACCGCCGCTACCTCGACGACGCGGCCCGCCAGGTGATCAACTTCCACCGCCATCTCTTCGACGAGCGCGCCGGCCTGATGTACCACAACTGGTATTCGGACACGGAACGTCCCGGGGCGGCGTTCTGGGGCCGGGCCAACGGCTGGGCGCTGATGGCCGAGGTAGAGCTGCTCGACCGGCTGCCGCCCGGCCATCCGCAGCGCGACACCGTGTTGGCGATGTTCAGCCGCCACGTGGCGGGCATCGCGCGGTACCAGGACGCGACCGGGCTGTGGCACCAGCTCCTGGACCGCAACGACTCGTACCTGGAGACGTCGGCCAGCGCGATGTTCACCTACGCGATCGCGCGCGGCGTCGAGCGGGGTTATCTGGACGCGGGCTGGGCGGCAATGGCGCGGCGCGGCTGGGCGGGAATCCTCACCAGGATCCGGCCGGATGGGCAGATCGAGGGCACGTGCGCCGGCACGGATGTCAGCGACGATCTCGCCGACTACTATCGGCGGCCGACCCCGGTCAACGACCCGCACGGCGTCGGCCCCGTGCTGCTGGCGGGGACGGAGATCCTGCGGCTCGTACGCTGACCGCGCGGCCGGACTGCCGGCTAGTTCGTACCCTCCAGGCCGATCATCCGGTACCGGCCCGAGAGGTGCAGCAGGCCGAACAGGTAGAGGCAGCCGTCGTAGTAGCGCCACCGCCCGCGCGTAGGCTCGATCGTCCACAGCTCGCGCACGAAATCGAGCGAGCGCGGGTTGGTGGAAACCAGGCTGGCCACGGCGTTCATGGCCACCAGCCCCGGCGAATGGGCCGGCACGATCTGCTGTCCGTCGAGCGTGTACATGAGGCCGTACGTTCCGATCCCCTGCGCCGAGAAGAACGCCTGCAGCCGGCTGGCCTCCTCGACCTCCCACCGATCCCCGCCGAACCAGTAGCGGTCGATCGCGACGTTCTGGATGACCCGCCAAGCGTCCGCCCGGAATTCCGCGTGTCCGCCACCCCACGGCGCGGTGGGCGTGCCGTCGAAGCTCGCGTAGTCCGGGAACAGCCCGGTCACCGGGTTCGCCGCTCGCTTGAAGAACGCCCGGCCCGCCTGCGCGACCGCGCGCCAGGTGTCGTTGTCCTCCTTCGCCCAGCGCCCGAACAGCTCGTAGAACGCCGGCAGGTGGTACGACGGATCGGTGAACTGCGCCCCCGGACCGTGCGGCACGAAGACCACCAGGCTGGTCGCGGGATCGAACATCGGCGTGACGCCGGAGCCGGCCGCGGCATAGCGGTCCTGGTGGAGCATGTGGTGCAGGATGTCGTCGGCCGCCGCCTCGTACGTCGTGTCGTTCCAGCGCTTCCAGGCGAAGAGCAGCGCCATCGCGAAGTACTGCTCGCCGTCGGGCGCGGGCCCCGGATCGCGCACCGTGCCGTCCGGGTTCGCCTCCCAGGCGAAGTATCCGGCGAAGTTGCCGTCGGGGTGGCGGAGCCGCCGGCGCGCGAAGTTCCACAGCCGGTCGAACTGCGGGCGGAGCCCCGCCTGCACCGCGAGCATCATGCCGTACGACATCCCCTCCGAGCGGACGTCGTCGTTCCCGCTGTCGAGGATGTATGCCTCGTCCGTCCCGAGCGTGTCATAGTTGCGGATGGTCGAGTCGCCGAAGAAAAACGCGTCGATCGCGCCGTCCACCTTCGCGGTGATCTCCGCGTCGCTCTTGCCGATCTCCCGGAACAGGTTGCGGTAGACGCCGCTCCGCGCGGCCGGGATCGCGACCGGCGCCACGCGTGGCGACGGGTGGCAGGCCGGTGCGAGGAGCACCGCGATCGTCAGCACACATGGCAGCGTTTTCATCCAAGCCTCCGCTCACTCGACCCGGTTGCGCAGGGTGCCGATCGCCGGCACCGTGATCTCGATATCGTCTCCCGATCGCAGCGCGAACTCGGCCGGGGGAACGATCCCCGTCCCCGTCAGCAGCAGACATCCGGCCGGGAAGCTCGTCTCGCGGTAGAGGTACGCGACCAGCTCCTCGAGGGGGCGCCGCATCCGCGCCAGCGTGGTGCTCCCTTCGCACGCGACTGCTCCGGCGCGCATCACGCGGAGCGCGATGCTCGTCGCCGGGGGGAGCGGCTCCTCCCGCACCAGGAGCGCGGGGCCGAGCGCGCAGGCGCCGTCCCAGATCTTGGCCTGCGGCAGGTAGAGCGGATTCTCCGCCTCGATGTCGCGGGCGCTCAGGTCGTTGCCGATCGTATAGCCGACGATTTCGCCCCGGGCGCTTATGCAGAGCGCCAACTCCGGTTCGGGCACACTCCAGCGGGCGTCGCGCCGTAGCCGCACCGGCTGGTCGGGTCCGCGCAGGCGCCATGCGGCACACTTGAAGAACAGCTCCGGACGCTCGGCCGCGTACACCCGGTCGTAGAACGACGCTCCGCCACCCCCGGCAGCCTGGGATTCGTCGATCCGCGCGGTGCGACTCCGGTCGTAGGTCACGCCGGCGCCCCAGACCTCCTGCCCGGCGGCGGGAGCCAGGGGCGGCGCTTCCAGGCGCGGGCCGCGCGGGCCGCGCGCCGCCGCTGCGCGGAGATGGTCGACGAGCGATGGACGATTGACGAGCGTGTCCCACTCCTCCGAAAGCCGAACGAGGGCACCGTCCGCCTCGAGCACGGGGCCGCGCGCGGTGCGATAGAGCTTCAGCGGACCATTCATGCGCTCCTCCCGGCGTCCCGCTCGGGCGCCGCCTTGAGACCCGCCTCGAGCACCTCCACGATCCGGTCCACGTCGTAGACGCAGCCCGCCCAGGTGCCGCCGCTCGCGCGCTGCAGTGCCGCCCAGAGACGCGTATCGGCGGGCAACGCCGGATGCACGGCGAGGCCCGGGTGCGGCTCGCGCTCGTGGAGCAGGGCGGCGCACCGCTCGGGAGGCAGGACCTCGCCCGCAACACCGACCAGGTTCACCGACCCGGTCAGCGCGTTCCGGTCGATCACGATCTCGATCAGATCGTCGTCGCGCACCTTCCCGATCGGGCCACCCTCGAGGGCCTCGGGCCCGACGTGCCCGATGCACGCGCCGGTGGAGACGCCGGAGAACCGGCCGTCGGTCACCAGCGCGACGTGCTTGCCCCACGGGAGGCACTTCAGCGCGAAGGTGATCTGCGCCGTCTCCTGCATCCCGGTGCCCGACGGGCCGTTGCCGATGAGCACGATCACGTCGCCCGGCCGGATCGGCCGCCCGGTCTGTCCCTTGACCGCGCGGATCGCCTCGCGCTCGTCCGTGAAGACGCGCGCCGGGCCCCTGTGCCGGAAGACCTGGTCCTCGCCCACCACCGTCGGGTCCACGGCTGTCGCCTTGATCACCGATCCCTCGGGCGCGAGGTTGCCGACCGGGAAGACCACGGTGCTCGTCAGCCCCGCGCGCCGTGCCGCGTCCGGGCCCATGATCACGTCGTCGGGCGAGACCTTCGCGCCCGCAGCGAGCCGCGCGTGCGACGCGCGCCGCCGCTCGCTGTCCTCCCACCAGTCGAGCGTCGCATCGAGCGTCTCGCCGGTCGCGGTGAGCACGCCGCCGTGGAGCAGCCCCATCCGCCGCAGGTGCAACATCACCTCCGGCACTCCGCCGGCCATGAACACCTGCACGGTCGGATGGTTGCGCGGGCCGTTCGGCAGCGCGTCGACCAGCCGCGGGGTCGCGCGGTTC
Organism: Gemmatimonadales bacterium; assembly: GCA_049513575.1. Taxonomy (GTDB): domain Bacteria; phylum Gemmatimonadota; class Gemmatimonadetes; order Gemmatimonadales; family JACORV01; genus Fen-1245. The sequence goes on from JBEKVZ010000003.1 coordinate 177,070, forward strand.
ACGCGGATCCAGTCGTCCACCGTCGGAGGCGTGAGCCCCGCCGCGTGCGCGATGGCGGGGATGTGCAGCAGCAGGTTGGTCGAGCCGCCGAACGCGGCGTGCACCAGCATCGCGTTCTCGAGAGATTCGGCCGTCAGGATGCGGGCGATGGGAATGCCCAGGGCGTGGAGCCGCAGAAGCGCGAGCGCCGAACGCCGCCCCATCTCGTACCACGAGGCCTCGCCCGAGGGCGCGAGCGCGGTGTGCGGCAGCGCGAGGCCCAGCGCCTCCGCCACCACCTGCGCCGTGGCCGCGGTGCCGAGGAACTGGCACCCGCCGCCCGGCGACCCGCACGCCCGGCAGCCCATCGCAGCCGCGTAGTCGAGGTCGATGAGATCGCGCGCGAAGCGGGCTCCCAGACTCTGCACCTGCCCCGCGTCCTCCGCTCCCGCCGCCGGGAGCGTGACGCCGCCCGGCACGACGACGCCTGGCAGCCGCCCGGAGGCGGCGAGCGCGAGCAGCGTCGCAGGGAGTCCCTTGTCGCAGGTCGCGACCGCCATCACGCCCGCCGCAGTCGGGAGCGACCGGATCAGCCGCCGCATCACGATCGCCGCATCGTTGCGGTACGGCAGGCTGTCGAACATCCCCTCCGTGCCCTGGGTGCGGCCGTCGCAAGGATCCGAGCAGTACGCCGCGAACGGGATGGCGCCCTGCTCGCGCAGCGTCTGGGCCGCCTCGCGCACCAGCAGCCCGATCTCCCAGTGGCCGGTGTGGTAACCCAGCGCCAGCGGCCTGCCGTCGTCGCCCCTCAGGCCGCCGAGCGTGCTGACGATGACGTATTGCGGCCCCGTGAGAGCGGCCGCACTCCATCCCATGCCGACGTCCTGCGTGAGGCCGAAGATGTCTCCGCTCGGCCGCTCGCGGAGCAGCTCGGGCGTGAGCGGCAGACTCCCGGGGGGCCCTGCGCCCTCCAGTCGGGCGGCGGCCACCGCGTCCGCGGAGCCGAGCACCGCGTCGAGAGATGGCATCGCGGAAATGGGGTTCATGCGGACAACCTTGTGGCCTGGGCCACGGGACCGCCAGCCGTGGCGACTTGCAGAATCGCGCCGGCCGGCTCATGTGTGCGAAAGGAGGAACGATGGAGCTGACCGGACAGAACCTGATCGGCGGAGAGCCGAGCGGCGGCGGCGCCGCCTTTCGCGCGGTGGATCCCGCGACCGGCGCGGCGCTCGAGCCGGAGTTCCGGGAGGGAGGCGCCGCGCTGGTGGACCGCGCCCTCGCCGCCGCCGAGGCGGCGTTCCCGGCGTACGCGCGCACCACCCCCGGCGACCGTGCCGCCTTCCTGCGCGCGATCGCCGACGAGGTGCTCGGGCTCGGCGAGGCGTTGCTCCAGCGCGCGCACGCCGAAACGGGGCTCCCCGCCGCGCGGCTGGAGAGCGAGCGCGGGCGCACCGTGAACCAGCTCAGGCTGTTCGCGGACCATCTCGAGGAAGGCTCCTGGGTGGAGGCCCGCATCGATCCCGGCGATCCAACGCGCTCGCCCGCGCCGAAGCCGGACCTCCGCCGGATGCTCGTGCCGCTCGGCCCCGTCGCCGTGTTCGCCGCGAGCAACTTCCCCTTCGCGTTCTCCGTCGCGGGCGGCGACACGGCGGCCGCCCTCGCGGCCGGCTGCCCGGTCGTCTGCAAGGCCCACCCGGGCCATCCGGGCACCGCCGAGCTGACCGCGGCGGCGATCTACCGGGCGGCGCGCGCGCGCGGCATCTCCGCAAGCGTCTTCTCGCTCCTCCACGGCTGGGGCCACGAGGTCTCTCTCGCACTGGCCCGGCATCCGCTCACCCGCGCCGTCGGCTTCACCGGCTCGCTCCGCGCGGGGCGCGCGCTGTTCGACGCCGCCGCGGCACGGCCCGATCCGATCCCCGTCTACGCGGAGATGGGCAGCGTCAACCCCGTCTTCCTCCTGCCCGCCGCCGTCGCGGAGCAGGGGGAAGCGATCGCCCAGGGCCTCGCGCAATCCATCACCCTCGGCGTGGGCCAGTACTGCACCAACCCCGGCGTCGTGCTCGGCGTCGGAAGTCCGGACTTCGACCGCCTGGTGCGCGCGCTCGCCGAGCGGCTGCGCGCCGCGCCGGCCGGCGTGATGCTGTACGACCGCCTGAGCGAGGCGTACGCCGCGGGCGTCGCCCGCTCGCAGAGCCGCGGCGCCGAGTTGCTCGCCGAGGCGCCGCCCGACGGGAAGACCTGCGGCGCGCCGGCGCTGCTCCGCACCGACGTCGCGCATTTCCTCGCCGACCCCGCCCTGCGCGAAGAGGTGTTCGGCCCTTCGTCCCTCGTCGTGACGGCGCGGGACGTCGCGGAGCTGGTGCGTGCGGCGGACGCGCTCGAGGGCCAGCTCACGGCCTCGATCCACGGCACCGCCGCTGAGCTCGAAGCGCATGCGCCGCTGGTCGAGGCGCTGCGGCGCAAAGTCGGGCGCCTGATCTTCAACGGCTTCCCGACCGGGGTCGAGGTCGGCCACGCGATGCAGCACGGCGGGCCCTATCCCGCCACCACCGACGCGCGCACCACCTCCGTGGGCACCGCGTCCATCGTCCGCTTCGCGCGCCCCGTCTGCTGGCAGGACTTCCCGGACGCGGCGCTGCCGCCCGCGCTCAGGAACCGCAACGTGCTGGGGATCTGGCGACGGGTGAACGGGGCGATCACCCGCGAGGACGTGCGCGCCGGGCTCTAGCGTAGCGGCAGGAGCAGCGCCAGCAACAGCGTGGTCACCATCGCCGTCGTGCCGACCACGGCCGACAGCGGCGTCCAGCTCTTGAGAGTCTCGGCCTCGCTCACGCCGCCGACCCGGCTGAAGACCCAAAACCCGGCGTCGTTCATCCACGAGCCGACGAGCGAGCCGCCGGCGATCGCCGTGGCGATGTAGACGGGATGGAACGGCAGGGAGACGCCCTTGATCATCGCCGCGATCATCCCCGCCGTGGTGATCATCGCGACCGTGGCCGAGCCCTGCGCTGTCCGCAGGACGACGGACACTGCGAACGCGAGGAGGAGCAGCGCGACGCCGGTGCCCTGCGCCCCCGCGCCGATGAAGTGCCGCACGAGCGACCCCACGTCCGCGAGTTGCAGTGCCGCGCCGAACGAGCCGCCGGCGCCGACGATCAGGACGATCGCGCCGGCGCCGAGCAGTGACGACTCGACCAGGCGCGCGAGCTCGGCCCGGCTCGGCCGCTGGCCACGCCAGTAGAGTAGCAGCGCTGCTGTGGCGGCGAGAAACAGCGCCACGTTCGGGTTCCCGAGGGTGGACGTGAGAGGCGTCAGCACGTTCCACGTCGCCGCGCCCGACGGGACCGCGGTCCGGAGCGTGGCCACGATGGTGTTGGACGAGATGAGCAGCACCGGCAGGAGCACCGGCGTGAGCGACGGCACGAGTCCGGGCAAGACCGCCGGCGCCGGGACATCGGGCACGCCCGGCGCGAGCGGCTGGGCTTCCACCGTCATGCGCCGGCTGGCCCAGCCCGCGAACACGAGCCCGACGGCCGCCGACGGGAGCGCCACGACGATCCCCGCCAGCACCATCGTGCCCAGATCCACGCCGAGCGCGCTCGCCATCGCCAGCGGCCCGGGATGCGGCGGCACCAGCGCGTGCGTCGCCACGGCGCCGGCGGACACCGCGAGCAGGTACTTGAGGTAGTCGCGGCCCGTGGTCCGGTACATCGAACGCGCCAGCGGAGCCAGCAGGAAGAAGATCGTGTCGAAGAACACCGGCAGGGACAGGACGAACGCCGTCGCGCCGAGGGCCTGCGCGCCCCGCCGCTCACCGAGCAGATTGACGAACCCGCGCACGATCCGGTCGGACGCCCCGCTGCCCGACATCGCGCCGCCGATGATCGCGGCCAGCGCGACGATCACGCCGAGCTGCCCCGCCGTCCGCCCGAACCCGTCCGCCACCACCGCCACCTTGGCGGCTGGCTCCCCAGCGGCCAGGAGCGCTACGAGGATGGCCGCGGCCACCAGCGCCAGAAAGGCGTGCAGCCGCAGCACGATGATGGCCCCCAGGACCACGGCGAAACCGAGCAGGAGAATCGGGAGAGGTGGCATCGGCTAAGGGGGGGTGGACACGGTGATAAGATGATAGTATGAATTGCACCGGCCGTTCAACTGATGGAGGGCGTCACATGCGGCACCATCGTCTACCGCTGCTCGCGGGCGCGGTTTCCCTGGGTCTCGCGTTCGCCGTGGCCGGCTGCGACGTCTCGACCAGCGTCGGCAGCTACTATGTCACGTACCGCGTCAACATGCTCGGGCTCGGCACGATCGACTCGGTGCTCTACAGCCCGGGCACCGGGAAGTGCACGAGCTCGTGCAACGCGGATTCGACCCTCAACAGGGTGACGAACCCATCGCTCACGTCCCTGGGGATCTACTCGATCGAGTTGTTCTTGCCGTCTGGGGCGACGGCTCAGGCGACGCTGTATGGCTCGGGCACGGCCGCCGGCACCGCACAGTTCGCGGTGATCTGGATGACGGCCAGCGGCACGATTCGGGGTGACAGCCTTACGGCGGCCACCGCGGCCGCGACGAAGTTCTCAATCAGCATCCCGAAGATGACGCTGTAGCGCGCGCCGGCTCCGGCCGGACGCGTGTGACGCCGTAGCAGACGATTGGTGGTGTGGGGCCGGCCCGCCGAATCGGGCGGGGCCGGCCCCTTCGCTTGCCCATCCCCGAAAGGCCTAGAAAGCACCCCACCTCCCCGCTAGCTTCGGCGCATGGCGCCGCACACCGTCACGCTCGCGCTGGTCCAGATGGCAATGCACCGCGACAAGGCCTCCAACGTCGCGAAGGCCCGCGCGGCCGTCGCGGACGCCGCCCGGCGCGGGGCCCAGATCGTCGTCCTCCCCGAGCTCTTCGCGTCGCCGTACTTCTGTCAGGTCCAGGATCCCGACCTGTTCGAGCTGGCCGAGCCCGTACCCGGCCCTACCAGCGAGGCGATCGCCGCGGCGGCGAAGGAGCACCACGTCGCGGTCGTGACCCCGCTGTTCGAGCGGCGGGCCGCGGGCATCTACCACAACAGCCTCGTCGTGTACGGCCCGGACGGCACGGCGCTCGGCATGTACCGCAAGATGCACATCCCGGACGATCCGCTGTTCTACGAGAAGTACTACTTCACCCCCGGCGACCTGGGCTTCGTGACGGTGCCCACGCCGTTCGCGACGCTGGGGCCGCTGATCTGCTGGGACCAGTGGTACCCGGAGGCAGCGCGCGTGTCGGCGCTCCAGGGCGCACAGATCCTCTGCTATCCGACCGCGATCGCCTGGCACCCGAAAGAGAAGGCCCGGTTCGGCGCCGAGCAGCTCGCGGCGTGGCAGACGATCCAGCGCTCGCACGCGATCGCGAACGGCGTGTTCGTCGCCGCCGTCAACCGCGTCGGGCACGAGGGACCGGCCGACGGCGGGCTCGAGTTCTGGGGCCACTCGTTCGCCGCGGATCCCTTCGGCGTCGTGCTGGCCGAGGCCGGCGAGGGCGAGGAGACGCTGGTCGTGCCGCTCGACCTGTCGCGCCAGGAGGAGGTGCGCCGGAACTGGCCGTTCCTGCGCGACCGGCGCATCGACGCGTACGGCGGCATCGCGAGCCGCTTCGGCGGCAGCACTTCGCCCTGATGCCGAAGAGCCCCCTGCCCTTCGACCTCGGCTACCGGATGCCCGCCGAGTGGGAGCCGCACGCGGCCACGTGGCTCGCGTGGCCGCACGAGCCGACGGACTGGCCGGGGAAGTTCGAGGCCGTGCCCTGGGTGATCGCCGAGATCGCGCGCCATCTCCAGGAGGCCGAGCGCATCCGGCTGATCGTGCGGAACCGGCGGGAGCGCGCCCACGCCGAGAGTGCGCTCTCCAGGTCAGGCGTCTCGCTCCGCCGCGTGGACTTCGTCACCGCGGCGACCAATCGCTCCTGGACCCGCGACTTCCTCCCACTCGGCGTCGTACGCCGCCGCCGCGGCCGCCGCGAGCTGGCGGCGGTGAAATGGCGCTTCGACGGCTGGGCGCGCTACCCGAACCACGCGGCGGATGAGGCGGCGGGCCACCGCATCGCCCGGCGCCTGAAGGTGCCGGTCTTCTTCCCGGAAGCGGCCGGACGGTGTCTGGTGCTCGAGGGGGGCGCGATCGACGTGGACGGCCAGGGCACGCTGCTCGCGACCGAGCAGTGCCTGCTCACCGGCCGTCAGGCGCGCAACCGCGCGCTCGGCAAGGCGGGCACGGAGGTCGCGCTCCGGGACTACCTCGGTGCGGAACGGGTGATCTGGCTGGGGAACGGCATTGCGGGCGACGACACCGGCGGCCACGTGGACGACTTCGCGCGGTTCGTCGCGTCGGGCGTCGTTGCGCTCGCCGAGGAGAAGCACCGCTCGGACCCCAACTACCGTCCGCTCCACGAGGCCCGCGAGCGGTTGAGCGGCGCGCGCGACGCGCGCGGTCGCCGCCTCGAGGTCGTCCGGCTCCCGATGCCGCGGCCCGTCCTCTTCGCCGGCGAGCGCCTCCCGGCGAGCTACGCCAACTTCTACATCGGCACCGGCGCGGTCCTCGTGCCGACGTTCAACGATCCCTCGGACCGCGTGGCGCTCGGCATCCTCGCCGAGTTGTTTCCGAAGCGGACGGTGGTCGGCATCCACTCCACCGATTTCGTCCTCGGCCTCGGCACGATCCACTGCAGCACCCAGCAGGAGCCGCTGGTCTAGCTGCCGCTCCGCCCTCGTGCCGCGCGCGCAGAAGTGATAAGATGACCGCGTGGCAGGAGACCCCGATCGCACCAACGCGATGCTGAACGGCGCGGAGAGCGCGCCGGTGCGCTGGGGCGTGCTCGGCGTCGCCGACATCGCCGTGAAGCAGGTGATTCCCGCCATGCAGCGGGGCCGGCTGTCGCGCATCGTCGCGATCGCCTCGCGCGAACGGGCGAAGGCCGAGGCCGCGGCGCGCGCGCTCGGCATTCCGCGCTCCCACGGCTCGTACGACGCGCTGCTCGACGATCCGGACGTCGAGGCGGTCTACATCCCGCTCCCCAACCACCTGCACGTGCCGTGGTCCATCCGCGCGGCGGAGGCGGGCAAGCATGTCCTGTGCGAGAAGCCGATCGCCTGCTCGGCGCCGGAGGCGCGAGCGCTGCTGGCGGTTCGCGAGCGCACGGGCGTGGTGATCGGCGAGGCGTTCATGACGCGCACCCATCCGCAGTGGCGGCGCGTGCGCGAGCTGGTGGATGCCGGCCGCATCGGCGAGCTGCGCCTGGTGACGGGCCACTTCAGCTACTACCGCCGCGACCCGAACGACGTGCGCAGCAAGGTGGAGTGGGGCGGCGGCGTCCTGCTCGACATCGGATGCTATCCGGTCACGATGTCACGCTGGCTTTTCGGCGCCGAGCCGCTCGAGGTCTCGGCCGTCCTCGAGCGCGACCCCGACTTCAAGGTGGACCGGCTGGTCTCCGGCCTGCTGCGCTTCCCGTCGGGCCAGGCGGCGTTCACCGTCGCCGGGCAGGCCGCCCTGTTCCAGCAGATGCAGATCTTCGGGACGAAAGGCCGCATCGAGGTCGAGATCCCGTTCAACGCCCCCGCCGACCACGCCACGCGCATCCTGGTGGACGACGGCCGTGACCTCGTGGGCGGGGGCATCGAGGCCATCACGTTCGAGCCGGTGAACCAGTACACCCTCCAGGGCGACCGCTTCTCCGAGGCCGTGCGCGGCCGGGGGACCGTGCCCGTGCCGCTGGAGGACGCGATCGCCAACATGGCGGTGCTCGACGCGCTGTTCCGGTCGGCGGAGTCCGGCCGTTGGGAGCGACCATGACTGAGGCAGCAGAGACCGGCACCCGCGTCGGCGGGTACCGCTGGACGATCGCCGCGCTGTTGTTCGGCGCGATGACCGTCAACTACGTCGACCGCCAGGTCATCGGCCTTCTCGCGCCGATGCTGACGCGCGAGCTGCACTGGAGCGAGTCGGACTACGGCGTCATCGTTTCGTATTGGAGCATCGCCTACGGCCTCGGCGCCATGTTCATGGGCCGCCTCCTGGACCGGATCGGCGTGCGGCGGGGCCTCACGCTCGCCGTCTCGACCTGGAGCCTCGCGGCGATGGCGCACGCCCTCGTCAGCACGGTCACCGGGTTCTCCGTCGTGCGCGCGCTCCTCGGCCTCGGCGAGTCGGCCAACTTCCCCGCCGCGGGGAAGGCGGTGGCCGAATGGTTCCCCAAGAAGGAGCGGGCGCTCGCGGTCGGGGTCTACAACGCGGGCCCCAACGTCGCGGTCGCGGTGGCCGCCGTGCTCGTTCCGTTGATCACGCTCGCCCTTGGCTGGCGATGGGCGTTCGTCGCGACGGGCATGCTCGATCTGCTCTGGCTCGCCTGGTGGCTCGCCGTCTACCGGGATCCCGAGCGGCACCCGCGCCTCACTCCGGAGGAGCTGGCCTACATCCGCAGCGATCCGATTGAGTCCACCGCCCCGATGCCGTGGGGGCCCCTCTGGTTGCGCCGCCAGACGCTGGCGTTCCTAGTCGGCAAGACGCTGACCGACCCGGTCTGGTTCTTCTACATCTTCTGGCTCCCGAAATTCCTCGACGCGAAGTTCGGGGTGAAGCTCTCGGGCCTGCCCCTTCCACTGATCGTCATCTACACGGCTGCCAGCGTGGGCTCGATCGGCGGTGGTTGGACTTCCGGCGCGCTGATCAAGCGCGGTTGGACCGTCAACTGGGCCCGCAAGCTCACCATGCTCCTGGCCGCGCTGGCGATCGTGCCGACGATCCTCGCGCCGAGAGCCGGAAGCCTCTGGATCGCGATCGCGATCGTAAGCGTGGCGGCCACCGCCCACCAGTGGTGGTCAACCAACCTGCAGACCCTCCCGAGCGACATGTATCCGACGCAGGCGGTCGCTTCGGTCATGGGCATCGGCTGGTTTGGCGGGATGCTCGCTTCGTTCGTGTTCCAGCGCGCCACCGGCAGCATCCTCGAGGTCACGCACGGCAACTACGTGCCCGTGTTCGCCGTCCTCGGCTTCCTCTACGTCACGGCGCTGGCCGTCATCCACCTGCTGGTCCCGCGCATGGAGCCCGCCCGGATCCCGTCTGCTTGACAGGCCCCGGCATGGGTCGCCACCTTCGCGGCGCGATGAGATAAGGTCAGTTGATGACCATGCCGGAGATCAGCGCATGACCGTGCCGCGTGCCTCCTCTTTGCTCGGGTCCCTGCTGCTCGCGTGTACGCTGCTCGGCCCCGCGAGCGCGCGGCTTTCCGCGGACAACGGCTACGAGCTGTGGCTGCGCTACCACCGGATCGCGGACCAGGCGTTGCTGCGCGCGTATCGCGCAGACATCGCGCAGCTGGTGACACAGGGCGGTTCGCCGACGCTCGAGGCGGCGCGCGCGGAACTCGCGCGCGGCCTCCAGGGCCTGCTCGGCGTCACGCTTCCAGCCTCGTCCGAGGTCGCGAGCGACGGCGCGGTCGTCCTCGGCACGCCGTCCGGCTCGCCGCTGGTGGCTTCACTCCCCCTCGCGGACGCGCTGCGGCAAGCGGGGGACGAGGGCTTCGTCCTGCGCGCGATGCGCGTGGGCGGACGGCGGGCGCTCGTGATCGCGGCCAACCGGGACGTCGGCGTCCTGCACGGCGCGTTCGCGCTGCTGCGCCTGCTCCAGACGCACGCGTCGCTGCGCGGCCTCGACATCGTCGGCGCGCCGCGGATCCAGCTCCGGATGCTCGACCATTGGGACAACCTGAACCGCACGGTGGAGCGCGGATACGCCGGGGCTTCGCTCTGGGAGTGGGACAGCCTCCCCGACCACCTCTCGCCGCGCTACACCGATTACGCGCGCGCCGACGCCAGCATCGGGATCAACGGCGTCGTGCTGAACAACGTCAACGGCGACACGCGCGTGCTCACCGCGCCGTACCTGGCGAAGGTGGCCGCCCTCGCCGGCATCTTCAGGCCCTGGGGGATCCGCGTCTATCTCAGTGCGCGCTTCAGCGCGCCGGTCGAGATCGGCGGCCTCACGACCGCCGATCCGCTCGACCCCGCCGTGCAGGGGTGGTGGAAGCGGAAGGTCGACGAAATCTACCGCCTCGTCCCCGACTTCGGTGGCTTTCTCGTGAAGGCCAACTCGGAGGGCGAACCCGGCCCGCGGGACTACGGGCGCAGCCACGCCGACGGAGCGAACCTGCTCGCCGACGCGCTCGCCCCGCACGGCGGCGTCGCCATCTGGCGCGCCTTCGTCTACAGCAACGACGTGCCCACCGACCGGGTCAAGCAGGCCTACGACGAGTTCGTGCCGCTGGACGGAAAGTTCCGCCCCAACGTCCTGATCCAGGTGAAGAACGGCCCGCTCGACTTCCAGCCGCGCGAGCCGTTCCATCCGCTGTTCGGCGCGATGCCCCGCACATCGCTGATGGTGGAGCTGCAGGCCACCAAGGAGTACCTCGGCCAGGACACGCACCTCGCGTACCTCGGGACGATGTGGCATGAGGTGCTCGACGCCGACACCTACGCGAAGGGCCCGGGCTCCAGCGTCGCGCGGGTCGTGGACGGCTCGCTCTTCGGCTACGCGAAGACCGGGATCGCCGGCGTGGCCAACGTCGGCACCGACTCCAACTGGTGCGGCTCGATCTTCAATCAGGCGAACTGGTACGCCTTCGGCCGCCTCGCGTGGGACCCGTCGCTCTCCGCCGCCGCCATCGCCGACGAGTGGATCCGGATGACGTTCTCGAACGATCCGGCAGTGGTCGCCCCCGTGAAGGGGATGATGCTCGCCTCCCGCGAGGCCGTGGTGAACTACATGACGCCCCTCGGCCTCGCGCACCAGATGGCGGAGGGCCATCACTACGGCCCCGGGCCCTGGGTGTCGGGAGGCCGCCGCGACTGGATGTCCGTCTACTACAACCGGGCCGATTCGGTCGGCCTCGGCTTCGACCGCACGCCCGGCGGCAGCGACGCCGTGAGCCAGTACTTCCCGCCGCTCAGGCAACGGTTCGCCAGCCGCGACTCCGTTCCCGACAACCTCCTGCTCTGGTTCCACCACGTCGGCTGGACGCAGCGCCTGCGCACCGGCCGCACGCTCTGGGAGGAACTGCTCCGGCACTACCAGATGGGGATCGACACGGTGCGCTGGATGCAGCGGGCCTGGGACGCACTCCGGGACCGCATCGACGCCGAGCGGTTCGATTCGGTGCGCGCGTACCTCGGGATCCAGGCGGCGGAGGCGCGGTGGTGGCGCGACGCCTCCGTCGTCTATTGGCAGTCCTTCAACCACCTCCCTCTTCCCGCCGGGTACGAGCCGCCCCGGCACACACTCGACTTCTACGAGCGGCTGCGCTGTCCGGCCGACCGCACCAAGCCGCGCTGTCCCGCCATCGAGGAGACGCCATGAGCCCGAAGAAGCCGCAGGACGCCTACACCCCGCGCCCCGAGCATCACTTCACCTTCGGACTGTGGACCGTCGGCAACGTGGGCCGTGACCCGTTCGGCGACCCAGTGCGCCCGGCGCTCACGCCCACCCGGATCGTGGAGAAGCTGGCGGAGCTCGGCGCTTACGGCGTCAACCTGCACGACAACGACCTCGTGCCGCGGGACGCGTCGCCGGCCGAGCGCGACCGGATCGTGCGGGACTTCAAGAAGGCGCTCGCGGCGAGCGGGATGAAGTTGCCGATGGCGACGACGAACCTCTTCGGGGACCCGGTCTTCCGCGACGGCGCGTTCACGAGCAACGACGCCCGCGTGCGCGCCTACGCGCTCAAGAAGACGATGGCCGCGATGGATCTCGGCGTGGAGCTCGGCGCCGAGACCTACGTCTTCTGGGGCGGACGGGAAGGCGTCGAGACCAACGCGGCGAAGGACCTGCGCGTGGCGCTCGGCTGGTTCCGCGATGCCCTCAACTTCCTGTGCGACTACGCCCGCTCGCAGCGCTACAACCTGAAGTTCGCGCTCGAGGCGAAGCCCAACGAGCCGCGCGGCGACCTCTTCCTCCCGACGACCGGCCACATGCTCGCGTTCATCTACACGCTCGACCACCCGGAGATGGTGGGGCTCAATCCCGAGGTCGCGCACGAGCAGATGGCGGGGCTCGACTTCAGCCACGGCGTCGCGCAGGCGCTCGAGGCGGGCAAGCTCTTCCACATCGACCTCAACGGGCAGAAGCCCGGGCGCTTCGATCAGGACCTGCGCTTCGGGAGCGACGACCTGCGCTCGGCGTTCTTCCTCGTCAAGCTGCTCGAGGACGCCGAGTGGCCCGGGATGCGACACTTCGACAGCCACGCCTACCGCACCGAGGACGAAGCCGGCGTCTGGGACTTCGCGCTCGGCTCCATGCGCACGTACCTCATCCTCAAGGAGAAGGCGGCGCAGTTCCGCCGCGACCCCGAAATCCGACAGCTGCTCGCGGCGCTCCGCAAACGCGCCGACGCCGAGCGCGTGACCTTCTCCAAGGCGCAGGCCGCGGCGCTCAAGGCTCGGCGCTTCGACCTCCCTGCGCTGCGCGCGCAGGGCTACGCGTACGAGCGCCTCGATCAGCTCACCACCGAGCTGCTCCTGGGCGTCCGCTGAGCGGGGCGGCGGGGTTTCGGCAATCCCGAGCCGGTCGCGGGACATTCGGGCCGGGGGTGGCCGCCGGGGGTTTCTTGACAGCGGCGCCACCGCACGTAGTATCGGTGGGCGTATGGTGATCTTATCACCCGATAACCGGGGTAACTCGCGTTGTGCCTGGCTGGGCCGTGGCCGTGCGGCGGCGACGGACTCCGCGTCACCGCTCACGCCATCTCCCAACACGACGTCTTTCGGGAGGGTCCGTTGATGAAAAAGTGGATACTGGTCTTGGCCGCCCTGTGCGTGGGAGGCATCGCCAAGGCGCAGAACACCGGGCGGATCACTGGCACGGTGACTGCCGCCGAGGATAGCCGTCCGCTCGGGGGCGCGAGCGTGAACATCCTGGGCACCAACCGCAACACCTTCACGAACGGCCTGGGGGTGTACACGTTCGATCAGGTCTCTCCGGGCACGCGGCAGCTCCGGGTGCGGTATCTCGGGTACGCCGCGCAGATCAAGGCGGTGGCCGTCGCAGCCGGCGAACTCGTCACGCTGAACTTCCAGCTGGCCGCGGCGCCGATGCAGCTCGAAGGGCTGGTGGTGACGGCCTACGGCGAGCAGGAGCGGCGCGACGTGACGGGCTCGATCGCGAGCCTGGACCTGGGCGACCTGCGGGATATCCCGCTCCCCAACCCGGCGCAGCTGATCCAGGGCCGTATGTCAGGCGTGGACGTCGTGAGCAGCGGGTACCGCCCGGGCGCCTCGATGAACGTCATGATCCGCGGCGTCCGGTCCATCACGGCGGGCAACCAGCCGCTGTACGTGGTAGACGGCGTCCCACTGTACAACGCGAGCATCGAGAACTTCAACCCGGCGCAGATCGCCTCGATCGAGGTCCTGAAGGACGCCTCGGCGACGGCGCCCTACGGCTCCGCAGGCGCGAACGGCGTGATTCTGATCACGACGAACCGCGGCGCGGCGGGAGCGGCGGGCGGCACGTCGAGCGTAACCTACGACTACCAGTACGGCGTGCAGACCGCCCTGCACCTCGCGGACTATATGAACGGTCCGCAGCTCGCGCAGGAGCGGCTGGACGCGGATCGCCTGGCCAACGTCGCGCCGACATGGGCGTACGACAACAAGTTCGTCGCCTACTGCGCCCTGAACGTGCAGTGGAACCCCAGTACCAAACAGCCCGATACGACGGCGGCCGGCACGACCCACTATCGCGACGCGTATCCGGGATGCCCGCAGGGGACGGACTGGCAGCGGGCGATCTACCGCGCCGGGAGCCAGCAGCAGCACCGCATCAGCTACAACTCGGTGTCCGGCAACGCGCGGCTGGCGCTGTCCGGCACGTATTTCAAGCAGAGCGGCATCACAATCGGCCAGGACTTCGGCCAGTACTCCGGCACGATCAGTTTCGAGAACACGTATGGCCGCCTGCGCATCGGCGCCACGGCCTCGGGATCGCGGTCCATCGCGGACATCGGCGGAGACGCTTCGCTGTGGGGCGAGGCGGGCGCCAACAGCTCGCTCGGCGCGCCATACATTGACACCACCGGGTTGCCTAGCGCCAGGCTCTGCAGCAGCTGCACCCTGAACCAGTTGCCAACGGGCGACCCGCTGCGCATCAATCCGCTGCGCGAGGCGTCGGCCTTCGTCCGCCAGGACGTCACTAACCGGCTGCTCGGCTCGCTGTTCGCCGAGCTGACGCTGCCCTACGGGTTCCAGTACCGCCTCTCCTTCGGACCGGATCTCCAGAACTTCAGCGACGGGCAGTTCCAAGGTGCGAACACGACGATCAACGTCGGAAACCCGATCGGCAACGCCCAGGCGGGGCTCGTTGCCCGGGAGAACTTCAGCTTCGCGCTGGACAACATTGTCACGTGGAACTACTCGAAGGGGGACCACAAGGTTGACGTCACCGGCCTTTACAGCATCGCGAAGACCCGCATGCAGTCCGACTCCGCGGCGTCCAAGACCCTGCCCTACGACTATCAGCTCTGGTACAACCTGGGCACGGGCTCTGCGCCGCAGCCGCCGATCAGCTCGTTCACCACGACGGCGGTGAAGTCGGTCATGGGCCGGATCAATTACACGTTCATGAACCGGTACAGCCTCACGGCGACCGCCCGGCGCGACGGCGCGAGCGTCCTCGCTCCCGGCAAGAAGTACGCGACGTTCCCGTCATTCGGCCTCAGCTGGCAGCTCGGGGACGAGCCGTTCATGAAGCCGCTGAGCTTCATCTCGGGGCTGAAGCTGCGGTACAGCCTCGGCAAGACCGGGAACTCGTCCATCAACCCGTACCAGACCGAAGGCAACCTGTCCCAGACCTTCTACAACTACGGCAGCGCGACCGCGAACGGGTACGTGCCGGGCACGATTCCGAATCCGAACCTCGTGTGGGAGAAGACGACCCAGTCGGACTTCGGCATCGACTTCGGCATCCTCAAGAACCGGATCAGCGGCACGTTCGACGTCTACCGGGAGAAGACCAGCGACCTGCTGCTCACGCGGTCGCTGCCCGCCTCCACCGGCTTCACCTCGACCCTCCAGAACGTCGGGAAGACGGGGAACGCCGGCTGGGAGCTGAGCCTCAGCACCGTCAACCTGGTGGGCGGCCACGGCGGCCTGCGGTGGACGACGGACGTGAGCTTCACGCACAACCAGAACTACATCATCAGCCTCGCGGGCGGCGTCGGCGACGACGTGGCGGACGCCTGGTTCATCGGCCAGCCGATCAACCTGGCCAACGACGCGCTCCACCGGGTCTTCTACGACGTCAAGTTCGTAGGCATCTGGCAGCTCGCCGACTCGCTCGCCGCCAAGCAGTTCAGCGAGAAGCCGGGCGACATCCGGGTGGCCGACCTCAACGGCGACGGCAAGATCGACGGGTTCGACCGCGTGATCACGGGCACCACGTACCCGCGGCTGATCGCCAACGTCTACAACCGGTTCACCTGGGGCCCGTTCGACCTCTCGGTCCTGCTCCAGGGGCGCATCGGCTACACCATGCTGGACGGTTTCCGGTACA
The DNA here is from genome assembly GCA_049513575.1 of Gemmatimonadales bacterium. Lineage (GTDB taxonomy): Bacteria > Gemmatimonadota > Gemmatimonadetes > Gemmatimonadales > JACORV01 > Fen-1245. Next base: position 192,621 of record JBEKVZ010000003.1, read on the forward strand.
ACGTCAACCTGTACGACCGCTACAACGATCTGAACGTCCAGTACTGGACGCCGGAGCGGTGCGACGGCGGACCGGACCCGACGAAGCTCGATCCGCCGGCGGGCGTGACCGCGGCGCAGCAGGCCGCCATTCCGAACTGTAACTACTGGTGGTCGCCCAGCGCCGGCCGCCAGCAGCCGCGTTTCGACGAGCAAGGCAACAGCGGTGTCAACAATTTCGCGCCGGGCTACCGCATCGGCACCCACTGGCGGGTGCGGAACATCACCTTCGGCTACACGCTGCCGCGCTCCGTGACCCAGCTGGTGCGGGGCATCAACTCGATGCGGCTCTACGTCGAGGCGCAGGACCCGTGGGTGTTCAGCAGCTACTACGGCTACGATCCCGAGAACGGAAGTTCCAACGGTCCGCCGAGCTACCGCACGGTGCTGGCCGGCCTGACCCTGGGCTTCTAGGGCGAGAACCACTCAACCGAGGCTGACCATGACGAAGCTGACATACATCCTCCTGGGACTGGCTCTCGCGGGACTCGCGGCCTGCACGGATCTCAGCGAGCAGTTGGTCGGGAACATCACCACCCAGTACTTCGCGTCGGGCGCGGGCCTGGATGCCGCCGTGATGGGCGACTACTCGCTGCAGCGCGGCTTCTGGGGAACCGAGCAGTCCTTGGAAGCGACCGAATTCGGCACGGACCTTGGCACCACCGGGGACCAGCCCGGCTACAAGTACCTTGACACGTACGCCGGCGGCATGAATCCCAGCAACGACGCATGGTCGGTCCCGTGGAACGCCTTCTACCGCGCCATCAACTCGTCGAACGCGGTGGTCAACCGGGCTCCGGCCATCACCGACATGGATCCCACGACGAAGGCGACGCGCATCGGCGAGGCGAAGTTCCTCCGCGCCCTGGACTACTTCATGCTCGTCCGGATGTTCGGATCCATACCGCTCTCCACCACCGAGTCCCAAGGCGTCATCACCATGGCGCACCGCACCCCGGTGGACTCGGTCTACCTCCAGATCGTCCAGGACCTGCGGGACGCCATCAAGGTGCTCCCGGTCAGCCAGAACAACTTCGGCCGGGCGACGAAGGGTGCGGCCCAGGCGCTCCTGGCGAAGGTCCTGCTGACCCGCGCGTACCATCCGTACCCGTACGAGCAGGCCAGTGGGGTCGTTCAGTTCCTGACCAGCCCACCCAACTTCCTGCGCGAGTCAGGTGCGTCGTCCGCCACCGACTTCACCCAGGCCGAGGCAGAAGCGGATTCCGTGATCCCGGTGGCGGCGGGAGGCCTCGGCCTCACCGGCAGCTACTCGCTCCTGGTGCCCTACGTGGCCAACTTCTGCAAGACGCCCATGACGGGGGGACCGGGGAATTACTGCCTCCTCCCCAGCAGCGAGAGCAACGCGGAGCTGATCTGGTCGGTGCAGCAATCCACCACCGCCGGCCAATTCGCGATCGGCGGCGGCAACATTGACTTCGTCTTCTTCCTCTCCTTGTATGACGATCTTCAGGGCATGGAGCGCGACTGCAACAATGGCCGCGAATGGCGCCGCGGCCGCCCCACGATGCACGCCACGAGACTGTGGCAGCGGTTTACTGATTCCACGTACGCGACCACGCTGGACACGCGGTATGACGGCACGTTCCAGAGCGTCTGGTACGCCAACGCCACCACTACCGGCGCCTGCTACCAGACCCAGGCCGCCAGCCGGTTGAACGGGTATACCATAGCGGCCGGCAACTGTCCGGCCGAGTTGCCGAAGTGGAGCAACACCGGATGCACCATCAACGATGGGGTGGCGTTCAAACTCGGCGACACGGCGGTCTTCCAGCCGGGCTACATCGTGAACGGCGTGGCCTCCTGCACGGGCACCGGCGGCGCCTGCTCGCAGGCGTTCCGTCAGTCGAAGAGGTACTTTGTCCTCGAGCCGCAGCAGGCGGAACCCGCTCCGAACGTCACTGCGATCGGGCAGTACGACTTCCGGCGCTACCCATCCATCAAGAAGTTCAATGACGATCAGCGGCCGGACTTCAACAACCAGGACGGCGGCCGGGACGTCGTCATCCTGCGGCTCGGCGGCGTCCTCCTCGACGCGGCGGAGGCCGCCTGCGCGGCCGGTTACAACAGTGCGACCTGCACCGGCTCGCAGCAGAACATCCTGAAGTACATCACGCCCCTGCGCCTGCGTGCCGCGGACTGCGTGGCCAGTCACGGCTGCTCCGCTGCGACGCGGACGGCCAACCAGACCATGATCATGGACGCCAACCACATGCCGGCCACGATCACGCTCGAGTGGCTGCTGGACGAGCGCGGCCGCGAGCAGATCGGCGAGTACCAGCGCTGGTTCGACCTCGCCCGCACCGGCTTGTTGCACCGTGTCCCGGATTACAACTTCGAGGCCTCGCCCGCCTACGGCGGCTTCTTCACCGTGAGCAAGCACGCCCTGCGGCCCATCCCGCAGACGCAGATCGACAACACGGCGGGCGGCGTTTCCGCCTTCCCGCAGAACCCGGGCTATTGACGGTTCCGGATAGAACGACCACGGCCTGATCCGTGGGCAAGCGTAGTCCGAGGGCTCCGGCTGCGAAGTCGCGGCCGGAGCCCTTTGGCTCTCCTCCACAGCCATCCGGCGCTCCGCGCTACAAGGATCCCGGCGCCCCGGTGTCGGAGCGCGTCCGGGATCTGCTGTCCCGCATGACCCTCGAGGAAAAAGCGGCGCAGATGGTCTGCGTCTGGAACGAGATGTCCGCCACGCTGGTGGACGAGCGGGGGGCTTTCGATCCCGCGAAGGCCGCCGCCGCCTTCGCCGACGGCCGCGGGCTCGGCCAGGTGGGACGCCCCAGCAGCGCGGGCGGCGGCCTGGGTCCGCGCGCGACGGCGGAGCTCACCAACGCGATCCAGAGGTTCTTCCTTGAGAAGAGCCGCCTCGGCATTCCCGTCATCTTCCACGAGGAGTGCCTCCACGGTCACGCCGCGCTCGAGGCGACCAGCTTCTCCCAGCCGATCGGCCTCGCCTCAACCTTCAACACGGACCTGGTCGAGTCGCTGTACACGATGACCGCGCACGAGGCGCGCGCGCGCGGGACCCATCAGGCGCTGACGCCGGTGGCGGACGTGGCCCGCGAGCCCCGCTGGGGCCGCGTGGAAGAGACCTTCGGCGAGGACCCGTACCTGGTCTCCCGGATGGCGATGGCCGCGGTGAGGGGGTTCCAGGGCGACGCCTCCTTCAAGAGCCGCCGCCACATCATCGCGACGCTCAAGCACTTCGCCGCACACGGGCAGCCGGAATCCGGCATCAACTGCGCGCCGGCCGAGATGTCACCCCGCACCCTGCGCGAGGTCATCCTGCCGCCGTTCCGCTCCGCGATCACGCAGGCCGGGGCCATCAGCGTGATGCCGTCGTACAACGAGATCGACGGGCTCCCCTCGCACGCCAACCGGTGGCTGCTGCGGGACGTGCTGCGCGGGGAGTGGGGCTTCACCGGCTTCGCGGTGTCCGATTATTACGCCATCTGGGAGCTGAGCTACCGGCCCGACACGCACGGACACTCCGTCGCCGCCGACAAGAAGGAAGCCTGCGCTCTCGCGGTGCGGGCGGGCGTGAACATCGAGCTGCCCGAGCCCGACTGCTACCGGCACCTGGTGGAGCTGGTGAAGGAGGGGACGCTCAAGGAGTCGCAGCTCGACGACCTGGTCGCCCCGATGCTGTACTGGAAGTTCCGCCTGGGGCTGTTCGACGACCCGTACGTGGACCCCGCCGAGGCGGAGCGGGTCGTGGGGTGCGAGGAGCATCGCGTGCTCGCGCTCCAGGCCGCGCGCGAGACGATGGTGCTGCTCAAGAACACCGGCGGTCTCCTCCCGCTCGACCCGGCGCGGCTCCGCTCCATCGCGGTCATCGGCCCCAACGCCGACCGCCGGCTCCTCGGCGGCTACAGCAGCGTGCCCAAGCGGTCCGTCACCGTGCTGGAGGGAATCAAGGCCGCCGTGGGCGACCGCGTGGACGTGCGCTACAGCGAGGGGTGCAAGATCACGATCGGCGGCTCCTGGCAGGACGACGTGGTCACGCCGAGCGACCCGGAGAGCGATCGGCGCCAGATCGCGGAGGCGGTCCAAGTCGCCGCCGGCGCGGACCTGATCGTCCTGGTGATCGGCGGCAACGAGCAGACCTCGCGCGAGGGATGGGGGCTCAAGCACCTGGGCGACCGGTCGAGCCTCGACCTCGTGGGACGGCAGGAGGAGCTGGCCGAGGCGTTGATCGCCACCGGGAAGCCGGTGGTCATCTGCCTGTTCAACGGGCGGCCGATCTCGATCCGCTGGCTCGCGGAGCACGCGCCGGCGATCCTCGAGTGCTGGTACCTCGGCCAGGAGGCCGGCACGGCGGTCGCCGAAGTGCTCTTCGGCGCGGCCAATCCCAGCGGCAAGCTCCCGATCACCTTCCCGCGCTCGGCGGGCCACCTCCCCGCGTTCTACAACTACAAGCCGTCGGCACGGCGTGGCTACCTGTTCGACGACGTGACCCCGCTCTGGCCGTTCGGCTTCGGCCTCAGCTACACCACGTTCGCTGTGAAGAACGTCCGGCTCAGCGAGCCGGTGATCGCTCGCGCCGGCACGACCCGCGCGCTGGCGGAGGTGACCAACACGGGGGCCCGGGAAGGGATGGAGGTCGTGCAGCTGTACATCCGCGACCGGGTCAGCTCCGTGACGCGGCCGGTCAAGGAGCTGAAGGGCTTCGCCAAGGTGTTCCTGCAGCCGGGGGAGACCACCACGGTCGGCTTCGACCTCACCCCGGAGACCCTGGCGTTTCACGACATCGCGATGCGTGAGGTCGTCGAGCCCGGCGAGTTCACCGTGATGGTGGGCACGTCCTCGCGCGATCAGGACCTGCAGGCCGTCACGCTCACCGTCGTCAGATAACCGAAGGGACCAGAGAGCGCCATGCCCGAACGCCGCCAGAAGCTCTCGTTCGTCGAGAAGGCCGGGTACAGCCTGGGAGACGGGGCCGCGAACTTCGTCTTCATGACGATGATCCTCTTCCAGCTCAGCTTTTACACCGACACGATGGGCATCACCGCCGCGGCGGCGGGCACGCTGCTCCTGGTGGGGCGCCTCTGGGACGCCTTCTTCGACCCGATGATGGGCATCGTGGCGGACCGCACCAACACGCGCTGGGGGAAGTTCCGGCCCTGGGTCCTCTGGACCGCCGTGCCGTGGGCCGTGGTGCTGGTGCTGGCCTACACGGTCCCGCACTTCAAGGGCACCAGCCTTCTGGCCTACGCGATCGTCACCAACATCCTGCTCATGACCCTGTATTCGGCGAACAACACGCCGTACTCAGCGATGACGGGCGTCATGACGGGCGACGTCAACGAGCGCACGGCGCTGTCGTCGTACCGGTTCTTCTCCGCGATGTTCGCGCAGCTGATCGTCGGTGGGTTCACGCTGACGCTGGTGGCGAAGTTCGGGCACGGCAACAACGCGCGCGGCTGGCAGATGACGATGGGCCTGTGGGCCGTGCTGTGCGTGTTCCTCTTCGTCATCACGTTTCTCACCACCCGTGAGCGGATCCAGCCGCCGCCTGAGCAGAAGTCGTCGCCCCGGGAGGACTTCGGCAATCTCCTCAAGAACGGGCCGTGGATCGCGATGTTCGCGCTCACGCTGTTGCACTTCACCTACGTGGCGCTGCGCAGCGGCTCGTTGTTCTACTACTTCACCTACTACGTCGACAAGAATCGGTTGTACGACTTCCTCGCCCGCCTGGGGCTGGTAGCGTCGCCCGCGGGCGGCGGGGCGTTCCACAGGCTGCTGGACACTTTCGGCCTGATCGTCAACGAGACCCACAGCAACGTCTCGTCGGTAGGGTTCAGCTTCTTCAACATGTCGAGCCAGGCGGTGCTCATCATCGGGGTGGTGGCCTCCACGTTTCTGGCGATCCGGTTCGGGAAGAAGGCGGTCGCAATCACGGGGTTCTCGCTGGCGACGCTCCTGGCAGCGGCGTTCATTCTGCTGCCCTCCGGCGCGATCGGCGCCACCTACCTGCTCGAGTGGGCGAGGGCCCTCAGCTACGCCCCCACGATCCCGCTCATCTGGGCAATCTTCGCGGACGTTGCCGACTACGGGGAGTGGACGAGCGGCCACCGCACGACCGGCCTCGTGTATGCGACGATCTTCTTCGCGCTCAAGGCGGGCCTCAGCCTCGGGGGCGCCATCGGCGGCTGGCTGCTGTCGGGCTACGGGTACCAGGCCAACGTGGCGCAGACGCCGCACGCGCTCCTGGGCATCCGCCTCACGGCCAGCCTGTACCCTGCCATCTTCCTCGCCGCGGTGGTCGTCTGCATGGTGTTCTACAAGATCAGCAAGAAGATGAACCTGCAGATCCAGGACGAGCTGGCCAAGCGCCGCCTCGCCTACCAGCCCGCGAACGCGGGGGGCAGCTGATGAACGCCCCCGCCCGCGGGCTGATGCTCGCGGTCGTCGTGCTGGCGACAGGCTGCGCGCCGCGCCGCCCGCCCGATACCGCGCCCGCGGCGCCGCTCACCTTGAAGCAGGCTTTCGCCCGCGCCTTCCTCGTCGGCGCCGCCCTCAACCAGGCCCAGTTCTCCGGACAGGACACCGCCGGCGCGCGCCTCGCCGTGGAGCAGTTCAACGCCGTCTCGCCCGAGGACGCGCTGAAGTGGGAACGGTTGCATCCCCGGCTCGGCGGCTACGACTTCAGCATGGCCGACCGGTACGTCGCCTTCGGCGAGCAGCACCACATGTTCGTCGTCGGCCACACCCTCGTGTGGCACAATCAGACCCCGAGCTGGGTATTCCAGGACGCGGGCGGCCGGCCGGTGAGCCGCGACACCCTGATCGCCCGGATGCGCGACCACATCCTGACCGTCGTGGGGCGCTATCGGGGACGGGTGAACGGCTGGGACGTCGTCAACGAGGCGCTGGACGACGACGGCGGGATGCGCCGCACGCCGTGGGACAGCATCATCGGCGATGATTACGTGGCCATGGCGTTCCGCTTCGCGCACGAGGCCGACCCGTCGGCGCAGCTCTACTACAACGACTACTCCGTGGAGAACGCCGCGAAGCGGCAGGGCGTGGTCGCACTGGTCCGGCGGCTCCAGGCCGAGGGGGTCCCCGTCGCGGGCATCGGCATCCAGGGACACTACCGGCTGGACTTCCCGACCCTCGAACAGCTGGACAGCACGATCACGGCCTTCTTTGGCCTGGGCGTGAAGGTGATGATCACGGAGCTCGACGTGGACGTGCTCCCGCGCGCCGTGCGGCAGACGGGGGCCGACGTCGCCCTCCGGGCCGCGGCGCGGCCCGAGCTGAATCCCTGGCCCGTCGCGCTCCCCGATTCGATGCAGCAGGGGCTGGCGCGCCGCTACGCCGATCTGTTCCGCGTCTTCCTCAAGCACGCCGGCGAGATCAGCCGCGTGACGTTCTGGGGCGTCACGGATGCCGGCTCCTGGAGGAACCGGTTCCCGGTGCCCGGGCGCACCAACTATCCCCTGCTGTTCGACCGGCAGGGCAAGCCGAAACCGGCGTTCGACGCGGTTCTCCGTGTCGCGCGCGAACGGGCAGAACCTTCCAACAGGTAGGGTTCCATGGCTCACCGATCGCAAGCAAGAGATCGCGCGGTGAAGCACCACCTGGGGCGAATGCCGAGGCAGAGCCTCTCCGACAGGCTGGCGCGCCGGATCCGGGAGCTGATCCAGCAGCGGGAATACCGGCAGGGCGACCGCCTCCCGGCCATCATGGAGATGGCGCAGAGCTTCGGCGTGGGGCATCCGACCGTCCGCGAAGCGCTGAAGAAGCTCGAGGCCGTCGGGGTGGTGGAGATCCGCCACGGCTCCGGCGTCTACGTCAGCCGCAGCGAGGAGGTCATGCTGCTGGCGACCCCGGACTACGCCCCGGTCGTCACCCAGAAGCTCCTCGCGGACCTCATCCGGTCGCGCATGCCGCTGGAGATGCAGTCTGTCGCGGAGGCCGTTCCGCACCTCACGACGCGGCACCTCAAGGAGATGCGCCGGTTGCTGATGGAGGCGGAGAAGCATCTCGACGACGACGGCGTGCTGAACAGGGTGAACATGCAGTTCCACCGCCAGATCGCCGTCGCGTCGGAGAACGCCGTGCTGCTCCAGCTGCTGGACGTGCTGCGCGAGATGTTCCAGCACGAGCAAATCATGATCCTGGACATCTTCGGCGCGCGGAAGGACGATCACCGCGGGCATCTGGCCATCCTCGACGCGCTGGAGCGCCGGGACGCCGACCTCGCGGTCGCCCGCATGCGCACGCACCTCCAGAACGTGCTGGACGCGGTGCTCCAGTGGGATCCCGAACGGCATCCCGTGCACTGACGGCCGCGGCGCTGCTCGCCTGCGCGTGCGCTCCTCACGCGCTCGCGCAGGCGGGGCCCGCGGATGCGGTGGCGGCGACGACGACGCCAATCGCGTTGCGGGCGGCGCAAAGACCGTCTCCTCAAGTCGGGCAGGCTTGGTCCGGCGCCGCCGCATCCTACGTCAGCGACCGCAACGGCCCCGGACGCTTCACGCTGGCCGCCGCGGGCGCCTCGGCGCCGATCGCCGTCAGCTCGGTCGACTTTCCCGGGGTCGTTCGCGCCGCCCGCAGCGTGGGCGCCGACGTCGGCCGGGTGACGGGCCACGCGAGCGTCGTCTCGCTCGACAGCTTGGGAGCCGCGTCGGAAGTCGTGGTGGCCGGCACCCTCGGCCGGAGCCCCCTGGTCGATGCGCTCGTGCGCCGTGGGGCGCTCGACACCAGCGGCGTCGCGGGCCGATGGGAAGCGTTCCTCACTCAGGTCGTGGAGCACCCCTGGCCCGGCGTCGCCCGCGCCTTGATCATCGCCGGCAGCGACAAGCGCGGCACGATCTACGGCCTCTACGGCCTCTCGGCCCAGATCGGCGTGTCGCCCTGGTACTGGTGGGCCGACGTGCCTGTGCGCCGCCGGCCGGCGCTGTTCGTTCTGCCGGGCCGGCACGCCGAGGGACCGCCGGCAGTGAAGTACCGGGGCATCTTCCTCAACGACGAGGCGCCAGCGCTCTCCGGATGGGCGCAGCAGACGTTCGGCGGCCTGAACCACGCGTTCTACGAGAAGGTCTTCGAGCTGATCCTGCGGCTCAGGGGGAACTACCTCTGGCCGGCGATGTGGGGCAACGCCTTCAACGAGGACGACTCCCTCGACGCGCCCCTGGCCGACGAGTACGGCGTCGTGATGGGCACCTCGCACCACGAGCCCATGCTGCGCGCGCAGCAGGAGTGGGCGCGGCACGGCACGGGCCCCTGGAACTACGAGACGAACGCCGCGGTGCTGCGGGACTTCTGGCGGCAGGGGATCCGCAACATGGATTCCCACGAGGGCATCGTCACGATCGGGATGCGCGGCGACGGCGACGTGCCGATGAGCGACAGTGCCAACATCGGCCTGCTGGAACAGATCGTCGCCGATCAGCGCCGGATCATCGCCGAGGTGACGGGGAAGCCCGCCTCCCGGACGCCGCAGGACTGGGCGCTCTACAAGGAAGTGCAGACGTACTACGACCGCGGGATGCGCGTCCCCGACGACATCACGCTGCTCTTCTCCGACGACAACTGGGGCGACGTCCGGCGCCTGCCGGACATCGGCGCGCCGCCGCGTGCCGGGGGCTACGGCCTCTATTACCACTATGACTACGTCGGCGGGCCCCGCAGCTACAAGTGGATCAATACCAACGCGATCCCCCGGGTGTGGGAGCAGCTGCACTTGGCCTGGGCCTCCGGCGTGGACCGGATCTGGATCGTGAACGTCGGCGACCTCAAGCCGATGGAGCTGCCGATCCAGTTCTTCCTCGACTACGCCTGGGACCCGGCCCGCTGGCCGGCGGAGCGGCTGCCCGACTACACGCGGGAGTGGGCGGCGCAGCAGTTCGGCCCCGAGCACGCCGCGGCCATTGCCGCCGTCCTGGCGGACTACGGACGCTACAGCGCCCGCCGCAAGCCCGAGCTGCTCTCCGCCTCCACCTTCTCCCTCGGCGAGTGGGAGACGGTGACCGGCGAGTTCCATCGCCTTACCGCCGAGGCAGTGCGGATCGGCCGGGCATTGCCCGCGGTGGACCGCGATGCGTACTACGAGCTGGTCCTCCACCCGATCCTGGCCCTCGGCAACCTCTACGATCTCTACGCCATGGTCGCCCGGAGCCACCGCGACGCGGCGGAAGGCCGGGCCACGGCTAACCTGCGAGCCGACAGCGCGCGCGCGCTGTTCGCCCGGGACGCCGCCATCACCGCCTACTACAACGACACGCTGGCTGGCGAGAAGTGGCACCACATGATGGACCAGACCCACATCGGCTACACGACCTGGGACCAGCCGCGGCAGAACATCATGCCGGAGGTGCGGGAGATCACGCTCCCCGACGCCGCCGAGATGGGGGTGGCGATGGCGGGGTCGGACCACTGGTGGCCGATGGACACGGCGCAGGCCGTGCTGCCCGAATTCGACGTGTTCCGCTGCCCCGCGTACGACGTCGAGGTATTCAACCGCGGGACCGCTCCCTTCTCGTTCGAAGCGCACCCCAGCGTGCCGTGGCTCGTCGTCACGCCGGAGCGCGGCCGGGTCGACCGCGAGCTGCGCCTCCGCGTGACGGTGGACTGGCGGCGCGCACCCCTGGGCGCGGACCTGCGGCGCGCCGGCATCACGATCACGGGCGCGGGCCGCAGCGTCGTCGTCTACGCCGACCTCCGCAATTCGGTGGAGCTCCGGCCCGAGACCGTGCGGGGCTTCGTGGAGGGCGGTGGCTACGTCTCGATCGAGGCGGAGCACTTCACGCACGCCGTGGACGCGACGCCGATCAGGTGGGTGAAGATCGCCGGTCTGGGCAGGACGCTGTCGGGCGAGACGCCCTTCCCGGTCACCGCGCCGCGCCAGACGCCGGGCGGGAACAGTCCGCATCTCGACTACCAGCTGTACCTCTTCGGCGGCGGAGATGTCGTGGTGCGCGCGATCGTCTCACCGACGCTCGACGTCCATGCGGCCGGTCTACGCTACGCTGTCTCGTTCGATGACCAGCCGCCGCAGATCGTGAACGCCGCTGCCGACACGACGCTCCGGGCATGGGAGCGGTGGGTGAGCGACAATGCCATTGTCACGATCACGCAGCACCACCTCGCCAGCTCCGGCGAGCACGTCCTGCACTTCTGGATGGTGGACCCCGGCGTGGTCCTGCAGAAGGTGGTCGTCGAGCGGGGTCAGGTCCCGCCGTCCTATCTCGGCCCGCCGGAGAGCTTCCATCGCCCGTAGCGCTCGGCGGTTCGTCCGGTCACTTCGCGGAGATCCAATGAGACGCGCACCGATCCTGCTCGCGGCCGCCGTCCTGGCGCTTGCCGCCTGCGCCGGCGTCCGGACCGGCGCTCCTGCTCCCTCCGCGCCTCAGCCCGGCATCGAGGCGCGGTTCGACTGGTTCGAGTACACCGGCGACGACTCGGTCTATCGCGCTTTCCCCGCCGGAAGCGGCGAGTACCTCAACCCGATCCTCGCCGGCTTCTACCCCGATCCGACGATCTGCCGCGAGGGCGGCGACTACTACCTCGCGACGTCGAGCTTCGCGTACTACCCCGGGGTCCCGCTGTTCACCAGCGGCGATCTCGTGCACTGGCACCAGATCGGCTCCATCCTCGACCGACCGTCGCAGCTGAACCTGGACAGCGCGGGCGTCTCGCGCGGCATCTTCGCCCCCAGCCTGAGCTGCCGCCCCGGCAAGTTGTGGATGATCACCACGCTGGTGGACCGCGGCGGCAACTTCCTGGTCACGGCGACGGACCCCAGAGGACCCTGGTCGGACCCGGTCTGGCTGCACTTCGACGGCATCGACCCGTCGCTCTTCTTCGACGACGACGGCAAGGTCTACATCGTTAACAACGGCCTGCCGGAGCTTCCGCAGCTCTACGGCCAGAGCCACCGGGCGATCTGGATCCAGGAGTACGACACGACCGCGCAACAGCTGGTGGGCCCGCGGCGGATGATCGTCAACGGCGGAGTCGATCTCTCGAAGCACCCGATCTGGATCGAGGCCCCGCACGTCTTCAGGAAGGACGGCTGGTACTATCTGATCTGCGCGGAAGGCGGCACGGCCGAGCAACACTCGGAGGTCGTCTTCCGCAGCCGGGCCGTGTTCGGCCCGTACGAGCGCGGCCCGGTGGAGCCCATCCTCACCCAGCGGCAACTCGATCCCACGCGGCCATTCGCCGTCTGGGCCACCGGACACGCGCAGTTCATCGAGACACAGAACGGCGAGTGGTGGGCGGTGTTCCTCGGCACGCGGCCGTATGAGGACTTCACCTTCAACATCGGGCGCGAGACGTTCATGCTCCCCGTCGCGTGGCACGACGGGTGGCCGATCATCCTGTCCGGGAACGAGACCGTGCCGTACGTGGCGCGCGCGCCGAACCTCCCCCGGGATTCGCGCGGATATCAGCCGCTCTCGGGCAACTTCACCGTGCGCGACGACTTCAGAACGCCCCTGCTCTCGCCCGAGTGGGTCTTCCTGCGCACGGTCCGGCAGCCGTTCGTCGACCTGTCATCCGACCCCGGCTGGCTGAGGCTCAAAGCCCGTCCGGTGCCGCTCGAGGGGCCGGACCAGCCGGCGCTCGTGGCGCGGCGCCAACAGCACGCCTGGGCGACCGCCACCGCCGCGATGCGCTACCGGCCGCTGGTCAACGGCGACAAGGCCGGTCTCGTCGCCTTTCAGAACAGCGACTCCTGGTACTTCCTCGGCGTGACGCTCGCGGACGGCCGGCCGGTCATCGAGCTGCAGGAGCGGGCGGGACCTCGCACGCAGGGGAGAACCGCTGTGATCGCCACGGCACCGTTCGAGGGGTCACCGGATGCGACGCTGTACCTCCGGATCCGCGCGCGGGGCGCGCGTTACGACTTTTCCTACGCGTACCGGCCCGACGCCTGGGTGCTTCTCAAGGGCGACGCGGACGGCACGATCCTGAGTACCAAGGTGGCGGGCGGCTTCGTGGGAACGATGCTGGGGATGTACGCGTACCACCCGGTCCCGTGACTCAGGGCCCGATGCTTCCTTCGGGGTGCGTCGACACGTAGATCGCGCCCTGGCCGTGGTTGAGGCCCCAGCGCGCCGTGGCGGCGGCGCCATCGTAGTGCCGGATGTACACCACGCTCCCCAGGTTGACCGTGCTGAGCGTCTCGACGCCCCCCAGGTGATTGTTGTCCAGGTACACCTGGACCTGGGTGGACGTCGCTTGCAGGCTGTTCGCGCCCCTGGGCTGGAGCCAGATGGGACGGAGCGCCTGGATCGCGTCGTACACCGTCTCGAACTTGTGCTCGAGGATCTCCCGCTGCGTGATGATGCTGCGGTCCGGTGCGACCCGCGTGCTGGCGGGCGTGCGCGCCGCGCACGCGGCGAGAAGTAGAAGGACGGCCGGGCGGAACATCGCTGTACGCATATGGAGTCATGGGCACGTGGTCGGTGCCCCCTCCTCACGTACTACATTGGGCACGTCCCCGCGCCGATGCAAGAACCGCCGGCACCGCGCCTCACCCGGCGCTTCACCGCCTGACAATCGGCAATCCTGAGTATCTTGGTGGGAATGTCGGAGCCCCTGGACGTCCGCCCCCGGGACCGCGCGCGCCTCCCGCCCGGCCACTACGAGACCGTGAAGTGGCCGGTGCTGCATTACAGCCACGTGCCGCAGGCCGACCTCTCCCGCTGGACCTTCCGCGTGTTCGGCGAAGTCGAGCGGCCCTACGAGATCTCGTGGGCCGAATTCGGCGCCCTTCCGCGGCGCGACGTGCTCTGCGACATCCACTGCGTGACCAAGTGGTCGCGCTACGACAACGTCTTCTCGGGCGTGCCGGTCTTGGGCTTGCTCGAGCAGGCCGGCGTCCGGCCGAGCGCCACGCACGCGCTGGTGCACGCCGATCCCGACTACACGACCAACCTGCCGCTGGCCGATCTGCTCCGGGACGGGAACCTGATCGCCACGCACCACGACGGCGAGCCGCTGCTGGCCGAGCACGGCGGCCCCGCGCGGCTCGTCGTTCCGCACCTCTATTTCTGGAAGTCGGCGAAGTGGGTGCGCGGCATCGAGCTGCTGGAAGGCGACTACCCAGGCTTCTGGGAGCAGAACGGCTACCACAAGCGGGGCGATCCGTGGGCGGAGGAGCGATACGGGAGGCCGGATCCGGTCAGAATGCGGCGGGGGCCCCGGAAGTAGCAGACGGCAGGAAAGCGGAACTCAGAGCAGTTCCCAGACGGCAAGTTGACAGTGGTTACCAAATGCCAGGCGTGAGACATGAGAAGAGGCCTCGCCACGAAGCCGGCACGAGGCCTCTTCTGATTCTACGTACTCACGCCTTGGAACCACTGCCACCTTGCCGTCTGGCAACTGTCCCGACTACTGATGACCGTCCTCTCCGAGTAACTCGAAGAACCTGCCAAACAGCAGGATCCCCTTCCACAGCTGCTCCAGCGTCAGCTTCTCGTTGGGTGCGTGCAGGCGATCGTCCGGCAGGCCGATGCCGGCCATGACGACGGGCGCTCTGCGCTGCTGCAGCAGCGGCACGATCGGGATGGAGCCGCCGCTCCGGATCGGCGCGATCCCCTTCCCCCACACCTCGCGGAACGCAGCGTCCATCATCTCGAAGGGCCGGGAGTCGAGCGGCGTCTGGGCCGGGTCCACGGTCGAGAAGACCTTCACCTCGACCTCCGCGTACTTCGGGGCGAGCCGCTTGACCGCCTTCACGAGCTGGGCGCCCGCCTCCGTGCCGCGCTGGTCCGGGACCAGGCGCAGTGAGATCTTCGCCGTCGCCTCGGCGGGGATCACGGTCTTGCTCCCCGCGCCCGTGTAGCCGCCGACGATCCCGTGCACTTCCAGCGTCGGGCGCGACCAGATGCGCTCGATGAAGCTGTACTTCCTCTCACCGATGAGGCCCTTGGCCCCCGCCTCCGCCTTGAAGCCCTTCTCCTTCATCGGCAGCGCGCGCCACGCCTTCAGCTCCTTGGCGGTCGGCCGCTTCACCCGATCGTAGAAACCGGGGATCCGGATCCGGCCGTCCTCCCCCTTCAGCTTCTCCAGCAGGTGCCAGAGCGTCTCGATGGCGTTGGGCGCGGCGCCGCCGTACAGCCCGCTGTGCAGGTCCGCCTTGAGGGTGCGCACGTGGATCTCGGCGTGCACGATGCCACGCAGCCCCACGTCCGCGCTCGGCTGGCCCGGCGCCACGATGTTCGTGTCCGTGACGAGCACCGCGTCGGCGCGGGTGCGGTCGGGCTCCCGCTTCAGGAGCTCCGCGAGGCCGTGCGAGCCCGTCTCCTCCTCGCCCTCGATCAGGTAGCGCAGATTGACCGGCAGAGAGCCGCGCGTGGCCTTGAGGGCCTCGAGCGCCGCGACGACACAGAACACCTGGCCCTTGTCGTCGGCCGTGCCGCGCGCAAACAGCATCCCGTCGCGCACCGTGGGCTCGAACGCCGGCGAGATCCACTCCGCCACCGGGTCGGGCGGCTGGACGTCGTAGTGCCCGTAGCAGAGCACGGTCGGTGCGCCGCGCACCTCGGGGCCGATTGCCCAGAGAATCGGGTGGCCGCCGGTCGCGATCGTCTCCACCCGACAGCCGAGGCGCTCCAGGCGTCCGGCGATCCAGGCGGCCGCGCGCCGGCAGTCGGCGGCGTGCTCGGGCTGCGTGCTGATGCTGGGGATGCGCAGCCAGTCGGAGAGGTCCGCCAGGAGGCGCGCCTGCTCGCGCGCTACGTAGTCCGAGAGAGCCGTCATGTCGCGATAACGTAGAACCAGGAGGGGCTGTCCGCCAGGCGCGCCGGAAGGGGCCGTCCGCACACCGCCGCCATTTGTCGCGCCGCACGCACTTCAGCCGCCCGACGCCGAAGCCACCGCAACCGCGACTGGCCGCGTCGCGCACTTCCTGTATCTTCCCGAGGGCCATGCGGTTCACGTCGTCGTACGCCGTCTTCCGCTACGGGCCCGGGGAGAAGGTCCTCGCCAAGGCGCGCTGGTTCAACCGCGAGGGGAAGCCGGAAGCGGCGGAGCAGGAGTATCGCTCGGCGCTCGCCGGCGATCCCGAGCTGCGCGCCGGCTGGCTCGAGCTCTTCGAGCTGCTGCGCCAGCACGGGCGGTACGCCGACGCGCTGGAGGTCGCGCGCCGCGCCGAGGCGCATTTCGGGCCCGACGCCGCGATGCCGCTCGCGATCACGGGCGCCGCGCTCGCGGAGTTGGGGCGCACCCGCGAGGCCGTCGAGGCGCTCGAGGCCGCCATCGAGCGGGACGGCAACCTCGCGCTGGCCTGGCACGAGCTGGCCTACGCCGCCTTCCGCGCAGGCGAGTACTCCCGCGCCCTGCTGGTCCTCGACCGCGCCTTCACGTTGGAGCCCCACACCGACACGCTGCTCCTGCGCGGCCGGATTCTCCGCGAGGCCGGCCAGTACGACGCCGCCGAGGTGGCGTTCGAGGGCGCGCACCAGTCCGCCGAGCACGACCCGCCCCGCCGCGAGGCCGCGCGGGAGATCCTGGCGACGCGGCGGGCCGCCGCCCTGGGCGGGAAGCGACCGCGCGACTTCACCGCACGCGAGCGCGCCTTCGCGGAGCTGGGTGCCGTGCTCCTCGACGGCGGCGCCGAGATCCTCTCCGGCGGGGACCATGGCGCGATCGTCGGCCTGCTGGCCGGGTCTCTCGGAGCGTTCACGCGGCTGGCCGGGACGCTGGGCTGGCCGGTCACCGCCTGCTGCGGCGTCCACGCGGAGGACGAACCGCTGGCCGTGGCCGTGGGGCGCGCGATCGGCGCGCAGCTGCTGCCGGCGGCGGCGGTGGACGCCGAGGACCGGCCGCTGCTGGTGACCGTGCACGGCGACGGAGAGGAGTGGCAGAAGCAGCTCGCGCGGCTCGACCGTTGGAAGAGCGGCTACACGTTCGCGCTCACACAACCCGCCGACACGACCGACCCGGCGGACGTCATCGGGACGCTCCGCTGCTCCGGGAACGCGGCTGCCATCCATCCGCTCGCCGCACGCGCCCTGAAGGCGCCGGCCGGATTGCCCGTGGGGGACGACGAGATCGCCGCGCTCGCGCGCCACCCGCTCGCGCGCTGGCACACCCGCGGGCAGCCGTCCGAGATCGTCTAGGGGCCTTCCTCCCGCACCGGCAGCGCCGCCCACGGATCGCCGGCCGCGGCCCTGCGCTTCAGGTCCGCGACCGCCCGCACCACGTCACCCCCGTCCGCAGCGAGCAGCGCCTCGAAACGGTCCAGGTCGGTGCGGTAGAGGCGCGCCGCCACGACGACCGCGTTGTTGAGTGGGCGCTCTGCCAGGCGGCGGCCGTCGATCGTCCGGAGCGTCTTCCCCACCGGACCAGCGAGATCGTCCCGCGCCTCGCCGAAGATCCGTTGCCGCTCCGCGTCGAGCGCCGCGCCTTTGAGTCCGCCCGCGTACAGCCGCTCCAGCTTCGCCGCCAGCGTGTCGTAGAAGTGGGCCAGGCGGATCTCGTCCTGCCAGCGCGCCACGGCGAATGCCGCCGAGCGCCGGTCACCTCGCGCCAGGAAGAACCGTTCCGCCCCGCGGTACCCGACGAAGTCGGCGAGGGACTCGTTGAACGGCACGTTCCCCGGCACCCATATGGTATTGTGCAGGATCTCGTGGATGACCGTCGCCGCCAGGTCCACCGAGTCCTCGCGGACGATCGTCGAGAGCAGCGGGTCGTTGAACCAGCCGAGCGTCGAAAAGGCTTCCGAAACCCGCACGTACGTGTCCAGCCCCCGGCGCTGCAGCCGCGCCGCCTCGGCGAGGGCCCCCGCCTTGTCGAAGAACCCCTTGTACGGCACGCGCCCCACAATCGGGTAGTTCCAGGTGTACGCGGCGAGGCGGTCGGACGGGCTCGCCGACAGCACCAGCACCAGCGTGTCGCGTTCGATCCGGGAGTACGTGGTATAGGTCCGGCGCGCCGCGAGGTGGAGCGACTCGGCGGCAAAATCGCGCGCCGCGAGCACGAGCTGCAGCCTGCCGCGGGTGAAGGCGTCGGTGGCCGCTTCCGCCACGACCTTCGCGATCGGCCGGCGGCGGGCGAGGATCAGCGCTTCCTCGACCGCGGCCCGCGTCAGATAGCGCACCTCGCGGCTCGCCGCCCAGGCCACGGCCGCCGCGACCACGAGGACGCCGAGCGCGGCGCCGACGATCTTGAGGAGGGTGCGGACGCGGACCCTTATGGCAGCCACACGAGGCCGAAGCGCTGCGTCGCCGTG
The DNA here is from genome assembly GCA_049513575.1 of Gemmatimonadales bacterium. Lineage (GTDB taxonomy): Bacteria > Gemmatimonadota > Gemmatimonadetes > Gemmatimonadales > JACORV01 > Fen-1245. The sequence goes on from JBEKVZ010000003.1 coordinate 210,873, forward strand.
CCGAGCGTGCTGAAGCCCTGATACGCGTAGTCGAGGCGGAGGTTGTGGAAGACGAGCCCTCCGCCGAGCGTCAGCGACTTCCGGTCGCTCGGCGCCCGCCCCGTCGCGATCCCGGCCCGCCCGAGCAGGCCGACGCCGCCCGACACCACGCCGCCCTCGACACCGAAAATCCAGTACGACTTGGCGCCACGCGGCGACACCCAGTCGCCCACCACCATCAGGCGCGGCGTGCCCTGCGGGTCCACGATGTTGAACGAGAAGCCGGCGCGCACCGTGCGCGGCAGCGGAGCCGGTGTGCCCGTGCTCGTCTTCAGGTCGGGGCCGAGGTTCTCCACCACAACGCCGAATGCCGCGATGTCGAAGATCGCGAACGCGCCGCCCACGTCGTAGCCGAACCCGGACGCGTCGTAGAGCGTCGTGTCCGGGATGGACATGTGCTCTTTCAGGTACTTCGCGCTTCCGCCCAGCGAGAACATCCCCAGCCGCCAGGCCACCGCCCCCACCGCAGCCGCGTTGTAGGCCCCGACCATCGCCCCGCCGGGATCGGCGATCCCGCGCGAGCCGCCGAACAACGGATCGGGCCGGTACACTGTGTCGGATCCGAAATTCAGCATCTCGACGCCGAGGCCCAGATCGAACTCGCCGGCGCGGAACGCCACTCCGCCGCTGACCAGGTAGGAGTCCAGCAGGTACTTCTCGTAGCTGATGCCCAGCGCGGCGTGGCTGATCGCCGCCAGCCCGGCCGGGTTCACGAAGATGTTTCCCTCGTCGCCCACGACCGCGGCGTACGCGCCGCCCAGGCCCAGCGAGCGCGCGGTGGCGGGGATCGTCAGCAGCGCCCCGGCGGTCGTGCCCGTGGACTGGGCGCGCGCGCCCGGCGCCGCCCCCGCGACCGCCAGGCCAAAGGCCGGCACCAGGGCCGCCCACCGGCGGCGCACGGTCCTCATGGTCCCTTCCGCGCGACGTAGATGCGACGCCGCACGACCGAGCCGCCGAGATCCACGGCGACGATGTAGACGCCGTTGACCACCCGGCGGCCATCATCCGTCGTCAGGTCCCACACCACGCTGCCGGCCGGAGGCGACGCGAACGACCTCACGCGCGCGCCGGAGAAGGTGTAGATCGCAACGGTCCGCGGCGTGCCCGTGTAGTTGATCGTGACCGTGCTGCCGCGGACCGGGTTCTCCGACAGGTTGATCGGCGCGGCGGTCTGCGCGGCCAGCGCCGTGAGCGCCGACGCCACGTTGAGCTTCCCGTAGCCCCACGACGCGTTCGGCGTGAGGTTGCTTCCGCCGTCGAACGGGTGCCGCCCGAAGCTGTCGACCTGGGTCGCCCGTGTGAGCAGGACGCGCGCGGCCGCCGGAGTCAGCGTCGGCATCCTCTCCAGGAGCAGGGCCACCGAGCCCGTCACGAACGGCGCCGCCATGGAGGTGCCCTGGTCCACGACGTGCTGGCTGTCCGGCATGATGCGCGCCGTCGCCCAGGCGGACGTGCGCGACAGGGCCGACGCCACACCCTTCCCCGGCGCCGCCAGATCGGGCTTCAGCACGCCGTCGCGCCGGGGGCCCGGACTCGAGAACACCGCCAGGTCGCCCAGCCGTTCCTGGTTGGCGTAGACCCGCGTCTGCCCGCTCACGTCCTGCCACGAGAGCCGCGTCACGTACGCGCCGACCGCCAACACCTGCGTCGCGGTGGCGGGCGAGAGCACCAGATAGCCGTTGGTGGAGCCGGCGGTCAGGCCGACCGGGGCCATCGTGTTCTCAGCCACCCACAAGTGCAGCGGCTTCCCGCTGTGCGCCGCGACGCCGGTCACGCGGACCGTCCACTGCCCGGCCGCGACATCGGTGCCGCCGCCGAAATCTCCCAGGACGATGAACGCCAGGTTGTCCGGCGTCAGGGCGATTCCCTTCCCCGATCCGTTCTCGATGTGGATCTGCCCCTCGGTCCCGTCCTGCGTCACCGTCGCGGTCGGCGTGTTCGTCGCTCCGGAAGTCGCGGACGTCCCGTCCGGTCGCAGCACCGTGACGTTGACCGTGTCCGACGCGGCGTACCAGAGCTGGAGGACGACGTAGTCGTTGTTCGGTCCGGCCTGCGCCGTGTAGGCGGGGATCGTGACGGCGAAGTCGGTCGTCTGGGCGGGAGACGGGACCGCCGCCGTGCCGTGCAGGCGTGCGGCCGCGAGCACCGGCGTCGTGTTCTGATTGTCGCCGTCGTTGCCGGCCGCGGCGACGACGATCCGCCCCGGCCCGACCAGCGAGTCGAGTGCCTCCTCCTCGGGCAGCGTCCCGTCGTGCGGGCCCCACTGCGACCCGAGACTGAGGTTCACCACCGCCGGCCTGCCGAGCTCGGCGGCGCGGCTGAAGATGTAGTTGACGCCGTCCACCACGGCGTCCGAGAGGAACGTCGTCTTCACGACGATCAGGTCCGCGCCGGGCGCCACGCCGGCGAACTTCCCCGCCGGGAGAGCGCCACCGGTCGCGCTCCCGTCGCCCGCCGCCGTCCCCAGCACGTGGGTGCCGTGCCCGACCGAGTCCCGCGACGCGCAGCTGCCTGCGCTCAGCGTCGCCTGGCTGCACTCGACCCCGTAGCCGAAGGTCGTGGTCCCGACGAGACCCGGCCCGGGCCCGTTCAGCGTCTGGTCCCACAGGTCGAGGACGCGTGAGCGGCCGAGCGCGTCGACGACGAAGTCCTTGTGGGTGAAGTCCAGCCCGGTGTCCACGAGGCCCACGATCACGCCGCGTCCCACCGAGCCGGTGAAGCTGTCCGCCGCCACCATCTGCCTGAGGCCGGCCGCGCCGATCGCCGCCGTCCCCACGTCGTTGAGCGGCCCCCAGGGGCGGGCGCCGTACACCGCGGCGACCGCGCCGTCGGCGAGCAGTGCCGGCAGCGACGCGAGCGGTACGCGGGCGCTCACCAGCGTGCCGGCCCGAGTGCCCAGACGCGCCCCGTCCCGGAGCAGCGGGCCCGCGTCGGCCGTCTTGAGCCGGACCATGAGATGTGCGACCGGCACGCCGTCGGCATCGCGCGTGACCGCGACCATGCGCGAGGCGACGGTATCGCGCGCCAGCAGGGCCGCTTCGGCCGGCGACAGTGCCGCGAGAGCGCGCACCGTCGGGCCGAGCGGGCGCTCTTGAGCGCGCGCGGCGCCCGGCCACGCCGCCGCCGCGGCCAGCACCGCCCAGGCCGCGCCGAACCATCTCGGCCGACTCCCGTGAGCGTCCTCCGCGCCGCCCGCACGGCGCCGCTCCGTGCCGACGACCACCGCGCCGGACCATCTCGCCCAACTCCCGTGAGCGTCCTTCGCGCCGCCCGCACGGCGCCGCTCCGTGCCGACGACCACTGCGCCGCGGAGCGTCACGGGCGCCCGGTCCTAGCGAAGACGGACAATCGCCAGCTGGGGGTTGCCGCTGCCGCTCAGCGCCAGCCCGCCCGGCTCAGTGAAGGTCACCGTGAAGGACGGCTCTCCCGCGCTCAGCACGATGTCCAGGTACGAGCCCGACCCCGAGCTGATCGTGCCGCTCACCGCGAACGAACCGCCGGACGCCGCCGCCGGCTCCAGCGGGAAATCCCGGACGAACGTGACGCCGTCGCGGACGTGGAGGCTGTCGTAGGTCGAGCGAAAACGCCAATGGGTGTATGTGAGATCCGGATCGGGGTTGAACGACGCCAGATCCGCCACGTACAGCGCGAGGGCCCAGCCGCCCAGCAGCTTCGCGAGGCCGGTGCTCCCCGCCGCGGCGACGACGTTCGCGTCGCCGGTCAAGGCGGTCTGCTCCAGTCGCCGGGTCGTCGCGGCCCCGTAGCGATCCACCAGATAACGCAGGAACAGCCACTGCGCGCCGCGCTGCTCGAGCCCGTCCGCCCCCGTCGTCGTGATCACCGCGTTCGCCGCCGGGTTCAGCAGGTAGAGATAGGCATTGTAGAGGTCGCCGAACAGGAACCGCGCCGCCGTCTCCGTATCCGCCTGCACGCTGTCGTAGTGCCGCCCCCCCAGCTCCTCGGCCAGGTGCGACATCGCCTCGTTGAGCCACAGCGCCTCGATCGGCCCGCGCCGCACCAGCACATGCTGGTTGAACGAGATCATGTGCTGGAACTCGTGGATGAAAGTGGGCGCAATCAGCTGCCGGACCTGGGTGGCCCGATGCGCGCACGACATCGTCCCGTTCGGGTCGGGCACCATGGCGTAGAACACCTCCCCGTTGTTGTAGGAGGCGCGCGTCGCCGGGGCCAGATCAGCGGCCAGGAAGAAGCCGCTCACGAACGACGACCGGCAGTCCGGCCGGCCGACGAGCGCGTTCACCTTCGGCGTGAGCAGGATGATGACCACCCCGTTGCCGTCGATGTCGGACGGCGCCCCGAAGGCCAGGGTGTCCAGCGGGTAGAGGACGGTGTCGAACTGCGTCGCGAGCTGCTCGAGGTCGGAGGTCGTGAAGCCGCCGGGCGGCGCGGCGAGATCCAGGTAGATGGCGCTGTGCGCGCCCACCACCTCGGCCGACGCAGTGACGGTCGCCGTGGAGGTGCAGTCCAGGCTCGCGCACACCCGGAACGTGCGCTGCGAGCCCACGGCCGGCGGGCCGGCTCTCGCCGGGGGCGCCGCCGGTGGTCCGAGGCGCAGCGACGCCCGAGCGGCGGCCTCGTCCATGCGGCGGATCGCGTCGTGGAACCGCACCGCCGCCGGCAGCGGGGCGGACGCGGGAGACGGCTGGCGGGTGGCCGCCGTCAGGGGGAGCGAGCCCGTCAGCGAGAAAATCGAGCTCAGGTCGGCCCGCGCCGTCGCGAACTGCGCCACCACCAGGTACTCCGCCCCGGCGGTCCCCGCCGCCGGGAACCGGAGGGGGCCCGCCGCGCGGCTGCCGGTGTACAGCGCGTACGCGCCGGGCTCGAGCGCGACGTCGCCCACGACGGCCTTCGGGGCGGCAGGCTGATCGCCGCATCCCGCGGCGAGGACCGCCGCCGCGAACGCGGGCGCGAGGACGCCTCCGAGCCGCGCGCGGACCACCATGCTCACCTGCACAGTGGGCGTACGCTCGCGGCCGCGCCACGGCCTGTCAAGGACAATCCCGCGCCGGTGGAGGCCGTCTTGGCAACGTCGGCGTTCCTCGCGCCGCCCGCACCTGCGCCGCCGTTTCCCAGAATCACCGCTCGTCTTTGACAGCCCCGGAAGGCCGGGCTAGCTTGCGTTTTCCGATGGCCTTCGCGCACCTCCATACCCACTCCGAGTACTCGCTTCTCGACGGCGCCAACCGCATCCCGGACCTCGTCGCGCGGGTGAAGACGCTCGGGATGGACAGCATCGCGCTCACCGACCACGGGAACATGTTCGGGGCGTGGCTCTTCCATGAGGAGGCGAAGGCCGCGGGCGTGCGGCCGATCGTCGGGATGGAGGCTTACGTGGCCTTCGGGCCCCGCCAGGCCCGGGAGAAACCGCCGGAGGCGCCCGGCGCCTACGCCCACCTCGTCCTGCTCGTGCAGAACCGCACCGGGTATCGGAACCTGGTGCACCTCACCTCGATCGGATTCGTGGAAGGGTACTACCGCCGCCCGCGCGTGGACCGCGAGACGCTGGCCCGGCACGCCGAAGGCCTGATCTGCCTCTCGGCCTGCATGACGGGCGAAGTGGCGCTGTGGCTCCGGCAGGGCGCGTACGAAAAGGCCCGGGAAGCCGCCGAGTGGCATGCCCGCACCTTCGGGGACGGCCGCTACTGGCTCGAGGTGCAGAACCACGGCCTCGCCGAGGAGCCCGTCGTCCAGGACGGGATCTTCCGGCTCGCCGAGGAGCTGGGGCTGGGCGTGGTCGCGACCAACGACGCGCACTACCTCACGCGCGAGGATGCGGCTGCGCACGACGTGCTGCTGGCGATCCGCTCCGGCAAGGATCTCAGCGACCCGAAGCGGTTCCGGTTCGAAGGAACCGAGAGCTACGTCAAGTCGGAAGAGGAGATGCGGCGCGCCTTTCCCCCGCGCGACGACCTCTTCGCCAATACGCAGCTGATCGCCGAGCGGTGCGAGTTCGACTTCGAGAAGCGCTTCTTCCTCCCCGAGTTCCCGCGTCCCGCGGAGTACGCCACCGACAACGATCTGGTGGTGGCCCTGGCCGAGGAGGGCGCGCGGCGGCGCTACGGCGAGCCGCTGCCCCCGCCGGTGCGCGAGCGGCTCGACTACGAGCTGGGCGTCATCACCAAGGTCGGCTACGCAGGCTACTTCCTCATCGTGGCGGACTTCATCCGGTGGGCCCGCGAGCGCGGCATCCCGGTCGGCCCCGGCCGCGGTTCGGCCGCCGGCTCGCTCGTGTCGTTCGCGATGGGCATCACCAACGTGGACCCGCTGAAGTTCGACCTCCTCTTCGAGCGGTTCCTCAACCCCGAGCGCATCTCGCCCCCCGACATCGACGTGGACTTCTGCGAGGAGCGCCGCGGCGAGGTGATCGAGTACGTGCGCGAGCGCTACGGCCGTGCCTCCGTGGGCCAGATCGTGACCTTCGGCACGATGAAGGCGCGCGCCGCGGTGAAGGACGTGGCCCGGGTCCTCGGCGTCCCGCCCGGCGACGCCGACCGTCTCACCAAGCTCATCCCCAGCGGTCCCGCCTACTCCCTGACCCTCCGCGAGGCCGCCGAGAAAGTGCCGGAGCTGCGGGAGCTGGTGGCGCACAACCCCACCTACCAGAAGCTGGTGGAGTTCGGCAGCGGCATCGAGGGGCTGTCACGCCACATCTCGGTGCACGCGGCCGGGATCGTCATCGCGCCGGGTCCCCTGACCGACTACGTGCCGGTGTGCACGATGCCGGGCAGGGGCACGGGCTCCGGCGCGAGCGACGACGCCATCATCACGCAGTACGACATGGTGGGCCTCGAGAAGGTCGGGATGCTGAAGATGGACTTTCTCGGCCTCACCACCCTCACCGTGCTGCACCGGGCGGTGCAGATGATCCGTGAGCGGCACGGCGTGACGATCGAGCTGGACACGCTGGACCTCGAGGACCCGGCCGTGTACGACCTGCTCCGCAACGGCCGGACGGCGGGCATCTTCCAGTTCGAGTCGAGCCTGGCGACGGATGCTCTGCAGCGCATGCGGTGCGACCGGTTCGACGATCTGGTGGCCGCCAACGCGCTGCTGCGCCCCGGTCCGCTCGACAGCGGGATGCACCTGGTCTACATCCGCCGCAAGCGCGGCGAGGAGCCGGTGCGCTACGCGCTCCCGGAGCTGAAGGAGATCCTCGAGCCCACCTACGGCGTCATCGTCTACCAGGAGCAGGTGATGCGCATCGCCAACGTCCTGGCCGGCTACTCGCTGGCCGAGGCGGACGTGCTGCGCAAGGCGGTGGGCAAGAAGAAGCAGGAGCTGATCGAGGAGGAGCTGGGGCGGTTCGTGGCCCGCTGCCTCGAGCGCGGCTACCGGAAGAAGGTGGTGGAGGAGCTCGCCGCCCAGATCCGGACCTTCGGCCGGTACGGGTTCAACAAGTCCCACTCGGTCGCCTACTCGATCGTCTCGTACCAGACCGCGTGGCTCAAGACCCACTACCCCGCCGAGTTCATGGCGGCGCTCCTCTCCTCGGCCATCGGCGACACCAAGAAGGTCGTGCCGTACATCGCGGAGTGCCGGGACCTCGGGATCGAGGTAATCCCGCCGGACGTGAACGAGTCGGGGTGGCACTTCACCGTGGTGGACGACAAGCGCATCCGCTTCGGCCTCGGCGCGATCAAGAACGTCGGCCGCACGGCCATCGACGCCGTGATCGCGGCGCGCGCCGCCGAGGGAGCGTTCCAGTCGCTGCACGACCTGGCCGCGCGCGTGGACCACCGGATCTGCAACAAGCGGGTGCTCGAGGCGCTGGTGGCGTCCGGCGCGACCGACGGCCTGGGGGGCCACCGCGCCCAGCTGTTCGCCGCCGTGGACTCCAGCCTGGCGGAGGCGAGCCTCAAGCAGGCGGAGACCGCCTCCGGCCAGGGGACGCTGTTCGGCGACGCCGGCGGGAACGGGGCCCACGGCAACGGCGCACGCCCGGGCCCCGCCGCGCTGCCGGCCGTGCCGGAGTGGACCGAGGCCGAGCGGCTTGCGCGGGAAAAGGAATTGGTGGGATTCTTTGTGTCGGGGCACCCGCTCAGCCGGTACGCAACCGAGGCCGCGCTGTTCGGCACCCACACCACGCGCGACCTCGGCAAGTGGACTGAGGGCAAGCTGGCGGTGGCCGCGGTGATCACCGCGGTGCGGCGGCAGATCGCGCGCAAGAGCGGCGCGGAGTGGGCGAAGCTCACGATCGAGGACTTCCAGGGCACGGCCGAGTGCCTGGCGTTCCCCGAGGCGTGGGCGAAGCTCGCCCGGATCATCGTCCCCGACGGTGCCTACGTTCTGACCGGCGGCTACTCGATGCGGGACCGCGGCGAGGAAGACGCGCCGTTCATCGTCGAGGACGCGCAGCCCCTGGCCGAGCTCAGGACGGCGGGGCGCATCGGCCTCTCGCTCCGGTGGGGCCCGAAGGGCCGCGCCCCCGAGACCGCCAAGGCGGTCGCCGCGCTCTGCTCCGCGCACCTGGGCAGCGCGCCGGTCTACCTCGACTGGAGCGGGGACGCGGACGCCCGCGACGTGGCGCGCTTCCGGTCGCGCTCGCTGGCGGTGACGCTCGACGAGGAGCTGCTGGACGCGCTGCGCGGGATTCTCGGCGCCGACGCGATCACACTCGTGAAATCGGGGTGAGTGAATGGCCACAGCCCTGGCCCTGGACTTCGAGAAGCCGATCGCCGAGCTGGAACGCCAGATCGAGGACCTCAAGAAGCTGGCCACCCAGCGCTCGCTCGACGTGGCACGCGAGATCGCGCCGCTCGAGGCGAAACTGGCCGAGCTCCGGACCGAGATCTACCGCCACCTGACCCCGTACCAGCGCGTGCAGGTGGCGCGCCACCCGCGGCGCCCGTACGCGCTCGACTACATCAACGCCCTGTTCACCGACTTCATCGAGCTGCACGGCGACCGCCTCTACCGCGACGATCCGGCGATCGTCGGCGGCATCGGACGCCTGGCCGGCCGGAGCGTGGTCGTCATCGCCCAGCAGAAGGGTCGCGACATCAAGGAGAACCTGAAGCGCAACTTCGGGATGCCGCACCCGGAGGGCTACCGGAAGGCGCTGCGCCTGATGCACCTCGCCGAGCGCTTCCGCCTCCCCGTGGTGTCTCTCATCGACACGCCCGGCGCGCACCCCGGCCTCGGGGCCGAGGAGCGCGGCCAGGCCGAAGCCATCGCGAGCAACATCGAGGCGATGGCCGCCCTCGAGACGCCGCTGGTGGCGGCGGTGATCGGCGAGGGCGGCTCCGGGGGTGCGCTGGCGATCGCCGTGGGCGACCGCGTGCTGATGCTGGAGAACGCCATCTACTCGGTCATTTCGCCCGAGGGGTGCGCCGCGATCCTGTGGCGCGACTCCAGCCAGAAGGAGCGCGCCGCCGAGGCCCTCAAGCTCACCGCCCCCGACCTCCTGGCGCTGGGGCTGATCGACGAGATCGTGCCCGAGCCGCCGGGCGGCGCGCACGCCGACCCCGACGCCGCCGCCGTCGCCCTGGGCGCGGCGCTGGAGCGCAACCTCGCCGAGCTCGACGGCCTGCCGGCCGAGACGCTCAAGGCGCGCCGCTCCGAGAAGTACCTGCGCATGGGCAGGTTCGAGGAAACCTAGGCGTGAGCGGCCAGCTGGTCGAAGTCCAATTCAAGGGGAACCGCAAGGCCTTCTTCCGGTGGGGCGAGCCGGAGCCCCTCGCCCCCGACGAGGCGGTGATCGTCGAGACCGACCGCGGGCTCGACTGGGGCCGCGTCGCGGCCACCGGCGCGGGGGCGAGCCTCAAGTGCGAGCGCTGCGTGGCGCGGATGCGTGCGCCCCAGCGGAGCGGCGAGGAAGGCGAGGGCGACACCGCCGAGCCGTCCGCAGCCGGGCCGGCGAGCGCCGCCCCCGCGCAGCCGGAGCGTCGCGTCGTGCGGCGCGCCACGGCCGCCGACACGGAGATCACCGAGGAGCTGCGGCGCACCGAGGACGACGTCCGCCGCAAGGTGCGTGAGAAGGTCGCGACCCACCGTCTTCAGATGAAGGTGAGCGATGCGGAGTGGCAGTGGGACCGCAACCGGCTCACGGTCTACTTCACCGCCGAGCGGCGCGTGGACTTCCGGAACCTGGTGCGCGACCTCGCATCGGCGTTCCGCACGCGCATCGAGCTCCGGCAGATCGGCGTCCGCGACGAATCCAAACGGCTCGACGGGATCGGGCGGTGCGGGCGCCAGCTGTGCTGCACCTGGCTCCCGGAGCTGCGCCCCATCGGGCTCCAGATCGCCAAGGACCAGCGCCTCAGCCTCAACCCGACGCAGATCTCGGGCGCGTGCGGGCGGCTGCTCTGCTGCCTGCGCTACGAGCACGAGTTCTACGTCCAGAGCCGCAAGCGCTTTCCGAAGGAGGGGAAGGTCCTGGTCACCGCGAAGGGCGCCGAGAAGGTCGTCAGCGTGGACATCTTCCGCGAGCGGGTCACGCTGCGGGCGGAGGACGCCACGACCCGCGTCGTGCCCCTCGCCGATCTGAAGCAGGAGGTCGACGCGACGGCGCCGCCTGCGGAGCAACCGTCCGCGCCCGAGACGCCGGCCCAGGGCGTTCCCCGGCGCGGCCGCCGCGGCGGGCGCCGGCGACGGCACGGCCGGTGAGCCGCTTCTACCTCACCACCGCGATCGACTACGCGAACGGCGACCCGCACTTCGGGCACGCCCTCGAGAAGATCGGCGCGGACGCCATCGCCCGGTACCGCCGCCTGCGCGGCGACGCCGTCCACTTCCTCATCGGCATGGACGAGCACGGCCAGAAGGTCGCGCAGGCCGCCCAGGAGCGCGGGATCCCCCCGCAACAGCTCGTGGACGAGCTCGCCGACAGGTTCCGCGCCATGTGGAGCCGCCTCGACATCTCGTACGACCAGTTCATCCGCACCACCGACGCCGCGCACAAGGCGGGCGTCCGCGCGCTGATCGAGCGGATCTTCGCGCGCCACCCCGACGACTTCTACGAGCACGCCTATCAGGGGTGGTACTGCGTCGGCTGCGAGACCTTCAAGCGCGACGACGAGATCGTGGACGGCAAGTGCGTCCTGCATCCGACCCGCACGCTGAACTGGAGCGAGGAGCGGAACTGGTTCTTCCGCCTCGCCGGCTACGCCCCCTTCCTGAAGCGGCTCCTCGAGGAGCGGCCGGGATTCCTGCAGCCCGAGGCCCGCCGCAACGAGATCCTCGGTCTGCTGGAGCGGGGCCTCGAGGACGTGCCGGTCAGCCGCGCGCGGCTCGCCTGGGGCATCCCCTTCCCGCGGCCGACGAGCGACGGCGAGCAGCAGGCCACCTGGGTCTGGTTCGACGCGCTCCCCAACTACCTCACCGCCACGGGCTTCCCTGCCGAGGGCTTCGAGGCGCGCTGGCCCGCGCAGCTCCACGTCATTGGCAAGGACATCACCAGGCACCACTGCGTCGTCTGGCCCGCGATGCTCGAGGCCGCGGGGCTCCCGCTCCCCGAGCGCGTCTGGGCCCACGGCTTCATCGGCCACGGCGGCGAGCGGTTCAGCAAGTCGGCCGGCGTCCGCCTCGAGCTGCGAGAGGCGGTGGAGCGCCACGGGCCCGACGCTTTCCGCTACTTCCTGCTCCGGGAAGTCCCCTGGGACGCGGACGGTAACTTCTCCTTTGAGCGGTTCGACGAGCGCTACGTCGCGGAGTTGGCCGACGCGTTCGGCAACCTCGCCTCCCGGGTGCTGGCGATGCTCGACCGGTACCGCTCGGGCGTCGTCCCGGGGGCCTCCGAGCCGACCGCCCTGGACCGCGCCGGCGAAGCCGCGATGACCCGGTACGCCGAAACCATGGACGGCCTGCTGCTCCATCGCGGCTGCGCCGCCGCGTGGGAGCTGGTGAGCGAGGCCAACGCGTTCGTGGAGCGCCAGGCGCCCTGGGCGCTCGCCAAGGCGAACGACGCCGCCGCGCTCGACGCCACGCTGGCCGCGCTCGCACGCGCCCTTTTACGCCTAGCCGTCATCACGGGGCCCTTCATCCCCGCCGCAGCGCGCACGCTCTGGGAGGCCTTGGGGATCACCGGAGACCACACCGGCCCGGACGCCTGGGCCCTCGCCCTCGCCCCGCGCATCGCCGGCGCCAAGACGCGGCGCATCGCGCCCCTCTTCCCCAAGGCCGACCGCGTCGCCACGGCATCATAACACGTTGCGGCGCATGCGCTTACAAAGTGTGCTTTGTTGCCTTGACGCGACAGGGGCCGGGGTGCTAGAGTAGGGCGGCTCCGAAGGCATCCCCCTCAGACCGGCACGCGCGTCGCGCCGGGTTCTGATGTCATTGGTGGCAGGAGTTCGGATGGCGAACCACCGCTGGACGGTCATGCTCGTGCCTCACGGCTCGGACGGATCCAAGGCCCTCTCGGTATCGGGGACCCTGGTGAAGCTCGTGGCCGGGGTCGCGACCGTCGTGGCGGCGTCGATGCTGGCGGCGACGATCGGCGTGGTCTCGCACTCGGTGGATCTGGCGCGGAGCCAGCGGCTCGAGCGCGCCAATCAGGCGCTGTCGACCGAGGTCCAGCGCCTGAACCAGCGCGTGGGGGTGTTGTCGGACACGCTGACGGTGATCTCGCGGCGCGACGAGGAGATGCGGCTGGTGGCCGGCCTGGAGCCGCTCTCGCCCGAAGTGCAGCAGGCCGGCATCGGCGGGCCCGCCGGCGCGTGGCCGGAGCGCGAGCAGCTGCTGACGGAGGGCGGCTCGGTGGGGCGCGAGGCGTTCAGCGTGCACACCGACCTGGATGCCCTGATCCGCCGCGCCAACCTGCTGGCGACGTCGTTCCAGGAGGCGGCCGAGAGCATCGCGGCGCACACGCAGGAGATGGCGGCGATGCCGTCCATCATGCCGACGATGGGCTTCCTGACGAGCAAGTTCTCGTTCGTCCGCTACCATCCGATCCTGCACGAGAACCGCCCGCACGAGGGCATCGACATCACCGCGGCGTACGGGACGAAGATCATCGCGCCGGCGGCCGGCCGCGTGATCAAGGTCGGCTACGAGAACGGGTACGGGAATCTGGTCGCCATCGACCATGGGTACGGCCTGGAGACGCGGTACGCGCACATGTCCCGCTGGGCGGTGCGCGTCGGCCAAAACGTCAAGCGCGGCGACCTCCTCGGCTACGTCGGCTCGACGGGCCTCTCGACCGGCCCGCACCTCCACTACGAGGTGCTGCGCGACGGACGGGCCGTGGACCCGCTCAAATTCATCCTGCCGGATGCTATCGCAGATTGAAGAGAACAGAGAGAAGACTCTAGATAAGTTGCCAGACGGCGAAGTGTTGAAGTGGTTACCAGCCGTAAGTCATGAGGGGCCAGACCAGTTGCCAGTACTGGCAACTTGCCTGGCCCCTTCTCACCGACGTCCTGTAACCACTTCTTCCTTGCCGTCTGGCAACTGTTCTGAACTCTGTCCTTACTGCCCCTTCTTACTGGGTGCCGTGAAGTCCACCTTGGGCACCTCCCTCGCGGCCGCGCTGGTCACCTCGAAGTACTCCCGCTCGCCCTTCCCGATCAGCTTCGCCGTCAGCACCTGCGGGAACCGCCGGATGTAGCTGTTGTACGCCTGCACCGCCGCGTTGTAATCCTGCCGCGCCGTCGCGATCCGGTTCTCGGTGCCCTCCAGCTGATCCTGCAGGGCGCGGAAGTTCTCGTTCGACTTGAGCTGCGGGTAGTTCTCCGAGATCGCGAGCAACCGGCTCAGCGCGCCCGTGAGCCCCTGGTTCGCCTCCGCCATCTGTCCCAGGCTGCCGCTCTGCACCGCGCCGCCCAGGCGGGCGCGTGCGTCCGCGACCGCCGTGAAGATCGTCTGCTCCTGCTGCGCGTACCCCTTCACCGTCTCGACCAGGTTGGGCACGAGGTCGGCCCGCCGCTGCAGCTGGACCTCGATCTGGCTCTTGAACGCGTTGGCCTGCTCGTCCAGCGTCTGGATGCGGTTGTACCCGCACCCCGACAGCGTGGTCGTCACCAGGACCGCAATCGCGCCCGCAACTGTGCGCCTCATCCCTCGCTCCTCAGGTGGTGGCAGACTGACCGGCATCACTACGCCGCACGGATAAGATAAGTGTCGGACTCCCCTCCCGCCGCCGGGCCCCTGGCAGCCGCGGCCAGGGGCCTGCTCGCAGCGTCTTCAGCCGCTACGGCGCGGGGGGCGGTGCCGCAGGGCCCGTTCCCTTCACGTACCGGTCGAACCACGCCACGCGGCGCTCCATCCTGTCGCGGACGAAGCTGGGGCGCGTGATGCCGTGCCACTGGCCCGGGTAGACGACCAGCTGCGTCGGCACGCCGAGGCGGCGCAACGCCTCGTACATCTGTTCGCTCCCGGTGATTGGCACGTTGAAGTCGAGCGCGCCGCCCATGAACAGCGTCGGCGTACGGATGCGATCGGCGTGGAGGTACGGATACGACAGCCGCACGTACAGCGGCGTGCTCGTCCACGGCGTCCCCAGCTCGAGGTCGTACTGCACGACGTACTGGTCGGTTCCGTAGAGCGCGAGGACGTCGATGGCGCCGGCGCCGGCCACCGCGCCCTTGAACCGCGTGGTCGTGGCGATGGTGTAGTCGGTCGTGATGCCGCCGTAACTCCAGCCGCCGATGCCCAGCCGGGCGGAGTCGGCGATCCCCTCTTTCACCGCCTCGTCCACGGCCCCGAGCACGTCCATCACCTCGAAGTGCCCCCAGTCCGCGAAGATGGCGCGCCCGAAGCGCTGTCCGCGACCGGAGCTGCCGCGGTAGTTCACCGCCAGCACGGCGTAGCCGTTGGCGGCGAGCCACTGCCGGTCGAGAGAGAAGTCGTACTGGTCCTGACCGTTGGGCCCGCCATGGATGTCGAGGAGGAGCGGCGAGCGCATGCCCGGTGCCACGCCAGCGGGGCGGATGACCAGGCCGTGGACCTCGGTGCCGTCGGCGCTGCGGGAGACGAGGTCCTCGGTGGTGCCGAGCTGCAGCACGGCGAAGAGGGAGTCGTTCTGGTGCGTGAGCGCGCGCAGCGAGTCGCGCTCGAGCGCGTACACCTCGGCCGGGCGCTCGGGGGTAGCGACGAGGAGCGCCACACGCCCGTCGTCGTGCGCGGCGACGGTGTAGCCCAGAACGGCGCGGCGACCCTGCGCGACGGGCTCGACCGTTCCGTCCCGGGCGCGGGCCCGCGCGAGATACACGCGGCGGTCGTCGGTGACCAGCACCCGCACCGCACTTCCGTCCGCCGTGAAGGCCGGGCGCGAGACGGGTCGGTCGAGCGCCGCGGTCAGCACACGCGCCGGCCCGGACGCGTCGCTCGGCACGACCGCCAGCTTCTCGAGCTGGTACGCCGACCAACGCGGCTCGTCGCCCCGGGTGAACGCGATCCACTTGCCGTCGGGGCTCCACGCCAGCGGGCCCGCGTCCGGACCCGGGAAATCGGTGAGTCGCACCTGCCGGCCTCCCGGCCTGGCGTCCATGACCCAGACGTCGGAGTTCGCCCCCGAGTCCGGCGCCGGCTCGGGTGAGCGCACGAAGGCGAGGCGTGCCCCGTCGGGAGACCAGGCGGGCGAGTCCTCGTCGGCGTCGCCGGTGGTGAGCGTGTCCACCTTGCGGGTCGTCACGTCCAGGAGGAACAGGTGATCGTGAGCGCGGGTCAGGTAGCCCTCGCGATCCCGCTTGAAAGCGTAGCGGTCGATGACGATGGGGTGCGGCCGCGAGGTATCGGCGGCGGCACTGTCGCTCCGAATGCTCGCGACGAGCGCGAGCCGCGTGGCGTCGGGCGACCACGCCATGTCGGAAACGCCGTCCCGGATGGTGGTGATGCGCTGGGCCTCGCCGCCGCGGCGGTCGAGGAGCCACACCTGCGCGCCGTCGCCGCCCTGGCGCGCGGAGACGAAGGCGAGCCAGCGCCCGTCCGGGCTCCAGCGCGGGGACGACTCGCTCTCCGGCGTCGAGGTGACGCGAATCGTCTGCGCGCCGTCCCAGCTGGTCATCCAGATGTCACTCTCCGCGCGGTCCTTCGCCGAGTCAATCGCGGAGACCGTGTAGGCGACCCACGTCCCCTCGGGGGAGAGCTGCGGGTCCCGCACGGTGCGGAGCCTGTAGATGTCGGTCGCCGCGACCGGCCGGCGGGCGGGCGCCTGAGACGGCGCGGGCTGCGCGTGCACGGGGGACGCCGACGGCAGCGAGGACACCAGGGCGGCGGCAAGGAAGGGGCTCCAGCGGGGGATCGTCATCGGGACTGCCTCAGGTGAAGAAGGGGAGGATGCGCTGCGAGAAGCTGCGGCCCGCCGAATGGCGGTGCAAGAGTAGCCGCCAGACGCCTGGCACGATCGCGTGTGCCGCTCGAAACGCCGAACACCATACAGCCACCATAGCAACATCTTATCGACATTCCGCCACGCGCGTTCGCCCAGGACTCGAGTCAGCCAAGCGACGATCTCCGAGTTGACAAGTTTAGATTCTCCTGAGTAAGTTACCGGCCGGTTAGTTACTAAATGAGGGTCTGGATATGGCACTGCATCAGCATCATGACGCCAGCGACCATCCTCCGCGCTGGCAGCGGCGCAAGGACGCACGACCGACGGAGATCCTGGCTGCGGCCCTCGCGGAGTTCGTCGAGCATGGCTACGCCGCCACCAAGCTGGAGGACGTGGCGCGTCGGGCCGGCATCACCAAAGGGACCCTCTACCTCTACTTCGAGAGCAAGGAAGCCCTCTTCAAGGCGATGGTGCGGGAGACGATCGTGCCGCTGCTCACGGCCGCTGAGCGGATGGTGGACGACCACGCCGGGAGCCCGGACGAGCTGCTGCGCCGCCTGGTCCTGCAGTGGTGGGAATCGCTCGACGGGGCGCAGTTGGCCGGCATCCCGAAGCTGGTGATGTCGGAGGCGTCGAATTTTCCCGAGCTGGCGCAGTTCTGGTTCGACGAGGTGGTCCAGCGGGGCCGGCAGATCTTCGCGGGCGTGCTGCGCCGCGGAATCGACGGCGGGACGTTCCGGGAGGTGGACGTGGATCTCGCGGTGCGCACGATCCTCGCTCCGGTTCTGATGGCCGCCATCTGGAAGCACTCCTTCGAGGCCTGCGAGCGCGAGCGCTTCGCGGTCGAGCCGTATCTCGAGGCGAGCATCGGCATCTACCTGCGCGGCGTCGCCGCGCCGGACGGAAACCCGGGCCCGAGCGGAGCCGGTGTTCGCGCCGCCCGCACGGTGCCAACTACCAGCGCGGAGACCACCGCGCCGAAGGCGGAGGCCCGGAATGCATAAGTTCGTCGGGACCGCGGTCGCCGCGGCACTCTGCTGGAGCGTGGCGGCCAGCGCGCAGAGCGCGCCGGACGCAAGCTTCGGCCGCAACGGAAGCGGCATTGGCGCCGCCCGCACGGTGCCGAGCTCCGACGCGGAAGCCGCCGCGCCCGGCGCCACGCGGCT
Source organism: Gemmatimonadales bacterium (assembly GCA_049513575.1). Taxonomy (GTDB): domain Bacteria; phylum Gemmatimonadota; class Gemmatimonadetes; order Gemmatimonadales; family JACORV01; genus Fen-1245. The sequence continues at coordinate 228,309 of JBEKVZ010000003.1, forward strand.
GACGCTGGCCGAGGCCGTCCGGATGGCCTCCGGCATTGCCCCGGCGGTCGAGGCCGCCGGCTACCGGGTCGCCGGAGCCGAAGCCCGCGCGAACGAAACGCGCGCCGGCCTGCTCCCTTCCCTCTCCCTGTCGGCGGCCTACTTCAACCGGTCCGCAACGCTGGCGAGCACGGGGTTCTCGTTTCCGCCCAACCTCGGGTTCTCGCTGCCGGCCCTCATCGGCCCCTACGACAACGTGGACGGCCGGATCCGGGTGAGCCAATCGGTGGTGGACGTCGCCACGTGGCAGCATCTCAAAGCCGACCGCATCCAGGTGCAGGGGAGCGAAGCCGACCGCGGCGCCGCCGTGCAGGGTGCGGCGCGGGCCGCGGCGCTGGCCTACCTGCGCGCCGTCCGGGCCCAGGCGCTGCTGGGGGCGCGGCAGGCGGATTCGGTCACCGCCGCCGAGCTGCTGTCTCTGGCCGACGCGCAGGTCCAGGCGGGCGTCAGCCCGCCGCTGGACGCCACGCGGGCGCGCACCCAGCTGGCGGCCGCCCGGGGGGCGTTGATCGTCGCACGCAACCAGCGGCAGAAGGCCGACATCGACCTCGCGCTGGCGCTGGGGCAGGATCCGGCGGCCGTCTACGCCCTCGCCGACACGTTGACGGGCGACCTCGGCACCTCAGCTGCGCCGCTGGACTCGGCCGCGGCGCTCTCCCTCGCGCTGGACCGGCGCGCCGACCTCGCGGCGGAGCGCGACCGCGGGCTGAGCGCCGACGCGCAGCGCAAGGCCATCGGGATGGAGCGGCTGCCGCGGCTCGATCTCGAGGGGGACTGGGGCCCGAACGGGAAGACGCCCGGCACCACGCTGAACACCCGCGATCTCGCCGTGTCCGTCACCATTCCGCTGCTCGACGGGCTCAAGCGCGACGCGCGCGGGGCCGAACAGCGGGCCCTGGCTGCCGAGAGCGGCGTGCGGGAGCGGGATTTGCAGCGCCAGATCGCGGCGCAGGTGCGCTCCGCTCTGCTCGACTTCGCCTCCGGCGTCGAGCAGCACGACGTCGCGGCGCAGGGCCTCTCACTGGCCGAGGAAGAGCTGTCCGAGGCACGCGAGCGGTTCGCCAGCGGCGTGGCCGGCAACATCGACCTGATCAGCGCACAGTCGACGCTGAACCAGGCGCGTGACGCAGAGATCGACGCACGATTCACCACCGCGGCGGCGCGGGTCAACCTGGCGTACGCGGCCGGCGTCGTGGAGACGGTTCACTAAGACAAAGACGAGTTGCGAGACGTCGAGTTGCGAGGGAAGGCAAGGCCCCGCGGGCGTCAACGCGACGGTACAGTAGATTCTGAGGAGATCGAGGATGGCTACAGTGGCTGAGAGAACGGTGGCTCCAGTCGGACCGGACGACGCGGACGAGGGCGGAGAGCGCGGCAAGCGCCCGGTGCTGCTGATTCTCGGCGTCGTCGTGGGTGTGATCCTGCTGGTGCTGGGGATCCGCGCGATCTGGTACGCGAGCACGCACGTGAGCACCGACGACGCTCAGGTGGACGGACACATCACGCCCATCCTGCCGCGCATCGGCGGGTTCGTCGCGGCCGTGCGCATCCGGGACAACCAGGCGGTCAAGGCCGGCGACACGCTCGTCACGCTGGACGACCGCGACTACCGGGCGCGCCTGGCCCAGGCGGACGCGGACCTCGCGGCGCTGATCGCCACGGTGGGGTCCCGGAAGGACGTCGGGCAGGCGGTCGCCCAGCTCGACCAGTCCAAGGCGGCCGCCGCGGCCGCCGCCGCGAACGTCACGCAGGCCGAGGCGAACGCCGAGAGGGCGAGCAGCGACCTGGAGCGCTACCGGGTGCTCGCGGCGCGCAACATCGTGAGCCGGCAGCAGCTCGACGGGGCGGAGGCCGCGTCCCGAGCCGACAGCGCCCTGCTCCTCGCGGCGCAGCGCAACGCCTCCGCGGCCGGGGAGCAGGTGACCGCCGCCACCGCCGCGCTCCGCGCCGCGGCGGCCCGCGTGGCCTCGGCGCGCGCCGTGCGCGACCTCGCCGCGCTGCAGGTCTCCTACACGGTCGTCACCGCGCCCGTCTCCGGCGTAGTGAGCAAGAAGTCGGTGGAGGTGGGCCAGCTGGTGCAGCCCGGCCAGCCGCTGATGGCCATCGTGCCGCTCGAGGACGTCTGGGTCGTGGCCAACCTGAAGGAAACGCAGATCGAGCGCGTGGTGCCCGGCGCCCCCGCGGAGATCACGGCCGACGCGTATCCCGGCCGCGTGTTCCCTGGCTACGTGGAGAGCGTCAGCCCGGCCACCGGGGCGAAGTTCTCGCTCCTGCCCCCGGACAACGCGACCGGCAATTTCACCAAGATCGTGCAACGGATCCCTGTGCGCGTCCGGCTCGACGCGCCCCCCGACTCGCTGCACCCAATGCGGCCGGGGATGAGCGTCGACGTCACCATACGGAAGAAGTGAGTTGCCAGACGGCACGTGCTGAAGTGGTTACCAGCCGCAAGTCATGAGAGGCCAGATCAGTTGTCAGTACTGGCAACTGGTCTGGCCTCCGAGTTGTTGCCGCTGGTAACCACTGCTCCCTTCGCCGTCTGGGAACTGCTCCGAATTCCGTCCTGCTCAGGTCTCCAATCCGTTCACGAAGTCGGCGAGCGACTCCATGGCGTCCACGTACCTCCCCGCGATGGGGTCGTACGCCTCGAGCGCCTTGGGGTTCTTCCCGCCCAGGGCCGCGAGCACCCACTCGAAGACGCCGGCCTCGAGTCCCGCGGCCGCCGCCGTCTCGCGCACCAGCGCGTCGTGGCCCGCCGGCGGCACCCCTCCCACGAGACGCAGGGTCGCGCGGAACAGGACGAAGAACGTGCCCGCCGAATGCACCAGCAGCCGTCCGAGCGCCTTGCCGTCGGCCGCCGCAGCCGCGTACTCGGTCCTGAGCCGCAGCACCTTCCCCCGCAGCTCGTGCTCCAACTCGCGGCGGAGATCGGCACGCCGGGTAACGAGCCCCTCGAAGGGATCGCGCCCCGCGAGCACGCGGTGGGCCTCACGCATGTCCTCGATCTCGATTGGGAAGACGTCGGCGGACGCGCGCCACTCCGCCTCCGCGAAGACGAGCGGTGCGCTCTCTCCGGCCTTCGCCCACTCGGCCAGAACTGGCGTGGCGGCGTGCAGCTTCGCCACGCTGGCGTCCCGCACGATCACGAGCACGTTCCGGTCGGACCGGCCGGCCACGTGCGTGCCGCGGGCCGCGGAGCCGAACAGCAGCAGCGCGACCAGGTTGTCGCCGAGCGCGGCCTCGAGCCGCGACGCGAACTGCTCCAGATTGGGTTTCGTGCTTCCCGCCATCAGAATCCTCCCGACGCCCCGCCGCCGCTGAAACCGCCCCCGCCGCCAAAGCCCCCGAAACCGCCACCGCCCCCGAAGCCTCCGAATCCGCCGCCCCCGAAGCCGCCGCCACCCCATCCGCCACGGTGCCCGCCGCCAAGCACGGACCCGATGATCATCCCCTCGAGCAGACCGGATCCCAGCCCCCTTCTCCTCCGGCCCAGCCCGCCGAGGACGAAGAGCAGCACCACGATGACGAACAGATTGAAAAACGGCCTGCCGGAGATGCGTCCCGAGGGCTGCTCCACGGGCGGCGGCAGCGCAGGCGCCAGGCTGTCCGCGAGCTTGAAGCCGAACTCGCCTGCGTACGCCTGCGCCAGCAGCTCTGCGCCCGTGACCAGCCCGGCGGCGTAGCTACCGGCGCTCACCGACTGCCGCCCGATGGCGTCCCGGATCCGCCCCGCCAGCGCGTCGGTGACGAACCCCTCTGCGCCCGTTCCCGTGGCGATGGCGAGGCGCGCCTTCCCGTCCCCCGGATGCGCTCCCGGCACCAGCAGGAGCACGACGCCGGTGTTCCGGCGCTGGTCTCCAGCCGCCCCTTGCGCCCCGACCTTCCACTGCCGCCCGATGTCGCGGCCGACGTCGATGGGCTCGCGGCCGCCCAGGTCCGGCAGGGTGACGATGACGATCTCGCCTCCGGAGGCCGCACGGACCCGGTCGATGACGGCCTCCATCCGCGCGCGGGAGGCCGGATCGATCACGTGGGCGAAGTCGTTGACGTACCCGGTGGGAGCCGGGATCTGGAGCTGCAGGAGCAGGGCGACGAGTGCAAGGAACGGCATGGTCTTGGCAATATAGCGTTCGTGCCAGGCTTCCGCGGCCGCACAGGCCCGACTAGCTTCGAAGCCCTATGTCACGACGATACACCTCGGGCCGGGCGGGCCGCGTGCCGCGCGCCGCAGTCGCCCTGGCACTCGTCCTCGCCGTCGCGCCCGCCGCCGCCCAGCAGCCGCAGCAGGCCCCGTTCGACGACCTGCGCGCCGAGCGCACCCGGGGCAAGGCCGACGCGGCGGTCACGATGTACGAGATGTCGGACTTCCAGTGCCCGTACTGCGGGCAGTTCTGGCGCGAGACGCTCCCCGCCATCGAGCGCGACTACATCGACACGGGGAAGCTGCGCCTGATCTTCGTGAACATGCCGCTGTCGATCCACCCCAACGCCGAGCCGGCCGCCGAGCTGGCGATGTGCGCCGCCCACCAGCACAAGTTCTGGCAGATGCACGATCTGCTGTTCGGCAACCAGGACCAGTGGGCCGACCTCAAGGAGCCGGGGGCGTACTTCCTCTCGCTCGCGGATTCGATCCACGCGAACCGGAGCCAGCTGCAGGAGTGCCTGCGCACCAAGGCGACGCGCCCGGTGGTGGCGGCGGATTTCGAGGGCTCCCGCCGGTCCGGGGCCAGCTCCACGCCGACCTTCTACGTCGAGGGCGAGTTGATCGTGGGCGCGCAGCCGTACGGGCTCTTCAAGAGCGTGCTGGACTCGATCATCAAGGCGAAGAGCAGCAGCCGGTAGCCGGCGCCGGGGCCGCCTACTGCAGGAGGGCCAGCCCCAGGTCGTACAGGGCGTGCGTCCAGGCGGTAATCCCGAAGCCACGGGCCACGTAGAGCGCGCTGAACGCGAGCCCGGCGATCGCCCGGAAGGTGAAGCTGGCGACGGTGAAGGTGTCGCCGAGGGCCCCCACGTAGTGGAAGGCCGAGAAGATCAGGGCGGAGAGGACGACGGCGAGCGCGCCCGCGACGGTCCTGCCCAGCCCCAGCCGGCGCGCCAGCCAGAGCAGCGCCCCGACCAGAATGACCCGGAAGAGCAGCTCCTCGTAGATCCCGGCCCCGAGCGAGACGACCAGCTGCGTGTGCAGGCCGAGGGCGGCAGCACCCCCCACGGACAGGGCACGCGGTCCCTCGAGCAGCACCGACGTGAGGAACGAGATCGTCGTGCCGAACACGGCGGCATAGACCGCGCTCTCGCCCAGCATCCAGCCGAGAACCGCGGCGCGTATCCCCTCGCCGCTCTTCCTCACGTCGCGCCACACGATCATCACGCCGGCGCCGCAGAGCAGGACTCCGAACACCACCAGACCGTCGCGCCCGCCGAGCGCGACGAACAGGCTCTTCAGCAGGACGTCCGCGCCGTTCCGGACGCCGGCGACCGCCGAGCCCGAGAGGGCGGCCGAGAGAACCTCGTACAGCACGAGCAGCGGCGCGGCGAACACGACGCTGTACCGAGGCGAGCGCGACCGGCGCAGATAGTCTTTGAGCATGGCGTGAGGTAACGTACTGCCGGTGCTGACCTTTCTCTATCGGCTCGGCTGGACGGCGGCCCGCCCGTTCGCCGCGCCCCTGGCGCTCGTCGGCGGGAAGCTCGGACGGGCCATCCGCGGGCGGCGCGCCTCCGTCCCCGCACTCGCGGCGTGGGCGTCGCGCGAGCGGCGCGCCGGCGTGCCGCTCGTCTGGTTCCACGCCGCCTCCGTCGGCGAGGGGCGGCAGGCCGAAGCCGTCCTGAGACGCGCCAAGGCGGCGCGCCCCGGCTGGCAGCTGGCGTACACGTTCAGCTCCCCGTCCGCGGAGCGGTTGGCCGCGTCGCTCCCGGTGGACGTCGCGGCCTACGCGCCCTTCGACACGGTGCGCGACGTCGCCGCCGCGCTCGACGTAGTGCGGCCGACGGCGATCGTCTTCAGCGCCACCGACATCTGGCCTGAGCTGGCGCGCCAGGCGAGCGAGCGCGGCGTCGCGCTCGGTCTCGTTTCGGCCACCCTCGCGCCCACCTCCAGCCGCCGAGGGGCGTTGGCCCGACGCCTCCTCGGGCCGGCCTACGCCGCACTCGGCGCCGTCGGCGCCATCGACGCTGCCGACGCCCGCGAGCTGGAGCGCCTCGGCGTGCCTCCGAGCCGCATCACGCTCACCGGCGACACCCGCCACGATGCGGCCCTGGCCAGGCTCGCCGCTGCGGACCGCTCCGCACCGCACCTGCGGGCCCTATCCGCGAGCGCCGGCGGCGCTGCGCCGATCGTCCTGGCGGGCTCCACGTGGCTGTCCGACGAACGCGTCCTGCTTCCGGCGCTCGGCGACCTCCGCTCTCGCGGCGCCCGCTTCCGCCTCGTCGTCGCGCCCCACGAGCCGTCGCCGCGCAACCTGGCGGCGCTGGAACGGCTGATACGTCGGCATCTGGGCCCCGACGTGACGGTCGTGCGCCTTTCCTCTCTACTGGCCTCTGGCACCTTGGAACCACTCGCAACTGGCAACTTGCCGTCTGGCAACCAAGTCGTGCTGGTCGACCAGGTCGGCATCCTCGCGGAACTCTACACGACCGCATCCCTCGCCTATGTCGGCGGGGGCTTCCACCGCTCGGGGCTCCATTCGGTCATCGAGCCCGCGGCCGCCGGCGTCCCCGTGCTTTTCGGGCCGCGGCACGGCGGCAGCCGCGATGCGCGGCTCCTGCTCGAGGCCGGCGGGGCGCGGGCGGCGGACGACCGCCCGGCGCTGGCTGCGGCGCTCGAGGGCTGGCTGACAGACGAAACCGCCCGCGCAGCGGCGGGTGCCGCGGCACGGGCGGTCGTCGAACGCGGCAAGGGCGCCGCCGATCGCTCACTGCAACTGGTCATCGCCCTCGTCGAACGCCCTAACCCCTAACCCCTACACCCTCGACTTACCGCATCCCGCCCAGGCCGATGGAAGCTCCGACGCCCCAATAGCTCACCGTCTTGTTATCGATCTCCCCGCTGTCGTAAGCCGCGCGGAGCGAGATGACCCAGAGTATCGGAATGTCCACGCCTGCGGCCCACCGGAACGAGCCGGTCGTCTTGCTGCACAGCGTCGAGTTCGACGTCCCGCAGTTGCTGAACTTGTGGAACGTGTAGCGCGGCGCGCCCCACACGTTGAGGCTCGTGAAGATGAGCGGGATATGGAGCCCGATGGCTGCGCCGACGGGGATCGTCAGCTCCTTGACGCCGATCGAATCCTGGAACGCCCGGACGAACGCGCTGTCCACCGCGGTGGTCGGGTGGTAGCCGTACTTCGCGATGTCGAACGCGCTGACGTCCATGCTCGCCCCGCCGAACAGCGACAGCGACAGCGGATTGATGCCGCCGCCCATCAGCTTGAGCTGCAAGAGGCCGCTGCCGGTCACTTTGGTCTGCGGGTTGCAGCTGGTGATCACTCCGCTCTTGCACTGCTGGAGGCTGGAGATGCTGTTCTTGAGCGCCCCGACGTTGGCGCCGATCCCGACCGGGCCGATAGCGAGGGTCACGCCGCCCTGGATGACCGTGAGATTGCCGGGCTGCGTGCCCTGGTCGGTCGGCTGGCCGATGTCGCCGTGAATCCGGATTCCGGTGCCGAAGCGGGGATTGGTGAACAGCGGCATTCCCGTGACCTGCGCCCGCGCCGTGGCGGCCGAGCCGACCGCCAGCACACCGAACACAATCGCAGCTGCCGTACGATGAAGTCGAGACATCGCATCCCTCCGTAAGTGGTGACGCCCCGGCGACTTCCGTCGGGCGCGAGGAAACGTGACAGCGCCAAGATAGCGTGGTGGAAGCCCCGCACGGTGACCGCTGTCACTCCCGGCGGGATTGGCGACCTGGATCACACGCCGAGCGCGACGCGGGTCGCGAAAGCGGGCGATGGGACGCTGCAGGCTACGGCGACGGAGCCGCGATGACGCCCTCGAACGTCACCGAGACGGGTGAGACGATGCCCGCCGTCAGCACCGTGATGAGCAGATCCGGGAGGCGGCGCCCGACGTGGATCCGCAGGTCCCGCACCGCCCTGCCGCCGGCCAGCTGGCTCTCGAGCGTGTTCTCCAGGCTCGGCGTCTTGACCGCGACCAGGCCCCAGAACACGTAGACGGCGCCCGACCGCACGTTGAACGTGTCCCCCACGGCCGGCCGGGAGGCGGTCGACGCCATGCTGACAGGCACGCCGAGACGGGCGGAGTCGAACGTGAGCGCGCATCCCGCGGCGCACAGCGCGAGGAGCGCTGCCGCCACGAGGATGCGCGAATTGTACTGCGTCGGTTGGCTCACGGATGCCGGGATCTGTCCGTCTGCATCACAGCGGCACGTGGAAGTTGAAGTGCGCGCCGAGGCTCCAGATGAGCGGCGTGACGGTCGTCCCGTTGACCGTCTTCTGACCCCAGTCCACGGCCGCATGCACGCCCAGGCCGAGCAGGAGGTTGAAGTTCACGCCCCCGGACACGCGGAAGTTCGAGGTGCTCGCCCCCCCACCGCTGACGAATTCAATCCGCGGCGCGATCCACGGCTTGAGCGGGAAGAGCGGCGGGTCGAACGAGATGCCGACGCCGACGGGAATGGTCGTCTGCGAATAGCACTGGAAGACACAGGCGGTCGGCGCCTGGATCATGCCGTATCCCGCCTGCGCGGCGATGGCCACGGGCAGCAGGCCCCCACCGAAGAGCCGGTAGGAAATGGAGCCGCCGTACGACGGCTGGGCGCTGCCCCAGCCAAAGACCGAGCTCGTCGGCTTCCACGCGCCGAGCATACCACTGAGCGTCACCGGGCCCGTGCCGAGGCTCACCGCGACCCCGTACGCCGTGCCGCTGCCCGCGTCGCTGTTCGGGAAACCGACGTTGGCCGCGATCCCGACCCCCGTGCCACCAGCCGGGTTGAAGTAGACCGGAATGCCCGCCAACTGAGCCTGCGCGGCCGTCGCCAGCGCCGCCAGCGGGATCGCCGCCGCAGCCGCGATCCGTGCGATGCGCGTCATGCATGACCTCCCGAAAGAGTGGGGAGCCGCGGCGTCCACGAGGCCGCGCCGCAATAAGATAGACGGCCTCGGCCCGGAAAGCACGGGGCTCGGGCCGGGGGGCAGTCTCCCAGGCGCGTGGGGAATCCGGGCCTTGCGGCAACGGGCCTCCGTCCGTATTTGTAACCAGTCCATCGAACCGACCCTAGGAGGAGGAATTCATGCGTAAGGCTCCACTCGCACTGAGTATGGTCGTTGGCCTGAGCCTGCTCGCCCAGGCAGCGACGGCGCAGACGAAACAGTGGCAGTTCGGACCGGAGGTCAGCTTCGGAACGAGCAGTTATGGACCCGGCATCGGAGCGCGGGCGGTGTTCTCGGGGCTCGGCACCGCGGTGAAGGTGCCCGGCCTTCAGGCTTACGCGGCGTTCGACTACTTCTTCCCCAGCTCCAGCGCCTTCATCGCCAGTCTGAACGTCTGGGAGATCAACGTCAACGGCACCTGGGACATCCCCAACATGACCGGGCAGTTCAAGCCCTATGTGGGTGCGGGTCTGAACTACGCCAACTACTCGTGGTCGGGGTGTTCGCTGTGCACGGGCTCCCAGACCGGCCTCAACATCCTCGGTGGCACGCACTTCAATCCGACGCCGAACCTCAACCTGTTCGGCGAGGTGCGAGTCGAGTTGCGGACCGCGTCGTTCATCGCGTTCACGGTGGGAGTACTCTTCTAGGCTGAAGCGGCACAGTCGCCGCGGGACGGGGGCCGGCGCCGGTGGCGCCGGCCCCGTTGTTTCAGCGCGCTTCGGCCTTCTCGGCGACCACGCGCACGCGGTTGCCGACCACCTGCAGGAAGCCCCCTTCGACGTGGAACCGCCGCGCGCCGCCGTCGCTCCGGATCACGAGGTCGCCCGTGCCGAGCAGCGTGAGGAACGGGGCGTGCCGCGGGAGGATCCCGACCTCACCGTCGAACGCCGGAGCGACGAGGGCCGTGGCGTCGCCGTCGTACAGCGCCTGCTCGGGCGATACCACGTTCACCCGCATACACTACCCCCGTGCCCCTGTGCCCCCGTGCCCGCGGCCGTCATGCGGCCTCGAGCTTCTTGGCGCGCTCGATGACGTCCTCGATCCCGGCCACCATGTAGAACGCCTGCTCCGGCAGCTCGTCGAACTCGCCGGCGACCACCCGCTCGAACGACTCGATCGTCTCCTCGAGCTTGACGTAGCGGCCGGGCAGCCCGGTGAAGACCTCCGCCACGTGGAAGGGCTGCGAGAGGAAGCGCTGCACCCGCCGCGCCCGCGACACGATCTGCTTGTCGTCCTCCGACAGCTCGTCCATCCCGAGGATCGCGATGATGTCCTGGAGATCCTTGTAGCGCTGGAGGATCTGCTGGACCTGCATCGCCACCTTGTAGTGGCGATCGCCCAGGTACTGCGCGTCCAGAATGCGGCTGGCCGAGTCGAGCGGATCCATGGCCGGGTAGATCCCCAGCTCGAAGATCGAGCGCGACAGCACCACCGTGGCATCGAGGTGGGCGAAGGCCGTGGCCGGCGCCGGATCGGTCAGGTCGTCGGCCGGCACGTAGATGGCCTGCACCGACGTGATCGAGCCGCGCTTCGTCGAGGTGATCCGCTCCTGGAGGTCGCCCATCTCGGTGGCGAGCGTCGGCTGGTACCCGACCGCCGACGGCATCCGCCCCAGCAGCGCCGAGACCTCGGAGCCCGCCTGGGTGAAGCGGAAGATATTGTCGATGAACACCAGGACGTCCTGGCCCTCGACGTCGCGGAAGTACTCCGCCACGGTGAGGCCCGACAGTCCCACGCGGAGCCGCGCGCCGGGCGGCTCGTTCATCTGCCCGTAGATCAGCGCGCAGGAGGGCAGGACACCCGAGCCCTTCATCTCGAGATAGAGGTCGTTCCCCTCGCGCGTCCGCTCGCCCACGCCGCAGAAGACCGAGCGGCCGCCGTGGCCCATCGCCACGTTGTGGATCAGCTCCTGGATGATGACGGTCTTGCCCACGCCGGCGCCGCCGAACAGCCCGATCTTGCCGCCTTTGACGAACGGGGCGATCAGGTCGATCACCTTGATGCCCGTCTCGAAGACCTCGGTCTTGGGCTCGAGCTCGGTGAACTTTGGCGGATCTCGGTGGATCGGCCACCGCTCCGCGTCGGCGGGGATCGGCTCACCGCCGTCCACCGGCTCCCCCAGGACGTTGAGGATCCGGCCCAGGGCGTACTTGCCGACCGGCACGGAGATCGGACCGCCGGTATCCACGGCCTCCATCCCGCGCACGAGGCCGTCGGTGGACGACATCGCCACCGCGCGCACCTGGTTGCGGCCGATGTGCTGCTGGACCTCGGCGACGAGGTGCACCCGCTCGCCACCCGCGGGCGCCGGGGCATCCACCCGCAGCGCGGTGTACAGCTCCGGCAGATGCTCGGCCCCGAACTCCACGTCGATGACCGGACCGATGACCTGGACGACCTTGCCGATGTTCTTCTCTGCCATGGAACCCTCACAAAGCGGTGTCGGGTGCTGGGTGTCGGGTGTCGGGGCAGCGCGCTCCCTGACACCTGACACCCGACACCTAGCCTCTCAGCGCCTCCGCCCCACCCACGATCTCCGCCAGCTCCTGCGTGATCTGCCCCTGACGCGCCCGGTTGTACGTCCGGCGCAGCAGGTCCAGCATCTCGCCCGCGTTGTCCGTCGCGTTCTTCATCGCCGTGCGGCGCGCCCCGTGCTCCGAGGCCGCCGTCTCCACCAGCGCCCGAAAGACCATGTTGCGCACGTAGAGCGGCAGCAGCGCGCCCACCAGCTCGTCGGCCCCAGGCTTGACGATGAAGTTGGCCGGCCGGCCCCGCCCCTCCGTGCCTCCGTGCCTCTGTGCCTCCGTGCCTCCTGGCACGATCGGCAGAATCCGCTCCACGACCGGCGGCGTGCTCAGCGCCGACTTGAAGTGCGCGTAGACGACGTCGAACGAGGCCAGCTCGCCCGCCTCGAACCGGTCGATCAGCGGCTGCGCCAGCTCCGTGGCGTGGTGCGCCTGCGGACGGTCGCCGATGTCGAGCCGCGCCAGCGCCAGCGGGCGCCGGACAAACTTGAAGTAGTTGATCCCCTTCTTGCCGACCGCGAGCAGGTCCACCTCGAGCCCCTGCGCCACCAGCTCGCGCTCCCGCTGGACCGCGGCGCGGATCAGGTTGGCGTTGAAGGCGCCGGCCAGCCCGCGGTTGGACGTGACGAGCAGGACGGCGGCCCGCCGCGGGCCGCCCTTGGCCGGCGGAGCCGGCTGGCGGAGCAGCGGGAAGCGTTCGGTCAGCTCGGGGCTCAGCAGGTCCGCGATCGTCTCGGCCAGCGCCTGAGCGTACGGCCGCGCCCCGACCACCCGGTCCTGGGCGCGCTTCAGCTTCGACGTGGACACCATCTCCATGGTCCGCGTCACCTGGCTGATGTTCTCGACGGAGCGGATGCGGCGCCTGAGCGCGCGCGTCTTGGCCATTACTTCTTCAGCGCCTTGTAGGTCTCGATCGCCTTCCGGAGCCGCGCCGTCAGGTCGTCCGACAGGACCTTCTTGGACCGGATCTCGACCACGATGTCGGGATGGCTGGCGGCCATGTACTCGTGGAACGCCGTCTCCCAGGCCTTGATCGCCGGGACCGCGACGTCGTCGAGGAAGCCGTTGGTGGCCGCGAAGATGATCTCCACCTGCTCGGCCACGTCCATCGTCGCGTACTGCGGCTGCTTGAGGATCTCGACCAGCCGCTGCCCGCGCGCCAGCTGGCGCAGGGTGGCCTGGTCCAGGTCGGAGCCGAACTGGGAGAAGGCCTCCAGCTCGCGGTACTGCGCGAGGTCGAGTCGCAGACGCCCGGCGACCTGCTTCATCGCCTTGATCTGCGCGTTGCCGCCGACCCGGCTCACCGAGATGCCCACGTTGATGGCCGGGCGCACGTTCGAGTAGAACAGGTCCGTCTCGAGGAAGATCTGGCCGTCGGTGATCGAGATGACGTTGGTGGGGATGTAGGCCGACACGTCGCCCGCCAGCGTCTCGATGATCGGCAGCGCCGTGAGCGAGCCGCCCGGCTTCTGGATCCGCGGGTCGGCTTTGATCAGCTCCGGGTCCTCGGCGATCTTCGCGGCACGCTCCAGCAGCCGCGCGTGCAGGTAGAAGACGTCGCCCGGGTAGGCCTCGCGGCCGGGGGGCCGGCGCAGCACCAGCGAGATCTGGCGGTACGCGGCGGCGTGCTTCGACAGGTCGTCGTACACGCAGAGGGTGTCGCGCCCCTGCGTGTACATGAAATGCTCGGCCATCGCGCACCCGGCATACGGCGCCAGGTACTGCATCGGTGCGGGATCCGACGCCGAGGCCATGACGATGATCGTGTAGTCCATCGCCCCGCTCTTCTTGAGCCGCTCCACGACCGAGGCGACGGTGGACTGCTTCTGGCCGATGGCGACGTAGACGCAGATGACGTCGCCGCCCCTCTGGTTGATGATCGTGTCCACGGCGATGGCCGTCTTGCCGGTGCCGCGATCACCGATGAGCAGCTCGCGCTGGCCGCGCCCGATCGGGATCATCGAGTCGATCGCCTTGATCCCGGTCTGCAGCGGCTGCTTCACCGGCTGCCGCACCACGATGCCGGGGGCCAGGAACTCCACGTGCCGGGCGCCCTCAGAGGCGATCGGCCCCTTCCCGTCCAGCGGCCGCCCGAGCGGGTCCACCACCCGCCCCACCATCCCCGCCCCCACCGGCACCTCGAAGACGCGCGCGGTGCGGCGGACCTCGTCGCCCTCCCTCAGCTGCAGGTAATTGCCGAGGATGACGGCGCCGATGTTGTCCTCCTCGAGGTTCAGCGCCAAGCCGCTGATGGTCTCGCCGGTCGCCGACGCGCGGAACTCCAGCATCTCGCCCGCCATTGCGGCCGTCAGGCCGTAGATGCGCGCGACGCCGTCCTTCACCTCCAGGACGGTGCCCACCTCCTCGAGATCGGTGGCGGCGAGATCCGCCGCCGCGATCTCCCTGAGGAGGACGTCTTTCAGTTCACCGGGACGCAGTACCGATTCGTTGGCCATGAGGACTGGTTTGAAGGGTGGGCCCGCTCGACCGCAGTCTGCAAAAATAGCGGAGAGTCGCACCGTCGAGCAACACGGCGCGGCCCCCGAAGCTCAGCGCGCCGGGGCCCAGCTCCGGCTGCGCATCCGGCCCTTGAGGAAGGCCTGCAGGACCCCCGTCGGACCGAGTCCCGCGAGGCCGCGGGCGGTCACCCCGGCCACGCGCCGCGCCGCCCCCGAAAGGTGGCTGGCGGAGGCGAAGCCGAGGATGCGCGCGACACCACGCACCGTGTAGCCGGGATTGGCGAGCAGGCCGGCGGCGGTCACCGTGCGCGCGAGGTCGATGACCCGCTTCAGGTTGGGGGCGCCGCCGGCCCCGAACTGCCGGGACAGGTGCTCCCGCGAGATCCCGAGCGCCGCGGCCACGTCGGTGGTGCGGAGCCTGCCGACGTGCCGCATCACCTCCCGCCACGCCCGTTCCTGCAGCGGCTCGATCAGCCGGAGGAGCCGCGGCGCCCCGTCCAGCTCCTGCAGCCGGACGGCGCTCGCCGTGCGCGGCAGGATGAGGTCCGCGAGGACGGCGTCCTCGACCCCTTCGACGATGGGGTGCGCCCGCGCCTGCCGGACGCAGGTCTCCAGTAGCTCGGCTTCGTCGGGGCGGAAGGCGGAGTACGCGAACCGCGGAATGGCGGGGTACGCGGCCCGGCACCAATCGAGCAACTCGGCCCCACCGGGGATCCTGGGGTCCACGACGACCGCGTCGGCGAGCACCGTGGCGAACACCCGCGTCAGCGCGGCCGGCGAGCGGCACGACACGACGCGGGCCTTGGAGCGCGGCATCGCGCGCCGGAATGCGGCCCGCGCGCCGGCGTTCCGCAGCAGTGTGGCGATGACGGGCTGGCTCACGGCACCGCGAGCGCGGCGACCAGCTGGCCGGCCGCGCGCAACACCTCCCGCGCGTTGGCGTAGGAAACCGTCGTGAGCGCCTCCTCGAGCGGCAGCCAGCGGCAGGCCGTGATGCCCTCGTCCTTCTGCGGGCAGACCTCGCCGGCGGCGCTCTCCATCAGGTAGAAGGCGCACGTCTTGTGGATCAGGCGCCCGCGGAACCGGAAGAACCAGTCGATCTCCTGGACCGGGGCGTGGATCACCAGATCGGCCAGCCCCGTCTCCTCGGCGACCTCACGACGCGCCGCGTCGGCGCGCTCCTCGCCCGGCTCGACGTGTCCCTTCGGGAAGCCCCAGTTGCGGTAGGAATCCCGGATCATCAGGAACAGCGGGCCGTTGCCCGGCGTGCGCCGGAACACGACCCCGCCCGCCGACGTCTCCTCCAGCGGAACCGCCTTCGCCGCCATCAGAAGACCGAGAAGGAGAAGTAGCGCCGGGGGTTCTTCTGGATGTCCTGCAGCAGGGCCCGCAGCGCCTTCACGGTCTCGACCGACTCGCTGTAGAGCGTCGTGTCGCGGGACAGGCGGCCGAGCGTGCCCTCGCCGGACTGGATGCGGCCCAGCATCGAGTCCGTGCGCGCCACGATCCGCTCGAAGGCCTGCTGCTGGCTGGCCGCGGAGGCCGCCAGCGCGCGCACGTTGGCGGCGACCGCGGTGAGATCGGCCGCGACGGTGTCCGTGTGCCCGAGGATCCGCTGCAGCTGATCGCGCGACGTGGCCGAATCCACGCGCGACGCCGCGCGCGCGAGATTCCGCGCCGACTGCGCCAGCAGAGCGGTCCCGGTGTCGATGTTGCCGCCGATACGGGTCAGCGTGGACTCCTGCCCCTGCGCGATGGTCTTGAGCACCGCCGAGAGGCGGGACAGGTCGCTGAAGGCGCTCCGGAGCCGCGCCGCCGACGACGAGTCGAAGGCCGAGTTCACGCGGGTCGCGATCAGCGCGATGTCCCCGGCGATCCGGCCCGCCTGCGCGGTGAGCTGGCCGACGTCGGGCAGCGCCGCGCCGGGGAGCATGTCGCGCCCGGCTCGCCCGGCTTCCTCGATCGCCTTCCGCACCACCGGGTCGTCCGGGAGGTTGTCGTGCGAGATCAGCTGGACGCTCCAGTCGCCGAACAGCGTCGTGGACGCGAACAACGCCACGGGCCTGGAGGGCAACTGGGTCCCTCCCTTGAACCGCAGCTGCACGTTGACCCAATCGTGCGGCGCGAGCTGGATGCTCTCGACGCGGCCGATCCGCACGCCGCGGAGGAGGACCGGATCGCCCACGCTCAGCCCGCCGATCGTCTTGACGCGCACGTCCTTCAGGAGATCGTTGCGCCCGAAGCGCGCGCCGCTGAGCCACACCGATCCCGCCACCACGAGGGCGATGGCCACCAGCACCGACGCTCCCACCAAGGCTTCGTTGGCGCGCTTCATGATTCGCCTCCCTCCAGCGCGGCGGCGCGCCCCGCATCGCCCAGGCTCGCGCGCACCACCGCCCGGCCGTCCGGGCGCCCCTCGATGAACTGCCGGACCACCGGGTCCGCCGTTCCCCTGATCTCTGCGACCGTACCCACCTGCTGCACCCTTCCCTGGTAGAGCATCGCGATCCGGTCTCCCACGGTGTACGCCGAGCGCATGTCGTGCGTGATGACGATGCTGGTCACGCCGAGCGCCTCGCGCGTCCGCACGATGAGCTGATCGATCACCGCCGACGTGACCGGATCCAGCCCGGTCGTCGGCTCGTCGTACAAGATGTACTTCGGCCGCAGCGCGATCGCGCGCGCCAGCCCCACCCGCTTCCGCATCCCGCCCGACAGCTCGGAGGGCATGTGCTGCTCGGCGCGCGGCAGATCCACCAGCTTGAGCGCCTCCCGCACCCGGTCCGCGATGCCCGCCTCCGTCAGATCGCGGTGGCGCCTCAGGCCCAGCGCCACATTCTCGAACACCGTCATCGAGTCGAACAGCGCCGCGAACTGGAAGACGAAGCCGATCGTCGAGCGCAGCTCGGTCAGCTCGGGCCGCCGCAGCTCCGACACAATCTTCCCGTCCACCGACACGTGCCCCGCGTCGGGCTCCAGCAGCCCCACCACGTGCTTGACGGCGACGCTCTTTCCCGTACCCGAGTAGCCAATGATCACCATCGTCTCGCCGTCGCGCACGTCCAGTGTGAAGCCCTCCAGCACCCGGTTGGCCTCGAACGCCTTGTAGAGATCCGCGAACGCGATCACCGGTGCCTCAGGAGGACGATCGCCCAGAAGGCGTCGAGCACCAGAATCATCTCCGCGCTGTAGACCACGGTCCGGGTGGTCGCGTTCCCCACCCCCTCGGCGCCCCCGCGCGTGCCCATCCCCAGGTAGCAGCCGATCATCGTGATCACGAGCCCGAACGACGCCGACTTGATCAGCCCGTACTGGACGTCGAACGGCAGGAAGAAGAGCTGCAGCCCGCGCACGAACTGCGCGTTCGTGATCGGCAGCAGCGTGGTCGCCGCGAGCCACCCGGTGAACACGCCCATGGCCATCGCGAACGCCACCACGACCGGGAACATCACGAGCCCCGCCAGCACCCGCGGGATCACGAGGTACGCGTACGGGTTGTAGGCCAGGGTCTCGAGCGCGTCCACCTGCTCGGTCACCTTCATCGTGCCCAGCTCGGCGGCGATGTTTGCGCCCACCCGGCCGGCCAGCGCCAGGCCCGTCAGCACCGGGCCCAGCTCCATCATGATCGTCTTGCCGACCAGGGTCCCCACGAGGTACACGGGCACCGTGGCGGTGAAGACGTAGGAGGCCAGCAGCGCCAGCGTGATCCCCGTGAACGCCGCGATGAACAGGGCGATGGGCAGGGAGTCCACGCCGAGCCGCCGCATCTGCTGCAAGGTCCGCGTGCCCCAGGTGCGGACGTCCGGCAGGGCGCGGACCGAGTCGGCCAGGAAGTAGCCGACGTCCCCGAACCCCTCGACAAGGCCGACGGCGCGCGAGCCCACCGCTGCGAGCATAGGGGGGTCAAGATAGACCGCCGCGCGGCGGAGGTAAAGAATGTGATGGCCTGCCAGAGGCACGGAGGCGCGGAGGCACTGCTAACACAAAGCGGCCGGCGAGCTTAGCTGCCCCCGGCCGCCCGTAGGCTACCTGCCGTGCCTCTGTGCCTCCGTGCCGCTGTGCCTGCGGCCTCTATGCCGCGAAGCTCGCCAGCGCCTTCCCGACCTGGCCTTCCCGAAGCCGCTTCAGGGCGCGGTCGCGGAGCTGGCGGATGCGCTCGCGCGTCACGCCGAGCATCCCGCCGATCTCCTCGAGGGTATGCTCGCGCCCGCCGTCGAGGCCGAAGTAGAGCCGCAGCACCTTGGCGTCGCGGGGCGGGAGCGTGGCCAGCGCGCTCTCGATCTCCTGGGCAAGGAACCGGTCCATCGCGCGGTCCTCGGTGCTCGGCCCCTCGTCGGAGACGAACCGCTCGATCAGCGAGCGGTCGCCGTCGGGGTCCAGCGGCGCGTCGAGCCGCACCTCGCCGCTGTTCAGCGCGGCGAGGGACTGCACGACCTCGAGCGAGAGCCCCGTGGCCTTGGCCACCTCCTCGGGCGTCGGCTCGCGGCGCAGCGACTGGCGCAGCGCCTCGGCAGTGCGGACGATCTTCGAGAGATCGGCCGTGCGGTTCAGGGGCACCCGCACCGTGCGGCCCTGGCGAGCCAGCGAGGCCAGGATCGCCTGGCGGATCCACCACACCGCGTACGAGATGAACTTCACCCCCTGGTCGGGGTCGAACTTCCGCGCCGCAGTCATGAGCCCGACGTTGCCCTCGCCGATCAGGTCGGTGAGGGGCAGGCCGCGGTTCTGATACTTCTTCGCCACCGAGATCACAAAGCGCAGGTTGCGCCGGACCAGCTCCTGCATCGAGTCGTGGTCCCCCGCCCTGACCTTCTTGGCTAGTTCGATCTCCTCGTGCGGCTTGAGGAGGGGGGTGACCGAGACCTCGTAGAGGTACTGGTCCAGGATGTCGCGGTCCGACTCGCCGGGCCCCAACGGGAGCAGCGGCTTCGAGGGACGGCGGCGCTTGCGGACGGTCTGGTCGGGCATCGCTTTCCTTATATACGCTGGCGCCGACACCCGGCGCCGGGGCTGCCAATACGGCTGTTACAGGTGATACCCATCACCCCGCCAGGAGTTCTCGTTGACCCTTGGCGGGTGCCAAAATACCTTTCTGGGCTCCGAACGGAAGACCCCACCTTTTTCCGCTCGGGACGTGGGGGGCGTAGCTCAGTTGGGAGAGCGCGTGAATGGCATTCACGAGGTCAGGGGTTCGATCCCCCTCGCCTCCACCTGCGGGAATAGCTCAGTTGGTAGAGCACAACCTTGCCAAGGTTGGGGTCGCGGGTTCGAGTCCCGTTTCCCGCTCTGGGCGGTTAGCTCAGTTGGTTAGAGCGCTACGTTGACATCGTAGAGGTCACAAGTTCGAATCTTGTACCGCCCACTGCGCCCATAGCTCAACTGGATAGAGCATCTGACTACGGATCAGAAGGCTGGGGGTTCAACTCCCTCTGGGCGCACTCCTCCAAGTTGCCAGACGGCAAGACGGCAAGGAGGAAGTGGTTACCAGTTGCACAGCGGCAAGAAGCCAGACCAGACGGCGGGTTCTGCTTCCCGATGGCTTGAAGCTTGTAACCACTGCCTCACTTTGCCGTCTGTGCAACTGGCATCTGGTAAACGGGGCGTAGCGCAGACCGGTTAGCGCGCCTGGTTCGGGACCAGGAGGTCGGGGGTTCAAATCCCCCCGCCCCGACTCGCAGCAACTTCACCGGACGCAAATGGGGCCCGCCACCTGCGGGCCCCCATTCGTTCCCGGCTGCGTGCGGAGCCGCGCAGCCCGGCTCGCCTCATCTCGAGGGCGGGTGCGCTCCGGGCTTGCACTGCTCGTCCGCCGGCTGGAGCGCGAGCGGGTCGGTCCGCGGATTGCCCCGGAGTTCCAGGCTCCACGCCGGCCGGTTCGCCGCGATGAAGCTGGGCGTGAGAAACGCTCCGTCAAGGGACTTGACCTTCAGCCACTGCGGCGCGGTAATCGGCTCGAGTTGGAAGCATGCCGTTTGTCCGGCGAAGACGGTGCCGAGTAGATACCCGATCGTATCGCCCAGGACTGAAACGCCGTGAATCAGGTGCAGATCCACGGCCGCCGCGCCCGCATTGTAGACCTCGAGGGTCGGCCCGGGGGCGGCGCCCCGTTGCATGGCCGACGCGCAAGCCGCAGCCGCCACCGTCACTGTGCATGCCAGACCGAACCGTTTCGTGGTGCACCTCCGCTGGATGCCGCCTCCAATTTACATCCAATCCCTGAAAACCTCAGGTTGGGCGCGACAAGCGACCGCCCGGCGGTGACCGTGAGCGGTCGGGACCGTCCGAATCGCGCATTCGCCGCGGGCGCCGGGCTCGAGTGGCGCCTCGGCGCGGTCTCGCTCGGCGTGCGGTACGATCTCGAGCGCTACGACTTCCCGCTGGTGGCGGGCATCGAGCGCCGGGAGCAGTACTCGAAGCTGCACGTGCATGCAGGTCTGCGGCTCCCTGGCCGCGCCGCGCCGTAGCGGCCCCGACGTTGCAGGGGCCCCGCGTGTCCGGCTAGCTTTCTTCGGTTGTGCGCGCCAGTAGCTCAGCTGGATAGAGCGTCAGCCTCCGGAGCTGAAGGCCACAGGTTCGACTCCTGTCTGGCGCATTGCCATCAGGGCCGCCCACGTCGGCGGCCCTTGGCGTACCCCCGCCACTCGACCTCTCCGAGTCTCACGCTCGCGTATGACGATTGGCTGGTAACTAGCCCGTTCTCGCCGGCCGTCCTATTGTAGAGCCGCTTTCCTCAGAGGCGGCGGCCTTGGCGGATCCCCTCGCACGGCTTCAAAGCGCGCTCGCCGATCGGTACACCATCGAGCGGGAGCTGGGCGCGGGCGGGATGGCCACGGTGTACCTCGCCGAGGACCTGCGCCACCACCGCAAGGTCGCGCTCAAGGTCCTGCGTCCTGAGATCGCCGCCACCCTCGGCGCCGGCCGCTTCGCCCGCGAGATCGAAGTCGCCGCCCGCCTCCAGCACCCCAACATCCTGCCGCTGCTCGATTCGGGTGAAGCCGAGGGCTTCTTCTTCTACGTCATGCCGTTCGTCGAAGGGGAGTCGCTGCGCGACCGCCTGGCGCGGAGCGGCGAGTTCGCCATCCCCGACGCCGTGCGGATCCTGGTCGAGGTGGCCGATGCCCTGAGCCACGCCCACGCGCACGGCGTGGTGCACCGCGACATCAAGCCGGACAATGTGCTGCTCTCGGGGCGGCACGCGCTGGTGGCGGACTTCGGCGTAGCTAAGGCGGTGACGGAGGCGACAGGCCGCCAGCTCCTGACCTCGGCGGGAGTGGCGCTGGGCACGCCGGCCTACATGGCGCCGGAGCAGGCGGTGGCCGATCCGCACCAGGACCACCGGGTGGACATCTACGCGCTGGGGGTGCTGGGCTACGAGTTGCTGACGGGCCGGGCGCCGTTCTCGGCGACGACGGCGCAAGAGATGCTTGCGGCGCACGTCACCACCGATCCGGACCCGCTCGAGCAGTACCGGCCCACGGTGTCGCCGGCGCTCGCCGCGGTGGTGATGAGATGTCTGGCGAAAAAGCCGGCGGACCGCTGGCAGACGGCGGACGAGGTGCTGACGCAGCTGGAGCCCCTGGCGACGCCGAGCGGGGGGACCACGCCGACGCAGACCCGGCCCGTGGGCGCGCTGGGGCGGTTGCCGCGCTGGGTGCCGTGGGTGGCGGGCGCAGCGGCCGTGGCCGTGGTCGCGTTGGTGGTGTGGCGCACGCTGCCCTCCGGGGGACCCAGGTGGGCGCTCTCGAACATCCGTCAGGTGACGAGGGAGCCCGGGATCGAGTACATGCCGGCCATCTCGCCCGACGGTCGCGAGGTCGCGTATGCCGCCGGTTATCCTCTCCACATGCACATCTATGTCCGGGACGCTGCGGGAGGGCGCGCCCTGCGGCTGACGACCGACTCGGACGAGCACCAGAACCTCCCCATCTGGACGCCCGACGGAAACCGCATCCTGTTCATGCAGGGGCGGATCGGCGAGACGTGGCGCGCCGTTGCGGTCCCGCGGATGGGCGGGGTGGCGGCGCCCGTCGGTCGCGCGGGGATGGGTCCGGTCTGGGCGGTGCGGGACGACAGCGCGCTCTATCAGCGCTCGGACAGCCTGTTCGTCGGGAGCGTGGACGGGGAGCGGGAGTCGTTCGTGACCGCGGCGCCGGGACTGCACTCGGCGGCCTGGTCGCCGGACGGATCTTGGGTGGCGTTCGTGCGTGGTAACGGGGATTACATCGACAGCCGCACCATCGCCAACTGGGCGCCAAGCTCGATCTGGACGGTCTCCATCCACGGCGGGACGGCCGTGCGCGTGACGCCGGACAGCGGCGGCGCATTCCACGAGAGCCCGGCGTGGCTCGCCGACGGCCGGCACCTGCTGTTGGTCTCCAACCGCGGCGGGCCACGCGACGTGTACGTCGCGCATCTCGGAGCAGGCGGCAGGCCGCGGGGCGGACTCCTGCGTCTGACCACGGGACTGGACGCGCACACCGTCTCGGTTGATCGGGACGGCAGGACCGTCGCCTACTCGCGCGCGAGTGTCCGCATCAACCTGTATTGGCTCCCTGCGCCGGCGACCGGGACCGTCTCGATCCGTTCGGCCATCCCGGTGACCACCGGGAACCAGCTCGTCGTGAGTGGCGATTTGTCGGGGGATGGCCGCTGGCTGACGTTCGACAGCAACGTCGAGGGCACGAGCAACATCTACGTGATGCCGGCGGGCGGCGGCGAGGCGCGGCGGCTGACTCTTAGCCCAGGCGAGCACTGGTCGCCCAGCTTCTCTCCGGACGGGCGCGAGATCGTGTTCTACTCGACCCGTTTCGGCACGCGGGACGTGTTTCTCATCAATACCGATGGAACGGGCGAGACGAGACTTACCAGCGATCCGGGCGAGGAGTATCACCCCAAGTTCTCTCCCGACGGGTTGCAGGTCGTGTTCGCCATGGATCGGGGAGGGCGCTCGGACCTGTTCGTCGTCCGCCGGGATTCTCTGGGCGGGGCCTGGCGCGCGCCGATCCAGGTGACCCACGGCGGAAGTGACTTCCTCGGCCGGTGGTCGCCCGACGGGCGGCAACTCGTCTACGCGTCGGCCAGCGGGGTCAGTGTGCGCTCGCCGGACGGTGTGGAGCGCCTGGTCGTGGACCTCGAGCGACAGGGGCGGACCATGCTGGCCGACCCGACCTGGTCGCCCGACGGACGCAGCATCTGGTTCGGAGCCGGGTCTCCCGGCGGTGAGGGCGGGATCTACGAGGTCGCGGCGACGGGCGGAAAGGAGCGGATGATCGTGCGTGCTGACGATCCGTCGCGTCAGATCGTCTCGTACAGCTTCACGGTGCGCGGCGGCCGGATCTTTCTGTGCATGACCGAGACGGAGAGCGACGTGTACGTCGCGGAGTTGGGGCGGCGTTGAGCGACGTGCTTGGGCACGCGCGGCGTCACTGACGCGTGTTGAGTGAGACCTTCACCACCCCGGACCCCGACCTGCGGCACCTGGCGGACGAGGCGCGGGCGGCGTTGGCGAGCGCCAAACGGCGGGACTAGGCTCCCGACCGAAGTGCCGGCCGCGCACCAACCGGTCATCCCCTCCGCGCAGACGCGGTTCGGCGCCGAACTCGGGCGGTCCTTCGGGACCGTTTCGGCTGTCCCACCCGGAGTGTTCTTGGCGCGGTGACTGCCGCGGAAGACGGTCAAAACGTGCACACCACAACGAGAAACCGGCCCTCGACGCGTCAGTCTTGACCGTTTTCGGGCTCCTCGTCTCCGCCAAAGGCCACAGGTTCGACTCCTGTCTGGCGCACTTCTGCAGATTCAATCGTATCGACCACTTGGGGCCGCCGACGCTGGCGGCCCTTTGCGTGGACGCGGTTGGGGACGCGGTTGGGTGCCGGAAGCCTGCTCCAGCAGGAACTCTGCGGCCTCTGCTTCCGCCTGCAAAGTCGGACGCACATACGTCCGGACTACGGCCTCCGGGGTGTCCGCGGTCCAAGCAGCCGCCTGGGATGGACCGTGCTTCTCCACCAACGCTGTGCGGAGCGCACGCCGGAAGCCATGGAAGGCGCGGCCCGTCTTCGAGGCGACGTTCGCGCGAGCCTCGAGGCGACGAAGGGACCTGCTGGTTGCCGCACTCCCGGGCCACAAGCACGACGGGGCGTGGGTCGCCATGTACGTGTGCGCGCTCGCTGCAGCCCCACGTGGCGTCCGCGCCGCGCCGCAGTGGTCGGTCAGGCTGAACGAGAAGAAGTCTCAGCCAGCGAACGTTACTTGAGGCGCCGAGGCGAATGCCGTATGTTGCGAGTGCGTTCCGTCGGCGTCTGTAGAGCGTCGGGCGCAGCTCAAGCGGATATGGGGGGGCTACCCCCTTCACCCTTGAGCTCAGGTGGGTGGAGCTATGGGGGATCGATTCCCTCACGGCATACCCGGAAACGGGTGACCGCCGGCGTTCATCGCTAGCCCCACAGTCATGCGAAGCGGCCAGCGGTGATCCCTCTGCGGAGGCCCCCTGGCCGCTTCGTCTATCTCCGGCGACCTTGGTCTTGCGGCGGCCGGCGCCGCGCGTCGGTGGTTCCGCCACAAGTGGGCACAAACGCGTAGCCCCGGCCAATCATGGGCCGGGGCTGAATCGTTGCAGCATTCCGGGCGCGCGCCTGCCGCCTATGGCAAGCGCGTACCGTCCATTGCTATGCGGCGCACAGAGTCGGGCTTCGCCGTCTTGTAGTGCGCGATGGTAAGGCCCACCAGCTTGCCGCTCTGGAGCCGGAACACGCCGTGCGTTGTCACCTGCACTCCCTTGCGCAGCACACTCTCGTACGGGCCCGCCTCCATTACGACGCTGTCGCCTCCCACTGCGGCCACGCGAGCCGGAATCGGCTGCTTCCGGTTGGGGAACGCGATCGTCCATCCGGACGTGTCGGCAGTAGCGGTGAGCTGGTACGTCACCAGCGTACTGTCTCTGGCCTCGTTCATCCCTCTCACGGTCCACTTCCCCGCAACATCAGCGAGCGAGATCGGGGGCGGAGGAGGAGGGGTTTGGGAAGCAGCGGGAGCCTTGGTCTCGGTCTTGGCACAGCCGACGACCGCGGCAGCACAGCAGCAAATGATGGCGAACCGACGCATGGGACCCTCGTGGAAGAACCGTTAGCGTTGGAGCCAGCGGCAATCGCATTGACAGGTCAGTCGCTGACTCGACTCAACAACAGCGGGCGGCCAACTTGCCCCGGCCGCCCGCGCCCAGAGAACCTGCGGTGCCTACTTCTGGATCGTGACCGTGATCTGCCGCGGCTTGGCCGCTTCGACCTTCGGCAGCAGGACCGTCAGCAGACCCGCGTCGAACTTCGCGACGATCTTGTTCGCATCAATCGTCGCCGGCAAGGTGAAGGACCGCTCGAACATCCCGTAGGCGCGCTCGAAGCGATACGCCTTGTCGTCCTCACGCACCTCCTCTTGCTTCTTCTCGCCCTGGACCGTCAACACGTTGTTCTCGAGCGAGATCCTCACGTCCTCCGGCTTGACCCCCGGCAGTTCGGCCACAAGCCGGATCGTCTCCCCCTCTTCGACCACGTCCACCGGAGGGATCCACTGCCCCAACAGCGACCCGCTCTCTTCCCGCTGCAGCGGGGACTCGAGCATCTGCTCAAAAAGCCGGCCGAGACGGCTCGAGTAGTTCACGTCCATAGCCGGCCACATCGGATGCAGCTTCGTGAGCGTTACAGCCATCTGCAACTCCTTGAAGCAACTAACTATGAACCTGCGGTGACGACTGCGTGGTTCTTGACTTGCGCAACATAACAGACTTTACTAACTTTGTCAAGTCATAATGCAGTGACTGAGCTTACTTGATTAAGTCTGCTGAGCCTGGCACAGGAGGAGTTCTGTGGACGTGTCGTTCGTGATCCGGCAGCGGCTCGACGAGCTGGGATTGGAACAGAAGGATCTCGCGCGCGCGGCGCGCGTGACCGAGTCCTACATCTCCCAACTGCTGACGCGCAAGAAAGCGCCTCCTGCGCCGAACCGGACGGACATCTATGACCGGATGGACAGGCTCCTGAAGCTGCCGGCCGGCGAGCTTGCGAAGGTTGCCGACTCGCAGCGGAAGGGCGAATTGAAGCGAGAACTCGGGGACGAGCCCGCTCCCCTGTTCCAGGAGGTCCGGGCGTTGATCCTGCGGAAATGCACTTCCGGGACGGAACCAGAGATCCGGGCGGTGTTCGAGAAGCAGCCCTTCGGCGAGCTCGAGCGCCTGGTCACCCAGAAACTGCTGGACGTGGTGAAGCGCATCGCCGCTGCGGAGCTGCAGAATGACTACTGGCTCCGCATGGTGGCGCAACTCGGGGGCCGCAGCTTCGAAGAGATGCGCGTGATGGTGCTCGAGTTCCTCGATACGGACATCTTCCACCTGTCGGCCGAGCACTGCGTGTCGTTCCTGGATCCGCTGATCGCCTCCTGGGACATCGACCTCGCGACGTTCCGGCTCGAGATCGTCCTGAACCATCAGGTGGCCGCCGACCACGTGCGGAGATTCGAGTTCGCCGAGCGGGGGCCAGGACAGCCGTTCGAGGAGCCGGGGCTTCAGGAATTCCTGCAGGACCCATCCCTGAGCGGCGACGCGACCCCACAGGAAGTGGAGTATCTCAAGCGGCTGAACTTCGAGAACCAGCGGCCCACGGCGCTCTACTACTACCGCGAGCTGCAGAGCATCAGGGATCCGCTGCACTTCCGGGCGGAGGGCCGCGTTGGCTGATGTCCTGACGCCGCTGCTCCGCCTTGTCAGGGGCCGCGGCCGCCGGGAAGCCGAAAAGCCGCTCCGCGCCCAGCTCCTGAGCATCGAGGGCTTGGAGGAACGGGCCAAGGCCCTCGCCGCCAGCTATACCCTGGCCCGCGACCCGCGCCACAAGACGCGCGCGTTCTTCTCGCGCCTGGAGCACAACGCCCGCGTGCTGCGCGAGGCCTATCGCGTCCTCGCCGACGACGTCCACCGCGGCGGGTTCGTCCCTCCGGCGGCGGAATGGCTGCTCGACAACTTCCACCTCATCGAGTCCGAGATTCGGGCCATCCGGCACAACCTGCCGCGGCAGTACTACTCGGATCTGCCGAAGCTGGCCCCGCGGGAGATGGCGGGAATCGCACGCGTCTACGGCATGGCCCTGGACCTGATCCGCCACACCGACGGTCGCCTGGACCGGAACCAGCTCGTGCGCTTCGTGGCCGCCTACCAGACGGTGGCGCCCCTGACCATCGGCGAGCTGTGGGCCTGGCCCAGCATGCTCAAGCTCGCCCTCATCGAGAATCTGAGGCGACTGGCGGACGAAACGCTCCAGGGCCGGGACGCGCGTCTGAAGGCCGACCGCTTTCTGGCCCAGATCGGCAGCGCCGAAGCTGCGGCGCCCCTGGCGTCCCTCCCCGGAGTCCTGGAGACGGCCTATGTGGTGCGGCTCCTGCAGCGGATGCGCGAGTACGGGCCGCTGGTCTCTCCCGTGCGCGCGGCCGTCGAGCAACGCCTCGCCGCCCAGGGCATGACCGCGGAGGATTCGATCCGCACGGAACACCAGGCCCAGGCCGCGGGGCAGGTTTCCGTGGCCAACGCCATCACCAGCCTGCGACTGTGCTCCACCCTGGACTGGATGCTGTATTTCGAGCACGTCAGTCTGGTCGAACAGGTCCTGCGGCGTGACCCGGCCGGCGTCTACGGGAGAATGGACTTCCTCAGCCGGGACCGTTACCGGCAGGCGGTGGAGGAGCTGGCGGAGGCCACCGGGGAAGCCCAGCTCCGCGTGGCCCTGCGCTGCGTGGAGAGCGCGCGGCAGGCCACCGAGTCGAAGCCGGCCGGCGACCGCGCCGCCCACGTTGGCTACCACCTGATCGGACGAGGCCGGCCCGGCCTCGAGACCGACGTGGCGTACCGTCCGCGCCTCGCCGGCCGCGTTCGGCACTTCCTCTTCGCCCACGCCACCAGCGTCTACCTCGGGTCGATCGGACTCGTCGTCGCCGCTCTGCTGGCCCCGGCCGTCGCATACGTCCGGGCCTTGGGCGGCTCTTCGTGGGCGCAGATCTGGACGACGGCGTTCCTCCTGCTGCCCGCCAGCGAGTTCGCCACTGCCCTCATTCAGCGCCTGGCCGCGCACCTCGCGCCGCCACGCCGTCTCCCCCGACTCGACCTCCAGGCCGGAGTCCCCGAGGACGCGCGGACGATGGTCGTCGTCCCCACCCTCCTCACGAGCGTGGCCGGGGTGGCCGAGCTGCTGGAGCACATGGAAGTCCTGGCCCTGGGGAATGCCGATCCGCTGATTCACTTCGCCATCCTCAGCGACTTCGCCGATGCCCCCACGGCAGAACGGCCGGCAGACGAGGAGATCCTGGACGCCGCCCGCGCCGGCGTCCTGGACCTCAATGCCCGCCACGGCCAGGGTCGCCCCGACCGGTTCCACCTCTTCCATCGGGTGCGCCAGTGGAACCCGGGCGAGCGCTCGTGGATCGGCTGGGAGCGCAAGCGCGGCAAGCTCGAGGAGTTCAACCGCCTGCTGCGCGGCGCCACGGACACGAGCTTCCGCGTGCATGTCGGCGACCCGGATGTGCTGCCCAGCGTCCGCTACTGCATCACGCTGGACAGCGACACCCAGCTTCCCCTGCACGCGGCCCGGAAGCTCATCGGCATCATCGCCCACCCCCTGAACCGTCCGTACTTCGATCGTCGCCTGCGCCGTGTTACCGAGGGCTACGGAATCCTGCAGCCGCGCGTCAGCGTGACGATGGCGAGCGCCGCAGGGTCGCTGTTCGCCCGAGTGTACGCCGGGCACACGGGCGTCGATCCCTACACCACCGCGGTCTCGGACACCTACCAGGACTTGTTCAGGGAGGGAGCCTTCACGGGCAAAGGCCTCTACGATGTGGATGCCTTCATGGCCGCCCTCGAAGGCCGGGTCCCGGAGAACGCCCTCCTGTCCCACGACCTCTTCGAGGGCCTGCACGCCCGGGCCGCCCTGGTGACGGACGTCGAGGTGGTGGACGATTACCCCGCGAGCGTTCTCGCCCACGCTCGACGACAGCACCGGTGGGCGCGTGGCGACTGGCAGATCCTCTTCTGGCTATTCCCCTGGGTGCCGACCCGCCAGGGCCTGGAGCGCAACCGGCTCCCGGTCATATCTCGCTGGAAGATCTTCGACAATCTGAGGCGTACGCTGGTGGCCCCCGCCACCGTCGCCTTCCTCGCCTTGGCCTGGCTGGTGCTGCCGGGGGAACCCTTGGCCTGGACCCTCGCGGTTCTCGCCGCGATCGCATTTCCGCTCTATCCGCTGGCCGTCCGGTTCGGCAGCGGCCCCGCCCCCCAGCAACCCTTGGGGGTGTTCCTGCGGATGCTGGGCGAGGACGCGCGGACGGCCGCCGCCCAGACGCTCCTGCAGATCACGTTCCTCGCCTACCAGGCCTACGAAATGGCCCACGCCATCGGCCTCACCCTGGTTCGCCTCGTGATCACGCAGCGCCGCCTCCTCCAGTGGGAGACGGCTGCCGCCGTCACCACCCGGGCCGCCGGCCTCAGCGCCCGGGCCGGCGCGCTGCTGTTCCTCACGGGGATGGCGGCCAGCCCCTTGATTGCCTTGATCCTCGTCGCCCTGATCGCGGCCGCCCGTCCGAGCAGCCTCACGGTGGCAGCTCCGCTCATTGCGCTGTGGGTGGCTGCGCCGCTGGTGGCGTACTGGCTCAGCCGGCCCGAGTCGCCCGAGCGTCATGTCCTCGATGCCGTGGATCGGCGCCTGCTCCGGCTTATCGCGCGCCAGACCTGGCGCTACTTCGAGACCTTCATGGGTGCCGAGGACCATGGCCTCCCGCCGGACAACTTTCAGGAGACGCCCAACCCGACGGTGGCTCACCGGACATCACCCACCAACATCGGGATGGGACTCCTCTCGACCCTTGCCGCGCACGACCTCGGTTTCATCCGCACCCCCGAGCTGGTCGAGCGGCTCGAGTCCACGCTCTCCACCGTGGAGGAGCTGGAGCGCTTCGAAGGCCATCTGTTCAACTGGTACGACACGAGGACCCTGGCACCGCTGCTCCCTCGCTACGTCTCCACCGTGGATAGCGGCAACCTTGCGGGCGCTCTTGTGGCGCTGGCTCAGGGCCTGCGTCGGCTCGCGGGCGAGCCCCAGTCTGCTCTGCAGGTCTGCGAAGGCCTGGCCGATACCGCGGAAGTGGCCCGGCGGTCTCTGGCGCGGCTGGCTGACTTGCCCGCCGCGCATCAGGAAGGGACGGCCCACCTGACCACGGTGGTGACGTCCGTGCTGGGCGGGTTGGATGGTCCCGGGGACGTCGCGGAGAAGCTGGCGCGCGCCGGCGGACTGGTCCCCGTGCTGACCGAGGCGATTGCATCGTTCGAGGTGGAAGGCGCGACTTCCGGCGCACGCGCCGAGGCGGCGACCGGGTCGCGGTCCCTCGCCGCGGCGTTGACGGCCCCTGGCTCGGAACCCGGCGCGTTCACGGCGCGCCTCGACGAGCTGGCGTCGCGCGCCCTCGCGCTCGTCGGCGGCATGAGCTTCGACTTCCTCTACGAGTGGCAGCGCCAGATCTTCGCCGTCGGCTATCGCCTCGCAGACGCCGAAGGCCCAGGGCGGCTCGATTCCTCCTACTACGACCTGCTGGCGTCAGAGGCCCGCCTGGCCAGTTTCGTCGCCATCGCCAAGGGCGATGTCCCAGATAGCCACTGGTTCCACCTGGGCCGGCTGCTGACCAGCGTGAACGGCGCCCCCACGCTTCTTTCGTGGAACGGCAGCCTTTTTGAATACCTCATGCCGCTCCTCGTGATGCAGCGCTACCCGGAGACCCTTCTCGACCAGTCGTGCCGCATGGCCGTACGTCGGCAGATGGAATATGGAAGGCAGCAGGGCGTGCCCTGGGGGATCTCGGAGTCCGCCTTCAACGTCGTGGACCGCCACGGGACATACCAGTACAAAGCCTTCGGCGTCCCCGGCCTGGGGCTGAAGCGAGGCCTCGGCGACGAGCTGGTGGTAGCCCCCTACGCCACCGCCCTGGCCGCCATGGTGGATCCCGCGAGCGCCGCACACAACTTCCGGCGCCTGGCTCGGGAAGGACTGGGCGGCGCGTACGGCTTCTACGAGGCCATTGACTACACCCACCGGAAGGCGGACGAAGGCGAGAGCGCTGGCGAGCCGCGACCCCATGGCACCCGCGGCGTCGTTGTCCAGGCTTTCCTCGCCCATCACCAGGGGATGAGCCTGGTCGC
The DNA here is from genome assembly GCA_049513575.1 of Gemmatimonadales bacterium. GTDB lineage: Bacteria > Gemmatimonadota > Gemmatimonadetes > Gemmatimonadales > JACORV01 > Fen-1245. The sequence continues at coordinate 259,660 of JBEKVZ010000003.1, forward strand.
GCTGGCCAACGCTGTCCTCGGCGATCGAATGGTGCAGCGTCTCCACGCCGATCCCCGCGTGAAGGCCACCGCGCTGTTGTTGCAGGAGCGCGTGCCGCGCCACGCTCCCATCACGGAGCCCCGGCCTGCCGAGGAGACGCGGGTGACGGCTCCGGTCTCCGCGGTGGCGGTCCGGCGCTTCCGGTCGCCCCACACCCGGTATCCTCACGCGCAGTTCCTGTCGAACGGCGCCTACACGGCCATCGTCACGAACGCGGGAGGCGGGGCCAGCTTGTGCCGCGGCCGCGCCGTCACCCGGTACCGCGAGGACTCGACCCGCGACGTGGGAAGTCAATTCCTCTACCTGCGGGACGTGCGCACCGGGTCGGTCTGGTCCGCGGCCTACCATCCCACGGACCGCGAGCCCGAGGAGTATCTGGTCACCTTCCGAGCCGAGCGGGCCGCCTTTCGCCGGCTTCACGAGGACATCGCGACACAGCTCGACATCGCCGTCTCCACCGAGGATGACGTCGAGGTGCGCCGCCTGACGGTGACCAACCAAAGTGACAGGCCTCGCGAGCTTGAGGTCACGAGCTACGCCGAGATCGCCCTGGCCTCAGTCGCAGACGACCTGGCCCATCCGGCCTTCAGCAAGCTGTTCGTTGAGACCGAGTACCTGCCCGAAAGCGCAGCTCTGGTCTGCGCCCGACGCCCCAGGGCCCGGGATGAAGCCCACGTGTGGGCAATCCACGTGTTGAGCGTGGAGGGGAGGATGCTGGGGCCCGTGGAATGGGAGACCGACCGCGAACGGTTCCTGGGTCGCGGCCGAAGCCCTGAGGATCCGGTGGCGCTGGACGGCCGGGCCCTCTCGGGCACCACGGGCGCCGTGCTGGACCCGATCGTCAGCCTGCGGCAGCGCATCCGTTTGGCCCCCGGTGGTTCGGTGCGCCTGTCCTTCGCGACGGGGATGGCCGTGGCTCGGGATGCCGCGCTCGCGATGGCCCACAAGTACCACGATCCGAGCGCCGCCGCCCGGACCTTCTCCCTCGCCTTTACGCATGCGCAGAGCACGCTCCGGCACCTGGGCATCTCGAGCGACGACGCCCAGCTCTTCGAGCGCCTCGCCTCCCGAGTCCTGTACTCCGACGCGTCGCTGCGGGCCGGGCCGGAGGTCCTGGGGCGCAACGTCCTGGGTCAACCAGGTCTGTGGGCCCACGGGATCTCGGGCGATCTCCCGATCCTGCTGGTGCGCGTCGTGGAGGGGAAGGACTTCCCCCTCGTCCTGCAGATTCTCCAGGCCCAGGAGTATTGGCGGCTCAAGGGCCTGAGCGCGGACGTCGTGATCCTCAACGTGCAGCCGGTGAGTTACGTGGACGAGCTGCACGCTCAGCTCGCGGCACTCCTCGACACCGGCCCCTGGGGGGCGTGGAAGCATCGGCCGGGCGGGGTGTACCTGCTGCGCGGCGACCGGATGAGCACGGACGAGCGGAACCTGCTCGCCAGCGTGGCCAGGGTGATCCTCAGCGGGGCTCGCGGCAAGCTGTCGGAACAATTGGACTGGCCATACTCGGAGCCACAGTGGCAGGAGGAGCAGCAGCCGCCACCGCCGCGCCCGGCTCCCGGCCCGGACGATGGCGAGATCGAGATCCCGGCCCTCGCCTTCGCCAACGGCACGGGTGGATTCGCGGACGGCGGCCGCGAGTACGCGGTCGTCCTCGACGGGGACCAGGAGACACCGCTGCCCTGGGTGAACGTGATGGCCAACCCCGGCTTCGGCACCGTGGTTTCGGCGTCGGGTTCGGCGTTCACGTGGGCGGAGAACAGCCGCGAGAACCGTCTCACGCCCTTCGCGAACGACCCCGTGACCGACCCCACCTCCGAGTCCCTCTTCTTGAGAGACGAAGATGGAGGCGAGGTGTGGTCGCCCACGCCGGGGCCGATGCGGCGGACCCGGGAGAGCGGACGGTTCGTGACGCGACACGCAGCCGGGGTCTCCCGCTTCACGCACGCCTCCCACGGCGTCCTCTCGGATCTCGCGGTCTTCGTGGCCGCGAAGGACCCGGTGAAGTTCTCGCTCCTGACCCTCACCAACCGGACCAACCGGCGCCGGCGGCTGAGCGTGTTCGCCTACAACGAATGGCGTCTGGGGCCGCCGCAGCCCGGGGAACAGCTGCACGTGATGACCGAGCGCGACGCGGAGACGGGAGCCGTCGTGGCCACGAACCCTTACAACCAGGACTTCGCCGGCCGGGTCGCTTTCGCCTGCGCCAGCGAGGCCCCGACCTGGGCGACCGGCGACCGACTCTCCTTCCTGGGGCGCAACGGCTCGCTGGCGCGGCCGGCCGCCCTGCATCACCGCGCTCCGCCGGGCCAGTTTGGAGCGGGGCTCGACCCCTGCGCCGCGCTCCAGGTCAAAATCGGCTTGGCGCCGGGAGAGCGCCGTCGCCTGGTGTTCATCCTGGGACAGGGACGGGATCATGCGCACGCCCGCGAGCTGGCGCGCCGCCATGGCAGCGTCGCCGCCGCAGACCTCGCCCTCGAAGCGGTGCAGCGGCTCTGGACCGAGACCCTGGAGACGATCCAGGTGCGCACTCCTGATGACTCCTTTGACCTGCTCATGAACCGCTGGCTCCTGTACCAGGACCTGAGCTGCCGGCTCTGGGCGCGGTCCGGCTTCTATCAGCCGGGGGGTGCCTTCGGCTTCCGCGATCAGCTCCAGGATGCGATGGCTCTCTCCCTGGCGAGGCCCGACCTTGTCCGCGCGCACCTCGTCCGGGCCGCGGGCCGGCAGTTCCTCGAAGGGGACGTGCAGCACTGGTGGCACGAGCCCTCCGGTCGCGGCCTGCGCAGTCGCTGCTCGGACGACCTGCTCTGGCTGCCGTACGCCGTCGCGCATTACGTGGGCACGACGGGTGACTTGGGGCTCCTCGACGAGTCGGTTCCGTTCCTGGAAGCTCCATCCCTCGCCGCGGGTGACGCAGAGGCCTACGGACAGCCGGGGGTTTCCGCAGCATCGGCGTCGATCTTCGACCATTGTGTGCGCGCCATCGACAAGGGCCTGACAGCCGGGGCGCACGGCCTCCCGCTGATCGGCAGCGGCGATTGGAACGACGGGATGAACCGGGTCGGCCTCCAGGGCCGCGGCGAAAGCGTCTGGCTCGGGTGGTTCCTGCACACCGTGCTGCAGCAGTTCATCCCCCTGTGCGAGCACCGGGACACGGCGCGGGCGGCGCGTTACGCGAGTGAGGCGAGCCGGCTTGCAGGCATGCTCGAGCAGTCCTGGGACGGGGAATGGTACCGGCGGGGTTACTACGACGACGGGACGCCTTTGGGCTCCGCGCAGAACGACGAGTGCAAAATCGACTCGATCGCTCAGTCCTGGGCTGTTCTGTCCGGAGCCGCGCCCCTGAAGCACACCGAGCAAGCCCTAGATGCCGTCCGCACCCACCTTGTGCAGCGCGGCGCGCGAATCGTGTTGGCGCTCACTCCCCCCTTCGACCAGTCGGCGCAGGATCCCGGTTACATCAAGGGATACCCGCCGGGGGTGAGGGAAAACGGGGGCCAGTACACGCACGCCGCGGTGTGGACGGTCATGGCGGTGGCGCGGCTCGGCAATGGGGACGAGGCGGTGGAACTGTTCCACCTGCTGAACCCCGTCAACCATACGCGAAGCGCCGCCGACGTCGAGCGCTACCAAGCCGAGCCGTACGCCACCGCCGGAGACGTCTACGCGCACCCGGCCCACATCGGACGTGGCGGCTGGACGTGGTACACGGGTTCCGCGGGCTGGATGTACCGGGCGGGCCTGGAGAGCATCCTCGGCCTCAAGCGCCACGGCGCGAGCTTTGAATTGGATCCCTGCATTCCCACAGCCTGGCCCACGTACTCCATCGTCTGGCGTTTCGGGCGAACCCGCTACGAGATCTCCGTATCCAACCCGGACCACCGCTGCCGCGGGATTGCGGAGGCCGTGCTGGACGGCAACCGCGTGGATCCAGCCGCCATCCCGCTCGTGGACGATGGCGCCACGCACCAGGTGCGCGTGGTGGTAGGCGAGCAGGCGCAAGGCAGGCCGAGCACTACGGCACGATGAGAAGGAGCGTCGGCCGGCGACGCGCGGATCAGAGAAGCCAGGACCTCGCTGACCAGGACGTCGGCCCCCTTCCTACCAGATCGACACCTGCTTGGCGCCGGAGCGCACCATGGGCTCGCCGGGCGTGCAGGAGAACGCCGCGGCGAAGGCCGGCATGTCCGAGGGCGCACCGTCCGCACGGAACTGCGAGGGCGAGTGCGGATCGGTGTTGAGGCTGACGAGCTGCGCCCTCTCGCGGATCGAGCCGCGCCAGACGCGGGCCCAGTTCATGAAGAAGCGCTGGTTCTCCGTGTAGCCGTCGATCCTCTCGGAGGCTCCCTGCGGGCTGCTCCGCAGCGCGGCCTGCAGCGCGTCGTACGCCACGTTCAGGCCGCCGAGGTCGGCGATGTTCTCGCCCAGCGTGAGCCGGCCGTTCACGTGCTTGTCCGGGTGATTGGGCAGCGGCACGTAGGAATCGAACTGCTCGACGAGTTTCTCCGTGCGCTCGTCGAAACTCTGCCGGTCCGCCTGCGTCCACCAGTTCACGTTGTTGCCGTCCCCGTCGAACTGGCTCCCCTCGTCGTCGAAGCCGTGGCTGGACTCGTGTCCGATCACCGCTCCGATCCCGCCGTAGTTGATCGCGTCGTCCCCGTTCGCGTAGAAGAAGGGCGGCTGCAGGATGGCGGCCGGGAAGTTGATCGTGTTGGTGCTGGGGTCGTAGTAGGCGTTCACCGTCTGCGGCGTCATGCCCCACTCGAGCCGGTCGGTGGCCTTGCCGATCTTGTCGATGGCGTACCGGTGGTTGAACTTCTCGGCCGCCACGACGTTGGCGTAGTAGTGTTCCGGCGTGATCCGCAGACCTGACCAGTCGCGCCAGTGGTCCGGGTAACCGATCTTCGGCAGGAACTTCCGCCACTTCTCGGTCGCCCGCTGCTTGGTGACCGCGCTCATCCAGCTCAGGTGCTCGATGCGCGCCCTGAGTGCGCTGCGCACGTTCGTCACCAGCACTTCGGCCCGCCGCTTGGCCGCGGGCGGGAAGTAGCGCGCCACGTAGAGCTGGCCCAGAGCCTGGCCCATGGCGCCATTGACCGTGCCCAGCACCCGCTTCCAGCGCGGGCGGTCCTGGGGCTGTCCCTGAAGGGTCGTGCCGTTGAACGCGAAGTTCTCGGCCTCGAAGGCGGAGGACAGGTAGGGGGCCGCCCGGGCGATCGCGTGGAAGGCTAGGTACGCCCTCCACGCGTCGATCGGGGCATGGACGAGGAGGCTGTCCATCCCGGCGAAGAACTCCGGCTGCGACAGCGAGAAGCCGCTCCCGGGCTCGACGGCCTGCGCCCTGAAGAACGCCGCCCAGTCGAAGTGCGGCGTGACCGTGTCCGCCTGAGCAAAGGACACGAAGTGGTACTGGTTCTTCGGGTCGCGGAGTTCGACCCGGGACAGCGAGTGCCGCGCCAGGCTGGTCTCGAGCGCCATGGCCTGGTCGGCCTGGCTGTCGGCCTGTTCGGCCGTCACGCCGGTGAGCTCGAACATCCGGGCGATGTGCTTCACGTAGGCGTCCCGGATGGCCTCGTACTCGACCCTGGTGTAGTAGTCGGGCGTCGGCAGGCCGAGGCCACCCTGCGAGGCGTACCCGATCTGCATCTTCGCGTCGTGGTAGTCGGCCCCGGCGCCGAAGCGGAAGAGCTGCCCCTGACCGTTGGCGAAGGATGCGTCGAGCCAGGCCACGACGTCGGCCGGGGTCCCCAGCGCGTGGATGGCGGCCAGCTCGGGCTGGATCGGATCGTAGCCGGCCCGCTCGACGGCGGCCGTGTCCATGCCAGACCGGTACAGCCATCCGATCTTCCGGCGGATCGAGCCGGCCTGGGCCGTGTCGGCGTCCTGGTCCGCCCGCTCGACGAGCTGGTGCTGCTCGTCGAGGCTCTTCTCGCTCAGCTCGTCGAAGGCACCCCAGCGGGTGCGGTCCGGCGGGATCGGATTCGCGGCGACCCATCGGTTGTTGACGAACGCGCTGAGGTCGGTGCACGGGGAAACCGTCGTGTCGAGCTGCGACACGTCGAACACGGGACCGGTGTCGGATACCGCAGGAGCGTTCGCCTGCGCGGGGGGCGTCTTCTTCACGTTGCCGCTGAACGCTGCCGTCGCGAGCAACGCCGCGGCGCCGATGGATCCCAGCTGCTTCCCTGTCATTGCTTGCCTCCGGATGACGTACCCGCGCTCCTTCACTCGAGACCCGACGAGTGGACACTGAGCTCGTCGCGCACCACTTGTCAACAATACTCATGAAGCCCTGCCGATTTTGCCAGCTACTCAGCCGGGCAAACCATCGCTACCCTACGTTCAAGACGACGTAAAGCGCGGGAGACACAATGCAGAAGCGCACACTTGGAAAGAGCGGCCTGGACGTTTCGGCTCTGGGGCTCGGCTGCATGGGCATGAGCCATGGCTACGGCCCGGCAGCAGACAAGCGGGAGATGATCTCCCTGATCCGGTCGGCCGTCGAGCGCGGCATCACGTTCTTCGACACCGCCGAAGCGTACGGCCCGTTCACGAACGAGGAGCTCGTGGGCGAAGCGCTCGCTCCCGTCCGCCGTCACGTCGTGATAGCCACCAAGTTCGGCTTCAAATTCGGTCCCAAGGGGGACCAGATCGGCGTCGACAGCCGGCCGGAGCACATCAGGCAGGTCGCCGAAGCCTCTCTGAAGAGACTGAAGACCGACGTCATCGATCTCTTCTACCAGCATCGCGTCGACCCCGACGTGCCGATCGAAGACGTGGCGGGAGCGGTGAAGGATCTGATCCGGGCGGGCAAGGCGAAGCACTTCGGCCTTTCGGAAGCGGGCGTGCGGACGATCCGTCGCGCACACGCCGTCCAGCCCGTCACCGCGCTCCAGAGCGAGTACTCGCTCTGGTGGAGACGGCCGGAAGAGGAAGTGCTGCCGACGCTCGGGGAGCTCGGCATCGGCTTCGTCCCGTTCAGTCCCCTGGGCAGGGGCTTCCTCACGGGCACGATCGACGAGAAAACGACGTTCGACAGCTCCGACTTCCGCAACATCGTTCCCCGTTTCACGGCGGAGGCTCGGAAGGCGAATCAGGCCCTGGTTGACTTGCTTCGCACGCTCGCGGAACGGAGGAAGACGACGCCCGCTCAGCTGGCGCTCGCCTGGCTGCTGGCCCAGAAGCCGTGGATCGTGCCGATCCCGGGCACCACGAAACCGCAGCGCCTGGAGGAGAACATCGGAGCAGCGGCCGTCGAGCTGATGCCCGAGGATCTGCGTGAGATCGACCGCGCCGCTTCGACCATCACGATCCAGGGGGCGCGGTACCCCGAGCACCTGGAGAACAGAACCGGCCTCTGACCGGCGACGGACGACGTTTTACGCCGCGCCGGCGCCCACGCGCCGCCGCGTCCGCCACGCGTCGAAGCGCTCGGTCCCCGTCTTGAGCTCGTAGTAGACCGCCGGCACGACGACGAGCGTCAGCGCCGTGCCCGCCACGGCGCCGGATATCAGCGTCAGGCCGAGACCACGCATCACCGGATCCAAGAGCAGCACCGACTCGCCGAAGACGATTGCCGCCGCGGTCAGCAGGATCGGACGCACGCGCACGGCCCCTGCCTGGAAGATCGCGTCCTTGAGCGGCACGCCGCGCGCGAGGGCGTTCTCGGTGAAGTCGATCAGCAGGACGGTGTTGCGCACGAGGATGCCCGCGAGCGCGAGGATGCCCATGACGCCCGTGCCGCTGACGAACTGCCCCGTCAGGACGTGCGCCGGCAGGATGCCGACGAGCGTGAACGGAATCGGCGACATGATGACCAGCGGCAGGGTGTACGACTGGAACCATCCCGCGAGCAGCACGTAGATCAGCAGCAACACGATGATGAAGGCGGTGTTCAGATCCCGCATGGTCTCGTAGGTGAAGCTGTAGTCCCCGCCCCACGCCACCGTGTACCGGTCGGAGGATTCCGGCGGGCCGGTCCAGCTGATACGCGGCGCGCTCCCGTCTCGAGCCCTGAGGTGGCGGATCGGCTTGCTGAGGTCCAGGGCCACGTAGATCGAGGCGGTGCGTTTCCCGATCGGCTCGCCCGTGACGAACACGACCGGCACCATGTCCTTGCGCACGATCGGCGGCGCCTCGCGTCCGCGGCGGACGTGCACCAGGTCCGCGAGCGGCACCTGGCCGCCCGCTCCCTGCACGAAGAGCCCCGTGAGGTCGGCCACGGAACTCAGCCGGGCCGCCGCCAGACGGACCACGATCGGCACCGGCTCCGTCTCGCCGGGAATGCGCGCGTATCCGACCGGAGCGCCCGCCACCGCCGCGCGTACCGCCACTGCCAGCTCGGCGGCGACCACGCCGCGCACGGCGGCCTTCTGGTAGTCCACGACGAGGCTCACCTCCCGGTCGCCCGAATCGGCCGACGTCGCCACATCCGTCACGAACGGCGCCCCGGCGAGGATCTCCCGCACCTGCTCCGCGAGCGCGACCTGCCCCTGATAGTCGGGGCCGTAGACCTCGGCGGTGACGCTCGCCTGCGTCGGCGGCCCGGTCGGCGGCTCGGCGATGGTGAACGTGGCAGCGTAGGGGCGCAGCGCGCGGGCCAGTCCCGGCCGCACGAGCTCCGCCAGCTCGTGGTTGCTGTGCCCGCGGTCCGCCGCCTTCCGGAGCTGCACCACGATCTCCACCTGGTGGGGGCGATCGCGCGTGTCGTACTGGCGGGCGAGGCCCTGGTACGTGAGCGGTCCAGGCGTGCCGGCGTAGATCTGGTAGCCAGCCACGTCCGGCACGGTCATCAGGTACCTCACGGCATCTCCCGCCGCCGCGGCCGTGGTCTCGATGCTGGCGCCCTCGGGCAGGTTCACCATCGCCGAGAACTCGTCGTCGTTCGAGAACACCATCAGCAGCACGAGCGCGGACCGCGTGACCAGCAGGCCGATCGACCCGATCAGCAGTAACACCGATACGGCATAGAGGCGGCGGCGCCGGCGAGCGCTGTCGAGGAACCACCGCAGCACCGGGACGTAGTACCGGCCGAGGCGCGTGCCGCGCGCCGCGCGCCGCTCGCGGCCGGGCACCTGGGCCTGGGCCCGCGCCTTCCGCTCGAGGAAGCGGTAGGCGAGATGTGGCGTGATGGTGAGCGTGACGGCGAGAGAGAACACCATCGAGATCGACGCGCCGAACGGGAGCCCGCGCGCCCATTGGCCCACCAGCCCGGGCAACGCCATCATCGGCGCCAGGGCGGCGATGACCGCGAGCGTGGCGACGATCGTCGGATTGCCGACCTCGCTCACCGCCTCGACCGCCGCGTCGCGCGGATCCCGGTCGCCCAGCCAGTGGAACTGGCGGTGGATGTTTTCGACCACCACGATGACATCGTCCACCAGGATGCCGATCGCGAAGATCAGCGCGGCCAGCGAGAGGCGGTTGAGCGTGTACCCGGTGAGCTTGTAGACGACGATCGTCAGCCCGACGATGATCGGGATCGCGAGACCGTTGATCAGCGCCTCCCGGGGGCCCAGCGCGACCGCAATGATTCCCACGACGATCAGCGTCGCGATCAGCAGGTGCTCCAGGAGACTCTCGACGCGTTGCTTCGCCTCCGCGCCGGCGTCGCGCGTGACCTCGATGTGGACATCCGAGGGGATCAGCGTACCGCGCAGCCCCGCGACCCGATCCATGACGGCGTTGCGGACGACGATGGCGTTCGTGCCCAGCACCTTCCGGACCACGAGACTGACCGCGACACGCTGGGCGCCGCCGGTGGCTGGGCTCCGGTGCAGCACGTAGCTGTCGGGGGCCGCGGGCCCGTCGCGCACGGCCGCGACGTCGCGGAGGTACACCGGGCCGGCGGGCGAGGCGCCTACCACCAGGCTCCCGACGTCCTCGGCACTCTTGAGGAACGCGCCGGCCTGCACCCGCTGCACACCTTCGGGACCGCGGAGGTCGCCCGCCGGCAGCTGGAGGTTGGCCGCCTGGATGATCTGGGCCAGGCGGGCCGGGCTCACGCCCTTGCCAGCGAGCCGGGCGGGATCAGCCTCCACGGTGATCTCGCGGCCCAGGCCTCCGATGACCTCCGTGCCGCTGAGTCCCTCGATGTCCTGAAGCCGGCCCCCGACCTCGACCGCGAGGCGCCTGAGGATGTAGGGATCGTCGTGCTCGCTCCAGAACGTCAGGACCAGGATCGGCACGTCCTGCACGCCGCGCGGCCGGACGAGCGGCGCGAGATGCGCCGGCTGCGCGATCTCCGGATTGGCCTCGAGGCGGTCGTTCACCTGCACCAGCGCGCGCTGGGCATCCACGCCCTGCTTGAACTGCACGCTGATCAGGGCCCCGTCCGCCCCCGCGGCGCTGGCCACGTGCTCGACCGTCGGGATCTCGCGCATCAGCGCCGCCACGGGTCGCGCGGCGCGCTCGTCGACCTGCGCGCTCCCGGCCGCGGGGTACGGGACCATGACCTCGACGAGCGGGACGACGATGCTGGGGTTGTCCTCCTTCGGCGTCGTGATCACGGCGTACGCGCCCAGCGCGAGCGCCGCGACGAAGAGGAGCGGCGTGATCTTCGAGTCGATGAAGACCGCGGCGATCCGCCCGGCGAGACCGACCTGCGGGCTCACCGGCCCGCTGGCCCCACAGTGATCCGCTGCCCGTCGGTCAGGCTGTCACCCGCGCCGACCACGACGCGATCGCCGGCCTTGAGGCCCGAGAGGACCTCAACGGCGTCATCCTCCTCCAGGCCGGCGCGCACCCACCGCAGGCGCGCCGTCGTCCCGTCCACGAGGAATACGCCCGTCATCTGGCCGCGCCGCACCAGCGCGTTGCGCGGCACCAACAGGCGCGTCCCCGCACCGACGTCGGGATCGTCCGACGGCACCAGCACGGTCGCCGTCATGCCCGAGATGACCGCCTGGCTCGGCCGGCTCAGGACGACGTTCACGTGGAAGCCGGTGACCGGGGGGCGTGAGGCCGGGACCACGGCCTCCACCACGCCGACGGTCCGCACGAGCGCGGCCTCGATCTCCACCGGCACGCGCGCGCCGACCCGGAGCCGCGCGGCCGCGGCCTCGCCGACGCTCGCGACGATCCGGATCCGCGACAGGTCCTCGAGCACGAACAGGGGAACGCCCGGCGCCGCGACGTCGCCGACCTGCACGTTCTTGCGCACGATCTCCCCGGCGAACGGCGCCGTGACGGTGCCGTAGGAGGCGTTCGCGTCCAGCTCCCGCAGCGCGGCCCGCGCCGCCTCGAGGCCGGCCGCAGCGCGCGTGCGCCCCGTCTGCGCCTGCTCCAGCTGGATCCCCGCGATGGCCTGCTCGGAGTCCAGGGCGCGCATCCGCGTGAGGTTCGTCTCCGCGTCGGCCAGGAGCACCTGTGCCTCGGCGAGGCGCGCCTCCAGCTGCGCACGGCGCGCGGCCAGGTCTCGGTCGTCTATCCTGAGGAGCACCTGCCCGGAATCCACGCGAGCGCCCTCCTCGAAGGATGCCGCGACGACGCTGCCCATCAGCTTGCTCGCCGGCGAGGCGCGGCGGATCGGCTCGACCGCGCCGACGGCGGGAACGCCGCGGGGCACGCGCGACTCCACCACCTCCGCCACGCGCACGCTCAGCGGCGCGGCCTCGTGCGCGCCCGGGGAGCGCCCGCAGGCGAGCGCCAGCAGCGGCAGGAGCAGAGCCGACACCAACGGCCGCACGCCACGCATCAGCCTCGTGTCCATCTCACTCCTCCATCACGTTGATGCCCGCGGCGAGCCGGTAGGCACCGGCAGACACGACGAATTCATAGCGGGCGGCTGACAGGCGCGTCGCCGCCGCCGTTTCGGCCGCCTGCGCGGCCAGCAGCTCGGTCATCGAGGCCAGCGAGTTCCGGTATCGCGTCTCCGCGATGGCCCGCGCCTGGCGCGCCAGGTCGTAAGACTCCTGTGCGTTGGCCCGGGCGAGCCGCGCGGCCTCGTGCTCTGCCTGCGTCGTGCGCACTTCGGTCCGCGCCTCCAGCAGCGCGGCGTCCCGATCGGCCTCGGCGCGCTCCCTCGCGGCCCGGGCCCCGCGCTCCTCGGCGAGCTGGTGCATGCCGTCGAACAGCGACCAGGAGGCGACCACGCCGGTCGTGAGGTAGCTGCGACCGGTGCCCAGCACCTTGGGGTCGTACAGATCGAGCTGCGCGAAGCCGTTGAGGCGCGGCAGCCAAGCCGCGTCCGCGCGGCGCACGCCGAGGCGGGCGGCGGCGAGCGCCTCCTCACGGGCGGCGACGTCCGGACGCGAGTGCAGCGCGGCGAGGGCCGCGTCCAGCGCCGGCACCACGACAGAATCCGGCAGCGGGTCCCCGGCGCTGACGCTGCCCACGCTCCCGCCGAGCACCTGCTCGAGCCCCGCCGCCGCGCGGACGGAGTCCGCGACCGCGTTGGCCTCCTCGGCCCGCATCGCCGCCAGCCGCGAGCGCGCCTGGAGCACGTCAATGGGCGCCACCAGGCGCTGCCGCTCGAGGGCCTCCGCCTGGGCGACGGCCCGGGCCGCGACTGCCTCAGCCTCGCGCACGGCTGCGAGCCGCTCCGCCGCCAGCGGGAGCGCGAAGTAGGCGCGCAACACCCCGAAGGTCAGTACCTGCTCCCCGTGCTCGACGCCCAGCCGCGCGGCGCGCACGCCCGAGCGTCCCTGCCCGCGCCCCAGCCAGGCATCCGCGTTCAACAGGGGCACCTGGAGCGCGACCTGCCCGCTATAGGTGGCGAAGGGGGGCGGGGAGAAGAGCCCGGTGGGCGACGAGAGATCCGCCGCAGAGAGGGCGCCCTGCTTCATCTTGAAGGCGAAGATCGTGGAGGGATCCTCGGAGCGCAGCCACTGCTCCTGCAGCTGCAATGTGGGGAGGATCCCCTGGAGCGGGCGGAGCGCCTCGCCCTCGATCCGCCGCGCCTCGGCCCGCTCTCCCGCCAGCTGCGGATTGCGCTCCAGCGCCATGGCGACTGCCTCCCGGAAGCTCAGCGCGCGGACCGGCCGCGCCTCCGAGCCGGCGGGCGCCTGGCCCCACGCCGGTCGCCCGGCCGCCAGCGCCACCGCGACCACCAGGTTGACGCTTCCGACGCGCCTCATCGCTCCGCGCTCCTGTCCCGTCGTGCACTACTAGACGCAATCGTCTACTTGACGGCCAAACTAGACGCTATATTTTACTTTGTCAAGCGCGACGACCACCGACGGGCGGTCGCCGCGTGCGCGGAAGGGGAATCATGAAGAAGGCAGGCAGCGGAAAGAGCGGGCGCAAGCGGAGTGCGCCGCGCGAACGGCCGGTCTTGCCCCGCGCCCCCGCTCAGGCGCGCGGCCAGCGGAGAGTCGAGGCGATCCTCGACTCCGCGGCGGCGATGATCCGGGAATCGGGGCTGGAGGGACTCACGGTCCACGGCCTGGCGCAGCGCGCCGGCACCTCCATCGGCTCGATGTACCACTTCTTCCCCGATCTCGATGCGGTGATCGTGGGGCTGGCCGACCGGCATCTGAAGGCGTTCAAGCCGCTGGTGTCGGCGCTGGCCGAGCGCCCCGCGCGCGCGTGGTCCCGGATGTCCGCCGCGGCGGCGGCGGACGCGATCGTCACCCCGTTCTTCTCCTACCTGCGCCTCCACCCGGACATCCTGCCGCTGTACGCGTCGCCGGAACGGACCTCGCGGTTCGGGAAGTGGATGGAGGAGATGAAGCGGGCCGGTCTCGACATCATCGAGCGGATTCTCGCCGCGCGCGGTCCTTCGGTGCCGCGCGACGTGCGCCGCGCCCGCGCCGCCGTCGTGGTGGGCCTCCTGGAAGGAACGACGACGCTCCTCATCCGCTCCAAGGCGAGCGAGGTCCTCGTCGTGGAGGAGCTGACGCGGGCGATGACGGCGTATCTGGAGGCGGTGGGCCGGGCGTGACGCTGAGCCCGTGGACGCAGCGAGAAGCCGAATCCCGCCGGACCTTCAGTCTGCCCGAGCCGCCCCGAGCTTGACGACCGCACTGACCGGCAGGTTGTCCGAGGCGTCCCCGATCTCGATCTGATACTCCCCGGCGCTGACCACCCAGCCGTTGGCCGCGGCATCCCAATGCGCGAAGGCCCTCGGGTCGAGCGAGAACGTCAGATGCCTCGTTTCGCCCGGGGCGAGCGGGACCTTCTGGAAGCCCTTGAGTTGCTTCGGCGGCTCGCCGGTCGAGGCCGGGAAGCCGACGTAGAGCTGCACCACGTCCGCACCCGCACGCCGGCCGGTGTTCGTGATGTCCACGCCGACCGCGACCGATCGCCCGCGCCGCGACACCCGGAGGTTCTCGAACCGGAAGGTCGTGTACGAGAGCCCGAAGCCGAACGGGAACAGCGGGGTGATGCCCCTGGCCTGGTACCAGCGATAGCCGACCAGGAGTCCTTCGGAGTACTCCACCCGACCGTCCACGCCCGGCCACCGGGCGGCGCTCGCGGCCGGCACGTCGGCCAAGGTCCTCGGGAACGACACCGGCAGCTTGCCCGAAGGGTTGACGTCGCCGAAGAGCACCGCGGCGATGGCGTTGCCGTCCTCCTGGCCGGGATACCACCCTTCCAGCACGGCCGCGACGGAGTCGACCCAGGGCATCGTCACCGCCGAACCCGTGTTCAGCACGACGATCGTGCGGCGGTTGGCCGCCGCGACCGCGCGGATCAGCTGGTTCTGCTCGCCGGGCAGGTCGATGTCGGCCAAGTCGGCGCCCTCGGACTCGAAGGCGCCGACGAACACGACCGCGACGTCCGAGGACCTGGCCAGGGCCACGGCCTCGTCAATCAGCGACACCTGGCCCGGCAACCGCCAACCCAGGCCGAGGGTGTCGCCGCCGCCGTTCTGGTAGTAGTCCACCTCGATGGCGACGGCCTGGCCGGCGGTCAGCGTCACCTTCGCCGTCTCGGTGGTCGCGCCCTGTTCCCGCCAGTTGTCTATGACCTGCGTTCCGCCGACGAAGAGCCGGCTGCCGTCGTCGCTGGTGAGCGAGAAGGTGTACTCGCCGGTCGCCGGAGCGGTGATCGAGCCGGTCCATTTCGCCGACCACTGATTGGCGTTCACCCCGGGTGCCGGCGGCTGGTCGCGCCAGTTGGCACCGACGGCCGAATCGACCCGCGTCAGCACCGGAGCGCCGGACAGCGTCATGTTGTTGTAGAACTGCACGGTGAGTCCCCGGCCGCCGCCCTCTGACGCCTTCAGGTACTGCGGTGGCACCGGCGGAAGCGCTCCACTCGGCGGCAGGGCGCCCTGCGCGTAACGCACCGTTACGTTGCCGCCGGCGCGTTTCGCTATGCCAAAGAACGGCGTGACGACGTACGGCACCTCCACGGCGGCGCTGCCCCCACCGCCGGTCAGCGCGTCCCGGCCGCCGCCGGGCCCGATGACCGCGATCGAGCGCACGGTCGCAGGGTCCAAGGGAAGCAGGTCGCCCGCGTTCCGCAGGAGCACCGTGCCCTGCTCGGCGGCGCTCCGCGCGAACGCGGCGTGCTCATCGCTGGTCACGGTGGTGGACAGGCCGCCGGTCTGCTCGCGGTCGAAGATATGGAAGCGGAACTCCTGTGTCAGGATCCGGCGCACCATGTCGTTCAGCCGCGACATCGGCACACGGCCGGCCAGCACGGAGTCCTTGAGCGCCGGGCCGAAGCGGGAGCTGTCGGGCATCTGCATGTCCAGGCCGCCGACGGCGGACGCCACCGTGGAGTGCGTTGCGCCCCAGTCCGAGGTGACGAATCCGCCGAACCGCCAGCGCCCCTTCAGCACCGTGTCCTGCGAGTACGCGTTCTCGCAGGCCCACGTTCCGTTGATCGTGCTGTAGGAGCACATCACCGACGACGCGCCGCCCTGCCCGACCGCGGCCTCGAACTGCGGCATGTAGATCTCGTGCAGGGTGCGCGGTGCGACGACCACGTCGTCCGCGGGGGTGTTGCGGAAGGTCTCCTGGTTGTACGTGACCCAGTGCTTGACCTGCGCCATGACGCCCTCGGCCTGCACGCCCTGGATCTCCGCGACGGCGATCCGGCCGGCGAGGTACGGGTCCTCCCCATACGTCTCGAACGCCCGGCCGAACCGCGGATCCCGCACGATGTTCACGGTGGGGCCGAGATTGACGTTCGCCCCCTTGCCCCACTCCTCCGCGCCGACGACCGCGCCGTACGAGCGCGCCACCGCCGTGTCCCAGCTCGCCGCCACCGCGACCGGGGCGGGCAGCTGCGTCACGCCGGTCACCCCGTCCGCCACTCCGCCCGGGCCGTCCTCGAGCTTCAACGCCGGGATGCACAGCCGCGGAATGGCCGGTACGTAGCCCACATACCCCGAGCCAGTGGCGCCGTGGACCATCTGGATCTTCTCGTCCAGCGTCATCTTCGACAGGATCTGCGCGACACGCGCCGGGATCGGGGCCGTCGAACGCACCCAGGGGCAGGTGGCCGCGCGCGCCGGACCGCCCGCCGGCACGCGGGATCTCAACGCCATCGTCACGGCCGCAACGGCCGCGATGGCGGCGGCCGCAGCCAGAGAGCGCATCCGCAGGATCCGCATCGTGCTCCTCCGCATCGGTCTGCACCAACCATCCGCGTGAGGACGGTGGCCGTCAAGGAAGAGGCTCCGCCAGCCCTCGGGCCCAACTGGCATCGGCAGGGCCGGACATGGCTCCGGCGGGGGCGATGCTCGCCGCCTGCGGGGCCGGGTGCCGGGACCTGAGGCGAGCGATCACATCGCGGGACATCATACGGGACAGAAGCGTTACTAATTTGAACGCGGTGCTCGGGACGCACGGCCTTGCGCTCCGCGTTCCAGGCCATGCCCTGCCCATCCCCGCCTGCGCTCGGCCATAGTGAATATCATACGCCACAAGCACTTGGGGCCGCAGAAGGGCGGCCCCGTTTTGTTAACTCTGCCGCAATCACCAAGATTGCTATCGGATTCACGAACGCCCTCAGGTACAGGCACTGTTGACATCGTCTCCGCCGCGCGCTAGTGGTGGTGGCGACTCTTCTTGTTCCGATACAGGAGGTGATTGGCATACGTATTGCTTGGCTTTCCACACGATCGCACGGTGCACGAGCAGGCCACCCGGGTTGTGACTCGGCGTACCCCCCGCGCATCAACTGTATCCGCGCCCAGGTTCTGCGAGCCGAGCGCGGCCTCTGCCCCGGTATTGCGATCGGCCGAGGCGTTTTGAAGCCCCACAGCTTGAGGAGACGCGTATGAGACGAGCAGGGTTCATAGCAGGTGCGCTCCTGGCGGTGTTGTGCGCGGTACCACTCCGCGCGCAACAGACCGCCGCGACGGTGCGCGGGCAGGTCGTGGACGACGCGACCAAGCAGCCGATCGCGGGAGCCCAGGTGAGCGTGGCAGGGCGCGCGGCGCTGTCCGGCAACGACGGACGCTACGTCATCACGGGCATCCGCGCGGGCAGCGACACGGTGCGGGCCCGGCGGATCGGGTACGCGCCGGCGACGCAGGCCGTCACCATTCTCGGGAACGCCACGGTCATCGCCGACTTCTCCCTGGCCGCGCAAGCGGTCGGTCTAGCGGAGATGGTCGTGACCGGCTACGGCACGCAGAGCGCGGGTGACATCACCGGCGCCGTGAGCCAGATCAGCGTCGAAGATTTCAATCTCGGCGCGATCGCCACCCCGCAGCTCCTCATCCAGGACAAGGTTGCAGGCGTGCAGATCCTGGGCAACAACCAGCCGGGCGGCGGGCTTTCGATCCGGATCCGAGGCGCAACCTCGGTCAACGCGAGCAGCGACCCGCTCTACGTGATTGACGGGATGCCGCTGGGCACCGGCGCAGGCGGCGGACTCTCCGCCGGCCGCGACCCGCTCAACTTCCTGAACCCGGACGACGTCCAGAGCATCACGGTCCTGAAGGACGCTTCGGCCGCGGCGATCTATGGGGCGAATGCGGCCAACGGCGTGGTGCTCATCACGACGAAGTCGGGCTCGGGCGCGCGCCATGGGACGCAGGTGGAATACAGCACCACGGTCTCCGCCGCGTCCGCGACGCGCAACCCGCAGGTGTTGAATGCGCAGCAGTTCGCGGCCGCGGTGGCGCAGTACGCGCCGTCGAGGGCCTCGTCCCTCGGGAGCGCGAACACCAACTGGTACGATGTGATTGAGCACACGGGGTACGGCACGGACCAGAACCTGTCCGTGACCAATACGGGCGACAACACCTTCTATCGTGTATCGCTCGGGTACTTCGACCAGCAGGGCATCATCCAGAGTTCCGCGACCCAGCGTCTCTCCCTGGGCCTCAACTACGATCAGCGCATGTTCGGCGACCGGCTGGATATCAAGGCCAATGTCAAGGGCTCGCGGTCGTTCGACCAGTTCCAGCCGGGCGACGTGCTCGGCAACGCCAGTGGCATGGCGCCGACGCAGCCGGTCTATGATCCGACCAACCCGACCGGGTACTGGGATTGGCCGGCGTCGGCCAATTCGGGCAGCTACAACCCGCTGGCGAGCCTGAAGCGGGCCGTCAGCCAGGGCACGACCTGGCGTAGCGTCGGCAACGTGCAGGCCGAGTACCACCTGCCGTTCATCCCCGACCTCAAGGCCAACGTCAACGTTGGCTACGACCTCACCCAGGCGAACAGTGCGAGCTTCGGTCCGAGCGACCTGGCCGGGCAGGTCTGGGCGGGGCACGGGTACATGAGCCTCAACAACAACAGCCAGACGAACGAGGTGGTCGAGGCGTACCTGAACTACGCGGCGCCGCTCAACTTCGTCGCTGGCAACATCGACCTGACCGGCGGCTACTCGTACTCGCAGTCGCACAGCGAGTACCCATCTTTCAGTGAGACCGGTCTATCGAGCAACCTGCTCGGCATCAACGGCGTTGTGCCGGCCACCAACTCGACGAACAGCACGAGCATCGTTGACTACAAGCTGATTTCCTTCTTCGGCCGGTTCAACTACAACCTGAACGATCGCTACCTCATTGCGGCCAGTGTCCGCCGCGACGGGTCGTCGCGCTTCGGGCCCGGCGACCAGTGGGGCACGTTCCCATCGGTGTCGCTGGCCTGGCGCATCTCGCAGGAGCCGTTCCTGCGGGACATTAAAGCGCTCAACGACCTCAAGATCCGGGCGTCGTGGGCGAAGACCGGCAACCAGGCGTTCGCGGACTACCAGCAGTACCCGACCTATACGTACAGCAACGCCCAGGCGCAGTACTACTTCAACGGCGTGTACACTACCACCATTCGCCCGAGCGCGGTGGACCCGAACATCCATTGGGAGACCACCAGCTCGTACAACGCGGGCCTGGACTTTGCCCTCTTCCGGAACCGGCTCACCGGCGCCTTCGACTGGTACACCAAGAAGACCACCGACCTGATCTTCACGGTGCCCGTCGCCGCCGGCACCAACTTCTCGAACCTCGTCACGACCAACATCGGCTCGATGAGGAACACGGGGGTGGAGCTGAGCCTCAGCGCGAAGATCCTGGAAGCTCAGCGTAGCGGCCTGGGCTGGACGGCCGACTTCACGGTCTCCCACAACGCGAACAAGCTGCTCACCATCAACGGGAGCAACGGCATCACCCAGATCCAGGTGGGCGGCACCGGGTCGGCCACCGGCCAGACCATTCAGGTTCTGCAGCCGGGTTACGCGATCAACTCGTTCCTGGTCTGCCAGCAGGCCTATGCGAGTGGGAAGCCGGTCCAGAACACCTACGTGCTGCCCAACGGCACGACCACGACGGGCTGCTCGAGCACCGACTGGCGGCCGTACAAGTCCCCGTGGCCGACGGTGGAGCTGGGCCACACGTCGAACTTCACGTACAGCAACTTCGACTTCAGCTTCACGCTGCGGGCCGAGCTGGGGAACTACGTCTACGACAACATCGCGGCGAACAGCGGCTCGTACCAGAACATCACGGGCGGCAACGTGACGCCAACCAACATGGACGTGTCGGTCCTGAAGACGGGCTTCACGTCGAACCAGTATCTGTCGGACTACTACGTGCAGGACGCCTCGTTCCTCCGCATGGACAACATCACCCTCGGCTACTCGTTCGACGTTTCCGGCCGGCGGTGGCGGTTGTACGCCTCGGTGCAGAACGCCTTCACGATCACGGGGTATCAGGGCGTTGATCCGACGGCGGCGGAGTTGGGGGTTGGGATTGACCGCAACATCTATCCGCGCTCGCGCACCTTCACGGGTGGCTTGAGCGTCCGGTTCTAATACAGGGCCATGGATACGACCACTCAAGAAGGGACCGAGACATGAACCTCAGGATTCTCAAGGCGCTCGCGGTCGCTGCACCGTTGCTGGTGGCCGCGGCAGCCTGCACGGACCCGACGGTGGCTCCGAAGAGCACCGTGACGAGCGCCAACATATGGACCGACCCGAACGCCTATGCGGAGTACATGGCGAAGTTGTACGGTGGGCTGGTCCTCACCGGACAGATCGGACCGAACGGCCCTGGCGGCGAGGGCGACATCGCGCAGATTGACGAGGGGACCTCGGAGTACCTGCGCGTGAACTGGTACCTGCAGGAGCTTCCGACGGACGAAGGGGTGATCGGCTGGAACGATCCCGGCGTCCCCGACCTGGTTAAGTGGCAATGGTCGGCCACCAACGCCATTTCCCAGGCGATGTACTACCGCGTCTACTACCAGGTCGTCCTGGCGAACGAGTTCCTGCGCCAGACGACCGCGTCGGTGTTGGCGTCGCGAGGCCTGACCAGCACCCTCAAGACACAGATCCAGCAGTATCGCGCCGAGGCCCGGTACCTCCGGGCCCTGGCCTACTGGGCCGGGATTGACTTCTTCGGAAGCATCCCGTTCGTGACCGAGGCCAACCCGATTGGCGGCCCGCCGCCGAAGCAGGTCGCGCGCGACAGCATTTATCGGTACGTCGTGAGCGAGCTGCTGGCGATCAAGGACTCGCTGCCCGTGCCGAGCGCGGCCGTGTATGGCCGTGCGACGACGATGGCTGCGCACATGCTGCTGGCCAACCTGTACCTGAACGCGGCTGTCTACACCGGCACGGCGAACTACGCCGGCGCGCTCACCGAGGCAGGGACTGTCATCAACTCGGGCTACTATAGCCTGAACCCCGTTTTCAAGAACAACTTCACGGCCGACAACAACCTGTCGCCCGAGCTCATCTTCGCCGCTCTGGAAGACGGCACCCATACGCAGACCTGGGGCGGGATGACGTTCCTGGTCCACGGCGGCTGCGGGGGCAACATGGTCCCCGCCAACTACGGTATCGATGGCTGCTGGGGCGGGTACCGGATGAAGCAGCAGGCGTACAACATGTTCAGTGCCGGCGACGCGCGGGCTGCGTCCTTCTGGATGAGCGGGCAGAAGGTCAACGTCGATACCATCGGCAACTTCGCCGACGGGATTCCCGCGCCCAAGTTCACCAACAAGACGTCTACGGGTGGCAACGGCTCGCAGCTCTCGATGGTTGACTGCGACTTCCCGATCTTCCGGCTCGGCGAAGCGTACCTGATTTACGCCGAGGCCGCGGTACGCACGGGGACCAATCTCGCGACGGGGCTGGGCTACTTCAACGCCCTCCGCGATCGGGCGTTCGGAGCCGGTGTGGCCGACATCGCATCGGCAGCCAACATGACGCTGGACACGCTCCTGGCCGAGCGGACGCGCGAGCTGCTCTTCGAGGGCAAGCGCCGGACCGACCTCATCCGGTACGGAAAGTTCACGGGTGGATCGTACCTGTGGGCGTGGAAGGGCAATGCGGCGACCGGGGCCGCGACGGATGCGCACTTCAGTCTGTATCCGCTGCCGGCGAACGAGCTCTCGGCCAACCCGAATCTGACGCAGAACACGGGTTACTAGGCGCGGAAGAGCAATTCTGAACTCTTTGCCCGCCGCTCCACCGCTTCGGCGGTGGAGCGGCGGCTGGTTTCAGGAGCCGAATCGGTCGTGTCATCTGAACGCCGGCGCGCTCTGGCCGCGCTGCTCGCACTCGCCGCTCTGGCGTGCCACGAGACCTCGTCCCCGCTGGTGACCGGCGGCGGCGCGACGGCACCCCGGCCGACGCTCAGTCCTACCTACCGTCC
This sequence comes from Gemmatimonadales bacterium, assembly GCA_049513575.1. Lineage (GTDB taxonomy): Bacteria > Gemmatimonadota > Gemmatimonadetes > Gemmatimonadales > JACORV01 > Fen-1245. The sequence continues at coordinate 281,712 of JBEKVZ010000003.1, forward strand.
GAGCGGCCATATGGCCGCTGGCGACGTCTTCGTCCATTTGTTCGAATGGCGGTGGGCCGACATCGCGACCGAGTGCGAGCAGGTCCTCGGGCCCGCCGGCTTTACGGCGGTCCAGATCTCGCCGCCCCAGGAGCACAGCATCACGCCGACCTTCGACTGGAGCGAGCGCTACCAGCCGGTGCGCTACAACATCGCCCGCAGCCGCTCCGGCGACAGCACCGCGTTCGTGAACATGGTGAGCCGCTGCAAGGCGGTGGGCGTGGGCATCTACGTGGACGCGGTCATCAACCACATGACCAACTACCCGAGCCCAGGCACCGGCAGCAACAGCAGTGCCTACTCGAAGTACGACTATCCCGGACTGTACACTTCTTCAGACTTCCACACGCCCTGCACGGTCACCGACTACACCAATGCGGCGAACGTGCAGGACTGCGAGCTGCTCAGCCTGCCGGACCTCAACACGGAGTTGACGAGGGTCCGGGACTCCATCGCGGGCTACCTGACCAAGCTCGCGCGACTGGGAGTGGCAGGCTTCCGGATCGACGCGGCGAAGCACATCCAGCAGGTCTCGCTCGACGACATCTTCGCCATCGTGGACTCCACCGCGAAGGCCGAGGGGCGGCCGATCCCGTACTACTTCCTCGAGGTGAGCACCGGACCGGGCGAGGCCCTTGGGCCCAGCGACTACTACGGCGAGGCGTACGGCTCCGGCGGCGCGGCCGACATCACCGAGTTCATCTTCCAGGGCGTAGGCGACAAGTTTCTCGGCACGGGCGGTCAGCACATCTCGCAGCTCAACCCCAACGGCTCGACCGGCAACCAGTTCTCGGCGGCCGCCTGGGGCCTGATGCCCTCGGACAAAGCCGTGGTGTTCCTCGAGAACCACGACACGCAGCACGACCTCGGGCGCATCAGCTACCGCGACGGGAGTGTCTTCCGGGTCGCCAACGTGTGGATGCTCGCGCAGCCGTACGGCTACCCCTCCATCCTGTCGAGCTTTGCGTTCGTCCGGCCGCAGGAGAATTCCATGGGCCCGCGCTCGGACGCGAACGGCTGGACCCTGCCCGTCGCCTGCGCGTCGACTTTCGAAGCCGCCACGGACGACCAGTTCGTCTGCGAGCACCGCGACCCGTACATCCTGCGCATGGTCGCTTTCCGGAAGTACGTCGCCGGCACGGACGTGAACCACTGGTGGGACGACGGCGCGAACGCCATCGCCTTCTCGCGTGGCGCCAGGGGGTTCGTGGCCATCAACCGCGAGAGCACCGCCGCAACGGCCACCGTCGCCACCGGCATGCCGCCGGGCACCTACTGCGACCTCCTGACCGGCGGGATCTCGGCAGGGACCTGCGTCGGCACCTCGATCGTGGTGGACTCCACCGGTTCGGTCCAGTTGAATCTCCAGCCCAACACGGCCGTCGCGATCGACGGCGCCACGAAGATGTGAGGTCAGGCATGAAAACTGCGGCTCCGGCCGTCTTCCTCGCGGCGCTCGCCGCCTGCGCAGCGCCCGTCGCGAACGCGCAGACTCCCTCGCGCGCTCCAGCCTGGACCCGCGGCGCAGTCTGCTACGAAGTCTTCGTCCGGTCCTTCTACGACAGCAACGGCGACGGGATCGGCGACCTCAACGGCCTGATCGCCCGGCTCGACTACATCAACGACGGCAACCCCGCCTCGAAGACCAGCCTCGGCGCGTCGTGTATCTGGCTGATGCCGGTGGCCGCGTCGCCGAGCTACCACGGTTACGACGTCGCCGACTACTACCGCGTCGAGCCGGCCTACGGCACCAACGCCGACTTCAAGCATCTGGTGGCGGAGGCGCACCGCCGCGGCATCCGGGTGCTCGTGGACATGGTGCTGAACCACACCTCGAGCCGGAACCCCTGGTTCCTGGCCGCGCTCCAGGACACGGCGTCGCCGTACCGCTGGTGGTACAAGTTCTCGCCGACGCCGCTGGGCAAGGGGCCCTGGGGCGAGGTCGCGTGGCACCGCTCGCCGGTGCGCAACGAGTACTACTGGGGCGTCTTCTCGAGCGAGATGCCCGACCTCAACTACGACACGCCGGCCGTGCACGAGGAAACGAAGAAAATCGCCACGTTCTGGCTCAAGACGACGGGCGTGGACGGATTCCGGCTCGACGCCGTGCCCTACCTCGTGGAAGAAGGCAGCTGCATGATCGGCTGTCCCGGCACGCACGCCTTCCTGCACGAGTATGCCTCGCACGTGGACAGCGTGGAGCCAGGGGCCTACACGGTGGGCGAGGCGTGGGGCAACATCGCCACGCAGCTGCCGTACTACCCGGACCAGCTCACCTCGTACTTCACTTTCGAGATCGCCGACTCGCTGCTCGCGGCCGTGCGCCGGGGCACGGCCGGCGGGGTGCTCGCCGGGTACCTGCGGCTCCAGGATACCCTGCCCCAGTACCGCTGGTCGCCGTTCCTGAGCAACCACGACGGGACGCGCTCGCTGACAGCCCTCGGCGGCGACGTGGCGAAGGCGAAGCTCGCGGCGACGCTGCTCCTGACGCTGCCCGGGCTGCCCTTCGTCTACTACGGGGAGGAGATCGGGATGACGGGCGACAAGCCAGATCCGCGGCTGCGGACGCCGATGCAGTGGGCCCCGCAGCCGGGCCTCGGCTTCACGACGGGCACGCCGTGGGAGCGCGCGCAGAGCGATTCATTCACAACCACGGTGGCGTCGGAGGAGAGCGATCCCGGCTCGCTGCTGAATCTGTACCGGCGCCTGATCCACCTGCGCCGGCAGAACGAGGCGCTGGCGACCGGTACTCTCGTGCCGCTCACCACCGGCAGTCCCCAGGTGGCCGCCTACCTGCGCCGCGCAGGCATCCACGCGGTGCTGGTGGTGGCGAATCTCGGCGATGCTGCGGCCGGCAGCGTCCCGGTCAACTCCGCCGCGGCGGTGCTGCCGCCCGGGAGGTACGCGGCTCGGAACCTCCTCGGCGACCCCGACGGTGCGGCGCTCCACGTGCGCGCGGACGGACGGATCACCGGCTACGTCCCGACGGGGACGCTCGGGGCGCGGGAATCCCTGGTCCTGAACCTCGTCCGCCGCTAGGCGGCGAAGAAGGGCAGACAGGAATGCTCAGCAGTCGCTGGCTCGGCATCCTTGCGCTGGGTTGCTGGTTAGCGGCACCGGCGTTGACCGGCGGACAGGAGGCCGCGCGCGGTCCGCGGTACCTGGCCCCGACGCTGACGGCCGACGCGCCGGTGACAGGGCCTATTCGGGTCACCGGAGGCATCATCACCGGCAGCGTCCTTCCCGACGGCGTACGTACGTTCCGCGGCATCCCGTTCGCTGCCCCGCCGGTCGGACCGCTGCGCTGGACGGCCCCGCAGCCGCCTCGCCCCTGGCAGGGCGTGCGCAGGGCCACGCGGTTCGGCCCGCAGTGCATGCAGCCCCCCATCTTCCCGGACATGGTCTTCCGCTCCGACGGGATGAGCGAGGACTGCCTGTACCTGAACGTGTGGACGCCGGCGCGCAATCCGGGGCAGCGACTGCCCGTGCTGGTCTACATTTACGGCGGTGGTTTCGTCGGCGGCGACGGCTCCGAGTTGCGGTACGACGGCGAGAGCCTGGCGCGCCGGGGCATCGTCGTCGTCACGACGAACTACCGGCTCGGTATGTTCGGTTTCCTCGCCCATCCGGAGCTGACCCGCGAATCGCCGCACCGCGCGTCGGGGAACTACGGACTGCTCGACCAGGCCGCTGCACTGAGCTGGGTCCGAGAGAACATCGCTGCGTTCGGTGGGGATCCGTATCGCGTCACGGTCGGCGGGGAGTCGGCCGGCTCCATCTCGGCGTGCGCGCTGATGGCTTCGCCACTCTCCAGAGGATTGATCGCCGGTGCCATCGGCGAGAGCGGCGGGATGATCTCCCCCACGTTTGCGCCCGTGCCGCTCGCCGAGGCGGAGCAGCGTGGCGAGGAGTTCGCCCGCAGCGTGCGAGCGCGGTCTCTCGAGGCTTTGCGGGCACTGCCGGCAAAGAGCCTGCTCAAGGCTTCGGGGCGCGCCCAGTTCCCGGCGGTTGTGGACGGCTGGTTCCTACCGCAGGCACCGGCGGAGATCTTCGCGGCCGGCCAGCAGGCCAAGGTCCCGCTGCTGGTGGGGTGGAATTTGCAGGAGGCCGGGTGGCGCGCGCTGCTCGGCAACCGGGAGCCGACCCCGCAGAACTACGCCGCCGTACTGGATTCCCTGTACGGTGCGGATGCCGGTGAGGCGCTGCGGCTTTTCCCCGGCACGACGCCACCGCAGGTGATGGAGTCAGGTACGCTCCTGGCAGGTGGACGCTTCATCGCGTACAGCACCTGGAAGTGGGCTGAGCTGCAGGGCCGCGCGGGGAAGCGGCCGGTCTACCGCTACCTCTTCGTGCACCCGCGCCCCGCGACGATCGCTCCGGCGGCGAGCCCTCCGCCTGCGGGCGCCGTGCATTCCGCCGAGATCGAGTACGCGCTCGGCAACCTGGCCACGAACCGGGTGTACGCCTGGACGGCGGCGGACGACAGTCTCTCGGCGCTGATGGAAGGGTATTTTGCCAACTTCGTGAAGACGGGGAACCCGAACGGCCGGGGCCTCCCGCACTGGCCCGCCGCGTACTCAGATGACTCGGCGCGCGTCATGATCCTGGGCGTCCGCCCACGCGCGGAGAGCGGGCGGCACGAAGACGCGTTCCGGTTCCTCGACCGAAGCTACCGCTCCAGCACCAGCGCGCCGTAGGCCGCCAGCGCGAGCGTATCGCCGCGCACAGTCCGGCCCGAGAGCAGATCGCGCGCTCCGGCCACGTCGATGCCCGTCACGGTGAAGCGCACCTCGTGATCCCGTGCGTTCACGAGCACGAGGGCATCGCCCCGCCGGTAGCCGATCACGTCGGTGGAATCGCTGATCCCGATCGCCCACAGGCTGTCAGCCACGAACGCCCTGTCCCCGCGCGTGAGGTCGAGGACGCGACGGTAGAAGGCGCGCGCCGGGGCCGCGCCGGGCTGGCCCCACACGATCGAGTCCTGTCCCTGGAAGTCGAGCTTCTGCGGGCTCTCGACTTCCTGCCCGTCGTAGAGCAGCGGCCGGCCCGGCAGCAGCGCGGCGACGACGAAGGCCGCGCGCGCACCGGCGGCGCCGCTGAAGAGAATAACCGGCGGGTTGTCATGCGCCGTCTCGTCGTGGTTCGTGGTGAAGCGCATCCGCATCCCGCCGCGCTGCATCGCACGCATATCGGCAAGCTCCGCCGCGACAAACGTGTACGCAGGCCCGCCCTTCCACACCGCCTTGAGCCGGCCGTACGCGTCCCACGAGTAGGTGAGGTCGAAGCCGACGCGGTGCATCTCCAGCCCACCCGCCTCCGCCAGCATCAGGATCGGCCGCCGGACGGCGGCGCGCAGCGCGGTGTTGGCCTCACGCCAGAAGTCCAGCGGGATGTAGTGCGCCACGTCCATCCGGTAGCCGTCCAGATCGAAGTCCACGAGCCACCGGCGCAGGACGGCGATCATCGCGGCGCGCAGGCCGGGGTTGTGGTAGTCGAGTTGCGCGACGTCGGTCCAGTTGGTCGGCTTGCCCTGGAGATCGCGGGGCACCACGATGCGGCCGCTGTCGTCGTGGACGTAGTACTCGGGATGCTCTCGGATCCACACGTTGTCCCAGGAGGTGTGGTCCGGCACCCAATCAAGGATGACCTTCATCCCGCGCGCGTGCGCCGCCCGCACGAGGGCCCTGAGATCGGCTGCCGTGCCGAAGGCGGGATTGATCGCGTTGAAGTCGCGCACGGCGTAGGGTGAGCCGATGGGAGGCTTCGCGTTCAGGACCCCGATCGGGTAGATGGGCATCAGCCAGAGCACGTTCGCTCCGGCCGCCTGGATGCGGCCCAGGCCTCGGGTCACGCCCCGGAGATCGCCCGTGGGCGAGAAGTCCCGGACGTTGACCTCGTAGATGGCGCAGCGAGTTACCCAGGAGGTGGCCGGGGCCAACGCGGCCGCCGGAGCCTGGGCGGGCGCCGAACGGGCGACGAGAAGCACTCCCGCCAACGCGAGGCAGGAGGCGAATGCTGCGAGTCGATTGCGCATGCGCCCAATTTACACCTAACGTACCAGCGTTGCCTGAACCCTTCGAGAATCGAGAGACAGCCATGATCCGCGCCGCCACGCTCTTCTTCCTCGGCCTGACCGCGCTCGCTACGGCGGCGTCACCGGCAGCAGCCCAGCGGCAACGGCTGTCCATGGACCCCGGCTGGCGCTTCACGCTGGGCGACACGTCCGGCGCCGAGCAGCCCGGCTTCGACGACCACACGTGGCGCCGGGTGGACCTGCCGCACGACTGGAGCATCGAGGGCACTCCCCAGCAGGACGCGCCGGGCCGTGGGACGATGGGCTACTTCCCGACCGGGATCGGCTGGTACCGCAAGGCATTCCGGACGCCCGCCGGGCCGCGCCGCGAGGCGTGGCTCGAGTTCGACGGCGTCTACATGAACAGCGACGTCTGGATCAACGGCCACAAGCTCGGCACGCGGCCCTACGGCTACATCAGCTTCGCCTACGATATCACCCCGTACGTCACGTCGGGCGTGAACGTGGTGGCGGTGCGCGTGGACAACTCGCGCCAGCCGAGCGCGCGGTGGTACACCGGGAGCGGGATCTACCGCCACGTCTGGCTCACGCTCGCGGACCCGCTGCACGTGGGCCACTGGGGCACGTACGTGACGACGCCGCACGCGGACTCCGCGTCCGCCGACGTGGCCGTGCGCACCCGCGTGGAGAACGACTACCCTGCCGCGAGGACGGGCGTGCTGCGCTCCGTCGTGCTCGACCCCGCTGGCCGCGAGGTCGCCCGCGCCGAGACCACCTTCGCCCTCGCAGCCCGGGACAGCGCGGACGTCGAGCAGACGCTGCGGGTCACGACGCCACAGCTCTGGTCCGTGGAGACGCCGAATCTGTACACGCTCCGCTCCGAGGTGCTCGACGGCCAGCGGACCACCGATGTGGCTCGTACGACCTTCGGCGCCCGGACCATAGCGTACGACAAGGACAAGGGGTTCCTGCTCAACGGCCGGCACGTCAAGCTGAACGGCGTGAACCTGCACGAGGACGGCGGCGCCGTCGGCGCGGCGATCCCGGAACGCATCTGGCGCTCCCGGCTCGCGACCTTGAAGGAGATGGGGGCGAACGCCATTCGCACCTCACACAATCCGCCGGCGCCGGAGTTCCTGGCGCTGTGCGATAGCCTTGGCTTCCTGGTGATGGCCGAGGCGTTCGACGAGTGGACCTACGGCAAGGTGCCCGCGGGCTACCACAACTACTTCGCCGACTGGTCGGAGCGCGACGTCACCGACTTCGTCCACCGCGACCGTAACCACCCCTCGATCGTGCTGTGGAGCGCGGGTAACGAGATCGGCGAGCAGACGACGCCGGTGGGCGTCGGCGTGCTGCAGCGGCTGGTGAGCATCTTCCACCGCGAGGACCCCACGCGCCCGGTCACCACCGGCAACGACCAGATCTACGCCGACGGCCACCCCGCCCTGCTCGCCTTCCTCGAGACCGAGGACGTCGTCGGGTACAACTACGTGGACCGCTGGCATGAGCGCCGCGAGCTGTTCGCCGAGCAGGACCGGCACGACCACCCCGCCTGGAAGATGATCGGCACCGAGAGCGGCTCCATCATCCAGTCGCTCGACGAGCGCTCCTCGCTGGGGAACGACAGCACCGTCGTGCGACCCAACTACACGACGGGAATGATCCAGGCGGAGCGGCACTGGAAGTGGGTGGCGCTGCACGACTACTTCGCCGGCGACTTCATGTGGACCGGGATCGATTACCTGGGCGAGAGCTTCTGGCCGTTCAAGGGGTTCGGCTCAGGGGCCGTGGACATCACCGGCCGGCCGAAGGACTCGTATTACCTCTGGCAGAGCCAGTGGACCGACCGCCCCGTGCTGCACCTGTTCCCCCACTGGAACTGGCCGGGGCGCGAGGGGCAGGTCGTCCCGGTGCTGGCGTACACCAACTGCAGCAGCGTCGAGCTGTTCCTCAACGGGCGGTCGCTCGGCGTCGAGGCGAACGAGTTCCCGGCGCAGGGCACGTCCGGCGGCTGGAACAGCTACGCCCTGCCCGTCGTCCGCGCCACGACCAGCGACTTGCACTTCTCCTGGGATGTGCCGTACCAGCCGGGCGTGCTCCGTGCGGTGGGGACGCGGCGGGATGGCTCCGCGTGCGCCGAGACCGAGGTGCGGACGGCAGGCGCAAGCGCGGCGATCCGGCTCACCACCGATCGCGACACCGCCACTTCCGCGCCGGGGGACGTGGCGCTCGTGAGGTTCGCCATCGTGGATTCGGCCGGCACCGTCGTGCCCACCGCCGACAACCTCGTGCACCTGACCGTGGCCGGCGGCACCATCGTGGCGCTCGACAACGGCGACATACGCGACCACGACCCGTACCGGACCGACAGCCGCCGCGCATTCAACGGCCGAGGCTTGGCTATCCTCAGGGCGTCGGTCCCCGGCCCGCTCACGGTGACCGCAAGCGCGGACGGACTGCGCGAGGCGCGGGTGACGATCCAGGTGGTGCGGGGCACGCCGCCGGAGGCGATTCCGCCGGCGCGGTGACTCCCCGGCAGTCCTAGACCGCCGCCAGCCCCAGCTTCCGCCGCTCGGCGAGGTGGGCCTTGAGATCTATCCCGGTCTTGAGCACGACCAGCACCACCAGGGCGACGGCGGGAGAGCCCAGCGCCGCCGCGCCGAAGCCGCCGATCAGGATGGCGACGTGGAGCACCACCACGCGGGCGTACGGCTGCGTCATGAGGGCCTGCGGCGAAGCGTTCCGATACTCGCCGCTCATCCAGTAGTTGTGCGCGAACGAGAAGCCGTGGCTCAGCACGATGGCCACTACGCCCCAGCCCACGCCCGCGTCCCGGAGCGCCGTGACGAACGCCGCCGGGCTCGGCGAGAACCTCGCCGCGTGGCCGAAGAAGCTCATGATGATCATCCCGTGCACGAACGCGAACATCCCGTAGTGAACGATGAAGAACGGGATCAGGAACAGCTTGATCGCGTCGGCGGCGAGGCTCTTCGGGTCGGCGAGCGCCATCTTGAGGACGTTGAACGCGCCGACTACCACGTTCTCGAACCAGTAGAGGAGCAGGACCGAGAGCACGGTCCAGTGAAAGGCCACCACGCCCGCCAGCGGCACCAGATTCGCCGCGACGAGGACGATGGCGGACGGCGGCAGGTCGCCGTCGTCGGGGGGCGCCGGTGGGCTCGTAGCTATGAGTCGCCTCGGTGCCGCCCTACGGGCGCACCACCGCCCGGGTGCCGATGAGATTGGTCGCGATGATGAAGTCCACGACGTCTCCCGGCACCACCGTAAGCTGACCCGTCCGCGCCTGCGGCCCGTAGCCGGTGGCCTGCGCCACGAACTCCAGGATGTGGTTCGTGGACAGCATGTTGCTCCGGAGCACGAATCGGCTCACGATCCCCGGGTCCACCGTCCCCATGCGGTAGTCGGTGCCGGCCCCGACGACGTACGCTTCCATGGGAAGCGCATAGTCGTTCTGGACGTACACGATGACACTGTCGTTCGGTGCCGCCTCGCGATCCTGGCCGAGCAGCACCAGGTCGTAGTCCGTCGTCAGTGAGACCGCCCCCTTCCGCACGGTAGCGGTGTCCCCCGAGTACGCGTCCCTGAGCGGCGTGCCGTCCGGGAAGACGCCGAAGAGGGGGATCGTCTTCGGGCCCTTGGGCTGGTCCATCGCCACGACGACGCGGTCGTCGACCTCGTCGGTGAGGAGGGTGCGGCCGAAGATGTACGGCTTCGCCTGGAGCATGCGCTGCCACCCGGCCCCCAAGGCTGGATGGTCGTGCCGGAACCGGCCCAGCTTCCGCCAGTGCTCGAGTATCCTTCTCGTGGTAGAGTCCTGCCCCAATGCCTGCCAATTCATGAACGAGCGCAGGTTGGCATCGCCCCGGACGCCCGCGACGCGGAGCGGCCGGGCCAGTTCGTCCCCGTAGTAGATCTGGGCGCCGCCCGGTGCGAGGAGGAGCCGGCTTCCGGCGCCGAGGGGGTCCTTCCGCTCGAGGTCGTACGGCGCGCCGTCGTCGTGCGAGCTGACGTAGTTCAGGAACGAGACGCCGTGCAGCGCGCCGTCGCTGAGCGCCGCGGCATAGTGCCCGAACACGCTGTCGAGCGGCCCGGCGGCGTCCCGCTTGAACCCGAAGTTGATCAGCCCGTCGTAGCCGTGGGTGAAGAAGTTCACGACGCTGTCGCCGTAGCTGTACGTCTGCCCCTGGCTCGGGTCCCAGCCGTAGACCTCGCCGACCATGTAGAACGGCAGGCTGTCCAGAACCTTGTCCGGGTGGGCGTGCTTCCAGTCCGCGAAGGCGCGCCGCGCCTCCCGCTTCAACTGGACGGCGACCGCGTCCTCGAAGTCCTTCGCCGTGTCCATGCGGTAGCCGTCGATCCCAAACTCGCGCACCCAGTCGGTGAGCCACTTGATCAGGTAGTACCGAGGCGCCCTGGGGTAGCCGGTGCGGGTGAAGAAGGAGTCGAGGGAGGCCCGCTCCCGCTCCAACCGTCCCTCACCCCTCCACTTCTCGATCAGCGCCGGAGGAAGATCCACCGGCTCGTTCCGGTCGGTCCGGATGTCCGGGAGGTTGTCCACCAGAGTGCAGTCCACGGTGGTGACGTAGCTGCGGTACGTGCACCGGGGACCGGTGCGGACCCATTCGTCGGGCCACTGGGGATCGAGCGGAGTCACCGGCCCGGTGTGGTTGATGACGGCGTCCATCAGGACGCGGATGTGGTGCGCGTGGGCCGAGTCCACCACCGCGCGCAGGTCGTCCCTGCTGCCGAACGCCGGATCCACCGCCGTCCAGTCGCGGGTCCAGTAGCCGTGATACGCGTACGTCTTCCCCTGCCCCTCGTCCACGCTCCCGTGGACCTGCTCCACGAACGGGGTCATCCAGATGACGCTCACGCCGAGGCTGTCGAAGTAGCCCGACTCGATCTTCTGGAGCACGCCCTTGAGGTCCCCACCCATGAAGCTGCGCAGCGGCGCGCCGTCCTGCGGGCGGCCGAGCGCGCGGTCGTTGCTCGTGTCGCCGTTCTGGAAACGGTCGATCAGGAGGAAGTAGACCGTGGCGCTGTTCCAGAAGTCCGCGGGACGCGCGACGAGGCCCGCGCGGACCTGCCGCGGCCGGGCTTCGGACTCTGGAACGGTGTGGACGCACGCCGCGAGGGCGCAGGCGCCGAGCCCCAGGAGCGCCGCGGTGCGGATCGTGTTTCTCACGTGGCTGCCACCCTTTCCGCGTCCTCGTCCCGGACGCGGAGTGTGAGCGCCGCCGCGAGCACGAGCGACACGCCGCCGACCAGGAGGGCGTAGATCGCCTGGCCGCCGAAGAGGCGCCCGACGAACAGGCCCAGGACCGCCGCCGCGGTGATCTGCGGGATGACGATGAAGAAATTGAAGACCCCCATGTAGTAGCCCATCTTCGACGGCGGCAGCGACCCGGTCAGGATCGCGTAGGGCATCGAGAGAATGCTCGCCCAGGCGATCCCCACGCCCACGAACGAGCCCAGCAGCCAGCGCGGGTCCGTGACGAGGTAGATCGAGAGGAACCCGAGCGCGCCGCACACCAGACAGATTGCGTGCGCCGCCTTCCGGCTGGTCATCCGCGCCAGCACCGGAATGGCGAACGCCACCACGGCAGCGATGCCGTTGTACGCGGCGAACAGGACCCCCACCCAGTTGGCCCCCTCGTTGTAGCGCGCCGACGTCGTGTCGCTGGTGCCGTAGACGTGGCTCGTGACCCCAGCCGTCGTGTAGATCCACATCGCGAACAGCGCGAACCAGGAGAAGAACTGCACCCAGGCCAGTTGCTTCATCGTCAGGGGCATGTCCTGGAAATCGTTGAGGATGGTCACGAAACCGCTCTCCGTGCGGCCGCGGCGCTGCAGCATGCCGCTCGCAATGAGCAGCAGGCCGACGACGAGCGTGCCGGCCGACAGGACGATCACCTGGTACGCGGCCAGGTAGGCCAGCGCGATGCTCAGCACCGCGCCCACGAGGAGGAAGATCCAGCCCAGGCGGATCTGCCGGCCGCCGTGCTCCGCGTACTCCTCCGCGGTCCGTCCCTTCCGGACCTGCCCTTCGCGTGCCTGGTTCTCCGCGAAGGACGCCATCTCTTCGGGTGAATACTCCTTCGACCGCAGGACGGTCCACAGCACCGCGGCGAAGAAGACCGCGGCACCGAGATAGAACGAGAGCCGCACCGACGACGGGATCTGTCCCGCCGGCGCCTGGTTGGCCACGCCGAACCGGTTGGTGAGCAGCCATGGGAGCATCGAGGCCACCACGGCGCCCGTGCCGATGAAGAAGCTCTGCATCGCGAAGCCGGTGGTGCGCTGCGACGACGGCAGGTTGTCGCCCACAAAGGCGCGGAACGGCTCCATCGAGATGTTGATGGAGGCGTCCATGATCCACAGCATGCCGGCCGCCACCCACAGCGCCGGGGAGTTCGGCATCACCAGCAGGGCCAGGGAGGCGAGGATCGCCCCGCCGAGGAAGTACGGCCGCCGCCGGCCGAGCCGGTTCCAGGTGCGGTCGCTGAAGTAGCCGACGATCGGCTGGACCAGGAGTCCCGTCGTCGGCGCGGCGATCCACAGGATCGGGATGCTCTCCACCTTGGCGCCCAGGGTCTCGAAGATCCGGCTCACGTTCGCGTTCTGGAGCGCGAAGCCGAACTGAATCCCGAGGAACCCGAAGCTCATGTTCCAGATCTGCCAGAAGGTCAGGCCCGGCTTGGGCCGGGCGACTCTGGACGCGTCGTTTGGGGCGGTCGTTGATCCCATAGTCGTTAAGCGTTGCCCGCCGGCGAGGGGGAGTCAAGGCGGCGCGGGCGCCTGCCGCGCCTTCAGCGGGGCGCTCTGGTGCCCTCCTGCGGCGGGGGCTATATCACCGCCGAAGGATCGCCCCTGCAAAACGGGCATTCGAGAGGAGGAACGGTATGCGCCACAATCTCGTGCAGTTGGCTGTGGTCGCGGCGCTGTTAGGCGGTGCGGAGGCCGCCATCGCGCAGGCGCCGCAGGCGCCTCCGGCGCGCATGGCGGCGAGCAGCTACGCGTCCGTCGAGGTGCACATCAACTCACGCTACATGTTCGGCCAGTGGGACCCGGACGACGCCGCGCTCACAGGTCCGTCGCGCATCGCGATCGCCTACGGCCAGCCGCACGCCCGCGGCCGCCGCGTGGAGGGCGGGCTGATCCCGATGGACACGGTCTGGCGCTTCGGGGCCAACGTGGCCACGACGCTGCACAGCGACGTGGACTTCACGCTGGGCGATCTCAAGGTGCCGCGCGGGGACTACTCCCTCTTCGTGCTGTACACGCGCGCGGGGTGGTACCTGATCGTCAATCGCGAGACCGGTCAGTGGGGACTCGAGCACGATTCGGCGAAGGACTTGGGCCGTGTGACGCTCACCAGCCGCACGCTGCGGGAGCCGGAGGAGGCGCTGAGCGTTTACCTCGTGCCGGAGTCGGCGCAGCCCACGACGGGCGTGGCTGCTCTGCGCGGCGTGCTCCGGATCAAGTGGGGCACGACGGAGCTGAGCACCGGCTGGCACGTAGACTAGCTCCGCATGCGCGGCAACCCGGCGAGAGCGGCTACGATCGCGGCGCTCCTGGGCGGCGCGCAGGCCGCGCTCGCCCAGGCGCCGCAGGCTCCCGTGCCGCGGATGGCGGCCAGCAGCTTCGCGTCGGTCGAGGTGCACGTCAACGCGCGCAAGTATTTCGGGCAGTGGTACCAGCAGGACGCTCAGTTGTACGGGCCGTCACGCATCGCGATCATCTACGGTCAGCCGCACGCCCGCGGCCGGCGCGTGGAGGGCGGGCTCATCCCGATGGACTCGGTCTGGCGGTTCGGGGCGGACATGGCCACGACGCTCCGAACCGACGTGGATATCACCATCGGCGATCTCAGAGTGCCGCGCGGGGACTACACCCTCTACGTGTTGTACACCCGCTCGGGGTGGTACCTGATCGTCAATCGGGAGACGCAGCAGGAGGGGCTGGAGCGCGACTCGACCAAGGACATGGGCCGCGTGTCGCTCGCCAGCCGGGCGCTGTTGGAGCCGGAGGAATCGCTGAGCGTCTACCTCATCCCGGAGTCGGCTGATCCCGCGACGGGCCAGGCTGCGCTGCGCGGTGTACTCAGGATCAAGTGGGGCACGACGGAGCTGAGCACCGGCTGGCACGTGGATTGATCGGCAGACTGGGACACTGGACCGGGCGGATCTCGGGCGGCGCGGCCGCCGAGGTGGCTGCGCACGCGCTACTTCAGCGTCACCATCCAGAGGTCCGCCTCGGTCACCCGCCGCGAGTAGAACATGTGGCGCCCGTCGCGCGTCAGGCGCGGCGGGCCCAGCACGTCCCGCCCCGCGGTGAATATCCTCCGTACCTGTTTCGTGATCCGGTCCACGATGTAGAACGCCTTGCCGCCGCCGGAGACGAACAGGATGTGCCGGCTGTCGGGGAGCCACACGGGCCACTCCCCGTAATCGGTCAGGCGTTCGTAGCGCCCGGTGCGAAACTCGTAGGTGAGGATGCCGTTGTCCCTGGGCCCGATGCCGCCGCACAGGCGCTGCCCGTCCAGTGACCAGGAGTTCATGTAGAAGGGCTGGAATGCCTCGCCCGCGGCAGGCAGCACCTGGCGCCGCTGCGAGCCCCATGGACGGTTGGGATCGAAGACTACAGTCTCGCCGACACCGCGCAGAACCATCGACCCCATCAACCGCGTGCCGTCCGGAGACCACGCGTCGTAGCTGACGCCGTTGTCCGCATCGGTGACCCGGCGCAGCTCGCTACCATCAGAGCGGATCTCCCAGATCTGAATTTCCCGCGCGCGGCCCGACGAGAAAAATGCGATCCACTTGCCGTCCGGGGACCAGCGGGGGTTGCGGTCCGCGGCGGTGTCGCCCGTCACCTGCCTGAGCCCGCTGCCGTCGGGGTGCTGTACGTAGATGTGACCTTGGTCGTAGTCATAGAAAGTCACCCACTGTCCGTCCCACGACGGATCGGGGGATACCCAGATCCGCGATCCGGTGGTGACCCAGGTGGGCTCGCCGACGACCGTTTCCGCGGTCGGATCGAGCGTGGCCGTTTGGATGTTGCTCTGGACCGTCGCCGAGCTGTACGCGATCTCGCGCCCCCCGGCAGCCACGCTGATCTGTTTCAGGTCCGGTGTCGGCACCGTGATCGGCTCGGGACTCCCCAGCGTCTTCCCCGACTTCTCGTCAATCGGGACCCGCCAGAGATTCATGCTGCCGCCCCGATCGCTCGCGAAGTAGAGGTACTTCCCGTCCGGTGACCAAGTGGGGTTCCAGTTGGTGAACTTGTCGTTGGTCGCCGCCACCGGCTGGCCACCCCGGGCCGGGATCGTCCAGATGTGGCCCATCCGCTTCATGTAAGCGATCCGGAGACCGTGCGGCGACCAGCTTGGCGTAACTGCGTCCCCGGCATTCAGGTGCCGCAGCTTCTCGGTCTTTACGTCGGCGACCCACAGGTCACTCGCGCTGAACTGGTTCTGTGGCAGTAGCGGTACGTCCTCGGTGACGAAAGCGATTTCGGTGCCATCCGGCGACCAGGTCGGCCGGAACCCCTTGCGGGTCACGCGCCGCACCGCCTCGCCCATCGGGCCCATCACGAAGATCCCGCCGCCCTCGCGCTCCGATCGGAACGCGATGCGGTCTCCGTCGGGCGAGAACGCTGGCTCGTCGTCGTCCTCAGGCGAGTCCTTGGTGAGGTCGATGGCGTTCAGACCGCCGACGGCGCGCCGGTAAATGTCCTTGTTGCCCGACTGGTCGCCTGCATAGACGATCCACTTCCCGTCCGGGGACAGGCTCGGGTGCATCTCGATGCCGGGGTCGGAGGTGAGCTGCGAAACGCTCCCGATCACCGGCGGCCCGCCAGGGCGGAGTACGCCCAGGTACCGGGCCAGGACTGTGGACGCGCTCACCACGACCAGTAGGGCCGCGCCCGCGATCGCAAAGCGCCGCCGCCGGCGCCGCGCCCCGGCGGTCACCAGCTTCGCGAACGGCTCGCCCTCCAGCGCCGCGGTGAATTCGCTTGCCGTGGCGAAGCGGTCTTCCGGCCTTGTGGCCAGCACCTTCGTGAGCACAGCCTCGACCGGCCCCGGAGCAGCCTTCCGCCCCACGGAGACCCGCGGCACCGGCTCGCTCAGCTTCCTGGCCAGGATCTCCAGCGGCGTGCCCCCGGAGTACGGCATCACGCCGCTCAGCATCTCGAACAGGACGCAGCCGAGCGAGTACAGATCCGACCGCCCGTCGAGGTCCGTGTTCCCGGCCGCCTGCTCCGGGCTCATGTACTCCGGCGTCCCCACCGTGAACCCGGTCTGGGTGAGGCGCTCGCCGCCGGCCGCCCGCACCGCGCGCGCGATCCCGAAGTCCGCGACCACGGCGTGCCCGCTCTCCAGCAGGATGTTCTCCGGCTTGACGTCGCGGTGGATCACGCCGTGGCTGTGCGCGTGGCCGAGCGCATCGGCCACCTCCCGCGTGATCCGGAGCGCCTCAACGAGCGGCAGTTGCTTCTCGCGGCTCAGTCGACCTCGGAGCGACTCGCCCTCGACGAACGGCATCGCGTAGTACAGCAGACCGTCGGCTTCGCCCGAATCGAGCAGCGGGAGGATGTTCGGATGGGTCAGCTGCGCGGTGGTCTTGATCTCGAGCAGGAAGCGCTCCGCGCCCAGCGACGCGGCCAACTCGGGCCGCAGGACCTTGATCGCCACAGCGCGATCGTGCCGGAGGTCCCTGGCGAGGTAGACCGTAGCCATGCCGCCCGCGCCGAGCTCGCGCTCGATCGAATACCGGTCGGCGAGCGCGGCACTCAGGCGCTCCAGGACCTCGGCCATCGCCGGCCAATATAGGGCGCCGGAAGGGCGACGGGCCAGCCGCGCACGTGGGCCACGGCGGGCGGTTCTGCTGCGCCGCGCTATCGAACCTCGAGTTCCAGGTCGGGATTCATGCGGAGCCGCGCGCCCGCGCGAGGCGGCGGACCAGCGCATCCACTTCGGGGTCGGCGAAGATCTCCTCGAGCAGCTTGCGCATCGGGCTCTGCCAGTTCGGACGATCCGAGGACCGCGTCCCGGGGAGGTTCACCCGGCGAGGCTCGAGCCAGAGGTCCTCGAGCCAGGGCACGACCAGCGGGCTTCGCGACCGGCCGAGCCACTCGAGCAGCGCCGCGAGGAGCGCGGGCGGATCGTCGGCGCTCCGCTTGAGCCGCCGGGCGAGCCGGGCGACGGCCCGCGCGCGCTCGGTGCGGACGTCCGGCACGGCTTGCGGCGCCAGGAGCTTGTAGTGTACCCGCTCCGGGATGTCGGAGGCATCGAGCCAGCCGGCCAGCGTGGGCGTGTCGTGCGTGCCGATCAGCGCCACGTCGGAGGCTCTGGGGGGGCTGACGCTCTGGTCACTGCTCGCTTGAAACTGGGCCAGGTACATCCCCCAGATGCGGTGGCGCGGCAGCGCCTCGTCGATCTCGTGCGGCACGTTCCCCAGGTTCTCGCCCACCACCTCGCACCGGTGCCGGCTCGATTCCAGGGTGAGGACGGCGAACAGCTCCTCGGCAGGATACGAGACGTAGGTGCCCTGGTGCAGCGGGAAGCCGTGCGGGATCCAGTAGAGCCGCGTCCAGGCCATGATGTGATCCACGCGGAGCAGACCCGCCAGAGAAGCCTGGCAGGCGATCGTCGCGGCGAGGTAGCGGTGTCCCTCGCGGCGGGACGGATCGGGCAGGACCGGCGAGAAGCCCCAATCCTGCCCGCTCGGGAAGCCCAGGTCCGGCGGAGCGCCGACCGACATCCCATCGCCGAACAGCGTCTGCCGCGACCAGGGATCGTACCCGTCGGGGTGGCCGCCCACGGCCAGGTCCAGTCCCAGCCGGAAGCCGTCCCGATCCAGTCGCTGCCTCAGCGCGTGAAGCTGGCGCCGCACCAGCGTCTGGGCGACGAGGTGATGTCGCTCTTCCGCCGCGTCCACGTCGGCGCTCTCGAGCGTGCCGGCCCGCTGGCGCGCCGGCCAGGCCCGCCAGTTCCTGCCGTGCCGCGCCTGCGCCCCGCGGAACCGCGCATAGCGCCTCAGCTCCTCGTCCAGCTCCGACGCCGGTGGAGCGGGCTGATCCGCGAGCGCCGCGCGGACCTCCGCGTCGGCCCGGGTCACGTCCAGCATCGAGATGGCGCCGGCCGGGCGATGCGCGCCTCCGAGGTCGAGTATCAGCTCGGAAAAGAAGAGCCGGCTCACTGGCGAGTACGGGCTCGGCTCCGGCCCGTCGGTGTTGAACGTCGGGTTGAGCGGCAGGAGCGTGACCAGGTCGCCGCCGCGCTCGCCGAGCCACCGACAGAGCGACTCCAGGTCGCGGAGATCTCCCACCGAGCGGCTGCGCACGGAGCGCAGCGCGGCCAGATGCGCGCCGACCCCCCAGCTGCGACGGGAGGCGCTCCGGCGGAACGCCCGCACGGGCGCGGCGATCACCGTCGCGGTTTCTCGTGTGCCGCGAGCCTCGACCGTGAGCAGGTGGTAGCCGACCGGCAGGCGGCGACGGGCGCGGTAC
Organism: Gemmatimonadales bacterium; assembly: GCA_049513575.1. Classification (GTDB taxonomy): domain Bacteria; phylum Gemmatimonadota; class Gemmatimonadetes; order Gemmatimonadales; family JACORV01; genus Fen-1245. Next base: position 300,322 of record JBEKVZ010000003.1, read on the forward strand.
ACGCCGCGACTGGCCACGAGCGGAACGACCTCGCCGTCCTCCAGACGCAGCTCCACGCGCACGCCCCCGCCCCCGCCCGGGAGCGCGACCGGCGGCAACGCTCCGTTCCAGGCCACGAGGACGGGTGCAACGAGGCCCACGCCGCGCCGTGCGCGCCGCGCGCGGAGCGCTTCGGCGGCGTCGCTCGCCCGCGCGATCGGGGCGCCGAGCGCCGCGCACACGCGAACCAGCGTCTCGGGAGCCACGTTGACGCGCTTCCCCAGTCCGTCCGTGTAACGGGTGTGCACGCCCATCGCCGCGGCGAGGGATCGAAGCGCTCTCAGCTCGTCCATAGGCTCCTGGCTTCGGCAGACCGGGGTGGCTACTATCGAATCATGGCGGTGCCACTCACGTTTCCCGCTCTTCGGCCGGCCGCATGGCGCTCCACCGGCGGGCAAGATCGGTGCCGCATCCAATGATGGGGACGCGCCGACGCGCCCGCCAGCTTGTGTGGGCGGTGCTGGCGCTCGCCCCGGCGGCCGCGTGCGACCATTCGCCCACGGCGTCCTCGCACGCCCCTGCCTCCATGCTCCTGGGCGCCGACATCTCGGCCCTGGCGACGATCGAGCAGGCCGGAGGCGTCTTCCGCGACGGCGGCCAGGCGAAGGACGCCATCGCGATCCTGCGGTCCCGCGGGGCGAACATCTACCGGCTACGCCTGTTCGTGAATCCGAACGATTCGGACGTGCAGGTCAACGATCTCCCGTACACGATACAGCTGGCCGGACGGATCAAGGCCTCAGGCGCCAAGCTCCTGCTCGACATCCACTATTCCGACACCTGGGCCGATCCGGGCCACCAGACCACGCCGGCCGCCTGGGCCGGCCTCGGCTTCGCCGCCCTCGCGCAGAAGCTCGAGACCTACACCGACAGCGTCGTGACGCAGCTCAAGCAGGCGGGCGCGCTGCCGGACATCGTGCAGGTCGGAAACGAGATCGACAGCGGCATGCTCTGGCCGGTGGGCCAGCTCTACGTCGCCGGCGGCGACACGCTCGCCGAATGGACCCAGTTCACAGGCCTCCTCAAGGCGGGCATCAAGGGCGTGCGGGATGCTCTCGCTCCGGGCGACACCGTCCGCATCATGCTGCACTACGGGCAGGGCGGAGGCACCGCGAGCACGCAGTGGTTCTTCGACCACATGGCGGCCTACGGCGTCCCCTACGACGTCATCGGCCTGAGCTACTACCCGTTCTGGCACGGCCCGCTGCTCGCGCTGCAGGGGAACCTGCAGGCGACGGCGGCGCGCTACGGCAAGGACATCGTCGTGGTCGAGACATCCTATCCGTGGAGGGCCGGCGGCTGGGAGAGCCTGGTGACGACCCAGGTCGGCATGGCGTGGCCGGCGTCTCCGGCGGGGCAGGCGCAGTTCGCGCGGGATCTCGTGGATGCGGTTGCGTCCACGCCGGGGAGCCACGGCGCCGGGGTGGTGTGGTGGTATCCGGAGGCGATCCAGGTCCCCGGGCTTTTGATCTGGGGGGCCGGCTCGCTCGCGCTCTTCGACTCGACGGGCAACGTCCTGCCGGCCGCCACCCAGCTCGGGACGCCCTAGCCCTCGGCGCCCCGCCTCACCGCAGTCGCCTCACCGCGAAGCGTCGTCCCCCTGGGCGCGCCGGGACCGCAGCGCGAAGGTCAGCATCAGGACGCCGAACGCGAGCAGCACCAGTCCCCACCACAGGTTCACGTCGATCCCGAGCGAGCGCGCGTAGATCGCCCGATCCGACACGAGCCCGTACACCACGAGAAGCGCGCCCAGCAGCGTGAACATCATCCCGATCGGCAGCCGCACGTCCAGTTTCATCGCGCCCTCACCAGAAGATGACGTTGAGCACGACCGTGAGCCCGAGCACGATGACGCCCAGGGTGGCCGGCTGCTTGTACCACGGCGACTCGCGGTCCTTGAGTCGCGGCGTGAGGGCGTAGACGAGCCCCTTCAGCTCCTCGTCCGACTTCTTGCGCTTCGTGAGGAGCGAGATCACGATCGTCGCCACGAAGCACGCCGTCCACGCGAAGATCGCGGTCCAGAAGTTCTGCGCCATCTCGCTCGGGTAGGTGTGCAGCACGGTGCCCAGGAACCCGCCCTTGATGCCGGGGACGTCGCCCAGCGGCAGGACCAACCCGTTGTGGAGCGCCGCCACCCCGGTGCCGATCAGGAGGCCGAAGAACGCCCCGTGGCCCGTGGTGCGGCGCCAGAACATCCCCAGCAGGAAGGTCGCGAACAGCGGCGCGTTCACGAACGCGAAGACGAGCTGGAGCATGTCCATGATGTTGTTGAACCGCGTCGTCACGTAGGCCGCCGCCACGCTGAACAGGATCCCGAACACCGTCGCGGCCTGCCCCATCCGCAGGTAGTGCTTGTCCGACTGTCCCGGCCGGATGTACGACTGGTAGATGTCGTACGTCCACACGGTGTTGAACGCCGTCACGTTCCCGGCCATGCCCGACATGAACGACGCCATCAGGGCGGTGAGCCCGAGGCCGAGCAGGCCGGTCGGCAGGTAGTGCCCGAGCATCACGGGCACGGCAAGGTTGTAGTTCGGCGTGCCGTCGGCGCCGAGGGGCAGCAGTCCGCCGCGGGTGACGTGCAGCGCGATGGCGATCATCCCCGGCAGGATCACGAGGAAGGGGAAGAGCATCTTGGGGATCGCCGCGAGCAGCGGGGTGCGCCGCGCCGCACTCATCGAGTTGGCCGCCATGGCCCGCTGCACCACCAGGAAGTCGGTGCACCAGTAGCCGAACGACAGGACGAATCCTAGCCCCATCACCAGGCCGAACCACTCGACCCCCATCGGGTTCGCGTGCGGGTTGCCCAGGTGGTGCCACGAGCTGGACCACGCCCCCTGCGCGAAGCCTGCCTGCGTCGCCACCGTCTGCAGCTTGGCGGTCAGCCCCGACCATCCGCCGACGTCCTTGAGCCCCAGGAGGATCAGGGGCAGGAAGCCGAGCACGATGAGGAAGAACTGCAGCACTTCGTTGTAAATCGCGGAGGTGAGCCCGCCCAGGAAGATGTAGGCGAGGACGATGGCGGCCGACACCAGGATGCTGGCGTTGAAGTCCCAGCCGAGGATCAACTCGAGCAGCTTCGCCAGCGCGTACATCGAGATCCCGGACGAGAACACGGTCATCACCGCGAAGGTGATCGCGTTGAAGCCGCGGGTCTTCTCGTCGAAGCGGAGCTTCAGGTACTCCGGGACGGAGCGCGCACGCGAGCCGTAGTAGAACGGCATCATGAAGATCCCGACGAACACCATCGCGGGGATCGCGCCGAGCCAGTAGAAGTGACTCGTCATCATCCCGTACTTGGCGCCCGAGGCGCCCATCCCGATCACTTCCTGCGCGCCGAGGTTGGCGGACATGAACGCCAGCCCGGCGACCCAGGCGGGAATCGCACGTCCTGAGAGGAAGAAGTCGTCGCCGCTCTTGATGAAGCGCCGCAGCGCCCAGCCGATGCCGAGCACGAAGGCGAAGTAGACGATGAGGATGGCGTAGTCGATCGCGCCGAGCTGGATGTGCACGGGCAGTGCTCTCGGAAGACGTCAGTGGGAGGGTCGAGCTGCACCCCGTCGCGCCCCGATCCGGAAGCGCCGAGGCTCTCGCGACACCCGAGACATATACAGAACCCCGGGCTCGGGACGCAAGCCGTGGCGCCGCCCGCCGCCTCACCGACGTATCCGCTCGCATTCCCGGCTTGACGCCTGCCTGACGGGCAGCACGTAGTCTGGTGCGCAGTCGGAGGGCCGAGCAAAGGTCTTTCGCGGCACCCCGGTCGGAGCACGCCATGAGCAAGCTGAAGCTGTCAGTTCGCTCAACGATCTTCATCTCGCTGCTTCCCCTGCTCAGCGCCTGTGGCGCCTATCAGACATCAGGCGTCACCCCTGCGCGGTCACGGCTGGTAAGCATCACGACGACCTCGGGCGCCGTGCTGAAGTTCGACACGCTGCCCGCCGCCCAGATCATCGGCGACACGGTCTACGGGCGTCGGGACGGAGTGCCATGCGCTATTCCCGCGGCTGAGGTCGCCGTGACGACGTGGATGGCACTGCCCGGCGAGCAGCCGGTGTCCGGAGCGATTGCGGACCACGGCCAACCGACCGGTAGCGAGCCGCCCGCGTTGGCCAGCGGAGCGCACGTGCGCATCACGGCCCCCACGCTGGGCTGGGACGGGAAGACGGGGGACGTCGTGGCAGTACACGGCGACACTCTCCTGCTGCGCAGAGGAGGCGGTCTCCTGAGCCTCATCCTGTCGCCGAGGCCGGTCCCGTTGAGCGCGGTGACGGCGCTCGAGGTGAGCCGGAATCATGGCGCTCACGAAGCCGCGGCTTGGGTCGGGTACGGGGTGGGCGCGGTCGGCGGCTTCGTAGTGGGCTACCACTTGAGCGGTCCGTGCCCGTCCGGCCTGAGCACGAGCAGTATCAACTGCGTGGGAAACCGGTTCTTGGCGACGCTCCTCGGCGGTACCCTCGGCGGTGGGCTCGGCGGGTTAATCGGCTACGCCGCTGTGCCCGAGGTGTGGACGACCGTAGGGCTGGCGGGCGCCCGCCCGAGCCTCGTGCCGCTGCCCGGTGGCCACCTGGGCCTGGGCGTCACCTTGGCGTTCTAGGAGGAAGCTATGCCGGCGCGCAAGCGACCAGTCGCCGCGATTGTGCTGATCGCCATGATTCCGCAACTCACCGCCTGCACGTCGTGGCGAGTGCAGCCGGTGTCACCGGCGCAGGCGCTCAGCGATACGCGGCCCCGCGACGTGCGCCTACGGCTCCGCCACGACAGCAGCACGGTTGTGATACCGAAGGCGCGATTCGTCGGGGATTCCATCGTCGGCTATCGGGAGCCGGCCACCTTTCACTTCACCCCTCGCCGGGTTTCCGTTCCGCTCGCCGACGTGCAGGAGGTGGCAGTCTCCCGGGTGGACGCAGGATTGACGGTGGTTGCGGTCTTCGCCGCGTTTGTCGCCGTGTCCATAGTCGCGAGGGCCCTCGAAAGCCTTCCCGGCCTTGGGGGCGGGTTCTTGCACCTGTAAAGAGCGACGAAGGCCCCGCCGCGGCATCCGGCGGGGCCTGTTCTCGGTCCGAAAGTCTGACGCCCTGTAACCACTTCAGTACTTGCCGTCTGGCAACTGGTCCGAACACCGCCTACTGCGCCTGCAGTCTCGGATCGGGCTGCACGGTGAACGTCTGCGTGTAGCTCTGCCCGTTCACCGTGAGCTTCGCTGTGAACGTGCCGGTCAATAGCGTCCGCGGCCGGCCGAAGAAGCCGCCGCCCCCACCGCCTCGCTGACCCGGCGGAGCGGGCGCCACCGGCAGCCAGACCACGCGGTGCATCCCCGCGGCTCCGGAGAAGGGCTCGGGAGTTGACCGCCACAGGGCGGAGACCCGAGGCAGGCCTCCCGGCGCACCACCGCCCGGTCCCGCACCGGCGGCCGGACCCGCAGGCGCACCGGCGCTCGAGAACGTCCTGAGGCTGGTCCCGCTCGCGTCCAGGATCTCGAGGGTGACCGGTCCGCTCGCGTCCGCCTTGAGCCAGTAGTCGATCGCGGCCCCGCTCGGCGGGTTCGGCGCCTGCGGCTCGTCCCACTGCAGCGGCGTGCCGTCATCCCCGCCCTGGATCACGTTGATCGTGTCGGCGGGTTTGAAGAGGTACGCGTCGGCCGCGAGCACCGCGTCGCCGATCTGCCTGAGCGGGCTGACGTCGTCGACGACCCAGAAGCCCCGTCCGAACGTCGCGATGATCAGGTCGTTCCCGTAGATGGCGAAGTCGCGCACCGAGACCGCGGGCAGGTTGAGCTGCAGCTGCTGCCAGTGGTCGCCGTCGTCGAACGACAGGAACGCTCCGCGCTCGGTCCCGGCGAACAGCAGGCCCCGCCGCACCGGGTCCTCTTTCACGACGTGCACGTACGCGCCGGACGGCAGCCCCGTGGCGATCCTCTGCCAAGTCCTGCCCAGGTCGCGGGTGCGATAGACGTACGGCTCGAAGTCGTCGAGCTGGTGGCGATCCACACTCGCGTAAGCTGCATTGGCGTCGAAGTGCGACGCCTCGAGCATCGTCACGCGACTCCATGCCGACAGCTCCGGCGGCGTGACGTTCTGCCATTTCTGACCGTCGTCCTGCGTCAGGTGGATCCAGCCGTCGTCGGTCCCCACCCAGACCGTCGGCGCCGAGAGCGGCGACGGGGCGATGGTGTAGATGACGCCGCGCTTGCGGCCGTTGTCGGCGTCGGCCGCCGAGGCCGCGTCGAGATTCGGCGGCACGCCGGGATCGGGCCGCGTCAGGTCAGGGCTGATGCGCGTCCACGAGTGCGCCCCGTCGGTCGTCTTGAAGAGGAACTGGTTCGCGTAATAGAGCGCGTGCGGGTCGGCGGCCGAGAGCACCAGCGGCTGGGTCCAGTCCGTGCGCGCGGCCTCCGGCGACTGCGGCGCCGTCGTGCCCGGCACCGCCCGATTCAGCGCCAGGTCCCAACACGCACCCGAGCCGCCGAAGACGAACCCGGGGTGCAGCGGATCGCCCGCGGTGTATCCGCTCTCCCCCGATCCGCCCATCGGCTCCCAGTCGCGCATGGAGATCTGGGCGAACTTGCCGCGGCTGCGCACCGCCACGCCGCCGCTGTCCTGCTGCGCGCCGGTCACCCAGTACGGGAACCGGTAGTCCACCGACACGTGGTACATCTGCGCCGTGGGCTGGTTGAGCCACGAGCTCCAGGTCATCGCACGCGGGTCGTCCGCCCGCGCGTTGCGCGTGACGACCGTGCCCTGGTCGCTCGCGACGATCAGCGTATCGGGGTCGTCCGGCGAGATCCAGACCTGGTGGTAGTCGTCGCCACCGGGCGAGCCGCGGATGACGTCCCAGGTCCGGCCGCCGTCGCGGCTGCGGTTCACGTTGATGTTCGGAACGTAGACGACGTCGGGGTCCCGCGGATCGACGGCGATCTTCTCGAAGTACCAGCCGCGGCCCCACAGCATCGGATCGGAGGACAGCTTCGCCCACGTCGCGCCGCCGTCGTCCGAACGGAAGACTCCGCCCTGCCCCGGAGGTGCCTGCTGCCCGCCCCGTCCCGCGGCGGATGGCGCAGACACCGACTCGCCGGCCGCCGCGGCCCCGGGCTCGAGGCAGTCCACCACCGCGTAGACGCGCCGGGGATGGCTCGGCGCCACCGCGAGGCCCGTCCTCCCGATCGTCCCGCTCGGCAGCCCGACGGTCAGCTGCTTCCAGGTCGTGCCGCCGTCGGTGGACTTGTAGATGCCGCCTCCCGGCCCGTTGCTCGGCGCGTACACGAACCACGGCGGCCGGCGCGTGTTCCAGAGCCCGGCGTACACCACCCGCGGGTTCGACGGGTCGATCGCGACCTCGATCGCGCCGACGTTCTCGTCCTTGTACAGCACCTTCTCCCAGCTCCGGCCGCCGTCGCGCGACCGGAAGACGCCGCGCTCGGGGTTCGGTCCGTAGAGCGATCCCATGGCGGCGACGAAGACGACGTCCGGGTTCCGGGGGTCCACCGCGATCTTGCCGATCCACCGTGTGTGCTCGAGGCCGGCGTGGGTCCAGGTCTTCCCTGCGTCAGTGGACTTGTAGATGCCATCGCCGTAGCCGGCCGAGTCGCGCGGCGTGGACTCGCCGGTGCCGACGTACATCACGTCCGGATGCGACGGCGCGACGGCGATGGCCCCGATGGAGGAGGCCGGCTGCGCGTCGAAGATCGGCATCCAGACGCGTCCGCCGTCCACCGACTTCCAGACCCCGCCGCCCACCGCCCCGAAGTAGAACTCGTTGGGGCGGCCCGGCACGCCCGCCACCGCGTCAGCGCGCCCGCCGCGGAACGGGCCGAGCATGCGCCAATGCAGGCCGGAATAGAGGCTCTCGGGCTCCTGCGGGCTAGGGGACGCGGATGACGCGGCTGCCGGCGCGGCCATGAGGGCGTCGCCGAGCCACGGGCCCGCCACGACGATGCCCCACCCTGCCTGGCCGACCAGCGCCAGGAACTCGCGCCGTGGGAAGCCCGTCGTCCCCGGCGCCGGAGACTCGCGGCGCACCGTCAGGCTTTGGGAGCCGCCGGCGGCGCCGTCGGCGACTCAGGGCTCGCCGTCGAGATCCCGAACGGGAGGTAGCCGGGACAGAACGACACGATACTGGTCAGGAGGAACAGGACCGCGACGATGCCGAGGATCAGGGCCAGCGTCCCGCCGAGCACGCCGGTGAAGTACAGGACTCCGATGACGACCGCGATGAGCGTGCGAATGATGCGATCCGCCGTCCCCATGTTCTTCTTCATGCCGAACCTCCCCGTTAGAGCAGCCGCTTGATGATTAGCACCAACAGCGCCACGAGCGCCAGGCAGAGGGCACACGCGCCCAGCAGCTTGAGCAGCTTGGAGCCGGCCACGGTCGCCTCCTGCGCGGGGGATCTGCCCGGTACGATACCGGCGGCGCGAAGAATGTGCGAGCTTCAGATTCCCTGACTCGGACCGGAGACCCACATGTCGTGCTGGCCAATGCGTTCTCTGCTGATTGCGGCGACCGCGCTGGGCGCCGCCGCGGGAACGGCCGCCGCGCAGGACGGTCACTTCACCTTCATCGGCAGCTATCGCGGCCTCACCCGCGTGCCCGGCGGGATCGTCGCGCGGGCCGACAGCGGCATGGTGCGCATCGAGCAACTCGAGGGCGGCGCGTTCCGCGTCCGCTACGCGTTCGCCGGGACTTTCGACACGGCGGCGTCCTGGGCCGTCCTGCCCGAGAGCCTCACGCTCATCGAGCCCCGCATCCGGGAAACGCCCGAGTCGCTCGTGCTGGCAGGGAGCGCGCTCACCGTGACGGTGGCCAAGCACCCGCTGCGCCTCGCGGTCGCGGACAGCGGCGGCCCGCTCCTCGAGGAAACGCTCGGCGCCGGGCATCACGGCGCGCGCGTCACGGAGATCTTCGGCCGCCCCGCGGGTGCGCACTACTTCGGCATCGGCGAGGAGCCGTTCCCGCTCGACCGCACCGGCACCATCCTCACCCTCTGGAACACCGACGCCGGCTACCGCGCCCGCCAGGCGACGCCGATCTACTCCTCCATCCCGTTCTACGTGGCCGTGAACGGGGCCCGGGCCTACGGGGTCTACTTCGACGATTCGTACAAGAGCGAGTTCGATTTCGGCGCCAAGCTGCGGAACAACGTGGGCTACACCGCCGAGGGGGGCGAATTGCGATTCTACCTCCTCCCGGGCCCGTCGGTCCGGGAGGTGCTGGCCGGTTACACGCGCTTCACGGGCCGCACTCCGCTTCCGCCGGAATGGGCGCTCGGCTTCCAGCAGAGCCGCTGGGGCTACTTCCCGGACAGCGAGCTGTTCCGCATCACGCACGAGTTCCGCGGCCGGGGCATCCCGTGCGACGTGCTGTACCTCGACATCGACTACATGGACGGGTACCGGCTGTTCACCTGGAGCCCGCAACGCTTCCCCGACCCGCGCCGGATGCTGGCGGACCTCAGGCGCCAGGGGATGAAGGTCACCACCATCGTGGACGTCGGCGTGAAGGTGGACAGCGCCTACGACGTGTACCGACAGCTGCTGGCCCTGAACGGCTACGTGACGTGGCCCGACGGCTCGCCGTACGTGGGCAAGGTGTGGCCGGGGGAGACGGTGTTCCCGGACTTCAGCCTGCAGCGCACGCGCACCTGGTGGGGGGACATGGACAGCCGGCTGTGGCAAGCCGGCATCGCGGGCATCTGGGACGACATGAACGAGCCGGCCAACTTCTACGGCGGCACCCTGCCCGACGTCACGATGTTCGGGAAGGGAGAGCGCGAGGGGAGCCACCTCGAATACCACAATCTGTACGCGCTGCTGGAAGCGCGGGCCACGTACGAGGGATGGCGTCGTCTCCAGCCCGACCGGCGCCCGTTCATCGTCACGCGCGCCGGCTTCTCCGGGCTGCAGCGGTACACCAGCATCTGGACCGGTGACAACTCGGCCGACTGGGAGCACCTGGAGCTCGCGATCCAGATGGTGCTGGGCCTCGGGATCAGCGGCGTCCCCTTCGCGGGCGCCGACATCGGCGGCTTCGCGGGTGCGCCGAGCGCCGAGCTGTTCTCGCGATTCCTCCAGGCGGCGACGTTCTTCCCGTTCTACCGCACGCACTCCGAGTTTTCGGCCCCGGCCCGCGAGCCGTGGGCGTTCGGGCCCGTGCACACGGCGGCCAACCGGGAGATGATCCGGCTGCGCTACCGGTTGCTGCCGCAGATCTACACCGCCTTCTACGAACACGCCCGCGACGGGCGGCCGGTCGCGCGGCCGCTGGTGTGGGAGTTTCAGGCCGACACCGCCGTGTACCGTATCGACGACGAGTTCACCTTCGGCGACCACCTGCTGGTGGCGCCGGTGACCCGCGAAGGCCAGGATACGCGCCCCGTATACCTCCCGGCCGGACGCTGGTACCGGTACCCCTTCGACTCCGTGTACGACGGCGGGCACAGCTTCACCGTGAGCGCACCGCGCGTCGACCCGTGGGCGCGCGACGACTCGAATTTCGTGCGGGGTGTGCCGCTGTTCGTGCGCGCCGGCGCCGTGATCCCGATGCAGGTCGTCGAGCAGTATGTCGGCGAGCGCCGCATGGACACGCTCGAGCTGCACGTATGGGACGGCGGCTCGGAGCCGAGCGAGCTGTACGAGGACGCCGGCGAAGGCTTCGCGTACCAACAGGGCGCCTACCGGCTGACCACGTTCGAGACGCGCTCCGACGCCACGACGCTGGAGATCGCCGTCGCGTCGCGGGGACGCTACGACGGCGCCGCGTCAGACTTCCTGGTCGTCGTGCACGGACTCACGAAAGCGCCGGCTTCGGTCACGGTGGATGGCTCCCCTGTCCAGGTCCGCTTCGAGCCACGGGCCAGGATCGCGGTCTTCGACATACGACCGGACGCGCACGCCATCAGAGTCGAGCGCTGAGAGGCAGAGCACAGAGCAGTTGCCAGACGGCAAGTACTGAAGTGGTTACCAGTTGCCAGAGGGGCGGGGGCCAGACCAGTCGCAAGTACTGACAACTGGTCTTGACGCCGACCGCTGGCGACTTGGAACCACTGATTCCTTGCCGTCTGGCAACTGACCCGATCACTGCCCTCTACATCCTGATTACTTTTCTCTCCCAGTATGCCGCACCATCCGAACAAGTGGGTCGTCGCGGGCACCGTCCTGATCGGCACGATCATGGCCGTGCTCGACTCCTCGGTGGTGAACGTCGCGCTGCCCGACATGAGCGGGACGCTCGGCGCCACGATCGAGGAGATCACCTGGGTCGTCACCGCCTACATCCTCGCCCAGGTGATCTTCATGCCGATCACCGCGCTCCTCTCCTCGCGGTTCGGGCGCAAGAACTTCTACATGGCGAGCGTGGTCCTCTTTACGGCGGCCTCGATGGCGTGCGGTCTGGCGCGGTCGATGCCGGTCATGATCCTCTTCCGCGCCATCCAGGGGGCCGGCGGCGGCGTGATGATCACAGTCTCGCAGGCCATCCTCCGCGAGAGCTTCCCGCCCGAGGAACAGGGGACGGCGATGGGGCTGTTCGGCGTCGGCACGGTCCTGGCCCCGGCGATCGGGCCCACGCTGGGCGGCTGGCTCACGGACCAGTATTCGTGGCCCTGGGTCTTCTACGTAAACGTCCCGATCGGGGCCATCGCCATCCTCCTGGTCACGCGGTTCGTCGAGGACCCGTCGTACCTCGTCAGGCAGAAGGGACGGATCGACTGGGCGGGTCTCGGCGCGATGACCGTCGGCCTCGGCGCCTTCCAGTTGATGCTCGAGAAGGGCCAGGACAAGGATTGGTTCCAGTCCTCGTTCATCGTCTGGCTGGCCGTCGTCTCCGTCGTCTTCCTCGTGGCGTTCGTCTGGCGCGAGCTCAGGACCGAGCGCCCGTCCGTCGACCTCTCGCTGTTCCGCAACGTGCCCTTCACCTCGGCCACCGCGCTGGGCGGCGTGCTGGGGATGGGGCTCTACGGGGCGCTCTTCCTCCTGCCCCTCTTCCTCCAGGAGCTGCTCGGCTACCCGGCGATGAAGTCGGGCCTCGCGCTCATGCCGCGCAGCCTCGCGATGGCCGTCGTCATGCCGATCGGCGGCCTGCTGTACAACCGGCTCGGGCCGCGCGTGCTCGTGGGGACCGGACTGGCGATCAGCGCGTACTCGTTCTGGGACCTCGCGCACCTGACGACCGACACCGGGATCTGGGACCTGATGCTGCCCCAGATCTGGCAGGGCGTGGGCTTCGGCATGCTGTTCGTCGCGCTGAGCACGGCGGCCCTCTCCACCATCCCCCGGTCGCGGATGACGGCGGCCTCCGGCCTCTACAACGTGGTCCGGCAGGTGCTGGGAAGCGTGGGGATCGCGGTCGCGGCGACGGAGCTGGTGCGGAGCCAGGCGCGGTACCACGACGTGCTCGCCGAGCACGTCACGCCGTACGGCGCCGCCACCCAGGATTGGCTGCACAGCGCCACCGCCGGGATGATGAGCACCGGCACGGACGTGGTCACCGCGACCGGGCGGGCCATCAAGCTGCTCGACTTGCGGGTGATGCGGCAGGCGATCGTCCTGGCCTACAACCACGTCCTCCTGCTGGTCGCCGTGCTGTTCGCCGTCTCGCTGCCCCTGGTGCTGCTGGTGCGCGGCCACCGCGACGCCAAGGTCGAGGTGGTGGCCGACTAGCTAGAAGGTGTCCGGCGCCTCCACGATCTCCGACGCCGTGCCGAAGCGCTTCCACACGAAGTAGACGGGGATGCCGATCATCACGATGATGAGGCCCGGCCAGGTGTAGAGGGGCTTCTTGGCCAGCAGGTCCACCATCAGCAGCCCCATGGCGGCCGCGTAGATCGCGGGCATCCAGGGATACCCGACGGCGCGATAGGGGCGCTCCATGTCGGGGCGCAGCGTGCGCAGCCGGAACAGGGCGATCACGGTCAGGAAATAGAAGAGCACCGCGGCGAAGATCACGTAGTCCAGCAGGTTCGAGTAGGTCCCGGAGAGCGCGAGCACGCAGGTCCACAGCGCCTGCACCCAGAGCGCGGTCTTGGGGGTGTGGTGCCGCGGATCCACGCCGCCGGCGCTTCGGAAGAAGAGCCCGTCGTGCGACATCGCGTAGTAGACGCGGGCGCCGGCGAGGACGAGCCCGTTGGCGCAGCCGAAGGTGGAGATCATGATCGCCACGGCCATGATCGTCAGGCCGGCGTCGCCGAAGATGACCTGCGCGGCGGCGGTCCCCACCCGGTCCTGCGCCGCGGTCTGGATCGCGCCGAGCGGGAGCACGCCGACGTAGGCGACGTTCGCGAGCACGTACATCACGCTCACCAGCAGGGTGCCGAACCCGAGGGCGAGCGGGAGGTTGCGGCGCGGGTTCTTCACCTCCGCGGCGGCGAACGCGACGTTGTTCCAGGCGTCGGACGAGAAGAGCGAGCCCACCATCGCCGCGCCGATCACGGGCACGATCGCCAGCGTGAGCGGCGCCGAGCCCCAGAAATGCCCTCCGCCGAGGTTCGCGGCGATCGCGGCGGCGTTGCGGCCGATCGTGAGCCCGAGAACGATGAGCCCGCCGAGAGCGAGCACCTTGGCCGCGGTGAAGACGGTCTGGATCCACGCACCGGTCCTGACGCCCTGCACGTTCACCCAGGTGAGGAAGAGCACGATCGCGATCCCCAGCAGGCGCTGCGACGACACGCCGATCTCGATGGACTCCGGATGCGCGGTCGGATGGCCGAGCAGCACGAACAGGGCGTCACCCGGCGCCGGGATGTGCCCCAGCGAGAGCCAGACGTCCGGCGTGAGGCCCGGCACGAGCAGTCCGAGGAACTTGGCGAACGCGACCACCACCGCGGCGATGGTGCCCGTCTGGATCACCAGGAAGAGCGTCCAGCCGTAGAGAAAGCCCCACAGCGGCGAGAGCCCTTCGCGCAGATAGACGTACTGGCCGCCGGCCCGCGGGTACATGGCGGCCAACTCGCCCTGGGTGAGCGCGCCCATCACCGTGACGATCCCGGTGATGATCCATACCGCCAGCAGCAGGGCGGGCGTGCCGACCTGGCGCGCGATGTCGGCGGGCACGATGAAGATCCCCGAGCCGATCATCGAGCCGACGACGATGGCGATGGCGGCGGTCGGGTTGATGCCCCGCACGAGCGTGGACGTGGACGACGGCGTGGGGCCGGCTTCGTTCACGATGTCTTCTTCCTCGTTTTGGGCAGCAGCGCCAGCCGCAGCACCTCGTCGGCGGTCTCCACCAGGTGGATCTTGAGGCTCCGCTTGATGGCTTCGGGGACTTTCCTGAGATCGCTCTCGCAGTCCGAGGGGATGAGCACCGTCGGGATGTGGCCGCGCACGGCGGCACCGAGCTTCTCGCGGAGGCCGCCCACCGCGAGCACCCGCCCGGTCAGCGTGATCTCGCCGGTCATCGCGAGGTCGGAGCGGATCGGCCGCTGGGTGAAGAGGCTGGCCAACACCGCCGCAATCGTCACGCCCGCCGAGGGGCCGTCCTTCGGGATCGCGCCCTCCGGGAAGTGCACGTGGACGTCCCGCTCGCCGAAGCGCCGGCGCGGGATGCCGAGGTTCTCGGCGCGGCTGCGCACCCACGAGGCCGCGGCCTGAACCGACTCGATCATCACCGAGCCGAGCTGGCCGGTGACCTGGAACTGGCCCGTCCCCGGCATCGCGATCGCTTCCACCGGGAGCAGGTCGCCGCCGGTGGCCGTCCAGGCGAGGCCGTTGGCGACGCCGATCGCGGGCACCGGCTGGGCGCGCTCGTCCACGAAGCGCGGCGGGCCGAGCACCTCGTCAATGAGCTTCTCGTCCACCGTCCACGGCCCGGAGGCGCCTGCGGCCTTGTGCGTGGCCACGCGCCGGAGGAGCGCAGCGAGATCGCGCCTGATCCCCCGCACGCCGGCCTCGCGAGCGTACCCGGAGGCCAGCAGCGCGAGCGCGTCGTCGCCGATCGCGACCTCCGCGTCGGAAAGCCCGTGCTCGGGCAGGAGCTGCGGCAGCAGGTGCCGGCGGGCGATCGCCACCTTCTCCTCGGGCGTGTATCCCGGGATCTCGATGACCTCCATCCGGTCCAGCAGCGGCTCCGGGATCTGCGGCTCCGCGTTGGCCGTGGCGATGAACAGGACCCGCGAGAGGTCGAACGGCACGTTCAGGTAGTGGTCGACGAACGCGACGTTCTGCTCCGGATCGAGGACCTCGAGCAACGCCGCCGACGGACTGCCGTGCCCGGGGCGGTCGGCGCCGAGCTTGTCGATCTCGTCGATCATCAGCACAGGATTCATCGCCCGCGCACGACTGACCTCCTGCACGATCTTCCCTGGCATCGCGCCCACGTAGGTGCGCCGGTGCCCGCGGATCACGGCCTCGTCGTCCACCCCGCCCAGGCTCATCCGGCCGAACGGACGCCCCATCGCGTCGGCGATCGCGCGCCCCAGCGACGTCTTCCCCACGCCCGGCGGCCCGACGAAGCAGAGGATCGGAGGACGCGCCTGGGGCGCCAGGCGGCGCACCGCGAGGTACTCGACGATCCGGGTCTTCGCCTCCTCGAGCGCGAGGTGGCCCAAGTCCAGCACCGCGCGCACCGCCGCGGGATCAGGGCGCCGCTCCTCCACCTCCACGCCCCACGGGAGCGCCAGCATCCAGTCCAGATACGTGCGCGCCACCTGATACTCGGCGGAGGCGGGGGTGAGGCGGCCCAGCCGCTCCAGCTCGCGCAGCGCCTCGACGCGCGCCGTCTCCGGCATCGCGAGGCCCTCGAGGCGCACCTTCAGCTCGCGGGCCTCCCGCATCGCGTCGTCCTCGCCCAGCTCGGCGCGGATCGCCTCCAGCTGCTGCCGGAGCAGGTACTCGCGGCGGCCGCGCTCGAGTTGCAGCGTCGTGAGCCGATCCACCTCGCGCTGGACGTCGGCGCGCTCGACCAGCGCGGCGAGGAAGTCGGCGAGGATGTCGAGGCGCACCGCCGGCGCCGGCTCGGCGATGATCCGGTCGCGCTGCGCGACCGAGAAGGGGAGCTGCTGCGCCACCAGGTCCGCGAAGTGGCTCGGGTCCTCGACGTTGGCCCGCAGCGTCTCCACCGACTCCGCGTTCACCGCCGGATCGAGCGAGGTCAGCGTCTCCGCCAGCCGCAGCACCGCGCCGATGCGCCGGTCGAGCTCGGGGCGCGATTCCTCGGGCTCCAGGACGGGGCTCACCGCCGCCGAAGGCCACTCCGCGCCCTCGGTGACGCTGTCGATCCGCACCCGCCGCTTCCCCTGGAAGGTGACCTGCACCGCCTCGTCGGCGAGGTTCATCCGGTCGAGCACGCCGGCCGCGACGCCGATCCGGCCGACGAACGAGGCCGGCGGCGCGGCGACCGAGTCGGCGCGCACGATCACCACGATCTTCTGCGTCGCGGAGAGCGCGCGGATTGCCGCGACGTTCGTCCGGCTCGTGACCTGGACCGCCGCGACCCCGAGCGGAAAGACCTGCGTCGAGCGCAGGATCACCAGCGGCGCCTGCCGCGGCACGTCCCACGCCCGCAGGTCGTCCCGCGTCGTGGTCAGGAAGTCGTCGGTCATCGGTGAGGAGGGGGGAAGCCGCGCCGGCGGCTAGCCGGGGGTTCTGGTCGCCTGGAGCATCTCGCGCATCCGCCGCGCCAGCGCCTCGATCTCACGCAGCCCCTCGACCGTCTCGGCGTCGAGCTGGGCCTCGTTGAGGAGCATCAGCTGCGCCTCGGCGAGGATGGCCGCCAGGGGATTCGCCAGATCGTGCCGGAACTGCCGGATGGCGTCCGCTTCGCTCTCGGCCATGTTCGGCCCGCCTGGTCAGGTGCTGAGCGAGCGGTAGAGATCGCGGAGATGGTGCTCGCGCAGGTCCCGCACGGCCTGCCAGAGATCCTGCTCGCTCGTGGCGCAGAAGATCTCGGCCGTCACGCGCTCGGCGTCGCTCCCCGCCTCGACGAAGTGCAGGCGACCCCGCCACATTCCGTCGTCCGTACGCCAGACGGCGAGGCGGACGGCGAGCGCGGTGCCCTCGTAGCGCAGCGGAGCCAGGTCGTGGAGGACCGGCTCGGACGGATCGGGAACGCTGGATCGGGACTGCGGCAGCGGCATCGGAAGCTCCGAGTGAGGGGGCATCCGAACCCGGACAGGAGGTCCAAAACGTCCGAGTTTGAAGCAATATAACGACTTACGAGGCCGGCGCAATATTCGGGACCGCAACCTCGGGTTTGCCGCCCCCGGAGCCTCTTGACCAGGCTATGTGTATGGTCTAGAATCAGTTGCTCGCTGACCAACCCCATATCGCACCACACCCCGAGCCGGCACTGCTGCCGCTTCACTACTACAACTGTGAGGGTTGACCGGGCCGAGGGTTGAACCCCCTCAGCCTCCCCACCGCACCCGGAGTTTCCATCCAGTGGACATCGCCGAACTGAAGAAGAAGTCCGTCGCGGAACTGCACGCGATGGCAGAAGAGCTCAACATCACCAACTACTCAGGCCTCAGGAAACAGGACCTGATCTTCCGCATCGAGCAGAACCTGCTCGACTCCGACACGGTGCTGCGGGGCGAGGGGGTGCTGGAGATCCTGCCGGAGGGCTACGGGTTCCTGCGCAGCCAGGACTGGAACTACCTCTACGGCCCGGACGACATCTACGTCTCGCCCAGCCAGATCAAGCGCTTCGATCTCCGGACCGGGGACACGATCCTCGGCCAGGTGCGCCCCCCCAAGGAGGGGGAGCGGTACCTCGCGCTCCTCAAGGTCGAGACGGTCAACGGCGACGAGCCGGAGAAGGCGAAGCACCGCATCGCGTTCGACAACCTGCGGCCGCGGTATCCGGACGAGCGGCTGCGGCTCGAGCGCAAGGACAGCGATCTCTCGATGCGGGTGATCGACATGCTCGCGCCGATCGGCAAGGGCCAGCGCGCGCTGATCTCCTCGCCGCCCAAGGCAGGCAAGACGATCCTCCTGCAGAAGCTGGCCAATTCCATCACCGAGAACCATCCCGAGTGCGTCCTGATCGTGCTGCTCATCGACGAGCGGCCCGAGGAAGTGACGGACATGGAGGAGAACGTGAAGGCCGAGGTCATCTCCTCGACCTTCGACGAGCCGGCCGACCGGCACGTGCAGGTCTCGGACATGGTGCTCGAGAAGGCGAAGCGGCTGGTGGAGTCGGGGAAGGACGTGGTGATCCTGCTCGACTCGATCACGCGGCTGGCCCGGGCCCACAACGTGGTGGTCCCGCACTCGGGGAAGATCCTGTCGGGCGGCGTGGACGCCAACGCGCTGCACAAGCCGAAGCGGTTCTTCGGGGCGGCGCGCAACATCGAGGGCGGCGGATCGCTCACGATCGTCGGGACGGCGCTGATCGAGACCGGCAGCCGGATGGACGAGGTGATTTTCGAAGAGTTCAAGGGCACCGGCAACATGGAGCTGGTGCTGGACCGGAAGATCAGCGAGCGGCGGATCTGGCCGGCCATCGACGTGCAGAAGAGCGCCACCCGGAAGGAGGAGCTGCTCCTCCCGCCGGACGAGCTGAACCGGATGTACCTGCTGCGGAAGTTCCTCGCGGACATGCCGCCGGTCGAGGCGATCGAGTTCCTGATCGAGCGGATGAAGCGGACCAAGAACAACAAGGAATTCTTCGCGACCATGGCACAGGGGTAGGGCGCTTGCCCGAGCCGGGCGCAGGACGGGTGCTGGCTCTCGACTGGGGCACCAAGCGCTTCGGCGTCGCCCTGTCGGACCCGACGCGGCTCATCGCGCAGCCTCTCGCAACGCTCACGCGGCGCGCAGGCAAGCGGCCCCCGGTGCAGGAGATCCTCGACCTGATCGCCCGCCACGAGGTTGCGCTCGTGGTGGTGGGCCTGCCGCTCACCCCCGAGGGCGAGGAGGGTGACGCGGCCGGCGAGGCGCGCGCTCTCGGCGAGGCAGTCTCGCGCCGGTCCGGCGTGAGCGTGACCTGGTGGGACGAGCGGCTCTCCACCGCGGCCGCGCTCCGCTCGGCGCGGGCCGCCGGCGTCCGCGACCGCGACTCGCGGGAGCGCATCGACCAGATGGCCGCGGTCGCGATCCTGCAGCACTTCCTCGACGCGCGGAGAGCCGGGGGCGCGCAGTGAGGCGGGCACGGGGGCACGGGGGCGCGGAGGCACGGGCCCGGCACAGGTTCTTCCGTGCCTCTGCGCCTCTGTGCCTCTGTGCATTGGCCGTCGCCTGCGGCGGACCCTCGAAGGGCGCGCCTCTCGCGGCGTTCTTCGTGCCGAAGGGCGCGTCGCTGCATACGGTCGCCGACTCCCTGCTGGCGCACCGGATCATCCCGTCCACGCGCTCGTTCCTCGTGCGATCCCGCCTGCTCGCGTTCGTCTACCCGTCGCTCCACGGACTGAACCACCACCTCACCCCCGGCCGGTACGAGTTCCGGCAGGGCGAGCGGACGCGCAGGATCCTCGGGGACATCGTCCGCGGGAACACCGCGGACTACCTGTTCACGGTGCCCGAGGGCTACGCCATCTGGGAGATTGCCCACGACGCGCACCTCAAGCTCGGGATGGACAGCGCGGCGTTTGTGGCCGCCACGCGCGACACGGCCCGGCTGCGCCGCCTCGGCATCCCGAGCAAGGCCGAGAGCGTGGAGGGTTATCTCTACCCGGAGACGTACCGCGTGCCGTTCGGCGAGTCGCCCGAGCGGCTGGTCGACCACATGATCCAGACGTTCCTCGAACGGTGGGACAGCACCTGGGACGGCCGGGCGGCGGCACTGGGCTTCACGCGCAACGAGATCGTGACGCTGGCCAGCATCGTCGAGGCGGAAGCCCGGAAGTACTCGGAGCGGCAGGTCATCGCCGGGGTCTACGTGAACCGTTTGCACCACAAGCCCCCGATGAAGCTCGAGGCCGATCCGACGGTCATCTACGCGATGGGCAAGCACGTCACCCGGGTGATGAAGGCACATCTCCAGGTGCTGTCGGATTACAACACGTACAAGCACGTCGGTCTGCCGCCGGGGCCGATCTCCTCCCCCGGGCGGCCCAGCCTCCTCGCGACGCTCTACCCGGCGAAGCACCAGTTCCTCTTCTTCGTCGCCCGCCCGGACGGATCGCACATGTTCAGCAAGACCTGGGCGGAGCACACCGACTCGGTGAACCTGGCGCGGCGCCTGCGCACCCAGTGGCAGGCGGCGAAGGACAGCGTGGCGCGAGCGGCCAAGCGGGACAGCCTCGCCTCGATGGCCGCGCGGCGCGCCCAGCCCAAGCCGTGACCAGGCAGCCGCTCGCATCCGCGCTCCGGCTGGTGGTCATCCTCGACACCGGCGTGGCACGCGAGGCGAACGCGGACCTCGAGGCGCTGGCTCGCCGCGCCGCGCAGGGCGGCGCCACGATGCTGCAGGTGCGCGCGAAGCGGGAGAGCGCCAGCGAGGTGGCCGACCTGGCGCGCCGGGTCATCGCCGCCGCAGCCGGACTCCCCGTGATCGTCAACGACCGGCTCGACGTCGCCATCGCCGCCGGCGCGGCCGGGTGCCATCTCGGCCAGGACGACTTTCCCATCGCCGAAGCGCTGCGCCTCGCGCCGCCCGGCTTCTGGCTCGGCGGCTCGGGGGGCACCCCCGAAGAGGCCCGGCGCGCCGCTGCGGCCGGCGCACATTATTTGGGCATCGGCCCCATCGCCGCGACCGGGAGCAAGGCCGACGCGGGCGACGCGATCGGCATCGAGGGGTTCCGCGCGATCCACGCCGCGGCCCCCGACATCCCCGCCGTCGCCATCGGCGGCGTGACCGCGGCCCTGATCCCGGGCCTGATCGCCGCCGGCGCCGCCGGCGTCGCGGTGATCCGGGCCGTCGTGGGCGCCGCGGACCCCGTCGCCGCCACCCGGGCGCTTCGCGCGGCGCTCGAACCGTGAAGCTCCCCACCCTCGTCGTCTCCCCGAAGGGTGTCGGCCGGCTCCGCACCGGGCATCCCTGGGTGTTCCGCTCGGACCTGAGCGAGGACGGAGGGGAGCCCGGGCTCGCGCACCTCGTGGACGGGCGCGGCAAGGGGCTCGGCACCGCGCTCTACTCGCCGGCTTCCGAGATCCGCGCCCGCTGGCTCGCTCCCGACGGCGCCGCGGTGGACCGCGTGTGGTGGACGGCGATGGTGCGCGCGGCGCTGGACCGCCGGCGCGGCGTCGAGGACACGGCCTACCGCGTGGTGCACGCCGAGGGCGACGGCCTCCCCGCGCTCATCGTGGACCGCTACGGCGACTACGCGGTCGCGCAGCTCCTCTCCGCTGGGCTCGAGGCCGTGCGGGACGACGTGATCGCCGCGATCCGCGACACGCTGGCTCCGGAGGGCCTGCTGCTCCGGAACGACCCCGCAGTGCGCGAGCGCGAGCGGCTGCCGCGCGAAGTCACGCTCGCCTTCGGCGAGGTCCCCGAGATGATCGAGGTTCGCGAGGGACGCGTCCGCTTCCTGGCCGCGCCGTGGACCGGGCAGAAGACGGGAGCGTTCCTGGACCAGCGCGAAAACCGGCAGCTGATCGGCGCCAGGGCGGGCGCACGCTGCCTCGACGCCTTCGCCTACCACGGACTCTTCGCCCTGCATCTCGCCGCGGGCGGCGCGAAGGAAGTGGTGGCCGTGGAGATCTCGGGAGACGCGCTCGGCATCCTCGAGCAGAACACGGCCCTCAACGGCGTGACCCAGATCCGCACCGTGGAGGCGAACGCGTTCGACTGGCTCAAGGAGACGGCGGCGACGGGCGAGCGGTTCGATACGGTGGTGCTGGACCCGCCGGCGTTCGCGCGGGACCGCCGGTCGCTGGGGCGCGCCCTGGCGGGCTACAAGGAGATCAACCTCCGCGCGATGCACCTGCTCGCGCCGGGCGGCGTCCTGTTCACCGCCTCCTGCTCGCACCACGTGCACCGCGGCGACTTCTTCGGCATGCTGGCCGACGCCGCCTCCGACAGCGGCCGGCGCCTCCAGCTCCTCGAGATCCGCGGTGCCGCAGCCGACCATCCCGAGATCGTCACCGTCCCCGAGACCGGCTACCTCAAGGCCGCACTGCTCCGCGCCACCGACTAGGCGGCGATCCCCACCCGCTCCAGGAACTCGCCGACGTGGCGCTCGGTTACGAACCAGCTCCCGAGGGCAGGCCGCGCGCCGCCATGCCAATCCGAGCCCCCGGTCACGAACAACCCCTCGGCGCGCGCCGCTTCCTCCATCGCGGAGGAGCTGACCGGATCGAGCGAGGGGCGCAACGCCTCGACCCCCGCGAGTCCGCCGGCCCTGAGCTGCCCGAACTTCCGAGCGTCCTCGAGGGACGGGTGGGCCCACACCGCACAGCCGCCGGCCGCGTGGATCGCCGCGATCGCGTCGGCGACGGCGGGTCCGCGGCTCGGGACGAACGCCGGCGCCCGGTCGCCGATGAACCGGCCGAAGGCGTCGGTGATGGACCCGGCAACGCGCAGCCTCACGAGGGCCCGCGCCAGGTGCATCCTGCCGATGGACGCGCACTCCGGCTCGCTCCGCACGTCCTCCGCCGTGACGGCCACGCCGAGGGCCCGGAGTCGTTCGAGCATCGCCGCCAGGCGGGCCCGACGCGATTCGGCCGCTTGCCCGGCGAGCGTCGCAATGCCCGGATCGTCGAGCCGGAACGCGTAGCCGAGCAGGTGAACCTCGGCGCCATCCAGCTCGCAGGTGATTTCCGCGGCAGGAATGACCCCGACCCCCCCCCGCTCCGCCGCAGCCGCCCGCGCGGTCGCCACGCCGGCCACGGTGTCGTGATCGGCGAGGGCGATCATCCCGAGACCGGCGCGCCGGGCGGCGCGCACCACCTCCCGCGGCGGGAGCGAGCCGTCGGAACAGGTGCTGTGCAGATGCAGGTCGAGGTGCATGGCCCTCCCGCGGTGCCGATGGCCAAGCTACGGAGCCGCGGAGACGCGAACAAGGGAGTTGACAGCCGAGATCGGCTTCCTCAGCTTGACCGCATGGCAGTGGCGCGCGCCACCGGGCGCGATCGTACGGCGTCCATCCAGCGCGTCTTCCTCGGCCTCCTCGCCGCCAATCTCGCCGTCGTCGGCGTCAAACTCGCCATCGGCATCTCGTCGGGCTCCCTCTCCGTCATCGGCGACGCAGTGCACTCGTCGGTGGACGCGTTCAACAACGTGGCCTTCACCGTCCTGATGCGCTACGCCGGCGCCGCGCCCGACGACAAGCACCCGTACGGCCACGGCAAGTTCGAGGTGCTCGGGGCGCTCGGCATCGTAGTCTTCCTTCTGGTCGCCTCGGTCGAGCTGATCAAGAGCGCGGTCGGCCGCCTGCTGGCCGGCGCGCCGCCGCCCCGGATCAGCGGCCTTTCCCTCTGGTTCCTGGTCGGCACCCTGGCGGTCAACACCTGGGTCGCGTGGGTCGAGGCGAGGAAGGGCCGTCAACTGTCGAGCGACTTGCTGCTCGCGGACGCGGCTCACACGCGCGTGGACGTCATGATCACCATCGGCGTCATCCTGGGCGCGATCGCCTCGCGGGCCCGGGTGCCGCACGTGGACCCCATCATCGCTCTGGCGATCGTGGTGATGATCGTGCGCGTCTCCTGGCAGATCCTGAAGCGGGGCGTGCCGGTCCTGGTCGACCAGGCGGCCCACGAGCCCGACCTGGTGCGCCGCTCCGCCGAGGGCGTCGACGGCGTGCGCTCGGCCTACGACATCCGCTCGCGCCTGGCGGCCGGCGTCGCCTTCGCCGAACTCACCATCGGCGTGTCCAGCCGCCTTCCGGTGGATGAGGCCCACGCCATTTCGGACGCGGTCGAACGACGGCTCAAGGAGGAGCTGCGGCTCGATCGGGTCGTGGTGCACATCGAGCCGTGCTGAGCGCTGAGCAAGGCCGGTCTTTCCGCGCCCCACGCAGCCTGCGCGCCGAGTACGAGGAGTTCATCGAGCAGCGGATCGAGGAGTACAAGGACGGCCTCCCGCGGGCTTCGATCCTCGGCATCGGCGATGAAGCCGTCCAGGAGCTGGCCCGGACCGAGCAGTACACCCTCACCGAGGTGCTCCTCCAGGAACAGGTGGACTCCATCATCCGCCGGCGGCTGCGCCTGCCGTCCTATCGCCGCTGGCGGGAGCGGCACCTGGCGCTGCGCGCGGCCCAAGTCCAGCCCACTCACTGGGGGCTCGCCCCGCACGATCCGGTCGTGCTGCTCGCCGAGTTCGTTCGCGAGCAGGACACCTTCGCCGTCGTCGGCGCCGCCGACGGAGCCTGCGCGCTGTTCCTCGCGGCCCGGGGCGCGAAGGTGCTCGTGGGCGATCCGGACCTTGCCGCGATCGAGGGACTGGAGAACCGGGCCATCGCCGAGCAGTTGAGCAGCCGCATCGAGTGCCTGGTGGTGCCGCTCGAGAGCTGGACGCCGCACGAGCCCCTCGTGGGATGCGTGATCGAGACGTCCGCGCTGGCGGGCCTCTCCGCGCTCGAGCGCGCCGAGCTCATCCGGCGACTCAAGGCCGTGACGGTCCCGGGCGGGCGGCACGTCGTGATGCCGGCCGGCGGCCCCGCCGGGAAGACCCCGCCCGTTTCAAGCGACGCGCTCCGCTCCCTCTATGCCGACTGGACGGTGGCGCGCGCGAAGGACCCCGGCGCCGCCCCGCGCCGCACTCGCAACGTCGGCTTCCTCGCCATCCAGCCCGAGCAGCCGGCGCAGCCCGAAGTGCGTCAGAGTGAAACGGCGTAGCCAGTGTCGAATTGACACGTAATTGCAGTCGTCGCCATCCTCTTAGTCTGCAAATCTCTGTAAATCAATATGTTACAAATCAGGCCGCTTGGGCACGAGCCGTGCCTTAGGAAGAGGGTGCGGGAGTCGTGTGCGCTGATTCAACTTCGGCGGGGTGGCGGTATGGCGACAGCGGTCCTGGCGACGACGGGTGAGCCCCTGGGCATCGTCATCAACGATGGCGGCCAGGCATCGCGGCCGCCGCGCATTCTGATGTGGTTCTGGGCGAACGAAGAAGAGGCGACCGACGAAGAGGAGTGGCGGGAGCGCTGAGGGGCGTCTGCCGTCGCTCACACGAAGGCCCGGCCATCCGCCGGGCCTTTCGTATGTGGATGAGAGAACAGCGAACCGGAGAGCCGATTCGAGAGAAGTTGCCCTCTCCCTTCTGAATTCCTGCGCAGGTCAGATCCCCAGTTCGTTGCGGGCCGACAGCGGCAGCCAGCGCCTTGCCCGCGCGATCGGGATGGCGAAACCGAGGCCGGGGGTGCCGCCCTCGGCGGCGGCGTCGGCAAGCGCGCCGTAGTGCAGCGCGATCACCTGTCCCGCGGCGTTGAACACCGGGCTCCCCGAGGAGCCGGACGCCGAGGGACCGCCAAACTGGATCCACTCGCTCGTCGCCTTCGCCACGATCCCCGCGAACATCGTGGTGCGGACGTAGCCGGCGGGGTCGAAGGCCAGCTGGGTGCCCCGCGGGAACCCGATCAGGGCCGCCGGCGCGCCCTGCCGGACGCCGGTCCCCTGCCAGTCGATGGACCGGATGACCGCCCCGTGGTAATTGCGCACCCTGAGCACCGCGACGTCCTCGTCGCGGACGTTGCTCACGGCGACCACGTCGGCCAGAAGCGGCGTGCGCGTGTCGGCCATCACGACCTCGATGGCGCGGGGCCGGCTGCGGCTCGGGTCCTGGACGACGTGGCCGTTCGTCAGGAGATAGCCCGAGGGGGTGATCACGAAGCCGGTGCCCATCACCGAGTCGGTCTGGTAGCGGACGATCACGAGCCCGACTGCGGCCTGGTTGTCAGCGGCCACGCGGGAGAAGTCGGCGGTCCCCCCCGGCGCGGGCGCCGCGGCGCGGGCTTCCTCGTCCCTGAGCCGCGCCTCGAGGGAGTCGACCACGGCGCGCGGCACGCTCGACGCGCGGGCGTCGGAGATCTCGCGCCGGAGCCGCCCGATCTCGGCCGCGGCGCGCTGCTGCGCCTCGTTCGACGAGCGGAGCTGGGTGGCGAAGGCGCGTTCGGCGGCGGCGAGCCGCGCCTGGGCGGCCGCACTCGCGTGCACCGACGCGCGCCAGACGAGCACCAGCGCGGCGGCGAGGGCCACGATCACCGCCAGCGTCGCAGCCCTGAAGAGCGCGGACGACTCGTGGGCCATCTGGCGGGCCATCGCGCGCACCCAGACGCGCACGCCCCCGCCGGCGCCGCCCGGGCGCAGCGCCTCGCCGCGGGCGATCTGGAGCATGCCGGCCAGCGTCTTCGGCGGCTGCAGCTCCGGGTGGTACTCCGCTCCCTGCCCTTCGGCCAGACTCGCGGCGCCGAGAGCGCGGACCTCGAACAGGGGCCCGTGCCACCCCAGCATGATGCGGTCGCCAAGCTTCAGCGGCGCCGGCCCGTGGACCTGGCTGCCGTTGACGAAGGTGCCGTTCGTGCTCCCCGCGTCGGCGATCGTGGCCGCGACCGCCTCGTCGAACGTGACGACCGCGTGGCGTTTCGACACGACGGTGTCGGCGACCGTCCGCAGCGGGATCGTGCAGCCCGCGTCGCGCCCCACGCTGATCTCGCGCCCGGTCCCCACGAGATCCTCGCCGCCCCGCACGCGGCGCAGCCGGAGCCGAGGCTGCGACTCGTCCACGGCGGGCTGGGGCCGCGTGCGCGCGACCTGCCCGGCGATCGTGACACGCAGCGCGGGCCCGCGCTGGCCGAGGGTGAAGCGGTCGCCGGTGCGCAGCGCCTCCGCCTTCGCGATGCGCCGCCCGCCCAGCCAGGTGCCGTTGGTGCTCCCGAGGTCTTCCAGCCACCACGCGCCGTCCGCCTCGCGCCAGACCCGCGCGTGTACGGCGCTGACGATGTCGTCGTCGGGATCGAAGGTGATTTCGAGGGCGGGATCGCGGCCGAGCCGCGCAGACGGTCCGTCGACCGTGAGGTCGAGCTTGCGCCGCTCGTCGTGGAGGATCACGCGGCGCAATATACGGAAATGCGCGGGGCCGGCAAAAGCACCGGCCCCTGTGCATCCCGGCGAAGCTTACTTCTTCTTCTTGCCCTTCTTCGCCGTCTTCTTCGCGGCCTTCTTCTTCTTCGCCATACGGCCTCCAACGAAGTGATGGAACGTTCCGCCGACCCCTAGTGGCCGGCGGTCAAACACCCTCAAGATCGATGGAGACGAACGACTGCCGTGGAGAGGGCACCGCCATCGCCGCGGGCGTGTTCCGGAGCGGAATCGCGCGCGCGACTGCTTGGTTCGCTACGCAACACTTTCGGGGTTGTTGCAACAGGTGTCTCCGTGCAATGCGCAAAGCCTTGAACGCCAATATATAAGAGTCGTTCCTGCGCGCAATAGCTCTCCGCGCGAATTTTGCACGCGACGCGCCTCCGGTGTACAATCAGCCGACCCCTTCGAACACGCTTCATGATCACGTTGACGGTCGACGGACGGGCGATTCACACCGAGGACGGCACGACGATTCTCGAAGCCGCGCGACGCGCGGGCATCGAGCTGCCAACGCTGTGCTGGTACCCCAAACTGCCGGTCGTGGGCTCGTGCCGCATCTGCCTGGTGAGCGTGGAGGGCGCGCCGAAACTCGTGGCGGCGTGCGCCACAGCGGCCCAGAACGGCATGGTGGTCCACACCGAGTCGCCGGACGCCGTCGCCAACCGCCGGAGCGTTCTCTCGCTCCTGCTCGAGCGCTACCCGACCGCACACCTGTGGTCCGGCGGCAACCATCTCAA
This sequence comes from Gemmatimonadales bacterium, assembly GCA_049513575.1. GTDB lineage: Bacteria > Gemmatimonadota > Gemmatimonadetes > Gemmatimonadales > JACORV01 > Fen-1245. The sequence goes on from JBEKVZ010000003.1 coordinate 327,988, forward strand.
CGAGTTCGAGCAGCTGGTCCGCCGCTACGAGGTCCCCGTCCGCCCGGAGCGCGAGCACGAGCTGCCGCTGCGGACGGGCGACGCGCGCGCCGGCGACCCGATGATCCAGCACATCATGAGCACCTGCATCCTGTGCACGCGCTGCGTCCGGGCGTGCGCCGACCTGCAGGTGGTGGGGGTGCTGGAGGTCGCGCACCGGGGCGAGCACGCCGAGATCGTCGTGGGGGGCGAGGGCAACCCCGACGACGCCGCCTGCACCTGGTGCGGCGAGTGCGTGCGCGTCTGCCCCACCGGCGCGATCCACGAGGTGCTCCCCCGCGAGAAGTTCACCCTGCTCCAGATCGCGGCCCCCGAGCGCGTGGTGCGCTCCGTCTGCCCCTACTGCGGCGTCGGCTGCCAGATCGACCTCCACGTGCGCGACGACGAGGTCGTCCGGGTCACCAGCCCCTCCATCGAAGAGGACACGCCGAACCTCGGCTCGACCTGCGTGAAGGGGCGCTTCGGCTACGACTTCCCCCAGCACCGCGACCGCCTCAAGGCGCCGCTGATCCGCCGCGGCTGGGTCAAGCGCGGGAACCAGTGGGTGTGGGAAGGCCCGCGGGAGGGGGAGCGCCGCCGCGGCCCCTGGCTCTCGATCGAGGACGAAGGGGATCGCGCCAAGTCCCGGCCGCCGACGCGTGCCGTCGGGAAGGCGTTGACCCAGCTGCCCCACATCCCGCGCGGCCCGGACGACGCGCGCGATCGCGTCGCGACCCCCCCGTCGTGGTACGAGCCGTTCCGCGAGGCGACCTGGGAGGAGGCGATGGAGCTGACCGCCCAGGAGCTGGTGCGCATCCACGGGGAGCGGGGGCCCGACGCGCTGGCCGTGTTCTGCTCCGCGAAGTGCACCAACGAGGAGAACTACGTCCTGCAACGGATCTTCCGGGGCCGCTTCGGGACCAACAACGTGGACCACTGCACCCGGCTGTGCCACTCGTCCTCGGTCGCGGCCATGCAGCGTTCCCTCGCCACGTCCGCCGCCTCGGGCTCGATGCGGGAGGTCGAGAGCGAGTCGGACGTGATCTTCATCGCCGGCGCCAACTCGACCGAGGCCCACCCGGTCTTCGGCGCGGCGATCAAGCGGGCCCAGCGCCGCGGCGCCAGGCTCATCGTCGCCGACCCGCGCCGCATCGAGCTGGCGGCCCGCGCCGACCTGCACCTCCAGCTGCAGCCGGGGACGGACGTCGCGCTCTTCAACGCGATGCTCCACCACATCATCGCGAAGGGGCTGCACGACAAGGCCTTCATCGCCCGGCGCACCCACGGCTTCGAGCAGGTGGCGAAGGCGGTCGAGCCCTACACGCTCGAGCGCGCCGAGGTGATCACCGGCATCCCTGCCGCGGACATCGCGCGCGCCGCCGAGTGGTACGCCCTAGGCCCAAGGACCTCGACGCTCTGGGCGATGGGCCTGACCCAGCACGCGACCGGCACGGACATCGTCGCCTCGCTCCTCAACCTGATTCTCTCGACCGGGATGATCGGGCGGTGGGGCGCGGCGATGCTGCCGATCCGCGGCCAGAACAACGTGCAGGGAGCGTCGGACGTCGGCGGGATCCCGATGTCGTACACCGACTACCAACCGGTCGGCGACCCCAAGGTGCGGCGCCGGTTCGCCGAGGCGTGGCACGTCCCGGAGGCCTCGTTGTCGCTGAAGCCGGGGCTCAAGGTGACCGAGATCGTCGGTGCGGACTCGCCGGTCGTGGGCATGTACATCTTCGGCGAGAATCCGGTCATCTCCGATCCGAACGTCGCTCACGCCGAGGACTGGTTCCTCTCCCTCGAGTTCCTCGCCGTGCAGGACCTCTTCCTCACGGAGACCGCGCGCTTCGCGGACGTGATCCTGCCGGGAACGTCCTTCGCCGAAAAGGACGGCACCTTCGTGAACACCGAGCGCCGGATCCAGCGGGTGCGCGCGGCCTGCGCCCCCCCGGGGAAGGCGCGCCGCGACCTCGAGGTGCTGCTGGAGCTGGCCGAGCGCGTGGGATTCGACGCGCCATTCGCGAACGCCGAAGAGGTCATGCGGGAGATCGCGTCCGTCACCCCCTCCTGGGCCGGCGTGACCTATCCGCGGCTCGACATGGCCGGCTTGCAGTACCCGGTCCCCGACCGTGAGAGCCCGGGGACATCGTTCCTCTTCGACGACCGCTTCCCGACCGCGGACGGCCACGGCACGCTGGTGCCGGTGGAGTACCTCCCGCCCTCGGAGCTGCCCGACGAGGAGTACCCGTTCATGATGAACACGGGACGGCAGCTCTATCACTGGCACACCGGCACGATGACGCGGCGCGCCAAGGGGCTCGACTCGCGCGAGCCGGTCCCGACGATCGAGGTCTCGCCGTCCGACGCGAAGGCGCTGGCCGTGAGCGACGGCGACCAGGTGCGCGTCACGTCGCGCCGCAACTCGATGCTGATCGGCGTCCGCATCTCCGAGCGGGTACGGCACCGCCAGGTGTTCGTGCCGTTCCACTTCCGCGAGGCGGCGGCGAACCTCCTCACCAACCCGGCGCTGGATCCCTACGCCAAGATCCCCGAGTTCAAGGTCTGCGCCGTGCGCGTCGAGAAGGCGTAGCAGTGGACCTCGGCCTCAAGGAGCGCGTGGCGCTGGTCGGCGGGTCGTCCGCCGGCCTCGGCCTGGCGATCGCGACGCGGCTGGCGGCCGAGGGCGCGCGCGTGGCGGTGAACGGCCGGGACGCTCAGCGCGCCGAGCGCGCGGCCGCCGGCATCCACCCTGGTGCCGGCGGCGAGGCCGCAGCGTTCCCCGCCGACGTGAGCGATCCGGCGCAGGCCGGTCGCCTCGTCGCGGCGGTCGCCGAGCGGTTCGGGCGGCTCGACATCCTGGTGTGCAACGCGGGGGGCCCGCCGGCCACGACCTTCGCCGACGCCCCAGCCGATGCCTGGCAGAAGGCGCTCGACCTGAGCCTGCTGTCCACCGTGCACCTGTGCCGGGCGGCGGTGCCGCTGATGCAGACAAGGCGCTGGGGCCGCGTCATCTGCATGACCTCCTTCGCCGCCCTCGAGCCGCTGCCCGGCCTCATCCTCTCGACCACCGCCCGCGCCGGCGTCATCGGCTTCGCCAAGTGCCTCGCGGACGAGGTAGCGAAGGACGGCATCCTCGTGACCACCGTCTGCCCCGGCTACTTCCGCACCGAGCGCGTCGTCGACCTGGCCAAGGCCCGCGCCGCGCGCGAGGGCACGACGGTGGAGGCAATCCAGAAGCGTCAGATCGGCGCCATCCCCGTCGCCCGGATGGGGGATCCCGATGAACTGGCCTCCGTCGTCACCTTTCTCGCCTCGGAGCGCGCGTCATATATTACCGGCGCCGTTGTCACCGTAGACGGCGGGTATCTCCGCAGCATCGACTGACCGCACTTCATCCACTCCGAGGGACCATGAAAGCGATCGTCAAGGCGGCGCGTGGGCCGGGGCTCGTCGTGCGCGACGTCCCGAAGCCCGTCTGCGGGCCGTCCGACGTCCTGATCCGCGTACACCATGCGGGCGTCTGCGGCACCGACCTGCACATCGCAGACTGGAATCCGTGGGCCGAGGGGCGCGTCAAGCCGCCCGTGACGCTGGGCCACGAGTTCGCCGGCGAGATCGTGGAGGTCGGCAGCGAGGTGCACGAGGACTTCAAGGCCGGCGAACTGGTCACCGCCGAAGGCCACATCATCTGCGGCCACTGCCTGCAGTGCCGCACCGGCAACGGGCACGTCTGCCAGCGCACCTCCATCATCGGCGTGGATCGGAACGGCGCCTTCGCGGAGTACCACGCGATGCCGGCGGGCAACGTCATGCGGCTGGACGGCATCCCCACGGAAATCGGGGCGATCATGGACCCGATGGGGAACGCCTTCCACACCGTGCTCAGCACCGACGTCTCCGGGAGCGTGGTGCTGATTCTCGGGTGCGGGCCGATCGGCTGCTTCGCCGTCGGGATCGCGAAGGCCGCGGGCGCGGCGGCGGTGATCGCGGTGGACGTCAACGCCAAGCGGCTCGAGCTGGCGCGGAAGATGGGCGCCACGCGCGCCCTCGACCCGAAGACGGAGGACGTGGACGCGGCGGTGCGCGAGCTGTCGAAGGGGACCGGCGCCGACCTGGTGTGCGAAATGTCGGGAGCGCCGACCGCCCTGCACTCGGGCTTCAAGCTCGTGCGGCCCGGCGGCCGCGTGCACCTCCTCGGCATCCCCGACGGCGAGGTGCCGATCGACTTCGCCAACGAGATCGTCTTCAAGGGAATCACGATCTACGGCGTCATCGGGCGCAAGATGTACGAGACCTGGCACCTGATGCAGCGGTTCCTGCGCTCCGGCCAGTTCGACCCGCGCCCCGTCATCACTCACCGCTTCCCGCTGGAGCAGATCGACGAGGCGATCGCCGCGATTCGGTGCGGCGACGCCGGCAAAGTCATCCTGGACATCGCCAAGCGAGGCTCATGACCGCTAACGCCCTCACCGCCCGACTCCAGGCGGAGCTGGACGAGTTCCAGAAGACCGGCGTCTACAAGCGCCTCAATTTTCTCGACGCCCCGCAGGGCGCCCGGACGGTGATGGAGGGCCGGGGCGACGTCGTGATCCTCTCGTCCAACAACTACCTCGGCCTGTGCGACCACCCGGACGTGGTCGCCGCGGGCAAGGCCGCCCTGGACAAGTACGGCGCGGGCACGGGCTCCGTGCGCTTCATCTGCGGGACGTTCACCGTGCACCGCGAGCTGGAGCGCGCGCTGGCTGCGCTGGTCCGGACCGAGGAGGCGCTGACCTACGTCTCCTGCTGGAACGCCAACGAAGGGCTGTGTTCCACCATCTTGGGGGAGCACGACGTCGTCATCTCGGACCAGCTGAACCACGCCTCCATCATCGACGCGGTCCGCCTGGCCAGGCAGATCGGCAAGTGCCAGTCGCTGGTCTACCGGCACTCCGACATGGCGGACCTCGAGCAGAAGCTGGCGTCGGCGGCCTCCGCGCGGACGCGGCTCATCTTCACCGACGGCGTCTTCTCGATGGAGGGCGACGTCGCCCGGCTCGCCGACATCTGCGAGCTGGCGAAGCGCTACGACGCCGTGGTCGCGGTGGACGACTCGCACGCCACCGGCGTGATGGGGAAGACGGGCCGCGGCACCCCCGAGCACGCTGGGGTGGTGGACGCGGTGGACATCATCACCAGCACGCTCGGCAAGGCGCTCGGCGGCGCGGCCGGCGGCTTCACCGCCTCGACCCACGCGCTGTGCGACTATCTCACCCAGCGCTCGCGCCCGCAGCTCTTCTCCAACGGCCTGCCGCCGACGGTGGCGGCCAGCGCGCTCGCCGCGGTCCGCGTCCTGGAAGCACACCCGGAGCGGGTCGCGCGCCTGCACGAGAACGCCCGCTGGTTCCGCGCCGCCCTCAAGGAGGCGGGCTTCAAGCCGCTCGAGGGGGAAACGCCCATCGTCCCCGTGATCCTCGGCGAGACGGCGCTCGCGATCCGGATGAGCGACGCGCTGCTGGCGGAGGGCGTGTTCGTGACGGGCTTCGGATACCCGGTCGTGCCGCAGGGACAGGCCCGCGTGCGGTGCCAGGTCAGCGCGGCGCATACGCGGGAGCATCTGGAGATGGCCATCGCCGCGTTCAAGAAGGCAGGTAAGAAGGTGGGAGTGCTCAGATGAGTTGCCAGACGGCAAGTACTGAAGTGGTTACCAGGCCGAAGTCGCCAGGGCGATGGGCGGGCTGGAGTGCCAGGGCGCTGATCCTCGGTGTGCTTGCCGCTCCACTTGCGGCCCAGGTGCCGACGCCCGAGTCGGTGCTCGGATTCCGGGTGGGGGCGGACTCGATGCTCGCCGACTGGGAGCAGATCGGCGGGTACTTCGCACGGCTGGCGGCGGCCTCGGCCCGGGTGCGGGTGGACACGCTCGGGGCCACCACCCAGGGCCGCCCGTACCTGCTCGTCACGATCTCCGATTCGGCGAACCTGGCGCGGCGCGCGGAGCTGATGGCGGCGCAGCGGCGGCTGGCCGACCCCCGCACGCTCGAGCCGGCCGCGGAAGGCTCGCTCGCGGCGTCGCAGCCGGCCGTGGTGCTGATCTCCTGCTCGATCCATTCGACCGAGATCGCCGCGAGCCAGATGGCGATGGAGCTGGCCTGGCGGCTCGTCTCGGACACGGCCGAAGCCGCGCTCCTCCGGCACGTCGTCGTGCTGCTCGTCCCCTCCGCCAATCCGGACGGGATCGACATCGTCACCGACTGGTACCGCCGCACGCGCGGGACGCCGTACGACGGCTCGTCGCCGCCGTGGCTCTTCCACCCGTACGTCGGGCACGACGACAATCGCGACTGGTACATGCTCACCCAACCGGAGACGCGGTACCTGACGCGGGTCCTCTACCACGACTGGTTCCCCGAGGTCGTGTACGACATCCACCAGATGGGCGGCAACGGCGCGCGGATGTTCGTCCCGCCGTTCGCCGACCCGGTGAACCCGAACCTCGACGGGATGCTGGTCGCGGGCATCAACGAGGTGGGCGCCGTGATGGCCGGTGCGCTGGCGGACAGCGGTTACACCGGCGTGGCGCACCAGATCGACTTCGACCTGTGGTGGCACGGCGGTCTTCGCACGGTGCCGGCGCGACACAACATGATCGGGATCCTGTCGGAGGCGGCCAGCGCACGGATCGCGTCGCCGGTCGCTCTCTCGCCGAGCGCGGTGCGGCAGCCGGAGCGGGGCGTGAACTACCCGTCGCCGTGGCCGGGCGGATGGTGGCGGCTGCGGAACATCGTGGACTACGAGCTGGCGACCTCCGAGGCGCTGGTCCGGCTCGCCGCCCGCGAGCATTCGGCGTTCGTGTCGCGGTTCGTCAGGCTGGGGCGCCGGGCCGTCGAGGCCGGACGCACGGAGCAGCCGGCCGCGTACGTGATAGCGCCCGGACAGCGCGACGAGGGCGCCCGTGCCCAGTTCGCGAACCTGTTGATCGCCGGCGGCGTCGAGATCCGGCGCGCCCGCGCGCCGTTCGCCGCCGGAGACCGCGAGTACCCGGCCGGCTCCCTGGTCATCCCGCTGGCGCAGCCGTTCCGCGCGCACGTGAAGGATCTGGTCGAGCGGCAGGTCTATCCCGCGCGCTACGCGTACCCCGGCGGCCCGGCCCTCCCGCCATACGACGTGACTGGCTGGACGCTGCCCCTGCAGATGGGCGTGGAGGTGGACTCGATCGGCTCACCGGTCGAGGGCGACCTCGAGCGGGTGGACTCGGTCGGCGTGACGCCGGGGCACATCACCGGCGCGGGCGCCGTCGTGCTGCTCGCGAACCGATCGAACGGCGAGGCGACGGCCGTGTGGCGCGCGCTCGCGGCCGGGGCCTCCGTCGCGATCGCTCCGGCGCCGTTCGAGGCGGGTGGCCGCAGGTGGCCCGCCGGCACGCTGGCGATCCGCGGACGCAACGCCCGCGCCGTCCTCGACACGGCGGCTCGCGCCCTCGGCTTCGACGGCGTCGCGGTCCCGCGGCTGGACCCCTGGCCCGCCGCTCCGACCGTGACGCACCAGCCGCGGCTCGCCCTGTACCGCTCGTGGAACGCGAACATGGACGAGGGGTGGACCCGCTGGGTGCTGGAGCGCCTGGGCGTGCCGTACGCCACCGTGACCGACAGCGCGGTCAGGGCGGGCGGACTCGCCTCGCGGTTCGACGTCGTGCTCCTTCCCTCCGAGCCGCCCGCGGCCATCCGCGACGGGCGGCACGCCGGATCGGCCCCGCCCCAGTACACCGGCGGCCTCGGGCCGGAGGGCGCCGCCGCCCTCCGCGCCTTCCTCGAGGGGGGCGGAACGCTCATCGCGCTGGGCGAGGCGGCGGCCTACGCCGTGGGGGATCTGGGCGTGCCCGGGAGCGTCGCCGGGGCCGCGCGCCGGGGTGCACAACCTGCTGATCTCTCGCGTTTTTCGGCACCGGGATCTATTTTCGAGGCTGAGGTCGATCGCGGTCATCCCATCGCGTCGGGGATGGATTCCGTGACGGCTGTCTACTTCATCTCGACTCCGATCCTGAATGCCGCCCTCGGGGACCGTGTGATTGCCGCGTATCCGCGCGACCGGAACCCGCTCCTCTCGGGCTACGTGGAAGGTGTCGAGGCGCTTCAGGGACACGCGGCGCTGCTGGAAGCGCCGGTAGCTGAAGGACGCGGGCGCGCGATCCTGTTCGCCTTCCGGCCGCAGCACCGCGGACAGACGAACGCGACCTTCAAGTTGCTGACCAACGCGATCCTGTATGGGGCGGCGTCCGCCCCGGCCCGGCCGCAGTGAGCCGGGTGATCCGCGACTCGGGGGTAGACATGCTTCGACATCGTTCGCTGGCCGTTGCCGCGGTTCTCGCGCTCGCCGCTGCTGCGCCCCTCCAGGCGCAGATCCAGGAGTGGCAGAACCAGTGGTACTGGGGCGCGAAGGGCGGCGTCATCCGCTACTCGCTGCCGACGCTCGGGACCGTGAACCACCCGCAGGCGGGCGGCGAGTGGCTGATCACGGCCCGGCGAGCCGCGCTGTACATCGGGTACTCCGCCTCGTTCACGCAGGACGTGGACAACTACGCCATCCCGCAGCTGAGCGGCACGAGCGCGCAGGCGAGCTTCAGCGCGATGCAGCGGATCCAGATCGCGCTGCTCGTCTTCCCGTGGGGTGGCCACATCCAGCCGTACATCGGCGGCGGGTTCGAGATCGAGACGCTGAGCAATCCGACCGTGAACTGCACGCCGCTGAGCACCGCACAGTGCACGACGGCCACGAACTACATGAACCAGCACTCCTCAGGCGGCTTCGCGCTGGTGATGGCGGGCGTGCAGATCCGCTTCGGCAAGCTGGCCTTGTTCGGGCAGGCGCAGCTCAGCCCGCAGGGGAAGGACTTCGTGCTGCCGAACAGCTCGCAGTCGCTCGAAGTCGGGTTGCGGTACGCGTTCCTCGGCGCGCGCGAGGAGGACGTGACGACGCACCGCTAGGCGCCGCCCCGGACCGGAAACGCGAGCGGCCAGCCGATGGGCTGGCCGCTTCGCTTTGGCGCCCTAGCGGGGCCGGCTCACGCAGGGATTGTCGCGGACGTAGAACCGGAGCCTCCAATCGGCCGCGACCCGGATGCCGATGCGCGGCCCCACCACGACCCGCCGCGGCGCAACACGGGCGCCCGCCGCGATCCACAGGGGCGGCTCGGTGAGCCGATGGCCGTTGAGGCTGCGGTCGATGCCGAGCGCCTGGGTGAGCCGCGCGGGCCCGGCGGCGAGCAGCTCCGCGGCGGAGGCGCGGCGCCGGCGCCGCATCGTCGCGAGGCCCTCCAACGGCTCCAGCGCCCGGAGCAGGACGGCGGCGGGGAACCCCTCGCGCTCCGTGACGACGTTGACGCACCAGTGCATCCCGTACGTGAAGTAGACGTACGCGAGCCCCGGCTCGCCGTACAGCACCTCGTTGCGCGGCGTCCGCCGCCATTGCGCCGCATGACACGCGGGGTCGTGCGGCCCGACGTACGCCTCCGTCTCCACGATCCGCGCCACGCAGCGCCGGCCCCCGACGGTGGAGATCAGCAGCCGCCCGAGCAGCCCTCTCGCGACCTGGACGGTGTCCCGCGCGTAGAAGCGGAGCGGGAGCGGCCGCGGCGTCACGACTCCGAGGACGGCTCCTCTCCGGTCTTCTTGCCGCGCGAGCGGCCGCCGGCGCGGCGGGTGCCGCCGGCGCGCGAGCGCCGGCGCGGCTTCTCCTTCGGCGCCTCCTCCTTGTCCATCTCCACGACGCCGACCAACGGCACGCCGCCGGGCGGGACGGCCGGGCCGCCGGACCCTCGGCGGAACCGGAGCCCGCGCTTGACGACATGCAACGCGGGCGGAGCCGGAGCCGCGACCGGCGGCGCCTCCTCTGGCTCCGGTGGCGCCTCAGCAGGCTCCGTGTCCTCCGGCGCATGCAGCATCTCCCGCCGTTCGCCCCGACCACGTCCGCCGCGGCGACCGCGACGAGCCCGCGAGGCCTCGCCGGCGCGTTCCGGCTGCGGCTCGGCGGCCGGCGCTCCGGCTTCGGCGCGGAGCGTCATCTCGAACCCGCGCTCGTTCTTCGCCAGGTCCACGATGCCGGCGTCCTGGGCCTGACGGAGCAGGCGCCCGAACCGCGGCCGGTGAAAGAGCGGGTCCTGGGCGTTGCCGTGCACTTCGGCCATCCGCTCGCGCACCGGGTCCTCGCCTACGACCGAGGGCGCGACCGCGCCCATCTCGCGCAGCACGCGCTTCAGCAGGTCGAAAGCCTGCGCCAGCGACAAGTCGGGCGTCGCGCTCCCGCCCGTCGCCGCAGGCGCATGGACCGGCTCCGCCGCAGCGCCACGGCCCCGGCCGCCGCGGCGGCCGCGCCCCCGCGACTCGGCGGGGGCCTTCCCCTGATCGTGCGCCGCGCGCTCGCGCCCCCGACGCTCGTCGGCCTCGCCAGGGATCGGCGGCAGCGCGTGAGCGCCGCCCGGCGCGGACGAGCCGAGATCGATTTCGTACTGCCCGTTCTCCAGCTTCGTCGCGGTCAGCAGCCCGCGCCGCTTCGCCTCGTCCACAAACTTGGAGAACCGGTTCATCCCGACGTTCTTCTCGTCGAACGACGCGTCCATCTCCTGCATCACCTGCTTGAGGCGGTCGGAGCGCATCACGTCGCCGCGCTTCTTCATCTCCAGCACGGCGTCCACCACCAGCTCCCACGGATCGCGCCGGACGCCCTCCTCATCGCCCGCCCGGGCCAGCCCGGCGAGCTCGTTGTACGAGTAGTACTCGTCGCAGTTCTGGATCAGCAGGTCGGACGCCGACTCGCGGATCCCCACGCCGATGATGTACTTCCCGTACTCCTTCAGCTTGATCACCAGGGAAGAGAAGTCGGAGTCGCCCGAGAGCAGGATGATCGTGCCGATCTCGGGCCGGGTGAAGACGAGCTCCACCGCGTCGATGGCCAGCCGGATGTCGGTGGCGTTCTTCTTGTTCGAGCCGAACGCGGGCGCGAAGATGAGGTCGATCGAGGCTTCCGACAGCGGCACGATGTACTGCGGATAGCGCCGCCAGTCCGCGTATGCCCGCTGGACGGCGACTTTCCCCCGGATGATGTCCGAGTCCATCAGCTTCCGCAGCTCGACCTGGAGGTCGGAGCGGATGCCCATCGTCACGTTGTCGAAATCGATCAGCAGCGCAGCATTCGGCGCATGCGCCGGCGGTTGTTTGCTCGCCGGGCGCGGGGTCGGAAAGGTCATGGACTCCTTCACGTAGCTGTGTGTTCGAGTGCCACGATCTGGGCCAGCTCGCGACGCTTGACCTTCCCGCTCGCCGTCATCGGGAGGGCGTCGAAGAACCGCACCAGATCGGGCACCTTGTAGTCGGCCATCTGCTCCCGGGCGAACTCCGTGATGTCTTCGCCCCGGACGATGGCGCCCTCGACCGGTACCACGCACGCGCAGACCTGCTCGCCGAGGATCTCGTGGGGGATCCCGACCACGCAGACCTCCTCGACCGCAGGATGCGCGCGCACCACGTCTTCCACTTCGCGCGGGTAGATGTTGTGGCCGCCCCGGATGATCATCTCCTTGCGGCGCCCGACGATGCGCACGTACCCGTCCTCCTCCAGCATCGCCAGGTCCCCGGTCAGGAAGTACCCCTCGGGCGTGAAGCTGCGGCGCGTCTCCGCCGGCATCCGGTAGTAGCCCGACATCACGTTCGGCCCCTTCACCGCGAGCTCCCCCACCGCCTCACGGCCGTGCAGCTCGCCGGTGTTCAGGTCCACGATCCGGACCTCCACGCCCGGCAGCGGCCGGCCCACGGTCTCCACCCTCCGGCCCGGGGGATCGTCGCGGCGGGTGATCGAGACCGTCGGGCCAGTCTCAGTCAACCCGTACGCGATCTCCACGTCGCAGGTGCGCCGCACCGCCTGCACCAGATCCGGCGCGACCGGGCTGCCGGCGATGATGCCCGTCCGCAGCGCCGGCAGCGCCTCCCGCGTGAACGCCTTCTCACGCACCAGCAGCTGGAACATCGTCGGCACGCCGTGGCACACGGTCACCCGCTCCCGCGCCATCAGCGCCGCCGCCTCGGCCGCGTCGAACCGCTCCGCCAGCACCAGCGTCGCGCCCGCCGCAACCGCGCCGGCCGCCACGCTGGCGCCGAAGACTGTGAAGAGCGGCACCGCGGCCAGCACCACGTCGTCGCCCGTCACTCCCAGCGCCTCGCCCGCCGCGACCGCCGTCGCGACCAGGTTGCGGTGCGACAGGCAGACCCCCTTCGGCTTGCCCATCGTCCCCGACGTGTAGAGGATGGCGGCGGTCGCATCCGCGTCCCGCTGCGGGCCCGGCGCCTCCAGCTGCGCGCCTCGCGAGACCAGGTCCCGGTAGGGGAAGACCCGGTCGTCGTACCAGTAGTCGCCGCTGCCGATGGCGACGAGATACTGGAGGTCCGGCAGCTCCGCGATCAGCTCGTCGAACAACTCGACGAAATCCCGTCCGTCGTGGCTCTCGGCGCTGACGACCACCGACGCCTCGGCGTGGCGGAGCTGGTACCTGAACTCGTGATGCCCGAGGCCGGGGTTGATCGGGACGACCACCGCGCCCAGTCGCGCGGCCGCCAGCGCCGTAGCGACCCACTCCAGCCAGTTGGGGAGGTTGACCGCGATCCGATCGCCCGCCTCGACGCCGAGGTCGGCCAGCGCTGCGGCGAAAGCGCCGACCTCACGGCTCACCTGGGCGTACGTCGCGCGGCGCTCCCCGGCGACCAGAAATGGTCGCTCCGGATTCCGCGCGACGGCGGCGTCGAACACGTCCGCCAGATGCATCGAAGCCAGGCGCGACCCCCACCCGAACCAGCCATCAATCTTACCCGCGTTTGGAGAGGCGGGCCAGTTCCGCTCCGGAGAAGCAGCCGTAAGTGGCCGGAACCAGTGGAGTTCCCAGACGGCAAGGTGGCAGTGGTTCCCAGTTGCCAGCCAACGGAGGCCAGACCAGGTCTGAGCCGCGAGCGGCTCAGAAACAGAGCACCGGGGCCAGTCCCGCCCACTGGCGTCTCGCGTCTGGCAACCACTTCCTCCTTGCCGTCTGGCAACTGCTTCGCCCTCCGCAGTTCTATCTCTTGAGACTCACCGGACATAGCTCCAAGTTAGGCTCGTGGCATTGCCCTTCCGCAGGCGCATCTTCGTCTGGCTGGTGGTGGTCGCCGCGATCCCCGCGGGAATCGCGGTCGGCGTCACGCTGCTCGTGCCGCGCATCGCCCTTCCGGTCGGCGGGTCGGCGGCGTGGGAGCGCGCGGCCAACACCTGGCGCGACGTGGAGAGCCAGCTCGCCGCTCACCCGCTGACCGCCCCCGCCCGCGCTGCGATGACGCGCCACGGTGAGGAGCTCAGCCAGTCGCTCGGCCGCGCCCGCCAGAGCCTCACGCTCCACGACGCCGCCTCGCTCGTCCTGCTGGTGACCGCCATCGCCCTCACCGCGCTGGTGGCGGCGCTGACCCTCCGCCTCGCGGGCCACCTGTCGCGCCAGCTCTCGCGGCCGATCCACGAGCTGATCAGGTGGACCGAGCACCTCACGCGCGGCGAGCCGCTGCCGAACGCCCCGCCAGCCAAGGGGGCGCCGGAGTTCGAAGTGCTGCGGGGCGCGTTCCGCAAGATGGCCGGCGACCTCGCAACCGCGCGCGCCCGCGAGGTGGAGGCGGCGCAGCTGCGCGCCTTCCGCGAGCTCGCGCGTCAGGTCGCCCACGAGCTCAAGAACCCGCTGACGCCGCTGCGGTTCGCGGTGGCGCGGCTGGCGCAGAACGCGCGGCCCGACGAGCAGGAGCTGCTCGAGATCATCGACGGCGAGAGCGCGCGCATCGAGCAGATGGCGCGCGACTTCGCGACGTTGGGACGCCTTCCTGAGGGGCCGCCCGCGCCGGTGGACCTGGGCGAGTTGGTGGAGTCGCTGGTCCGCGGCACCGTGCCGCCCACGGTCGCGGCGCGCGTCGAGCGCCCGGCGGACCTCCCGCTGGTGAACGGGCACTACGAGCCGCTGCGGCGCGCCTTCCACAACCTGATCCTCAACGCCTGCGACGCCTGCGAAACGGGACGCACGGAGGCACAGACGCACGGGCGCACGGGCCCCACCGCCCCGCCGGAGATCGCGATCACGCTCCGCGCGGTGGCTAACGGGCAGGCGCCGGCGGTGGAAGTCGTGATCGCCGACACGGGGGTCGGGATCCCCGCGGAGCAGCTCGCGCGCGTCTTCGAGCCGTACTTCACCACCAAGAAGCACGGCACCGGGCTGGGCCTCGCACTGGTGCGCCAGACCATCCACGACCACGGCGGCTCGGTGACCGTCGCGAGCGAGCCCGGGCGCGGCACGGCGTTCACCGTCAAACTGCCCCTGCCGGCCGCGTGACCAGGCACCCGCAGGTGCTCGTGGTGGACGACGAGGCGAACCTGCGCCGGATGCTCTGCGCGTTGCTCGCCGCCGAGGGCTACCACGCGGCCGAAGCGGCCTCAGGCACGGAAGCCATCGCCGCCGTGGGCCGCCGCCGGCCGGACGCCGTGTTCCTCGATCTGTCGATGCCGGGGGGACCCGACGGGCTCGAGACGCTGGAGCGCCTCGCCGCCGACGCCCCCGGCGTCCCCGTCATCATGATGAGCGGGCGCGCGGGGCTCTCGGACGCCGTGCGGGCCACCAAGCTCGGCGCGTATCACTTCCTCGAGAAGCCGCTCGCCCCGGAGGCCGTGCTCCTCACGCTCCGCTCCGCGCTCGAGCTCGCGCGCGCGCGCGCCGAGGCGCTCACCCTGCGCGAAGCCCTCGGGCCAGTCACGACCCTCGTGGGCTCGAGCCCCCAGATCGCCGAGCTGCGCTCGCTTATCGCGCGCGTGGCGCCGACCGAGGCCAGGGTCCTGATCTGGGGCGAGTCGGGCACGGGGAAGGAAGTCGTGGCCACCGCCATCCACGCCGCGAGCCCGCGCGCCGACGCCCCGTTCGTCCGCGTCAATTGCGCCGCGATCCCCCGCGAGCTCGTCGAGTCCGAGATGTTTGGCCACGAGAAGGGCTCGTTCACCGGCGCGACCGAGCGCCGCATCGGCCGCTTCGAGCAAGCCGACGGCGGCACGCTCTTCCTCGACGAGGTGGGCGACCTGTCTCCGGAGGCGCAGGCCAAGCTGCTCCGCGCCCTCGAGGCCGGCGAAGTCGAGCGCGTCGGCGGCGGCAAGCCGATCCCGGTGGACGTGCGCCTCATCTCGGCCACCAACAAGGACCTCACGCGTGCGGCGAAGGAAGGCGGTTTCCGCGAGGATCTGCTCTATCGCCTCAACGTCTTCCCGATCACCATCGCGCCGCTGCGCGAGCGCCCGGGCGACGTCCCCGAGCTGGTCGCCCACTTCGCGGCTCTGGTGACGAAGCGCATCGGGCGCGCCGCCGCCACCGTCACGCCCGATGCGATGGACCTGCTCGTGCGCCATCCCTGGCCCGGCAACGTGCGCGAGCTGGCGAACATCGTCGAGCGGCTCATCATCCTCTCGCCGCGGCCCACCATCACGGCCGAGGACGTCGCGAGCGCCCTGCCCTCCGGCGACGGCGGGAGCGCACCGCTGCCCGGCCCCGCCGGCCTTCAGCTCGCCCTCACCGAGGAGCTCGACCGGTTCGAGAAGACGCTGATCACGCGGGCCCTCTCGGCAGCCGGGGGCAACGTGGCCGAGGCCGCCCGGCGTCTCTCGACGGACCGCGCGAATCTCTACCGACGGATGAAGCGGCTCGGCATCGAGGGACTGGCCTGACGTGTCAAACGGACACGGGCTTACCGATGAAGGCAGGGACAGTTCCACGTCGCGGAGCCAGTTGCCAGACGGCAAGTTGCGAAGAGATATTGAGTTAGCAAACTGCTGATCGGCGGCACATGCCGTGCCGTCTCCGCTCCCGGGCACCCCTGAGGAGCACGATATGACCAAGGTGGCGATTGCACTCCTGCTGGTGGCGGCGGCATCCCGCGCGTGGGCGCAGGACACCACCATCATGACGATCACGATCCGGCCCGCGCGGCCGGGCGCGGCGCAGCGCCTCGCGACGCGCCAGCTGCCGCGCGACGTCGCGGACGACGTCATCCGCCTCTTCAACAGCGAGAGCACGGTCCGCTTCTCCGGCTCCACTCGGATTCCGACGGCGCGCGGCGTCGACGGCGACGTGGCGGTGCTCGGCGGCCCCGTGGTGGTGGGCGGCCGCATCAGCGGCTCGCTGGCGGTCATCAACGGGGACGTCGAGTTCGAGCCCGGCGCGGTGGTGGGCGGCGAAGTCGTGGTGGTAGGGGGCACGATCCACGGCGCCGCCCACGCGAGCATCGAGGGCGAGATCCGGGCCTACCGCGACCCGCTGCGCTACCGGCGGAGAGGGGACCGGCTGGTCTACGCGCCGGACAACTCTGCGATACCACAGTGGATCCGTCAGCACGACTGGACCACCGAGCGCGGGAGTGAGACGGGCGTGCTGCTGGCGCTCGGCGGGACGTACAACCGCGTCGAGGGGCTGCCGATCCTCTTCGGCCCGCGCGCCGATCTGCGGCTTGGCGAGGAAGTGCGGCTGCAGGCGGACGCGGCGGCCATCTTCCGCACCACCGACATCTCGATCAACGGCAGCGACGTCGGCTACCGCGCCCGCGGCGAGCTGGTGCTCGGGGGCCGCGACTCCAACGTCGGGCTGGGCATTCGCGGCTGGGACGAGGTCGCGCCGATCGAGAGCTGGCCGCTCAAGGATTTCGAGGTCGGATGGGCGTCGTTCCTGCTGCGCCGCGACTACCGCGACTACTACCAGCGCCAGGGCGGAGGCGCCTACGCGACGCTGCGGCTGTCGCGGGAGGCCTCCATCACCGGCGAGTATCGCGACCAGCGGGAGGTCTCGCTCGTCGCGCGCAGCCCGTGGACGCTGTTCAGGGACGACGAGGACTGGCGGCCCAATCCGGCCATCACGGACGGCTACTACCGGTCCGCCGTGGGCTCCTTCCGCATCGACACGCGCAACGACCGCGGCACCCCGACCGCGGGCTGGCTCGTCACCGGCGAGTACGAGAACGGCCGCGGGCGCGATCTCACCGGCTCCACGATCGCCTGCATCGTCGGCCCGTGCACCGACCCCAACATCGTGAACGGAAAGCTGAGCTTCCAGCGGATCGGCTTCGACGCCCGCAGCTACCTCCGCCTGTCGCCGGCCGGCCGCCTCAACCTGCGGTTCGCCGGGGGCGGCTGGGTCGGCGGCAGCCCGCTGCCCCTGCAGCGGCGCCTCGAGCTGGGGTATCCCGATCCGCTGCCGGGCTATGCCTTCCGCCAGTTCTCCTGCGGCGGGAGTTCCCTGCCCGCGAGCTCAGGGCAGCCTGCGCTGTGCGATCGCGCGCTGATCGCGCAGGCGGAGTTCCGCACGCACCTCGGCTTCGACTTCGGGCCCCAGTGGGCCAGCGACTGGGGCGACGCCGGCGACGAGCACTACGAGCCGTTCCACGTGAGCGGCCCCGATCTGGTGGTGTTCGTGGATGCCGGGCGCGCGTGGTCGGTCTCGCGCAACGGGAGCGCCGGGGCCGATGTCATCCCGGCCGACGAGCTCCCGGCGCTGAACACCTTCAAGGCAGATATCGGACTCGGGCTCGATTTCGGTCCCCTGGGCTTCTATCTGGCCAAGCCGCTGGAGCACTCCGACCGCTCGGTGACCTTCACCGTGCGGATGGGCCGGCGGTTCTAGGGAGGTGAACCGGGCCGGGCTGCTGCTGCTGGGCATCCTGAGCGCCGGTCCCGCGGCCCGCGCTCAGGAGGTTCGCGAGCGGGCGCCCCCGGCCGCGCCCAGCCTCTCCGTCCGCCTCTCGTCCGTCCCCGAGGTGGCGCTCGATACGCCAGTCGTGCGCGCCGAGCACCTGCTGGACGATCGCGTCTTCGACGCGGCCCTCAAGAACGGATTCCCGGTTCACTATCACTTCCGACTCGAGCTGTGGAGGAAGGCCGCGCTGTTCGACCACCTCGCGCGCGACGCGGAGTGGGACGCCTTCGTCCGCCTCGATCCGCTCACCGGCGAGTACGACCTGATCCGCTCCACCGGGTCTGTCGAGCACTTCACGCAGGTCGACGCGGTGAGCCGCTCCCTCGCCTCGCCCTTCCACGTGGACCTGCTTCCCCCCGAGGGATCGGGCACCCGCTACTACTACGTGACGACGCTGGACATCGAATCGCTGTCGGAGTCCGAGCTGGCGGAGGTGGAGCGCTGGCTCAAGGGCGACGTGGGGCCGGCGATCGCGCACACCGGCAACATCGGGGACGCGCTGGCGGAGGGATTCCGCCGCCTCCTCATCCGCTTCTCCGGGCTCCCTCGCCGCACCCTCGAGGCCCGGTCCGGGGTCTTCGAGGCGGGGCGCTAGCTCCCGAAGCGCGCGTCAATCGCGCGCCGGATCGCGTCGAGGCTCGCGCCGTTGGCGTGCATTTCGGCGGCCATCTGGGCCTCGCCGAGACAGATGTCGCACGAGGCCCCGTGCTCGGACTCGAAGCAGGTCAGCAGCGACCGGTGGCCGAAGTTCTCCTTGCACTGGCAGTAGCAGTACAGCCCATCGAACACCTCGGGCATCGCGCGCGCGGCGGTGTAGGCGCGCACCAGCCGCTCGTCCTGCCCAAAATTCGACGCCGGCAGCACCGCCGCGCCCGTGATGCCGGGCCTCGGCTCGGGATGACGCCCGGCCGAGGCCGTGCGGGCCGTGAAAAGCACCGCGGTGGCCGCGACCACCGCGACGCCCGCAACCAACCAGGGAAGCTTCTTCGCCATGTGCGACTCCTCCGCGCGTCCGGCGAGTCCGACGGCCCGCCGAGGCGCGCAAGCTAACGACCCGGCGCGGGCGCAGGTAGCGCCCGTGCCGCTCGCGAATGCGTCGCGGCTACAGGTGCGGAACGGCGGTCAGCCGGGCGGGCACGCGGCCAGCGCGTCCCGCATCTCCGCCGCGGACTGCCAGCGGTCTTCGGGGTTCTTGGCGAGGGCCTTCACCACCAGCTTGATCAGCTTCGCCGGCACGTCCCGCCGCTTCTTGCGCAGGTCGGGGATCGGGCTGCGCTGATGCATGCCCAGCACCAGGCGGTCGTCGGTGTGCAGGTACGGGGGCGTGCCCGCCAGACACTCGAAGATGACGCAGCCCAGCGAGTAGAGATCGGCGCGGTGGTCGATGGCCCGGTCCCCGGTCACCTGCTCCGGGCTCATGTAGGCCGAAGTCCCGACGGTGAAGCCGGACCGCGTGAGCCGGCTGCTGCCGGAGGCGGCCATCGCCTTGGCGATCCCGAAGTCCATCAGCACCGCGCCGGCGGGCGACAGCTTGATGTTCTCCGGCTTCACGTCGCGGTGCACCACGCCGTGCTCGTGGGCGTACTGCAGCGCCTCCAGGACCTGGCAGGTCCCCACGATGGTGTCCGTGACGGGGGCCCGGCCCACCTGCTCGAGGTACTCCCGCAGCGTCGGGCCCGTGACGAATTCCATCACGTAGTAGATCAGCCAGTCGCGCTCCCCGTAGTCGAGGAGTCGCGAGATCCTGGGATGCGTGATGCTGGCGAGGACGCTGATCTCTCGGAGGAAGCGCTCGGCGGCGATGGACACCGCGAGCTCCGGGTGCAGGACCTTCAGCGCGACCTTGGTGCCGGCGCGGTCGCGGGCCTGGAAGATGCGCGCGGCCCCGCCGCGAGCGATCTCCCGTTCAACCGTGTAGCGATCGCCCAAACTGCTCTGTACCAGCGACAGAACGTCGCGCGGCAGCGGCACTCCTGGCCTGCTCGGTGCTAAGGTGCCGCACGCGCCGCGCCGCCGCAAGGACCCCCGAGCGGGACCGGAGCGTCAGGGGCGCCGGCGGCGGAAGCCGGCCAGCGCGGCGAAGCTCGCGGCGAGCGCCTGGAGCCCGGACCGGCGGCCGCGCGGCAGCAGCTCCGCAGAACCGGGCAGCGCGTCGCGGAAATCGGCTGCCGTCTGGAAGCGGGCCCCAGGGTCCTTGGCAAGCGCCATCAGGACCGCCGCGGACACGTCGGAGGGAATCTCCGCGCGCACGTTGTGAGGGGGGACGGGGAGCTGCGTCTGGTGCGCCGCCACGAGCGCCTGCAGGGTGGCACCCGTGAACGGCGGCGCGCCGGTCAGCATCTCGTAGCCGACGACGCCGAGCGCGTAGATGTCCGCGCGGGCGTCGATGTCGCGGTCACCCGCGGCCTGCTCCGGCGCCATGTAGCCGACCGTGCCGACCGTGGTCCCGGGATCCGTCAGCCGGCGTCCCCCGCGCGCGGCCAGCAGCGCCCGGGCGACGCCGAAGTCCATGATCACGGCGTGGCCGCCCTGGATCAGGATGTTCTCCGGCTTGACGTCCCGGTGGACGATGCCGTGGGCGTGGGCGAACGCGAGCGCGTCGGCGACCTCGTGCAGCACCAGCACCGCGTCCGCCACCGGGAGCGCGCCCTGCCGCTCGAGGCGGCGGCGCAGCGACTCGCCCGCGACGTACGGCATGACGTAGTACAAGAGATCGTCGCGAGCCCCGGCGGTCAGCACCTCGAGGATGTGCGGGTGCTGCAGCTGCGCGGTCAGCTCCATCTCCTGCTTGAACCGCGCCGCGCCCACGGCGCTCGCCGCTTCCGCCGCCAGCACCTTGACCACGACCTTCCGGTTGAGCGCGGTCTCCGCCGCCAGAAAGAGGCGGCTGGCGGCGCCCCCCGTCAGCTCACGCTCGACGGCGTACGTGCCGCCGAGGGCGGTCTCGAGCCGATTGCGCAGATCGTCCACGCAAGGTCGTCCTGGAAGGAACGCGCTGGAACATATTGGCGCCCCCGTCATTGACAAGCGGCGCTCGATAGTGGTGCGGGCGGCGCGAGAACGGCCTGGGCGGTAGGTCGGCCTCCGTCGGCGAGGTCATTGACAAGCGGCGCCCGTCGAGGAATTGATGACAGGATGGAACGCGAGCCCGGATTCGTCGTGGTCCAGCACGTGGCCGGTGAGGGCCCCGGGCTCATCGGGGTGCTCGCACGCCAGCGCGGGCTCGCGCTCGACCTCAGGCGGATGGACCTCGGTGAGGCGCTTCCCGACGTCGGCGCCGTCGCCGCGCTCGTGATCCTCGGCGGCCCGATGGGCGCCTACGAGGCGGTGGCACACCCGCACCTCCTCGAGGAGCAGCGGCTGCTGGAGGAGGCCGTGGAGCAGGGACTCCCCGTTCTCGGGATCTGCCTCGGCTCGCAGCTGCTCGCCGCCGCGCTCGGCGCACGCGTGTATCCGGGACCGGAGCCGGAGATCGGCGTCTTCGAGGTGAAGCTGACGGAGGATGGCGCGGACGATCCCCTGCTTGGCCCGGCCGGCCCCAAATTCTCCGCCTTCCACTGGCACGGCGACACCTTCGAGCTTCCGCCGGGTGCCGTGCACCTTGCCTCGACGCGCGCCTACCGGCATCAGGCGTTTCGCGTCGGCGACCGCGCCTGGGGACTGCAGTTCCACATCGAGCTGGACCAAGCGCTGGCGCGCGAATGGGCCGCAGTCCTCCCGCGGGGCGCCAGCCCGTCCGAGCCGCAGCGAGCGGCCATCGAGAAGATCGGCCGCGGAGTCCTGAACCGGTTCTTCGAGCTGACGCGGCGCCGGCCAGGCTAGTCGGCGGCGGCTGGCACCGGAAACGCGAAGCCCGCGCCACCGTCGGCGCGGGCTTTCGTGTCTCGGCTCGGAGCGCGCCGCTACGGGTGACGCATGGCTCCGCCGCGCCGGGTCATCGGCCGTCGGCGCATCGACGCCGCGGTGTCCACCTCTTTCCGCTGGTCGTCCGTGAGCAGAGCGCGCGCCCGTGCGGCCGCATCCAGCGTCACCATGTGGGCCTGGCCCATGTATTGGAGCGCCGCCTCGAAGTGGTGCCGTACCGCCGCCGTGTCCGGCGCCGCCGCGTGCATCACCTCGTCCATCTCGCGCAGATGCATCATCGCCTGCTGCGCCGCCGAATCCCGGGCCGGCCGCGCCGCGTCCCGCAGCGCCGTCAGTTGCGACACCTGATCGCTCGTCAGGTGCAGCGCCGCCTGGCGCACCAAGAGCCGCTCGGGCGCCGTCGCCATGCTATGCATCATCGGCGCCATCATCGAGTCCATCATCCCCATGCCCTGCATCTCCATCATCCCCTGCCTGCCCATCATCCCGCCCTGCTGCTGCGCCGCCAGCGGCAGAGCCAGCAGGGCGGTCGCCGCCACGAGCACCGACATCGTCCGCATCATCGTGAGACTCCGATCGCATTGGAGGCCGGGAAGATACACCGGCCGCGCGGGGGCGTGCCGGCCCCCAGCTGACCACCTGTCGCAATCTGTCCAACAGCACTTTGTGAATTCGGACACAAGAGATTCGACTTCAGTAATTGGCGCTGACACGTGCAACGTAAGATGTTGTATAGCAATGTTTTATATGCAGCAGCGGAATGGCATGGCCCCTGCTCATCGTCCGTATGACTACCTACGGCTCGGGCTGAAAGGCACGGGCACTGAACGATGGAAGCGCGAGGGGCCCTATGAAACACCTGATCCGGGTTCGGCATCTTCTCGTCGGCGTAACGGCCGCGCTTGCAGTGAGCGCCTGCGTCAAGGACAACACCAGCCCGGCCGGCGGCACCGCGCCAGCGAAGAGCCTGTCGTTCATCGGCTACAGCAATCCGGCGACGCAGCAGACGACCTGTGGCAACTGCCACGTCCTGAAGCAGCAGACCTGGGCCCAGACTGGCCACTCCCACGCGTGGAAGGACCTCCAGGCCAGCGGGAGCGCGGGCCCATCCTGCTACAAGTGCCACACGACGAACGGCCTCACCAACATCGCCCAGGATTCCGCTGGGTTCTTCGCCGCGACCCAGAGCGGGCAGGCGTACTTCACCGACGTCCAGTGCGAGTCGTGCCACGGCCCGGGCGCCGCGCACGTAACCACGCCGGACGAGACCGCGACGCAGCCGATCCCTTACTTCGTGTCCTACGATTCGACCAAGGGCGTCGGTTGCGGCGAGTGCCACAGCGGCTCGCACAACCCGTTCTATGAGGACTGGTCACGTGGGGCCCATCGCATTCTCGAAGCGCCAGCGATTTCCAGCGGCGGCACGTGCCTGCAGTGTCACGAGGGCAAGACCGCGGGGACGCGGTTCGGCGCGAGCAATGTGTACGTCGAGGCGAGCGGCACGACTCCCATGCAGCTCGGCTGCACAACGTGCCACGCACCGCACGGCACCACCAACACCCACGAGCTGCGCGAGTCCATCACGGTCCGCGACACGACGAACCTGTGCATCCAGTGCCACAAGCGGAATTCGGTTCCCGACACCGCGAACACCCGCGGCCCGCACTCGCCGCAGGGGACGACGTTCCTGGGCCTTTCCGGCTGGCGGCCGGCCGGATTCACGTGGGATTCGTCCAGCAGGACGACGCACTCGAATCCAGCGGCGAACCCGCTCCTGTGCGCGGGCTGCCACGTGGACACGCTCAGCTTCCTGGTCGCCGGCAAGCTCGCCTGGCGCTACACGGGGCACAGCTTCTACGCCGCCCCCTGCGTGAGTGCCACGGGGATAGACTCCACGAACTCGTGCGCCGACTCCGCGCGCAGCTTCGCGGCCTGTACCGTGAGCGGCTGCCACTCATCCGAGGCGGTGGCGCAGACCTACTTCGAGTCGCTGAGCGCCGAGATGGCCTACTTCGCCGGCGTTCTCTGGACCGATGTCAACGGGAACGGCAAGATCGACGCGGGCGACACTGGCCTGCTGACTAAAGTCCCGTCCACCGAATTCAAGAGGGACTCGATCATCACGGTGGCGGAAGGCGCGCTGTTCAACGTGCAGTTGATAAGCACCGACCGTTCGCACGGCGTCCATAATCCGCCGTACCTCCGGGCGCTGCTGATCGCGACGATCCAGGCCGTCAAGGCGAAGTACAACGTGACGGCCTCTCCGCCGGAGGAGGCGCGCATTCAGCAGGTGGCAGCCCAACTCGGTGTGCGCATCCGCTGAGCGGGGTGCGGGCGTGTAGGGACCGGCGTCGTTAGCGACGGCGCTTGACGCCCGGCCGAATGGGAACAAGGCGGGTCGGTCCTCTCGGGGGCCGACCCGCTTCACGTTTGGGACGATTGGGTGAATGCTTAGACGGGGATGACGCGCTACTACGAGTGGGTCCTGACGCGGTGGGGGCGGCTGGCGCCGAAGTGGCGCATCGCGGCCCTGGCCGGCGTCACGCTGGTCCTGGTGGTCGCGTCGGTGGCCGGGTACCGCCAATGGCACTACATGCAGCACGACAACCGGTTCTGCACGACGTGCCACCTGATGCAGGACCCCTTCCAGCGGTTCAGCCGGAGCGTGCACGCCACGCTGGAGTGCCACAACTGCCACGAGGGGCGGATCCCCGAGCAGTTGCACCAGCTCTGGCTCACGGTGGTGGAGCGCCCGAGCGCGATCGGCCGTCACGCGCGCGTCCCCAACGAGGTGTGCGCCCGCTGCCACATCAAGGGCGATTCGACGCGGTGGAAGATCATCGCGGCCACCGCCGGTCACCGCATCCACCTGGAGTCGAAGGATCCGAGACTCGCTGGGATGCGATGCGTGGAGTGCCACGGCGTCTCGCTCCACGAATTCGCGCCGGTGGACCGGACCTGCCTCCAGAAGGGGTGCCACGACGCCAACACGATCCGGCTCGGGAAGATGGGGCAGCTCACGGAGCTGCACTGCACGACCTGCCACAACTTCCTCGCGTCGGCGCCCGGCCTGGCGGTGGACTCGCTGGGCAAGCCCCTCACGCCCCGGGCGGTGCAGTGCCTGTCCTGCCACGCGATGCAGACCGAGATCAAGGGCCTGGACATCGCGCACGACCCGCACGGCGGCGTGTGCGGGGACTGCCACAACCCGCACACGCAGACCAAGCCGCAGGACGTGACCTGCACCAACGCCGGGTGCCACGCCACCTGGCGGCAGGTGAGCTTCCACATCGGTGTGCCGCACCCCGAGCGGTGCACCACCTGCCACGAGCCGCACAGCTGGAGCGTAAACGGGAAGAACTGCGCCCGGTGCCACGCCGACATCACGCGACAGGCGCCCACGCAGGGCCGCCGCGCCGCGCTGGCGCCCGCCGCGGCTCCGTCGCGGTCGAGCCTGCTCGCGGCGACGGCCGTCGCCGACTTCGCGTCCGCCACGGCCTGGGACGCTTCGGCCCTGCAGGCGCAGGTGCCGCGCGGCCCCGGCGCTCCAACTGTGCGCTTCTCCCACGGCGACCATCGCAACGAGAGCTGCTCGAGCTGCCACTCGAGCCGCGTGCGCCATGGCGAGCTGCTGATCCGGTCCGCGGCCGACTGCGCGCGCTGCCACCACACCGGTCCTGGTCGCGAGCAGTGCGCGACCTGCCACAAGGGGGCGACGTTCCCTGCGGCCTCCCTGCAGACGGAGCAGACGTACACGCTCGTCGCGAAGAGCGCGACCGTGACGCGCCGCCTGCCGTTCGACCACCAGCGGCACCAGTCGGTGGCGTGCGTGCGCTGCCACACGAATCCGGTGTCCCGCGCGCCCGAGGGCGCCGCGTGCGCCGCCTGCCACGCCAACCACCATCGCCCGGACGCCAACTGCGTCGCCTGTCACGCCGGGGCAAGTCCGATCGCGGTGCACAAACCTTCGGACCACCCGAATTGCGCAAGCGCGTCCTGCCACGGCGCCCGGGCGGCCAATCTGCCCGCCACGCGGGAGATGTGCCTGATGTGCCACACCAACAAGACCAACCACGCGCCCGGCAAGGTGTGTGAGACGTGCCACGCGGTGACGGCGCGGGGGACCCGATGACGCGCGCCATCAGATGCGTCGGCGGCGCGCTCCTGGCCCTGGCCGCGACGGCCGCCGGCCCGCAAGCGCTCCGCGCCCAGGCGTTCCGCCTGCATTGGACCACGACGGCGGAGTACGTCCAGCTGCGGCCCATCGAGTACGACAGCGCCTCGGGCGCCTACGAGGCGCTCCCGGTGGCCTACGCGGCACCCGTCACGCAGGACGTGGAGGTCTCGGCCTGGGGCCTCGGCGTCGAGGGCCTGCGGGGCTATGCGCTGATGCGCGGCCGTGCCGCCCTCGGCTCCGAGCTGGTGTGGCCCCGCTACGGCGACCACTTCGACCTGCTCGCGGCGTACCTGGAGCTGCAGCGCCAGACCTGGCGGCTGCGCCTCGGCCGCCAGCAGCGCGCCTCGGCGCTGGGGTGGTACGCGTTCGACGGCCTGACCGCGGGCTGGCAGCCGGTCTCCGCCCTCCGCATCGAAGGATACGGCGGGCGCGGCCTGGCCCGTGCGACGCTGCAGCCGTACAACAGCCCCGCCCTCCTCGCCCTCGACCCCCTCCACCCCGACCAGGGCACGATCCTGCTCGGCGCGGCCCTCTCGGCCACGCCGTTCGCCCGCTCGTCGTTCTCGGCGATCTACCAGCGCGAGGTCCTGAGCGACCGGAGCGGTCTGGTCTCGGAGCGCGCCGCCGTGGACGGCCGGGTCGGCATCGGATCGTTCCTCACGCTCTCCGGCTCCGCGGACGCGGACCTGGCCGAGCAGTGGATCGGGAAGGCGAGCGTCAGCGCGGCGGTGCGGCTGTCGCGGAGCACCTTCATCTCTCTGGAAGCGTTCCGGTACCGGCCGACGCTCGACCTCACGACGATCTGGGGCGCCTTCGTCCCCGAGTCGAACAATGGCTATACGGCGTCGCTGCAGCTGGCGGCGGCGAGCGATCTGTCGTTCTCCGGCGCCTTCACCTACCGCCGCTGGCAGCCGCTCAGCGCCGGCTCGCCTTTCCTGGTGGACGTCCCGGACAATCAGAAGGAGGTCACCCTCGGCGCGCATGCCCGGCGCGGCGCTCTCGCGCTCGACGGCAGCTACCACCTCGAGCTGGGCTACGGCGGGGATCAGAGCGGCGGCGACGTGAGCGTCGCCTGGGCGCCGCAGGACGGGTGGCGCGCGGGGCTCTCGGGCACGGCGTTCAAGCAGACCGACATGGTGCGCGTCACCGGCGGCACGGTGTTCGGCGTCGGAGCGAACATCCGCACGCCGCTGGGGCACCGGCTGGGCCTGAGCGCCGACGTGACCCGCTACTTCCAGCGCCGCCTCGCGGGCACGACCGGGGTGGACTGGAATCAGACCCGGGCGTCGCTGACCTTCGACTGGACGATGGGCGCCGACGCCGATCGGACGGGAGGCTACCGATGATCGCGCGCCTCCTCCCCGGCGTGTTCGCGCTCTCCGCCATGCTGGCCGGGGCCTGGACGCCGGCCCACGCGCCGAAGCGCGCGACGGCCCGTCGCCCCGCCGTCATGGACACCTTCCCGCACGCCCGGCACGAGAAGCTCTTCACGACCTGCGACGCGTGCCATGCCGGCATCGCGAGCGGCGACACCGCCTCCATGCTGCCGCCGCCCGAGCTGTGCGCCGGCTGCCACAATGGCGACATGGCGCGCCGGGTGGACTGGCAGCCGCATCAGTGGCGCGCGACCAACCTCGCGCTCGACCACACGCCGCACGTGGCGATGTTCGTGGGGATGGAGGGCGGGGCCGAGACCGCGTGCCAGCGCTGCCACGCGCGCGCGGACTCCCTGCCGTTCATGGACGTCGGCCGAGCCCGCCCGGAGCGCTGCCTCGGCTGCCACGGCGAGGGGGCACCGACCCACCTCGCGCAGCAGCAGTGCCAGCCCTGCCACGTCACACTGCACGAGGCCACCGGGCTGACGGCGGCCGATATCGCCGCCTTCCCGAAGCCGCCGAGCCACGACGCCACCTGGGTGCTGAGCCACAAGCAAGCCGCGCTCGGCGGCACCTGCGCGATCTGTCACGCGCAGAACTTCTGCGCTTCCTGTCACGTGAACGCGGCGTCCGTGCCCGCCATCGACAGCCTCGCCGCCGATGAGCGGGTCGCCTCGCTGGTGAGTGGCGTCCGCCGCACGTTTCCGCGGCCTCCGTCCCACCTCGCGGGCGACTGGGACCGGAAGCACGGGCAGGTGGCGCGCGCGGGCGTCGCGGAGTGCGCGAACTGCCACGCCCAGGAGTCCTGCTACGGCTGTCACCGCCTGCAGGAGCGCGTCCCGCCGGTCCGCGCCCTGTTCAGCCGCGCCTCGAGCGCCGCGTACGGCGTGGACCTCGCCGGCATCCGGCCGGCGGACCACCTCCCCGACCAGCTGCTGCGTCACCGCGTGACCGCGGCCGCCGGGGACGTCACCTGCAACCGCTGCCACACGCAGCGCTACTGTGCGAGCTGCCACGACGCCGCGAAGGCGCCGGGCTTTCACGGGGCGGACTTCGTGCAGCGCCACGGCCAGCAGGCGTTCGCGCGGGAAGAAGAGTGCGCCTCCTGCCACAACACCCAGGTCTTCTGCCGCGACTGCCACCGGACGCTCGGCCGGGCCGACACGAAAGCGCCGATCGGCAAGTTCCACGACGCGCAGCCGGGCTGGCTGTTCGGGCACGGCGGCATCGCGCGGCGGTCCATCGAGACCTGCGCCAGCTGTCACGCGCAGAACTTCTGCCTGACCTGCCACTCCGCGACCAGCGGCTGGCAGATCAACCCGCACGGGAGCCACTTCAGCCCGAGCGTCTCCAGCAAGAACAAGGCGATGTGCCTGATCTGCCACACGACGGGGATCCCGAGCCAGTGAGTTCGCGCGGGATATCCGGAAGGTGATCGTCTGGTTGTGACGTCGGAGGGCGGCTGCAACGCCATCTACCTCCTCAGTCGGGGATCTGTAGCTGCGTCGGCGCGACGGATGTCCGTGGCAGGGACCAGGTCTGACCGAGCGCTGACCCCTTGATCACGCATCAGGTAGCTGATTAGCAAACCTCTGGCAAACCGGCGTCGCATCCTGAGGCCGGGCACGGCGTTCTGGCCGCGCACCGGACTCCTGGTCCGCTGTCGGGTCCGATGCATTGCATGAGCTGATCGATGAGGGCGCCGGCCATGGCGTCGTCCCCGAAGGCCTCGCCCCAGTCCTCGAAGGGCTTCCTATGCGTCAGGACGGTGCTGGCCGTCTCGTAGCGGCGCCCCCTGAGCAGGAAGAAGAGCATGGCGCCGCTGCGGGTGATCGGCAGGTAGCCGATCTCAACGACTGTGAGGCACCTGCGGAAACCAGGGTCCCAATCCGGAGGCTGAGCTTGTCGGCCCACCGGGGCCTCCCTGAGCGGGCGAGGACTTCGCAGGCTTGCCGCCCAAGCTGATGCCTATGCTGATCCCGAGGCTGATCTCGCCATCCTCGCGGCCGAACGGAACCGCATAGTCGTCCCGGCGTCCCGCCGGCACGAAGCCCTTCGGGATGCTCAGGCTCGGGCGGACGGTGATGCGTCCGTCGAGCACGAGACCGGCCTCCAGGGTCCATAACTCGTAGTCGTCGGTCACGGTCGGCCAGCCGGACCTGGCGGTCGTGAGCCGCGTGGTGCGCCAGCCGCCGGCGACGAGGACCTCCAGACGGCGCGTCCGCACCGCCACAGCGGCCAGCCCCAAGCCCACCGACGGTCCGGTGTAGCGGTAGTTCTCCCCGGTCAGGAGGAAGTCATCGGGGCCGTGCGACAGGGAGTAGGAGGCCGCCGGGCAGACAAAGACGCGGTGCGCCGGGCCGAGGGCGACGTCCGCGCCGACCTCGCCGCGAAGATCGAACGTCGAGGCGTCGAGGGTGCCGTTGCGGGTCGTGCCTGAGCCGACTGTGGCGTATACAGCCTTGCCCGCCGTGAAAGACCCTTCGATGGCCGTCGCAGAGGTGTACGATGCGACCCCGACCGCAACTCGAAAGTGCCTCTCACGGAGCGACGCAAAGCCGCTGCACACCTGAGCCCTCAGCGGGTCGGCTAGTACCATCCAGGCCAGGCCAAGTGCGGCGCACTGGGCGCGGCGGAGTGCCATGTCCTACGGCACCACCGCGCGCGCTTGCAGCACCGCGCCCGAGGGCTGGTAATAGGTGGCCACGACCGTATCTCCGGAGCGCACCTGGACGATCCCGTCGCCGGGGATGGCGCGGCCAGTATCCACGGGGAGAGGCACCGCGAGGAAGGGCGCCACAGAGGGACAAGAGCCGCCCCCCCCGGACTCGGTCACACAATTAGGCCATGCCAGCTCTGTATACTCCACGCCTGGCCAAGACGCGGCGTCACGTGCGTGTTTCACGACATCGTCGGGAGAGAACAGCGTCACGCCGCCGATCCAGCCGGTGGCCGATACCAGGTCGAACCGTCCACCGATGGCAGCGACGCGATCGGCGAGAGTCGTGACGACATGCTCCGGATACGGCCCGCAGCACATGAAGATGACGAACTGGAAGCAATAGAAGTGTTCGCCCCGATCGGTGAAGGGACAGAACTGCCGATACAGGCCTGCCTGCTCCCGATCTCCGGAAGACACCGTGATCTCGATCGGGACTCGCTGCGATGGCTTGAGGCGAAAGCCGGCGTCGCCAGGCACGGCATCGACGTACATCAATCCGCTGTCCCTCAAGTTCGTGAAGTAGTCGTCGAGGGATAGCGAAGCCAATGTGGGGCGGGCCGTGCGGCCGGGGCCGAGCAGATCGACGCACCCTGCCACCCCTGTCACGACGGCGAGGGCCGCTATGGCCAGCCGCCCGGCCCGCCTGGTGAACCGCGTCATCATTGCGCGAGGCAGCTTGTACCTCCGATACTCACCGAAACGCTCGTGGCAGCGTGCTGTCCTCCGGCGTCGCTAGCTACTACCGCGATCGTGAATCCGGCGCTGGGGGTATTGATCGTCAAGGTGTCGCTGCCGTTGCCGGCAGCTGATCCGTTTACGGTCCACGCATATGAGTATGGCGGCGTGCCGCCCCAAGCTCCAGCGGTCCATGTGCAGGAGTGACGAGCAGGCACCTGGTTCGGACCGGTGATGGCAACGCCCACGGGAGGAGGAGGGGGAGGAGGTGGAAGCTGGCTATACACGGCTGCTCCTGCATCCACTCGTCCAAACGAAAGCCCATAGGGAAGCACGTTGACCGCCGCGGCATTATTCTCAATCTGCAGGCCCACTTGCTCAGCCGTCCAACTAGGGTTATGCGACCAAACGAGGGCAGCGACCCCCGAGACCAGGGGCGCCGAAATAGACGTCCCGCAGTATCCTCTGTATGTCCCGTTCATCGCCATGCTGTAGGCAGAGAACGGAGCAGCAATGTGCACCTGCGGACCGAAGCGCGAGCCCGAGTAACCGCAAGGGATCAGACTCCCCGCGCCATTACCGCCCGAATTCCCGGGCAGCGGTCCGCCACCCTCCTCGCCGCTCGGCGCCCAGGCAAACGTGTCGCCCTGCACTGTTCCAGCTACTGCGAGGACCCCAAGCCAGTCATAGGCCGCCGGGTACATCACAGCCGTCGACCAACTGCCCGAGGGCAGGTTGTCGATATCGCCCGAGCACACTTTGTCTTCCGTCGAACCTGCGAGTGGTGTGTTGCCGGCCGCAGCGACAACGAGGATGTTGTTGAGTTCGAGGCTCACCAGTGCTTCGCGTATACTCTGGAAGTCCGTGCACCACCCTATGCTCATGTTGACGATTTGGCGTGGCCGGCTGCCGTGCTGCTCGAGCACCCAGTCGAGCCCCGAAGCGACGATGTAGTCCGGACAGTATTCAATCCACGCGTTATCCCTGTAGGTCCAGGTACACACCCGAAGGCTCGCAGTACCCGCAACGTTCCACGCGACCCCTATCCCCCCACGGTCGTCGTTGATAGAGGATATGAGACCGGCGACAAATTCCCCGTGGTTCCTCGCCAAGCTGTCGCCAACGTCACCATAGCAGGAGTCGCCGATCAGGTAGTAGCAGTCGAGGTTGACGTTGGCCGGCCCATCGGCGTAGAAGCGGTGGACCTCGTCGATGCCGTTGTCCAGGACATTTACGTATATACCTTCGCCACGCGTCGAGGTCCCCCACTGCCCGTTCCAAACACCTGGCGCATCCACCTGCTTGACTCCCCACGTCGTGTCCTGCTTGCCGATCCCGAACGTGGAGTCGTCTGCCATCAGCCGACCCCCGCCTACGGGTTCGATGAAGTCTACGAAGGGCAGAGCGCGAAGCCTTGGAGCCAGTTCTGGCGGAATCACGGCGGCGACCATGGCCAGGTACCGGTAGGTGCGGATAATACTCGCGCCCGCCGCTTCTATGGCGCTGCGCGCGCCGAGCGCCGTGCTCCTACTTATCCCTGGCACAACGCCCGTGACTCGCGAGCCCGGGGACGCGGCGGCCTTGAGCCCGATCATCACCTGACCCCCCGCGTGCGCCACGGCCGTGACAAGCTGTTGATCGCTTAGTTCTTGTGGAAGCGGGTGACCCACCGTCGCAATGCGAAACTCTGGCAGTGTGTCTACCATCTCCGGGAAGCTGTCGAGAATCGTCGATCCCACCGCCTGCTGCAATGCGGAGAAGGTTTTCGGTTGACTGGGAATCGGCTGCTCGCGATCGACGCAAGCCGGACTGACAAGGAGCGCTGCTATTGTGATGTGGAGTTGACCCGGTTTCGTGGACACTTCACCCTTTGGGGGGGAGGAGTCCTCGATGGCACGGACACGGAGGCCGTACCCGCCGGAGTTTCGTGAGCAGCTGGTGGCGTTGGTTCGGGCAGGCCGG
>JBEKVZ010000004.1:0-326406 GCA_049513575.1 Gemmatimonadales bacterium
CCGCGCCAGCAGCGGCCGGGCACGTGGGGCTCGTGGAGTTGTGCGGCTGGATAGGTGACCTGAGGTAGTGCAGGTGTTGTGTGGCTGGCGGGCTGCGGCCCGCCGCTGAGGCGCACTTCGTTAGGCGCACGCAACTGCCGCAGAGGCGAGGATGGATCGCCGCAAGGTCAAGCGAGTCCGCGCGGAGCTGCGCCAGATACTCCAGAACCAGATGGACGCCGGCGAGCCTCCTGAGACGAAGCAGACGTTCGAGCGCCTTCGCGCTGCCGGTGTTCCGGAGGATGAGGTCTGGCGGTTGATGTCCGGCGTCCTGGCCGGCGAGCTCGCGACGATGATGCGCGAGGAGCGGTTGTACGACAGGGAAAGGTATGTCCGCGCACTCGGCAGCTTGCCCAACTGGCCACCGAGCGACTGACGGGGCACCGCAACACCTCGGTGGGCGGCGCCTAACCCGCGCCTGCAGCGGCCGGGCGCGTGTGCCTCGTGGAGTTGTGTGGCTGGTGAGTGCAACTGAGGTTATGCAGGTGTTGTGTGGCTGGCGGGCGGTCGCCCGCCGCCGGTACGGATTGCGTTAGGCAACGGCGCGGTCCCTCCCTGGTTCACAGCGAGGGTTATCACTCGGGCAAGGAGCCGCCATGCGCCCTGATGTCGTTGGTGTCCTCGCGGTCGCGGCTGTGCTGAGTGGCTGCAGCAAGACGGTAACGATCATCGGTCCTCCCGTTGTGCACCCCGGCGTGACGCCCCTCGCCCTAGGCGGACAGCCGTGGAACGTCGCCATCTCGCGACAGGGCATGGTCTACGTGACGCAAGTGGCCACGGATTCGATTGCGCAAGTAGCGGCCGATTCGGATCGTGTGGCCGCCGCCTTTAGGGTCGGTAACGGCCCGTACGAGGTGACGTTCAACGCCGCTGGGACACTGGCGTACGTCACCAACCTCTACGATCACACAGTCGGCGTCATCAACACGGCCACGCGCACACAAACCACCACGTTTCCCGTCGCCGGCGGGGCGGTTCGTGCCCTCCTCGGGCCGGCCGATACCAAGCTCTACGTGACCCTGGACAACGGCGGTCTGGTCGTTCTCAACCCGACGTCTGGCGCCGTTGCGACAACGATCCCGCTCGGCTCCGTTCCTTTGAATGGGCTTGCCCTCACTTCGGACAGGTCCCGGCTTTACGTCAGCAGCGTAGGCGGGAGCGTGTTCGAGATCAACACCGCCGCCGACACGGTGATGCGGTCGTTCACGTTTGGCGGCAGGCCCCAGGACCTCATCGTCGGGCCCGGAGACAGCGCGCTGTACGCGGCCAACGAGGCCGGCTGGGTGCAGGTGCGGGACCTAAGGACCTGGACCCGAGCCGATTCCATTGCGGTTCCCGCGGCCTTCGGCCTCGCACTCACTCCAGACGGAAGACAACTGTGGGTGACAGAAACGCAGGTGGGTCAGATCGCGGTGGTCGATTGCGCGTCGCGCGCCGTGGTCGAGACAATCCTGGTCCTGGGAGCGCCCCGTCATCTCGCGCTCACGGCCGACGGTAGGACTGCGGTCGTGGCAAACGAGGCCGGTGTGGTGCAGATCATCCGGTAGCCGCTCCTGCATCGCGAGCGGCTCAAGATTGACGGCTGGACAGCTGACCTAAGAGAGCGCAGGTGTTGAGCGGCTGGCGGGCGCGTTGCCCGCCGCTGAGGCGCACTTCGTTAGGCAGGGCTCAACCGCAGGCCGTTGCCCGTACAACGATATGCCGATAGATTGCCGTATCGTTGTACACTTGGAGCGTCTATGGCGGTGGTCACGGTGTCCCCGAAGTACCAGGTTGTCATTCCGCAGCGCATTCGGGAGGCGCTCGGGCTCAAGCCAGGCCAGAAGGTTGAGGCCGTCCAGTACCTCGACCGCGTCGAGTTCATCCCGGTTCGGCCGATTCACACCATGCGCGGCTTCCTGAAGGGCATCGACACGTCGGTGCCCCGGGATCGGGATCGCGTGTGAACGTCGTCGATTCCTCGGCGTGGCTGGAGTACTTCGCCAATGGGCCGCACGCCGGGGCCTTCGCATCGGCCATTCAGGCTACCGAGGAGCTCGTGGTCCCCTCGATCACCCTCCTCGAGGTATGCAAGCGCGTCTATCAGCAGCGGGGCGAAGGGCCTGCGCTGCAGGCGGTTGCTCTGATGCAGCAGGGCGCGGTGGTCGATCTCGACGCTCCGCTGGCGCTCACGGCCGCCAAGATCAGTGCGGACGGGAAGCTGGCGCTCGCCGACAGCGTGGTGCTGGCCACCGCGCGGCGGTTCGATGCCACGCTGTGGACCCAAGACGCGGACTTTGAGGGCCTTCCGGGGGTGCGCTACCGCGCCAGGGCCCAGCGTGGTTGAGCCTGCCTAGCCCGCGCCTGCAGCGGCCGGGCACGGCCGTCTCACGCCTGGCTAACGGCCGTCGTATAGACTAGAGACGGTTACCCAGGCGGGGCGGCGGCGGTCGGCCTGCCGCCGAGACGCACTTGGCTTGACAGACTTCTGCGAGGCGCAAACGACTCAGTCGGCGAGAGTGCTCGTGCTCGGCGGTACCGGCCACTATGGCCGGCACATCGTTCGCAGTCTCGCGGCCAAGGGTGTCCCGGTGCGAGTGCTCACCCGAAATGTCGCGCGGGCGAGCGGCGTCCTTCCGGAGACCGTTGAGCTGACGGAGGGTGATCTCGAGTCGCCCGACTCGGTCGCTCGAGCACTCCAAGGCATCGACCGCGTTGTCGTCGCCGTGTCGGCATTCACGCGAGATCAGATTCGCAAGATGGTGGCTGTCGAGAGAGACGCCGTGATTGCGGCGCTCGACCAGGCCGCAGCGGCGGGAGTCAGACGAGTTGTCTACCTGTCGGTCTTCGACATTCAGCCACAGAAGATGCCCCGTCAGGTGCACCTGGACAGCGCCACGATCAAGCTTGATGTCGAGACGTATCTCAGGTCATCCGCCTTCAACTGGACGGTCCTCGGCGCCCCGCCCTCGATGGAGCTGTTCTTCGCGATGACGCGTGGTGACCGCATGCTGGTGCCCGGCGGCGGGCCGAAGTCGCTTCCGACGATCTCGCCCGTGGATGTGGGTGAGATCGCAGCCCAGGCAGTTCTGCGTGACGACTTGGACAGGCAGCGCATCCGTCTGGTTGGGCCAGAACCGCTGTCGTTTCCCGAAGCGGCGAGCAGACTCTCGGCGGTCTACGGCAGGACGGTCCGTTTCACGGCGATTCCCCTGATCCTGCCGAAGATTGCCTGGTACGCGACGTGGCCCTTGGCCAGGTTCTCAGCTCCGGTCGACTACGTACACCAACTCCTGGGCTTCATCCAACTCCTGAACTCGTTTCCGCAGGACGTAGCTCTCGCGTCGGTGAAGGACCATGACAAGCTCGTGCGCATCTTCAGCTACACGCCGACCACGCTTGAGATGGAGGCGCGACGGAGACAGAAACCGGGTTAGGCTTGGCGGGCGGGCGCGTAGGGCTCATGGAGTTGTGCGGAGGCGGGGCAGGGCAGTGTTGCGCCGCTGGGCTGGGGTCGGTTGTCGTCGTCTCTGCGTTCTTCCATCCCCGACATACGTGCTACTAAATCAATAGTTGACAAGGCGCCGCGTCGGCCCTACTGTCTACTAACGCATTAGTAGATGGAGGGCCTGTGGCACTTCCTCTGACCGAACGCGAACTCGATGTCATGTCCGTGCTGTGGGAGCGCGGCTCCGGTACCGTGGCCGAGGTTCGGGCCGCCCTGGACGACGAGCTGGCCTATACGACAGTGCTCACCGTGCTGCGAATCCTCGAGGCCAAGGGACATGTGCGGCACGAAGGGGAGGGAAGGGCACATCGCTACTACGCCCTCGTCCCGGAGCGCGTCGCTCGCCAGGGCGCCGTCCGCCAGCTCATCGACCGGTTCTTCAGCGGATCGCCGGAGCTCCTGCTCACGCAGCTGGTTGGCGATCGCGTGCTGAGCAGAGCCGACCTGCGACGGCTACGGCGGCTTCTCGACGCTCGTATCAAGGGAGGGCGGCCATGATCGCGATCTGGATGCTCTACGTGTCGGCCCTCAGCCTCTGCTTCGGCCTTGCCGCCCTCGCTCTGGAGCGCGCAACGATGCTATGGATGCGGCCCCGTCGCACTGTCTGGACGGTGGCCATCGCGGCGTCGCTGCTCGTGCCGCTGGCGGGACTGGTGATCCCCGGTGCTCCGGCTCCTCAACGCGTCGTACCGGGATCGGTCCGTGTCGGGGAGCACGTCGCCGGGCCGGTCCTGGCAGGTGGGGCACAGTCGGTCGGAGTCTCCAGCGCGCCAAGCAAGATTGGTCCGCTGATGGCGGCCCTGAACCGGCCGCTGCTGCTGCTTTGGGGCGGTGCCTCATTCGCTCTGGGGCTTGGCCTGCTTCGGGCCGGCATCGGTCTCCGGCGCCGCGCACGCGGCTGGCGAGCGACCGTCGTAGACGGAGCCGAGGTGATGGTCGCGCCCGATATCGGGCCCGCCGTCGTGCGGCTGGGCGGCCTGAGGGTCGTGCTGCCGGAATGGGCGTTGTCGGCGGAGCCGGCGGCCCGCTCGATGATGCTACGGCACGAGAACGAGCACCGCGAGGCGCGCGACCCTGATCTCCTGCTCGGCGCCACCGTGGCGCTGATGCTCGTCCCGTGGTGCTTCCCGCTCTGGTGGCAGGTTCGGCGGCTGCAGCTCGCCGTCGAAACCGACTGCGATCGCCGGGTGATGCGCGCCGGCGCCGACGCGCACGCCTATGGTGTGCTGCTGTTGAGCGTCGGAGAGCGCTCCACGCGCCAGCCGCTGCTCGCCCCTACCGCGTTCTCCGAAGAGCGTTCATTGCTGGAGAGGAGGATCGAAGCCATGACGTCTCCGACCTTGAAGCGGCGTCTCGTCCGGACTGCGCTCGCCACGGGGCTGGGCGCTCTCGCTGTCGCGGCCGCCTGCATGACGCCGAAGCCCGCGCCGGCGCCTGCGCCGCAGGCAGCGCCCGCGCCTACCCAGCAGCCGGCAGCGGGCCCTGCGCCGCAAGCAGCGCCGGCGCCTACCCAGCAGCGGGCAGCCGCGCCTGCGCCAGAGTCAGCGTCGGCGGCGCGCCCGATCCCGCCCGGCGTCTACCGAGAAGCGGATGTCACCGTTCGGCCCGAGCGCATTGGCGGGCCGGCGCCGAGATACCCGGACAGCCTGCGCACAGCGGGCGTGGGGGGGCGAGTCCTGGTCGAGTTCATCGTCGACACGACCGGGCACGTGGATCCGGGGTCCGTCCGGATCGTCTCGAGTACGCATCCAGGATTCGAGGCGCCGACGCGGGAAGCCATCGTTGCCAGCACGTTCAGACCGGGCCTGGTGCAGGGGCGCGCCGTACCGGTGTTGATCACGCAGCCGGTGAACTACGAGGTCGTCCGGGGCCCGGATTCGACCTATCGGCTTCCCACGGGCAACGTTCTCGTCCGCGACGGCATGAATGCGCTGCGGGCGCAAGACTATGCGCGCGCCGACTCGCTCCTGGGGCTGGCGCAACAGGGTATGAGCGGGAAGGAGCTCCAGGCGGTGATGTTCTACCACGGCATGGCGCAGTTCTCGCGCGCCTATGCAGCGGTGACGGACGCGCGGTCGAAGGTGCGCGACGCCGAGAAGGACGCGGCCGTCAGGGCGGAGGCCTGCGCCTCGGTTGCGGCCGCGGGCGGCTTCCTCAACCAGGCTGAGCCGAACATCATGGGCGGCGCGGTCTCGAGTCCGGACATGGGGGTGCAGTTGCTGAAGAGTATCCCCGAGATGCGGAGCTCCTTGCCGCAGCTGGCGCGCGTGTTGAACTGTCCGTCGTAGTGCACCGGGTCAGCTCAACGGGCGCGCCGTGCCGGTGATGGTCAGGCTCGCGATCCCGTTTGTGATCGCGCCAGGTCCGAACCATTGATCCCGCCTGATAAGCGTGAGGTCGGTGGTTCAACCTGCCTGTTCCTCCGTCCGCTCGGCACGCATCCGACGCCGCATGGCCAGAGCTTCCCGTATGGAGCGCTCATCGGCTTACTACCAACACATCAGCACCGTCGCCTCCATACGCCGTCCCCGACAAACGGTATCGCAATTGACGCTCGACCTGAATGACGCCGGACTGACGCGAGGACCATATACTGTGCTTCGTCCGTTGCGCTGGAGCGGGGTGCGTGTCCTATCGTCGAGGCGCAGTGCCCGCCACGAAGATGCGAGTCCCAGCCTGGCTGGTCTCGTCAGCTCCACAGGTCATAGCGCTTGCCCGACTGACCGCCTTCGCGCGCGACAAGCAACCGCCCTCGGGTCCTGGAAGCCAATTCGTTTCGCCCGCCCAATTCAACTCAACGGATCCGGCACGTCGTGACATGCTGAGAGCGATGCGCGGCACAACCCACTCGGTGCTCCTCCTGGCCGGTGCCCTCGTCATCCTAGGCTCCTGCGCCGAGCGGGCTGAGGCGCAGCATCGGCCGGGCGGGAGCGGGGCGGCCACCGTGCGCGGGGTAGTGCGCGCGACGACCGGCGAGGCAATCCCATACGCCAGCGTCGCGCTCCTGCCCGCGTTCGCGGCCCGCTTCACCGACGACAGCGGCGCGTTCTTGTTCACCGGTGTGGCGCCGGGCACGTATCACCTCGTGGCCCGCCAGGTGGGGTACACGCCGCACGACACGAGCATCGTGGTCGAGGCCAGCGCGAGCGTCACGGTCGCGGTCGCACTGGAGCACTTCGTGGTGGAGCTCTCCGCGATCACCGTCGTCGGAGAGATGGCACGGCCGGGCGGCGTCTGGCGGTGCACGAACCCGGGCGCGCCCGATTCCGCGCAGGACCCGGAAGTGGCGGCCGTGTTCGACCAGCTGCGCGAAAACGCGCAGCGCTACTGGCTGCTCGCGGACTCCTACCCCGCGTTCTACCGGCTGGAGCGCCGCTTCGGGCGACACGACCGTGACTGGGAGCGGCTCGTCGTGCGCTGGACCGATACCGTGGGGCTGCGTACCGACACGCGATGGCGCTACGCGCCCGGGCATCTCCTGGCCGACGTGCCGCTTGCGCGCGGCAGGACGGAGCTGCAAGTCAACCTCCCGACGCTGCCGGACTTCGTGGACCCGGTCTTTGTCCAGAACCACTGTTTCCGCCTCGAAGGGCTCGACACCATCGCGGGCGGTCGATACGTGCGGCTCGACTTCCGGGCGGCCGAGCGGATCGCGGACCCGGATGCGGACGGCTCGGCGTACCTCGATCCCGGTACCTACCTCATCCGGTATGCGAAGGTGTGGCTGACGCGGCCCGAACGCGCCGCGACGGGGCTCTCCAGTTTCCAGGCCACCGTGGCCTTCCGGGAGATCCTGCCCAAGCTGGTTCTCCCCGAGCGCATCTCCAGCGTGCAGTTCGTTTACCAGGGCTCGCAGCTCGTCGAGTTCGCAGAAGAGCAGCGGATGATTGACGTGAGCTTCCTGCGCGCGCTCCCGAAGCGGCAGCCATGAGCCGGCGCTCTTGCATTGTGACCGCTGTGATCGCCGTCGGGGCCCTGTCCCTGCCCGGCGGCGCGGACGGTCAGCAACCACCACCTCAACCTCGTGCCGTGATCGTGGGACGCGTCACGGACACGCTCGGCACGCCGCTGCCAGAGTGCTTCGTGCGCCTGGAGCAGGCCCGAGCGGCGACGTTGTGCGACAGCGTGGGGCGATTCCGTCTCCCCGGCGTCGGCCACGAGGTGACCACATTCGAGGTGAAGCGGCTGGGGTACGTGCCGGGGCGCTTCAGCGTGATGGTGCTCGGCGACTCGATCCAGGTGAACATTCAGCTGGTGCCGATAGTGCTGGAGCTTCCTCCGATAACTGTCACGGCCGAGGGGTTGAACCCGTACCTTGTTGAGCGCGGGTTCTACCGCCGGATGCAGGAAGGTGAGACGGCGCTGTTCATCACGCCGGAGGAGCTGGAGCGCTTGAGACCGCGGCAGGTGACGGACGTCCTGAAGGGTCGGCCTAGCCTCAATATCACCTGGGTTGATGAGGGGGGAGGCGAGCTGGTGCCGCTGCTGTCCGGCAGAAACTACTGCCTGCTTAACGTCTTCGTGGATGGGATTGAGATTCCAGGGATCTACAAGAGGTCTGAGAACATCCGCGGAGGGGTCTCGGCGTTCTCCCAAGTCGGACAAGCCGGGCAGCCCCCGACCGGCGGCGCAGCCTCCGGGGCTCCGGACTTAAGTCTCGACGCCTTCATCCTGCCGCACACCATCGCGGCGATCGAGATCTACCCGTCGGGTCCGAGCACGCCGATCGAGTTCCGTAGCGCCAACGAGTGTGGCGCCATCGTGATCTGGACCAAGGTCGGCACGTATTCGCCCGCTG
The DNA here is from genome assembly GCA_049513575.1 of Gemmatimonadales bacterium. Lineage (GTDB taxonomy): Bacteria > Gemmatimonadota > Gemmatimonadetes > Gemmatimonadales > JACORV01 > Fen-1245. The sequence goes on from JBEKVZ010000004.1 coordinate 8,325, forward strand.
GCAGCGCCCGGATTCAGCTGTCCCCTGCGGACACCGCGCCCGGGTCCTCGGCGCGGACGCCTTCTTAACCACAGACCGAGGATTCACCCCTCAGGTGAACTAGACGCCCCGCTCGAGGTTGCGATTTCGGGCGGGGGCGGTTCCGCCGCTCGTCACGCCGCAGGTCCGGCTCCGTGTCGCGGAGACGTCGAATACCGCGCTGCACCTGCCAGCTTCTTTCAGGGTGAGACAACTGGGACGACGACTTCCGAGACGTTTCGCCGACGCCTATGTTGTACGGTGGCCAACGGGCCGGGGGGTGACCTCTCGGCCCGTTCGGCATGCGGCCACGACTCGAGGGCGGGCCATGCATTTCAGGAAGATCGTCATCAGCGTCGTGCTCGTGATCATCGGCCTGCCCATCGTGCTGGGCCTCGTCATCGTCGGGGCCGTCTCCGTGCTCGATCGGACGAACGGCACCATCGTGTCCTCGGGCCACAAGCGCGAGTACCTGCTCTACGTCCCCAAGAGTTACGATCGCGGCAAGCCGACGCCGTTGGTCATCAGCCTGCACGCGGCGATGAACTGGCCCGCGTTTCAGCGGAATCTCACGCACTGGGACAAACTGGCGGACGAAAACGGCTTCCTCGTCGTCTACCCGGGGGGAACCGGCACAGGCCCCAAGGCCTGGTTCATGGATGGGTACCGAAACCCGTCCATGATGCCGGATGTCCGGTTCATCTCGGGCCTGATCGATACACTGGAAGCGGCCTACACGATCGATCGGACCAGGATCTACGCGGACGGGATGTCCAACGGCGGTGGGATGGCCTTCGTGCTGTCGTGTACCCTCTCGCATCGGATCGCCGCCATCGGGGCCGTGTCCGCCGCGCAGTCCCTGCCGTGGAGCTGGTGTGCGGACTCGACGCCGGTGCCGATGATCGCGTTTCACGGCACGGCCGATCCGGTCGTTCCATACGACGGTGGCAAGAAGTGGATAGCCCCTCTGCCGTTTCCGAGCGTGCGGGCGTGGGTCGGCAGCTGGGCGCGAAGAAACCGTTGTGGACCGACCCCCGTCGACTCCGCGGTGGCGGCGGACGTCACTCGCACCGAATACACGCACTGCGCCGACGACGCAGCTGTGGTGCTCTACACCATGAGGGGCGCCGGTCATCAGTGGTATGGCGGGAAGCCGCTGCCCCGGTGGCTCGTCGGGCCCATGAGCAACAGCGTTGACGTCACCAGCCTGCTGTGGGCGTTCTTTCGCGCACATCCCCTGCGGCGTTCGTAAGCCCGTCCTGATGGGCTCCGGAGAGCCCCTGTGGCGGGACCTCGACGCGCGGGCTCTGGGCTATGAATGCGTGGAGCACGTCGCGGGCGAGCGCGCGACCCATTTGATTCTGCGCGGGCGCGTCTAGCGGCGGCGACGTTCTCAGACAGCATAACGCGCCGGCCGGACGGGCCTCCGTGCGGCTCTGGACCGTTTCGAGCCGGAGGACGCTATGGCGGACGTCGAAGTCCGCGCCTCACCCATCGAAGGGCTCGGCGTGTTCGCCGCCCGGGGGTTCAAGGCCGGGGAGCGCATCCGGCGGGTGAACGTGGTACGTGAAGTCACCGCCGAGGCGCCGCTCCGGGAGGACCTGGGCGAGCGGCGGGACCACTGCGACTACCCCGACGGCCGGGTGGTCCTGCTCGGATTCCCCGACCGCCACACGAACCACAGCTGCGACCCCAGCGCCTGGGTGCTGTACGAAGGGGAAGGGGCCTGGCTGGTCGCCCGCCGGGACCTCGCCCCCGGGGACGAGATCACCTGCGACTACAACATCAACATCGCGGGCGGGACCTCCTGGCCCTGCCACTGCGGCGCCGCCCGCTGCCGCGGCGAGACGACCGGGGACTTCTTCAGCCTGCCGCCGGATATCCAGCGCGAGTACCGGCCGTTGCTGGCCGACTGGTTCGCACGCCGCCACGAAGCCCAAGTCGCAGCCCTGGATGCGAAGGCACATTAGCCTCCTTCGACATCGCTTGAAGTCGCGCGCCGAATCTATTGTGGAGTAAGGCGTTACGCGGTATCATTGACGGCCAATGTTACGCGTGGCTGCTATCGCTCCCGACTCGATCGGCGCCCAGCTCGGCCTCCAACGCGGAGACGAGCTGCTGGCCATCAACGGCCGCGAGCTGGTGGATTTCCTGGACTGGGAGTTCCTGGCCGCGGACGAGCGGTTCCGTTTGGACACCCGCACAGCGGCGGGGGCGGCCTGCAGCTTCGACGTCGAGCGCTCCGACGGCGTCCCGCTCGGCGTGGCGCTGGAGCCCCCCAAGATCCGCCGCTGCAACAACCGCTGCGACTTCTGCTTCGTGGACGGCAATCCGGACGGGGCGCGGAAGGCGCTCCTGATCCGGGACGACGATTACCGCCTCAGCTTCCGCTACGGGAACTTCGCCACGCTCTCGAACCTGAAGGACAAGGACGTCCGGCGGATCCTGGGGTACCGGCTCTCGCCGCTCTACGTGTCGGTGCACGCGACCGACCCGGAGATCCGGCGCGTGCTGCTCCGGAACCCGAAGGCGCCCGAGATCCTGCCTCAGCTCGAGATGTTCGCCGCGGGCGGGATCCAGTTCCACACGCAGATCGTCGTGGTCCCGGGGGTCAACGACGGGGCCGTGATGGAGCGCTCGCTCAGCGACCTCTACGCCTTCGGGGCGCAGGTTCTCAGCGTTTCCGTAGTGCCGGTGGCGCTGACCGCGCATTCGAAGCTCGACCTGGTGCGCGCACCGACGCGCGAGGAGGCGCGCCGCGCCCTGCGATCGGTGCAGAAGTGGGCGGCCCGGGCGCGGGGCGAGCGGCGGGAAGGGTGGGTGTACGGCTCCGACGAGCTCTACATGCTCGCCGGCGAGCCGTTCCCCCCGGCCGACGCGTACGACGACTTTCAGCAGGTCGAGAACGGCGTCGGCGCGGTGCGCTACCTCCAGAAGCTGATCGCGGATAACCAGGGGGAGCTGGGCGCCGGCGCGATGGCGGGCCAGCGCGTGCTCGTGCTGACCGGCACGGCGATGGGTCCGCTGATGAGCGAGGTGCTCGCGTCGCTCGAGCAGGCTACGGGCGCCCGGTTCGACTGCGTCGCGCTGGAGAATTCCTTCTTCGGCCCGAGCGTCACGACCGCGGGGCTGCTGGCGGGCGCCGACTTTCGGCGGGCGCTGGCCGCGTCGGGGCAGGGGGGGGGCGCGCGCTACGACCTCGCGCTGCTGCCCGCGGAGTCGGTGAACGACGATGGCGTGTTCGTGGACGACCTCTCGTTCGCGGCGCTCGAGGCGTCGGCCCCGATGCCCCTCAGGCTCTCGTACTACTTCACCGACGCCTTGGGGGGGCGCGCGGAGGCCGCGGCATGAACGCCGCGACGGTGGCGGTCATCGGCCGGCCCAACGTCGGCAAGTCCACCCTCTTCAACCGGATCGTGGGCGGCCGGAAGGCGATCGTGGACGAGCGCCCAGGCTCGACGCGCGACCGGCACTTCGCCAAGGCGGAGTGGAACGGGCGCGTCTTCTGGCTGGTGGACACCGGAGGCCTCCTCCCGTTGTCTCCAGAGCCGATGGACGCGGCGATCCGCACCCAGGTCGAGATGGCGGTCTCGGCCGCCGACCTGATCCTGCTCCTGGTGGACGTCGAGGTCGGGCCTGCGCCGGGAGACCAGGAGATTGCGCAGTACCTGCGGGGGAAGGGGAAGCCGGTGGTGCTGGCGGCCAACAAGGCCGACGCCCTGGCCAAGGAAGCCCGCCACCTGGTCTTCTACGAGTTGGGGCTCGGCGACCCGATCCCCGTCTCGGCCGCGACCGGAAAGGGCGTCGGGGACCTGCTGGACGCCGTGACCGCGGAGCTCCCGCCCGGCCCGCCGGCCGCATCCGAGCCCGGCCTGGCCATCGCCGTGGTGGGACGGCCCAACGTCGGGAAGTCGAGCCTGGTCAACAAGCTGCTCGGGCAGGAGCGCTCGATCGTCGCGGCCGAGCCCGGCACGACGCGCGACGCGATCGACACGCCGCTCAACTACCACGGCCGCGTCCTCACCTTCGTGGACACGGCGGGGCTCCGGCGGCGCGGGAAGATCGACGAGGCGGTGGAGTTCTACGCGCTGCTCCGGACGCAGCGCGCGATCGAGCGCGCGGACGTGTGCGTGATCGTGGTGGACGCGGCGGAGGGCCTGCACACGCAGGACCTCAAGGTGGCGGCGCAGGCGTGGGACGCGGGGACGGGGCTGGTCGTCGCGGTCAACAAGTGGGACCTGGTCGAGAAGGACACGAAGACTGCCGAAGAGGGACGCAAGCACGCCGTCGAGCGGGTGCCGTTCCTGGAGGACGTGCCGTTCGTCTACGTGTCGGCACTGACGGGCCAGCGGGTGCAGAAGGTGCTCGAAGCGGTGGTGGAGGTCGCGGAGGCGCGCGGCGCCCGGGTGCAGACGGCGCTCGTCAATCGCGCGATCGCGGAGATGACGGCCGAGCGCCAGCCGCCGCAGGCGGGCGGCTCGGAGGTCAAGCTCCTGTACGGCTCGCAGATCGGCGAGGCGCCGCCGACCTTCGCCATCGTCGCAAGCCGTCCCGACGAGATCACCGACGCCTATCGCCGGTTTGTGATCAACGGCCTGCGGGCGCGCTTCGGGTTCCTCGGCACACCGATCCGGGTGAAGTTCACGCGCCGGCGCCGCGGAGGAGTCACGTCGTGATGACTCCCCTGGGCCTTGCGGCAATCGTCTGGCTGCCGTGCGCCTACCTGCTCGGCGCGATCCCGACCTCGTATCTGGTGGCGCGTGCCGTCCGCGGCGTGGACCTGCGGGAGTTCGGCAGCCGGAACCTCGGCGCCACGAACCTCTACCGCCTGCTCGGCTGGGGCGGGGCGGTTCCGGTGGCGCTGTTCGATGTCGCAAAGGGCGCGGGCCCGGTGCTTCTCTGGATCGCCGTCGGGCGCGGACCGGCGTGGTGGGCGCTGGCGGTCGGGTGCGCGGCGGTGCTGGGCCATGTCTTCTCGCCGTTCGTGCGATTCAAGGGCGGCAAAGGGGTCGCGACGGCGGCCGGCGTCTTCCTCGCCTGCGTCCCGGGGGCGTTTGCCGCCGACGCGATCGTGTGGGTCGGACTGGTGGCTGGGACGGGCTACGTGTCCGTCGGCTCGGTGAGTGCCGCCGTCGCCTTCCCGGTGCTCGTGGCCGTGCTGTATCCGGGACGCCCCGAGACGCTGTGGGCCGCCGCGGCGGTCGCGGCGTTCGTGATCTTCAACCACCGCTCGAACCTGCGGCGGCTGAGGGCCGGGACCGAGGCGAGGTTCGGCCGTCGGGGGAAGGCGGCGACGTGACGCGCGCGGCGGTCATCGGCGCCGGGAGCTGGGGCACGACGCTGGCCAACCTGCTGTGCGGCCGCGGCGAGACGGTGACGCTGTGGGCCTACGAGCCCGAGGTGGCCGAGGAGATCAACCGCCGCCATCGCAACGACCTGTTCCTTCCCGACGCGCCCCTTTTGCCCGAGCTGCGGGCCACCACCGACCTCCGCGTCGCGCTCGAGGGTGCGTTGCTCGTGGTCTCCGCCGTGCCGTCGCACGCGGTGCGCCGCGTGATGGCGGGAGCGGCGCCCCACCTCGTGCCGGGCGCGGTCGTTGTCAGCGCGTCGAAGGGGCTGGAGCCGGACACGCACAAGCGGATGACGGAAGTGCTATCCGAGGTGCTTCCCGGGGCGGCGATCGCCGCGCTCTCCGGGCCGACCTTCTCGCGCGAGGTCTACGAGCGCCAGCCGACCGCTGCGGTGGCGGCGTCCGGGACGCCGGAGACGGCAGGGAGAGCCCAGCGGGCTATCGCTGCACCGTATTTCCGCCTCTACACCAACGACGACGTCGTCGGGGTCGAGCTGGCGGGCGCGCTCAAGAACGTGGTGGCGATCGCGGCGGGGATCCTCGACGGGCTGGGGATGGGCAACAACACGCGAGCCGCGCTCATCACGCGGGGGCTGGCGGAGATCGCCCGCCTCGGCGCCGCGCTCGGAGCCAAGCCGGCGACCTTCGCCGGGCTGGCGGGGATGGGCGATCTGCTGATGACGGCCACGGGTCCGCTGTCGCGCAACCGCAGTCTCGGGATCGAGGTCGGGAAGGGGAAGGAGTTGGAGGAGGTGCTGGCCCGCCGGCTGTCGGTGGCCGAGGGCGTCGGAACGGCGCGGGCAGCGGTGGAGCTGGCGGCGACGGTGGGGGTCGAGCTGCCGATCGCGCGGGAGGTGGCGAGCGTGCTGTTCGAGCACAAGTCGCCGCGCCAGGCGATCGGCGACCTCATGGAGCGCTCGTTGAAGAGCGAGACCTGGAGCTGACCGTGACGGAACCGGTCCAGGAGTTCTTCTCGATCGGCGAGGTCTGCAGCCTGACGGACCTCAAGCCGCACGTCCTGCGCTACTGGGAGAGCCAGTTCCGCTTCCTGAATCCGGCCAAGAACCGGTCCGGGAACCGCGTCTACCAGCGGCGCGAGATCGAGCTGATCATGCTGGTGAAGCATCTGCTTTACTCGGAGAAGTACACGATCGAGGGGGCGCGGCAGCGGATCGAGCACTACCGGCGGACCGGCGAGCTGAAGCCGGCGGCGCGCCGGGCCCTGGCGCTCGAGACGGTGCGCGACCTCCGGGCCGAGCTGGAGCGCGTGCTGCAGATCCTGAACGGCGAGAACGGGCAGAGCCGTGAGTGACGGCGACGGGACGCCGCCGGCGCTCGCCGTCGTGATCCCCGCCTTCCGCGCGGCCGCAGTGCTTCCCGGCGTGCTCGAGCGCGTGAAGCAGGCGGCGCCGGGCTCGACGACCGTGGTGGTGGACGACGGCTCGGACGACGACACGGCCGCCCTGGCGGCGTGCGCCGGCGCCATCGTGCTGCGGCATCCCGCGAACCGGGGCAAGGGCCGCTCGCTCGCCACGGGGCTCGCCGCGGCCGTGGCCGGCGGGGCGGACGTGATCGTGACAATGGACGCGGACGGCCAACACCCGCCGGAGGCGATCCCGCTGCTGGTCGAGCCGCTCCAGGCCGGCCGTGCCGATCTGGTCGTGGGGGCCCGCGCGCGCGGCGAAGGGATGCCGGGCTCGAGGAAGATGAGCAACTGGCTCTCGAGCGCGCTGATCTCGCGCGCCGTCGGCTTCCGGGTCCCGGACTCTCAGTCCGGCTTCCGGGCGATGCGGCGCGGCGTCGCCGCGGTCGTCCGGCCCCGCGGCCACCGCTACGAGTACGAGACGGAGTTCCTGCTGCTCGCCGCGCGGGCGGGGTACCGGATCGTCGCCGTGACGGTCCCCACCGTCTACGACGGCGCGCCGAGCCACTTCCGCTACGGCGCCGACACGCTCGCCGTGGCTGCGGTCTTCGTCCGCCACTGGCGTGGGGTCCTCCTCGGACCGGGTACGGCGCGATGAGAATCCTCTGCACGAACGACGACGGCCTCCACTCGCGCGGGCTCGAGCTGCTGACCGAGCTGTGCGCGGGGCTCGGGGAGGTGTTCTGCGTCGCGCCCGACCGCGAGCAGAGCGCGACGAGCCACTCGCTGACTCTGCACCGACCGCTCCGGGCGATCCCGCGCGGCGAGCGTCGCTGGCAGGTGGACGGGACGCCTACCGACTGTGTGGTGCTGGCGCTGGGCGCGCTGCTCACGCCGCCGCCCGACGTCGTCGTCGCCGGGATCAACCACGGGCCCAACATGGGCGAGGACGTGCTCTACTCGGGCACGGTGGCCGCGGCCATGGAGGCGCAGATCCTCGGCGTGCCCGGCATCGCCGTGTCGTTCGCCGGCGCGGAGTTCGACCTGATCCCGTCGCATCGCGACGGGGTCCAGCAGTTGCTGCGTCGGGTCCTCGGCGTCGAGCACCTGCCGCGGCAGACGCTGCTCAACATCAACCTGCCGCCGATTCCGGGTGGGAAGGTGCGCGGCGTCCGCGTCACCACGCTCGGCAAGCGCATCTACGACGGGTCGCTCTCCCGGATGAAGGACCCGTGGGGCCGCGAGATCTTCTGGATCGGCGGCGGCCGGCTGGACTGGTCGGGCGGGGACGAGGTGGATTTCAAGGCGGTCGAGGACGGTTACATCTCGGTCACCCCGCTCCACGCGGACCTGACGGGCTACGAGCTGCTGGATTCGGTGCGTTCGTGGCGGCTGGGCGCGTAGCCGACCCCTACGCGGCGCACCGTGCCCGGCTGGTCGCGGCGGTGCGGGCGCGGGGCATCACGGACGCCGCGGTGCTGGACGCGGTCGGCGCCGTGCCACGGCACCTGTTCGTCCCGCGCGCCCTCGAGCCGCGGGCCTACGAGGACACGGCGCTCCCGATCGGCAACGGCCAGACGATGAGCCAGCCCTCGATGCAGGCGCGGTGCCTCACGGCGCTGCGGCTCCGCGGCGCCGAGCGCGTGCTCGAGGTCGGCACCGGCTCGGGATACCAGACCGCTCTGCTGGCCCGGCTCGCGGCCCAGGTCTTCTCGATCGAGCGCGTGGCCCGGCTGCGGGAGGCGGCGCTGGCCGCCCTCCGGGCGGCGGGCGTCCAGAACGTCTCGCTGCTCCTGGGAGACGGCACGCTGGGATGGCGGGACTACGCTCCGTACGACGCCGTCGTCGTCGCGGCAGCTTCGCCGGACGTCCCGCAGCCGCTCCTGGATCAGCTCGCGCCGGGCGGGCGCATCCTCCTCCCGCTGGGCGAGAAGGGCAACCAGGTGCTGACGCTGGTCACCGCGACGGACGGCGGCGCGCGGCGGGAGCCGCTGGCCGATGCGCGCTTCGTTCCCCTGCTCGGGACGTTCGGCTTCGATGCTTGAGCACTTCCTGACCTGGCTCGTGGACACGATCGGCCGGCTGGGCTACACCGGGATCGTCGTGCTGATGGCGATCGAGTCGTCGGTCGTCCCGCTTCCCTCCGAGCTGGTGATGCCGCCGGCCGGCTATCTCGTCGCGATGGGCCGGATGAACGCGGCGCTCGCGATGGGTGCCTGCATCTTCGGCGGCCTGCTCGGCTCGTACGTGAACTACTGGATCGCTTCGCGGGCGGGCCGCTGGGTGTTCGTGCGGTACGGACGCTGGGTGCTGGTGAGCGAGCGGTCGCTCGAGCGCTCGGAGCGCTTCTTCCAGAAGCACGGGCCGATCGCCGTCTTCGTCGCGCGCCTCTTTCCAGTCCTGCGCCACCTCGTCTCGATCCCCGCCGGGATCGCGCGGATGCCGGTCGGCCGCTTCTTCCTCTACACCGGCGCCGGCGCCGGCATCTGGGGTGGCATCCTGATGGGCATCGGCTGGGTCATCGGGAAAGAAGGCCAGAGCCTGACGCACGAGAAGGTCGCCCTCTATTCCCATCGGGCCGTCGTCATCCTGATCCCGGCCGTCGCCGTCCTGATCGCGGCCTACGTCATCCGGCACCGCCGGCGGGTCCGGGCGGAGACGGGAGGGCAGGGGTGACGGGGTCCCCGGTGGGCGGGGGGCCGCAGCTGGTCGGCCGTCACTGGGTGCTGAAGGGGCGGGTCCAGGGCGTCGGGTTCCGCTGGTTCGTGCTGAACCGGGCCCAGGCGCTCGGCCTGCGGGGCTGGGTCCGGAACACGGAAGATGGGGCGGTGGAGGTGGTCGCCCTCGCCTCGGCCGCCACGATCGACGCGTTCGACGCAATCCTCGCCAAAGGGCCGCCGGGAGCGTACGTCGTCGAGGTGGAACGGGATGAAGTTCAACAGGAGCTTGTTGACGGTAAGTCGTTTACTATCAAGCACTAACACGTTCGGTGCACAGGCGCGCCGAAGCGCTGTGTGGAGAGAGGGTACGGGGTGGAAGTGAGAGGCGAGGTGGAAGTGAGAGGCGAGAAGGCAAGGACGTGAGAGGGCTTGGCCGTCTCACGTCTTCTCCGTCTCACCTCTCACGCCTTTTCATTCATGCGCCGGCTGGTGACATTGAATGGCTATCCATAGGCCCCTGTAGCTCAGCATGGATAGAGCAGCGGTTTCCTAAACCGTTGGCCGGGTGTTCGAGTCACCCCAGGGGCATCACCTTTCATTGGGCAGTTCAGAGGGACCGAGACGTCCATGGGTGCGCCGCTTCCAGCTGGCACGACTCCCGCCGCGCAGCGCGACTGGGGTGAGTACGTCAAGACCCACGCGCGCGAGGTGGCCTACGGCGCGGCCGCAGTGGCCGTCATCGGCGTCGCCGTCTGGCTATACGTCACCTCGGAGGAGCGGAAGCAGGCCTTCGCCGCCCAGGCGCTCTCGCAGGCGCGTGCGGAGGCGGCAGCGGGGAACCTGCCGCTCGCAGCCAACGACCTCAGCAGGCTGGTGGACCGCTACGGCGGGACCCGCTCCGCGGACGACGCCGCGGTGCTGCTCGACGACGTGCGGCTCCTCATGGGACGGACCGAGGTCGCGGTGCAGGATCTCCGGAAGTTCGTGGCGCAGAACCACCCCAAGGACATCCTCGCCTCCGGCTGGTCGCTCCTGGGGGGCGGCTTGGAGAGCGAGCGGAAGTTCAAGGACGCCGCGGCCGCATACCGGAAGGTGGCGGAGGTTGCGCCGCACGACTTCTTCAGGGCGCAGGGTCTGCTCGATGCGGGGCGCGTGCTGACGATCGCCGGCGACACGGCGGGCGCCCGCGCCGCCTACGGCGAGCTGCTCGAGAAGTACGGCCAGCTGTCGCAGGCCGCCGAGGCGCGCGTGAGGATGGGCGAGGTCGGAGGCACCGTGCCGGCGACCAAGCCCAAGCCCGGCACGGGTAGCCAGGGCTAGACGCCGCCTCGAGAGGTGCGCCCGATCCCGACGCGCTCGCGTACTGGCGTTCTGCTGCTCGCGGCGGCCCTGAGCGCGTGGAGCTGCAAGGAGTCCACGGCGCCTGGTCGCTACGCCGCTCAGTCGGTCACGGCGGGAACCCAGCACAGCTGCAGCCTCACGACGAGCGGGGCGGGGCACTGCTGGGGCTGGAATGTGTATGGCCAGCTCGGCCTCGGCGGCACGGACAGCGCGGCTCACGCCACTCCCGCCTCTGTTTCCGGAGGGCTCACCTTCGCAGTGATGAGCGCCGGCGGCTATCACACCTGCGGTGTGACGGCCGGCGGCGCGGCGTACTGCTGGGGGGATGGTGTCCACGGCCAGCTTGGCAACGGTTCGACGGCCAACGACTCCGCGCCGAGCGCGGTGTCGGGCGCTCTCGCCTTCAGCGCCGTGAGCGCGGGGCTGTACCACACGTGCGGCCTGGTGTCGGGCGGGGCAGCGCGCTGCTGGGGATACAACGTGGCCGGCGCGCTGGGGGTCGGCACCTCCGACACCGCTCCTCACGCGATGCCGGCGGCGGTCTCCGGTGGGCTCACGTTCACGGCCGTGAGCGCCGGAGGATACCACACGTGCGGCTTGACGGCTGCGGGGGCGGCCTACTGCTGGGGAGACAATACCTACGGCCAGCTTGGCGATGCGTCGAACGCCACCAGGACGGTGCCGGTGCCGGTGTCGGGCGCTCTGACCTTCGTGTCGATCAGTGCCGGCGGGTATCACACCTGCGGCCTCACGAGCGGCGCCCTCGTCTACTGCTGGGGCGCGAACGGCTACGGCGAGCTCGGTACCGGGACGACGTCCCCCAGTACCCATCCGGAGCCGTTGCCCGGGGGATTCACCTTTGCCCAGGTGAGCGCCGGACTCCTCCACACCTGCGGCGTGACGACCGGGGGGACGACCTACTGCTGGGGGTACAACGACGCCGGCCAGCTCGGCAACGGGTCGGCCGCCAACGACTCCGTGCCCACCACCGTCTCCGGCGGGATCCGCTTCGCGTCCGTCAGCGCCGGCGGGTATCACACCTGCGGCCTGACCGCCACCGGCGCGGTCTACTGCTGGGGTTACGGCCAGTTCGGCCAGGTGGGGAACGGCTCCACGAACACCGCCTACTTTCCGGCTCTCGCATCGAGCCCCTGAGGGTCGTTCTCGCTGGGCTGACCGATCGGCGCGCTAGCCGCCGTGCATCCACTGGACGACGGGTGCCAGACCCGACTTTCCACAGCCGTAGGCCCTCCGGGACGCTCCAAGGCGCCGACAAGCCCACCAGACTGAAGCCCTGAGGCTGCCAGCGACGCGCCACTGTCGCGGCCGAGTGGCGCCGGCGCATCACTTCGTATAAGATATGTTATGTTAAGTTGAATTGTGGGCAAGTGTGGATATCGGAAGTGGGTTCCGAAGTCGGTTCCCTAGCCCCTTGGAAGAGCTTGGTTTAGCAGCTGACCCAGAATCCCGCGGTAAACAACTCTCCCCTCGCCGCGAAGGCGAAGGGATTTCGCGCCGGACGGTGTCTGGTCCCAGGACACGACGAGTGGCAGGCCGGACCTCGTCCAGAGCTTCACGGGAGGTTGAACCAGTTTCTCACCTGCGAGGACCAAGGCGCAGGCGACGGCGCCCGTTCCGCAGGCCAGTGTCTCTCCCTCGACACCCCGTTCGAAGGTTCGGTAGGCCCAGGTGCCGTCGCCCTTGGGAGCGACCCAATTGACGTTGGCCCCTCCTTCACCGAGGGCGGGATCCCGGCGGAGAGAAGGCCCGCGCTCCTCCAGAGGGACCCGGTCCACGTCCTTTACACGCAGGACGAGGTGCGGGACGGACGGCCGAGCGAGCATCGGCCCCTCCTCCCCGGCCGCCGTCCTGACCGCGGGGACCGCCTTAGGCGGGGCGCAGTCGGGGAGCCAGATCTCAGACTCCCCGTTCACCACCCTGCCCCGATGGATCCCGGCTTCCGTTGAGAACCGGACTTCGTCGCCCATGCGGGTGAGCTCGAGCACCCCGGCCAGCGTCGTGGCGCAGAGGGCCCCGTTGCCGCACATCGGGCCCGGCGACCCGTCGCGGTTCCAGAACCGAAAGGCAAAGTGAACGCCGTCCTGGTCGGCCGGCCCCAGGACCGCGACGCCGTCGGCCCCGATGCCGAGCCGCCGATCGCAGATTGCCACGATGGCTTCCGACGTCAGCTCCTCGGCCCTCAGGTGCCGCCCGTCGAACATGACGAAGTCGTTGCCCGACCCCGTCATCTTGTAGAAGACGGTGCCCTGCTTCATATGCGTCCCAGCAGCGCCCAGAGGCGCAGCCGCCAGACCATCCAGATCGCCTCCTGCACGATCGCCCCGGACATCTTGCTCCGGCCGACGTTCCGGTCGCTGAAGGTGATGGTGATCTCCTTGAGGCGGAACCCCCGCTTCCAGGCGCGGAACGACGTCTCGATCTGGAACGAGTACCCGTTCGAGCGCACCTGTTCCAGGTTGATTCCTTCGAGCACGCCGCGCCGGTAGCACTTGTAGCCGCCGGTCGAGTCCCAGAGCTTGAGTCCCGTGACCCAGCGCGCGTACACGTTGGCGAAGTACGAGAGCATCAGCCGCGACATCGGCCAGTTGATGACCGTGACACGGCGGTTGAGGTAGCGCGAGCCGATCACCAGATCGGCGTCCTGGATCTCCTTCAGGAACTTGGGCAGGTGCCGCGGGTCGTGGGAGAAATCCGCGTCCATCTCGAAGACGTAGTCGTAGCCGTGCTCGATGGCCCACCGGAAGCCGGCGCGGTACGCGGTACCCAGCCCCTGTTTGGCCGGCCGGTGGACGACGTGCACGCGCGGCGCGGCGCCGGCCAGCGCGTCGGCCAGGTCGCCCGTGCCGTCCGGCGAGTTGTCGTCGATGACCAGAACCTCGAGCCGCGGATCCTGCTCGAGGACCAGCGGCACGATGTTGGGCAGGTTCTCCCGCTCGTTGTAGGTGGGAATGATTACGAGGGCGCGCTCAGCCACGCCGCCTCCGCAGGGCCAGCGGGAGCAGGAGCCAGAGCGCCACGATGCCGAGCGAGGCGAAAGAGATCCCCTTCCCCGTGACATAGCTCTTGCTGGCGAACCAGAGCCGCACCTCGTGGGCGCCGCGGGGCACCGGCACCGTGAGGAGCGTCTGCTGGCCGCGCACGACCACGGCCGCCCGTCCGTCCACGGTGGCGTGCCAATCCGGGTACCAGTTCTCGCTCACCACGAGCCACGCGTCGTGCTCGGGCGCGGGGTCGAGGCGCACGGTCATCGCGCCGGGCTCCCACGCCGCCACCGCCGCGCGGGAGGCCATCGCCGGAGGCAGCGAGTCGAGCCTGGGCGTGGTCACCGGCGCGTCCGGCGCCAACAGGACCAACCTGTCGAGGTCGAGCCGAGGGTCGAGGAGCGTGGGCACGATCCGGTCCGCGGGCACCTTGGCCGCCGCCGGCACGACGCGGGCATACGGCGGAGCCGTATCCGCCTCGTAAAAGAAGCCGTCGCGGCCGCTCGGCGTGTGGGCGACCCGCGTGACGAAGTGGTAGCCCGGCACCTGGGCCGACACCGGGGCGACGAGGTACCGCACCGCGAGCAGGTTGAAGAGCCGCAGGTTGCCGGCGTTTGCCCAGACACCCTTCCCGCCCCAGAGCTGGTCGTAGGCGTTGAGCTCGTTGCCGTGGTGGCCGAAGGCGTTCGGGATCCGCTTCTCCATCAGGTACGCCGTCGGATAGACGCCGCCGCCGGCCTCGGCGGGGAAATCGAGCGTGCGGTACGGCGCCGGCATCGCCTCGAGTCGGCGCGTGATGTCGTCGTCCGCGTAGGCCTGCGCCATCGGAGGCGACCAGAAAAAGAAGCGGCGGGCATTGACGAACAGATCGCCGCCGACCAGGACCACGAGCAGCGCCGCCAGCGCACGCGCGTTGACCTTCCCCTGACCGGCGGCCAGACCGAGCGAGGCCACGGCGGCGAGGACCACGGCCGAGCCGATCGCGCCGAGGGCGATGGCGCCCGCGTTGCTGGCGACCTGCTGGGCCATCTGGTCGGTCGCCAGGCTGCGCGCCAGCCCGCCCAGTGCGCCGCTAGCGCCGAGGACCAGGAGGGCGCCGGCGGCGAATACCATGCCCCGCAGCGTCTTCGCGCCCTCGCCCCGCTCCAGGCGCTCCACACCGAACGCGGCGAAGCATGCGAAGACGAAGGTCGGGATGAAGAACGCCATCCCCGGGGCGCGGGTCACCTTGACCCCGGGCACGAGCGCGTACCAGAGGCGGTAGAACGGCGTGTGCCCGCCGAGCGCGACGAGGACGAATAGCGCAGCCGCGCCACCCAGGAACCAGACCAGCCGCCGGCGGGCCGCGTTCGCCACGCCGAGCGACGCCAGCGCGAGCGTCGCCGCACCGACGTACTCGGAGTGCAGCTTGAAGAAGTTGCTCCCCCAGTACTTGTCGAGGATGCCGCTGAACGTCGGGACCAGCCAGTCGAGGATGTTCTCGGGCGGCATCGCGTAGCTGGTCGCGTAGGCCCATCCCTGCTGGCCGACCGTCCGCGCCGCGTACGGCGTGTACCTGATGAACGGCAGGAGCTGGACCATCGCCACGCCGAAACCGACGGCCACCGCCACCGCGGCGAGGCCGAGCGAGATCCAGCGCCACCGGGGCTCGGGCCGCTCGTCGTCGCCGAAGCAGAGCCAGAGCGTGAAGAGACCGGCGACGATGAGCGAGTACTGCGTCATCTGGAGCTGCGGGCTCAGCAGGTCGAGCCCGACGACCAGGGCGACGAGCCCGAACCCCTCGAGGCGGCGCTTCCGGATGCCGAGCAGCAATCCGATCAGGAGCAACGGCAGAAGCGCCGAGACGGCCATCTTCCCGTCGTGCCCGGGGCTCACCAGCGATGCGACGATGCCCGAGAGCTGGTAGGCGAGGCCGCCGGTGACGGACGCCGTCCAGGTGGCGCCGACCGTCCGCAGGAAGACGTAGGTGAAGAGGCCCGCCAGGACGAGGTGCAGGGCGAAGACGATGTTGAGTACCGTGTCGGGCGCGAGCAGCAGGCGCAGGAACGAAGTCGGATAGAAGATGTCGCCGTGCATGGCGCCGACGAACGGCAACCCCCCGAACATGTACGGGTTCCACAGGGGGATGTGGCCGGTCCGATGGAACTCGGAGGCCCAGAAGAAGCGGAACGGGATGCCGGTCCAGGTCTGGTCGCTGCTCTGCCCGCCGAGGAAGCTCCCGCCGAGCATCGGGTAGCAGAGCAGAATCACGCCGACGCACAGCACTCCCAGCGCCAGGAGGGTGGGATGGCGCGGCGTGAAGCCGGCTTCGGTGGTCTCAGGCTCTTGCTTCGTCACGCTGGGACCTCATCGGGAAAGTGATCGCCGCGGCCAGGAGTTCCGTCACGGTCAGCAGCAGTCGCGAGCCGACCACGACAATGATGGCGCGCCTCGGCCCCATCAGCGGTAACAGCCAGATGCCGATCACGCCTTCACGCACACCGAGCCCTCCGGGGGTGAAGACCGCCAGCAGCCCCGCGAGCGAGCCGCCGGTGAAGATACCCACGGCGGACCAAAGACCCAGCCGGGTGGGGCCGACGAGCCCGGCGGCGCAGAGGTAGAGGGCCAGGCCCTGCGCCAGCCAGGCGAGCGCCGTGACCGCCGCCGAGAGCAGGAGGGCGCCCTTCCCGACCGGCGCCAGCTCGAGCGGCCTGCCGAACATCGCGCTCATCCACCGGGTCAGGACGCTCGTGCCCCGCCGCCACGCGAGCAGCGCGGCGGTCGCGGCGGCCACGATTCCACAGCCGGCGACCGCCCAGGGGTGCGCCTTCCACTGCGGCGCGGCGAGGCCGGTGATCAGCGCTCCCGTCGCGACGCTCACCAGCTGGACGATGATCGCCGATCCGGCCGCGGCCCACGGCGACACGCCGGCGCGCTGGGCCAGCGCCGCCATCCCGCCGATCTGCCAGACCTTGCCCGGGACGTAGCGCGCGAGGTTCGAGACGCACCAGACGCGCGCCGCCTGCGCGTAGCGGAGCTTGGTGGGTCCCTCCCACCCGGCAAGCACCGCGCGCCACGCGCTGATCAGCACCGCGTAGCTGGCCAGCACCATCGCGGTCGCGGCGGCCAGCGCCCCGAGGTCGAGGCGAATCCTGGCCTGGGAGCTCCTGATCTCGCCCCAGTTCGCCGCGATGGAGGCGACGACGAAGTACAAGACCACCAAGCCCAAGACCCATTGGAGGGCCAGCCAGAGGCGGCGCACTAGGCGCGGCTCCGCCGCGACAGCACCGTCCTGTAAATCGCTTCGACGTTCTCCGCAACAGCCTCCGGCGACAGCCGCTCGAGCAGGGCCCGGCCGGCGCGGCTGGCTCCCGCCAGGTAGCGCTCGTCCCCCGCGACCCGGGACATCGCCACGGCCAGGGCCGCCGGATCCCCCGGCGGCACCAACTCTCCGGCCTCGCGGTCGGTCATCAGGTCCGGAATCCCTCCCGAGCGTGTCGCCACGACGGGGACACCGGCCACCAGCGCTTCCGCGACGACCAGGCCGAGCCCCTCGTCCACGGACGGCAGGACCAGGAGGCGCTTCGAGGCCAGGTGAGAGGCGACCTCCTCCGGCGGAACGGCCCCGGCGAACGTCACCGTGCCGGCGAGGTCGTCCGCGGCCGCGCGCCGCTCGAGCGCGGAGCGCTCCGGGCCGTCCCCGACGACCGTCAGCTCCAGCGGCTGGCCGCTCCGGCCGAGGAGCGCCAGCGCCTCGAGGAGGTCCGCGACCCGCTTCTGCCGCGTGAGGCGCCCCACGAAGACGGCGCCGTGGCGCCCTCCTGGCGCGGCCGGCTGCGCCGCGACGGGGGCGAGCGGCATCGGGGTCAACGGGATCTCGCGCGGCTCGCGCCCCAGCGCGAGCGCCGCCGTCTCCGCGAGCGCGGAGGAGACGGCAGTGACGGCCGCGGCGCGGCGGAGGACGGCGGCCATCAGCCACCGGCCTGCGGGGACCTTGCGGCTCAGCGCCACGTCGGTGCCGTGCAGCGTGACGATGAACGGCCGGCCGCGCCGGGAGGCGAGCGCGGCGGCGACGCCGCCCGGCACCCACCAGTGCGCGTGGATGACGTCCACCGGCGCGGCGCGGCACTCTTCCCCGATGGCGCGGGCGAGCGCGCGGACCAGGCCGACGAAGGTCAGGGCGGCGAGCGGGTTGGTGGCCGCGACCCGGTGCATCGTGCCCTGATAGGCGAGCGTCTCTCGCGAGGGGGCGGCGTACCGGACGCGGCGCACGGCGACCCGGCCCAGCGTCGGTGCGCCGCGCTCCCCGCGGTCGGCCGGCGCGATCGCCGTCACCGCGTGGCCGCGCTCGGCCAGCGCCTGGGCCAGCCGTCCGAGAAAAGCGCCCGCCACGTCCCCCTCGGAGCGCGGGAACGAGTGCGCGACCATCACCACGCGCATCGCGCCTAGGGCTCGGGCGACCGGCGGCGGGACAGCTCCGCGGTCAGGTCCTGAATGGCGCGATGCAGCCCGTGCAGCTCCTCGCGCTGGCCGGCCAGCAGCTCTCCGATGAAGCCGAACCCGAAGAGCGCGATCCCGGAGATGACGAGCGTCTCGATGAGGTTGAGGAGCGGCCGGAACCCGACGCCGTAGCCGAACCGGACGATCAGGGCGGCGATGCCGGCCAGGAAGCCGAGCAGGAAGAGGATCGTGCCGGAGACGCCGAAGAACAGCATCGGTTTGCGGCCGAACTTGAGCTGGAACCAGACGGACAGGAGATCCATCACGCCGACCGGGATGCGGGCGATCCCGAACTTGCTCCGCCCCGCCCTGCGCGGCATGAGCTTGACCGGCCGCTCCGCCAGCACGAACCCCTGGGCTGCGGCAACGACGGCGAAGAACCGGTGCCAGTCGGGCCGCGCCGGCACGGCGTTCATCACCGCGCGCCGGTAGGCCTTCACCGAGTTGAGGTCGGTCACCCGGATCCCGAACAGCAGGCGGCAGAGCCCGTTGTAGATGCCGGAGACGAACGCCTTCTCGTAGTGGCCTTGCTTGATGCCCGTGACCAGGTCCGCCTCGCCCGCCAGGATCGGCGCGACGAGCGACGGGATCTCGGCCGGCAGGTACTGCAGGTCGGCCGGATAGAAGACCAGGATATCCCCCCGGGCGGCGTCCCCCGCGGTCTTGAGCGCGTCGGCGATCCCCTGCTGGGTGCGGTGGCGCTCCCAGCGGAGGAACGGATGCCGCGCGGCGAGATCCTTCAGGACCTCGGGCGTGGTGTCGGTGCTGCCGTCGTCCACGACGACGACCTCGGCGCTGAACGGCGCCGGTAGCAGCGCCGCGGCCGCCTGCGCGACGAACTCGGGGAGGTTCTCCGCCTCGTCCTTCGCCGGGACGAGCACGCTGACGTCCACCGGCCCCCTGCCGCTGGCAAGGCTCATACGCGCTTCCGCATCCGGGCCGACAGGATGCCCAGCTGGTCGCGGTACTTGGCGACCGTGCGCCGCGCGATGCGCACGCCCTTCTCGCGCAGCTTCTGGACGATCTGCTGGTCCGTCAGCGGCTCCTGGGTGTCTTCCTCGGCGACGAGCTTCTGGATCTGCGCCTTGATGGCCCGGGCGCTGGCGTCCTCGCCCGTGGTGGTCGAGAGGGCGCTGGAGAAGAAAAACTTCAACGGCAGGACCCCGCGCGGGGTCTGCACGTACTTCTCGTTGGTCACCCGGCTCACCGTGCTCTCGTGCATGTTGATGACTTCCGCCACCTCGCGCAGCGTCAGCGGCTTGAGGTGCTCGATCCCCTTCTCGAAGAAGTCGTGCTGCCGGTCCACGATGAAGTTCATCACCTTGAGCATCGTCTGGCGGCGCTGCTCGATCGCCTGGATCATCCACTGCGCGCTGTTGAGCCGCTGGGTGATGAACTCCCGGTTCTCGCCCACGAACTTCTTCTTGTCGCGCGCCACCTCCTGATAGGCACGGGAGAGCCGGAGCCGCGGGAGGTTGGTGTCGTTCAGGAAGACGCGGTACTTGCCGTCGATCTTCTCGACGATCAGGTCCGGGATGATGTAGTCGCCTTCGGTCGGGCTGTAGCGCAGGCCGGGCTTGGGATCGAGCTTCGCGATCTCGTCGGCGGCGGCCTGGACCTCGCCCGTCTCGAGCCCCATCCGCTTGGCGAGGTCGCTCCACCGGTGGGCGATCAGGTCGTCGTACGCCTCGTTGAGGAGGCGGTAGGCGAGCGACTCCGTGCCGCCCTTGTCCTTGAGCTGGAGCATCAGGCACTCGCGCAGGTTGCGCGCCGCCACCCCCGGAGGGTCGAGCGCCTGCATGACCGCCAGCATCCGCTCGGCTTCTTCGAGCATGTAGGCGTGCGGCGCCTTGAGATTGGGATGCTCGGCAGCGAACTCGGTCTGCAGATCGTTCGCGCCCGTCACGATCTCTTCGAGCGTGGCCGAGAGGTAGCCGTCGCCGCCGATGTTGCCGATGAACTCCTCGGCCAGGAGCAGCTGCCGGTCGTCCAGCTGCAGCAGCTGCAGCTGGTCGCGGAGGTGCTCGGCGAGGTCGTGGCCCTGCACGGTCACCGGCTCGATGTACTCGCGCGTCTCCGTCTGGCCGTGCCAATCGCCGTCGTCGAAGCCGTCGAGCAGGATGTCGTCCCAGTTGGTCCCGGAGGTCTCCGCCGGCTCCGGCGTCTCGCGCTTCTCCTGGACCTGCGGCGTCTCCTCTTCCTCCTCGGGCTCCAGCAGCTCGAGGAAGGGGTTCACCATCAGCTCCTGCTTGAGGTGCTGCTGGAGGTCGAGCAGCGGCATGTACAGCAGGTCCATCGCCTGGTAGAGCCGCGGATTGATCCGCAGGTCCTGCCGGAGGACGGTGTGCTGGCCGAGCGAGGTCTTCATGCCGCCGGCGAGAGGCGCGCCCTGAGCCGCGCGGTGAGGGTGGGGCCGAGGTACAGATCGGCGACCCGGTCGTCGTACACGAGGGCGCGGACGGTCCCGGAGACCTGCACCCGGCCCTCGAACATGATGTACGCGCGGTCCACGATGTCGAGCGTCTGCTCGACGTTGTGGTCGGTGATGAGCACGCCGATCCCCTTGTGCCTGAGGCCGGCGACGATGGTCTGGATGTCGTGCACCGCGATCGGGTCCACGCCCGAGAACGGCTCGTCCAGCAACATGAACTTGGGCCGCGTCACGAGCGCCCGGGTGATCTCCAGCCGGCGCCGCTCGCCGCCCGAGAGGGAGTAGGCCTTGTTGCGGCGGAGGTGGCGGATGGACAGCTCGTCGAGCAGGGATTCGAGCCGGTGGTGCCGCTCCTCGTGGCTGATCGGCAGCGTCTCGAGGATCGCGAGGAGGTTCTCCTCGACCGAGAGCTTGCGGAACACCGACGGCTCCTGCGCCAGATAGCCGATGCCCCGCCGCGCCCGCAGGTACATCGGGAGCGTGCTGATGTCCGCACCGTCCAGGACGATGCGGCCGGACTCCGGCGTGATCAGGCCGACCATCATGTAGAAGGTGGTGGTCTTCCCCGCCCCGTTCGGCCCGAGGAGGCCGACGATCTCCCCCTGCGCCAGCCGGACGTTCACGTCGTCCACGACGGCGCGCCGGCTGTACGTCTTCCTGAGGCCGAAGGCCTCCAGGACGCTGCGCCCCCACACCGCGACCTCCGGGGCCACCACGTGCTCGCCGGTGCTGTGGGTGATCATCCCCTGCCGCGCGGCCTCGAGGAGGGCCTGCCGCGCGGCGGCGCGATCGGCGCCGAGCGCCGCCCACGACTCGGCCTTGAACTGCACCACCGAGTTCTGGTCCCAGCCCCTGCCCGTGTCGCTGATGACGGCCTCGGTCGCCAGGCGCGGCAGGACGGAGGTTGCCAGGTGGCGCCGCACGTCGTCCACCGAGAGGGTGCCCGGGTCGGCGCGGCCGGACTCGCCCTCCGAGCGGCGGAGCGCGTCGAGGTAGTCCTCGCGGTACGCGACGGCGGCCGCGCCGAACGGCGTCGCGCCCTGCTCGTCGCCGGCCTTCAGGAGGGCGGCCACGGCGAGGCAGATCGAGGGATCGCGGCCCTTGAGCTGGGACAGCAGCGCGTCGTCGCTCACGGGCGGCCCGGGCGGGGCTTCGTGGTGTCTGCCGGTGCGGGCGGATGTCGCGTGCTGTCCGGCCCGGCGCGGCGAGTCGTGTCGGGCTCCGCCGCGCGCGTCGTGTCCGCGCCCGCACGGCGCAGGGAATCGGCCGCGGCCGAGTCGGGCTTGGGCGGGGGGAGCGGCTCGAGATAGACGCCGTCCGCCTTCCCGACGAAGTCCACGGTTGCAACCTTCGACTGCTTCATCGCGATGTCGATCCGCCTAGCTCGGGCGTAGTTCACGCCCTTGGGCCCGCCGGGGTGATCCGAGTTCTCGACGTGATAGAGCGCCCGGGCCGAGCCGAACGACGTCAGGTGATCGAGCTCGGACTTCTTCGCGCCGCCGCTGTCCACGACGACGGCGAAGTCGGCACGCAGGGTGTCGCCGGTGAGCCAGTCCTCGTCGGCGCGGAACAGCGGCGCGGCGACCTTGGCGGTCGTATCGTGCGCCGTCGTGTCGCGCACAGTCGTGTTCCGCGCGGTGGTGTCCCGCACGGTCGTGTCCCGGCTGGTCGTCCGCGCATGCCCGTAGGCCCAGACCAGGCGCACGATCTGGGCGGGCATGTGGATGTCGAGCGAATCAGCGACGATCGTGTGCACGCCGGAAAGGGCGTCGGGTCGCTTGGTCTTCCCCCAGGCCTGCGCCCGCTGGACCTTCCCGCTGTCCAGGGCCATGTCGAGCGTGTCGGCCCTGAGCCGCCAGTCGGGCCCGCGCGCCAGCGCGTCGCCCGAGGACACGACCTGCCTGATCTCGTGGTGCTCGGTGAGGGCGAACCGGATGTTCTTGCCGGTGAGGTGGTAGGCGTCCTTCCCCGTGCCGTCCACCACCGGCGTCCCGCCGATCAGCGCACCGACGTTCCGGGCCAGGTCCAGCTGGGCGGAATCCGCGCGGGCCGCGACGTCGGAGCGGTCCACCGTCACGTGCCCTCCGCCCCACATCTCGTCGTTGCCGCGCATGTGGGTCCGGTCCGCCACGACCACGAACGCCTCCGTGTCGGTGGGAGCGGAGGGAGGGGTCGTGTCGCGGCGCGCGGAGTGGAAGTGGATGGTCGGCCGCCTGGTCGCGTACAGCTCCAGCGTGTCCCGCAGCGGCGGCGCCGCCCGGTAGTAGTCGAGGTTGGGCCCGCGCAGGTCCGAGCCGCTGTGGAGGTTCTTCGTGTAGACGCTGCCCTCCGCGTAGAGCCGCTCCTGCCGCAGATAGTAGGTCACGCGGTTCGCGTCGAGCACCGAAGCCGTGTCCCGGAAGTGCACGTGCCCCAGGAGGTAGAGAAGGTCCCGCTCCGGGTACCAGGCCACGGAGTCGGAGTACATAGTCGTCGTGGGCTGGTTGATGCAGTGCGACCACATCCCCCCGCCGGCGAAGATATCAGAGACGCCCGCGGCCCTGGGCGCCTGCACCATGTGGCTGGCCCCATGGCTCGAGTCGATCTGCACGTTGCAGTAGCTCGAGTCGCGCTGTGCCTGCCGAGGCTGTTGCGCCAGCGCAGGAGTGGCGATGAGGCCGATGGCGAGTGCGGCGACGAGACGCACGTCACGGTCCCGGCATCACGAGGCGCCCGGCGGTGCCTCGCGCGCCCACAACCGTGCAGTTGGTGAAGCCGGGGTCGCACGTGAAGCCCTTGTCGCCCTCGATGTGCTGGGCGGCCTTGTCTGCCACGAAGGGCCGGTTGGTTGTCACTTCGCTCTTGGCAGGATCGTACTCGAGAAAGTCGGTCTGCAGGCGTGCCCCGTCCGAGGTGCGCACCACCACGACGTTGCCGCTGGCCGACATCTGGTTGGTGCGCATCCAGTACACGCCCGTCTGCGAGGTCAGAACCGACAGCTGCAGGCCCTCCGGCGAGAAGAAGGTCACCGTGACCTTGCGCAGGTCCACCCGCCCGGGGGTCTCGTAGATCAGCGCGGAGTCGGCCTTCAGGTACGCCTGCTGGACGCCGTTGTTCGTGAGCCGCTGCCTGACCCCGAACATCACCTGGTCGGCGCTGTCCGGCTGGGCGCCCGTGGCGCTGACGCTCTTGCCGCCGCCGCTGCAGCCACACAGCACGAGGAAGGCACAGAGGCACAGAGGCACGGCGGCACAGAGACGACGCCCGGTGCCCCCGTGCCTCCGTGCCTCCGTGCCCGCCGCCTTCATGCCGCCCCCGCCCGCATCAGGTCGTGCAGGTGCACGATGCCGACCAGGTGGTCGCCGTCGTCCACGACCGGCATCGCCATGATCCCGTGCTGCTCCAGGGCGTTCACCGCGCCGCTGGCCAGGTCGCCGGGTCGCGCGAGCTTCGGCGTGCGCGTCATCACGTCGGCGACCTTCACCTCGAGGAAGTCGGTCCGCCTCTCCATTAGACGCGTGAGATCGCCGGCGGTGACCACGCCGATGACGACGCCCTGTGGGCCGGTGACCGCGACCGTGCCGCGCCGCTCGGCGAGGAGCATCACGCACTCGCGCATCGAGGCGTCCGGCCCGAGGGCGGGCAGGTTGTCCGTGACCATCACGTCCCGGACCCGCAGCAGCAGGCGCCGGCCCAGAGCCCCGCCCGGATGCAGCCGGGCGAAATCCTCGGGCTTGAACCCCTTGGCTTCGAACAGGGCAATGGCGAGCGCGTCGCCGAGGGCGAGCGCCACCGTCGTGCTGGTCGTGGGCGCCAGGTCGAGCGGGCAGGCCTCGGACTCAACCGCGGCGTCGAGCGCGACGTCGGCGTGCTTCGCGAGGGTGGACTCCGCGTTCCCCGTGATCGCCACCATCCGGACGCCGAGCCGCTTCAGGAAGCCGACGAGCCCGAACAGCTCGTCGGTCTCGCCGCTCTTCGAGATGAGGATCGCGAGGTCGTCGCGCCCCACGATCCCGAGGTCGCCGTGGACGCTGTCCACGGCGTGGAGGAAGGTCGCGGGAGTGCCCGTGGAGGTGAGCGTCGCGGCGATCTTGCGCGCGATGACGCCGGACTTTCCGACTCCGGAGACGACGATGCGGCCGCGGCAGGCCAGCAGGAGCCGCACGGCCTCGGCGAAGCGGCCGTCGAGGCGGCCGGCGAGCGCGGCTACGGCGCCGGCCTCCTGCTCCAGCACCCGGCGCCCGAGGGCCACCAGCTCCTTCGTCTCACCGCCCGAGGACATCGCCCCGCTCCCGGAGGTAGTCGCGGACCACGTCGTTCCAGACGCCGCGCGCCTTGAGGAAGGTCTCAGCGAACTCGCGCAGCGCGCCGCGGCCGCCGGCGCGCGCCGTCGTGAAGCGCACCACCTCGCGCACCTCGGCGCAGGAGTTGGCGACGCCGACTGGCAGGGCGACGCGGCGCAGCAGCGGCAGGTCGGGGAGGTCGTCGCCGATGAAGCACGCCTCCTCCCACCGCATCTGGCGCCGCTGCAGCATCCCCTCGAACATCGCGAGCTTCCGCGCCCCGGAGTCGGCCGCGAACTCGTCCACCTCCAGCTCTTCGGCGCGGATGCGCGCCGCCTCTCCCGCGCGGCCCGTCACCACCACGACCACGAGGCCGGCCGCGCGCAACAGGTGCACGCCCAGGCCGTCCGGGACGTCGAACCGCTTCAACTCCACCCTCTGCCCCCCGGCGACCCCGACGTAGATCCCTCCGTCGGTCATCGTCCCGTCCACATCGAGGCCGATGATCCGGATCCGCTTCGCGATCCCGGGCTCAATCATGCCCGCCCTCGCGCCGCGTGCCAGACGTCCAGCGCACGGGCGATGATGTCGGCGAGGTCCTGGAGGCGGATCATGTTCGGACCGTCGGAGGGCGCGTGGTCGGGATCCGGATGCGTTTCGACGAAGAAGCCATCCGCGCCCGCCGCCGCCGCCGCGCACAGCAGCGCGGGGATGTGCTCCCTGAGTCCGCCGCTCGCGCCACCCGTCCCCTGCCCCGGCTGCTGCACGCTGTGGGTCCCGTCGAACACCACCGGGCAGCCGCACGCCGTCTTGAGGCGGGCGAAGTTCCGCATGTCCACGACCAGGTCGCCGTAGCCGAAGAAGGTTCCCCGCTCCGTGACGGCCACGGTGGCCGCGCCGCCGCTCCGCACCTTCTCGAGCGAGCCGGCCATCCCCTCCGGGCTCATCCACTGGCCCTTCTTCACGTTGACCGGCCGCCCGGCGCTGCCGGCCGCGACGAGGAGATCGGTCTGGCGGCAGAGGAAGGCCGGCACCTGGAGCACGTCCGCCACGGCCGCCGCGGCCTTCACCTGGGCCACCTCGTGCACGTCGGTGAGGATGGGCAGGCCGGTCGCGGCGCGCACGCGCTCCAGTGCGGCGAGCCCCGCGTCCATGCCGGGGCCGCGGGCGGCGCCGAGCCGCGCGCGGTTGGCCTTGTCGTAGGAGGCCTTGTAGGTGACCGGGATCTTGAGCCGCTGGGCCAGCTCGGCGAGCCCTTCGGCGACCTGGAGGTTGAGCCGGTCGTCCTCGACCACACAGGGGCCCGCGAGCAGGAACGGGCCGGGTCCGAACGGCGCGACGGGCATCCTACCTCGACGCCGCCGCGAGCGATTCGGGCGCGGCGGCCGCGGCCTCGCCCCGGCGGCGGCGCGCGTCATAGGCGGCCGCGATGAAGCTCGCGAACAGCGGATGCGGGCGCGTGGGGCGCGACTTCAGCTCCGGGTGGAACTGGCACCCGATGAACCAGGGGTGCTCGGGCAGCTCGAGCATCTCCACCAGCGAGCCGTCGGGCGAGAGACCGGTGAGCCGCATCCCGTGCTCGGCGAAGAGGTCGCGGTAGCCATTGTCCACCTCGTAGCGATGGCGGTGCCGCTCGGAGATCTCCGAGACGCCGTAGATGTGGGCGATCTGCGAGCCCGCCCGCAGCTTGCAGGTGTAGGCGCCGAGCCGCATCGTGCCGCCGAGGTCCTGCACGTTGCGCTGCGACGGCAGCAGCGAGATCACCGGGTTGCCGCACTCGGCCTCGAACTCGGACGAGTTGGCGTCGGGGATCCTGCAGACGTTGCGCGCGAACTCGATGATCGCCACCTGCATCCCCAGGCAGATCCCGAAGAACGGCATCCGGCGCACCCGCGCTGCCTCCACCGCCTGCACCATCCCCTCGATGCCACGGATTCCGAACCCGCCCGGGATCAGCAGCGCGTCGTAGGGCGCCAGCAGCTTCTGCGCGGTCTCGAGATCGGTGAAGCGGTCGGAGGACACCCATTCCATGGTGATGCCGACGTTGTTCGCGATCCCGCCGTGGATGAGCGCCTCCTGCACCGACTTGTAGGCGTCCACCAGCTGCGTGTACTTGCCCACAATCGCGATCTTCACCCGGTCGGTGGGCCGCAGGATCTTCTCGACCATCTCCCGCCACACCCGCAGGTCGGGCTCCGGCGTGTCGAGGCGCAGGCGCTGGCAGACCTCGCGGTCCAGCCCCTGCTCGTGCAAGCGCAGCGGGACCTCGTAGATCGTCGCGACGTCGGGCGACTCGACCACGCACCCGAAGTCCACGTTGCAGAAGAGCGCGATCTTGCGCCGCAGCTCCTCGGGGAGCTGCTGCTCGCCCCGCGCGATCAGGATGTCGGGCTGGATCCCGATCTCCATCAGCTCGCGCACCGAGTGCTGCGTCGGCTTGGTCTTGAGCTCGCCGGTCGCCGCGATGAACGGCACCAGCGTCAAATGGATGAACAGCGAGTTGTCCCGGCCCACCTCCTGCCGGAACTGCCGAATCGCCTCGAGGAACGGCAGGGACTCGATGTCGCCCACCGTGCCGCCGATCTCGGTGATCACGACGTCGTGGTCGGGCGCTAGCCGCCGGATCGCACTCTTGATCTCGTCGGTGATGTGCGGGATCACCTGCACCGTCGAGCCCAGGTACTCGCCGCGGCGCTCCTTCGTGATGACCGACTGGTAGATCCGCCCCGTGGTGACGTTGTTCGCCTGCGAAAGCGAGCGGTCGATGAACCGCTCGTAGTGGCCGAGGTCGAGGTCGGTCTCGGCCCCGTCGTCGGTGACGTACACCTCGCCGTGCTGGAACGGCGACATCGTTCCGGGATCCACGTTGATGTACGGGTCGAACTTCTGAATCGTCACGCGGAGCCCGCGCTCGGTCAGCAGCCGCCCAAGCGACGCGGCGGCGATGCCTTTCCCGAGGGAGGACACGACGCCGCCGGTCACGAACACGTACTTGGTCGCATGCTGGGATACGTTGCGATCAGGCACTCCCGTGTTCTCCTCTCGCGAGCAGGTACGCCTCCGCGCGCTGCAGGTCCTCTTCCGTGTCTATGCCGGGCTGCGCGGCCTGGGCCAGCCGTGCCACCCCGATCGTCATCCCGTGGGCCAGCGGCCTGAGCTGCTCCAGCTTCTCGGAGCGCTCCGGCGCCGTCGGCGACAGCGACATCCACCGCTGCAGCGCCGCCGGCCGGAAGGCATACACCCCTAGGTGCTGCCAGTAGGTCGCGCCGGCGCCGCCGTCCCGCGGGTACGGGATCAGGCTGCGCGAGAAGTACATCGCCCGGCCGTCCTCGCGCAGCACCACCTTCACGACGTTGGGCGAGACTGCCCCGGTCCCGTCCAGCGGCACGGCCGCGGTCCCGATGTCGGCGCCGCCCAGGACTTGCTCCACCGCCCCCCGGATGGCCTCGGCGGGGAGGAACGGCTCGTCCCCCTGCACGTTGACCACCACGTCGAAGCCGCGGTACTCGGCGCGCGCAGCCACCTCCGCCACACGTGAGGTGCCGGACTCGTGGGTCGCCGCCGTCAGCACCCCCCGGCACCCGGCCCGCGCCGCCACCCGCACGACCTCGTCGGCGTCCGCGGCCACCACGACCGCCTCGAACGCGCCCGAGGCCAGCGCGTTGCGCGCGACCCGCTCGATCAGCGGCTTGCCCGCCAGCATCCGCAGCGGCTTGTCCGGGAGCCGCTCGGCCTTGAGCCGCGCCGGAATGACCCCCAAAACTCTAGCGGCGGCCACGACGGGCGACCGCGCCGCCGAATCCGTTCCCCCTCAGGGGAGCGTTCTTCGCGGCGTCCGCAGGGCGTCGCCGCTCCAGAGGGGCCGCCGCGCGTGCAAGAATCACACCTAAACGTACCAAGGGGTCGACAACAAGTCAAAGCGTTGTGGGAGTTCTACTTAGAAGAGGCGAAGGGGTCCGAAATCTAAGGCTTTGCGGCCCCCGGCGCCAGAGGGTGATTGCACAGCCCCAGGAAGTTGCCGAGGATGGCCCTGCCCACCCCCGTCCCGATGGATTCCGGGTGGAACTGCACCCCGTGGATCGGGAGGGTACGGTGGGCCATCGCCATCACTTCCGGTTCGCCTCCGTCGTCGTCGGACCACGCGCTCGGGGCGAGCGCTGGGGGCAGGTCCGCGGGCTCGACGACGAGCGAGTGGTAGCGCATCGCCTCGAACGGCGACGGGAGTCCGGCGAGGACGCCGCTGCCGTCGTGGCGTACCATGGAGGTCTTGCCGTGCATGAGCCGGCGCGCGCGAACCACCTTGCCGCCGAACGCAACGGCGATCGCCTGATGGCCGAGGCACACGCCGAGCAGGGGCACGCGCGCGCGGGCCGCGGCCTGCACCAGCGCCACCGAGATCCCGGCCCGCTCGGGCACGCCCGGCCCCGGGGAGATGACGATCCCCTCGGGGCCGAGCGCCAGCACGTCCTCGGCAGCGAGCGCGTCGTTGCGGCGCACCACGGGCTCAGCCCCCAGCTCGCCCAGGTACTGGACGAGGTTGAAGGTGAAGGAATCGTAGTTGTCGAGGACGAAGATCATCCGTCCTTCTATGGCAGCGTTTCCATCGTCTGCTTGACGTGGGCCTGGCCGGCGATGGTCATGTCGGTCATGCTGTGGGCGACCCGGCTGCCATCGATGTCGAAGGCGATCTCCCCGCCCCCGCTGCATGCCTCGCCCGCGGCAGAGGCGGCCGTGAACGGAAAGACCGCGATCTGGGCGCCACCCTGATGATCCACGCGGTCGAACTTGTACGTGAGGTGACACATCGCCTGCTTCGCGTTCCGGCCGGAGCCGTACGACATCGGCATGGAGTCCGACCACGTGTAGCCGGGGCTGATCGACCCCTCCGGCCACTTCCGGTTGTTGGGCCCGCGGCTCGACTGGAGGCTCTTGCCGATCATGCCGGCCATGAAGCCCGGAATGCCCGGCGCTGGGGTCACCTCGGTGGACAGCACGGTGCCGCTGGGGTCCTGATGGATGGTGAAGGACCAGCCGCGGAACGCGTCGCGGCCCGCTGCGGCGCCTGACATCACCGTCGAATCGAAGGTCATCCGTATGACGTGGTTCGGGCCGTCCATCGGCAGGATCGTCTGTGTCTGGTAGAGCGCGGACTGGGAGAGCGGCGCGCCAGAGGTGTCGACTGACGACCACTGGCGGCTCGCAATCCGGTAGTGGGTGACTTGGCCGACCGGCGGGGCGTAGCGGAGCTGAATCGCCTGCGCGTACACGGTGGACGAGACGGCCGGGAGCAGGCCGAGGAGCAGCAGCCCGGCGCGAACGAAGGAGGAACGCCTCATGTGCGGTCTCCCGTGAAGGGGATACGGCGCCAATCTACCCGATACGGTGGTGAGTCGTCAGGCCCTGGGATGGAAGGTCCGAATCACGGTGCGCAGGTACTCCCGATCCACCTTCGTGTAGAGCTGCGTGGTGCTGAGGTCGGCGTGGCCCAGCATCTCCTGCACCGCCCTGAGGTCCGCCCCGCCCTCGAGCAGGTGCGTCGCGAAGGTGTGCCGCAGAGTGTGTGGGGTGACGCGCTTGGTGAGCGCGGCCGCGCGCGCGCAGCGGCGGATGATGCCCCAGGCCCCGACGCGGGAGAGGGGCGCGCCGCGCGCGTTGAGGAAGAGCCGGCCCGCTCCCTTCCCTTTCTCCAGGTTGGGCCGGATCTCCCGGGCGTAGAGGGCGACGGCCCCGAGGGCGCGGCGGCCGACGGGGACGAGGCGCTCCTTGCTCCCCTTGCCGTAAAGCCGCGCCAGCCCCTCGTCGAACAGGACGTCCTTGACCTCGATCCCGCACAGCTCGGAGACGCGGGCGCCCGTGGCGTAGGCGAACTCGAGGAGCGCGCGGTCGCGCCAGGCCAAGGGGTGGTCGGCGTGCGGGGCGGCGAGCAGCCGCTCGACCTCCGCGACCGTGAGCACCGCCGGGAGGGTGCGCCACTTCTTGGGGCTGGCGAGTCGCTCCGTCGGGTCGCGCACGACGTGCCCCTCGCCCACCAGGAACCGGTAATAGGTGCGGGTGGCGGAGATGTGACGGCGGATGCTGGTCGCGGCGAGCCCGAGGTCCTTCAGGCGGAAGACGAAGTCGCGCAGCGTCGCGGTGGTTGCCTGCTCGGGGGCCCCGACGCCGCGATCCGCGAGGAACTCGACCAGGTGGGCGAGATCGCGCTGGTAGGCTGCGACGGTGTTGGGGGAGGCGCCCCGCTCCAGGGCCTGGTAGTCGGCGAACTGCTCCAGCCTGAATGAGGCGGGGGCCCGGGGACCGGGGTCAGGGATCATGGCGCAGCTGGCGGCGCGGCCGCGGTTGAACCGACCGGTCGGTCAGCCGCTGCTGACCGTGGCCACCGCGATGGCGGCGATCCCTTCGCCGCGGCCGAGCCACCCCATCCCCTCGTTGGTCTTCGCCTTGATGCTCACCGCGCCCATGTCGATCCCCAACGCCTTGGCGGTCGCGGCGCGCATCGCCCCGATCTTGTCGGCGAGCTTGGGGCGCTCGGCGATGATCGTGATGTCTACCTGCTGCACGGTGAAGCGGTCCTGCTGGAGCGTCTCGACGACCTTCTTCACGAAGCGGGTCGAGTCGGCGCCCTTCCACTGCGGATCGTCATCCGGGAAGAAGGTGCCGATGTCGCCGATCGCGACGGCGCCGAGCAAGGCGTCCACCATCGCGTGCAGGGCGACGTCCCCGTCCGAGTGCCCCGCCAGGCCGTGGGTGTGCGGGATGGTGACTCCGCCCAGACGCAGGGGGCGGCCGGCGCTGAAGCGGTGCGAGTCGTAGCCGATGCCGACGCGTGTGCTCATGATCGCAGGATCCGGATGGCAAGATGGGCGGCGTTCTTGGCGTTGTCGATGCCGACGGTGCCGACCGGGACGCCGCTCGGCGTCTGCACCATCGAGTACAGCGCATCGGTGCCGTGCAGCGCACCGACGTCGAACGGAATGCCGATGACCGGCAGATCGGTCTGCGCGGCCATGGCGCCGGGCAGCGCGGCGGCCAGGCCGGCGCCGCAGATCACGACGCGGTAGCCCTTGGCGCGCGCCGAGCGCGCGAGCGCGGCCGTCTTCTCCGGCTCGCGGTGCGCGGATGAGACGAGGAAGTCGTACCCGATGCCGGCGTCGTCCAGGATCTTGAACGCCGGCTCGATGCGCGGCCGGTCCGACTCGGAGCCGACCAGGATCAGGATCGGCTTGGCGGCGTCGGTGGCACTCGCGGCGGGGCCAGATCGAGCGGACGGCGCATCGGAAGTGTCGTGTGGCGTTCGGCTCCCGTCCGGCGCGCTCACGCGGCCTCCTCGATGGGGCTGTAGTCCTGGCGCCGCCGAACGGGAGTGAAGCCCGCACCGGCGATGAGGCGCCGGATCTCGTCCGCCGTCGTGCGGAAGGTCGTCCCCGCGGCCGAGACCACGCTCTCCTCCATCATCAGCGAACCGAAGTCGTTGGCGCCGAAGTGCAGCGAGACCTGCCCGATCTTCATCCCCATCGTCACCCAGCTCACCTGGAGGTTGTCGAAGTTGTCGAGGGCCAGCCGCGCGATGGCCAGCGTCCGCAGGTACGTCACGGCGTCGGTCTTCGGCGTGGCCGCCATCTCGGTGTTCTCCGGCTGCAGCGGCCAGCAGATGAACGCGGTGAAGCCGCCCGTCTTCGCCTGCTGCTCCCGCAGGCGCAGCAGGTGCTCGATCCGCTCGGCACTGGTTTCGCCCAGACCGTAGGTCATCGTGCAGGTGGTCTTCATCCCGTGACGATGAGCGGAGTCCATCACCTCCAGCCACTCGTCGGTCATCGCCTTCTTCGGCGCGACCATCTTCCGCACCCGGTCTACCAGGATCTCGCCGCCGCCGCCTGGGATGGAGTCGAGCCCCGCCTGCTGGAGCGCTTCGACCACCTGGTCCACGGTCATGCGGTACCGCCGCGCGAAGAACTGCACCTCGGACGGCGAGAACGCATGGACGTGGATCGGATGCTCCCGCTTGATGTAGTGGAGCAGGTCGAGGTACCACTCGAACGGGATGTAGGGGTTGTGGCCGCCCTGCATCAGGATCTGCACCGCGCCGATCGCCTTGGCCTCGTCGATCTTCCGGCCGATCTCCTCGAACGACAGGGTGTAGCCTTCCGGGTGCTTGGGGCGGCGGTAGAACGCGCAGAACTTGCAGTCCGCGACGCAGACGTTCGTGTAGTTGATGTTGCGGTCCACGATGTACGTCACGATCCCGCCGGGGTGCCGGCGCCGGCGCTCGGCGTCGGCCAGCGCGCCCAGCTCGACCAGCGGCGCGCGCTCGTACAGCTCGAGGAGCTCGGTGGCGTCAGACACGAGCCGCGCTCCGGAGGCACGGAGGCACGGAGGCACAGACGCACGGGCAATCGCCGCGTGGCGCGGTGCCCCCGTGCCTCCGTGCCCCCGTGCCCGCTGCGCTCATGCGGCTCCCAGGAACGAGAGGGTGCCGTCCGGCACGGCGCCATGCGCCGCGAGCCGGCGGAGGAAGTCCGTGAGGCCGGCCAGGTGGCGGTACGAGAGCCCGTAGTCGAGCCCCGCCAGATACTCGCGGCACGTGCCGTGCTCGACGCCCGTGGCCTCGCTGGCGCGCTCGGCGAGGTCGCCCAGGTGGCCCAGCCCCCACTTGCGGCTCGCCAGGAGGGCGCGGTGCACGTCGCGCACCCCCTGCCGGTCCACCGCCCGCCGCGCCGCCCAGATCGCGAACACGAACGGGAGCCCGGTCCACGTCTTCCAGGCCTGGCCCAGGTCCGTCACGTGGGGGTAGGCGCGCTGCGCCGTCAGCAGCAGAGCGGCATCGCCGATCACCAGAACGCCGTCGTGCGGCACGGCGGAGAGCCCTGCGAGGTCGCCGGGCTCGGTCGGGGCCGGCGCGGCATCCAGCGCCACGTGCCAGTGATCCCGCGCCAGGAGGCCGAGCAGCTCCACCGAGGTCCGCGAGGAGGTGGAGACCAGCACCCGCGCCCCGTCCAGCTGCCCGGGGGGCCGCCGGCTGAACAGGAGGACGCTCCGCACCGGGCCGTCCGAGCTGATCGCAAGATCGGGCAGCAGGTCGTAGTCCGCCGCGTGGCGGGCGTAGGCGACCGCCGAGATCACGCTCACGTCGAGGCGCCCGTCGGCCAGCCGATCGTTGAGCTCGGCCGGCGTGCCGGTCACCAGGGACGCCGGAACCGCCACCAGGCCGCGGTCGATCGCCCCGTAGACCGGGTAGCAGTTCACGTAGCCGATCCGGCCGAGGCGCATCAGTCGAAGGTCCGCACGGTCTGGTAGAGCGAGTCGCGCTCGACCGGCGTCTTCCCCGCGCCGCGGATCAGCTCGACCAGGCCGCCCAAGGTGAGCTCCATCGGCGTGCGCGCCCCGGCCTCGTGGTAGACGCGCTCGTAGACCACGGTGCCCTCGACGTCGTCGCAGCCGAAATGGAGCGCGACCTGGGAGATGAAGGCCGATACCATCGGCCAGTGCGTCTTCACGTGCGGCACGTTGTCCAGGACCAGGCGCGCCACGGCGATGTTCATCAGGTCGTCCACGCCCGTGGTCGAGCGGCCCTGCCAGCCCAACTCCGCGCCCAGCGCGTTGTTGTCCGGATGGTAGGCGAGCGGGATGAACGTCAGGAAGCCCGAGGTCTCGTCCTGCAGGCCGCGCAGGATCAGCAGGTGCTCGGCGCGGTCGCGCAGGGTCTCGACGTGCCCGTACAGCATCGTGCAGTTGGTGGGAATGCCGAGGGCGTGCGCCTGGCGGTGCACCTCGAGCCAGTCGTCCGCCGCCAGCTTCCGGTCGGCGATCGTCATGCGCACGGCGCGCCCGAAGACTTCGGCGCCGCCGCCCGGGAGGCTGGTCAGGCCCGCCTCCTTGAGCTGCATCAGGACCTCGCGGAACGAGCACTTCTCGATCCGGGCGAGGTGCGCGATCTCGACCGCGGTCAGCGCCTTGACGTGCACGCCGGGGTACGCCTCGCGCAGGGCGCGGATCATGTCCGTGTAGTACGAAAGCCGCAGCTTCGGGTGCAGGCCGCCGACGATGTGGAACTCGCGGGTCGGTGCGCTCTTGGCCTGCGCGGCCTCGGCCAGCACTTCCTCCAGGGTCCGCGTGTAGGCGCCCTCCTCCTTCGGCGTGCGCGCGAACGAGCAGAAGACGCAGGTGTTGCGGAGCACGCAGACGTTGGTCGGGTTGATGTGCTGGTTGGACGAGAAGAACACGCGGTCGCCGTTCTTCTCCCCGTTCCTGGCGTCGGCCAGGGCGCCGACGGCGAGGAAGTCGCGGCTCTCGAAGAGGCGCACCGCGTCCTCGACGTCGAGGCGCTCGCCCGCGGCGAGCTTCTCCACGACGGGGCGCAGGGCGTCGTCGTGCAACGGGATGTCCGTGATGTCGCGGAGCGCCGAGGTCATGCCGCGGCCCTAGGCGTCGAACCGCTTGACGATGAGCGAGGCGTTGTGCCCGCCGAAGCCGAACGAGTTGGACATCGCGACGTCCACCCGGCGCTCGACGGCGCGGTTGGGCGCGCAGTCCAGGTCGCACTCGGGATCCGGGGTGCGGTAGTTGATGGTCGGCGGAATCACGCCGTGCGCGATCACCAGGGTGCAGATCGCAAACTCCACCCCGCCCGCCGCGCCGAGCAGGTGGCCGGTCATGGACTTGGTGGAACCGAAGACGAGCCTGCGGGCGTGGTCGCCGAAGATCTTCTTGACCGCCTGCGTCTCGGCGACGTCGCCCGGAGGCGTGGAGGTGCCGTGCGCGTTCACGTAGCCGATGGCGGCGGTCTCGATCTTGGCGTCGGCCAGGGCCCCCCGCATCGCCAGCTGAGCGCCGCGGCCCTCCGGCGCGGGATTCGTCATGTGGTAGGCGTCGGCGCTCATCCCGAAGCCGACGACCTCGCCCAGGATCCGCGCCCCGCGCCGCTCGGCGTGCTCGAGGCTCTCCAGCACGACCACGCCCGCCCCCTCCCCCATCACGAACCCGTCCCGCGTCTTGTCGAACGGCCGGGAGGCGTGCTCCGGGTCGTCGTTGCGGGTGGACAGGGCCTTCATGTTGGCGAAGCCGGCGATCGCGAGCGGCGTAATCGCGGACTCCGCCCCGCCCGCGATCATCACGTCGGCGTCGCAGTCCTGGATCAGCCGGTAGGACTCCCCGATGGCGTGCGCCGAAGAGGCGCAGGCCGACACCGTGCAGTAGTTGGGGCCCGTGAAGCCGTAGCGCATCGCCACCAGCCCCGACGCCATGTCCGGGATGAACATCGGGACGAAGAACGGGGACACGCGGGACGGCCCCTGCTGGAGGAAGATCTTGCACTGCTCCTCGAACGTGCCGATCCCGCCGATCCCGCTCCCGATGATGACGCCGGTACGGGCGGGGTCCGGGAACTTGCCTTCGAGGTCCGCGTCGCGGACCGCCTGCGCGGTGGCGGCGAGCGCGTACTGCGCGAACAGGTCGCAGCGCTTCGCCTCCTTCTTCTCCAGGTAGGCCAGGGGGTCGAACCCCTTCACCTCGCAGGCGAACGTCACGTCCAGCGGGGTGGGATCGAAACGCTGAATGCGCGCGGCCCCGGACTTCCCGGCGACCAGCGCGCTCCAGCTTTCTTCGACGGTGTTGCCGACGGGCGTCACCAGCCCGAGGCCGGTGACGACGACCCTCCGCGCCACTACTTCGCGCCCATCCGCTGATGCAGGTACGTGAGCGCGTCCCCGACGGTGCGGAGCTTCTCCGCTTCCTCGTCCGGGATGTCGAGGTCGAACTCCTTCTCGAAGGCCATTACGAGCTCGACGGTGTCGAGGCTGTCGGCACCGAGATCCTCCATGAAGCTCGCCTCGTTCGTGAGCTTCTCGCGCTCGACGCCCAACTCCTCGGCGATGATGTCCTTCACTCGCGCTTCGAGATTCGCCATGTCGGCCATGAGAGTCCTGCCCCTCCTGAAGTTGGACCGCTACATCACCATTCCGCCGTCGACCACGATCACCTGGCCCGTAATGTACGATGCGGCATCGGATGCGAGGAAGGCCACGGCGGCGGCCACGTCCTCGGGCGATCCGAGGCGCCCCAAAGCGATCTGCCCGCTCAACGCCTCCCGGGCCTGGGCCGACAGGCCCGCCGTCATGTCCGTCTCGATGAAGCCCGGGGCCACCACGTTCACCCGGATGTTCCGCGACGCCAGCTCCTTCGCGACGCTCTTCGACAGCCCGATCAGGCCGGCCTTCGACGCCGCGTAGTTCGCCTGCCCCTTGTTGCCGACCAGCCCCACGACGCTCGCGATGTTGATGACCCGGCCGGACCGGCGCTTCATCATCCCGGGTATGACGGCCTTCATCGTGAGGTAGGCGCCCTTCAGGTTGACGTCCAGCACCGTGTCCCATTGCTCCTGGGAGAGGCGCGCCAGGAGGGCGTCGCGCGTGATCCCGGCGTTGTTGACGAGGATCTCGATCGGGCCCAGGTGCGCTTCCACCTCCGCGACGCACGCCTCGATGGCGGCGGCGTCCACCACGTCCACCAGGAAGCCGCGGGAGCCGCAGCCGATCTCGGCCGCGACCTCGAGTGCGTGCTCGTAATCCCGGTCCAGGACGGCGACGTGCGCGCCCTGCCCGC
Organism: Gemmatimonadales bacterium; assembly: GCA_049513575.1. GTDB lineage: Bacteria > Gemmatimonadota > Gemmatimonadetes > Gemmatimonadales > JACORV01 > Fen-1245. The sequence goes on from JBEKVZ010000004.1 coordinate 45,825, forward strand.
ACGCCAGCTCCTTCGCGATGGCCCGGCCGATGCCCCGGCCCGCCCCCGTCACCATCGCCACCTTGTCGTCGAGCCCGAAGTTCACGCCGCCTCCAGGAACGCCCTCAGCTCGGCCGCGGTGCCGAGGTTCACCGTCCGCACCCCGGGCAGCACCCGCTTCGCCAGGCCCGTGAGCACGTTCCCCGGTCCGATCTCCACGAACGTCGCGCCGTCGCCGGCGAGCGTCGCCAGCGCCCGGACCGAGTCCACCCACCGGACGGGGCTGGTGAGCTGCGCGTCCAGGAGCCGCCGCGCGACGTCGCCGTCGCGGACCGGCTCCGCACTCGCGTTCGCCACGACGGGGAACTTGGGGCTCGCGAGCGCCGCCGCCTTCAACGCCTCGCCGAACTGCATGGCCGCCGGCTCCATCAGCGGCGAGTGAAACGCGCCGCTCACCTTGAGCGGGATCACGCGCTTGGCTCCGGCCGCCTTGAGCAGCTCCCCGGCACGGGCGACCGCCGTCGGGTCCCCCGAGATGACGACCTGGTCGGGGGCGTTCAGGTTCGCCGCCACCACGACGCCGTCCTTCCCGCTCGCCTCGCGGCACGCGGCCGCGACCCGCTCGGCGTCGAGCCCCATCACCGCCGCCATGGTGCCCGGCCGCTCAGCGCCCGCGTCGCGCATCAGCTCACCCCGCCGCCGCACCAGCCGGGCCGCCTCCGGGCCGCCGATCGCGCCAGCCGCGACGTAGGCGCTGTATTCGCCCAGCGAATGGCCGGCCGCGGCCGCCACCCTGCTCGCCAGCGCCGGACCCGCCACCGTCCAGACCGCCCAGCTGTGCGCCAGGATGGCCGGCTGCGCGTGATCGGTGCGGGTGAGCAGCTCCTCCGGCCCGTTCCACATCACCGCCGAAAGCGCGAAGCCGAGCGCCTCGTCCACCGCCTCCAGCGCGGCGCGCGCCGCCGGAAACGCATCCGCCAGGTCTTTCGCCATCCCGACCCACTGCGCGCCCTGGCCGGGACAGAGCAGCGCGACGGTGGCCCTCGGGCCGGGGCCAGATCGAGCGGGCGGCGCGACGGACGCCTCCGGTGCCGGTGGGTGCGCGTCCGGCGCGGTAGCACCCGTCGCGGCGCCGGATCGAGCGGGCGGCGCATCGGAAGTGTCGTGCCGGGGTCGGCGCACGTCCGGCGCGCTCACCAGCGGACGACCATCGCTCCCCAGGTGAACCCGGAGCCGAAAGTGACGAGCAGCACGATGGTCCCGGGCTTGAGGCGCCCGCTCTGGCGCGCCTCGTCGAGCGCCAGGGGGATCGAAGCGGAGCTGGTGTTCCCGTAGCGATCCACGTTGACGTAGACCTTTTCCATCGGGATGTGCGCGTGCTCGGCCGTGGCCGTGATGATCCGCATGTTGGCCTGGTGCGGCACCAGCAAGTCTATCTGCTCGCCGCTGAGCCCCGCCGCGTCGAGCGCGCACTGCGCCGCGTCCGTCATCGCCCGCACCGCCGCCTTGAAGACCTCGCGCCCGGCCATCTTGAGGTAATAGCTGCGGTCCTTCAGCAGCTCCTCGCTGGGGGGATGCGACGCGCCGCCGCCCGGCCGGTAGAGCAGCTCGGCTAGGGTGCCGTCCGACTTCAGGTAGCTCGAGAGGATCCCCCGCTCGCCCGTGGCCTTGACCAGCACGGCCGCCCCGGCGCCGTCGCCCAGGAGCACGGCGGTGCCCCGGTCGGTCTGGTCGGTGATGCAGCTCAGACGCTCGCTGCCGACCACGAGCGCCCGCGAGGCCGTGCCCGCGTCAATCATGGACTTCGCGACCACGAGCGCGTACACCCACCCCGGGCAGGCCGCGATGACGTCGAAGGCGGCCGCGTTCTTGGCGCCGATCAGCGCCTGGACGTCGCACGCCATCGCGGGCAGGAGCCGGTCCGGCGACGCGGTCGCCCCGACGATGAGATCGAGGTCCATCGGCTCCAGCTTTGCGTCGGCCAGCGCCTTGAGGCTCGCGTCCTTTGCCATCCCCGACGTGGTCTCGCCCGGCCCGGCGAAGTAGCGCTGCTTGATGCCCGTGCGCTCCTGGATCCACGTGTCTGACGTCTCGAGGGTCTTCTCGAAGTCGGCGTTGGTCACCAGGCGGCTCGGCACGACGGAGCCGAGCCCAGCGAAGGTCACGGTCGGTTGAATCATTGGCTCACGCGGTCACGAGTGAACTCGCGCTCCATATGCTGGACCAGGTGGTGCTGTGCGGCATCCACGGCGACCTTGACGGCGTTCCGGATCGCCTCGGGCGACGAGCGGCCGTGGCAGATGATGGACAGCCCGCGGACCCCGAGAAGCGGCGCGCCGCCGATCTCCGCGTAGTCGAGCCGGCGCCAGATCCGGGTCATCGCCTCGCCGGCGGCCATGGCCGCGCCCAGCTCGCGCTCGACCAGCGTCCGGAACAGGCGCTCGACCGACTCGTAGAACTTCAGCACGACGTTGCCGGTGAAGCCGTCGCAGACCACGACGTCGAAGTCCCCGGCCTCGCAGCGCCCCAGCAGAATGTGGCGACCCTCGACGTTCCCCACGAACTTGAGGCCGCTCTCCCGGAGCAGGCGGTACGCGTCCTTCGCGGCCGCGTTTCCCTTCTCATCCTCCTCGCCGATGTTCAGCAGCCCGATGGCCGGGTCCGAGCGACCCATCACGTCCCGCGCGTACAGGGCGCCGAGATGGGCGAACCCGACCAGCTCGTGGGCGGAGCAGTCCACGTTGGCGCCGACGTCCAGCACCAGCACCGTCTGCCGGCTGGTGGGGAACGGCGTCCCGATGGCCGGTCGCTCGAAGCCGTCGTAGAGGCGGAGCATCAAGGTGGAGGCGGCCATCACCGCGCCGGTATTGCCTGCGCTGATGAACGCGTCGGACTGGCCGGCCTTCTGGAGCCCGAGTCCTAACGCAATGGAGGAGTTACGCTTGGAGCGGATGGCCTGAAGCGGTTTCTCGCCCATCCCAATGACTTCGGGGGCGTCCACGACCTGGATCCGGCTGCGATCGACCTTGGAGCGCGCGAGCTCCCGCTCGATGGGGTGCTGCTGGCCCACGAGCTGGATCCCGATGTCCCCGGGCAGCTCGGCCAGCGCCATGGCGGCGCCGGCGACGGGGACGGCAGGAGCATGGTCGCCCCCCATCGCGTCGATCGCGATGCGGATCACTCAGTCCTCGATTTCGATGCGCCGCTCGCCCCTGTAGTAACCGCAGTTCGGGCACACGTGATGCGGCCTGCGCATCTCACCGCACTTAGGGCACGGGTTCAGCACCGTCGCCACGGCCTTGAAGTGGGTGCGGCGCATGCGCTTCTTCGACTTGGACGTTCGTCGCTTCGGGACAGCCATGGGATCATTCGCCTTTGCGTAGCTTGGTGAGCGCCGCCCAGCGCGGATCGATCTCCGGCTGGCAGCCGCACGGGCCGGCATTGAGGTCGGCACCGCACCGGGGGCACAGGCCGCGACAGTCGTCGCGGCATTCCACGAACTGCGGCACGGCGAGGATCAACTCCTCGCGGACCGCCTCCGACAGATCGAGCGTCGTCGCGCGCCGTGGCACGACGTAGCAGTCGTCACCCTCGCCCGCTTCGTCCTCGGCGACGAAGACCAGCCCCACGGACTGCGAGAGCGGGACGCGCACCGGCGCGAGGCAGCGGCGGCACTCGCCCTGGACCACGGTCACGAGCCGCGCCTGCCAGTAGTACGTCCCTTCCCCTGCCGTGCTGAGCCGCCCTGTGACGACGAGAGGAGAGGCGAGCGCGATGCCGGTGCCCACTACGAGGGGGTCGTCGGCCGCCACCTCGGCAGCCGTCTCAACCGGCCCCTCGCGCACCGCCGCGAGGTCGATGCGCAGCATAGAACGGACGAACCTAACTCCTTGTCCTGCTTGGGTCAACCGAATCCTGGGCTGCCGGCTCGGAGCTCCAGGAGCCGCTACGCCAAGTCCGCTTCCGGGAAGAAGAAGGCCACCTCGCGGACTGCGTTTTCGGGGCTGTCGGAGGCGTGGATGGCGTTCCGCTCCTTGGACTCCGCGTAGAGCGCGCGCACGGTGCCAGGGGCGGCGTCCTTGGGGTCGGTGGCGCCGATGACCTCTCGGAGCTTGGCGACGGCGTCCTGCCGCTCCAGCGCCAGCGGGAGGCAGGGACCGGAGGTCATGAAGGTGACCAGCGGGCGGAAGAACGCGCGCTCGCGGTGGACGGCGTAGAAGGCCTCTGCCTGCGCCGTGGTGAGCCGGACCATCCGGGCTGCGCGGACCTTGAATCCGGCCGCCTCGAGGTGGGCGAGGACCTTCCCTGCCTTGAGCGACGCCATGGCGTCGGGCTTGATGATGGCGAGCGTGAGCATCGGCGGTTCAGTACCCCAGGAGTTTGCGAACGATGTCGCCGCGCGTCAGGAATCCGACCAGGGCGCCGTCGCGCGTGACGGGGAATCTATCCACGTCCTTCGCCAGCATCAGGGCCGCGACGTCGGCGATCGTCTGGTCCTCGGCCAGGCAGAGGACGGTCCGGTCCATGGCATCGCGGACGGGCACGGCGCGCGGCTCCGCCGGCGACTCGCGGGCCGTCCGGCGCTTGACCGCCTTCATCTGCCCCGTCGAGAGCTGCTGGACCGTCTGCGGGAGGAGGTGCTTGAGCAGGTGCCCGTCGGTCAGCAGGCCCAGCACCTCGCCGCTGGGGCCGGTCACCGGGAGGGCGCGGACGCCGCGGCCGAGCATCACGCGCGCGGCCTCGCCGAGGGGAGTCTCCGGCCCCACCGTGGTCACGTTGGTCGTCATCAGGTCGTGCACGGTGACGTCGCCGGGCACGGCCGTCTCTCGCAGGGCCAGGATGGCCAGGACCTCGTCGGGGCTCCTGGCGGCGTGCAGGCCCGCGAGGATGTCGTCGGAGGCCAGGGCGCGCGCGATCGCGCTCATCGCGCGCAGGTACTCGGACGCCTCCCGGATCGGCGCCAGGATGAGCACCACGACGCGGGCGCAGCGGTTCGGGTCCTGGTCGCGGCAGATCGGCTGCGCCGAGACGCCGATGGCCACGGCGAGCGAGGCGGCCGCGTCGGTCCGGAAATGCGGAAGGAAGGCGCGGCCGGCGACCATGACGACGTCTTCCGGCCACTCGTGCTTGAGCATCTCGGTGAGGCGCGGCTCGTCCGCGACGGCGCCGGACTTGACCAGGGTGCGCGCCAGCTTCGAGGTGGCCTCGCGCACGCTCCGCGCCTCGAGCGGGACGATGATCCGGCGCCGGTCGAGCAGATCGGCCAGTTTCACCGCTTCTTCTTCACCGGTTTCTTGGCCGCCTTCTTCGGGGTCTTCTTCGCCGTCTGCTTCGTCAGCTTGGCGGGCTTCCGCAGCGCGCTCGAGCTCTTCAGCCTGCTCGAAGCCCGCATCCTGCTCGATCCCCGTATCCTGCTCGATATCAAGGGCACGACGTCAGCGGGGCGCTTCATGACCGAGATGCCGGCGCGCTCGAACGCCGCGATCTTCTCGGCTGCGGTCCCGGAGGACCCGGAGATGATGGCGCCGGCGTGGCCCATCCGGCGGCCCGGCGGCGCGGTCTGCCCGGCGATGAATCCGACCACCGGCTTCTTCATCTTCGCCTTCACGAACTCGGCCGCCTTCTGCTCGTCGGTCCCCCCGATCTCGCCGATGATCACGACCGCCTTCGTGGCCGTGTCGGCTTCGAACGCGGCCAGGCAGTCGATGAAGTTCGTGCCGATGATCGGGTCGCCGCCGATCCCGACGCAGGTGGTCTGGCCGAGGCCCGCGCGGGTGAGCTGGTAGACGACCTCGTAGGTGAGCGTGCCGGAGCGCGAAACCACCCCGATCGGCCCCGGGGCGCAGATCTGCCCGGGAATGATGCCGACCTTGGCGACGCCCGGCGTGATGATCCCCGGACAGTTGGGGCCGATCAGCCGCACGCCCCGCTCGGCGAGGTACGGGAAGACCCGCGTCATGTCGAGGACGGGGACGCCTTCGCTGATGCACACGACGAGCTTGATGCCCGCGTCGGCCGCCTCGAAGACGGCGTCGGCGGCGAACTTCGCCGGAACGTAGATGACCGAGGTGTTGGCGGACGTGGCGGCGACCGCCTCCGCCACCGTGTTGAAGATCGGGACCTTGTTCTCGAACTTCTGCCCGCCCTTGCCGGGCGTCACGCCGGCGACCACCGGCGTGCCGTAGGCGAGCATCTGCTTGGTGTGGAACGAGCCGTCGCGGCCCGTGATCCCCTGCACCACCAGCCTGGTGCTCTTGTCGACGAAGATGCTCACGCCGTCGCCCCTCCCTTCGCCACCTTCACCGCCTGCTCCACGGCGGCGTCCATGTCCGTCAGCGCCCGCATCCCCACCCCCTCGAGGATCTTCAGGGCCTCCTTCTCGTTGGTCCCCGTCAGGCGGATCACCAGCGGCCGGTCCACCTTGAACTGGCGGGTGGCCGCGACGATGCCGTTGGCCACGTCGTCGCACCGCGTGATCCCGCCGAAGATGTTGAACAGGATGGCTTTCACCTTGGGATCGCCGGTGATAATCTTGAGGGCCGTCACGACCTTCTCGGGGTTCGAGGACCCGCCGATGTCGAGAAAGTTGGCCGGCTCCCCGCCGTAGTACTTCACCAGGTCCATCGTGGCCATCGCGAGGCCCGCGCCGTTCACGCAGCACCCGACGTTCCCGTCGAGCTTGATGTAGGTGAGGTTGGCTTCGCGCGCCATCACCTCGGAGGCTTCCTCCGCCGCGACGTCGCGCAGCGCCTCGATCGCCGGCTTCCGCTCCAGCTCGTTGTCGTCCACGACGATCTTCGCGTCCAGGGCCACGACCTCTCCCTTGGGTGTGACGACCAGTGGGTTGATCTCGGCCAGCGACGCGCCCGCGTCCACGAAGGCGCGGTAGAGCTTCTGGAGGATGTCAGCGGCCTGGCGCACCAGCGCGACGTCGCTGTAGAGGCGGAACCCCAGCGCCATCGCCTGGTGGGGCAGCAACCCGTAGCGGGCGTCCACCGTCGCCCGGAAGATCTTCTCCGGCGTCTTGGCCGCGACCTCCTCGATGTCGATGCCGCCGGCCGGGCTCACCATGAAGACCGGAGAGTGACTGGCGCGATCCACGATCACGCCGACGTACGCCTCGCTCGCGATCTCGGTGGCGGGGACGACCAGCACCTTGCCGACCGTCAGGCCCTTGATCTTCATCCCGAGGATCTGACCGGCCAGACGCTCGGCCTGCTCGGGCGAGTCGGCGAGCTTGACCCCGCCGGCCTTGCCGCGCCCTCCCGCGTGCACCTGCGCCTTCACGACGACCTTGGGGACCCCGAGGCGCTCCATCGCGCGCTTGGCCTCGGCGGGCGTCGCGGCGACGACGCCCGGCGGCACGGCGATTCCGGCCCGCGCGAGCAGCTCGCGCGCCTGATACTCGTGTATGTTCATCGTTCCTCAGCCACAATGGTTGTACCGGTCTCGCCACGGATCGCGGCGAGTCCCGAGCCCAGTTCCGCGATCACCGCGCGGGCCCCACCGCCCCGCACGAAGGCGATCGCGGCCTCCACCTTGGGGCGCATGCTGCCGTCCGCGAATTGTCCTTCGCGCAGCAGGATTTCGGCCTCCGCGGTGCTCATACGCCGGATGGGTGCCGCACGGTCCGTGCCGTAGTCCCGCTCGACCGCCTCGACATCCGTAAGAATCAGGAGCAGCTCCGCATGGAGCTCCCGGGCGAGGATCGCCGCGGTCCGGTCCTTGTCCACGACCGCGTCCACCCCCTCCAGGCGGAGCACCGGGTCGCGATAGACCGGGGGCCCACCGCCGCCCGCCGCCACGACGATCGCCCCCGCTTCGACCAGGCGCCGCACCATCGGGGCCTCGACGACGTCGATCGGCACGGGGCTCGCGGTGAGCCGCCGCCACCGGCCGGCCTGGTCCTTCCCGACCGGCTGGCCGCGCCGCTCGAGCGTGGCGCGCCGCTCCGGCGTGAGCTCGTGCCCTATCGGCTTGGTCGGCTGCGCGAGGCGCGGATCGTCCGGGGCCACCAGCGTCTGGGTGATGAGCGTCACGACCGCGCGGTCGATCCGGGCGCGCTCCAGCGCGTTCTGCAGCGACTGTTGGATCATGTAGCCGATCCACCCGGCGGTCTCGGCCACCAGCACGCCCAGCGGCAGCGGCTCGACGTCGGCCGCGGCCAGCTCGTTGCGCGCCAGCGAATCGCCCACCTGCGGACCGTTGCCGTGGACGATGGCGATCTGCCACCCCTCGCGCGCCAGATCCACGATCGGCGCCAGGCTCTCGCGCGTGTGCCGGAACTGGCTCGCGATGGTGCCGCGCTCGCCTGCGGGCGCCAGCGCGTTGCCTCCGAGAGCCACGACCATCGTACGCCCTGCCATCAAGCCTCCTGAAGGCCGCCGAAACTAGGCGCCCGTTCCCACGGCTTCAAGGCCAACGCGCCCCCGCCGGCGGAGCGCCGAGGACCCGCCGCAACGCCTCGTAGGCGCGTGCGAACGCCGCCCAGTCCCCGCGGCGCGAGGCCGAATCGAGCGCGGCAAACGCGGCGCGCGCCTCCTTGAACGACGCGGCTGCCCCAGCGAAAGAGGCTGCCGGCGCTCCGCGGCCGGAGGCCAGCGCCTCCGCCGCACTCCTGACGCCGTCGCCAACGCCCAGTCGCCCCGACGCGAGCAGCGCGGCACCGCGGGGCATCAATGGGTCCTGGGCGCGGCGCTGCGACGCGAACAAGAACTGCAGATACGCGACGGTTCCCGCCGCCGGGAGCGCCGCCACCGCGCTGCGCCGCACCGCGCCGTCCGGGCCGGCCGCGCCTGCGACGGCAGCGACGACGGCCGGCGCGGAAGCGAATCGGGTGGCCGCTGCAGCGACGGTCGGGAACGGTCCGCCCGTCAGGCGCAGCAGGCGCATCCAGGGGGTGCCGTCGGGGCGCGCGGCGCCCGCAGCGATCGCCACCAGCGAGTTTCCGGCGGCGTCGGCCAGCGGTGCCAGGCGCCACAGCGCCGGTGGCCCGCCGTCGAGCGAGAGCAACACCTCCGCCGCCGGCCTGAGCGCCCGACCCTCATTCCCGGGCGTCGCTTGATCGGGCTCCTGCCGTGCGACGATCCAGCGCTCGTCGCCCGCGTCGCCGCGGTGCCGCGCCACCATCTCGACCTGCGCGCCGAAGAGCTGCTCCGGATACCCGAGATGCGCCTTGAGCTCGGGGCCGAGGCTGTCGGACGGCAGCGGAGCGGTGCCGTAGCCTTCCGCCAGGGCGGACGCGAACGCCAGATCCGGCGGGCGGAGATAGAGGCGGGTCCGGCCGCTGACGGCGTCCACGATCGCGACGAACGCGGCGCGCAGGAAGTTCACGGCGTCGCCGTTCCAGGGCACGTGCTCGGCGAGCGGGAAGCGCGCGGATGCGAGATAGCCGTCCGACACCCAGAGCAGGCGGCCCTCCACCAGGGTCGCGCGCGGCGCGTCGAACGACGCGAAGGGGTACAGTCGCTCGAGCCGGCGCGGCACGTCGCGCCAGACGAGCAGCCGGTCCGCGACGCTGGTGCGCCGGTCGAGCAGCGGCGGGGATTGGAGCGCCCAGGCGAGGAGCAGGCGACGCACGAAGCCGCCGAGCCTCAGCCCCGCCGGGCCGCCCGGAGCCGTGGGCTCGTCGGGACCGACGATGGCGCTCTCCGCGGCGCGCGCGAGATAGCGGATGCGTCCCGGCGCGCGCGTCAGCGGCACTGGTGCGGCCGTGCCGGTCGCGACGTCGGGCCGTGTCAGAAAGGAGAGCCCCGCCGCGTCCACGTCGGCGGCTACCGCCACCGGTTCCCCGGCCCACGATAGCGGCCCGCGGTGCGACGCGGTCCAGTCGGGGCGGCGCGGTGCTCGCTCGAGCCCGAGCGCATCCGTTTCCGGCACCGCGAGGGCGACGAGCCTCGGCGACGCGCCCGCCCCGCCGTAAACGTCCAGTGTCACGGTCCAGGCGCGCGGCCGCTCGCTGTCGGTCAGCCCGGCGCTCAGCGCGGCCTCGAGGAGCTCCGGCTCGAGGGCCCATGGCGAGACGCCGCCGAGGTCGCGGCCCAGGGCCGCGAGGCTGTCGTCGGGGACCGCCGCTCGGGCACCCAGGCGCTCGTCGCTCACCGCGTCCAGCACGCCGAGGCCGGCGCGCGAATACCGGTCGTCGTACTGCGCAAGAGCCAGCGCGACCTCCGGGTCGGGTCGGCCGCGCCAGGCCTCCCACAGGTAGGGCGCCACGAAGCGCCCCAGGACGGCCACCAGCGCGAGGGTCGCCCACGCCGCGAGCAGGACGCCGGTCCGCCGAAGGCGCAGGGTCGCGACGCTCCCGGCGGCCACCACGAGCGACAGCGCCGCCAGCGCCGCGGACGCCGGCAGCCGGATCGCGCGGTCGGCCGGCGAGAGGGCGCCATTCGCGCTGCCGCCGCCCCCGACGATGCCGAAGGCGTCGAGCTGAAAGCCCCAGGCGAGGACCAGCGCGAGGCAGGCGGCCAGCACGATCAGGTGCACGCGCGCGTGCGGCGTCATCCGCAAGCGGCGCGCGCCGTAGGTGATGCTCCCGGTCAGCGCGTAGAGCGCCGCCGCCACGAAGATCGCGAAGAGCACGAGGGCGAGCGCGGCGAGGTGCAGCTTCTCCAGCAGCGGGAGGGTCGCGAGGTAGAAGGAGGCGTCCCGCCCGAGGATCGGCTCGCGCAGGTCCAGCGGCGTCGCGTGGCGCGCGAGGGTGATCAGGTCCGGCAGGTCGGCGAAGGTCACGGCGGTCACGATGCCGAGCAGGAGCGCGAGCGCGATGGCGATCCAGCGCAGGGTGCGGCGCGGCACCGCCTCGGCGATCTCGAGGTCGCCGACCCGCCGCGGCAGGTGCACGGCCCCGATCGAGCGGTAAACGCCGAAGGTCTGGGCTGCGTACCAGAGCGTGGCGCCCGCGGCGACGGCCAGCTGCCATCCGAGGTCGTGGAACAGGCGCGCCCAGTACTCGCGTGCCATCCCTAGGTCGGCGAACCAGGAGGCCTCGGTGTAGCGGATGGCGAGGAACCGGCCGCCGAACAGCACGACGAACACGGTCGCGACCGCGTAAAGCGCGACGCGCCGCCGGCTCATACCTCGATTCCGCCGACTCCCTGAGCCTTCAGCACCTGCACGGCCTCGCGGCGAATGGTCTCCAGGCCCTGCGCGCTCCGGGCCTCGAACCGCAGTACCAGGATCGGCTGCGTGTTCGACGCGCGGATCAGCCCCCACCCGTCGCCCGTGCGCCAGCGCACGCCGTCGATGGTGACCGTCGGATACCGCGCGGCGAAATGGCGGGCGGCGGCCTCCACCACCGCGGTCTTCCGGTCCTCGGCGCAGTCCACCCGGATCTCCGGGGTGGAGACGTAGTGCGGCAGCGCGCCCGTGAGAGCCGAGAGGGGCCGCTGCTGCCCCGCGACGATCTTGAGGAGGCGCGCCGCCGCGTACATCGCGTCGTCGTACCCGAGGTAGTCCGGCGGCCCGAAGAACATGTGGCCGCTCATCTCGCCCGCGAGGATGGCACCGCTCTCCTTCATCTTCTTCTTGATGTACGAGTGCCCGGTCATCCACATCACCGGCTTGGCGCCGGCCCGCTCGAGCGCCTCGGCGAGCGCGTCCGAGCACTTCACGTCGAAGATGACCTCCTTGCCGGGGCCAAGGCGGCGCACCAGGTCCTGGCCGAGGAGGGCGAGGATCTGGTCGCCGAAGATGACCTCGCCGCGCTCGTCCACCGCGCCGATCCGGTCGCCGTCGCCGTCGAACGCGATCCCGAGATCCGCGTGCTCCGTGCGGACGCGCGCCTGCAGGTCGCGGAGGTTGGCGAGCACCGTCGGGTCGGGGTGGTGGTTGGGGAAGGTGCCGTCCGAGTCACAGTAGAGGCGGTCGACCGCGGCGCCGAGCGCCTCGAGGATCGCGGGACCCGCCAGGCTCGCCGTGCCGTTGCCGCAGTCCACGACCACGCGCAGGGGGCGCTCGAGCGGCCCGATGCGCCCCACGACCTCGCGGTGGTACGCCTCGAGGACGGCGTGCGACTCGATCGTGCCGCGCCCCTTCGCGAACGCGTCGCGCTCGATCCGCACCCGCAGCGCCTGGACGTCCTCCCCGGCGAACGGCAGCCCGCCCAGCACCATCTTGAAGCCGTTGAACTCGGGTGGGTTGTGGGACCCGGTGATCTGGACGCCGCCGTCCGCGCGCAGGTGGTGGATGGCGAAGTAGAGCGTCGGCGTGGGAACGAGGCCCACGCCCACGACCCTCGCCCCCGTGGCCAGCAGGCCGTCGATCAGCGCCGCGGCGAGCCGCTCCCCGCTCGGCCGGTTGTCGCGGCCGACGGCGAGCGACGGCGCGTGCCCCAGCCGGTCCCTCGCCTCCGAGCCGATCGCCTGCCCCACGGCGCGCGCCACCTCGGGCGTGAGGTCCACGTCCACGGTGCCGCGGATGTCGTATTGCCGGAAAATGACGGGATCGATGCGCATGCTTGGAAGGTGTCCCACCCCGCCCCCGCGGTCCAGCCTGGGCTAGTTGGCGGTGGGAACCGGGGCGGGGATGGAGATCACGCCGTGCGGCAGGAACGCGTGCGAACCGTTCCGCGCGGCGTCGAGGACCAGGTTCGGCCAGAGGCCGAAGACGAGCAGCGCCACGACCAGGACCGCCAGCGTGACCGCCGCCGTGCGCGGCACGCGCCCGAGCGCGTGGGCCTGGTCGTGCGCCGGCGGCTTCATGTACATCGCCATCACCACCGGCAGGTAGTATCCCGCCGACACGACGCTGGTCACGACGAGGACCGCCGCTAGGATCGGGTACCCGCCGCCGGTCGCCGACGTAAGGATGTACCACTTGCCGATGAACCCGGCGGTGCCCGGGAACCCGAGCAGCGAGAGCATGCAGATCGTCATCGCGAAGGCCAGCCACGGGTGCGGCTCGGAGAGCCCCGCGAGGTCGTCTACCAGCACGTCCCGCTCGCCGCCCCGCCCCTTGAGCGCGAGGATGGCAAACGCACCCATGGTCATCAGCGTGTAGAACAGCAGGTAGACCAGGAGCGCCGCCGCCCCCGCCACCGACCCGGCCACCAGCGCCGTGAGCAGGTACCCGGCGTGCGCGATGCTCGAGTAGGCGAGCATCCGCTTCAAGCTGCGCTGCGCCAGCGCGATCAGGTTGCCCACGACCATCGTGACGGCCGCCAGCCACCAGATCACCTGTTCCCAGTTGGGATGGATGCCGCCGAAAGCCTGGAGCAGGACGCGCACGAGGGCGGCGAACGCCGCCGCCTTCACCGCAACCGCCATGAAGGCGGTTACCGGCGTCGGGGCGCCGTCGTACACGTCCGGCGTCCACATGTGGAACGGGACCGCCGCGATCTTGAACCCGAACCCGATGAACAGCAGGGCCATGCCCCCGTTCAGCATCGGGTGGCTCACCAGGCCCAGCGGACCGAGCTGCGCCGCGATCAGCGGAAGCTTCGTCGAGCCGGTGGCGCCGTACAGGAGCGCGATGCCGTACAGGAAGAACGCGGAGGCGAACGCCCCCAGGAGGAAGTACTTGAGCGCCGCCTCGCCGCCCACCCTGCTCCGGCGGTCGATGCCCGAGAGCACGTAGACCGAAATCGACATCAGCTCGAGGCCGAGGAAGACGACGAACAGGTCCGAGCCGCCCGCCATCAGCATCATCCCCACCGTGGCGAACAGCACCATCACGTGGTACTCGGGGATGAGGATCCCTTCCCGCTCGAGGTAGCTGATCGAGAAGAGCGTGGCCAGCGCGGCGCCAAGGAGCACGATCAGGTCCACCGCCCAGCGGAACGCGTCCACCGCGACGCTCGCGGGCGCCCCGACGGCATGGGCGTTCGAGAGCCAGAGGCCGAGCGCGGTTGCGGCAGCCAGGGCGATCCCGACCAGGGCGAGCACGCCGGCGCGGCGTTGCGCGTCGGGACGCTGGTGGTGCCAGGCGGCGTCCAGGAGCAGCGCCATCGCCCAGAGCGTGAGCACGGTCTCCGGGAGCAGCGCCCGGACCAGGTCCCATCCGTGCGAAAGATCGAGGGGCACGGCTACGGCCTCCTCGCGCCGGACGCGGTGCTGTCGCGTGACGGGAGTGTCCTGAGCGCCGCCCGCACAGGCGACTCGGGAGTCACCGCGTCGGCCACGGACGGCGCGGGCTTACCCTGCACCGACTCGATGAAGTGCCGGGCTGACGGCTCCATCCTCCGGAGAACCGGTCCGGGCGCGAGCCCGAGCCACAGAATGACCGCGACCAGCGGCACCAGCACCCCCCACTCCCGCGGCACGAGGTCGGTGAGGCTCTGGTTCTCCTTCTTGTCGAGCGGGTAGTAGATGACCCGCTGCAGCGCCCAGAGGAGGTACGCCGCCGCGAAAATCACGCCCGTCGCGGCGATGCCCGCGGCGATCGGATGGGTCCGGAAGGTGCCGAGCAGGACGAGGAACTCGCCGACGAAGCCGTTGGTCCCCGGCAGGCCGATGGACGAGAGGCTCACCAGGGTGAGCACCGCGGCGTAGGCCGGCATCACCCGTGCGATGCCGCCGAAGTCGGCGACGAGGCGGCTGTGGCGGCGCTCATAGATCATGCCGACCAGGAAGAAGAGCGCGCCCGTCGAGATGCCGTGGTTGATCATCACCATCAGCGCGCCCTGCGTGCTCTGGATGGTCAGCGCCCAGATCCCGAGCACCACGAAGCCGAGGTGGCTCACCGACGAATAGGCGATCAGTTTCTTGAAGTCGGGCTGGACCATCGCGACCAGCGCCCCGTACACGATCCCCACCACCGCGAGCGTGATGACCACCGCGCTCACGGTCGGGTTAGTCGCGACCGAGGGAAAGAACGGCAGCGCGAACCGCAGGAAGCCGTAGGTCCCCATCTTGAGCAGGATCCCCGCCAGGATCACGGATCCGGCCGTCGGCGCCTCGACGTGGGCGTCGGGCAGCCAGGTGTGGAACGGGACCATCGGGACCTTGATCGCGAACGCCAGGAAGAACGCGCCGAACAGCCAGAACTGCGCCGACATCGGGAGGGTCGCGTAGCGGAGGATGTGATCGTACGCGAACAAGTACGCGCCTCCCGACGCGCGCCCGGCGTTGAAGTACAGCACCAGGATCGCCACCAGCATCAGGAGCGAGCCGAGGAACGTGTAGATGAAGAACTTGATGCTGGCGTAGAGCCGGCCCTTCCCGCCCCAGACCCCGATGATGAAGTACATCGGGATCAGCATCACTTCCCAGAAGACGTAGAAGAGGAACAGGTCCATCGCGACGAAGACGCCGATCATCCCCGTCGTCAGGACCAGCATCAGCGCGTAGTAGGCCTTCTCGCGCTTCGTGATGCCCGACCAGCTGCCCAGCACGGCCAGCGGCATCAGGAAGGTCGTGAGCAGCACCATGAACAGCGAGATGCCGTCCACGCCGATCCGGTACTCGATGCCCCAGGCCGGGATCCAGGGGAGCGAGCCGCCGACCTGCATCGCCGGGCCGGCCGGGTCGTAGGCCCACCACAGGCCGGCCGAGACGACGAACTCCACGAGCGCGACGGCGAAGGCGATCCTCTTCGCGGCCGGGGCCGGCGCCGCCCAAATCAGCAGCGCGCCGGCGAGCGGGATCAGCAGCAGCGCGCTGACGCCCCAGCGCGCGTAGTCGATGGCGGCGAGGAAGGCGCTCACGCTTCCTACTTGAGGAGCGCGGCCAGCACGACGACCGCCCCGAGGACGAAGAAAACGACGTAGGTGCCGACCTGTCCGGACTGGAGCCGGCTCCCGATCCACCCCAGGCCGCGGGCGAGCGCGGCCGACCCGTTCACGCCGGCGGTGTCGATGACGCCGGCGTCCAGCCCCTTCCACAGGACCACCCGGGAGAACCAGACCAGCGGCCGCAGGATGAAGCGGTCGTAGAGCTCGTCCACGCGGTACTTCTCGAGCAGCAGCTTGGCGAACCCGGTCTCCTGCGGCGCGCGCTCCGGCGGCACGAGGGTCTCGGGCTTGAGGATCCGGGTCGCGAGCCAGAGCCCCGCGATGCCGATCAGCGCCGCCGCGACCATCAGGGTGACCTCGACGCCGGTGGACGGCGCGAGCGCCGGGAGGAAGGCCGCCCCCTGCGCCGTCAGCGGCTCGAGCCAGCGGTGCAGCGTCTCGACGTGCGGAAGGTTGAGCGCGCCGCCGAGGATCGTGAGCGCGGCCAGCACCACCAGCGGCCCCGTCATCACCCACGGCGCCTCCGCGAGGTGCGGCCGCTCCAGGTCGCCGGTGCGGTTCGGTCCGTGGAAGGTGTACAGCATCAGGCGCGCCATGTAGAACGCCGTGAGGAACGCGGCCGCGATGCCGAACAGCCAGACGATCAGGTAGAAAGGCTGTGAGGCGCCGCGGGCGAACGCGGCGCCGAGAATCTCGTCCTTCGAGAAGAAGCCGGCCAGCGGCGGGATGCCGGCGATGGCGAGGGTCGCGACCCACATCATGCGCGCCGTCCACGGCATGTACGCGGCGAGCCCGCCCATGTTGCGCATGTCCTGCGCGTCGGCGTGGCGGTGCGACTGGTGGTGCGCCCGGTGCATCACGTGGATCACGCTGCCGGCGCCGAGGAAGAGCAACGCCTTGAAGAAGGCGTGCGTGACCAGGTGGAAGATCCCCGCCGCGTACGCGCCGACGCCGACGCCGACGAACATGTACCCGAGCTGCGAGACGGTGCTGTAGGCGAGCACCTTCTTGATGTCCCACTGCTTGAGGCCGATGGTCGCTGCGAACAGCGCCGTGAGCGCGCCCACGCCGGCCACCACCGCCGATGCCACCGGCGCCATCGCGAACAGGAGGTTGGTGCGCGCCACGAGGTAGACGCCCGCGGTCACCATCGTCGCGGCGTGGATCAGCGCGGAGACCGGCGTCGGGCCCGCCATCGCGTCGGGGAGCCAGACGTAGAGCGGGATCTGCGCCGACTTGCCGACGCACCCCATGAACAGGAAGAGCGCGATTGCGGTCACCGCCCCGCCACCGGCGGTCAGCCCCTGCGGGGCGCGGGCGAAGGTCTCCCGGAAGTCCAGCGTCCCCAGGTGCGAGAAGATCAGGAACATCGCGATGAGGAAGCCCACGTCCCCGATGCGGTTCACCAGGAACGCCTTCAGCCCCGCGTCCGCCTTCTCCTTCTCCTCAAACCAGAAGCCGATGAGGAGATAGGAGCAGAGCCCGACGCCTTCCCACCCGATGAACATCACGGGGAAGCTGGCGCCGAGCACCAGCACGAGCATGAACGCCACGAACAGGTTCAGGTACGCGAAGTAGCGGGCGTAGCCCGGGTCGTCGTGCATGTAGCCGACGCTGAACAGATGAATCAGCGAGGAGACACCGGTCACGACCAGGAGCATCACGACCGACAGCTGGTCCACCTGGAGCGCCGCGCTCACCGACAGGTCGCCGACCGGAATCCACGACCACAGGGTTCTCACATACGGCGCGTCCGGGTGCGCCGCGCGCACCGCGAGGTACACCGCGACCGCGACGACGAAGGCGGCGGCCACCGAGCCGACGCCGATGATCGAGACGGTGCGCTTCGCCTTCGGGCGGAGGAACGCCAGCGCCCCGTTCACGAGGAACCCGGCGAACGGGAGGAGGATGGCGAGACCCACCCAGTCGACGGCCGTCCCGGCGAGCGGATTCATCCGCGCAGCAGGTTGATGCTCTGGAGGTTCACGGTGTCCCGGTGCCGGTACAGGGCGATCACGATCGCGAGCCCCACGGCGGCCTCCGCGGCGGCCACGGTCATCACGAAGAAGACGAACACCTGCCCGTCGAGGCCGATCTGCTGCGACAGCGCCACGAACGTGAGGTTCACGGCGTTGAGCATCAGCTCGATGCACATGAAGATCACGATCGCGTTCCGGCGGAGCAGCACGCCCACCACGCCGAGCGAGAAGAGGATCGCGGAGACCGCGAGGGACGGCCCGAGCAGCATTACAGCCTCCGCTTGGCGAGCACGACGGCGCCCACGATGGCGGCCAGCAGCAGCACCGACGTGATCTCGAAGGGCACCAGGTAGCCCTGGAAGAGCGGCTCGGCCACCACGCGCACCGCCCCGCGCTCGGCCACCGCCCGCTCGACGGTGCCCGGAGGCAGTTGCAGCCACCACGGAGGCGTCACGTTGCGGAGCACGATCAGCTCGCTGACCAGCACCAGCCCGCCGACGCCGGCGATCACCTTGCCCCACGGTCCCTTGATGTCGCTGGGGCCGCTGCGGCCGAGGTTGAGGAGCATGATGACGAACAGGAACAGCACCATGATCGCGCCGGCGTACACGAGCACCTGCACGGCGGCGATGAAGTGCGCGTCCAGCAGGACGTAGATGGCGGCCAGCTGGAACAGGGTGTTGACCAGCCAGAGCGCCGAAGCCACCGGGCTCTTGCGGGTGATGCACAGGAGTGCCGACCCGATCGCCAGCGCGGCGACGACCCAGAAGACCACGGTCACGCGCTCATTCCCCTTTCGGGTCCGCGGGGTCCCACAGGCTCGACACCTCGTGGGTCTGGCGCATCAGCCGCTCGAGATCGTAGACGAAGCCCGCGCGGCTGTACTCCGCGTTCTCGTAGTGCACGCCGACGTGGATCGCCTCTTCCGGACAGACCTCCTGGCAGTAGCCGCAGAAGACGCAGCGGAACTCGTCGATCTCGTACACCAGCGGGTACCGGTTCCCCTTCTCGTCCTCGCCGGGGATCAGCCGGATGCAGTTGGCCGGGCAGACCTGTGGGCAGAGGCCGCACGCCACGCATTTCGCCTTGCCGTCTTCGGTCACGGCCATCCGGTGCGTCCCACGCCACCGGCCCGACAGCCTCCACTCGGGCGTCGCGGTCTGCTCCGGGTACTCCATCGTCCACTTCTTCTCGAAGAGGTGGCGGAACGTCAGCGCCATCCCCTTCAGCGTCGCCCGCATGTACGAGCTCTCGGCCTCCGGTCGGCGCATGGTCTTGACCGCTATCGCCATGTCACGCGGCTCCGCGCGCGCGGCTCGCCTGCGCGCGCCACCGGTCGTGCTGGCGCGCCCCCGAGCCGCCGATCACGCGGTTGGCGTCCAGCACCTTGAAGATCAGCACGGCCAGCACCGCGTTCACCGCCGTCAGCAGCAGCGCGTACCCGATGCCGAACCGGACGCCGGCCGCCTCGAGCGCCCACACGACGACCGCGACAACCATCACGAACACCAGCGCGATCGGCAGGAGCACCTTCCAGCCGAGGTCCATCAGCTGGTCGAAGCGGAACCGCGGCAGCGTCCAGCGCACCCAGATGTACGCGAACATGAAGAACAGCACCTTCGCCCAGAAGGCGGCGAAGGTCGCGACGAACTTGAGCACGGTCCACGGCGGGGTGTTGTCCCACGCCGTGAACGGGATGTCCCAGCCGCCGAAGAAGAGCGTGACCATCAGCGCCGAGGCCGTGACCATGTTCGAGTACTCGGCGATGTAGAACATGGAGAACTTCATCGCGGAGTACTCGGTGTGGTAACCGGCGATCAGCTCGGCCTCCGCCTCCGGCAGGTCGAATGGCAGGCGGTTCGTCTCGGCGAAGCTCGACACCAGGAAGGTGAAGAACGCCACGAACAGCGGCAGCACGAACCAGAGGCTCTGCTGCTGCCGCGCCACGATCTCGTTCATCGTGATGTTGCCGGCCAGCACCAGCACCGCGACCGCCGAGAGCCCCATCGAGACTTCATACGAGATCAGCTGCGCCGAGCCCCTCAGCCCGCCCAGCAGCGAGTACTTGTTGTTCGACGACCACCCCGCGAGCACCACGCCGTACACGCCCAGCGAGCCGATGGCCAGGATGTACAGGAATCCGACCGGCAGGTCGGCGATCGCCGTGTTCACCAGCCCCCACGGCGTCGGCAGCGGGGAGGCGAACGGCACCACCGCGAAGGTGATCAGCGCGGGGGTGAAGGCCAACATGGGGGCGAGGACGAACAGGATGCGGTCGGAGAACGGCGGGAGCGTCTCTTCCTTGAAGAAGTTCTTGAGCCCGTCCGCCACCGGCTGGAACAGGCCCTCGGGGCCGACCCGATTCGGCCCGAGCCGGTTCTGGATGAAGCCGCAGACCCGGCGCTCCACCAGCGTCCAGAACGCGATCAGCCCCAGCAGGCCGCCGAACACCACCAGGATCTTGACGATCGAGATCCACAAGAAGGCGTCGCCGCTCACGGGGGTCATGCGGGCGCTCCCGCCGTGTGACCGGCCGCCTCGAGGATCGCGCCGAATATCCAGGCCGCCGGGCGCGCCATCCCGGGCGGAGTCTTTGCCTGCGCGTAGCGTTGGCGGACGCCGCGGAGGTTCTCGAAGGTCCCCTCCTCTTCCGCCATGTTGGCGCACGGCAGCACGACCGCAGCGGCGCGCGCGGCCTCCGGGAGGACCGTCCCGACGAAGATGAGCTCGCCGGCCGCGAGCGGTTGGGCGAGGCCCGAGAGGTCTTCGTCCAGCACGAGCACCAGGCCGGAGCGGCCGGCGGCGTCCACGGTCGCCGCCCAGTCGCGGGTGAAGCCGGCGCTGAGTGCGCCGTTCACGTTGGGGGAGCGCTCCTTCCGCAGCGCCAGATCGGGCACGCCGGCCAGCGGGGCCTCCGGGCCCTCCGCCACGCGGAAAGCACCACCTCCACCGTGGGTCTTCAGGAGCCGCCCAGCCGCCTCGAGCGCCTCGCACGAGGCCCCCGGAGAGACCAGGCCGACCCAGGAGCCGCGCGCCGAGCGGATCACCTCGGCGACGCGCGCAAGCGCCTGCTCCCAGTCCACCGGCACGAGCCGCCCGTCGCGCCGGACCAGCGGCGCCTCGATCCGGTCGGACCGGTTGAGCCAGGCGTAGTTCAGCCGCCCGTGGTCGCACATGAACCAGCGGTTGATCGAGGGATTGGGCCGCGGCTTCACCCGGAGCACCGCGTTGTCGCGCGTCTCCAGCGTGACGTTGCATCCCTGCGTGCAGCCGGGGCAGACCGACGGCGTCTTGTCGAGGTCCCAGGCCCGCGCCTTGTGCAGGAAGTCCTTCGACAGGAGCGAGCCCACGGGGCACAGGTCCACCACGTTCCCCGCCCAGGGGTGGTCGAGGGGCCGGCCGTCGAAGACGCCGATGTGGGCGCGGTCGCCCCGCTCCTCGACGTTGAGCGTCGGCTCCCGCGCCACGTCCTCCATGAAGCGCACGCACCGCGTGCACAGGATGCAGCGATTGGGGACGTACAGCACGTCGGGGCCGAACGTCTCGACCGGGTTGAAGCGCTTCGGGTAGTCCGCGTAGCGGCCCGACGCCCTGCCCTCCTGCGACGTGAAGTCCTGCAGCTCGCACTCGCCGGCCTGATCGCAGATCGGGCAGTCGAGGGGATGGTTGATGAGGAGGAACTCCAGGACGGCGCGGCGCGCGGCCTTCGCCTGCTCGCTCTGCACGTGCACCACCATGCCCGGCGCGACGGGCGTCGCACACGACGGCACCGGCTTGGGGCTCTTCTCCACGTCCACCAGGCACATGCGGCACGACCCGACGACCGGGAGCCCCGGATGGTAGCAGTAGTGCGGGATCAGGACGCCGACGAGCTTCGCGGCCTCGAGCACGGAGGTCCCCGGCGGAACCTCGACCTCGCGCCCCTCGATCGTGAGCTTGACCAGGTCGCTCATGCGCGGGCCGCCGGCCTGGTGAGGTACGCCTCGAACTCGGGGCGGAACTTCTTGATCGCGCTCACCACCGGCGCCGCGCACGAATCCGAGAGCACGCAGATCGTGCGGCCCGTCATCTGCTCGGCCAGGTCCAGCAGGAGGTCCAGGTCCTCCTTGCGGCCCTGCCCGTTGAGGAGCCGCTGCAGGATCTTCACCGTCCAGGCGGTGCCCTCGCGGCACTGGGTGCACTGGGCGCACGACTCGTGGGCGTAGAAGCGCGCCAGGCGCATCACCTGGTAGACCATGTCGGTGGTGTCGTCGAGGACGATCATGCCGCCCGATCCCAGCATCGTTCCCTGCGCCACGCACCCCTCGTAGTCGAGCAGGGTCTGCTCCGCTTCGCCCGCGGTCAGGATCGGGACCGACGAGCCGCCCGGGATCACCGCCTTGAGCTTCCGTCCGGGCCGCATCCCGCCGGCCACATCGTACAGCAGCTCCTTGAGCGGGAATCCCATCGTGACTTCGTAGTTGCCCGGCCTGGCGATGGCGCCGCAGATCGAGAAGAGCTTGGTGCCGGTGCTTTTCGGGTTCGAGAGCGACAGGCCCTTGTACCAGGCCCCGCCCTTCTCGATGATGTGCGGCACGCTGGAGAGCGTCTCGACGTTGTTGATGGTCGTCGGACAGCCGAACACGCCCACGGCGGCCGGGAACGGCGGCCGGATCCGCGGGTTGCCGCGTTTCCCCTCGATGGAGTTCATCAGCGCGGTCTCTTCGCCGCAGATGTAGGCGCCCGCGCCGCGATGGATCGTGATGTCGATCCGGACGCCCTTCCCCATCGCGTTCGCACCCAGGACGCCCCTGGCATACGCCTCGGCGAGCGCGGCCTGCATCACCCCGATCGGCTCGGTGAATTCGCCGCGGACGTAGATGTAGACCTGCTCGGCCTGGATGGCGTAGGCCGCGATCGCGCACCCCTCGATGAGGGCGTGCGGCGTCCAGCGCATGATCTCGCGGTCCTTGAAGGTGCCGGGCTCCGACTCGTCCGCGTTGCAGCACAGGTAGTGGGCTTTGGTCTTCTGCTTCGGCATGAAGCTCCACTTCACGCCGGCCGGGAAGCCGGCGCCGCCGCGGCCCCTGAGGCCCGAGGCCTTCACTTCCTCGATGACCTGGTCCCTGGTCTGTCCCAACGCCTTCTCGAGCGCGCGATAGCCGCCGCGCTTCACCCAGCCGTCGTAGCTCCGCGCCTCGGCCTCGCCGAAGTGCCGGCTGAGGACCGGGGTCTCCTTGGGGTGGATCGGGTGCGGGAAGCCCATGGCGCTACCGGTACCGGGCGACGAGGGCGGGCACCGATTCGGGCGTCACGCTCTCGATGAACTCGTCGTTGATCATCACGGGCGTCGCGAAGCCGCACGCGCCGAGGCACTCCACCTCGACGATGGTCCACTGGCCGTCGGGGCTCGTCTCGCCGTAGCGCTTCGCGCCGGTGGCCTTGAGGAACGCCTCGCCCACCTTCTCCGCGCCGCAGACGTTGCACGGCGTGGTCGTGCACACCTGGACGAAGTGCCGGCCGACCGGATGCTGGTGGTACATCGTGTAGAAGGTCACCACGCCCTTCACGTACGCCGCCGTCAGGCCGAGCACCTCCGCGACTTCCGCCATGGCGGTGGGCGAGATCCAGCCGTGCTTCTCCTGGACCATCCACAACGCGGGCAGCAGCGCCCCCGCCTTGGCGGGATACTTGGCCAGGATAGCGTCGAGCCGCTGGCGGCCCTCCCCGACGAAGACGGGCGCGTACTCCGCCGCGGCGGCTTCCGTGCGTCCGTGCGTCTGCGCGTCCGTGCCGCCGCGCATCTGGCCGCTCATCGGTCGATCTCTCCCATGACGATGTCCACGCTGGCGTTGATCGCGATCAGGTCCGAGAGCAGGTGTCCCTCCGCCATCCTGGGCAGCGCCGCGAGGTTGAGGAACGACGGCGGGCGGATCCGCCACCGGACGGGCTTCGCCGTGCCGTCCGACACGAGGTAGGTGCCCAGCTCGCCCTTCGGGTTCTCGACCGGGAAGTACACTTCCCCCGCCGGCGCCGGGACCCCCTCCATCACCTGCTTGAAGTGGTGGATCATGGACTCCATGTCGCTCATCGCGTTCCGCTTGGGCGGGAGGATCACGCGGGGGTCGTCCGCGTTGATCGGCCCGTCGGGCAGGCGCTCCACGGCCTGGAGGATGATGCGCACGGACTGCCGCATCTCTTCCATCCGGACGAGGTAGCGGTCGTACACGTCGCCGCGCTCCCCGACCGGGACCTCGAAGTCGTAGCTGTCGTAGTCGAGGTACGGCTGGTCCTTGCGCACGTCGAACGCGACGCCGCTCGCCCGGAGCATCGGTCCCGTCAGCGACCAGTTGGCGGCCTCCGCCGCCGACATGACGCCCACGTCCTGGGTACGCCCGAGCCAGATGCCGTTCCGGAGCAGCATCCGGTCGACTTCGTCCAGCGTCCGCGGGAGGTGGCGGGCCCACTCGCGCAGCCGCTCCGTCCAGCCGTCGGGCACGTCGGCCATCAGGCCGCCGACCCGCGTCAGCGACGTGGTCATCCGGGCCCCGGTCCACGCCTCCAGGAGGTTGTAGGCGCGCTCGCGCTCCTGGAACATCCAGAGGAAGACGGTGAACGCCCCGATGTCGATCGCGGTCGTGCCGGCCCAGACCAGGTGCGAGATGATGCGGCTCAGCTCGCAGGCGATCACGCGCAGCACCGTGCAGCGCGGCGTGATCTCGATGCCCATCAGCCGCTCGGCCGCGAGCGCGAAGCCGATGTTGTTGGCCGGCGCCGACAGGTAGTCCGTGCGGTCGGTGAGCGGGATGATCTGGTTGTAGTGCCGGTACTCGCCGAGCTTCTCGAAGCCGGAGTGCAGGTACCCGATGTGCGGGATCACCCGCATCACGACCTCGCCGTCCAGCTCCACGACCAGCCGCAGGACGCCGTGGGTGGCCGGGTGCTGCGGGCCGATGTTGATCAGCATGTGATCGGAGCCGAGTTCCGGCTCCTGCGCCGTGTGGTCCGCCGACACCAGCGGGACGCGCACCGCGTCCTTGAGGCGCCCGTGCATGTCCGCCGGGAGGGCGGCGTACGCGTCGGCGATGGAGAGCTCGTCCATCGAGTAGTGGGCGGCCAGGTCGGCCCCGAGCGCCCGCCGCACCTGCTCGGCACGGCTGAAGCGGCCCCGCAACGGGAAGTTCTTCCGCAGGGGGTGACCCTCGTCGTACGTCTCCCACATCAGGATGCGGCGCAGGTCCGGATGCCCGGCGAACCGGATGCCGAACATGTCCCAGACCTCGCGCTCGAGCCAGTTGGCTCCCTGCCAGAGATCCACGACCGAGTCCACCTCCAGCGGGCCCGACGCGTCGAGCTCGATCTTGACCCGGAGGAAGGCGTTGCGCGGGATGGACCGGAGCTGGTAGACGACCTCGAGCGGCCGCTCCCGGTCGCGGTACTCCACCGCCGTCACGTCCGCCAGGTAGTCGTAGCGCTCGTCAGGGGCGTCCCGGAGCCAGGCGAGCACGTCGTGCGAGCGCTCGCGCGCCACGACCACGATCGTGGTGCCGTGCACGACCGCGCTGCGCCCGATCGAGGCGCCGAAGCGTTCGCGGAGGGTGGCGACCGAGGGGTTCGGTGTCGTGGCGCCGCTCACGGGACGGTCAGGCCGACCGGGTCTGGTGCACCGAGTTGCCGAACGGCTCCGACAGCTCGTCCACGGCCGCCGGCTCGAGGAACAGGCCGTTCTGGTCCACCAGCTGCTCCACCCGCAGCGTCGGATCGAACACCGACTCGCCCTTGATCTTCTTCTGGAGCAGCATGATGCCGTAGAGCAGTCCTTCGGGGCGCGGCGGGCAGCCGGGCACGTAGACGTCCACGGGGACGATCGTGTCGATCCCCTGCACCATCGCGTAGTTGTCGAAGATGCCGCCGGTCGAGGCGCAGGCGCCCATCGAGATGCACCACTTGGGCTGCGGCATCTGGTCCCAGATGCGGCGGATCACGGGCGCGAGCTTGAAGGGGAGCCGGCCGGCGCAGATCAGGACGTCCGCCTGGCGCGGCGAGTAGGCCACGCGCTCCATCCCGAAACGGGCGAGGTCGAACCGGCTGGCGGCCGTGGCCATGAATTCGATGGCGCAGCACGCCGTCCCGAAGGCCATCGGCCAGAGGGAGTTCGCCCGCGACCAGTTGACCAGGTCGTCGAGCCGCGTGGTCACCCAGTTGGGGGAGACGAAGCCGGAGCGATCGCCGGCCGCCGTCAGTTCCACTCGAGGGCCCCCCGCTTCCAGATGTACACGTAGCCGACCGCCAGGATGAGGACGAAGATGCCCATCTCGATCAGCCCGCCGGCCATGCCGAGGCCGAACAGATCGAGCTGCCGGAACGCCACCGCCCACGGCATCATGAAGACCACCTCGATGTCGAAGACGATGAACAGCACCGCCACGAGGTAGAACTTCACGTCGAAGCGCTCGCGGGCGCTGCCCAGCGGCGGCATGCCGGACTCGTACGGGATGGACTTGACGGCGGTGGGGCGCGACGACGAGAACAGGTGCGACAACGCGACCATCATCACCGCGCTGAACGCGACGAACACGACCAGCAGCACCAGCGGTACGTAGGGTTGTAGCATGCGCTCCACTGAGCGTGTCGGAAGGCCTGTCCGCTCCGGCCGGGAAGTTAGTGGCGGCCAAAACGGAATTCAAGAAATCGGTATATTCTCGGGGCCACTCACCACACGGGACCCATGAGCATCAAGTGCGACCGCTGGATCCGCCGGATGGCGCGCGAGCACGGCATGATCGAACCCTTCGCCGACGCGCAGGTACGCGACGGGGTGATCTCCTACGGCCTCTCGAGCTACGGCTACGACATGCGGGTCGCCCGCGAGTTCCGGATCTTCACCAACGCGCTCTCCGCGATCGTGGACCCCAAGGCGTTCGACCCCAAGTCGTTCGTGCCGTTCGAGGGCGACGTCTGCATCGTGCCGCCGAATTCGTTCGCGCTGGCCCGGTCGGTCGAGTACTTCCGGATCCCGCGGGACGTGCTGACGATCTGCGTGGGCAAGTCCACCTACGCGCGGTGCGGCATCATCACCAACGTCACGCCCTTCGAGCCCGAGTGGGAGGGGTTCGTGACGCTGGAGATTTCCAACACCACGCCGCTGCCGGCGCGCATCTACGCCAACGAGGGGATCGCACAGGTGCTCTTCTTCGAAGGCGACGAGCCGCCGGAGGTGTCGTACGCCGACAAGAAGGGCAAGTACCAGAAGCAGCAGGGGGTCACGCTGCCCCGACTGTAGGTGAGAGGTGAGCCGTGAGACGTTCAGGTGAGCCGTGAGAGGGGCCAAGGCGTGAGAGGTGAGAAGCCGCGACGCAGCGTCCCACCTCTCACCAAAGCCCCTCACCTCTCACTTCGCCGTCTCACGTCTCACCCGCTCACCTCTCACGCCTCCGCAAGCTCCTCCAGCTCGTCCCGCGGCCTGACCAGGACGAGGATCGCCGCCTGCGGCACGACGAGGTACTTGCGGCTCTCGAACGTGATCTCGACCGCGGCCTTCCGGAAGAACAGCGCGTAGTCGCCCACCCGCGCCTGGATCGGCACGTACCGCGCCCCCTCGCGGGCGTGGATCTTCCACGGCTCGTCGTCGAGGCTCGCCGGCTCGGCCATCGGGGTGCCGGGCCCCGTGGCGACGATCCTTCCCCCCTGCACCGCCAGTGCGTCGAGGGCGGTCTGCGGCAAGTACAGCCCCACCCGCGTCCGCTCCTCGCCCTCCTCGGGCGTGACGAGCACGCGGTCCCCGACGACGATCAGCCGCTTCGGTCCCTTGTCCATGGCCTGCCTCCGGGCTCCGGCTCAGCCGTATGTCACGGCGAACATCTCGTGAAGGTCGACCGACAGCAGGCCCGCACGCACCATCGGCTGGTTCTCGACCAGATCCGTCGCCTCCCGCAGCGACTGGACGTCGTAGACGACGATCCCGGCGCTCTGGTCGGCCAGCGGCCCCGATAGGAAGATCTCGCCGCTCCGCTGCAGGCCCGCGAGGTACTTCTTCTCGCGCTCCATGAGGGTTTCATCAGCGCGGGAGTTGAAGATCTCGGGTGCGACGCACACACGCACCCACCCCATGATCATCTTCTTCTCGGTGGACATCGTACGCCCAGCTTACCGGCGCCCTTGCGTGGTGCGCAAGGCATCTCCGAATATTCGTGTCGCCGGGCCTGCCGGTCCGGCCCTGGGGGGCAGGCGATGGTGCGCGCATGACGGCGATCCCGATCCCGTTCCGTGTGAGACTCCCGTACGTCACCTCCACCATCGGCCGCAAGGCCGTGATGGCGGTCACCGGCCTCATCCTCTTCGGCTTCATCCTCGTCCATCTCGTCGGCAATCTGACGCTCTACATCGGCCCCCAAGCGATCAACGGGTACGGCGCGCTCCTGCGCACGCTGCTCCACGGCAGCGCGCTGTGGATCGCGCGGGCGGTCCTGCTGGCGTCGGCCGTGCTGCACATCTGGTCGGCGACGTCGCTCACCCTGGACAGCTGGGCGGCGCGGCCCAGAGGCTACAAGCGGTGGACGGCGAAGGACTCGACCTACGCCTCGCGCACCATGCGCTGGGGCGGCGTGATCCTGTTCGCGTTCATCGTCTTCCACTTGCTGCACTTCACCCTCGGCTCGGTACACCCCGACTTCCGGCCGGGGGACGTCTACCACAACGTGGTCGCCGGCTTCCGCCTCTGGCCGGTCTCCGTCTTCTACATCGTGGCCATGGTGCTCCTCGCGCTCCACCTCGATCACGGCGTCTGGAGCATGTGCCAGACGCTGGGGCTCACCTCCCACCCGCGCTACAAGCGCTGGGCCCGGGGCGCCGCGCTGCTCTTCGCCGTGGTGGTGGGCGTCGGTAACTGTTCCTTCCCGATCGCCGTGCTCGCGGGGTGGGTCCGATGAACCTCGACGCCAGAATCCCTTCGGGGCCGCTCGAGCGGAAGTGGTCGCAGCACAAGTTCGAGCTGAAGCTGGTCAATCCCGCCAACAAGCGGAAATACACGATCCTGATGGTGGGCTCGGGCCTCGCGGGGGCGGGCGGCGCGGCCTCGCTCGCGGAGCTGGGCTACGAGGTCAAGTGCTTCTGCTACCAGGACAGCCCGCGGCGGGCCCACTCCATCGCGGCGCAGGGCGGCATCAACGCGTCCAAGAACTACCACAACGACGGCGACAGCGTCTTCCGGCTCTTCTACGACACCGTCAAGGGCGGCGACTTCCGCTCGCGCGAGGCGAACGTGTACCGCCTTTCCGAGGTGTCGGGGAACATCATCGACCAGTGCGCCGCGCTCGGCGTGCCGTTCGCCCGGGAATACGGCGGCCTGCTCGACAACCGGTCGTTCGGCGGGGCCCAGGTGTCGCGCACCTTTTACGCCCGCGGGCAGACCGGCCAGCAGCTGCTGCTGGGCGCCTACCAGGCGCTGGAGCGCCAGATCGGCCTGGGCAAGGTCCAGATGTTCTCCCGCCACGAGATGCAGGAGCTGATCGTAGTGGATGGCCGCGCGCGAGGCATCGTCGTGCGGGACCTGCTGACCGGCGAGCTGGAGACCCATCTGGGCGACGCCGTCTGCCTCGCCACGGGCGGCTACGGCAACGTCTTCTACCTCTCGACCAACGCGAAGGGGTGCAACACCACCGCCATCTGGCGCGCGTACAAGAAGGGCGCCGGGTTCGCCAACCCCTGCTTCACCCAGATCCACCCCACCTGCATCCCGGTGACCGGTGAGCACCAGTCGAAGCTGACGCTGATGAGCGAGTCGCTGCGCAACGACGGCCGGATCTGGGTGCCGAAGCAGAAGGGAGACCCTCGGCCTCCCAACGAGATCCCGGAAGCCGAGCGGGACTACTACCTGGAGCGGAAGTACCCGAGCTACGGGAATCTGGCGCCGCGCGACATCTCCTCGCGCGCCGCGAAGCAGGTGTGCGACGAAGGGCGGGGCGTGGGACCGGGTGCCCAGGGCGTGTACCTGGACTTCTCCGAGGCGATCCAGCGGCTGGGCGAGGACGCCATCCGGGAGAAGTACGGCAACCTGTTCGAGATGTACGAGCGGATCACCGCCGAGAACCCGTACAAGGCGCCGATGCGTATTTACCCCGCCTCCCACTACACGATGGGCGGGCTGTGGGTGGACTACAACCTGATGAGCACCATCCCCGGGCTGTTCGTCCTCGGGGAGGCGAACTTCTCCGACCACGGGGCGAACCGGTTGGGGGCCAGCGCGCTCATGCAGGGGCTGGCGGACGGTTACTTCATCATCCCGTACACCATCGGCGACTATCTCGCCCGCACCAGGCACGCGCCGGTCGCCGAGGACCATCCGGATGTGCGCGCGGCCGCGGCCGCGGTGCGCGGCCGCCTCGAGCGGCTCCTCGCGGTGGACGGGAAGCGGACCCCCACCTCCTTCTACCGGGAGCTGGGGCGGAGCCTGTGGGAGGACTGCGGCATGGCGCGCAACCAGGCCGGGCTGGAGCGGGCGCTCCGGCTCGTCCCCGCGCTGCGCGAGGAGTTCTGGCGCAACGTCACCGTGACCGGCGAGGCGGGGGAGCTGAACCAGTCGCTCGAGCTCGCGGGCCGCGTGGCCGACTTCCTGGAGCTGGGCGAGCTGATGTGCCGCGACGCGCTCGCGCGCGACGAGTCGTGCGGGTGCCACTTCCGGGAGGAACACCAGACGGAGGACGGCGAGGCGAAGCGCGACGACGAGCGGTTCTGCCACGCGGCCGTGTGGGAGTACACCGGCGACGACCGGACTCCGCTGAGGCACGAGGAGCCGCTCAGCTACGAGGCCGTCCACCTCGCCACGCGGAGCTACAAGTGATGAAGCTCACGCTGCACGTGTGGCGGCAGAAGGGACCGAGCCATGCCGGGCGGTTCGAGACCTACCAGGCCACGGACGTGAGCCCCGAGATGTCGTTCCTCGAGATGCTCGACGTCGTCAACGAGGAGCTGATTCTGAAGGGCGAGGACCCGATCGCCTTCGACCACGACTGCCGCGAGGGCATCTGCGGGGCCTGCGGGATGGTGATCAACGGGCGACCGCACGGCCCGCGCGAGCGGACCACGACCTGCCAGCTGCACATGCGCAGCTTCAGCGACGGCGACGAGCTGTGGCTCGAGCCGTGGCGCTCCAAGGCGTTTCCGGTGCTGAAGGACCTGATCGTGGACCGAAGCGCGTTCGACCGCATCATCGCGCAGGGAGGCTTCATCTCGGCGCCGATCGGGAGTGCGCCCGACGCCAACGCCCTGCCCGTCCGCAAGGAGAGCGCCGACCTGGCGATGGATGCGGCGGCGTGCATCGGCTGCGGCGCCTGCGTCGCGGCGTGCCCCAACGCTTCGGCGATGCTGTTCACGGCGGCGAAAATCTCGCACCTCGCCCTGCTCCCGCAGGGCCAGCCCGAGCGGATGGAGCGCGCGCTCAAGATGGTGGCGCAGATGGACGCGGAAGGGTTCGGGAGCTGCACCAACCACAACGAGTGCGAGGCGGCGTGCCCCAAGGGGATCAGCGTCGGGTTCATCGCCCGGCTGAACGCCGACTTCCTCAGGGCGGGCCTCGGTGAAGGACGCCGAATCGCGAAAGCGGGAGAAGCCGGAAGCGGTTGACGGTACGGCAGAATAGTTGCGAGACGGACAGTTGCGAGTGGTTATGAGATCGGAGTATACGGAGTGAGCAAAGGCCTCGTCACAGCATCGTGGCGAGGCCTTTACTGCTGTCCGCAGACCGTCATCTCGCAACCGCTCGCAACTGTCCGTCTCGCAACTGCCCTGCTCACTCTCTCCTGCCCACCGACCTCTAGAGCTTGACCTGGGCGATGGACTCCCGCACGGCCTCAGCCGACTTGCCGAGCTCGATCCGCTCCCGGCTCGTCAGCTCCACTTCGATGATCTGCTCCAGCCCCCGGGCGCCCAGCTTGCACGGCACGCCGAGGAAGACGCCCTTCATCCCGTATTCGCCCTCCAGCCACGCCGCGCACGGGAGGATCCGCTTCTTGTCGCGGACGATGGACTCGACCATCTGGACCGCGGCCGCCGAGGGTGCGTAGTACGCGGAACCGGTCTTGAGGTACGAGACGATCTCGGCGCCGCCGCCCCGCGTGCGCTCCACGAGCTTGTCGATCTCGTCCTGCTTCAGGAACTGGGTGACGGGAATCCCCCCGATGGTCGTGTAGGCGACCAGGGGCACCATCGTGTCGCCGTGGCCGCCGAGGACCATCGCCTGGATGTCCTCGACGCTGACGTCGAGCTTCTCGGCGAGGAACGAGCGATAGCGCGCGGTGTCGAGGACGCCCGCCATCCCCAGAACTCTCTCGCGCGGAGCGGAGAGCGTTTCCTTCATCACGTAGCACATCGTGTCGAGCGGGTTCGACACCACGATGACGATGGCCTTGGGCGCGCACTTCTTGATCTCCAGCGCGACCGACTTGACGATGTCCACGTTGGTCCGGAGCAGGTCCTCGCGGCTCATCCCGGGCTTGCGCGCGATGCCGGCCGTGACCACAAACAACTCGGAGCCCGCGGCCTCGCCGTAGCCCGTCGCCCCGATGATGCGCGAGTCGAAGCGCTCGATCGGTGCGGACTCCCACTGATCGAGGCCCTTGCCCTGTGGGATCCCCTCGACGACGTCCACCATCACGATCTGGCGTGCCAGCTGCTTCTCCGCCAGCCGCTGCGCGGTCGTCGCGCCCACGTTCCCTGCCCCGACCACCGTGATCTTGTTCACCGCGTAGCTCCCGCTCCCGGACGGTTGTGGTTCTTGAGTACGTCGTACAGGACGATCCCCGCCGCCGTGGCGAGGTTGAGGCTCCGGACGCTCCCCGACATCGGGATGCGGTACACCCGGTCTGGATGCTTCTCCAGAATCCGCGTGGGCAGCCCCTGAGTCTCGTTGCCGAACACCAGGCACGCGCCGTCGGGGATCTCCGCCTCCCACAGCGACTGCGTGCCGTGCGCCGAGAAATACCAGCAGCGCTCGCGGGCGATCGCCTCGCGGAAGTGGCGCCACGACGGGTGGACCCACAGGTCCACGGCGTCCCAGTAATCCAGCCCCGCCCGCCTGAGCTCGGCGTCCTCGATCGAGAAGCCGAGCGGCTCGATGAGGTGGAGCGACGTCTCCGTGGCCGCGCACAGCCGGGCGATGTTTCCGGTGTTCGGCGGAATCTGCGGCTCGATCAACGCGACGTGCAGCGTCAGCGCTCGCCTCCCGCGGGCCGCCCCTCGACCCAGCGCGTCCCGCCCGACGCGAACCGGTCCTTCTTCCAGATCGGCGCCCGCCGCTTGGTTTCCTCGATCAGGAAACGGCTGGCGGCGTACGCGTCGGCGCGGTGGGGGGCCGAGGCGGCGATCACCAGGCTGGCCTCGCCGGTCGGCACCACCCCGAGACGGTGTTGCAGCACGATGCGTGCCCCGGGCCACTGCGCGAGCGCCTCCGCGACGATGCGCTCGAGCTCCGGCTCGGCCATCTCCCGGTACGCCGAGTACTCGATGGCCTCGATGTCGCCGTCCTCGGCCGAGCGGCGCACCGTCCCGAGGAAGACCACCGTGCCGCCGTTGCCGTCGGCGGCGACGGCGGCGAGCAGCTCCGCGACGTCGATGGCCCGGTCAGTCAGCCACGCCCGCACGACACAAATAGCTAGGGCATCGAGGGGGCCGGGGCAAGGCTGCGTGGGGCGTCGCGCGCTAGCCGCCCGCCACCGGGGGGATCACCGCCACCTCGTCCCCGTCCTGGAGCACGACGTCGCCCCTGGCGTAGCGGCGGTTGACCGCGAGCGCGGGGCCCGGCGGGACGCGCGCCGCCCACGGCGCGGCGCGCACCGCGGCCAGGCAGTCCGCCGCCGTGGCGCCAGCGGGAAGCGTCACGCGCAGCTCGTCCGTGCCCGCCGCCTCGGCATAGGACGCGAACAGCCGGACCCGGATCTCAGGCATCCCCGGCCCCCGACTCCCGACTCCGGCTCTGCATCCTCATTGCCCCGTGATCCCCGCCAGGATCGCCCGCGCGGCCGGCGTCGCCGCCGGATCCCGCCGCAGCCGCACCGTGCGCTCCGTCCGCACGCGGATCGTCCCCGTGCGCGCGATCTCCTTGCCGCCGCGGCGGAAGACGACCTGCACGTCTCGCCCCTCCGCGCCGGCGTAGCGCACGCGGAAGGCGATCGGCCACATCGGGCCCGTCGTCGTGACGTCGCCCACCCTGAGCAGCACGTCCCCGGGCTCGAGCCCGATCGCGTCGGCGAGGGAGCCCGGCGCCACGGATGCCACGAGCGCGCCGCCGCCCTGGTCTTTTTCGGACGATACCCCGATTGTCGGGATCCGGCTCTCCTGCGCTTCCACCGCGAGAGCGCCGCGCGGCAGCACGTCGGCGTACGGGAGGGGTTCGCGGCCCTGGATGTAGCGCCGATAGAAGTCGTCCACGCCGGGATACCACGTTCGGATGATGCCGAGCAGATCCTGCGTCGTGAAGCCGCGTGAGCGGCCCCAGGAGTCCGCCAGCAGCTCGCGCATCACGTCGTCGAGGCCGTGGGCGGTGCCGGTCGCCTCGCGGATCCGGATGTCGAGCATCAGTCCGAGGAGCGCGCCCTTCGGGTAGTAGTACTGCGCCTCGTCCACCCAGACCGGCTTGATCCAGGTGTCGATGCTCGCGTCCTCCGCGCTCACGATCTCCGCGGCGTCCTCCACCTGCGCGACGTCCGCGCTCATGCTCGCCACGAACTGGTCCACGGTCCACAGCCGGCTGCGCGCCAGCGTGACGTCGCCGTAGTAGTCCGTCACGCCTTCGGACCACCAGAGCAGCGGTGTGTACTGGGCGTGCGCGTAGTCGTACGGCCACATGGCCGCCGGACGGGCGCGCTTCACGTTCCAGAGGTGGAAGAACTCGTGGGACAGGAGCGGCCGGGTGAACTCCCCTAGCACCCCGCGGCGCCGGTCCGGCGCGAAGAAGCCGAGGGAGATGGCGTCGAGTTGCGAGTTCCGGTGCTCCAGGCCGCCGGCCCACTCCATCTCCGCCGGTGGCGCCAGGACCAGCACGGTGTAGTCGTCGTACGGCGGACCGCCCATGATGTGGTTCTGCTCGGCGGCGATGCGCCGTAAAGCGTCGGCCACGCTGTCCCAGAGCGCCGGGGTCAAGGCCGTATCCGGCCAGATCGCGAACCGGATCGGCCGGCCGTCCACGGACACGCTGTCCAGCGCGAAACGGCCGAGGAAGGTCGGCGAATCCACCAGGTCGTGGTAACTCGCGGCCCGATAGTGCCCGCTCTCTCCCGCGCTCGCGAGCCCGGTCGCGATCCGCCAGCCGGCCGGCACGTCGAGGTAGACGTCCGACGCGAAGTCGAGCCCCCCGCCGACGGGATAGAGGAAGAGATTCGTGCCGTTGAAGAACGCGAAGTCGGGCCCGACGTGGCTCAGCTCGAGGGCCAGCGAGTCCGGGTCGGTCAGGAACTGGACCGCGATCCTCGCCGCGCCGTGCGTCGCGATCCGCCACGTGTCCTTGTCCGCCTTGTCCCAGAAGAGCGGCTGGCCGTCCGGCGTGGACGCGCCGAAGCCGTGCACGTACCGGGCATAGTCCTGGATCTCGTAGGAGCCCGGCGACCAGGCCGGGAGCGAGAGGAGCAGCGTGTCGCGCCCCGGCGGCACCGGGAACTCGGCGCGGACCCGGAAGGCCCGCTGCGCCGTCGCCGTGCCCACCTCGACCTGGTAGACCACTCCCTGCGCCCGGACGCTCAGCGGCAGGAGCAGCGCCGCAAACGCCGCCGTCAGGACGCGACCTCGCACGCTCACGTAGCCCCCTGTCGAGTCGAAGGTGGACGCTGCACTGTTAGGGCCGGCGACCGGCGGAACATAACCTCACCGCCTCCCCTTCCGGAGCCTCGATGGCGGCGTTCGGCCCACCCACGTCTCCCGGCGTCGTCGGACGCCGGTTCTTCGCGACGGCCACCGTCGCGGCGGCCCTGCTCGGCTTGCTCGGCGATCCGCGGTGGTTCGCCGCATCCGGCGCGTTCGGCATCGCCTGGTGGGGCTGGGACGCGATCTGGGAGAACGTCTTCGGACCGTTCGGCGCGTGGTTCACCGGAATGCTCGCGGGGACGTCCGGCGTCGAGGCGCCGCCCGATCTGACGGTGGACGACACGATCCGCCTGCTCGAGGGCCATCTCTCCGCCGACGCCGTCCCGCGCCACGTGCAGATCCAGTCGGCCCTTCGCCTCGCAGAGATATATCGGCTAGCCAAGGAGGATCCGCAGCGGGCGCGGGACGTCATCGCGAGGGTGCGGGCGCGGTGGCCCGACGCGCCGGAGCTGCAGCGGGAGGAGCCGCCGCCCGGCTAAAAAAGCGGTCGGCGCCGCGAGGGCGCCGACCGCTTCTTCAATGCGCAGGCCCCACGTCAGCTCTTGGGTGCCATCTGCTCGTCCCGCTCCGCCACCATCGCCCGCAACTCCTTGCTGGGCTTGAAGACAGGCACCGGACGGGCGGCAACCTCGACCGGATCGCCGGTGCGCGGGTTGCGCGCCATCCGGGTCTTCCGGCTGCGGATCTTGAAGGTCCCAAAGCCGCGTATCTCGATGTTCTTCTGCTCGGCCAGAGCATCCTTGACCGCGTCCAGGAAGCTGTCCACCACGCGGGCGCAGTCCTTCTTGCTGATCATCGGGCCGGCCGTACGCGCGATCTGCGCGGTGACCCTTTCGACCAGGTCGGCCTTGGTCATCAGCTCCTCCCGACTCCGCTGAAGAGCCCCGGGATGGGGCACGGGAGCGCTAATGTGGAAGCTTACTCGTTGAATGTCAAGGGGTTGAGGACATCAGCCGAACAAACTCCGCGAAGTGGTGCCTGGCGTCGTGCGGACCGGGGCTGGCTTCCGGGTGGTACTGGACCGCGAAGATGGGCAATTCGCGGTGCCTGACGCCTTCTACGGTGTGGTCATTGAGGTTACGGTGGGTGACCTCGAGTGACGGGGCTCCTGGGACCGCGGTCGAGCCCTCTTCGCCTTGGATGGCGAAGCCGTGGTTCTGGGAGGTGATCAGCACCCGGCCCGTCCCAAGCTCGCGCACCGGATGGTTCCCGCCCCGGTGGCCGTACGGGAGCTTCACCGTTCTGGCTCC
The DNA here is from genome assembly GCA_049513575.1 of Gemmatimonadales bacterium. Classification (GTDB taxonomy): domain Bacteria; phylum Gemmatimonadota; class Gemmatimonadetes; order Gemmatimonadales; family JACORV01; genus Fen-1245. Next base: position 82,532 of record JBEKVZ010000004.1, read on the forward strand.
GAAGGCGAGGCCCAAGAGCTGATGCCCCAGGCAGATGCCGAACATCGGCGTGCCGCTCGCGGCCAGCTCGCGGAGGATTCCTGGCGCGTAACTCACGGCCGCCGGGTCGCCCGGGCCGTTGGAGAGGAAGACGCCGTGCGGCTTTCGCTCGATGACCGCGGCCGCAGGCGTGTTGCTGGGCACGACGGTGACCTGGCAGCCCGCGGCGACCAGCAGCCGGACGATGTTCTGCTTCATGCCGTAGTCGTAGGCCACGACCTTGAAGCGCGCATCGTCGGGGCCGACGGTGCGCCATATCTCGCAGGTGACACGTGAGGCGAGATCGAGCCCCTCCATTCGCGGCGACGCCGCGAGCATGCGCCGCGCTTCGTCCGAAGGCTCTGCGCCGGCGGCGAGCACTCCCTGCATCGCCCCCTTCTCCCGGATGTGCCGGGTGAGGCGGCGCGTGTCCACCTCCGTGACGATCGGAATCCCGTACCCGCCGAGCCATCCATCGAGTGTCCCCGTCGCCCGCCACGACGAGGCCAGGCGCGAGAGCTCGCGCACGACGATGCCGGCGACCTGCGGGGACGCCGACTCGAGATCCTCCTCGTTGATCCCGTAGTTCCCGATCATCGGCGCCGTCATCACCACGATCTGTCCGGAGTAGGACGGGTCGGTGAAGACCTCCTGGTAGCCGCTCAGGTTCGTGGTGAAGACGACCTCGGCGGCCGCAACGCTAAACGGGGCGCTCGTGGCGCCCCGGTACCAGGTGTCGTCTTCGAGGAGGACGTAGGCGGGTGCGAGTCGCTCGCTCACTGCCTCAGCGCGCCGGAGGAGCCTTGGAGGTGCCCACCGGCGGCGTCTGCGCCGGCGTCTGGCTGGGCGCCGCGTTCTCCAGAGGCAGCGGAGCCAACGGAGCCGGCGCCGCCTCCTGGGTCGTCTGCTGCTGGAAGACCGAGCGCGGCTGTGCGCTCCGCGACGACAGCATCGAGAGGATGAAGCAGAGGGCGAGGAAGATCCCGCCGCCCCACCAACTCGCCTTGGTCAGGAGCGTCGCGGCCTGCCGGTTCCCGACGAACGCATCGGTCGAGGATGCGCCGCCGAACGACGCGGCCAGCCCGCCTCCCTGCCCCGACTGCAGCAGGACCGCTGCCGCCAGCACGAAGGCGTCGAGGATGAGGAGGATCAGGAAGAACGTATACATGCGGAGAGAAATGTACCGGGCCCGGAGGCGGCAGGTCAACTTGGGGGTGAGAGGTGAGGCGTGAGGGGTGAGACGTTCAAGTGAGACGTGAGGGGTCGAAAAGCGTGAGAGGTGAGATGCCGCGTCTCACCTCTCACGCCGTTTCCCCTGTCACTTCTCGCTTCGCCCTCTCACCCCTCACTTCACCTCACCTCTCACCGGGATGGGCGTGGGGTGGCGAGGATAGACAACCAGCTCTCCGCCTCCAGACTGGCCCCCCCAACGAGGAACCCGTCGATCTCCTCCTCGGCGAGGAGGGCCGCCGCGTTGGCAGGGCTCACCGAGCCGCCGTAGAGCACGGTCGCGCGGGACGCGGGCGGCGTGCGGCTTTGCAGCCACGCGCGAATCGTGTGGTGCACCGCTGCGGCGTCGGCGGGCGTCGCGTTCACGCCGGTGCCGATCGCCCACACCGGCTCGTACGCGATGACGACGCGCGCGGTGGCCGCGGCGTCGAGCCCGCCGAGTCCGGCGGCGAGCTGGCGCAGCACGACCTCCTCCGTCCTGCCGGCGCGGCGCTCCTCGATCAGCTCGCCGACGCACAGCATGGGCGAGAGACCGGCCGCGAACGCGGCGACGACCTTCTTCCCGGTCTGCTCGTCCGTCTCGCGGAACTTGTGCCGGCGCTCGGAGTGCCCCACGAGGGCCCAGGTGGCGCCCGCCTCGGCGGCGATTCCGGCGGACACCTCGCCGGTGAACGCGCCCTTCGCCTCCCAGTGCACGTTCTGGACGCCGACGGCGACGTCCCGCCGCCCCTTCGCTTCCTCGACGACCGCCGGGAGCGACGGCGCCGGAGGGAAGAAGAGCAGCTCCCGGCCCTCCTGCGGCCGGCACCGCGCCAGCACGGCGCGCACGAGGGCCCGTCCCGCAGCGGGCCCATGGTGCATCTTCCAGTTCGCGGCGAAGAGGGTGCGGCTCACGGACGGTCGTCCAGGGCCGCGACGCCGGGCAGGACCTTCCCCTCGAGGAACTCGAGGGACGCGCCGCCGCCGGTGGAGACGTGGCTCACCTTGTCCGCGAGTCCCGCCTGCTCGATCGCCGCGGCCGAGTCGCCGCCGCCGATCACCGTCACCGCGCCCTTGGCGGTCGCGTCCGCCATGGCGCGCGCGACGCCCAAGGTCCCCGCGTCGAACGGCGGCGTCTCGAACACGCCCATCGGGCCGTTCCACACTACCGTCTTCGCGTCGCCGATGATCCCGGCGAAGCGGCCCACGCTCGCCGCGTCGATGTCGTACATCCCCCACCCGTCCGGCACGGCGTTCCACGCGACCTCGCGCCGCGTGTCGGGCTTCTCCAACCCCTGCGCCACGACGCCGCCGTCAGGGAGCACGAGCTTGTCGCCCGCCTTCGCGAGAACCTGCCGCGCCATCTCGACCCGGTCCTCCTCGACCAGGCTGGTGCCGGTCGCGGCCCCCTTGGCCCGGAAGAAGGTGCAGGCCATCGCCCCGCCGATGAGGATGCGGTCCACCTTGGGGAGGAGATTCTCGATGACGTCGATCTTCCCCGAGATCTTGGCGCCGCCCAGGACGGCGACGAACGGCCGCTTGGGCGCGGTCAGGGCACCGCCGAGATACTCCAGCTCCTTCTCCATCAGGAGGCCGGCGACGGCGGGCTTGAGGAGGTGCGCGACGGCCTCGGTGGACGCGTGGGCCCGGTGGGCCGAGCCGAACGCGTCGTTGACGTAGAAGTCGCCGAGGGCCGCGAAGATCTTCGCGGCGGCCGCATCGTTGGTCTCTTCGCCGGGCAGGAAGCGGGTGTTCTCCACCAGCGCCACCGCGCCGCGCGGCAGGCGCCGCGTGGTCTCCACGGCCGCCGGCGAGGCCGGGTCCTCGATGAAGGTCACCGGCATCCCGAGCAGGCGCTCGAGGACCGCCTGCACCGGCTTCAGCGAGTACTTCGGCTCCTTCACGCCGCCCTTGGGACGCCCCAGATGCGACAGGAGGACGATCCGGGCGCCGCGGTCCTTGAGGTCCTCGATCGTCGGCATCGCGGCGCGGATGCGGGTCTCGTCCGTGACCTTCCCGTCCTTGATCGGGACGTTGAAGTCCACCCGCACCAGCGCGCGGCGGCCCAGCACGGCCGCCGGATCGAGGTTCTCGATCGTGAGTTTGGTGATCACAGGCGCGCCGCCACCAGGTCGAGCAGGTCCACGCAGCGCATCGAGTAGCCCCACTCGTTGTCGTACCACGACGATACCTGGACCATCGTCCCGTCCACCACCGCGGTGCTCATCGCGTCCACGATGGACGAGAACGGGTTGCCGATGAAGTCGCTCGACACCAGCGGCGCCTCGCAGACGTCGAGGATCCCCTTCAGGGGACCGGCGGCCGCTTTCTTGAACGCCTCGTTGACCTCCGCGGGCGTCGTGGTCTTCTCGACCTGCACGATGAGGTTGACGGAGGAGACGTCGGCCGTCGGCACGCGCAGCGAGACGCCGTCGATCTTCCCCTTCACCTCGGGGATCACGAGGCTCGTCGCCTTCGCGGCCCCGGTCGTGGTCGGGATGATGCTCATCGCGGCCGCGCGGGCGCGCCGCAGGTCCTTGTGCGGGAAGTCGAGCACGTTCTGGTCGTTCGTGTAGGAGTGCACGGTGATCATGTAGCCGCGCACCCAGCCGAACGCGTCGCGCACCACCTTCACGACCGGCACGAGGCAGTTGGTCGTGCAGGACGCGTTGGAGAGCAGGTGGTGCTTGGCGGGGTCGTACTTGTCGTGGTTGACCCCCATCACCACCGTCAGGTCCTCACCCTTGGCCGGCGCCGAGATGATGACCTTCTTCGCGCCGGCGGCGAAGTGGCCCGCCGTCTTCTCCTTGTCGGTGAACTTGCCGGTGGACTCCACCACCACCGTCGCGCCGAGGTCCTTCCACGGCAGCTTCGACGGGTCCTTCTCCGCCGTGACGACGATCTTCTTGCCGTTGATGACGAGGTGGTCCGGGCCCGCCGACACATCGCCGGGAAAGGCGCGATGCACGGAGTCGTACTTGAAGAGGTGGGCCAGCGTCTTGGTGTCGGTGATGTCGTTGACCGCGACGAACTCCAGATTGCTCCGCGGCTTCTGCAGCGCGGCACGCAACACCAGCCGCCCGATCCGCCCGAACCCGTTGATTCCCACGCGCACGGTCATGTCCGTCAACCTCCGTCGGTCTGAATGTCGATCAGGCGGGGACGAGGGCGCGGGCGAATGTCACCGCGCCGATGGACGCCGTCCCCAGTTCGGCGAGCGCCTGGGCCGCCGCGCCCAGCGTCGCGCCCGTCGTCACAACATCATCCACCAGTGCAACATGCATGCCGCCCAATGCCTCGCCGGACGCCGCAAATGCGCCCCGCGTGTTCTCCCAACGTCCGGCCGGAGAGAGCCTCGTCTGGGTCCGCGTTTCCCGTGCGCGCACCAGCGCCGCCTGCAGGACCCGCACCCCCGTCGCTCGGCCGAGGGCGTCCGCGAGCAACGCCGCCTGGTTGTGGCCCCGCTCCCGGAGGCGCGTGCGCCCCAGCGGCACTGGGACGAAGGCGTCGAGGCCGCGAAGCCGGGGTGCGAGCGCGGCGACGATCACCGACGCCATCGGCCGCGCCGCGATGCGCCACCCGCCGTACTTCAGCGCGTACACGAGGCTGCGCGCCGGCCCCTCCTCCAGCCACACCGCCGATGCGGCCCACGCGAGGTCGGGCGGCCACGGCGCGCAGAATTCACACTGTGCCGGTCCGGATCCTCGCGCCGCCCAGCTCGCGCTCCACCGGTCGAGCGGCTGCCCGCACCGTGCGCACACGGGCGGACCGATGCGCCTCATCCGGTGGCGGCACAGTGCGCAGCACGCCTCCGGTTCCTCGCCTTGGGCCAGCTCGCCCTCGCAGCCCAGGCAGGCCTGCGGGAGCACCAGCGCCTCGAGCTGCAGCGCCAGCGCCCGGGTCGCGGGCAACATACTAGCCGCGGAGAGCATCCTCCACCGCCGCGCGCATGATCTCCACCGGAGGCTCGGCCTTGAGGAAGAGGCGGAACGCCGCCGCCCCCTGGGCCACCAGGACGCCGCGGCCGTCCGCCGCCGCCGCGCCCGCCGCCCGCGCCTCGCGGGCCAGCTGCGTGCCGCCGCGCGCGTACACGAGGTCCAGGACGGCCGCCGGTGCGACCCGTCGTAACGTCTCCACCTCCATCGGCGGCGGGTCTCCGGGGTGGAGCCCGAGGGGGGTCGCGTTGACGACGAGGTCCGCCCGCTCGCCGGATCCGGTGTCCCACACGCTGCACGGCACGCCCGCGCTCTCCGCCCACGAGGCGAACTCCGCCGCGCGCGCCCCGTCGCGCGATGAGACGGCGACGTCGGCGCCGGTCCACCCGTCCGCGATCGCGACGGCGGCGGCGCGTGCCGACCCGCCGGTGCCGAGGATGACAGCGCGCCGCACCGGCTTCCCGGCCATCAGCCGCCGCGCCTCCGCACCCACGCCCGCCACGTCGGTGTTGTCGCCGAAGACGGCTCCGTCGTGCCGCCAGATCGCGTTGCAGGCCCCCGTCCGCCGCACCAGCTCCGAGGGCTCGTCGAGCAGCTCCGCCGCGGCCTGCTTGTGCGGCACGGTGACGCAGGCCGCCCCGCCGGCCGCCAGCAGCCCCTGGATGACGGTCTCCAGCTCCGCCGGACCCGCGCGCAGGGCCACGAAGACGGCGTCGAGCCCCAGGGCCGCGATCGCGGCGTTGTGCATCGTTGGCGACAGCGACTGCGCGATGGGATCGCCGATGACGGCGAGCAGCCTAGTCGTAGGTCTGATTCGCATCGGCCTGGGGGTCGGCGAGCCGCTCCACGGCGGCGGTGAGCAGTGTCTCCAGCTGCGCGAACGTGCGCCGATACTCCTCCAGATCGCCGCCGAAGGGATCCTCGACCTGGGCGGTCGCGGCCGGCACGCCGGCGTACTCGCCCAGCAGATGACTCTTCCCCTTCCCGCCCAGCGCCTCGGCGCGCTCGACGTGGTGAGCGCTCATCCCGAGCACGAGGTCCGCCCCGGCCACCAGGTCGGTGGTCAGCTGTCGCGCGCGGTGCGCGGAAACGTCGAGCCCGCGCTCGAGCGTCACCAGATACGCCCCTTCCGACGCCGGTGAGCCGTCCCACGCCGCCGTCCCGGCCGACGCGACCTGCACCCCCTCGACGCCGCGCTGCTCGAGCAGGCGCCGCGCGATCGCCTCGGCCATCGGGCTCCGACAGATGTTCCCCGTGCACACGAAGAGCACCTTCACGGGTCAGCTCACCAGCGAGGGGACGATGGCCTTGAGGCGCCCCACCGAAATGGCGCCTTCGCGGACCAGACGCGGCGCGGAGCCGGTGCAGTCCACCAGGGTCGAGGGTGGCGACGGCTGCCGGGCGCCGGCGTCGAGCACCAGCAGCGTGCGGTCGGCCACGGCGTCCGCGAAACTCCGCGCGATGGAGGGTGCGTCGAGGAGCGCGGGCTGACGGGGGCGGTTGGCGCTCGTCGAGGTGATCGGCGAGCCCAGCGTCTGGATCAGCTGCAGCGCGCCCGGGTGCGACGTCCAGCGCACCGCGATGCCGCCTTCGGGACCGCGCAGGGTGTCCGGGAGCACGCCCTCCCCTCCCGGCAGTGCCAGCGTCAGGGGTCCGGGCCAGAAGGCGGCGGCGAACCGCTCCGCCGCGTCGGTGAGGCGCAACCCGACGCCCTGCAGCATGCGGCGGCTGGCCACGAGCAGGAGGAACGGCTTGCCCGGGTCCCGTCCTTTGAGCGCGGCGAGTCGCTCGACCGCGGGCGCGGAGGTGATGGAGCCGAGGCCGTAGACGGTCTCGGTCGGGTAGGCGATGATGCCGCGCCGCGCCAGGTGCGTCACGACCGCGGGCAGCGCCGCAGTGATCTCGTCCGGGGTCCGGAACGGGATCATGCGCGCTCCTCCGCGGCCGCGAGCGCCTCGGCCAGCGCGAAGTCCTCGGGCGTCGTGATCTTGATGTTCCAGGGACTGCCCGCCACCACCCGCACCGGATGGCCCAGGCGCTCGCAGAGCGTGGCGTCGTCCGTCGCGGCTGCGGTGCCGTCGCTCTTCGCGCGCTGGTGCGCCGTTTCCAGCATGGCCCGCGGGAAGGCCTGCGGCGTCTGCACCGCCACCAGCCGCTCGCGTGGCACCGTGCGGACGACCAGCCCCGCCGTGTCGGTTTCCTTCACCGTGTCCGAGAGGGGGACGCCCGGCACGGCCACCGCGCCGCGCGCCGCCACCGCGAGCACCCGGTCGATCACCTCGGCGGCGACGAACGGGCGCGCCGCATCGTGGACCAGCACCAGCGAGGGGCCACTCGGGAGTGCCTTGAGTCCGTTGGCCACCGATTCCTGGCGCTCCTCCCCTCCGGCGGCGAGCAGCAGCCGGTCGGAGCGCAGCTCGCGGAGCCAGTCGGGCGGCGCGGCCGCGATCGCCGGCGGCAGGACGACGACGATGGGACCGACGCGCGGATGGCGGGCGAAGGCGCGGACCGAGCGGAGCAGCATCGGGACTCCGGCGACGGGGCGCAACTGCTTCGGCTCCTCCGAGCCGCCGAGCCGCGCGCGCACGCCGCGTCCGGCCGCCACGATGATCGCGCCGGCGTCAGGCGGCGAGACGATGGGCCAGCTCCCCGAGATGCTGCACACGCACCAGCTCGATCCCGTTCTCCGGCTGCTTGAGCGCCGTGCGCGAGCCCACGAACGCGCGGCGGAAGCCGTGGCGCGCCGCTTCGGCCAGCCGGCGCTCGGCTCCCGCCACGGCCCGGACCTCGCCCCCCAGCCCGACCTCGCCCAGGAAGAGCGCATCGGCCGGGAGGGCCCGGTCGCGCACGCTCGAGATCAGCGCGGCGACGACGGCCAGGTCGCTCGATGGCTCCGACAGGCGCACGCCGCCCACGACGTTGACGAAGACGTCGAGATCGCCGAACGGGAGCGACGCGCGCCGCTCGAGGACCGCGAGGAGGACGGCCAGCCGCCGGTGGTCGAGCCCCGCGCTCACCCGCTGCGGCGTGCCGAAGCCCGCGCGGGAGGCGAGCGCCTGGATCTCGACCAGCATCGGGCGCGTGCCCTCCATCAGCGCCGTGACCGCGCTCCCCGAGATGCCGGCGTGCCGCGCCGCCAGGAACGCGGCGGAGGGATTGGCGACCGGAATCAGTCCCGCCGAGGTCATCTCGAAAACGCCGATCTCGTCCACGCCGCCGAACCGGTTCTTCGTCGCCCGGAGGATGCGATGGTCGAGCGAGCCCTCGCCCTCGAAGTAGAGCACGGTGTCCACGATGTGCTCGAGTGTCTTGGGCCCTGCGATCCCGCCGCCCTTCGTCACGTGCCCCACCAGCAGGACCGACGGCCCCGCCTCCTTGGCGAACCGCATCAGCCGCGCGGCGCACTCGCGCACCTGGCCGACGTTGCCCGGCGCGCCCTCGAGGTCCGTCGTATAGGCCGTCTGGATGGAGTCCACCACGAGGACCCGGACATCGAGCCGGACCGCCTGCTCGATCACCCGCTCCAGCACCGTCTCGGCCAGCACGTGGACCCGGCCGGCCGGCTCCTCGAGGCGGTCGGCCCGGAGTCGCACCTGGTCGGGCGACTCCTCGCCGGACGCGTAGAGCGTCGGGATCCCCGCCGCCTCCAGCCGCGCCGCGCACTGCAGCAGCAGCGTGGACTTGCCGATGCCCGGCTCGCCGCCCACCAGCACCAGTGAGCCGGGCACGATGCCGCCGCCGAGGACGTAGTCGAACTCGGCCAGGCCGGTGCGGTAGCGCGGCACGGCCTCGGCGGACAGGTCGGAGAGGCGTACGGGAACGGCGCCGGGGCCGAGCGCCGCGGAGCGGGCGCCCTTCCGTCCCGGCTTCGCGGCCGCGCGGACCACTTCCTCGACGAGCGTGTTCCACTCCTCGCACGCGTCGCAGCGTCCGGTCCACTTCGGCTGCTCCGCCCCGCACTCCGTGCAGCGGAAGACGGAATGTGCCTTAGCGGCCATTCCCCTCGTCCTCGGTCTCGCGCGCGCTGTAGTTGTCGAACCGGGTGTACGCCTTGTGGAAGTGCAGCTTGATCGTGCCGGTGGGGCCGTTGCGCTGCTTGCCGATGATCACCTCGGCCTGCCCCTCGATGTTGGCGCCCGTCTTCGGGTCCTCGATCCCGGAGTACATCTCCTCGCGGTAGACGAACAGGACGACGTCGGCGTCCTGCTCGATCGCGCCCGACTCGCGGAGGTCGGAGAGCTGCGGGCGCCGGTGCTCGCCGCCGCGCTGCTCCGGCGCGCGCGACAACTGCGACAGGGCGACCACCGGCACGTTCAGCTCCTTGGCCAGCGCCTTGAGCGCACGGGAGATCGCGCTGATTTCCTGCACCCGGTTCTCCGCCTGCTCCGGGGAGCGCATCAGCTGGAGGTAGTCCACGATCAGGAGGCCGATGTTCTGCTCCGCCTTGATGCGCCGCGCCTTGGAGCGCAGCTCGAGCGGCGTGAGCGCGGCGCTGTCGTCGATCCAGATCGGCGCCGAGGAGAGCAGCCCCGCGGCCCGCGCCAGCAGCGCGTAGTCGGCGTCCTTGAGCATCCCCTGGCGCAGACGGTGCGCGTCCACCCGGGCCTCCGCCGTCAGCAGCCGCTGCACCAGCTGAGCCTTCGACATCTCGAGGCTGAAAATCGCCACCGGCACGCTCTTCTCGATGGCGGCGTGCTGGGCGACGTTCAGGCAGAACGCCGTCTTCCCCATGGCCGGGCGCCCCGCGACGATGACCAGGTCCGCCGGCTGGAAGCCGGCCGTCTTGTCGTCCAAGTCTTTGAAGCCGGACGCGACACCGGTAATCGATTGCCCGCCGGCGTGGAGCGATTCGATGCGCTCCATCGTCGGCCACAGCAGCTCCTTGAGGCGGACGAACCCCTCGGTCTTCCGGGTCTCGGAGACCTCGAAGATCCGCTGCTCGGCGCTGTCGAGGACCTCGTCGGCGAGGCGCTTGCCCTCGTACGCGTCCTGGACGATGCTCGTGGCGGCCTCGATGAGGCGCCGCAGCATCGCCTTGTCGCGGACGATCTTGGCGTGGTAGTCGAGGTTCGCGGCCGTCGGCACAACGTCGAGCAGGTACGAGAGGTACTCGATCCCGCCCACCGCCTCCATCTCGCCCCGGCGGTCCACCTCTTCCTTGAGCGTCACCGGGTCCACGACGCCGCCGCGCTCGATGATGGCGCGCATCGCCCGGAACAGCCGGCGGTGCCCCTCCCGGTAGAACATCGAATCATCGAGCAGGGCGGCGCCGCTCAACGCCGCCTCGGCGTCCAGCAGCATCGCCGCGAGCACCGCCTGCTCGGCTTCGACGACGTACGGCGGCTGGCGGCCGCCGAAGACGTCAGACTCTTTCGCCGTCGTAGATCCGGCGCGCGATACGGACGTCATCCCAGGTCGGACGCTTCCAGTGGGGGTTTCGAAGGAGGGCTGCCGGGTGGTACGTCACGATCGTCGGAATGCCCCGGTAGCGGTGTACTCTGCCGCGCAGCTCGTTCAGCGACGCGTTGCTTCCCAGCAGCGCGTGCGCCGCGGGTCGGCCCATCGCCAGGATCACCCGCGGGCCGAGGAGCTCCAGCTGCCGATGGAGATACGGTGAGCAGGCCGCGACTTCAAGCGGCTCCGGATCGCGGTTAAGCGGCGGCCGGCACTTGAGGACGTTGCAGATGAACACTTCTTCTCGCGCCAGCCCGATGGCCTTGAGGATCTCCGTCAGGAGCTGGCCCGCCCGCCCCACGAAGGGGCGGCCCGTCTCGTCCTCGGTGGCCCCCGGCGCCTCACCCACCACGACCAGTCCCGCCCGCGGATCCCCCTCGCCGGGCACGCTGTGCAGCCGTGACGAGCCGAGCTGGCACTTCCGGCACGCGTCGATCACGGGGACCAGCGCGTCCACGGTCCCGCATTGGCGGAGCGGGTCGGCGGCGAACAGGTCGTCCCCGCCCCCGGGCGCGTCCACGGAAATGCCGGCAGGCAGTGGCACGACGGGGCCCGCGGCCTTCGGCTTCACCTTGACCGGAGCGGCCGTGTGATCTGCTTCCGTCTTCTGTGGGCTGGCAACCACTGATGGACTTGCCGTCTGGGAACCGTTCTGGCGCTCTGCTTCTTGCCCCTGCTCCCTTTCGAGGACCAGGTCCGTCTCACCGAGCTCCAGCAGTTGTTCGAGGTACCTGCGTCGCGGGTCAAGCACCCTTGGAAAGTAACACCTGGACGCGGTCCAGGATGGCCTCGGCGGCCTCGGTCTTCTCGAGCAGCGGGAGGGGCTCGACGCCGGTGCGGGAGACGATGGTCACCCGGTTCGTGGGCACCTCGGGTCCGGCGCCGGGCTCGGTGGCGTCGTTCGCGATCACGAGGTCGAGCTGCTTGGCCTTGAGCTTGGCCTGCGCCCCCGCCACGGCGTCCCCGGTTTCCAGCGCGAACCCCACGATCACGGCACCCTTCTTCCGCCGTGCGGCCGTCCCCGAGAGGATGTCGGCCGTGGGCTCCAGCTCGAGCTTGAGGCCGCCCTCCCCGCGCTTCGCCTTCTTCTCCAGTGGCGTGGCGGGCCGGTAGTCGGCGGGCGCCGCGGCCATCAGGAGGAGGTCCGCGAGCGGGAGGGCGTCCGCGACCGCGGCCGCCATCTGCTCCGTGGACTGCACGGACACCACGGCGACGCCGGGCGGCGGCTCGAGCGCCGTGGGGCCGCTCACCAGGGTCACGTCGGCGCCCCTGAGCCAGGCCGCGCTCGCCAGGGCGTAGCCCATCCGGCCGCTCGAGCGGTTGGTCAACACGCGCACCGGATCCACCGCCTCGCGCGTCGGGCCGGCGGTGACCAGCACGCGGCGGCCGGTCCACGGCGCGCCGCGGCGCAGCAGCCGCTCCACCTGGGCGACGACCTCCGCGGGCTCCACCATCCGGCCGGGGCCCTCCCCTTCGCCTTCGGCCAGCGGTCCGGTGACCGGGCCGAGGACCTCGACGCCCCGCGAGCGCAGCAGCGACAAGTTCGCCTGCGTCTCGGGGTGCGCGTACATCCGGTCGTTCATCGCGGGGCACAGCAGCACGGGGGTGCGAGCGGCCAGGAGGAGCGCCGTCAGAAAATCGTCGGCCATCCCCTGGGCGAACCGCGCGATGAGGTGCGCCGTGGCGGGCGCCACGACGACGAGGTCGGCCTGCCGGCCGAGCCGCACGTGGTCGAGGGCCCGGCCGCTCTGCCAGAGCGACGTGATGACCGGATGGCCGGTGAGCGCTTCGAAGGTGACGGGACCGACGAACTCCGCCGCGGCGGCGGTGAGCACCGCCTCCACGGACACGCCGGCCTCGGTGAGGCGGCGTGCGACGACGCACGTCTTGTAAGCGGCGATGCCGCCCGACACGCCGAGGACCACGTGCCGGCCGGCGATGCGGCTCACACTTCCTGCCTGCGCCGCCGCGTGATCTTGTACTTCAGGTTGCCGCCCGCCAGCTCCTCGAACGACGTCGTGGTGAGCTTCTTCTCCCGCTCCACCATGCGCTCCTTCGGGAAGTCGTTGACGTAGCGGGCGAACTTCGCGGCCACCAGGACGCCGATGTACTTGTTGCCGGCCTGGTGCGCGATCTCCGTCGGGGTGAACACCCGCATGCTCAGTCCTCCTTGGTCGTGTTCAGTCGCTCGGCCAGTGCGCCGATCTCGCGGCCCAGGTCTGCCAGCTCTCTCGCCAGATCGGGGTTCCGGCGCGGCCGCTTGCCCTCCGCGTCGAGGATGGCCGCCACTTCCGCCACCGCTTCCGTCCGATCGGCGTTGAACACCACGTAGTCGTAGAGCGGCGCCTCGCGCAGCTCCTCCACCGCCCGCTTGAGTCGCGCCACCAGCGACGCCCCGCGCGTGCCGCCCGGGCCGCCCAGCCGGCGCATCAGCTCGTCCGCCGAAGGCGGCACGATGAACACCAGCACCGCTTCGGGATAGTGCTGCTTGACCGCGCGCGCGCCCTGGATCTCGATGTCGAGGACCGCGTGCCGCCCGGCGGACAGCACCTTCTCGATGTCTGCCTTGAGCGTCCCGTACCGCTCGCCGCCGTACTCCGCCCACTCCAGGAACTCGCCCGCCGCGACCCTCCGGTCGAACTCCTTGCGCGAGACGAAGTGGTAGTCCACGCCGTCCCGCTCCTTCGGCCGCGGAGCGCGCGTCGTCGCCGACACCGAGTACCCCACGTCCTCGCGCGCGGCGACGAGCGCATTGGCGATCGTGCTCTTGCCGCCGCCCGACGGGGCCGAGAGAACCAGGGGGAACCCTCTCATTCGAGGTTCTCGACCTGTTCCCGAAGCTTCTCCAGCTCCGTCTTCATCGTGATCACCGCGGCGGCGATCGCGGCGTCGTTGGCCTTGGACCCGATCGTGTTGACCTCCCGCCCCATCTCCTGGAGCAGGAACGACAGACGCCGGCCCGCCGCATCGCTGCCCGCCAGCGCCTCGCGCATCGCCGCCACGTGCGCCTCGAAGCGGACCAGCTCCTCGGTGATGTCGAGGCGGTCCGCCAGGTGGGCGACCTCCTGGCTTAGCCGAGCCGGGTCCACCGCGACTCCGCCGGCCAGATCCCGCACGGCCGCGGCGAGGCGGTCCCGCTCCCGCACCAGCCGCTCGGGCGCAGCGGCGGCGATCTCCCGCGCCAGCGCCGCCAGCGCGTCGAGGCGCGCCAGGAGGTCGGCGCACAGCGCCGCACCCTCCCGCTCCCGCGCCGCCACGCACGAGACCGCCGCGCGGTCGAGGAGAGCGAGCAGCCCGGAACCGTCCAGCGACGCCTCCGCCCTCGCGACGCGCACGACTTCGGGGAGCCGCGCTACCGTCGGCAGGTCCACCTTCCCCGTGAGCTTGAGGTCGCGCCCCAGCTTGCGCAGCGCTGTGACCAGGGCCCGCGCTCGCTCGACGTCCACCGTCACGGCGTCCGACCGGCTCGGCTCCTCGATCCACCGGCCCGAGACCGTGACGTGGCCCCGATCGAAGTGGCCGCGCAACCGCTCCCGGATCGAGCCCTCGGCGTCGCTCAGCTCCGACGGCACCTTGAGCTGCACGCTCAGGTGGCGGTGGTTCACGGAACGGATTTCGAGCCGGAGCCGGCCGCCGGCGACTTCCCCGTCGGCTGCTCCGAACCCCGTCATGCTCCTGGGTGGCATATGAGCCCGGTTCGGGGCAAGCCTTGCAATTTACTGCCGCGGCTCTAGTTGGAGAACTCCCACCTTACCCCGTACGTCTGGTTGCCCACCGGCATCGCCAGGCCGGGCAGGACCGAGTACCGCTCGCCCCGCGCGTTCCGGATGCTCCAGAAGAGAGCGGCGTTCAGGAGCCGCAGCTCCACGCGGTAGTCCAGGATCGTGGCGCCCTTGAGCAGCAGCGGCGCCCCGCTGGCGTCGGCCCCCAGCGCGCCCCGGCCCCATCCCTCCATCCCGACCTCCGCCGTGAAGTCGAACGCCCCGCGCCTCAGCACGGGCAGGAGGCGGGACCGGAAGGTGCCCCAGAGCCGCGAATGGTGCGGCGGCTCGTAGGCGGAGGTCAGCAGCTCCGGCGTGCCGTTGACCAGCGGCTCGCGGTACCAGCCCGAAAGGGTGATGTAGGCCTTCGGACGGTAGGCGAAGGAGACCGTCACGGTGCGCACGGCGAACGACGGGTAGGCCGGGACGATGGGCCCGAAGGTCCCCGGCACCGGCGGCGCGAACACGCCGTGCCTGGCGAGCGAAACATCGAGATCCAGCGGCCGCGTGTTCAGGCTGATCCCCGCCGCGAAGTCCGTGACCTTCTGGGCGGTGTCCGTCAGCAGCACGGGCGCGCCGACCGCGTTCCGAGCCCGGAGCGCGCCGTGCAGCGCGACGGCGGCGATGGGCCGCAGCTCCGCCTGCACGGCGGCGTCGGTGGAGTGGGGGCGGCCGAGCTGCGAGCGGCTGATCGCGTATCCCGAGACCGTCAGGAGGGCCGACGGTGACACCGAGCCCCGCAGCTCGATCTCGAGCGGCGTGCTGGAGTCGCGCACGCGCGTCGTCACCTCCGTGGACCAGCGCTCCGCCCGGTAGCTGAGGATCGCGCTGCCCTGCACTTCTTCGCGGCCGAGCGCGGCCGACGTGTCGGTGTAGCTGCTGCCGCCGGCGATCGCGTCGAGCCTGAGACCCATCCCGTCGTCCCGCGAGGCGATGAACCCCCGCAGGAACATGTCGGTGCGGTGGGCGCTGCGGCTCGGCACGGCCGAGGGGAACGGATTGCCGGCGCTCAGCTGCACGCTGTCGCGGTCGATCGATACGCTGATCACCTGGTACAGGACGCCGTAGCGCTGCGTGGGGATCCATGATCCCTTCATCCACAGCGTGAGGTCACTCGAGCGCCCCGGAGAAGTCACGACTCCCGAGCTGCCCCGGAAGTTCACGCCCAGGTCGAGCCCGGTCCCGTTCTTCCAGCGGTTCAGGTAGCGGATGCGGTACGAGTTGGTGCTGGCGTCTCCGGTCGAGAACGACGTCTCGGTGCGCGGCTTCCGGACCACCTGCTCGTCCGAATAGAGGTACACGCGCACCACCGACGGGAGGACTTCGACCTCCACGCGCTGGACGAGTCCGAGGTTGATCTCGCTGAGGTCGAGGCCGGTGCTGTCCTGCCCCAGCGGGTCCATGGCGAAGCCGTCCCAGTAGACCTCGATGGAGCTGGCGCCCTGCCCGGCGTACTGAACGATCTCGGGGCGGCCGAACCAGCCGGCCCGCACCAGGAAGACGCCGGGGACGCGCTCGAGCAGCTCGCCGAGGGTCACGGCGCCGGAGAACCAGAGCTCGTCGTGATCGAACACGATGCGGCCCGCCTGCGGCAGCGGGCCCGGCGGGGCGCCCAACGGGGGCAGCTGCGGTCGGAAGCTGTCGGGCGAGAGCGAGTCGGGCAGCGGAATGGTGTCGCGGCGTGGGGCCGCGGCTCCGGCGGTATCCCGGCCCGTCGCGCCCCGCCCCGGCGCGCGTGCGGTGTCCGCACGCGCCGGGAGCCGTGGAGGGTTCTGCGCCGCGAGCTCCGCGGCCCGGACCAGGAAGGCGGCCGCGAGAAGGAGCCCGGGAGCGCTGAGCCTCACGTCAGCGGGCGCGCCCCAGCAGGAACTCGACGAACAGGCGCGTCGGAACCGCCGCGGGGCCCTTGGCCTGCGGCGGCGAGTCGGCGTCGGTGTACGCCGTCCCTGCCACGTCGATGTGCACCCACGGATAGCCCTCGGCGAACTCGCGCAGGAACCAGCCGGCGGTGATGCTGCCCGCGGGCCGCCCGCCGCTGTTCTTCATGTCGGCGATGTCCGACTTGATCAGATCGCGGTAATCGTCGAACATCGGCAGGGGCCACACCCGCTCGCCGGAGCGGTCGCCCGCGCGGCGCACTTCCTCGAGCAGCGCCTCGTCGCTCCCCATGATCGCGCTGGCCGCGTGTCCCAGGACGATGACCGCGGCGCCCGTCAGCGTCGCGGCGTCGAGCACCGCGGCCGGCTTGAACCGGCGCACGTAGGAGAGTGCGTCCGCGAGGAGCAGGCGCCCTTCGGCGTCGGTGTTGACGATCTCGATCGTCTTGCCGGAGTGGCTCTTCACGACGTCGGCCGGGCGGTATGCCGAGCCGCCGGGCATGTTGTCCGCCGAGGGGATGGCGCCGATCACGTTGAGCCTCGGCTTGAGGCGGCCGAGGGCCTCGAACGCGCCGAGCACGGCCGCGGCGCCGGACATGTCGTACTTCATCTCTTCCATCTGCGCCGCGGGCTTGATCGAGATGCCACCCGTGTCGAACGTCACCCCCTTGCCGACCAGCGCGACCGGCGCGGCGTCGCCGGCCCCGCGGTATTCCAGCACGACGAACCGCGGCTCGGTCTGGGAGCCCTGCGCCACCGCCAGCGCCGCGCCCATCCCTTCCTTCTCCATCTGCTCGCGGTCCAGCACCGTGACGGTGAAGCCGTGGGTCTTGCCGAGCTGCTGCGCCACGTCGGCGAGGTAGGCAGGCGTGCAGGTATTGGGCGGCAGGAACTGGAGCCGGCGCGCCAGCGCCTGCCCCTCCGCCACGGCCTGGCCGATCTGGAAGCCGGGGCGCGCCGCAGCCTCCTCGCCCGGCTCGACGGCCACCGTGATGGACGTGACCGGCGACTTGCGGTCGCCGTTCGGCGACTTCAGCTCGTCGAACTGCCACGCTCCCTGCCCCGCGCCCTCGACGGCGACCTGGGCGAAGTCGGCCGGTCCGAGCCCGTCTCGAACGGCCGCTGGTACCGCGAACGTCAAGGCTCCCGTGCCCAGGGCCTTCGCGCGCCGCGCGGCGACCGCGGCCGCCCGGCGGATTGCCGTGCGCGCGGCGACCTCGCGCCTCGCGGGCGCCTCCTCCGGCTTGCCGGTGCCCACCAGCAGCAGCCGCGACCCGGAGGCGCCGGGCAGGTAGACGAGCGAGGTCTCGTCGCGCGAGCCGCCGAAGTCGCCCGAGGCGAACAGCCGACCGAGGACGCCACCGCTCCGCGCATCCAGGCCGGCCAGGGCCCCGGGCAGCTTCTTGTCGTGCTTCGGCACCGCCACCGCGAGCAGCGGCGCGTCCACGGACTCGAGCGCGGCGCCGAGCAGCGTGTAGTTCATCAGAAGTGCGCGATGATGGCGTCGGCGAAGACGGAGGTCGGCACCTCCTTCGAGCCCTCCATCTGCCTGGCGAGATCGTAGGTCACCTGCTTCGCGGCGATCGCCCGCTCGATGCCCTTCACGATGGACGTCGCGACGTCATCCCACCCCAGGTGCTCGAACATCATCACCCCGGAGAGGATCACGCTGCACGGGTTCACCTTGTCGAGGTCGGCGTACTTCGGCGCCGTCCCGTGCGTCGCCTCGAAGATCGCGAACCCGTCGCCGATGTTGGCGCCCGGCGCCATTCCCAGGCCGCCCACCTGTGCGGCGCAGGCGTCCGACAGATAATCCCCGTTCAGGTTGGGCGTGGCGAGCACCGCATACTCCTTCGGCCGCAGCAGCACCTGCTGGAAGATGCTGTCCGCGATCCGGTCCTTCACCAGCACGCGCTCGCCCTGCTTCTGGCCGTCCACGTCCGCCTCGGCGATCAGCTTCCCCGCGAAGCGCTGCTCCTGCGCGACCTGGTACCCCCAGTCGCGGAAGGCGCCCTCGGTGAACTTCATGATGTTGCCTTTGTGGACCAGCGTCACCGAGGGGAGCTTCTTGTCGATCGCGTGCTGGAGCGCCCGCGCGACGAGCCGCTTCGAGCCGAACTCGCTGAACGGCTTGATCCCGATCGCACTCTCCGGCCGCAGCTTCGCCTTCAGCTCGTTCACCAGGAAGTCGCGCAGCCGCGACGCTTCCTTCGTCCCGGCCTGGTACTCGATTCCCGCGTACACATCCTCGGTGTTCTCGCGGAAGATGATCACGTTGAGGTCCTGCGGCCGCTTGACCGGCGAGGGAACGCCGTCGAAGTAGCGCACCGGCCGCACGCAGGCGTACAGGTCGAGCAGCTGCCGCAGCGCCACGTTGAGCGAGCGGATGCCTCCCCCGATCGGCGTCGTCAGCGGGCCCTTGATGCCGATCCGGTACTGCTTGACCGTTTCCAGCGTGGCCTCGGGAAGCCAGCTGCCCGTTTCCTTGAAAGCCTTCTCGCCCGCCAGCATCTCGACCCACGCGACATACCGCTTGCCGCCGGACGCCTTCGCCACCGCCGCGTCGAACACCTTCTTCGACGCCCGCCAGATGTCACGGCCCGTGCCATCCCCCTCGATGAACGGGATGATCGGGTCGTTGGGGACGGCGTACTTGCCGTCGCGATAGGTGATCGGGGTTCCGTTGACTGGCGTGGGCATCGTGCGCTTGCCTCTGGTTGGCGCTGGAGGGTCTCGTACCGAATTGTCGTGTAAGGAGATGCGCTGCAGCCGGTAAACGTAGTTCTGACGTCCTGCCCGGGCAACGGCGCCGGACGAAGACGGGGACCGCCGCGGCGGTCCCCGTCCAGCGTCGTCGGGAGCGGCGAAACTCAGGGCCCAGCCACCGCGGTCGGAACCGTGTGGTTTTCGGTGTCCCCGGTGCCGAGCTGGCCCTCCGCGTTCCGACCCCAGCACTGCGCGGCGCCGTCCGTAGTGATCGCACAGCTGAACTGGCGGCCCGTCGCGATGGCCTTGTAGCTGGCGCCCCCTGCGACCAGCGCCGGGAGCGTCGCATTCCCCGCCCCGCTCCCGGTGCCGAGCTGGCCCTGGTTGTTGTCGCCCCAGCAAGACGCCTGGCCCGTCGCGCTCAACGCGCAGGCGTGGGAGAAGAACGCGCTGACCGACTGGAAGGCTCCGCTCGCGTGCACGGCCTTGGGTGTCGAGCTGCACGGCATCGCGGGGTTGCCGCACTGCTCGGCCGTCGAATCCACGCCGAGCTGGCCGTAGCAGTTCGCGCCCCAGCAGGAGAGAGTGCTGTCCCGCCCCACCGCGCAGCTGAAGTCGAACTGCGGCGCGGCCTGCACGCTGCGTGCGGAATAGTCGCCGGCGACGCGCACCGGCAGGCCGTGGGCGGCGGTGGCGCCGTTGCCGGTCTCCCCCTGCTCGTTCCGGCCCCAGCAGTAGGCCGCGCCGCTGCGCGTCACTCCGCAGGTGTGAAAGTAGCCCGCGCTGATCGTGCGGAACGACAGGCCGCCTGCGACCGGCGTCGGGGTCGCGTGGCCGCCGGTCAGCGACGCGCCGGAACCCAGCCGGCCGCCGGCGTTGCTGCCCCAGCAGTACGCCGCACCGGTCGTCGCCACGGCGCAGGCGTGGCTGTACCCGGCGCTGACGGTCTGGAACGCCACGCCCTCGGCGATGACGCGCTCAGGCCGGCCGCTCGACCCCTGGCTTCCGGTCCCGAGCTGACCCTGGGCGCCGGCGCCCCAGCAGTAAGCGGTGCCCACCGTCGTGACCCCACAGGTGAAGTTGTTCCCCGCGCTGATCACGCTGAAGGCGAGGCCGCCCTCGACGCGCACCGGCTTGGCGCTGCACTGTGTGCCGGCGTCGGAGCAGGCCGAACTGACCGAGGGATTGCCCAGCTCGCCCTCGTCGTTGCGGCCCCAGCAATACGCCACGTGCTGCGCGGTAATCCCGCAGGCGTGGCTCGTCCCGGCGCTGATGGACTGGAAGACCAAGGGAGATGTCTGGGCCGGCAAGAGCACGAACGCGGCGTTGGCCGCAAGGCCCACCGCCGCGGAGACCGCTATACCAGCGATCCGACGACACGCATGACCAAGACCCGACATGGCACACCCCGGTGAGGGCTACGCCATGTCGAAGGTCAAAAACCGTGCCGGGTTAGCGAAGCAGGACCGGCTTCAGCGTCTACTTGGACTTCGAGGCTACCTTGCTGCTGGCGGCCACCTTGCTGCTGGCGGCTACCTTGCTGCTGGCGGCAACCTTGCTGATGGCGGCGGCCTTGCTGCCGGCGGCTGCCTTGCTGCGCCGGGCCCAGTGCTCCCGGTCGGTCATCGCGCGGTGGGCGAGGTGGTTCGCGTAGTACGCCACGATCCGATCCTGGACCGACGCGCGGGTGTCGCGGGAGGCGGCGTGGAACGGGGCGTAACGGTTCCCGTCGTGGGACACGGTGAACCACCACCACGCCTCGGCCTGGGAGCCGTTGGGCTCCTCCCGCTGGCAGGTGTAGGTGCGGCTGTCGTGGACAAAGGCGAAGGACCGGAGCATCGGGTCTCCTTTGGGCAACCTGAAATCTAACCACGGGGGGAAGGCCGCATCCTTCGGCCACCACACTGCGCTGGGCGTCGGCCCGCGGCTCGAGGCTAAGTTCAAGAACCATATCCGATTAACCATCTCCCCCATCAGAGTCACGCCCGGCCGACGCCCGGGGCCCAATCTAGACCCTCCAGGCGACGGGCAACTCGTCTTGGACGCAAACCACCAATTACCTGCAGGCAACTGCCGGCGGGAGTCTGACCGTTTCGACGCTGGACGGGCGCAGCGGGGCGTGCCCCATCGACTTCACGCTCAACCTGACTCAGACGGGGGCCGCCAGCCCAGTGAGCGTCCTCTCGGGCACTGCCTGCGGCGTCAAGCCGACCGGGACGTACTGATTCGACCGCGTTCGCTGCTGCGCCGCCGCCGTCAGGCGGCGGGCTTGGCCCGGAGGAAGTACGCCCAGCCGAGGCCCAGCAAGAGGTAGATCACGACCGAGGACCATCCGACGGCGTTCATCACACCGTTGAGCTGCGCCACGAGCGACACGACGAGCGCCACCCCGTTGAAAACGAAGAACGCGCGGCAGATGGCTATGAGCGTCTCCGACACCGGGGCGTCCTTCGCGAACCAGAACAGCACCGCGTTGCCGAGGAAGCACGCGCCGAGTACCTGCCCCACGTACCGGATGCCAGCGTCCGCGGTGACGCCGTACGTCGCGATGAACGTTCCGGGAGCGAGGACGAGTGCGAGACCAAAAACGGCTGAGACAACGATGTTCAGCAGCATCCACGTCTTGAGTTTCATCGAGCCCACTCCTGTCGAAGGGTCCTTCGCACAGGCGGACGGCCTGTGGCCCGGCACCCAGGGGCTAGCCTGTTAAAAAGACGCTGCCCGAGGCCCGACCACAAGAACCCAACGGCAGGGATTCACGCGGTCCTCGCCTCGAAGAGCGGGTTGCGATCCGGGCCTAGTTCCGTTCGTGCCCGGAACGACAGCGGGGCGCCGAAGCGCCCCGCTCGCTAAGTCGATGTCGTTTCTGAGTGCCCGAGGTGGGACTTGAACCCACACCCCGTTGCCGGGAACGGATTTTGAGTCCGTCGCGTATGCCATTCCGCCACTCGGGCGATGGGGGGAATATACCCCCGCAAAGCCAAACCCCCAGCGAGTGCTGGGGGCTTGGGTCCTACGGGCGCTCCTGCTTGCGGTAAACTGCGGAGGTACTCGGGCTACCGCGTTCCCGGGCCAGGGATCATTCCGGAGGTCCGCCCTGCATACCGGGCCTTCCCGCCGACGGATTCCACCGGCCCTCGCGAATCGCCTGCACCCTCTGCATGAACTGCTGCCGCATCATCAGGAGACGCGCCCGCTGCACGGGTGTCAGGAACTGCGCCAGATCCCGCATCTCCTGCTGCTCCTCCTGCGCCCTCGAGACGTGGTTCGCCGCGATCGCGTCGAGCAGGCGGCTCAGACTGTCCGTGTTCGCCGCCACACCGGGCTTGAGCTGCTCCCCGACCGCACGCCGGAGGTCCTGCTCCCGATCCGCCAGCGCCTGGTGCCGATCCCGGCTGTTGCGCTCCGCCGCCCGCACCCGATCCATCTGCTGGTCGGTCAACCCCAGCTCCATCTGTACCCGCTGCCCGAATCGCTGCTCGATCTGCATCCGCAGCTGCTGGGTGCGCTGCCCACGGAACCCCGCGCGGCCACCCATCCGTCCCCGGAACGGCATCGTCGAGTCGGGCGACTGCCCCGGAGCCTGACCAGCCGGCGGGTTCTGCGCGACTGCCGCTCCCGCCACCGCCAAGCCGAGCGCCACCACGAGCGCGTACTGCTTCATCCTGTTCATTTCTTCCCTCTCTGACCGGCCGCGCCCTACAGCGACGCGAGCACTTGCTGAAGTTGCTGCTCCGACAGGCTGTCCAACGACCCATTGGACGCCGTCGCCGGCTCGAAGTTAGCCGCGCGCACTTCGCCGGCCGCCTGCAGGACGGCTTCGAGCTGCTGGGCGTCGAGCGAATCCACCGGAATGGACACCGGCAGACGCACCGCGGTCTGCGTCGAATGCTGCCGGACCACGCTCACCGTCCACCCAGCGGCCACCAGGAGGACCGCCGCGGCGGCCACGCGGAGCGCCGCCGGATGCATCCACCAGATCGGGCGCGCCTCCACCGCCCCCTCGCGCCTGAGCCGCTCTAGCACGCGGGCCGCCACGCGATCGGGACTCACCCGCGCCGCACGCTCGGCCGCCCGCGCGTCGAGCGCGCGAACCGCCGCCGAGAGCCGTTCGGGAAGTTCTGCGTTCATTGTATCCATGCCATTAACCTCTTCACTGCGTGATGATAGTGCACCCGTGCCGCCCCTTCGCTGATGCTGAGCGCGGCCGAGATCTCCTCGTACTCGAGCCCCTGCTGCGCCCGCATCATGAACACCTCGCGCTGCAGCCGCGCCAGCTTCCCTATCCCCTCCTCCAGCCGCTCCAGCGTCCATCCCGCGTCGGCGTGCTGTGCCGGATCGCCCGACGGGTCCCGGATCTCCGGCGTCAGCTCGACCACCTGCCGCCGCCGCCACCGCCGCCGCCCGTCCCGCAGTACGTTCCCGCCGATCGCTAGCAGCCAGGTGCGGAAACTCGCCCCGCCTCTGAACGACGCCAGCGCCCGGAACGCCTTGAAGAACGCCTCCTGCGACAGGTCCTCCAACTCCTCTGCGGGCGCGCCTTGCGCCGCCAGGTAGCGCGCCAATGCTGCGGTATGGCGCCCGACCAGTTCGCTGGCCGCCGCTTCATCGCCCGCCAAGTACAGGGCGATCAGTTCGCCGTCAACCTGGACGGCCAGAGCTGGAGATCCCATCAGGCAAGAGGTTAGACGGGGCCTTGCGTACCAGGTTAAGGCTCCGCGATATTGCCATTCGAACGATCGTTCGAAACCATAGCCGAGTGATCATGGAGCAATTCGACCGCCGCCGCGAGAACCTGTTGGCCGTGGCCGCCCAGGTGTTTGCGGCCCGTGGCTATGACCGGACCACGATGCGGGACCTCTCCCGGGCCAGCCAGATGAGCCTGGCGGGAATGTACTACTACGTGCGCGGCAAGGAGGATCTGCTCTTCGAGATCCAGCGCGGGTGCTTCGAGCGGGTGCGCGAGGGCGCGGAGCGGGCCCTGGCTGACGCGACGGGTCCCGAGGAGCGGCTGCAGGCGTTCATCCGGCACCACGTCGCCTTCTTCGCGACGCACATGGACGAGATGAAGGTGCTCTCGCACGAAGCGGAGTCGCTGACCGGAGCGCCGCTCGAGGAGGTGCGCAGGCTGAAGCGCGCCTACGTGGACCTGTGCTCGGGGCTGCTGGCGCGGCTGGAGGAACAGAACGGCGGGGAGCGTGTCAACCGCCACGTGGCGGCGTACGCGTTGTTCGGGATGATGAACTGGATCTACACCTGGTACGACCCCGCCGGGAGCGTCGGGGTCGAGGAGCTGGCGGACTCCATCTGCCGGCTCTTTCTCAACGGTTACGCTGCGGAGGTACACGTCCGATGACGGCAACGATGGCGCGCACCTCAACGAGGCGTCCCGGGGGCTGTACCGCGACGAGATCTGCCGCCTCGTGGACCGGAAGCAGCTGGCCGACATCTTCAAGGAATCCGACTGGATAGCCCCCAAGAAGAGTGATACAATGGACGCGTGAGCCGTCCGCTGGTCATCGCGCACCGCGGTGCGTCGGGCTACGAGGTCGAGAACTCCCTCGCCGCCTTCCGCGCCGCCGGTGACCGCGGCGCCGACGCCGCCGAGTTGGATATCCACACGACGGCCGACGGCGCCCTGATCGTTCATCACGACGAGCGGATCGGCACACACGTCATCGCCCACAGCAGCTTCCGCGAGATACGGGCGCTGTCCCTGCCGAACGGCGAGCCGGTGCCGACGCTCGAGGAGGCACTAGCCGTCATCATGCCGCGGATGATCGCCTGCATCGAGATCAAGGCGCTCGCCCCGCGTTGGGACGAGAAGTTGTTCGACGCGGTCGAGCAGACCGGGGCCCCGGATCGAGTCATCCTGCACGGCTTCGACCATCGGCTGGTGCATCGCCTCGGCGAGAAGCGTCCGCTGCTCCACCGCGGCGTACTGTCCGCCTCCTATCCTATGCACCCGGTCCGGTGCCTGGAGGACGCGGACGCCGGCATCCTCTGGCAGCACTGCAACCACGTTGACGAGGCGCTGGTTTCGTCCATTCATGACGCGGGAATGGCGGTGTACGTCTGGACGGTGGACGAGCCCGAGGAGATGCGGCGCTTCCTCGCGCTCGGCGTGGACGGTCTGGTCAGCAACCTCCCGGATCTGGCGCGCGCAGCGGTTGATTCGCTTCCCCGATGAAAGACGTCGCCACGGTCGGCGTCGTCGGCGCGGGCACGATGGGCCATGGGATCGCGCAGGTCACGGCGCAGGCGGGGTTCGCCGTCTGGCTGGCCGACGCGCCGCCCGCGATCCTCGAGCGCCTGGTTGCCGAGGGGAAGCTCAGGAAGAAGACGGGAGAAGGCTTCTTCACGTGGCCCGAGACATGAGCCCGAGGAAGAGAGCTCCGGCGGCGGAGCCCGTGGTCCGTCCCGCCGGCGCGGGGGCGCCGGGCGTCACCGACGTCCACGTCCACATCCAGCCGTGGCGGCAGCTCAAGCCCGAGGTGATGGCGGCGATGCGGCGCGGGAAGGAAGACCATTGGGACTTCCTGCTCCAGCTGATGGACGATCCGAAGGCGCTGCTCGAGGTGATGGACCGCTCCGGCGTGTGGCGCGTGGGCCTCGTCAACTATCCGAGCCCCGACCTGATGGGGTTCACCGAGGAGACCAACGGCTTCGCGGCGCGCTACGCCGAGGCGGCGCCCGAGCGGCTCCTGCCCTATGGCGGCGTGCACCCGCGGTTCGCCGGCGACATCAAGGGACACGTGGACGAGCTGCTCGAGCTCGGCATCCGCTGCCTCAAGATCCACCCGCCGCACCAGCTCTTTCCCGCCAACGCGCATACCCAGGGGATGCAGACGCTCGGCGTGCTGTACCGGCGCTGCGAGGACCGCGGCCTGCCGGTGATGATCCACACCGGGACCAGCATCTTCCCGGGCGCGCGCTGCAAGTACGGCCATCCGATGGAGCTGGACGACGTCGCCATCGACTTCCCCGACCTGACCATCATCATGGCCCACGGCGGCCGCCCCCTCTGGATGGACGAGGCGTTCTTCATTCTGCGGCGGCACGCCAACGTGTACCTCGACGTGAGCGGCATCCCGCCGCTCAAGCTGCTCGAGTACTTCCCCCGGCTTGCGGAGCTTGCGGACCGGGTGCTATGGGGAACGGATTGGCCCAGCCCCGGAGTCCACGACTTGCGGCGGAACCTGGACCAGTTCCTGACGCTGGATTTGCCGAAGCAGGTCCAGGATCGCATCACGAAGGACAACGCCCTGAAGGTGTTTCCCATTCAGTAGAGAGGAGTGGCGAGTGGTGAGAACTCGGAGCAGTTACCAGACGGCAAGTTGCGCAGTGGTTACCAGACGCAAGTTGCCAGCCGTCGTGCTGGCGGGAGCGTGTGCGATCGCCGCGCTCCTCGCGATGGCGACGTCCCCGGTGGCCGCTCAGCAGGTGGGACAGATCAAGTACGATACGTACACCCTGCCGAACGGGCTGACGGTGGTGCTGTCGGAGGACCACTCGACGGCGGTAGTCACGGTGAACATCTGGTACCACGTAGGCAGCGCGAACGAGCGGGCCCACCACTCCGGATTCGCGCACCTCTTCGAGCACATGATGTTTCAGGGCTCGGCCCATGTGAAGAAGTCCGAGCACTTCCAGCTGGTCGAGCGGGCTGGCGGCTCATCGAACGCCTTCACGACCCAGGACCGCACCGTTTACTACGAGACGGTGCCGTCCAATCGCCTCAATCTCGGACTCTGGCTCGAGGCGGACCGCATGCGCTCCCTTGCGGTCAACCAGGCCAACTTCGAGAACCAGCGCCAGACGGTGAAGGAGGAGCGCCGACTGCGAATGGACAACCAGCCTTACACCAAGGCGATCCAGGACGGACTGACCATGCCGTTCGATTCGGCGACCTGCTTCGCCTATGCTCACACGGTGATCGGGGACATGGCCGACCTCGACTCGGCCAAGGTCGAGGAGGTGCAGGCGTTCTTCAATCTCTACTACGCACCCAACAACGCCGTGCTGATGGTGGTCGGCGACTTCGACCCGGCCCAGGCACGCCAACTGATCCAGCGGTACTACGGGGACATTCCGAAGGCGAACGCGCCGGCGCCAGTCACCTGCCAGTCTCAGTACGGCACCGGGGCGCGGCGCATGGAAGTGACGGACAACAACGCCAATCTCCCCCTGGTCGGCTTCATCTACCGGGCACCGCCCGAGGGCGACGCCGACACCCCCGCGCTCGACCTGCTCGCCAGCGTGCTGGGCAACGGGGAGTCGTCGCGGCTGAACCGGGCGCTCGTGCGCGAGGCGCGCGCGGCGGTGTTTGCCGGAGGCGGCGGCAATTCGCAGCGCGCAGCGGGGGCGGCGATCTTCTACGCCGTGAACAATCAGGGCGTCGCCGCGCAGCGGGTGGACTCGCTGCTCAACGCCGCCATCGACGGGGTGCGAAGCGACACGGTTTCGGCCGCCGAGCTGATCAAGGCGAAGAACCAGTACCGCTCCGACGCCATCCGCAGCCGCCAGACCACGATGGGGGTGGCCGAGGCGCTCCAGAACGCGCTGTGGTTGGACGGCTCGTTGGGCGAGGTGAACGAGGATGTGGTCAAGCATCTCGCGGTGACGGCGGCGGACCTGCAGCGGGTCGCCCGCAAGTATCTCGATCCCACCAACCGCATCGTCCTGATCGTGAACCCGCCCGCGACCCGGGGAGGGTCCAACTGATGAAAGCCCTCTTACTCGGATTGAGTGCAGTCCTTGCGGCCGCGTCGGTTCAAGCCCAGGCCCCGACCAGTCCGCCGGCGCCGATGCCGCTGAGGCCGGCGCGGTTCCCGGCGTTCGCCAAGGGCACGCTGCCCAACGGCGTGAACATGATCATCGTGGAGCACCACAAGCAGCCGGTGGTGACGGTCACCCTGGCGTTGCCCGCAGGCGCCAGCTACGTGGCCGCTGACAAGACGGGACTCGACGGCATCGTGGCCGAGGTCCTGACCAAGGGGACGGAGAGCCGGGCGCCGGATCAGATCGCGGCCGAGGTCGAAGGCCTCGGCGGCTCCATCTCGGCATACTCCGATAACGACTTCCTTCGCATCACGGTCTCCGCCCTGGCGGAGAACCTTCCGCAGGCGATGAACGTGCTGGCCGACGTGGTGATGCACTCGACCTTCCCGGCCAGGGAGGTGGAGCTGGCACGGACCCGGGCATTATCAGCGCTCCAGATCGATCTCTCGGAGCCGGGAGCGATCGCGCAGCGCGCTTTCTCGCACGAGGTCTACGGCGACCATCCGTACGGCCGCAACTACACGGCGACGACCCTCCGGGCCATCACCCGGGACGACGTGGTCGGGTTCTACGACGCGCACGTGAAGCCGCAGGGGGCCCTTCTCGTCGTCGCGGGCGACGTCAGCGCCGCGGCGGTGCGCAGCCTGGCCGAGCAGGCGTTCGCCAGGTGGCAGGGCGCGCCCGCGCCGGCGCCCGCGTTCCCGGCCATCCCCGCGCGCACGTCCACCGAGATCGTGCTGGTGCACAAGGCGGGCGCGGTGCAATCCAACATCCTGGCGGGGTTCACGATGATCACCCCGAGGGATCCGGCGGTCTATCCGCTGACGATCATGAACCAGATCCTGGGCGGCGGGTCCGACGCCCGGCTCTTCCTGATCCTCCGGGAACAGAAGAGCTGGACCTACGGCTCGTACTCTCGATTCACGCGGCCCTTGGGGCTGGGGATGTTCGTGGCTAACGCCGAAGTGCGCACGCCGGTCACGGACAGCGCTCTGGCGGAGCTGCTGCACCAGCTCGACCGGATGCGGAACGAGGTGCCCGCCGACAGCGAGATCGCGGCGGCGAAGAACTATCTGGTCGGCAACTTCCCGTTGACGATCGAGACACCGGAGCAGATCGCCGACGCCGTTGCGTCGGCGCGGCTGCGCGGCCTGCCGGATGACTACGTGCCGCGCTTCCGCGACCGCCTCGCGGCGGTGACGCGCGTCCAGCTCGGCGCCGCCGACAAGCGCTTCTTCACCACTGACAAGATGGTGATCGTGGTCGTGGGCGACGGCACGAAGATCCTCGGCGGCCTCAAGCGCCTCGGCAGCGTCCGCATCGTGGACGTCGAGGGCAAGCCGGTGAGCGAGGCCGATCTCACCGCCGCCCCCACGGCGGTCGCCTGGGCGCCGGATCGCCTGGTGCCCGGGTCCTTCACGTACCGGGTGATGGTTCAGGGCAATGCGATGGGCCAGGCATCGTCGGCGATGGAGCGGGCCACCGAAGGCGACCGTCAGGTGCTGCGGTTGACCTCCACCATGAACCTCGGCGGCATGGTATCCCAGAACGACACGGTGACCGTGGATGCAGCGACCCTGGCGCCGATGCACCTGCGGGAAGGCGGAAGCCAGGGCGGCCAGCCGATGTCCATGGTGCTGGACTACCAGGGGACGCACCTCACGGGCCACGTGCACGTGCCGAGCCGGCAGGGCGTACGCGACGCCGCGGTGGACACCACCCTAGCGGAGGGCACGCTCGACCAGAACGTTTTCTCGGCGCTGCTGACGGCCCTGCCGCTCGCGAGCGGGGCGCACTGGCTGGTGAACGCGTACGACGGCACCGAAGGCGTCGTGCGGCCGCTGACGGCGACGGTGGTCGGCGAGGATTCCGTGACGGTGCCGGCCGGCGCGTTTGCGTGCTGGAAGTTGGCGCTGACGGGAGGCCAGTTCCCCATCAACTTCTACATCACGAAGGCGGCCCCGTACCTGATCGCGAAGTACGAGCTGGTGGGACCGCCGGTCGTGTTCGAGCTGACGGCGAAGACGCCCTAGCTCTGCGGCGGCTCCGGCGTGTCGGCAGGCGGGCTCGCGGCGTCGGTTGCCGCGGGCCCGTCGTGCGTAGGGCCGGCCCCGTGGTGCTCGGCGCGGAGCTTGTCGATGGCCGCCTGGAGGCGTCCTACCTCGGCCTCCGCCTCGGCGATGCGCCGCGTGAGGGATTCGATCTCCCCTTCCGGCGCGCCCTGCCCCTTCGCCTGACGGTAGGTCACGTAGCCGAGGTCCCGCGCCGCGCTGTCCATCCGGCGGCGCGTGCGCAGCAGATCGACCCGGAGCTTCCCCTCGTCCAGCGCCTGGTTGGCCTTCTTCCCCAGCGTTTCCAGCCCGGCCGCGAACCGATCCATCAGGCTCATTTCGACACCCTCCCCCCCGACATCCTACGTGCCGCCGGCGTCGCGGGTTCCACCGGGTCGAGGACGACTCCCTCCCACACTGTCACGTCGTCCATCACCGCGAGCGTGCGGTAGGACTGGCCGTCCAGCGTCAGCGTCCAGGCGGGGCGGGAGCCGATGTCCGCCCGGGCCGGCGGGACGAGCTCGCGGCCGTCTGCGAACCAGCGCACCTCTCCGGACGGATAGATCACGAGGCGATACCGATGCCAGCGCCCGTCCCGGAGCGCGAGCGGAAGCTCGCCCACGGACGAGCCGAGATCGGTATAGAGACTCGCCGTCATCTGCACACGAGCGCTGTTCGGGTTGGGGGCCTCCGCGTGCAACGTCTCGAAGCTGCCGGGAGGGCGCGGGTCGCCCTGTCGCAGTGCGAAGGAATCGGCGGCGCCGGAGGCGAGGCCAACGCCGATCGATTCCCAGAGACGATAGCGGATCGGTATCTTCGCCCAGTACTCGATCGTCAACCCCTTCACGAGACTGAGCCGCCGTCTGAGCGCGATCCCGCTGGAGCGCGAATAGTCCCCGTTGTTGTTGAAGCCCAGCGTCCCGAGGCGGCCGGCACCAGCAAGGACGCGCGGGGCCGGGTTGCCGAACGGCTTCCAGACCGCCGGGTTCAATCCCTTGTCGAAGCTCTCGTACAGCAGGCGCCTGGGAGGGGCCGACGCCACGGTTATCGTCACCGTATCGGCTTCCGTCAGCCCCAACGCCGCCACGATCCTGGCCGCGCCCGGGCGATCCGCGATCACGGCTCCCGAGGCGCCCAGCCGCACGAGACCCGAATCGAGACTGAGCCACCTGACACCGGGCGGCTCATCGACGCGGCGACCTGCGCCGTCGAACCCGTAGACGGTCAATCCGAGGCTCTGGCCGACGTGAAGGGTGACAGCTTTGGGAGCGATGTGGAGGCTGACGATGCGAGGTGGAGACACGGGCGGCACCCAAGAGATCTCCGCGCCGTTCCGTCCCAGCGGCCACACGAACACCGGCGCCCGGAGCGCGACGGCGTCGACGACGTAGATGCCGGGTCTGGGACCGCGCAGCGCGACGGCCAGGTGCCGGGAGTCCGGCGACCAGACTGGCGACGACGCCTCGGCGTAGTTGAGCGGCACCGTGACGTAGTCGTCGGGATTCGCGGCCCTCATCAGGACGAGGGTGTGATCGCTCTCGCGGGTGCACGCGATGGTAGCGCCGTCCCGCGACCACGCCTGGACCGTGGCGCCCTGACACGAGGTGAGGGGGCGAACCCTCCCCGCAAGGTCGATCATCACGTTGTCGCGGCGCCTGCCCAGCGTGCGGGTCGCGAGAACCTGGTCGCCCGCCGGCGCCACGGCCGCGACGGCGTAGCTGAAGCTGTCCCGGGCGATGGTGCGCGCGAGGTGACCCGCCGAGTCCACGAGCAGAATGGCGTAAGCGTAGCCGCTTCTCGCGGTCAGGTAGCCTCCCGTTGCCACGAAGTGCACGCCATCCGGGAGCCAGCCAACGGGATCCGCATCCCCGTCGTAGCGGAAGAGCGGCCGCCGAGCCCCGGTCGCGAGATCGACCGCGCACACCGCGGTGGGATCCACGTTCGGGAGTGCGCACACGGTCAGCGCTACTCCGCCTCCAGGTTGCACGTCCCTTTCGGCGTATCCGCTCGCGATGCCTGCAGGCAGGACCCGGGGCGGAAGCGATTCGGCGGCGAGCTGGGCGTCGAGGCGCAGGGCCAGCACGCCTGCCGGACGTGAATAGGGATCGCCCCAGGTGACCGCGAGGTATCCGCCGCCGAGGGGGCCAGGGTGCGGGCGCGAGTGGAGCAGGCGCGGAGCCAAGATGGCGGCGGCTCCGACAAGTACGGTTCCCGCCACCGTGGCTCCGAACCTCAGGCGCCGCGGCCACGACGTGCGCTCGGCCAGCCACCGGCGCGCCGACCAACGTCCTTCCAGCACCCGCTGGAAGGCGATCTCCAGGTGGGCACGCACGTCCTGCGGCATCGTCCCCAGGGCCCGGGTCAGCGTGTCCTGGCCGGCGGCGCGGCCCGAAGAGCGCTCGACTGCGGCGGCGGCGTGCGCCAGGTCCACGGCCGCGCGCTCCGGGCGGCCGGCCAACGCGGCGTACCGTGCAGCCGCCATCCAGTCCCCCGCCCGGCCGCCGCGCGCCGCGTCACGGGCGAGGCGCGCCGCCCGCTCGTGCAGGTGCTCGAGGAGTGCGCCCGGCGCCGCCCGCAGGGCGGCGGCGCTCAGGGCCTCGTGCGCGACCACGGGAAGCCCGTCCTCCCGGTTCACCAAACGACGCCGCTCCAGCGCGGCGACGGCGCGGTCGACCTCGTGCGCATCGAGGCCGGTGAGACGCGCCAGCACGTCCGCGCGGCAGCCGCGGCCCCAGACCGCCATCGCCGCGAGCACCGCCGCCGGGCGTTCGCCGACGGTGTGGAGCCGGTACTCGAGGATCTCCGCCGCGCTCTCCGGGATCGGCAGATCGCCGTGCCCGGGACCCAGCCCGGCCGCGAACACCCACCGCCCGCCGAGGTCCGAAAGCAGTCCGGAGTCGTGGAGCGACTTGAGCACCTCGAGGATGTACAGGGGGATGCCCTGCGTCCGCTGCACCAGCTCTTGCGCCAGCCACCGGCCCGAGGCCGAGTCGGGCGGCTCGGCGATCGAACCCAGCAGCTGCTCGACTTCCGGAAGGTCGAGCGGCCCGAGCGGTATCTCCTTCACCGCTCCGGTCGCGGTCAGCGCGCGCAGCGACTCCGTGGTCCCCGGGACGTCGCCGTAGTCCCGCGCTGTGAGCAGGAGCAGGATGTGGTGCGACTGGGCGCGGCGCGCCAGGCGGTGGGCGAACTCGATCGCCTCGGGCGAGGCCCAGTGCAGGTCCTCCACCACTAGCAGGAGCGGCACCTCGTCCGCGATGGCGGCGAACGCATCGAGCAGCGCGGTGCCCAGAGCCTGGGGAGCGACCGGCAGCGTGCTCGGGGCCACGGCGGAGCGGAAGCGGTCGGCGATCTCCGGCACGAACGCGCCGAGGACGCCGAGGCTGCCGGGGGACGTGCCGGCGAGGCCCGGCGCCCGCGGCGCCGAGCGCAAGAGGTCCAGAAACGGCGCCATCGGATCCGACTGCTCGACCGCGTAGCAGGCCGAGCGCAGGATGAGGCCGCGATCGCGCCGCAGCCGACCCACCAGCTCGTGCGTCAGCCGCGTCTTGCCGATCCCCGCTTCCCCGGTGAGGAGCGCTGCCTTGCCCCGCCCCTCGAGCGCGCTCCGCCACTTGTCGACGAGGACCCGGAACTCGGCCGCCCTGCCCACCATTTCCGGGAGACGCACCAGCGGCTCGGTCGCGTCGCGCGTGCCAGGCACCACGGGCGCGAGCGCCTGCCCGATGGCCCGCTCGACCTCCGGGGACAGACGGCTGCCCTCGATGGACTCCACGAACGCCCGGGCTTCGGCCGCAGCGCCCGCCGCGCGAATCGCGTCCCCTGACAGCGCGAGCAGCTCGACGAGCTTTACGCGCGGCTCAAGGACGCCGGGATCGGCCTCGATCAGCAACTGGGCATACTGGGCGCCCTGGCTCCAGCGGCCCTGGTCGGCCATCCGGGAGATGAGGGTGCGCAGAACCTGCCGGCGTTCGGCGGCGAGCTGCTGGCGGAGTCCCTCCGCCCACTCTTCGAACTCCCCGGCGCCCGCCTGCGCGACGTTGGAGAGGAAGTCGGCCTCGTAGAGCTGGAGCGCCTCCTCGAGCCGCCCCTGCGCGTGATGGAGGCGGAAGAGGTCGACGTCGAAGTCCACGTCCTCCCGCCGGAGCCGCAGCACCTCGTCGCCAACGACGAGGTCGGCGTCGGTGGCCTGCCGGATCTGGTAGAGGACCTGCCGCAGCGAGCTGCGGGCGTCGTGCTCCGTGGCTCCGGCCCAGAGAAGGCCGAGGAGCTCTTCGCGCGTCGCCCGCGCCCGAGGCCTCAGGGCGAGGTAGATGATGAGCGTGAGCTGTTTCGAGAAGCGGATGCACTCCGGCTCGTCCTGGCCCGTGACCAGGCCCGGCTTCAAGGTCAGTGTCCGGAGTGTGTAGCGCATGGCGCGCAGCTTCTGCACCGGGGGGATGCAGAAGATGGCGCGCCACCAGTGAGTGCGCAAATCCGCGGATCGCGACGAGCCCACCGGACGTGACGAGGGGCGGAAAAGCAAAACGGCCCCCGACTGCCCGGGAGCCTTATGCTGGTGCCACTCTGCCGGGCCTCGCCGCCACTCCTCCGGCGGCTGGCCGGCTATGTCCTGCCAGGCCTCGGTGCCGATCCTCCGGCACCTGGCCGGCTATGTCCTACGCCGCCGGAACGATGCTGACCGCCCGGCGACCCTTCCCCTTCCATTCGTACCGCACCAACCCGTCAGTCAACGCGAAGAGCGTGTGATCTCGGCCCTGGCCCACGTTTCGGCCGGCGTGGATGTTCGTCCCACGCTGCCGGACGATGATGTTGCCTGCCGCGACTACCTCGCCGCCGTAGCGCTTCACGCCGAGGTACTTCGGCCCGGAGTCGCGCCCGTTCCTGCTGCTGCCTACACCCTTCTTATGCGCCATGGCTCAGCCTAGCTCCACCGAGTCGATCTTGATCTCCGTGAACCCCTGCCGGTGACCCTGCTTGCGTGCGTAGTTCTTCCGCCGCTTGAACTTGAAGACGATGATCTTCTTCTCCTTGCCGTGCCGAACCACTTCCGCCGTGACCTTGGCGCCCTTCAGCACAGGCGTGCCCGCCTTCACGTGCTTCCCGTCGGAGCCCAGCAGCACCTCGTCGAAGGTGAGCTTCGCCCCCGGCTCGGCCTCGAGCGTCGGAATCTGGAGCTTGCGCCCCGGCTCGGCCCGGAACTGCTTCCCGGCGGTCCTGAAGATCGCGTACATAGACGGGGAACTTTAATCGGGATAGGGACTTGAGTCAACGGCCGGGTGCCAGGTGCCGGGTGTCGGGTGCCGGGGCCGCCCCCTCCCTGACACCTGACACCCAACACCTGACACCCCTTGACCCCTCACGCCACGAGATAGTTCTCCGTCACATCCCGCCCCGCCGGCTGGCTCATCAGCTTGAACTCGTCCAACCGCATCATCGGGTCGTCGCGGACCTCGAGGTCGATCCCCGTCAGTTTCTCGAGGTTCTTGAGGAAGTTGGGCTCCTGCTCCATCAGATAGAGCGCGACCTCGGGATGGAGCCGCACCGTCATCCGCGGGTCCCGGTTCTGCACGGCCGCGCGCTTCAGGGAGCGCTCCAGACGCCCGACCACGGTCTCGGGGAGGAAGACCCGGCCCGTGCCGCTGCAGGTGGGGCACGCCTCCGTCATGGACTGCATCAGGGACGGCCGCACCCGCTGGCGGGTCATCTCGATCAGCCCCAGATCGCTCACGGCGAACGCCCGCGTCCGCGCGCGGTCGCGCGCCAGGTGCTGCCGCAGCTCCTGGAGCAC
The DNA here is from genome assembly GCA_049513575.1 of Gemmatimonadales bacterium. GTDB lineage: Bacteria > Gemmatimonadota > Gemmatimonadetes > Gemmatimonadales > JACORV01 > Fen-1245. The sequence goes on from JBEKVZ010000004.1 coordinate 118,115, forward strand.
CTTGTCGCGGTTGGCCCGGGTCTCCATGTCGATGAAGTCGCAGACGATGATCCCGCCGATGTCCCGCAGGCGCAGCTGGCGGGCGATCTCACGCGCCGCCTCGAGGTTGGTGCGCAGGATCGTCTTCTCGGGGTCCTTCTTGCCGGTGTACCGTCCGGTGTTGACGTCGATCGAGACCAGCGCCTCCGTCTGCTCGATCACCACGTACCCTCCGGTCGGCAGGTCCACGCGACGGTTGAACAGGCTGCGGATCTCGGCCTCGATCTCGTACTTGTCGAACAGCGGCGTGTCGCCATCGTACAGCTCGACCCGCTCCTTCAGCTCCGGACCGACCTGGTCGAGGTAGTTCTGGATCTCGTGGTGAAGCTCCTTCGAATCCACCGCGAGGTGGTCCACCTTGGCGCTGAACAGGTCGCGGATGATCCCGCGGGTCAGGCTGGTCTCGCGCTGCACCAGCATCGGCGCGCGGGCGAACGTGGACTTCTTCTTGATCTTCTTCCAGAGCTTGAGGAGGGAATCCAGCTCGCGCTTGAAGTGTTCCTCGGTCAGCTCCTCGCCGACGGTGCGGACGATGACGCCGCCCGAATCCTTCGGCAGGATGTTCGATACCATTTGCCGCAGGCGGGCGCGCTCCTCGCGCGACTCGATCTTGCGACTGACCCCCACGCGGCTCGCCGAGGGCATGTAGACGAGGAAGCGGCCGGGAATCGAGATCTGCGCGGTGACGCGCGGCCCCTTGGTCCCGATCGGCTCCTTGCTGACCTGCACCAGCAGGGTCTCGCCCTTTTTGACGACGTCCTGGATGGCCGGGAACCGGCCGCGCCGGCCCTCGCCGTTCCCGCCGTTCTTCTCCCGGCCCTGGCCGTTCTCCTGGCTCGCGCCGGACTCGCCGGACGCGTCGGCCTCGCCATCTTCCTCCTCCAGCTCGTCTTCCTCCGGCTCCACCAGATCGGAGGCGTGGAGGAAGGCGCTCTTCTCGGCCCCGATGTCTACAAAGGCCGCCTGGATGCCCGGCAGGACCGCTTCGACCTTGCCGAGGTAGATGTCGCCGACCGAGCGGCGAGCGTCCGGACGATCCACCAGCAGCTCAACGAGGGTGTCGTCCTCCAGAATCGCCACGCGGGTTTCCCGCGTGCTCCCATTGATCAGAATCTCCCGTTTCAACTGACATGTCCCCGACGGCGCTCCCGCACCCGTCCAGCGGCGTAGCGCCGCCGGCGAGCCGGGTGTCCGTCTTGTGAATGTTGACGAGCGGCGTCAGGTGCCTCGGCACCTCGAATGCCGCCTCGAGTATTTCGGTCGGCTTCACCGACCCGTTATCGGCCGTCCGCAGCTCGAGTGCGACCGTGCGCCCGTCGAGGGCCGCCAGGTCGTACACGAACGGACGGAGATCCACCGTGAAGCGTCTTCCCCTGCGCTCCCGAACGAAGGGCACCTCATCCCGCGACAGGAACGCCAGGCAGCCGGCGTCGAGCGCTGCAAAGGCGGGCTCGAACGGCGGCTCCGGGAACGTCGCGCGGAACGTGCTGCGCTCGATCAGGGCGCTGAGGGAAGCACTCCGGGGCGCCACGCCGGCCGCGAGGAACCGCAGGCCGGGCGCCACACGCCGGTTCAACTGCTGCAACAATCCCTCAAGACGATCCGCGTCCCACGCTCCGGACAGCTCCAGGTCCACCCACTCGCAGGCCGACGTCCAGCCGGTCGCGAGCGAAGGCCCCGCGGAGAGCCGCGGACGCGGCATGTAACCCTCCGACATCACCAGCGGTGCGCGCGCCCTTCGGCACGCGCGCGTCAGCTCCTGGAGGACATCCAGGTGCGATAAGAATCGCAGTGCAATCCCCTTCGAGTAGCGCAGTCTGACTGTGGTGCGCTGGGTGTTGGGTGTGGGGTGCTGGGTGTCAGGGTAGCCCAACCCCGGCACCTGACACCCGACACCTGACACCATGTCACCCGCCAGTCGGTTCTGGAGCACCTCGAAGTCGCAGACCCCGCATGCGGAGCAGGGTCCCGCACGGCACTCCTCCGTGAGCGCTTCCGCGTAGGCCTTCCGCCGTTCCCCGAGGAACCAGCTCCGCTCGATGCGGTACGAGACGACCTCCCACGGCAGGGCCTCGCGCTCGTCCCGTTCCCGCAGGCAGTCCTCCGGCGTGAGCCCCAGATCAGCGAGAGCCGCGCTCCAGGCCTCGGGGCGCAGGCACTCCGCCCAGGCGTCGAACCGCGCTCCGCGCCGCCAGGCCCCCTCGATCAGGCCCGCCGTGTCGCGCCCGCCGCGCGAGATCATTCCCTCGATGAGCGTGGCCTCGAGCTCGTGGTGCTTGATCTCGACGCCGGGCCCGCTGACGCGCTTCCGGATCGCCTTCAGCTTCGCCTTGGTCTCCTGGAGCGAATCCTGCCGCTCCCACTGGAACGGCGTGTGCGGCTTGGGGACGAACGGCGCGATGCTGAGCGTGACCTTGCTCCCCGGATGCACGCCCAGCACCTCACGCAAGCTGCCGACGAGGGCCGCCAGCTCGGTCAGGTCCGCCTCGGTCTCGGTGGGGAGGCCCGTCATCAGGTAGAGCTTGACCGCGCCCCACCCGGCCGCGAGCGCGCCGCCTACCGCGCGCAGGATGTCGGCCTCGGAGAGCCCCTTGTTGATGACACGCCGCAGCCGCTCGGAGCCCGCTTCGGGCGCAAATGTGAAGCCGGTGCGGCGCACGCGGGACGCGGCGGCCGCCAGCTCCACGGAGAACCCGTCCGCCCGAAGACTCGGCAGCGCCACCGCGACGCCGCGCTCTGCGGCCACGTCGCCTACCCGGGACACCAGCTCTCCCACCTGCGAGTGATCGGCCGTCGAAAGCGACAGGAGCGAGATCTCCTCGTTCCCGCCGTGCTCGAGCCCCTCGCGGGCTATGGCGACGCACGTTTCGACATCCCGCTCCCGCACCGGCCGGTAGAGGAAGCCGGCCTGGCAGAAGCGGCAGCCGCGCACACACCCGCGCTGGACCTCGATCGGCAGCCGCTCCTGCGTGATGCGCATCAGCGGCACGAGCATTCTGGTCGGATGGTCCTCCGGCTTCAGCTCCGAGACCGTTCGCGCCACCACCGGCCACGGGAGCCGCGGGTCCTTGGGGCGGGCTGTGCCGCCTTCCGGTGCGACCTCGTAGAGGCTGGGGACGTAAACGCCCGTAATGCTGGTTGCGAGTTGCGAGAGGAGAGTTGCGCGACTCTCCCCCGCCGCCTTGTGGCGAGCCACCAGCTCCAAGACTTCCGGCAGCGACTCCTCGGCGTCCCCGATCACGAACGCATCCACGAAGGCGGCGAGCGGCTCGGGGTTCGCCGCGCCGGGGCCTCCCGCGATCACCAGCGGATCGCCCGGCCCCCGGTCCGCCTGGCGCAGTGGCAGCCCCGCGAGGTCGAGCATCGTCAGGAGGTTCGTGTAGGTCAGCTCGGACTGGAGGGTGAAGCCGATCAGATCGAAGTCGCGGGCCCTCCGCCGGCTCTCCAGGGAGAAGAGCGGCAGGCGCCGCTCCCGCATTCTGGCCTCCATGTCCGGCCAGGGGGCGTACGCGCGCTCCATGAGCCACTCCGCGCGCCGGTTCACGATGTGGTAAAGCAGTTGCGTCCCCGTGTGGCTCATCCCGACCTCGTAGACGTCGGGATAGCAGAACAGGAGACGCACCCGCGTGGCGTCCCAATCCTTGTGGGCGGCACCCGGTTCGTGGCCAACGTAGCGTTGGGGCTTCGCGACCAGCGGCAGGACCTCGCGCTCCAGAATGGAGCCCAAGGTTGAGGCTGCTTCTGACACCATCAATTGTAAGGTAATGCCACTCTTGGACTTAGTCAATCCTTCACCAAGTCATCGAGAATCTGGCGGGCGATGACCAGCCGCTGGACCTCGCTCGTCCCCTCCCCGATCTCTCCCACCTTGGCGTCTCGCATCATGCGTTCCACAGGGTACTCGGTGGTATAGCCGTAGGCCCCGTGGAGCTGGACCGCCTTGATGGTGGTGCGGGTGGCCAGCTCGGAGCAGTACAGCTTGGCCATCGCCGCCTCCGTCTTGTGCGGCTTCCCGTGCTGCTTGAGCCAGGCGGCGTGGTAGGTGAGGAACCGCCCCGCCTCGATCTCGGTAGCCATGTCGGCCAGCGCGAAATGCACGCCCTGGAAGCCGGCGACGTAGCGCCCGAACTGCTTGCGCTGGCTCGTGTACTTCACCGCCTCCTCGTACGCGCCTTCGGCCAGCCCCAGGGAGAGGGCGGCGACGCCGATGCGTCCCGAATCCAGCGTCTTGAGGAACTGCACGAACCCCTTCCCCACCTCGCCCAGCACGTTCTCCTTGGGGACCACGGCCTCCTCGAAGTGCAGCTCGCGCGTGTCCGAAGCGCGCCAGCCCATCTTGTCTTCCTTCTTCCCGGCGCTCACGCCCCTGGTCCACGGCAGGCTCGGCTCGTGCCCCATCCCGACCGCCGCCGCCTCGGCCATGTCCGTCGTTTCCTTCGTGACGATGAACGAGGTGATGCCCTTGTTGGAGTGGCCGGGCGTGGTGCGCACCGTGCAGACGAAGATCTCCCCCACGCCCGCGTGCGTGATGAAGATCTTCGAGCCGTTCAGGACGTAGTGGTCGCCCTTGTCCACGGCCGTCGTCGCAGTGCCGCCGGCGTCGGATCCGGCGCCGGGCTCCGTGAGGCCGAAGCCGCCGAGCACCTTCCCGCCGGCGAGCAGCGGCACGAACCGCCGCTTCTGCTCCTCCGTGCCGAAGTCCATGATCGGCGAGGTGCCGAGGGTCGTGTGCGCCGAGACGGTGATGCTGTGGGATGCGTCCACCTTGGCGAGCTCGTGGACCGTGATGATGTAGCTCAAATAGTCCATCCCGGAGCCGCCCAGCTCCTCCGGCCACGGCACGCCGAGCATCCCGAGATCCGCCATCCGCTTGACCGTCGGCCAGGGGAACCGGCACTCCGCGTCGTGCTGCCGCGCGATCGGCGCGATCTCCGCGCGGGCGAAATCCCGCACCGTGTTGCGAACCTGCAGGTGCTGGTCCGTGAAGAAGAGGGCGTCGTCCATTGGGGAGAATTTAGACGTACATTGGAAGAGGTGATAGGTGAGACGCGAGAGGTGAGACGGGCAAGTGAGAGGTGAGAAGCCGTCGTGAGAGGTGAAGGGGGAAGCACGTGACGGCCATAGCGCACGGCATACCGAGGCACTCCGAAGCCAGGAGCTTGATCCCCGCGTCCTCCCGGGAGGAGATGGACGCGGCGGTCGGTGCGGTGGCCGCCGCGAGGGATACCTGGGCCGCGGTGACGCCTGCCGAGCGCGTGAGGTTCCTCGGCCGCCTGCTCGAGGACTTTTCCTCCGTGGCCGACCGCTGGGTGGCGGCGTCGCTGGAGGCGAAGGGCATCGCGCCCGGCTCGCCGGTCGAAGGCGAGGAGTGGATCGCGGGGCCCTTCTGCGTGCTGCGGAACATCCGGCTGCTGCGTGAGGCGCTGAGCGACGTCGCCCGCGGCGGCACGCCGCGCATCCCCGGCCCCATCTGGACTGACGGCCACGGGCGGGTCGCGGCGGGCGTCTTCCCCGCGAGCGTGTGGGACCGGCTCTTCTACTCGGGCGTGACGGCCGAGATCTGGATGCAGCCCGGTGTCGCCGCGCAGGCCGTCTCCGGTACGCAGGCGGAGGCGTACGCTGACCGGAAACGGCACGGCACAATGTGCGTAGTCCTGGGAGCCGGGAACGTCTCGTCCATCGGTCCGCTGGACGCCCTCTACAAGCTGTTCGTCGAGAACCACGCGGTCGTGTACAAGACCCATCCGGTCAATGCCTATCTCGGGCCGCTCTTGGGCGAAGCGTTCAGGTGCCTGGTCGAGATCGGGGCCCTCAGGATCGTCTACGGGGGCGCAGCCGAAGGGGCCTACCTGTGCCAGCACGCGCTCGTGGACGAGATCCACATCACCGGCTCCGACAAGACATACGAAGCGATCGTGTTCGGACCAGGAGACGAGGGCGACCGTCGCAAGGCGGAGCGCCGGCCGCTGCTCGGCAAGCGCGTGACGGCGGAGCTGGGGAACGTGAGCCCGGTGATCGTCGTGCCGGGGCCGTGGTCTGCGAGCGACTTCCGCTACCAGGCCGCAAACCTGGTCTCAATGCTCACGAACAACGCGGGGTTCAACTGCAATGCCACGCGCGTGATCGTGACGGACGGAGGCTGGCCCGGGCGGCAGCAGTTGATGGACGAGATCCGCGCGCTGCTCTCGCGCGTGCCGACGCGGAAGGCCTACTACCCGGGTGCAGCCGCGCGGGCCGCCGAGTTCGCCGCGGCGCATTCCGAGGCCGAGCGCTTCGGCGCCGCCTCGGAGGGCGTGCTCCCGTGGACGCTGGTGGCCGGGATGACCGCCCGAAAATCGGCGGACCCCTGCTACACGACTGAGGCGTTCTGCGGGCTGTTCGCGGAGACCGCACTCGAAAGTTCCGGCGTGGCCGATTTTCTGCCTCGGGCCGTCGAGTTCTGCAACGAGGTTCTCTGGGGGACCCTCAACGCGACCATCCTCATCCACCCGCGCTCGGTCGAAGAAGCGGCGAGGCACGGCGCGCTCGAGCAGGCCATCGCGGACCTGCGCTACGGCTCGGTGAGCATCAACCACTGGGCGGCAATCGCCTTCGCCCTTGGCGTCACGACGTGGGGAGCCTTCCCCGGCCACCCGGCGCACGACATCCAATCCGGCACTGGCGTGGTGCACAACACCCTGATGTTCTCGCGGCCGGAGAAGTCGGTCGTGCGCGCGCCGTTCCGCGTCTGGCCGACACCGCCGTGGTTCGTGACCAACCGGGCGGCGGCCAAACTCGGGCCCAAGCTGGCGGGGTTCGAGGCGGCACCCTCAGCGCCGAAGGCACTCGGGATCTTCGCCGCGGCGGTGCGGGGATGAAGCGCGGGGCTGGGCTCGAGATCCGTACGTAAGCGGCGACGTCAAGCTTGGGAAGCCGGCCCTCAGCAGTTTGCCTTCCCGTAGTTGCCGCTCCCAACACACCAATCCATGTCCGCATCACCCAGACGTCTTGGAAGTCGTTGTCCCAGGTGTCGCACCTAGAAAAGGCTGGCAGTCGCAACTGTCACATTCGATGTCCTCGCAACACCGGGCCGGGCCGAGCCGGGCTCCAGGCGCCGGTCAGGCTGCTACGCGGGCCTACCTGGTGCCGGCGCGCTCGCGCGGAGTGGCTGCCACACCCGCGTCGCGCAGTAAACCTCGACCTTCCCGATCCGTCGCGCCTCCCCAGGACCGACAAAGAACATCCTGAGCGACCAGTACACGCACTGACCACGAGCCACCGCACTAAACCACACCACTGTCGTATCTCCCTTCGGGGCCCCACTGCCCAAGGACAGCCCTTGCTCCAGGGCGCGAAGCGAGCCCACGTCGGCGCCGCCCGCCTGCACCGCCCAGCGCACTACCGCCGGATCGGCACCCTGTCGAACGAGGGCCGCGGAGTCACGAGTCAAGGCAGCTCGCAGGAATGCGCGGGCCGGAGCTACGTAGCCCGCGTACGATGGGCCGACGGAATACACACCGAGCATGGCCCAACCGGCGAACCCGGCTACCACGATCACGAGCACGCGGACCGCGAGTGTCTGAGCCTGCGAGTTGAGATGCATGGTTGGGCCCTTTCCTCACCCGTCACGCAACGCCACCGTCGCGTCCGACCCAACGGCGCGCCGTATCGGACCGGCCGCTGCGGCAAGAGACGCAAGCAGCAGTACGAGCGCAGCGCCAATGTACACCACGGGGTTCAGCGGAGAGACCCCGAAGAGCAGTCTTCGAACGCCACGGCCGAATACCAGCGCGGCGATAATCCCCAGCACAAGGCCAACGGCCGTGGTCTGAAGGGTGTCACCGAGGATGAGCCGTCGGACGTCGGACGCCGTTGCGCCGAGTGCCGTCCGAATCGCGATCTCGCGGCGCCGCTGCGCGATCAGATACGCCAGGACGCTGTAGACACCAAGCACGGCGAGCGCAACCCCCATCGCGCCGAACGCGGTGAAGAGGCTCGCGCCGAGCCGCCAGGTCCGTACCGCGCGGTCGAAGAGTGAATTGGCTGGGCGTACTCGAATCGCAGGAGCATCCGGCAGAAGCTCCTCCAGCGCGCGTTGTGCGAGGTGCGCGACGTTTCCATCGACCCGCAACGCGACGGAGGCCAGCGGAAACAGTCTTGCCAGATCCTGGGGCTCAGCGGGCGAGCCGAGCGGGACAAAGGCCTCCAGGAGAGCCGTCGTGTCGCCCGGCGCGGGTCGGCGGTTGTGCGCCACGCCGATCACCTCCAGGCATTGGGAGGCACTGCCGGCGTCCTTCACGCACTGGCCGATAGGATTCTCGCCCGGCCAGTACAGATCGGCGAACGCCTGGCTGACGATGATGACCCGCGCCCTTCGGTCGGCAGGCGTGAAGTCGCGACCGCGCACGATGGGCGTGCCTAAGGTTGGGAGGAATTCAGAGGTAACCGCAGTGAAGCACCTGCGGCCCCTGTTTGCTCGGATTCGCGGCAGTGAGTCCTTGCCGGGGACCGAGTAGCCCCATGTCAGGAACCCCGGCGGGATGGCAGCATCACTGAGCGCCACGGAGTGCACCCCCGGTATCGCCATCAGGCGCTCGGTAATCGGGTCGATCAGGGCGTGTGCACGCCCGGGAGTGTATCCGGCGCCCGCGAGGTCCAGGTCGGAGATCAGCACCGAGTCGAGTGACATTCCGAGGTCCACGGCACGGGCACTGCGAAGGCTTGCCGTGAACAGGGCTGCACCGACCACGAGCACCGTCGCCAGCGCGAGTTGCAGAATCAGCAGGAGCCGCCGAGCCCGCGCGTGAGACGGTGAAACCGAGCGCGCGCCGTTCGCCAGCTCGAGCGCCAAGTTCCCCCTTACGGCACTGACGCTCGCGCCCACCCAGCAGATCGCCGCGGTGGCGCTTGTGACGGCAAGCCCCAAGGCCAACAGACGCCAGTGGAAGGGAGACGCGGTTGGTGCGAGATCCGTCAGCAGCAGTCCTCGAATGAGCGCGTCTCCCCACCGTGAGGCGATCACACCCACAACACCCCCCGCAACCGCAAGCACCGTGCTCTCCAGGAGGAGGGCTCCGAGCAGACGCCTGCGCGACGCCCCGAGCGCAGCCCGTACTGCCAGCTCGCGCCGAGTAGCGACCGCGCGGGCAAGCATCAGGCCAGCAACGTTGGCGCACGCAATGAGCAGCACGGCCGTAGCGACCGCAGCAAGCCAAAGGGTGATCGGGGTGTTAGCCGCAGCCATCTCGCGGCGCAGGTCCATGACCGAATGCACATCCGCGGGCTGGCCGCCCAGGTAAGCGATCTGCCAGCTGGGCACGGAATCAGGCGGATTGCTGCGGCGAAAGATGACCCTCGCTTCCGCCTGCGCTCCTGCGAGCGTCGCCCCGGGGGCCAGCCGGCCAACCACCCGTAGCCATGAGTAGTCTCGGCTGGTGAGTGCGGCGGGTCCCGCGTCAAACTTCGTCGTCGTAATCGGCAAGAACAGGTCAACGTGCGTGAACGCCAGGCCAGTGAACCCCTCAGGGGCCACTCCGATAATCGTGTAGAGATCGCCTGCCACGCGGAGCGTGCGTCCGAGTACGTTGCGCGCACCGGCGAACTGCCGCTTCCATAACCCGTAGCCCAGGATCGCGACATGGGAACCGCCCGGTCGGTCTTCCCTGGGATCGTAGAAGCGGCCGAGGAACGGTCGGACGCCGAGTACAGGGAATAGCGATGCGGACGCGAGCATCTGCTGCACCGGTAGAACGCGAGCGCCGTCGGAGATGGCATACGGACGTGGTGGCGCATACCACCCGGCCACGCCGCTAAACGAGTGCGCCTGATCGCGCAGATCGACATAGTCCGGGTAGGTGCGCACCCGCACATCGACCAGGTCCCGAACGTCTCGGACGTACGCGGGCGGCTGAAAGAGGAGCGAGTCCGCGAGGCCAAGCATCGTGATGTCCGTCCCGATGCCCAAGCCCAGCGATAGCACAACTCCGGCTGCGAAGCCGGGGCTCCTCTTGAGCGAGCGGAGAGCGTAGCGCAGGTCTCGAAGGACGGTCTCGAGGAGGGCACCGACCCTGACGTTCCGGACTTCCTCCTTGATTTGCTCCACGCCGCCGGCCTCGATGGCTGCGGCTCGGCGTGCCTCAGCAGGATTCATCCCCGCCCGCACCTTCTCCTCGCTGAGCAGATCCACGTATGCGTGCAACTCGTCGTCGAGGTCGCGTTCCACCTGCTGCCGGTGGAACATGTTCTTCCAGAAACTGGCCAGCCGACTCAGCGCCGTCATCGTGGCGCCCTCCTCAGGTGGCCTGCAACATCAACCTGATCGCGCGCGAGATGCGTCCCCACTCCTCCGTCTCCGCGGTGAGCTGGGCATGCCCGGACCTGGTGAGTTCGTAGTACTTGGCCCGGCGGTTGTTGGCGGACTCGCCCCAGGACGACGTGAGCCAGCCCGCCTCCTCCATGCGATGCAGCGCGGGAAAGAGCGACCCCGGTTTGACCTGGAACGTCCCCCGAGTGATTTGCTCAACCCGCCGCGCGATTCCGAGACCATGCAGGCTGCCGAGGCTCAGCGATCTGAGAATCAGCAGGTCCAAGGTCCCCTGCAGCAGGTTCGTCGGCTTGGACGCCACGCTCGCTCCTATAGGGTTTCTACAGGGAGGACGGTGGGGATCTTCATATAGGATGTCAATAGGAAATGGACGTGCGTCACTCGGGTTTGCGGTGTTGGGGCGCGCCGTTCCGCGTCTGGCCGACACCGCCGTGGTTCGTGACCAACCGGGCGGCGGCGGAGCTGGGGCCGAAGCTCGCGCGGTTCGAGGTAGCGCCTTCCCTGCCCAAGGCGCTCGGGGTTTTCGCCACGGCGGTGCGGGCCGGCTAGCTGCTAGAACGATGCCGCAATGAGCGGCACCATCAGCACCGGGCGGTAGACGCGCCGGACGCCCCGCTGTCCCACCGGCACGAACGTCGGAACCGGCATCGGAACGCCGAATCTCGTTCCGCCCTCGCCCATCTGCAGCAACGCCGTCGCCTCGGAACTCTCCGGGGCCGGCGCCATGGACGAGCGCTCTGCCGACTTCGCCAGTTTCACGCCTACTGCGAGGCCAATGGCGCTCGCGATGGTCGGGATCGCGGCAGCCATCTTCGCGTCGTTCGGCTGGATGATGAGGTCGAGGCCGCCGCCCACCGCGATGCCGGCAAGCCCTGCCGCCGTTGTCAGCCAGACGCGTCCCGGCGTGATATCGCGCGGCGCCGTCGCGGCCGCCGTGAGGAGCCCGGCGTCGCCTGCCGCCAATACCAGCTCCAGCGCGGCATTGTCTTTCACATCGAACAGTACCAAGCCCATGACGCCGAACCACGTCCCCCAGTACGCACCGTGCGACGCGGCCGTGACCACCCCGACGGGCACCGTGCGATGGCGCCCGTACAGCGCCGCGCTCGCCATCCCGCCCACGCCGCCCACGACCATGGCGGTGACCACGCCCTCGGTGGATGCGCTTCCGCTCTGAAGCGCGCCGTACCACCCCGCCACCTGCCAGGTGCCCCAGCGGAACCCCAGCGTCATCGCGCGCGCCTGGCCCAGCGTGGGTCGCGCGGCGTCCGCGTACGCTTTCGACGCGAGGTAGCCGAGCGGCCCGCCCAAGATCAGGCCGATGCCGTAGGGTGTCGTGCCGGTTGCCTTGGTAGCCATCGGCACGGCGACTCCGAGCCATGCGCCGTAGATTGTGCCCCAGGCCAGCAGCTCCAGCCGGCCGCTGCGTTCCGGCTCTGCCGGCCGCGAGCTGAGCTCGGCGCGCACGCGGACCGCGACCGGCGTGTCTCCGAAGCGGCGGAGGATGAAGTCGAGCAGCGCGTCTGCCGCCGCCTGCTTCCCTTCGACCCTGAGGCGCTGAGCCGCGTCGTAGAGTATGCCGGCGGAATCGGCGCGGGTCGCCTGGGCCCTGGCCGCGCGGTGGGCGGCACACAGTGTGACCGCCACCACGCCCAGGACGACGAGTATCCGACGCAGGCAGAACCTCGGTGCAATCATGGCGCGCTCCGGGCACGGGTCCCGCAGACACTGATCTCGTCCCGTCAAGCGTGCGTCAAGTGACCGGTCGCCGTCGCGGGGCTGGGTCGGCCGAAGAACCTCCGCCACTTGACGCACCGGTCGCATCCCCCGCAGCGCCTCATCCGCTCCCCGAAGTGCGCGAGCAGCAGCGCCCGCCGGCAGCCGAAGGCGGTGAGGTAGCGCAGCAGCGGATCGAGACGGCGAGGGTCCGGGACGATCATCCTGAGCAGCTTCAGGTCGCCTGTGGTCCAGAGCACCTCGCAGTGCGCGGGCTTCCCATCGCGGCCGGCCCGCCCCGCCTCCTGGTAGTACGCCTCCAGGCTGGTCGCCAGACCCAGGTGGATGACCCGGCGGACGTCGGCCTTGTCGATCCCGAGGCCGAACGCCGTCGTCGCCACGACGCAGTCGAGCTGGTCGGCGAGGAACTGGTGCTGGATCCCGCGGCGCACCGAGTGCTCCAGACCCGCGTGGTACGGCGCCACGTCGACGCCGGCGTTCCCGAGGCTGCGAGTCCATCGCTCCGCCAAGCGCCGAGTCGGCACGTAGACCAGCGAGGCACCGCGGCTCCGCCGGAGCAGGGCCATGAGGGCACGGCCGCGCTCCTCCTCTCCGCCGACGCAGCGCGCGGCGAGGAAGAGGTTCGGCCGGTCGAAGCTGCCGACGATCCGCTCCACCAGCCCCAGCCGCAGCGCCGCTATGATGTCGTCGCGCACGGCGCGCGTCGCGGTAGCGGTGAGGGCGAGTGTGGGCGGCCTGCCGAGCGCCAGGCGGGCGAGGCCGATGCGCCGGTACGCGGGGCGGAAATCGTGGCCCCACTCCGATACGCAGTGCGCCTCGTCCACCGCCAGCAGGCTGGGCCGCGCGCGTCGCAGGGCGCCGATCACCTCCCCCGTCATCAAGCGCTCGGGGGCGAGGTACAACAGCTTCAGCCCGCCGCGCGCCACGTCGTCGAGCACCTGCTGGCGCTCCGCCGGAGGCGAGGCGCTGGTGAGCGCAGCCGCCCAGATGCCGCGCGCACGCGCCGCGCCCACCTGGTCTTGCATCAGAGAGATGAGGGGCGACACGACGACCGCGAGGCCGTCGAGGACCAGTGCCGGGATCTGGTAGCAAAGAGACTTCCCGCCGCCCGTGGGGAGGACGACTAGAGCGCTGCGGCCCGCCAGTACCGCCCGGACCGCCCGGAGCTGGCCTGGCCTGAAGTCGGCGAAACCGAAACGGGCCCGGAGAACGTCCCGGGCCCGATCCACGCGCGCCGCGAGTAGCGTCACGGCGCGCCAAGCTAGGCTCTTCGGCTACGGACCCGGTCCCGAACCGTTGCGGGGCTCAGCCTTTCCGTGCCGCCAGAAGCGGAGGAAGAAGGCCGACAGGATGAGCCCCAGGCCGATCCAGCCGAGCTGGGGCCTCCCCCACCGGTCGGCCGCCAGCACGATCACGACTCCGCTCAGGGCGAGCGCGTACTTGGCGAGGGTCAGCGCGTTCATTTCTTCAGGAACGCCTGAATGGCCTGCCGGAAGTCGGGGGTCTGCCGCGCGACGGCGTTCACCCGGGCGCCCAGCCTGATCCCGGTCTCGAAGCCCAAGTCGTCCAGGGCATAGAGCTGGTGCTTGGTCAACGCCAGGGCGGAAGCGGAGAAGCCGGCGAGTTGGGCGAGGAGCTTCCGCACCTCGTCCTCGAAGTCCTCGGCCGCGACCACACGGCTTATCAGCCCCAACTGCTCCGCTTCCTCAGCGACCACCAGGCGACCGGTGGCGGCGAGATCGAACGCCACCTTCTCGCCGACGGCGCGCCGCAGCATCGTGAGCACCATCGCCGGCACGAAGCCGCGGTTGATCTCGGGGTAGCCGAACTGGGCGCCTGCCCGTGCGACGACCATGTCGCACGCGCTCACCAGCCCGCAGCCGCCGGCGAGCGCCCTCCCTTCGACCACGGCCACGGCGACCTTGGGCAGCTTCCGGAGGGCGACGAAGATCTCGCCCAGCTCCATCGCCCGCCGCTCGTTCTCATCGGGGGCGAGGTCCGCCGACGCAAGCAGCTCCTCGAGGTCGAGCCCGGCGCAGAAGTCCTTCCCCGCTCCGCGCAGCACCACCACGCGCACGTCGGCCGCGAGGTCGCACTCGACCAGGGCGGCCTTGAGCTCCGCGATCATCCTGCGGTCGAGCGCATTCCGCTTGTCGGGACGGTTCAGCGTGAGTGTGGCCACGCCAGCGGCGCGGGACACGAGGACCCGCGGCTCCGTGCCCCCGTGCCTCCGTGCCTCCGTGCCCGCCCCGTCAGACGCTGCCATCGGGGACCTCGATCTCCATCCGGAGCAGCGCCGTGCTGAGGGTCTTGCCCTGGGCGTCGGTCTTGAGCGAGACCGTCCCGCCGCCACCGAGGGCGCCGTGGAGGAGGAAGTTCAGGGCGTTGAGATTGGGCAGCTCGTAGCGCTTCACGCCGCCGCGAAGCATGCCGGCGAAGTGCGCCGCCACGCGCTCGGCCGTCAGCTCGCGCACCAGGAGCGGATAGTAGGCCGGCCGGCGCGCGATGACGCCGACGTTGGCGGTGTCGCCCTTGTCGCCGCTCCGCGCGTGCGCTAGGTCCAGCAGCCGGACCTTCATCCCTGCCCCTCCAGCGCCTTGATCTTCGCGGCCAGCTGCGCCGCGCGGCGGCGGGTGGACCTGACGAGCCCGACGGCCATCAGCGCCAGCAGCGCGAACAGGACGCCGAACACGATCCAGCCGTTCCGCAGGGCGAGGCCGCTGATGAGGGCGAGAAGGACGGCCCGGAATCCCCAGTGCAGCGCGTCCCGGCGCGCCCGTTTCACCAGCGCCTTCTGGTCGTCGAGACCAGGTGCCGCCGAGGGCATCCCGCCGGTCATACAGTGACCACTTTCACGACGGGATGAATCTCGCTCTTGGGGACGAGGGCCGGCCAGTAGGCGACGACCTCCTCGACCTTGGGGCGCCCGCCCGCGAAGCCGGTGACCGACGGCGGGCCGTTCAGAATCAGCGGAGCCAGCTCGCGCGTGAACCGCTCGACGGCGGCCCGGTCGCCGGATCTGACGCCGACGCGGAGCTGAACCTCCGGAAGATCGGCTCGCGGCTCCCCGGCCAGCGGACCGTGGGCTGCGTTCGCGCCCACGTACTCGGTCAGGATCTCGTCGAACGACAGTCCGAGGCGCTCGAGCCGCGCGCGCAGCACCCGGTCGGCCTCGCGCGCCTTGGCGTACGCCTCCGGCCAAACGTAGACGAGTGTGCCCACCGCCTTGAAGCCGGCCGCGTACGCGATCGAGACCTTGAGCATGTCGGTAGCCGCGCGCCCGCGGATCCCGCTCACCCGCACGCGGTTGGCTCCGGCCTGCTCCAGGCGAATCGTCGTGAAGTCGGCCACGCAGTCGGGCGTGATGTACTCGCGCGGATTGCCCATCTCGTAGAGCAGCTGCTCCGCGACGCTCGCGACCGTGACGACCCCCCCGGTCCCCGGGTGCTTGGTCACGGTGAACGAGCCGTTTGCCTCCGCCGCGACGATCGGATACCCGATGTCCTCGAGATCCGGCACGTGCGGCCACCCGCCCTGGAAATTGCCTCCCGAGCACTGCGCGCCGCACTCGATGATGTGGCCGGCGATCGTCCCGGCGGCCATCAGGTCCCACGCGTCGGACGCCCAGCCGAAGCCATGGATCAGCGGCGCCAGCGTGAGGCCGGTGTCGGTCACGCGCCCGGTGATCACGACCTGCGCGCCGGCGCGCAGCGCTTCCACGACGGGCGCGGCGCCGAGGTAGGCGTTGGCAGAGAGCACCCGCGGCCGCACGTCGCTCAATGGGCGCCCCGTGTCCATATCGGCGAGGGCGATCCCCTTGGCGAGCAGCTCGTCGAGGCGCGGCAGGATGTCGTCGCCGGTCACGATCCCGAGCTTGAGCCGGCCCTGGAGGCCGAGCTTCCTTGCCGCGTCGGCCACCGCGTCGGCGCAGCCCTGCGGGTTCACGCCGCCGGCATTGGTCGTCACGCGGATCCCGCGGTCGACCACCGGCGGGAGAATGCGCTGCATCAGGGGCACGACGTCCCACGCGTAGCCGAGGCTCGGGTCGCGCGCCTTCTGCTTCTGCAGAATGGACATCGTGACCTCGGCCAGGTAGTCCATCATCAGGCAGTCGATCGGCCCACCCTCGACCTGCCTGACCGGGGCTTCGAGCCAGTCGCCCCAGAAGCCCTGACCCGATGCGATACGGAGAGTCACAGAATGGAGATAAGCGGAAGGCGGTGGAGTTGCCAGACGGCAAGTCGCTCAGTGTTTACCAGTCTCCAGCCATCGGAAAGCAGAAGAGGCACTCGGCCTCTGATCACTGCTGCCTCACCGAGATCAACCGCTCGATCGAAACCCAGTCGCTATCGCTGCCGGCGACCTTCACGCGCACCAGGTCCCGCCAGTCGGGCGTCGGCGCGAGCGACGTGAGCGGCGGGATGGCCAGCGTGGCGGTGCCGTGCGCGGGGATCGTCAGGGTGCCCTGCGACAGCGGACGCGCCGGCCCCGTGAACGCCAGCCGGACGGTGGCGCCGAAGCTCGCTGGGGGCTCCGGGTGAGCAAATGCCGGAAACAGCTCCACGGTGACAGGGTAGGTCGCCGGCCGCCTTGCGGGCAAGTCCACCGTCACGCGGTGGAAGGTGTAGTCCATCGCGCCCTGACCCAGCTGCGCGCCGGCGCTGTCGTACAGCACGATGCCGAAATCGGTCACGCTGTTCCAGAACTCTGGCGTGAGCTGCACCTCCACGATGGCGCCGGTCGCCCAGTCGGGCGCGGCGAACGTCCGGCGATACGGCCCGCCCTGCTCCACCGTCGCCTGCCATCCCGTCTCGATCCCGAGCTGCTCGACGCTCGTCCTCAGCATGGTGTCGGCCGCCGCGGGCGAAAAGAAGGAGACGGAGGCCTGCGGCCCGGCCGTGTCCACCCGAACGATGGAGATTCCCGGCACGCTGGCACGGAAGTCGTAGTGCAGCTCGTGTCCGGGGACAGCCTGCACTACCGCCTCCCAGACGCCCGGCTGGATGTCGTTGGCGGTGACGGCGAGGACGCACTGCTTCCCGTTCGAGCTTCCGAGGTCGCACCGATCTTTGGTGCGGGAAGGCCTGCCGCCTGGCTCGAACAGGTACAGGTAGCCGCGCTCGCTCGTGTCGGGAACGGCCACGCGCACCGAGAGGTCGGCCGCACCGACTGGCACGTCCACGTAGTACCGATAGGCGCGGTCCGGCCCGAGCTTGCGCGACGGCGCCGACACCGAGCGCCACTGCCCGCTATCGGGTACGATGATCTCGCTGACCAGCCGGAACGCCGTCCCCGCGGCGCTGTCGGAGGTCGCGACCGCCGACACCACTCCCACGAAGCGGCCCGGTCTGGCCAATCGCGCCGCATCATAGCGCACGTCCAGCTGCGCCGTGCCGCCCGGACCGAGGATGACCGCGGGCCGGACGGGGCTGAGCCACGGCTGATCCGCCGAGAGACGATACAGCTCCGCCGCCCCCGCCTGGCCCGGGGCGTCTGCAAGGCGGGTGACCGCGAACCGCTGGATGGTGTCCTCGGCTCCGAGAAGCCCCCAGCGGCGATACGCCGCGCTGGGAAGACTGGCGGGCCGCATCACGGCCACGGGAGATCCGGCGCGCGGGATCGCGCCGCCGACCGTGGGCGGGCGAGGCATCGGCACGGCGCGCACCCGGAACCGAGCCGCGGTGTGGCCGACCTCGAGCCAGTCGTAGGCGGCCTGGACCTGCGGCACGCCGTACCCCTGGTCCAAGGCGCTCTCGCCGCTCAGCGGGACCGCCGTCGCGCGCAGTGCCTGCACGACCTGTGTGGCACTCACCTGGCGGCTTTCGGCTCGCATCGCCGAGAGGAGCAGCGCCACCAGGCCCGCGGCATGAGGCGACGAGAACGAGGTGCCGAGCTGAATCTCGTCACCGGTGGCCCACCGGGGCACGGTTGAGTACGCCATGCCCGGCGCCACGATGTCGGGCTTGTCGAGCGCACCGCCTCGCGACGACCAGAATGCCATGACGTCCGGGGAGGGCGCGCCAAACTGCGGAATACCGAACACGCCCGGGTAGGTCGAGCCGACCGACAATGCGATCTCCGCCGAGCCGGGGAGGTTTGTCGTGCTCACGCCCGGGCCGTCGTTTCCCGCGCTGATGGCAAAGACAACGTCGGGATGCGTCAGAAGGAAGGCGTTGACCAGCGAGTCCATCGCCGCGGCGCCCGGCTGCTCGTTCCCGATGCCGTAGGACAGGTTGAGCACGAGCGGCAGCCGGCGCTCTTCCGCGAAGCGCACGGCGTACTCCATCGCGCGAAGCATCGAGCCCGTGGTGGAGAGGCCGCCGCGGGCGTCGTCTGCGATCTTGAGGCCGATGATCTGCGCGCCCGGCGCCACGCCGTCGAACCCGTCCACACCGTAGAGGCTGTGCCCCGCGGCGATCCCGGCCACGCGCGTGCCGTGGCTGGCTGTGTCGAGGACCAGCGAAAGGCGCGGGCGCCCACCGGCGTCCACGGTGAGGTTCACCGCGCCGGTGATCGGCCCGCTGCCGCGCGCCCCCGTCGGCGCACGGAAGGTGAAGGTCTGCGCGTGCACGAGGTAGTCGGCGATCGCCGTCTCGTCGGCCAGCGACCCGTCGCCGTTCGTGTCGATGAAGGCGACCCAGCCCGACGCGGTGCGCACCACGACGACGCCGTAGCTGTCGCGGTTCGACCCGTTGCCGTTGAAGTCCGCCGCGGGAACGTCGCCGAACGGCAGCTCCCGGATCACACCGACGTACCAGACGGTGTCTGCGGCCACCGCGCGCACCGCGTCGGCGCCGCGCAGTGACAACCCGCCCGGAAGGCCGATCGTGCCGTCCGCGCCGGGACGCACCGGCGAGAGGGCGATGTCGCCCTCCCCCGAGAAGTTGCGCAGGTCGAGGATCTTGGCCACACCGGTGCTGGTCGTCAGTAACCCTGGCACGCTGGGATCCACGCCGCTGTCCAGGATCGCGATGAGCGTGCCACGGCCGTCCCAGTCAGGGTGGGCCGCCTGCCAGCCGGCGACGCCGGTGCCGGAGAGCGGCATGAGCCCGAGCCGGTACGCCACGAGGGGCGGAGCGATGCGCTCCTTCGGCTTCGGCAGGGCGTCAGCCGGCGGCGCCACGGGGGTGGCTGCGACCGACGGGGTGGGCGCCGCGGCAGCCGGAGCTGCGGGCTGCGGCGCCGCGGGCTCGGGCCCACGCAGGCCGGGAGTGCACGCGGCCGCGAGAGCGAGGGCGGCCGCGAAGCCGGCGGGGCGCTTGCTCGACATCAGACGAGCGTGGACGGCAGGACGAACGGGCCCAGGTGCGGGCCCGGCTCGGCGGAGACGACCTTGAGCGTGAAGGCCAGCTGGGCGCGAACCTCCTCCGGCGTGAGGATCGCGTCCACGAACCCGCGGGCGCCGGCGAAGCGCGCGTCGAGCCAGTGCTCGTAGTCCTCGCGCATCCGCTGCACCGCCTCCGCGAGCTTCGGCGAGGGGCTCGCCGTCCCAGCTTTCTCCAGCTCGGGGCCATACACCGCCTGCACGGCCGACTCCCCTTCCATCACCCCCATCCGCCCGGTGGGGAGCGAGAAGATGAAATCGGGATCGAAGCCCTGCCCCGCCATCGCGTAGTAACCGGCGCCCGACGCGTGGTTCAGCGTCAGCACGAGCTTGGGCACCGTGGCGGTCGCCATCGCCTCCACGAACCGGGCCCCAGCGCGGATGATGCCCGACGTCTCCGCCTCCAGTCCGACCATGAACCCCGACACGTCCTGCACGAAGAGAATCGGGATGCGCTCGCGGTTCGCCGTCTCGATGAAGTAACTGACCTTCTCAGCGCTCTCGGTGTAGATGATCCCGCCGAAGCGCGGCGCCTCGCCGGGCTTCCCCTTGATCAGCCGGCGCTCGTTGGCGATCACCGCCACGACGCGGCCTTCGATCGCCGCATGCGCGCAGATCATCTCCTGCGCCAGGTCCTTCTGAAACTCGTCGAGATGCCCGTCGTCCACGACGCAGGCGAGGATCTCGCGCATCTCGTAACCCATCCGGTGGTCGGCGGGGAGGAGGTCGTAGAGGTCCTCCGCGGGACGCCGCGGCGGCCGCACGACACGCTGCGGCGCGAGGCGCGCGGGATCGGGACGGGGAAGCCGCGCGACCGCCTCGCGCACCATCGCAAGGCACTCCTTGTCGTCCTTCGCGATGTAGTGCGCGACGCCGCTGGTACTTGTGTGCATCCGTGCGCCGCCCAGCGCCTCCCGCTCTACGACCTGGCCCGTGGCACCCTTGACCAGGTTCGGCCCGCCCAGACCCATGAAGCTGGTGCCGTCCACCATGAGGATGACGTCGGAGAGCGCCGGCAGGTACGCGCCGCCGGCCACGCAGGGGCCCATGACGGCCGCGATCTGCGGGACGCGGAGGTAACGCCGCATCAGCGAGTTGTAGTAGAAGATCCGTCCGGCGCCGTACTGCCCGGGGAAGACGCCGCCCTGATACGGGAGGTTCACGCCGCCGGAGTCCACCAGATAGACGATCGGGATCCGCTCGCGCATCGCGATCTCCTGCGCGCGCAGGATCTTCCGGATCGTCTCGGGCCACCACGATCCCGCCTTCACCGTGGCGTCGTTCGCCACGATGACGGCGTCGCGCCCCACGACCGTGCCGACCCCGGTAACGACGCCCGCGCCCGGCGCCTGGCCGTCGTACTGATCGTAGGCGAGGAGCAACCCGACTTCGAGCCACGGAGCGCCCTCGTCGGTCAACAGCGCGATCCGCTCGCGCGCCGTCAGTTTTCCTTCGGCGTGCTGCTTGGCGATCTTCTCGGGCCCGCCGCCCTGCCGCAGCCGGTCGGCCAGCTCCCGGTACTCTTCGCTGAGCTTCCTGAGTCGGGGCGGATGGGAGCCCACTACGGCCTCAGGTGTTCGAGGGCCCAGGCGCGGATGTAGGCCACCAGCTCGGAGGTCCGCGTGCCGGGGCCGAACAGCCGGCCCACGCCGCGCGCCGTGAGCGCCTCCATGTCCTCCCGCGGGATGATGCCGCCGCCGGTCACGAGGACGTCGCCGCGCCCCGCCTCGCGGAGCAGCTCGACGACTTTGGGGAACAAGGTGAGGTGGGCGCCGGAGAGCACCGACAGCCCCACCACGTCCGCGTCCTCCTGCACCGCAGCGGCGACGATCATCTCCGGCGTCTGGTGCAGGCCGGTGTAGATGACCTCCATCCCGGCGTCGCGGAGGGCCGCCGCGACAACCTTCGCCCCGCGATCGTGCCCGTCGAGGCCGGGCTTGGCCACGAGCACGCGGATGGGGCGCGGCAGCGCAGGGGCGGCCTGAGGGGGGATGGCGGTCATAGCGCGCGGAACCTACCCGCGGCCCAGCGACGATACAAGCGTACGGCAGATGGATGGCACATCCGGGGCCGTGCGGCATCCGCGATCTCCGTACCGGCCGAGCGGGTCGAGCAGCACCGGCTCGATCCCCGCCCGGCGCGCCCCGACCACGTCCACCGGATACAGGTCCCCGACGTGCATCGCCTCGTCGGCCTCGACGCCGGCGCGGCGGAGCGCGATGCGGAAGATCTCCGGATCGGGCTTCTCCACTCTCACCACGCCGCTGTCCACGACGAAGTCGAGCGAGGCCGCGAGACCGACGTCGGCGAGCAGATCGGCCACGGTGCCGTCGGAGTTCGAGACGCATCCGACCACCAGGCCCAGCTGGTGCAGCGAAGCGAGACCGTCCGCGGCTCCGGGCTGGGGGACCGTCCAGAGGTTGGCCCGCTCGTGCTCGGCGCGGATCGCCGGCGCGGCCTGACGCAACTCGAACGCGGAGAAGCCGAGCGCGGTGAGGGCCCCGGTGAAGTGCAGCTGCCAGCGCGAGCCGTCGTCCAGCGCCGGGTCGGCGGTCATCGCCGCCTCGACCGCGGCGCGGCCCGCGTACTCGGCCTCGGCCAGCGCCTCACGGGACGGCGCGCGGCCGACGGTGCGTCGCAGCGCCTCGGCGACACGCCCGTAGTCCGGGTGCACGAGCGTGCCGCCGGCGTCGAAGAAGACGGCCCGGAGCACTACCGGGTCGTGCGGAAGCGCAGGATCCCGCCCAGTCGGTCGAACCGCCGCGCCTCGTCGCCGCGCACGACCGCGACCCGTGCGCGCTGTCGCAAAGCGTCCTCGATCGCGTCGTCGAGCAGGTCGGCGATCGGCAGGGTCTCCCCTTCGCCGCGTCCACCCGATGGCACCTCGGTCAGCCGCCCGCTCCCGGAGCAGCGGTAGCCGGGCACCTCCGCGTCGGCGTCCACGATGAGGGTCCGCACCTGACCGCGGGCCAGGGCCCGGAGCGTCGGCTCCACGGACTCCACGGCCCAGCCCGTTCCCCGGAGCGACACCAGCTCCGCCACCCCCTGGGCGGAGGCGCGCAGTGCCGCATCGGCGAGCAGCTCCATCGCGCGGTCGCGGATTTCGGCGGCCGAGGCGGTCCGCGGCGCCAGCCGCAGCACCCCCAGCACCCGGGCGCCCAGCGCCGGGCCGAGATGCGGCAGCAACGCGCTGGCGTCCACGCCGACCCCCCCGATCACCAGCCCGTCGAAGTGCGTAGACCGGAGATGCTCGGCGACGGCTTCCGCCACGTACGCGAAGTGACGGTGGCGCTCCTCGCGGATCCGGTTGTGAAAGCGGTACTCGCCGACGCCGGGCGCCGCGCCGCGCTCGGGATGGAAGCGCCGGGGCCGGGTGGTGTCGGGGGCCGCGATGCCGTCGAGCTCGACCACGCTCTCCAGCCCGACGTCGAAGAAACGGGCCGACCGCCGGTCGGCGACCGCCGCCAGCAGCCTGCTTCCCGCCTCGGTGAGGGCGACCAGCTCGCCCACCACCGGCGTCCGATCCACCATCACCCGGCTCTTGAGCACGTACGGGAGCGCGACAGCCCGGAAGAAGCCGTCTGCGGCGAAGACCGCGATGCCCCGACCGCCCGAGAGGTTCGACGGGTACCGGAAGAAGGTCTCGATCCGGTCCAGCGCCCCGACCACGGCCTCCCGGTCCGCACGCGTGAAGCCGAGAATATCGAGCCGCTCGGCCGCGCGGCGGAGACGGTTCTTGAGCTTGATCCGGTACTTCTCGCCGGCCCGGTCCGCGGGCTCGAGCTTCTGGTAACAGGAAACCACCCAGCCCCGGCTCTCCCCCAGGGCCAGCAGCTCGGCGAGGATGCCGGGCACGCCGGCGCCGTTCGTGTCGGGGCGTCCCCGCCCGGCGGCTGCCCGGCGGGCCGGCGTTCTAGAAGAAGACGGGCTCGCGGTACGAGCCATACACACGCTCCAGAGCTTCGCGGATCTCGAACAGCGTCGCGTAGGCACGCGCCGCGTCGAGCATCGGGGGGATGACGTTCTCCTGGCGGCGCGCGGCCTCCGACAGGGCCTCCAGCCGTCGCTTCACCAGATCGCCCGCGCGGCTGGCGCGCAACTTCTTCAGCCGCTCGGCCTGTTCGCGCGCGGCCTCCTCCCCGATCTTGAGGAGCGGGATCGGCACCTCGGGTTCGTCCACGACGAACTCGTTCACGCCGACGATCAGGCGCCGCCGCTCCTCCACCTCGCGCTGATGGCGGCTCGCCGACTGCGCGATCAGCCGCTGGAAGTACCCGGTCTCGATCCCCCGCACCACGCCGCCGAGCCGCTCGATGTCCGCGAAGGCGGCCTCCGCCTCGTCCTCGAGCTGGCGCGTCAGCGCCTCCACGTACCAGGAGCCGCCGAGGGGATCGATCGCGTTCGCCACGCCGCTCTCGTACGCCAGAACCTGCTGGGTCCGTAGCGCGAGCTGCACTGCCTTCTCGGTCGGCAGGGCGAGCGTCTCGTCCATCGAGTTGGTGTGCAGCGACTGCGTCCCCCCGAGCACGGCGGCCAGCGCCTGGTAGGCCACGCGCACGACGTTGTTCATCGGCTGCTGCGCCGTCAGGGTGACGCCGGCCGTCTGCGAGTGGAACCGCATCTTCAGCGCGGCGTCGTTGCTGGCGCCGTACCGCTCGCGCATGTGGCGCGCCCAGATGCGCCGCGCCGCCCGGAGCTTCGCGATCTCCTCGAAGAAGTCGTTGTGAATGTCCCAGAAGAAGCTGAGCCGCGGCGCGAACGCGTTCACGTCCAGGCCCCGCGCGATGCCGCGCTCGACGTAGGTGAAGCCGTTCGCGAGCGTGAACGCCAGCTCCTGCGCCGCCGTCGCGCCCGCCTCGCGGATGTGGTAGCCGGAGATGGAAATCGTGTTCCACTGCGGTGCGTGCGCCGTGCCCCACTCGAACAGGTCCACGATGATCTTCAGCGCCGGCTCCACTCCGAAGATCCAGGCGTGCTGCGCCATGTACTCCTTCAAAATGTCGTTCTGCACGGTGCCCCGGAGCCGCTCGCTCGACACGCCCTGTCGCTCGGCCGCCGCCACGTAGAACAAGAACAGCATCGCCGCCGGCCCGTTGATCGTCATCGAGGTCGAGACCTGGTCGAGCGGGATCCCCTCGAACAGCGCCTCCATGTCGGCCAGGCTCGAGATCGCCACGCCGCACTTCCCCACCTCGCCGAGCGAGCGTGGGTGATCGGAGTCGTAGCCCATCAGCGTCGGGAAGTCGAACGCCACCGACAGGCCGGTCTGCCCGCGGGCCAGCAGGAACTTGTACCGCTCATTGGTCTGGCGCGCCGTGCCGAAGCCTGAGAACTGCCGCATCGTCCAGAGCCGGCCGCGATAGCCGGAGGCGTGGATGCCGCGGGTGAACGGGTATTCCCCGGGCGGCCCCAGCTCCGACCCGTAGTCGAAGTCCGGCAGGTCGAGCGGCGTGTACACGAGCTGATCCTTGACCCCCGGCACCGTCGGCTCGGCTTCGAACACGCTCATCCCGTTCTCCCGTCCTTCGTCCGGATGCGCTCCAGCACTTCCGCGACCGCCTCGTACGGACTCCGCCTGCCCGCGGCCACGTCGGCCAGGGCCCCGTCCACCGCGGGCTTGGGGCCCGCATCCGACCAGACCCACCGCCGCAGCGCCCGCTCCAGGACCTCGCGCGTCCGCACCTGGAGCCGTCTCCGCCGCCGCGCCTCCAGGTCCCCGCTCACCTCGAGGGCGCCGAAGTGGCGGTCCAGGGCCTCGACCAGCTCGCCCACCCCTTCGTCCCTGAGAGCAGTCGTCACCACGACCGGCGGTTCCCAGACGGAGGCACGGACGGACGGAGGCACGGAGGCACGGTCAGGCGGATCCCCCGTGCCTCTGTGCCCCTGTGCCTCCGCGCCTCCATGATGAGCGGGCACATGGCGGAACGTATGCCCGCCCCGAAGCCCCATCGCCACCTCCAGCTCCTGCCGGAGCCGGTCGGCGCCGGGGCGGTCCGCCTTGTTGACGACGAACACGTCGGCGATCTCCATCAGACCGGCCTTCATCACCTGGATCCCGTCGCCGGACTCGGGCACCAGCACGACCACCGTCGTATCGGCCGCCGTGGCCACGTCGAGCTCGGACTGCCCTACCCCCACGGTCTCGATGAGGATCCGCTCGAACCCGAAGGCGTCCATCACGTCGGCCACTTCGCCCGTGGTCGTCGCCATCCCGCCCAGCGAGCCGCGGGAGGCCATCGAGCGGATGAAGACGCCGCCGTCGCCCGACGCACTCTCCATCCGGATGCGGTCGCCGAGCAGCGCCCCTCCCGAGAACGGGCTGGACGGATCCACGGCCACGATGCCCACCGTGTGCCCCGCCGCCCGATAGTGGGCGGTAAGGCGCTCGATGAGCGTGCTCTTGCCGCCCCCCGGCGGGCCGGTGACGCCTATCCGCCGCGCCCGGCCGATCTCCGCGTGCACTGCCGCGAGCAGGGCCTCGAACCCGGGAGTGCCATTCTCCACCATCGAGATGGCGCGGGCGAGGGCGGCCGGCTTGCGGTTCCTCAGGCTCTCGAGAATGGCGGCGGACGTCACGGCCTAAAGTGAGTCGGGACAGGCACTTTGGTCAAGCCTGATAAACCGCCTCGGAAGGGGGCGGAGAACGGCCGCGTCACTGGCGGCGCGGAAGCGGCGCGACTGCGGTGCGGACGACCAGTTTGACCAGCCGAGTCGCGGTGGCCTCCAGGACATCGAACTCGAGGCCCGCCGCCGAAACACGATCTCCCTGCTGGGGAATCCGCCCGGCCGCCCAGGTGAGGAACCCGCCCGCTGTTTCCACCTTCGGCGGCGCCTCGATAGGCAACCCGAAATGCTCGCGGAGCTGAGCGAGGCTGAAGCCGGCGTCGATGACGAGGACGCCGCCCCCGCCCTGCACCGCCGGCGCCGGCACGTCGAGCTCGTCGAAGATCTCCCCGACGAGCGCTTCGAGCAGGTTCTCCATCGTCACCAGGCCGGCCGTGCCGCCGAATTCGTCGAGCACGACGGCGAGGTGTCGGCCCTCACGCCGCATGTCCAAGAGCGCGTCCGCGCAGCGGCGGGTGGCCGGCAGCTGGGCGACCGGGCGCACGCGGACACTGCCCGCTGGCCCCGCCTTGATGACGTCGAAGGCGTGCACCATCCCGACGATCTCGTCGAGCGAGCCGCGGCAGAGCGGGACCCGGGTGAACCCCGACGAGGTGACCAGCCGTGCCAACTCCGCCGTGCTCGCCCCTTCCTGCGCGGCCGTGACCCGCGTTCGCGGCGTCATGACCTCGCGCACCAGCCGGTCCGCGAAGGTCATCACCCCCGTCACGATCTCCAACTCGTCTTCGCGCGCCAGGCCGGCGCTGGCCGTGTCCCGCAGGAGCGCCGCCAGCTCGGCGCGCTCGGTTGCCGCCCGTCCGCGCACGATGCGGCCGACCAGCGCCCCCGCCCCCCGGAGACGCGGGACCACCGACCGCACGACCGCCTCCGGCCAGCGGCGCCCCACCGCGCGCGGGATGAAGTAGGCGACGACGGCGAGCGCCGGGACGCCAACCACCAGCTCGAGCGTCAGGGTGGTAGCCAGCCCGGTGGTCCGCAGCGCCCACGGCGCAGCGACGCCCGCGATCGCCACCCCGACGGCGACGAGCGCGTCGCCTGCCGCCGCCACGTCGCCGGGCCGCGACAGGAGGGTGATGGCGGCGTCGTGTCCCTCGAGCTGGCGCGCGACCCAGCGGGTCAGCTCCAGCCGACTCGCGGCCAGGGCCGCGACGGAGGCCGTCGCCCCGTACGCGGCGAGCGCGAGCCCGAGCAGCACGACGAGCACGCTCACGGGGCGAGGCGCTCGACCTTGAGGCGCCGGATGCTGTGGCGCACGACCTGGTCGACGGAGATGCGGAAACCCTGCAGCTCCACCTGCTCGCCCGCGACGGGGACCCGGCCGAGGACGGTGTACACCAGCCCGCCGATGGTGGAGACCTCCTCGTGCGTAATCGGCACGCCGAGCGCCTCGGACACGGCTTCCAGCGACGCGCGCCCGTCCACCAGCCACATGCCCGGTCGCTGCGCCAGGATCGCCGGCAGCTCGCCGGTGTCGTACTCGTCGCGGATCTCGCCCACGATCTCCTCGAGCACGTCCTCGAGCGTGACGATCCCCGCCGTCCCGCCGAATTCGTCCACCACCACGGCTAGGTGGCTCGGTCCGCGCTGGAAGTCCCGGAGCTGGGCGTCGAGCGTCTTGGTCTCCGGGACGATGTCCACGGGCCGCACCAGGCTTCGCCAGCTCCGTCCCGCGGCGTCCCCGTCGAACAGCGCCGGGAGCAGGTCCTTGGCGTAGAGCACGCCGACGATGTGGTCCAGGTCCGCGTCGTACGCCGGGAGCCGCGCATGTTCCGCGGCAGCGACGGCGCGCACCGTCTCCTCGAAGGAGGCGGCGCAGTCGAGGCCGAGCACGTCCACGCGCGGCGTCATCACCTCGCTCACCATCGTGTCCGCGAGGGCGAACACGCCGAGCAGCATGTCGCGCTGCGCGGGATCCGGCGTCCGGGGACCCTGCGCGGCGACCCCGAACAGGCGGGCGATCGCGCGGTCCACGATGCCGGCGCCGACGATGAGCGGTGCCAGGAGGGCGAGGGACGTGTCCGCGGTGCGCACGGCCCAGCGCCCCAGGCGAACGGCGCGCCACAATCCGACCGCTCGCGGGACCAGATCGCCTACGAGGGCCACGCCCGCGACGAGGAGCAAGAGAAGGAGCGCGGCGCCGGCTGGCCCCGCGTGCCACCAGGCCAGCGCCCCGGAGGCGCCGACGGCGGCGAGGCCCAGGAAGGTGATGCGGCCCAGCGCCAGCGCGCGGCGGAAGCGCTCCGGCTTCTCGCCATACGCGCCGCTCAGGGCCGTGTCGCCGAGCTTGGGATCGGCCGCGAGCGCGCCGTCGGCGAGCGCGAGCAGCGCGGCCCATCCCGTGGCCAGCAGGGCGCCGGCCAGCGCGATCATCACCCGTTCGTTCATCGCCCTCCGGCGAGACGGGCCAGGAGTCGCTCCTGCCGGCGCCACATCGGGCTCGAGACGCGGCCGCCGCCCTCCGGGTGATCGTAGCCGAGCACGTGGAGGACGCCGTGAATCACCAGGCGCCCCAACTCCTCGTGCGGCGTAGCGCCGAACCGCCGCGCCTGAACGGCCCCCACCGGTGCACAGACGTACACGTCCCCTACGACCGTGCCCCCGCGCGCCCGTGCCCCCGTGCCCTCCACCATCCTGAAGGCGATCACGTCCGTCTCGCGATCCCGCCCGAAGGTCCGGCGATTCAGGCCGCGGATGCGCCGGCGTCCGACGAACGCGATCGAGAGCATCGCGCGCTTCACCCCCTCGGCCCGAAGCACCGCGCGGGCGAGGCGCTCGGCCTCCGCCCGCGACAGGGGACTCGCCACCGTGGCGGAGACAGCCACCTCAATCGCGATGATCGACCTCCCAGTCGGCGGTGATGCCCCCGGCATCCTCCGGGTATTCCACGCGGCTGTGGTACATTGCCGCGTAGACGCGCATGAATTCGGCCTTCACGATCTCGATCTGGGCGAGGGTCAGCGGAGCGTCCTTCAGCTGCCCGTCGCTGACTCTGGTCTCCACCAGGTGCTCGATCGCGTCGGCGACGGTCTCGGGCGCCGGGTCGTCGAGGACCCGGAGCGCGGCCTCGACGGCATCGCCGAGCAGCGCGACCGCGGTCTCGGCCGAGCGCGGCCGGGGCCCCGGGTAGCGGAACAGCTCCTCGCGCGCCTGCGCCGCGGGCTCCTCCGCGCGCGCCCGCTCCAGGAAGTAGGAGATCGCCGTGGTCCCGTGGTGCTCGGGGATGAACGCGCGAATCACCTGGGGGAGCCGGTGCTCGGCGGCGAGCGCCAGCCCGTCCTCCACGTGCCGCCGGATCACCGCGGCCGACAGGCTCGGCTTCAGCTGATCGTGCGGGTTCCGCGGACGGGTCTGGTTCTCGGCGAAGTACTGCGGGTGCTTGAGCTTCCCGACGTCGTGATAGTAGCAGCCGACGCGGGCCAGCAGGCCGTTCGCCCCGATCGCGTTGCAGGCCGCCTCGCACAGGTTGGCCATCGCGACGGAGTGCGCGTACGTCCCGGGCGCCTCGGTTGCGAGCCGCCGCAGCAGCGGGCGGTCGGGATCCGAGAGCTCGAGCAGCGTCAGGTCGGTGGTGCTGCGCGTGAAGCGTTCGGCCAGCGGGAGCGCCAGCATCGCGAGCGCCGCGGACGCGAGGGCGTTGACGCCGCCCAGGCCTGCTGACCGCGCGATCGAGACCGCCTGCTCCCCCGCCGCCGCGCCCGAAACGGTCGCGGCCGCGGCGTACACCGCCGTCACGATCGCGATGGAGTAATAGACCTCGGAGCGGCGGCGGATGCGCTCGACCGAGAGCGCCGCCGCGACGCCACCCACGAAGGTGATGAACAGCGCCTCGGAGCCGAAGAACGGCCGCTGGATGCCGAGGAAGGCGGCGAGCACCATCGCTGCCACCGCCGCGATCCGGCCGTCGAACAGCACGGAGAACAGGATGATCGCGAAGGCCACCGGGATGAGCTCGGGCCGCGACGGGACGAAGCGGGCCAGGAGCCCGGCGGCCACCGTCACCACCGCGAACCCGACGGCGAAGGAGCCGAGGGCGCGGTAGTCCCGGTAGATGTGCGGGCGGATGAACAGGCAGAGGACGCCGAACAGCACCATCAGCCCCGTATCGAGCCCCAGCTCGCCGAGCGTGGTGACGGCGCCGCGCACGCTCCCCGTCGCGCCCCGCTCGAGCACCGCGCGGTACGCGGCGAGCTTGGCCGCAACCGCCGTATCCACCACTTCGTGCGCGCCGATGATCTTCTCGCCCGGCTGTACGACCGCCTGCACCGAATCGACCGAGCGCCGCAGCTCGTCGCGCCGCCGCTCGGTTTCGGCCTGCTCGTAGACGAGCGTCGGCCGGAAGAAGAAGCCGAGCAGACGAACGTACAGCCCTTCCCCGCCCCCCGGCCGCGCGCCGGGCCGCTGCTGCGCCGCGCGCTCCAGGAAGTCGCCGAACGCGCGGAGGCTGTCGCTGGCGAGGACGCTCTCGTCCGCGCCCCGCCGGACCACCACCTCCGGGCCCAGCTCCACGGTGGACACGCCCGCGGCGAGGTAGCCGGCGGCCGAGAGGCGCAGCGCACCGATCACCGCCCGCCGAAGCTCCGCGCGCAGCGCCGCTCCGCCCAGCGCGGCGGCATCTCCCGCGGAGATCGCGAGTCCCTGCGCCCGCGCAGCTTCGGCGAGGCTGGCGCCCGCGCCCGCCGCCGAGTCGAGGACCGCGAAGAAATGGCCCGCGGCGGCCTCCGCCGCCTCCGCCGCCTCGGGATGGGCGGTCACGAGCGGCCGCACCGTGGCCGCCAGAGCCTCCGCTTCGCGCACCCGCTGCGGCTCCGGCTTCGGCACCAGGAAGCCCACTGGCGCGATGACGTCGGTGGCCGCGACGCTGCCGACCGCGTACCCATGCGGCAGCAGCGAGCCTGCGCGGGGAAAGGCGAGGTAGGCCACGAGGGCCACGAGCGGCGCGAGGAAGAAGCGCGCCGCATGACGACCGACGGCGCCGGTGGACAGCATCAGCCGCCCGGGTCCTCGCGGTAGGCGCGGATGATCTGGCGGACCAGCCGGTGCCGCAGCACGTCACCCTCGTCCAGGTAGCAGAACCCTATCCCGTCGATCCCGGGCAGGATCCGCTCGATCTGCACGATGCCTGACTCCTCGTGCGACGGCAGGTCGATCTGCGTCTTGTCAGCCGTGACGACCGCGCGCGAATTCACTCCGAGCCTGGTGAGCAGCATCTTCATCTGCATGCCCGTGGTGTTTTGCGCTTCGTCCAGAATCACGAAGGCGTCGGCCAGCGTCCGGCCGCGCATGTAGGCCAGCGGTGCGATCTCGATCACCCGCGCTTCGAGGGCGCGCTGCACTTTCTCGTGCGGCATCATGTCCTCGAGGGCGTCGTACAGCGGCCGCAGGTAGGGGTCCACCTTGGCCTGCATGTCCCCCGGCAAGAACCCGAGGCGCTCGCCAGCCTCGACCGCCGGCCGGGCCAGGATGATCCGCTTGACGCGCTTCTTGTGGAGCATGTCCACGGCGACGGCGACCGCCAGGTAGGTCTTGCCGGTGCCCGCCGGGCCGATCGAGACCACGATGTCGTTGTCGTGCATCGCCTGGACGTAGGCGCGCTGCCCCGCCGTCTTGGGCGTGACGATCCGCCGGAGGCCCGGGAGCACGATCTTGAGATCGCCGTTCTTGGAGTTCTCGGCCGGCCCCTCCTCGACCATCCGCCGCACGTCCTCCGGACCGAATTGCTCCCCCATCCGCGCCAGGTCCACCATCGCCTGCGCCAGCGCGGTGGCACGCTCGACGGCCCCCAGCGCCCCGCCGAGCGAGAGCTGGTCCCCGCGCAACGACACGCGCACGCCGGAAAGCCGCGCCAGCTCGTGCAGGTTGGCGTCGTTCACCCCCGACAGCGCGAGGAGATCCGCCCCCTCGACGTTCAGGCGATGGACGACGTCGTCGGCGCCGTTCACGGGGTGACCTTCAGGTGGAGGAGGTCGAGGTCCGCCTGCGGCACGGCCGTGGGCGCGCCCTCGAACAGGGCGCGGGCCTGCGCGGTCTTCGGGAACGCGATCACGTCCCGCAGCGACTCGCCGCCGGCCAGCAGCAGGGCGATGCGGTCGAAGCCGAGGGCGATGCCGCCGTGCGGCGGCGCCCCGCTCCGCAGCCCCTCCAGCAGCCAGCCGAACCGGTGCTCCGTCTCCTCCCGCGAGAGGCCCAGGCGTTCGAAGACCAGCGCCTGAAGCGCCGGATCGGTGATCCGGATCGAACCGCTCCCCAGCTCCACGCCGTTGTAGACCGCGTCGTAGTGGAGCGACCGCGCGCGCTCGGGTGCCGTCGTCAGCAACCCCACGTCCTCCGGATGCGGCGCCGTGAAGGGATGGTGCATGAAGGTCAGCGCACCGGTGCCTGGCTCATGATCGAAGAGGGGGAATTGCTCGATCCACACGAAGGCGTGCGGCCTCGCGGGCACAGGCTGCAGCGTGGAAATAACTGCCCGGCGCACGTGATCGAGTACGGCAGACGTTTCGGCATCCGGGCCGATCGCGAACAGCGCGAGGCCTCCGTCCACCAAGCCCAATTGCCGCGCGCTCTCAAGCTGGATTGACTTGGCCAGGGAGCCCGTGAGCTGGTCGCCCTGACAGCGCAGCCAGCCCAGCCCGGAGCCACCGACGTGCTTCGCAAGCGCTGCGAACTCGTCGATGTGCTTCCGAGACAGCTTCTGCGCGTCGGGCACGAGAATTCCACGGACCCGCCAACCCGACTTGACCAGATCCCGAAACATCGGGACTTGAAGCGGCCGCGCGATGGCCGTCCAGTCCCGTATCTCAAGGCCAAAGCGCAAATCCGGCTTGTCGGTGCCGTACCGCTCCATGGCGTCGCCATAAGCCATCCGCGGGAACGGCGTCTCGACCTTGTGCCCGGCCTCCTGCCACAGCGCGGCGAGCACTCCCTCCGTCACCGCGTAGACGTCCTCCGGCCCGACGAACGCGCACTCCACGTCGATCTGCGTGAACTCGAGCTGGCGGTCCGCGCGTTGGTCCTCGTCCCGGAAGCAGCGGGCGAGCTGGAAGTAACGATCGAACCCGGCCACCATCAGCAGCTGCTTGTAGAGCTGCGGCGACTGCGGAAGGGCGTAGAACTGCCCGGGGTACATCCGGGACGGCACGATGAAATCCCGTGCCCCCTCCGGCGTCGGCTTGGTGAGGATCGGCGTCTCGATCTCCAGGAAGCCACGATCCGAGAGCTCGCGACGCGTGCGCTGGAGGAGGCGATGCCGCAGCTCGAGGTTCCGGTACATCTCCGGCCGCCGCAGATCGAGATACCGGTGCCGGAGCCTCAGCTCCTCCGCGGCGAGCGTCTCCCCGCGCACTCGCGCGACCGGGATCGCCGGCGTCACCGTCGGGCCCACCACCGTGACCGACGTGGCATGCACCTCGACGTCGCCCGTCGGCATGTCCGGGTTGGCCTGCCCCGCCGGCCGGCGGGCCACCACGCCTCGCACCACGATCGCCGCTTCGGCGACGAGCCCCGACGCCCGCTGGAGCACTTCCGGGGGGGACCAGGCGGGGCCGAACGCGACCTGCGCCAGCCCTTCCCGATCCCGCAGGTCCACGAACACCAGGCCCCCGAGGTCCCGGCGCCTGTGCACCCACCCGCCGAGACTCACCTCCTGGCCCTCGTGCGCCGCGCGCAGCTCGCCACACCAGTGCGAGCGCAGGGACGTCTTGGCTAGCGAAGCCACTTGGCGAGCCTCGACTTCATGAGCTGGTATCCGACGGTGAGACCGGCGATCGCCCCGAGCGTATCGCTCAGCCAATCGAGTACTTCGGCGTCCCGGCCCGGGATGAAGAGCTGGTGCAGCTCGTCGAGCGCAGCCCCCAGGGTGATGAACGCCGCCGCGATGAGCAGGTTCCGCCGCGGCCAGCCGCGCAGCGACGCGACGCGGGCAATCAGCCCCCCGAGCCCTGCATACAGGCCGAAGTGCCCGATCCAGTCCAGGGGGTGATTGAGGCTCACGGGAATTGCAGCGCCCGGAAGCGAAGTCAGCGTGAGCTGAATCGCGATCCACACCGCCACCGCCGCCCACCCGTCGCCCAGCCTCTTGATCATGCCTTACTCGCCCTCCGCCTCGCGCACCACCTGACAGAACGCCTCCGGAGTGGCCGCGCCCAGCAGTCGCCCCCGGACACCCTCCTGCCGCACCAGCCGGGCGATGCGCGCCAGCGCCCGCACCTGCGATCCGGCCATCGCCTCGGGGCCGGCCAGCAGGAAGAAGAGGCGCACCGGCTCTCCGTCCAGCGCCCCGTAGTCGATCGGGGCCGCCGTTTGACCCGCCACCAGCGTCAGGGCACTGACCGACGGGCTCCGCGCATGCGGAATGGCGACGCCGTGGCCGAACCCGGTGGACTGGCACGCCTCGCGCTCCCGCACGGCGTGCAGGATATCATCGGGGGCGCCGCCCGAGGAGCGCACCAGCAGCTCCACCAACTCGCGGAGGACGCTCGGCTTGTCCCGGGATGTGAGAGGGACTCGGACGCGATCTGGGGCCAGCAACTGGCTCAGCAGCACAGGGGCGGCAA
Organism: Gemmatimonadales bacterium; assembly: GCA_049513575.1. GTDB lineage: Bacteria > Gemmatimonadota > Gemmatimonadetes > Gemmatimonadales > JACORV01 > Fen-1245. The sequence goes on from JBEKVZ010000004.1 coordinate 152,691, forward strand.
GCGCCTCATGACGGTCGCAAGTTAATGGCGCCTCACAACTTGAGCAAGCTGACCAGTTCGCTTGACATCCCCCGCACCGCGAGCCAACCTTCGCCGATGCCGCCCCGCCTCCCTCGTCCCCTCCATGCCGTTCCGCTCCTGTTGCTCGTCGCCGGAGGCCTGGGAAGGCCGCGGGAGGCTCTCGGGCAGCTGGCCATCGCTTCCGACTTATGGCGGCTCGCCGCCGGGACGCTGGTCGTACCGCCCGCGCTGGCAGAAGACGGCTCGGCGGCGCTCTGGACGCCGGCGGTGCGACTCTCTCCCTCCGGCGCCAGCCTGCGCGTGGCCATCGAGGCCATTCACGCCCCCTCCGAGATCGGCGTCAACGGCGGAGTCGCCAGCCTCGCAGTCCGGGCAGGCGCGTTTGGGACGGTGAACGTGGTCTACGGCCGCATGGGGGTGGACGGGCTGGTGCGGACCGAGACGAGTCCGGAGGCCATCGGCGGCGACATCGCGGTCTACAATGAGGTCTTGTCGGTCGGCCTCGCCCGCGCGATCGGCTCGGGCTTCACGGCCGGGATCGCGGCGCGCGCGCTGTCCGGCAGGCTCGACATCCTCAGCGCCTCTCAGGTGGGGCTGGACCTCGGACTGCGGTATGCCAGCTCGTCGCACTTCTCCTTCGGCGTCGCCACGCGGTTCTTCGACCCGGCCCTTCGCGCTTCGGAAGCCGCGGCGAGCTACAGCGCGGCGGTCTCCTATCGCACGGCGGAGAGCCAGGTCTGGGGCACGACGGCGGACCTCCGCCTCTGGTACGGCGCGGGCTGGGCGCACGGCGAGGGGATGCAGCACCTCCTCTCGGCGGGCCTCGCCCTCGGCGGCGTCGCCGAAGTGGACGTCGGCGCCGCGCGCGAGGAGACGGCCGGGTTCCAGGTCTGGCGGAGCCGATTCGGCGTTTCCCTGGATGTCGGACGCTACCGCGTCTATCTCGGTCGGGACGGCGGCGTGAACGGTTTCGGCGCGACGTACCGGTTCGGCCTGGCCGCGGGGATGATGTGAGCACGCTTCTCGACCTCGCGCCCGAAGCGGCCTCGGTCGCGCTGGGCGAGTGGCTGGCGGCGCGCGGGGAGGCGAGCTACCGCCTGTCGCAGCTCCTGCCCCGCCTCTGGCAGCGTCCCGTCGCGAGCTGGGCTGCGGCGACGGAGCTGCCTCACGCCCTGCGCCAGGCGCTGGATGCCGAGTGGCCGCTGCCGCGGCTGCAGCTCGAGATCAGCCAGGAATCGACGGACGGGACGCGGAAGTTCCTGTGGCGCCTGCCCGACGGCGAGGCGATCGAGTCCGTGCTCATTCCGGAAGGATCCCGTCGCACGCTGTGCATCTCGTCGCAGGCGGGGTGCCCCCTCCGGTGTGCCTTTTGCGCGACGGGGACGATGGGCCTCAAGCGGAACCTCGAGGCGTGGGAGATCGCGGGGCAGGTCCGGGAGCTGCTGCTGGCGCCGGATCCGGTCAAGCCCACCAACGTCGTGTTCATGGGCATGGGGGAGCCGCTGCTGAATTGGCCGGCGGTGGACGCCGCGCTCACGTTGCTCAACCATCCGGAGGCGCTCGGGATCGGGGCGCGCCACATCACGGTCTCGACCGTCGGGATCCTCCCCGCCCTGGCCAAGCTCGCGAAGCGCCCCGAGCAGTTCCGACTCGCGCTGTCCCTGCACGCACCTACCAGCGCCACGCGGCTGTCCATCATGCCGATCGAGAAGCGCTACCGGCTCCCCGAGGTGCTGGAGGCGATCAAGGCGTTCAAGCGGCGGGTGACGTTCGAGTACGTGCTGATCGAGGGGGTGAACGATCGCGACGAGGACCTCGCCGCGCTCGCCCGGATCGCGAAACAGGCCGGCGCCCTGGTCAATCTGCTCCCGCTGCATCCCGGCGGCGCGCCACAGCTCGTGCCCGCGTCGGGGCACCGGCTCGCGTGGTTCGCCGGTGCGCTGCGGCGGCGCGCGGTCGAGGCCGTGGCCCGGCGCAGTCGCGGCCTCGACATCGCAGCCGCGTGCGGCCAGCTACGAGCGGCGCGCGGCGAGGCGGGCGGCGAAGTCGCGCCCGATCCGCACCGTGACGTCCACGAGGCGGCCGGGATCGGGAAGCTGCCGGACCGCACCGACGCCTAGCGCCGCGGCGACGCGCGCCGCGCCGTCGGGCGTCCCGCGCCGGACGAGCACCTGGGTGGAGTCCACGACCGCGCCCGTATCCGAGCCGAAGTAGACGACGTCGATCCCGGCGTCCCGGAGCAGGCGCGTGGCAGCCCGGGCGAGTCCCACCGCCCGCGTGGTATTCAGCACCTCCACGACGACGCGGTCCCGCTCCCCCGGGACCGCCCGCGCAAGACTCCCGTCTTCCCGGTGGCCATGGTGCCACCAGAGCGAGAGGCCCGCCGCCGCGAACCCGACGGCGATCAGCGCGACGACGAGGAGCCGGCCGCGACCAGCGCGTTCCAGAATTCCCATGTCTCCTCGGCGATGAGGCCGCCCTCCGTGAGACGCCATCCGATCCGCAGCGCCGCTACGTCGCGAAGCACCGTGGCGGGCTCGGCGGGGACGCGGGACGACAGCAGGTCGAGCCTCGGACGGTCGTAGGGGCGTCCGGGCTCGAGATAATCCGCCAGGTAGAGCATGCGCCCCGCGTCGTCCCACCGGGCATACCCGAGCGAATGGAAGCGCACGGCGTCGAGGACGCCGGCGTCCCGCTCGCCGTCGGCCGCCGCTGCCGCCGCGGCCGCCGGCCCGTGCCAGGTCTTGAGGGGCCAGACCGGCCTCGGCTCGTAGCGCTGCAGCACCGTCTCGTCCGCGTCGCGCAGGGCGTCGTGCAGCAGCGCCGCCCGCCGCCACCGGCCGGCCTCGACCTCGTCCACGCCCCGCGCGCGAGCCCATTCGTCGAGCAGATCCACCACGCGTCCGACGTGCGCGAGGCGCCGTTCCGCGACCACCGCCCAGTGCGGCAACGCCGCCCGCACGTCATCCGGCGATGTGGACATCGCCCTCCAATCCCTCGCCGAGCACCACGTTGTCGATGAGCCGGGTTCCGCCGACGCGAGCCGCCACCGCAAGCACCGTCGCCGCGTCGGCGGCCTCAACCGGCGCCAGGTCGTCCGGAGCGGCGCACGCCACGTAGTCCGGCGTGACGCCGCGCTGTCCGGCGATCACCCCCTGCGCGGCTGCAGCGATCGCGGCGGCCCGGCGCTCGCCCCCGCGGTATGCCTCGACACCGCGGCGCAACGCCCGATACAGCGCGGTCGCCGCCGCGCGGGCCGGGGGCTCGAGATAGACGTTCCGCGACGACAGCGCCAAGCCGTCGCGCTCGCGCACCGTGGGCGCGACGACGATGGCGACCGGCAGATTGAAGTCCCGCACCATCGCGCGGATCAGCGCCGCCTGTTGGAAGTCCTTCCGGCCGAAGATGGCCACGTCCGGCTCCACCAGCATGAACAGCTTCAGGACCACGGTGAGGACGCCTGCGAAATGGCCGGGCCGGCTCGCCCCTTCGAGCCGCTCGCCGGCCGGGCCCGGCGAGACGGTGACCCTGGGCGGCTCCGGGTACATCGCCGGCGCCCCCGGCGTCCACAGGAGGTCCACGCCTGCGCGCTCCGCCAGGTCCCGGTCGTGCGCGGGATCGCGCGGGTAGCGCGCGAAGTCCTCGCCGGCACCGAACTGCAGCGGATTGACGAAGATGCTCATCGCGACGAGATCCGCGTGCGGGCGCGCCGCGCGGACCAGCGACAGGTGGCCTTCGTGCAGGGCACCCATCGTGGGCACGAAGGCGAGGCGCCTTCCGCCGCGCTTCGCCTCACGGACGCGGGCGCGCACGTCCTCGAGCGCGACGACGACTTCCATGCGGACGCTAGAAGGAGTGGTCGGCGTCCGGGTAGGCGCCGCGCCGCACTTCGTCGCCGAAGCGGCCGACGGCGCCCCGGACGTCGTCCGCGAGCGACGCGTAACGCTTGAGGAACTTCGGCGCGAAGGCGTCGTTGAGGCCGAGCAGGTCGGGAAGAACCAGCACCTGCCCGTCGCATCGCGAACCGGCGCCGATGCCGATGGTCGGGACGGCGCGCGCGGCCGTGACGGCGCCCGCCAGCGAGGCCGGCACCAGCTCGAGGACGATCGCGAACACGCCCGCGGCCTCCAGTGCGGCGGCGTCGCCCTCCAGCCGGCGCGCCGCCTCGTCGTCCTTCGCCTGCACCCGGTATCCGCCGAGGGCGTGCACGGACTGCGGGGTGAGGCCGAGGTGTCCCATCACCGGGATGCCGATCTCCACCAGCGCGTGCACGGTCTCCGCCATCGCCGCACCACCCTCCAACTTCACGGCGCTGGCTCCCGTCTCCTTCATCACCCGGCCGGCGTTCCGGATCGCATCCTCCCGGCCGACCTGGTAGGAGAGGAACGGCAGATCCACCACCAGCAGCGCCCGCTGGACGCCGCGTCGCACTGCACGCGCGTGGTAGATCATCTGCTCCAGCGTCGCCGAGAGCGTGGAGGGTTCCCCGCACAGCACCTGGTTCACCGAGTCGCCCACCAGCACGCAGTCCACGCCGGCTTCGTCCACCAGACGCCCGAACAGCGCGTCGTAGGCGGTCACGACCACGATCCGGCGCCCCGCGGCCTTCCAGGCGAGGAAATCCCGTGTGGTGACCGGAGAATCCTTCGATGGCGAAGACATGCGCCGAAGGGTAACAGAATGCCGAAACAGGGGCCAGGACAGTTGCCAGACGGCAAGTACTGAAGTGGTTACCAGTTGCCAAGGATTCGGCGGCAGCCCAGTTGTCAGTACTTGCGACTTGTCTGTACCCTCACCGCTTGCGTCTTGAAACCACTGGCAACTTGCCGTCTGGGAACTCCACTGCGCTCCGCTCGCTCCTAGCTGCCCTCCTGCGGTTCACGAAGCCCCAGCTGGCGCAGCTCCCGCTGCCAGAAGTCCCGGTTGGGCAATTCCGGGTGGGGCACCACGAGGTTGGGCTCGCGGATGGTCCGGTCCCCGTACAGCACGATGTCGCAGTCGAGGGTGCGCGGCCCCCACCGCTCGCGACGCACGCGCCCCTCGGCGCGCTCGATCGCGAGCACGGCTTCGAGCAGCTCGAGCGGTTCGAGCGCCGTCTCCACCAGCAGCATCTGGTTGAGGTAGGGGCCCTGGGCAATGGGGCCCAGCGGCGCAGTGGTCTCCACGTCCGAAGCAGCGAGCAGGCGGGTCAGAGGCAGCCCGGCGATGGCCTCCCGGGCACGGGCGAGAATGGCGGCGCGGTCGCCGAGATTGGAGCCGAGGGCGATCGCCGCCCGCTCAACGCCCATCGCGCGTGCGCTCGATCACCACCTCGACCGCGTCGAGCGGCCCCGCGATCGGCGCGTGGGGCTTGCGGGCCGCCACCCGCACGCGCTCCACACCCTGCAGGGCGAGCGCCTTGGCCGCGATCCGCTCGCACAGCGCTTCGAGCAGGCGGTGATGGCTCGTGCCCACCGTCTCGGACACCAGCTGGTAGAGCGTGCGATAGTCGAGCAGCGAGCGGGGCGAGTCCGTCTCTCCGACCCGCCTGAGCGACAGGGACACCGTGAGGTCGAGCTCCAGCGGCTGGGGAATGCTCTCCTCGTGCGGCAGCAGCCCGACGAGGGTGTGGAACCGCATCCCGCGGAGTGTGATGGCGTCGTTCGGCATCGTGCCTCAAGCCTACGCCGGCGCGCGCCGCCCGTCCAGCGCTGCGCGGACCGTGCCGAGCCACGCGAGCGCTTCGGCGGCCCCGCCGCGCGCCATCCGGGAGACCACCGCGCTCCCGATGACCACGCCGTCGGCGACTTCCGCGACCGCCGCCGCCTGCGCGCGCGACGAGATGCCAAACCCCACCGCGATTGGGAGGTCGCTCACGGCACGCAAGGACGCGACCTGGGCGCCGAGCGCGCCGGAGAGCTCGCCTGACTCGCCGGTGACCCCAAGGCGCGCGATCAGATAGAGGAATCCCTCGCTGCGCTCGGCGATCGCGCGCCGGCGGGCCGCGGGCGTCGTGGGGGCGACCAGCCGGACCAGCGGCAGAGCCGCCGAGCGCAGGTCCCGCTCCACCGCGTCGTCGGCGCCGACCGGCAGGTCGGTCACGAGCAGTCCGGCCGCGCCCGCACGCTTCGCGTCGGCCGCGAACCGCACGGCGCCCCGCGCCAGCACCGGGTTCAGGTACGTGAAGACGACGACCGGCAGCTCCGCCCGCGCGCCGGCGAGCAGCTCCAGCGTTCGCGCCAGCGTTGTCCCCCCCTGCAGCGCGGCGTGCGCGCTCGCCTGGATCGTGGGGCCGTCGGCCACCGGATCGCTCCACGGCACGCCCAGCTCCACGACGTCGGCGCCGGCCGCCCCCGCGCCGCGGAGGAACGCCGTCGTCTCGTCGGGGCTGGGAAACCCGGCCGTGATGTACGGGATCAGGGCCGTCCGCCGCGTCGCGCGGAGGCGGGCCAGGCGCGCCGCGAGGGCGCCGTCAGACAAAGTAGTCGGAGACGCGAATCCCGTACCGGTCGGGATTCGTGACCTTGATGATGCTGCGCACGAAGTTCCCGGCCTCGTCCTTCTCGGCCAGGTCCGCCACGTGCCCGGGGTAGACCACACCGCCCGCCGGGTCCGAGACGATGCGGATCACCGGCCGGTGGATCACGTCCGGATTCGAGTTCGCCGCTGTGACGATGCCCAGCTCGTACGTGTCGAGGATCACCATCGTCCCGACCGGATAGACGCCGATCAGGTTGATGAACGCCTTCACCAGGATCCCGTCGTAGCCGCGCTTCGGGTTCTCGATCATCTCCTTGAGGACCGAGTCCGGCTGGATCGGCGTGGTCTGGTAGGCGCGCCGCGACGTCGCCGCGTCGAACCCGTCGGCCACCGCGATGATCTTCGAGAAGATGGAGATCTGGCGCGCGCGCACCGACTTGGGGTAGCCCGTCAGATCGACCTTCATGTGGTGCTCGTACGTGCCGATCATGCTGCGGTAGGGCACCTCTCCGTAGCCGCGCAGCCCGAACAGCGTGAGCACGCCGAGCCACGGATGGGCCTGCATGATCCGCCATTCCTCCTCGTCGAGGCTCCCCTGCTTGTTGAGCACCTCGAGGGGGACGCGGGACTTGCCGACGTCGTGGAACAGCGCCGCCATCCCCAGGTCGTAGAGCTGCAGCTTGCCGAGCCCGAGCTTCCGGCCGAGGGCGACCGAGAAGATGCAGACGTTGACCGAGTGCGTGAACGTGTAGTCGTCGTAGTCGCGCAGCGTGGTCAGGCCGATGAGCGACGTCTCCTCCGACAGCACCTGGTCCACGATGGCCTGCACCGCGCGCTTGACCTTCTTCACGCTGGCGGTGCGCCCCATCCGCACCGAGTTGATCACTTCCTTGGTGACCGCCACCGAGCGCTGGTACGTGCGCTTGGCCTGTTCCTTGGCGCGCTCCTCTTCCTCCTCGTTGACCTCCGACTCTACCGGGGGCTCGACGAGGATGTGCGTCACGCCGGCATCGTGCAGCTTGTTGGCGAGGTCGAAGTAGCGGTTCGTGCTCTCGCGCGACGACATCGTCAGGAGCAGGGACAGGAACGTCCTCCACTCGCGCCGGTCCGCGCCGTCGAGTGCGCGCACCACGCCGACGCCCACCGCCTTGAGGATGCTCAGGATGTGGGAGAACGAGGCGTAGTTGTCGAGGTTGAGCCGCAGCCGCGTCTGGTTGACGAAGATGAACTCGCCCGTGACGCGCACCTCGATCTCGTGCTCCCGCGCCAGGATCTCGCTCACCGACGCCGTCAGGTCCTCGAGCGACTTCTGGACCTGGCTGTTCTCGAGCGGATAGAGCTTGAGCGAGCGGAGCGCGGTGTACAACAGCACGAGGAAGGCGCGCCCCGCCCCGCGGATGTACCCGTCCGTGGTCTGGATCGAGTCGACGACCGACGGTCTGCGTCCCGGTCCCGTCATCCTAGCTCCCCGCCATGCCGCGGAGCGCCTTGCTGACTGCGTTGCGCACGAGCGCGTCCTTCGCGCCGGTCGCGCGCTCCAGCGCCTGCCGCGCCGCCGGCGTGCCGATCCTGCCGAGCGCCATCGCCGCGCACGCGCGCAGCTCCGGGTCCTCCTTGCGCTTCAGGAGGCCGCCGCTGTTGAGCATCGCGTCGAGAGACGCGACGCCCTCCTCGCCGACCAGGGACCCGTACGCCTCGAAGAAGGCCATCTTCTCCGTGAGATCGGCGACCCGCACCGACTTCCCCTGGATCGCCGCCGTCACCTTCGGCAGCGCGCCGCGGTGCTTCTTCACCATCAGGATGCGCACCGTCGCCAGCCGCACCTCCCGGTCGGGATCGTCGAGCGCCTTTTCCAGTCCCTGCAGCGCCCCCGGCACCCCGAGATCCGACAGCGCCTGCACCGCCGCGGCGCGCACCGCCGTCTCCTCGTGGCCGAGCGCCTGCGACAGCGCGGGCACCGCCGACGCCAGCTTCAGCCGGCCGGAGAGTTTCACCGCTTCGAGCGCGATCAGCGGATCGCCGCCGCCGATCGCCTCCACCAGCTTCTCCGGGTGGGCCGCGGCGAGGCGCCCGATCGCGCCGTCGAGCACGACCTTGACGCGCTCGTTGTTCAGCTTCGGCATCCACCCCAGCAGCGTGGGCAGCGCCTCGGGCCGCAGCTCGCCGAACAGCTCCCCGAGCTCGTCCGCGGACGGATGCGCCGCCGCTTCATCCAGCGACTGGAGCAGCTGCGCGAGCGGCTCCGCCTCCGACAGCCGCGCCGGCAGGTCCTCGAGCGCCTTGCGGTGCTCCGCCAGCAGCTCGCGCGCACGCTGAAGCACCGCCTTCACCTCGCGCAGGACGTACGCCACCGCCGAGTAGTCGCCGGCGCCCAGCAGGTACGGCAGGAAGCTCTCCAGAATCGAGATGAGCTCGGCCCTGACGGTCGGATACGGCTGCAGCTCCAGCACGTCGAGCAGCATCCCGAGCACGTTGCGCCGCAGGTCCTGCGCGTACTCACGGTTCACCTCGTCCTGGAGGTAGGCGATCTCCTTCTCGTCGAGGAAGTAGAGGGTGCTTTCGAAGTCTTCGGGCCGCACGGTCCCGGCAGGCGCTGTCGGCGCGCCGCCCTGCTCCACCTCGCCGGTGCTCATCTCCTCTTCCACCGCCTGCGACACCGCGCGCGCCCCCTGCGCGCCAGCCGTGGCCGCGACCTCGTCCGAGGTCGGGAGCGCCATCGTGCCGGTATCGCCCGAGCCCATCTCCTGGAACACGTAGCGGATCCGCTGGAAGTCCTTCTCCCAGAGGAGGGTCAGCAGGTCGTCGCTGTCCTCCTGGCGCAGCGTCCGGGCACGGTGTACCACGTCGAGCAGGCCCACGATCTCGTCCTGCTCGACCCCGGGCAGGAGCGTCACGGCCCGCACGCCGTCCTTGAAGAACACCCAGGACAGGCTATCGCCGCGGTTGCTCTGGCTGTAGACGACGTTCCCTTCCCAGCGCAGCTCGCTCTCCGTGACGTCGAGCGTGAGCTCGTCCAATGCCTCCCAGACCGGCGGGAACGCCGCCCGCATCGTCTCGAGGGCCTTCTGATAGACGGGATTGTTCGGGAGGTACAGCTGATGAGCGCGCAGGCCCTTGACCACGGCCTGTATCAGCTCTTCGACCACGGCAGGAGGCAGGACGACTTCCGGCGCTGCACCCATGGTCACCCTGATGTGCGCCCAGCGGCGGCCACGGCCGCGACATCCTTGTCGCCGCGCCCGCTGAGGTTGATGATCACCACGTCATCCGTCCGCCAGCGCCCGGCCTCGCCCAGCACCCACGCGACGGCATGCGCGCTCTCCAGAGCAGGGATGATCCCCTCGAGCCGGCTCAGCCGCTCGAACGCGTCGAGCGCCTGGGCATCCGTCACCGCCACGTACCGTGCGCGGCCGGAGTCCTTCAGCGCCGCGTGCTCGGGCCCGACGCCGGGATAGTCGAGCCCTGCGGCCACCGAGTGGGCCGGCATCACCTGGCCGTCCGCGTCCTGCAGCAGGTAGCTCAGGCTCCCGTGCAGGACGCCCGGTCTCCCCGCCAGAAGCGAGGCCGAATGCCGACCGCCGGCCAAGCCCTCGCCCGCGGCCTCGACGCCCACCAGCTCCACCGCGCGGTCCTCGAGAAACGCCGTCCAGATGCCGAGCGCATTCGATCCACCGCCGACGCACGCCACCACCGACTTCGGCAGCGCGCCGAAGCGCTCCAGGCACTGGCGGCGCGTCTCGCGCCCGATCACCGACTGCAGGTCCCGCACCAGCCGCGGGTACGGGTCGGGGCCGACGGCGGAGCCGATAATATAGTGCGTCGATTCGACATTCGTGACCCAATCCCGGATCGCCTCGCTAGTCGCGTCCTTGAGTGTCCGGGTGCCGGAAGTCACGGGCCGGACCTCGGCCCCGAGCAGGCGCATCCGATAGACGTTCAGCGCCTGCCGGGCCATGTCCTCCTCGCCCATGTAGACCACGCACTCCAGGCCGAACCTCGCGCACACCGTCGCCGTCGCCACGCCGTGCTGCCCGGCGCCCGTTTCGGCGATGATGCGCCGCTTCCCCATCCGCCGCGCTAGCAGCGCCTGCCCCAGCGCGTTGTTGATCTTGTGCGCACCGGTGTGGTTCAAGTCCTCGCGCTTGAGGAAGACGCGCGTGCGCGCGGCCTGCGAGAGCCGCGGGGCCTCGGAGAGCGGCGTCGGCCTCCCGACGTACTCGGCCAGGAGGGCTTCGTACTCGTTCCAGAAAGCCCTGTCTCCGGCCAGGCGGTCGTAGGTCGCGGCCAGCTCCTCCAGGGCCGGGACGAGCGTCTCCGGCACGTACCGCCCGCCGTAGGCGCCGAACCGGCCGGTCACGGGCGCCTCCCCTCGCGCACGTCCCGCCGCCGGGGCACTCCGGTGAGCGCGCGGAGCGCGGAGACCGGATTCCCGGCGCCGGAGATCGCCGCGCCGACCAGGACCGCGTCCGCCCCGCGCGCGGCCACGGCCTCGACGTCGGCGCGGACGGAGAGTCCGCTCTCGGCCACGGCCGATCGCCCCGCCGGTACCTGCCCGATCAGCTCCTCGACCAGGCCCCGGTTCATCGCGAGCGTGTCGAGGTCCCGCGCGTTGACGCCGACCGCCGTGGGCCGGGCCGCCAGCGCCGTCGCGAGCTCCGAACGCTCGTGCACCTCCACCAGCGTGGCGAGGCCGAGATCGCACGCCAGGCCGGCGAGATCCGCGAGCCGCCCAGGCTCGAGAATGCGGACGATCAGAAGAACGGCCGACGCCCCGTGCGCGCGGGCTTCGTACAGCTGCACCGGATCGAGGATGAAGTCCTTCCTCAGCACCGGGACGCGGACCGCACCGGCTGCCTGCGCCAGGTCTTCCAGCGACCCGCCGAAGTGCGCCGGTTCCGTCAGGACCGACAGCGCCGCCGCCCCCGCCGCCTCGAGCTCGCCGGCCAACGTCGCCACGTCACCCTCACGCCAGAGGGCGCCCGCCGAGGGCGACTTCCGCTTGATCTCGGCGATCACGGCGACGGATGGGCCGGCGGCCAGCGCCGCGCCAAAGTCCGGCGGCACGCTCGCGCGCGCGGCCGAGCGCTCCAACTCCCGGCGGGAGTCGCGGGCGGACGCGACCCGCCGCTCCGCTCCGGCGACCAGCGCGGCCAGCAGTCCCGGCTCTTGTGCTTCGGCTTTCATTCGGTTACGTTCTGTTCGGCGTATCTTCGGGGGGACCCAATTCCCCTCCCGGGCCGGAAGGAGCCATGGTGCCGCTCACCAAACGTCAGCGTGAGATCCTCGACTACCTGACCAGCTACATCGACGAGCACGGGTTCGCGCCGAGCTTCGAGGAGATCGCGTCGGCGATGAACTACACGTCGCTGGCGACGGTGCACGAGCATCTGACGAACCTCGAGCGGAAGGGCGTGATCCGGCGCTCGTACAACGAGAGCCGGTCCATCGAAGTCCTCTCCCGGGCACGGCAGCCGGGGGTCGTCGAGGTGCCGCTGCTCGGCACCGTCGCCGCCGGCGAGCCCATCGAAGCGGTACAGGACAGCGAGTCCATGACGTTGCCGGAGGAGATGCTCCCCGCCACCGGGCCCAACTACGTCCTGCGGGTGCGCGGCGACTCGATGATCGACGAGCAGATCAAGGACGGCGACTACGTCGTTGTCCACGGCCGCGACACCGCGCGCAACGGGGAAATGGTCATCGCCCTGCTTCAGGGCACCCATGCGACCGTCAAGACCTACTACCGCGAGAAGAGCGGCTGGGTCCGTCTCCAGCCCGCCAACCCCGCACTCGATCCGATCTACGTCCACGAGAACGACGTGACGATCCAGGGCGTCGTGGTCGGAGTCATCCGGAAGTACTAGGCCGGCTCGCGCGCCGCAGCCGGTCGAGGACGCCGCGCGCGGCTCCCGAGTCCAGCGCCTCGCCGGAGCGCCGGACGCCGTCCCGCCAGTCCTTCGCCACCGCTCCCACCACGAGCGCCGCTGCGGCGTTGAGCACGACTGCGCTGCGCCGCACTCCGCGATCGGTCCCGTCCAGGATCGCCTCGACCGCGCGCGCGTTGTCGGCCGGCGATCCGCCGGCGAGCGCCGCGGCGTCGCCGGCGGCCAGAGAGAACTCCTCGCCGTCCAGCGTCCAGCGCTTCACGACCGTCCCCCGCACCTCCCATATGTCGGTCGGGCCGAGGCCCGGCGGCGCGATCTCGTCGAGTCCGCGCGGGGCGTGCACCACCAGCGCGTGCTCCGCGCCCAGCAAGGCCAGGGTCTCTGCCAGCAGCGGCGCCCGCGCGGGATCGCCCGCGCCGACGACCTGCCTGGCGACCCCGGCCGGATTGGACAGGGGGCCGATCAGATTCATGATGGTGCCCAGTGCCAGCTCGCGGCGCACCGGCCCGACGTGACGCATCGCCGGGTGATAGAGCGGCGCGAAGAGGAACGTCATCCCGCACTCGTCCAGCAGCTCCACCGATCGCTTCGGAGGCAGATCGACGGCCACGCCGAGCGCCTCGAGCACGTCCGCGCTGCCCGACCGGGTGCTGAACGAACGGTTGCCGTGCTTCGCCACCTGCGCGCCGGCGCCGGCTGCGACGAACGCGGCGGCGGTGGAGATGTTGAAGGTGCCGACCGTCCCGCCGCCGGTGCCGCAGGTGTCCACCAGGTGGTCGAGGTTGCGCGGAGCGACGCGGACCATCACCTCGCGGAGCGCGAGCACCGCGCCCTGCAGCTCCTGCGCGGTCTCGCCCTTGACGCGCAGCCCCATCAGCAGGGCGGCCATGAGCGCGGGCGTGGCCTCGCCCGCCATCACTTGTCCGAACGCCTGGGCGGCAAGTGTGGCGGGGAGATCGCGCCGCTCTGCGAGGGCGGCGATTGCGCGCAGTACGGGGTCGGTCTCGGCCATGGGCGACGCTCGCGGGGCCGGAGATCGGCCCTCCGCGAACGCCGAGCGATTGTACAGGCTTTGGCGGCGCTTTGTCAATCACGGCAAGCACTTGCGTCGCTTGACCACCCCCCCGCTGACCACTAGGTTTTTCGCACATGGCGGCGCGGCCGACCCTCCTCCTGCTGCAGTACGACGGTGGGTCCTTCGCAGGATGGCAGCGCCAGCCGTCGGCGCGCACGGTTCAGGGCGTGGTCGAGGACATCCTGGCGCGGCTCCTGGAGAAGCGGACGCCGGTCATCGGAGCGGGACGGACCGATGCCGGCGTGCACGCCACGGGGCAGGCGGCGGCAGCGATGGTCCCCGAACGATGGGAGCCCAGGGACTTGATGCGTGCGATGAACGCTCTCCTGCCCTCCGACGTGTGGGTCGCTGCGGTGCGCCGGATGGTCCCCGGCTTCAATCCGCGCCGCGACGCGGTCGAACGCACCTACTGCTACCGCATCGGCACCGACGTCGGAGGCCGCTCGCCGTTCCGGAGCCGCCACGAATGGGCCCTTCCCGGCCCGCTCGACGTCTCGCGACTGGGGACGGCGGCGGCGGAACTCATCGGCGAGCACTCCTTCCGCGCACTCTCCGCCAAGGGCCCGGAGCACGAGCACTACCGGTGCCGGATCCTCGAGGCGTTGTGGCTCGCGCGGGAAGACGCCGAGGGGCTGGAGTTCTGGATCACGGCGAACCGGTTCCTGCGCCACATGGTGCGATTCCTCGTCGGGACGATGGTGGACATCGCCCGCGGGCGGCGAGCGCCGTCCGACCTGGCGAAGCTGCTCCGGGGCGCGGATAACCGCGACGCCTCGCCTCCCGCGCCGCCCCACGGGCTCTTCCTGGTCGGCGTGCGCTACCCCGGCCATCTCTTTGCGGAGGCGCCGTGAGGAGCCTCGCCGCCGGACTCGGGATCTGTGCGCTGGCGCTGGCGCGGCCGGCGGCGGCGCAGCAGCGCCGCGACCCGACCGACGCTGCGCGCCACTCGGCGATCAGCGTGGCCGCTGCGCGTGTCGCGCCTGCGGTGGTCAGCGTGAACGTGGTGGGGCGAGAGCGCGCCGTGCCCAACGACTTCTTCTCCCAGTTCATGTACCCGGGCGGCTACGTGCAGCGCGTCGAGGGGCTCGGCTCCGGATTCCTCGTCAGCGCCGACGGGCTGATCATCACCAACCAGCATGTGGTGGCGGGAGCGGACTCGATCGTCGTGACGCTGCGCGACGGCCGTGACTTCCAGGCGCGGCTGCTCGGTGAGGATGCGCGCACCGACATCGCGGTGGTGAAGATCGAAGGAGCCGCATCCCCGGTGGCCCCGATCGGACGGAGCGCCGACCTCGAGATCGGCGACTGGGTCGTCGCCATCGGCAATCCCTACGGCTACGTCCTCGGCAACAGCGAACCCTCGGTGACGGCGGGCGTGGTGAGCGCGCTGCGCCGCTCGATTCTCCCGTCCGACGATCAGCCCGGGCTCTACGTGGATATGATCCAGACGGACGCGGCGATCAACCCGGGGAATTCCGGCGGCCCGCTCATCAACGCCTCGGGTGAGGTCGTGGGCGTGAACTCTTTCATCCTCACCCAGTCGGGGGGGAACGTGGGCCTGGGGTTCGCCATTCCCATCGAGCGCGCGATGCGCGTCGCGCGGGACCTGCGCGCCTACGGGCGCGTGCGGCGGGGGTGGACCGGGGTCGACGTCAACGAGTCGGCGAGCAGCGGGAACTGGCGGCGCCAGCGGGGGATCGGCATCAAGACGGTGGCCGAGGGCGGGCCCGGAGCCGCGGCGGGCCTCAGGGCCGGGGACGTGATCATGCGCGCGGGGGACCGGCCGGTCCGGAACTTCCTCGACTGGGAGGCCTCCCTGCTGGACCTGGGCGTCGGCGATAGCCTGCGCGTCGCCGTGCGGCGGGGCGACGAGATGCAGCTCGCCACGCTCCGGGCGGTCGAGCTGCCCTCGGAGCGCGCGACCCGCGTGAGCCTCGGCGACCTGCAGCTGATTACGGTCACGCCGGCGATCCAGGCGGAGCGTCAGCTCGGCGTCGGACGCGGGGCCCTGGTGGTTCAGGCGGGCCCGGCCAGCGCGCTCCAGCCCGGCGACGTGGTGCTCCAGATCGACAACATCAAGATCGTCGGCGCAGAGCAGGTCCAGCAGGTGATCGCGTATTATCGCGGCAAGGGCTGGCCGATGCGGTTCGTGATCCTCAGGGGAGGCGAGATCATCTACACCGACCTGACGGCGGGCGAATGAGCGACCACGAGCGCTACGTCTCGCCGCTCGGCACCCGCTACGCGTCGGCGCCGATGCAGCGGCTGTGGGGCGCGGCGACGCGGACCGGGCTGTGGCGCCGGCTGTGGATCGCGCTGGCCGAGGCGGAGCGGGAGCTGGGGCTCGCGATTCCCGACGAGGCGCTGGCCCAGATGCGCGTGCATGTGGACGACGTGGACTTCGCGCGCGCGGCGGAGTACGAGGCGCGGTTCCGGCACGACGTGATGGCGCACGTACACGCCTACGGCGACGTCGCGCCCGCGGCACGGGCGTTCATCCATCTCGGTGCGACCTCGGCGTTCGTCACGGACAACGCGGACCTGATCGTGATCCGCGAGGCGCTCGGGCTCGTCGCCGCCCGGCTCGGCGCCGGACTGCGCGCCCTGCGCGAGGTGGCGGCGCGCTACCGCGCCGTCCCGACCCTCGCCTACACCCATCTCCAGCCGGCGCAGCTGACGACCGTGGGCAAGCGGGCGGCGCTGTGGATGCACGGATTCGTGACCGACCTGCAGGAGATCCAGCACCGCCGCGAGTCCCTCGCCTTCCTGGGCTGCAAAGGCACGACGGGCACACAGGCCTCGTTCCTCGATCTGTTCGGCGGCGACCACGACAAGGTGCGCCGACTCGACCGGCTGGTCGCCGAGAAGGTGGGCTTCCCCCAGGTCGTGCCGATCAGCGGCCAGACCTACCCCCGCAAGACCGACGCGCAGGTGCTGGCGGCGCTGGCCGGGATCGCCCAGTCGGCCGCCAAGTTCGCCGCCGACGTCCGCCTGCTCCAGCACATGGGGGAGGTGCTGGAGCCGTTCGAGGCCGAGCAGATCGGTTCCTCCGCGATGGCCTACAAGCGGAACCCGATGCGCTCGGAGCGCATCGTCTCGCTGGCGCGGTACGCGATGCACCTGCCCCCGAACGCCGAGGAGACGGCCGCGCAGCAGTGGTTCGAGCGCACGCTCGACGACAGCGCGAACCGGCGGCTGGTGCTGCCCGAGGCGTTCCTGGCCGTGGACGCGATCCTGATGCTCGTCGCGGACGTCGCCGGCGGCCTCGAGGTGCGGGAGGCCGTGATCCGCGGCCACGTGGCTCGCGAGCTGCCGTTCATGGCGACGGAGCGGTGCCTGATGCTCGGCGTGAAGGCCGGCGGCGACCGACAGGCGCTTCACGAGGTCATCCGGCGGCACAGCCTCGACGTCGCCCGCGCGATCGCGGAAACGGGCGCGGCGAACGACCTGCTGGACCGGCTCGCGGCCGATCCGGCGTTCCGCGGCGTGGCCATGGCCGAGGTGGCGCGGGGCCTCGACGCCCGCGAGTTCGTCGGACGCTCCCCCGAGCAGGTGGACGAATACCTGCGGGAGGTGGTGGACCCCCTGCTGGCGGGCCTCCCGGAGGCGCCGCCGACCGAGGTGCGGGTATGACGGTGTCGACGGAGAGCAGCCTGCCCCTCCCGCTCGTCCGGCGCGGGAAGGTGCGCGAGGTCTACGGGGTGGATGCGGACCGGCTGCTCCTCGTGGCCAGCGACCGGATCAGCGCGTTCGACGTCGTGCTCGGCGAGCCGGTGCCGTCCAAGGGCGAGGTACTGACGCAGCTCAGCGCCTTCTGGTTCAACCGCCTCGCTGCGGCCCGGCCGCACCACTGCATCACCGCGGATGCGGCCGAGATCGTGAAGGCGGTAGGCGCCCTCGCGCCGCACCGCGACGAGATCGAGGGCCGGGCGATGCTGGTGCGCCGCACCGAGCCCGTCCCGTTCGAGTGCGTGGTGCGCGGCTACATTTCGGGCTCCGCGTGGAAGGAGTACAAGGACGCGGGGACCCTGGCGGGCGAGCCGATGCCCAGGGGCCTCCAGGAGTCCGACAAGCTCGCCGAGCCGATCTTCTCGCCGGCCACCAAGGCCGAGGTCGCGCACGACGAGAACGTCACGTTCGGCCGGGTCGCCGACGCGCTCGGCACCAAGCGCGCCGCCGAGCTGAGGGACCGCTCGCTGGCGCTCTACGAGGAGGCACAGGCGTACGCGGCGTCCCGCGGGATCATCATCGCGGACACCAAGTTCGAATTCGGATCCGCCGACGGACGCCTGGTGCTGATCGACGAGGTCCTCACGCCCGACTCGTCGCGGTTCTGGCCGGCGGACGGCTATCGGCCGGGCCGGTCCCAGCCGAGCTTCGACAAGCAGCCGGTGCGCGACCACCTGGACGCTTTGCGCAAGGCCGGGAAGTGGAACGGGGAAGCCCCCGCTCCTCCGCTGCCGCCCGAGGTGGTGCGGGCGACCAGCGAGCGGTACCGCGACATCTTCCGACGTCTGTCTGACAGGACCCCTAGGGGGCACTGATGCGAATAGCACCGGAAGGTTGGCCGTTCGTGAAGAGCGCGCTCGCGCTGGACGCGGCGCTCCTGGTGGTCTGGTACTCGTGGCCCGGCTGGTCCCTGGCGCTGGTGGGCGTGGGGATCCTGCTGACGCTCTGGGTGGCGGCGTTCTTCCGCGACCCGCAGCGAACGGGCCCGCGCGGCGACAATCTGGTGCTCGCGCCGGCGGACGGCCGCGTCTGCAGCATCGCCGAGGTCGAAGAGCCGATGTATCTTCATCGGAAAGCCACCCGGGTCAGCATCTTCATGAACGTGCTCGACGTGCACGTGAACCGGTATCCGGTCTCGGGCGAGATCGAGGTGGTCCACTACAACCCCGGACAATTCACGGTGGCGAGCCACGACAAGGCGTCCCTGGTGAACGAGCAGGCGTCGGTGGGCATTCTCGGCCCCCACGGACCGGTGCTGGTCCGGCAGATCGCGGGCAACATCGCGCGCCGGATCGTGACCGACGCCGGGGCGGGCGACCGCGCCGTGCAGGGTGAGCGCCTCGGCATGATCCGGTTCGGTTCCCGCGTGGACCTCTTCCTCGATCCCGCGGTGCCGCTCAAGGTCGCCCTCGACCAGCGCGTGGTGGCCGGCCGGACGGTCATCGCGGAGTACGCAGGATGACCGCCCCCCGTCCCCGGCCCCGGGGAATGCGCCGCGCCATCGTGATCCTCCCGAGCGCCTTCACCTCGGGGAATCTCTTCTTCGGCGTCTGGTCGATCGTGGAGTCCACGCGCGGCAACTTCGCGCTCGCCGCGTGGTTCATCATCGCCGCGGCGGTGCTGGATCTGCTGGACGGCCGCGTGGCGCGCATGAGCCGGACCGGCAGCGCCTTCGGCGCGGAACTCGACTCGCTGGTGGACGTCGTCTCCTTCGGTGTCGGCCCCGCGATGCTGCTCTACTTCTGGCGTTTCCGCGGCGGCGAGTGGGCCTGGCTCCTGTCCTTCATTTAC
This sequence comes from Gemmatimonadales bacterium, assembly GCA_049513575.1. Classification (GTDB taxonomy): domain Bacteria; phylum Gemmatimonadota; class Gemmatimonadetes; order Gemmatimonadales; family JACORV01; genus Fen-1245. The sequence continues at coordinate 171,648 of JBEKVZ010000004.1, forward strand.
GTGCTGGCCGCGGCGCTCCGCCTCGCTCGCTTCAACGTGGTCCAGGCAGGTCAGGCCAAGACGCACTTCATCGGCCTGTCGTCCCCGATCGCCGGCATCACGCTCGCGTCGTCGTACCCCTTCACGCAGACCGCCTTCTTCCAGCAGCAGTTCGGGTTCCTGCCGCTGCCGCTGATGGCCGTGCTGCTCACGACCGCGCTCGCCCTCCTGATGGTGAGCCAGGTGCCGTACCCGGTCCTGCCCACCGTGGGGCTGCGGACGTGGAAGGGGCGTCTCTCGCTGGCCGCGCACCTGGTCGCGGTCGCCGGCGCGCTCTGGTTCCCGGAGTACTTCTTCTTCCCGGCCGGCATCGGGCTGATCGCCTACGGCCTGGTGCGCGCGGTCTTCCTCGGGCTGCTCGAGCGGCTCCCCGAGCGCGACCTGCTGCGGGACGACGACGAGGACGGCGAGCGGCCCATCGACTACGACCTCGCTCCGGGACGCCTGCGCTTCGGGCTGCGGCGACGCCATCAGTCGGGCGGCCCGCGCCCGGGAAGCCAGTGATGCGGTTCCGCGCCCGCGTGCGCGTGATGCCCCGCCCTTCGATCCTCGATCCGCAGGGCCAGGCGGTCGCGCACGCGCTGGGCGAACTGGGCTTCACCGGCGTCGCCGGCGTGCGCGTCGGCCGGACCGTGGAGCTCGAGCTGGAGGCCGCCTCCGCCGAAGCCGCGCGGGCGGGCGCGCTGAAGATGTGCGAGCGGCTCCTCGCCAATCCGGTGACCGAGGACTTCGCGCTCGACGCCGTGGAGCCGCAGCCGTGAAGATCGCCGTGGTCCGCTTCCCCGGCTCGAATTGCGACGCCGACGCCCTGGCGGCGGCCGCCGCGTCGGGCGCCGATGCGTACTACGTCTGGCACCGCTCGACCGACCTGGCCGGCGCCGACGTCGTGATTCTGCCCGGCGGGTTCTCCTATGGGGACTATCTCCGGCCCGGCGCCATCGCCCGCTTCAGCCCGGTGATGCGGGCCGTGGCCGCTCACGCCGAGGCCGGCCGGCCGGTGCTCGGCATCTGCAACGGTTTCCAGATCCTCTGCGAGGCGCAGCTCCTGCCGGGCGCCCTCGTGCGGAACGGCGGGCTGTCGTTCGTCTGCCGCCCGGTGAGGCTCCGCGTCGAAACGGACGCGACGCCCTTCACCGCCCGCTACCGGGTCGGCGAACATCTCACCATGCCCGTCGCCCACGGCGACGGCCGCTACGTCGCCGACGATGCCACGTTGGACCGCCTCGAGCGGGAGGAGCGGGTCGTCTTCCGCTACGTGGGCGGGAACCCCAACGGCGCGATGCGCGACATCGCGGGTATCACCAGCGAGGGCCGCAATGTCGTGGGCCTGATGCCACATCCCGAGCGTGCCTCGGAGGCACTGCTCGGCTCGAGCGACGGCGCGGCGGTCTTCGCGCTGACGGCCGCGGCCGCCGTCGCCTAACGGAGGACTCTATGGCGTCCCGAACTGTCTACACCGTGCTCGCCTCGCTCGCCCTGATCGCGGCGCCGCTCGCCGCCCAGGATACCACGAGCGTTCCGAAGGACACGACCGCCGCGATCCAGCCGGCCGCGCAGCCCGCCGCGACGACCGCCGCGGCACAGGTGCCCGACAACGCCGTGCGCCCGGGGATGACGGAGGCCGAGGTGCGCTCGCGCTGGGGCGAGCCGCTCGCCACGCGCACCGCCAACGACTGGACCTATCTCTTCTACCGCAACAGCCGCGAGCGCCGCGTCGGGTTCGAGGACGTCGTCTTCCTGCAGCACGGCCAGGTCATGGACGCGATCGTGCGCTCGCCCGACCATGTGTACGCCGGCGTGAGCAGCTCCCCCGAAGGGCGGACGCCGGTCTTCACGTCGCCCCAGGGTCAGCGCCCGGACTCCACGAAGGGAGCCGCCGTCACGGGTGTGCAGGTGAAGCCGGACCAGTGACCGCCCTGGCCCGGCCCGGCGATCCGCAGATCACCCCGGAGCTGGTCCGGCAGCACGGTCTCACCCCCGAAGAGTTTTCCCGCATCCGGGCGCTGCTCGGCCGCGACCCCACCTGGGTCGAGTTGGGCATCTTCTCGGCGCTGTGGAGCGAGCACTGCGCCTACAAGCACTCCCGCCCCGTCCTGAAGACGTTCCCCACCGAGGGTCCCCAAGTCATCCAAGGGCCCGGTGAGAACGCCGGCGTGCTCCGCCTCGGCGAGGGCTGGGCGGTGGCGTTCAAGATGGAATCCCACAACCACCCCTCCGCGGTCGAGCCCTACCAGGGGGCCGCGACGGGCGTCGGCGGGATCCTGCGCGACATCTTCACGATGGGCGCCCGCCCCGTCGCGGTGCTCGACTCGCTCCGCTTCGGCCCGCTCGACAGCGACCGCCAGCGGTATCTGATGAAAGGGGTCGTGCGCGGGATCGGGGACTACGGCAACTGCGTCGGAGTCCCGACGGTTGGGGGAGACGTCGCGTTCGAGCCGGCGTACGAAGGGAACCCGCTGGTCAACGCGATGGCGGTGGGGCTGCTGCGCGAGGAGGAGCTGATTCGCGCACGCGCCGCCGGCGCCGGCAACCCGATCATCGCGGTGGGCGCGCGCACCGGCCGCGACGGCATTCACGGCGCCTCGTTCGCGTCGGAGGAGCTGTCGGCGCAGAGCGAAGCGCGGCGCCCCCAGGTCCAGGTGGGCGATCCGTTCACCGAGAAGCTGCTCATCGAGGCGTCGCTGGAGCTGATTCGGTCGGGGCACATCGTCGCGATCCAGGACATGGGGGCCGCGGGCCTGACGTCGAGCTCGGCGGAGATGGCGGCGCGCGGCGGGGTCGGCGTCGAGATCGACGCGCAGCTGATGCCGACGCGCGAAGCCGGCATGACGCCCTACGAGGTGCTGCTCTCGGAATCGCAGGAGCGGATGCTCGTCGTGGCGAAGAAGGGCCGGGAGCGGGAGGTGGATGCGATCTGCCGCGCGTGGGAGCTGACCAGCGCCGTCATCGGCCGCGTCACCGACGACGGGATGTACCGGGTGCGCTGGGGCGCGGAGGTGGTGGCGGAGATCCCCGGGCAGGCGCTGGTCGAGGGGGCGCCGGTCTATCGGCCGGAGGCGCGAGAGAGCGCCGAGGCCCAGGCGCGCCGCGCGCGGGCAGTGCCGCCTCCGAGGCCCGATCTCGACCTGAACGCGACGCTGGAGCGGCTGCTCGACCTGCCGACGATCGCGTCGAAGCGGTGGGTGTACGAGCAATACGACACCTCCGTGCAGACCAACACGGTGGTGGGCCCGGGCGGCGACGCGGCGGTCCTGCGGGTGCGCGACACGTCGCTCGGGCTGGCGCTCACGAGCGGCGGGAGCGGCCGCTTCGTCTGGCTCGACCCGTACGAGGGCGGGAAGGCGGTGGTGGCCGAGGCGGCGCGCAACATCGCGGTGACGGGGGCCCGCCCGCTCGGCATCACCGACTGCCTGAACTTCGGCAACCCGGGGCGGCCGGAGGTGTTCTTCCAGTTCCGCGAGGCATGCCGCGGGATCGCGGACGCGTGCCGCTCGCTCGGGACCCCGGTGACGGGCGGCAACGTGTCGTTCTACAACGAGAGCCCCACGGGCGCGGTCCTTCCCTCCCCCATGATCGGGATGGTCGGCGTGCTGCGGGACATCGCGTGCCGGGTGCCGGCGCCGTTCCAAGTCGCCGGCGACGCGGTGATCTGTCTCGGCGCGACCCGCGGCGCCCTGGGCGGCTCCCAGTATCTCTCGCTGGCGGCGGGCGACGTCTTCGGCGCGCCGCCGCCGGTGGATCTCGCGGCCGAGCGCTCGCTGGTCGACTGCCTCGTGGACTGCGCCGAAGCGCGGCTCCTGGCGTCCGCGCACGACGTTTCGGAGGGCGGGCTTGCGGTCGCGCTGGTGGAGTGCGCGGCCCTCGCGCCCGACGTGCTCGGGTGCGACGTGGATCTCACCGAAGCCGGCGGCGCGCTGCCGGCCGCGGCCGCGCTCTTCGGCGAGGACCACGGGCGGGCCGTGGTCAGCGCGCGCCAGAGCGATGTGGCGGCGGTGCTTGCTCGGGCGCGGGGGCACGGCGTGCCGGCGCGGGTGATCGGCACGGTCGGAGCGGCGGCGGGGGCCGTGCGCATCGCTGCTTCGGGCGCTCGCGTGGACCTGCCGGCGCCGCGGCTGCGGCAGATCTACGAGAGCGCGATCCCGCGGCGGCTCGACGGGGCCGGCGGCACGCAGCTTGCGCGGGGGGATAGGAACTGATGTGCGGTATCATCGGCGTCTCGAATCATCCTGAAGCGTCCCGGCTCGCATATCTGGGGCTCTACGCGCTCCAGCATCGCGGCCAGGAGTCGGCCGGCATCGTGTCGATCGACGAGGCCGGCGTGGCGCGGACGCACCGCGGCATGGGCCTGGTGTCCGACGTCTTCTCGGAAGGCGTCATGGACAGCTTCGAGGGCTCGACGGCGATCGGGCACACGCGGTACAGCACGGCGGGCTCGAGCATCCTGGCGAACTCGCAGCCGGTGCTGGTGCGCTACCGCAGCGGGACGCTGGCTCTCGCGCACAACGGCAACCTGACCAACGCCGCCGAGCTCAGGCGCGAGCTGGTGGACGGCGGGAGCATCTTCCAGTCCACGATGGACTCCGAGATCCTGGTGCACCTCATCGCGCGCGCGAAGCAGCGCGATCCGGCAGACCAGGTCCGCGAGGCGCTGGGCCGCGTGGAGGGCGCGTACTCGCTGGTGATCACGGTCAACCAGGTGATGTTCGCGATCGTGGATCCGCGCGGCTTCCGCCCGCTCCTGCTCGGCAAGGTCGGCGACGCGCCGGTGGTGGCATCCGAGAGCTGTGCCCTGGACATCGTCGGGGCGCGCGCGATCTGCGAGCTGGAGCCGGGAACGGTGCTGCGGATCGAGGGCGGCAAGATCGACTACCTCGAGCCGCTGCCGCCGCAGGCGCCGAAGCACTGCGTCTTCGAGCTGGTGTACTTCTCGCGCCCCGACAGCCTGATCTTCGGCGAGAGCGTGGATCAGTATCGCCGCGCCCTCGGCCGGCGGCTGGCCAAGGAGCACCCGGCGCCGGGGTGCGACTGCGTCTTCTCGGTGCCCGACTCCTCGAACGCGGCCGCCCTGGGTTTCTCGGAGCAGTCGGGGATCCCCCTGGAGCACGCGCTCATCCGTAATCACTACGTGGGCCGCACCTTCATCCACCCGGTGCAGGCGGGACGCGACGCGAAGGTCAAGATCAAGTACAACGCCGTGCGCGAGGTGGTCGCGGGCCGGAAGGTCGTCATGGTCGACGATTCGATCGTGCGCGGCACCACCAGCCGAGGGCTCGTGGCCATGATCCGGCAGGCGGGGGCGACGGAGGTGCACTTCCGGGTCGCCTCGCCGCCGATCGTGGGGCCCTGCTACTACGGGATCGACACGCCGACCCGCGAAGAGCTCATCGCCGCGACCCACTCCGTCGAGGAGATCGCGGCCTATCTGGGCGTGGAATCGCTCGGCTATCTCTCGCTCGAGGGAATGGTGGAATCGAGCGCGGGGGACCCGACCCGCTTCTGCCACGCCTGCTTTTCCACCCATTACCCGACGCCCGTCCCGTCCGACTCGGCCAAGCTGCGGTTCGAGTCGAAGCCGGCGAGGGCCCAGAAAGCCTAGAATGAGTCGCTACGTCTACTTCTTCGGCGGCGGCCACGCCGACGGCACGGCCCAGATGAAGACCGTGCTCGGCGGCAAGGGCGCCAATCTCGCGGAAATGACCAACCTCGGCATCCCGGTGCCCTCGGGCTTCACGATCAGCGCCGAGCTGTGCAACGAGTACATCAAGTCGAAGCACTACCCGCCCGAGCTGAAAGCGGAGGTCGAGGCCAACCTCGCGAAGGTCGAGGCGCAGATGGGCCGGAAGTTCGGCGCCGCCAAGAAGCCGCTGCTGGTCTCCGTGCGCTCCGGCGCCGCGGTGTCCATGCCCGGCATGATGGACACCATCCTGAATCTCGGGATGAACGACGCGGTCGCGGCCGCGCTGGCCGTGGAGACCGGCAACCCGCAGTTCGTCTACGACGCCTACCGCCGCTTCGTGTCCATGTACGGCGACGTCGTGTTGGGGCTCAAGGGGAGCAAGAGCCCGTTCGAGCCGCTGCTGCACGCCAGGAAGCAGAAGTGCAAGGTCGAGCGCGACATCGACCTGCCGGCCGAGGACTTGAAGGCGCTGGTGGGCGACTACAAGGCAGCCCTCAAGAAGCTCCTCCCCGAGGGGTTCCCCGAGGATCCTCAGCAGCAGCTGTGGGGCGCGATCGAAGCGGTGTGGCGCTCGTGGATGGGCGACCGCGCGGTGTCGTACCGGCGCATCAATCGCGTCCCGGAGACGCTCGGCACCGCCGTCACGGTGATGGCGATGGTGTTCGGCAACTTCGGCGAGGACTCGGGCACGGGCGTCGCGTTCACCCGCGACCCGTCCACCGGCGAGCGGCGCTTCTTCGGCGAGTTCCTCGTCAACGCGCAGGGCGAGGACGTGGTGGCCGGCATCCGGACGCCGGAGCACATCGACCAGATGGCGCAGCGGTTTCCGAAGGCGTACAAGCAGCTCACCGAGACCTACCAGCGCCTGGAGAAGCACTACCGCGACATGCAGGACCTCGAGTTCACCGTCGAGCGCGGCACGCTGTACCTGCTTCAGACGCGGAACGGGAAGCGGACGGGACCCGCGGCCGTGCGGATCGCGGTCGAGATGGTGGACGAAGGGATGCTGACGGAGCAGGAGGCGCTGATGCGGGTCACGCCCGACGCGCTCGACCAGCTGCTCCATCCGATGGTGGACCCGGCGGCCCCCTGCACCGTGCTGGCGACCGGCCTGCCCGCGTCGCCCGGCGCGGCCGCGGGTCAGGTCGTGTTCGACGCGCACGAGGCGTTCGCCTGGGCGAAGGAGGGCAAGGCGGTGGTGCTGGTCCGCGCCGAGACCTCCCCCGAGGACATCGAGGGAATGGCGGCGGCGAAGGGCATCCTCACCGCGCGAGGCGGGATGACGTCGCACGCGGCGGTGGTCGCCCGCGGGATGGGCAAGTGCTGCGTGGTCGGCGCCAAGGCGGTGGAGGTGGACGAGGCCGCGGGGCTCTTCCGGGTGAGCGGGTGCAGCGTCAAGCGCGGCGACTGGGTCACGCTCGACGGGTCCACCGGCCGGGTGATCGACGGGAAGGTACCGCTGGTTCAGCCGACGCTGTCGGGGCACTTCGGCCGCTTCATGCAGTGGGCGGACAAGCACCGGCGGCTCAAGGTGCGCACCAACGCGGACACGCCGACGGATGCGAAGCGGGCGCGGGAATTCGGCGCCGAAGGGATCGGACTCACGCGCACCGAGCACATGTTCTTCGGGGCCGACCGGATCGCCGCGATGCGCGAGATGATCGTCGCCCGCGACACCGCGGGGCGCCGCAAGGCGCTCGCCAAGCTGCTGCCGATGCAGCGCGGCGACTTCGAGGGGATCTTCACGGCGATGGACGGCTATCCCGTGACGATCCGGCTCCTCGATCCCCCGCTCCACGAGTTCCTGCCGCACGAGCCGGAGACCCAGGCCGCCCTCGCCAAGACCATGGGGATGAAGGCGGAGGAGCTGGCCGCGATCGTCGAGTCGCTGCGCGAAGCCAACCCGATGCTCGGGCACCGCGGCTGCCGGCTGGGCATCACCTATCCCGAGATCACCGAGATGCAGGCGCAGGCGATCTTCGAAGCGGCGATCAACGTCGCTGCCAAGGGCGTCAAGGTCCTGCCCGAAGTGATGGTGCCGCTGGTCGCCGTGGTGCCGGAGCTGCAGAACCAGGTGGACATCGTGCGGCGCGTGGCTGGCGAGGTGTTCACGAAGGCCAAGCGCGAATTGCCGTACATGGTCGGCACGATGATCGAGCTGCCCCGCGCCGCGCTCACCGCGGACGAGATCGCTGGGGTCGCGGAGTTCTTTTCCTACGGCACCAACGACCTCACCCAGACGACCTTCGGCCTCTCGCGCGACGACGCCGGCCGGTTCCTGCCGGCCTACGTGGAGATGGGACTCCTGCCCGCCGATCCCTTCCAGGTGCTCGACCAGCGGGGGGTCGGCAAGCTGGTCCGGATGGGCATCGAGCTGGGGCGCGGCACCCGCAAGGACCTCAAGGTCGGGATCTGCGGGGAGCACGGGGGCGAGCCGTCGAGCGTGATGTTCTGTCACGACGTCGGGATGAACTACGTCTCCTGCTCGCCCTTCCGGGTGCCGATCGCCCGCCTCGCCGCGGCGCAGGCCGCGCTCAAGGAGAAGGGGGTCGAGGACAAGACCGGCGCGACGGTGTAGCCGGGACGCCTGGGCCGACGGGCCGGGGTGCCGCGAGGCGCTCCGGCCCGTCGTGCGTCCGTCCGCCTCGCTTAACGGGCTGCCGCCATGGGCGTCTCATAAGCGTACGGGGGACAGGAAGGAGCGGGACGGTGAGGCGAATCATATCCAGAATCCGGGCGGTGCTCGGCGCCGCGATGGTCGTTGCGCTCGCGTCCCCGGCGGCGGCCCACGCTCAGCGACCGGCGGCCCGGGTGCGGGTCGAGGCCCAGTGGCTCGAGCGCCGCGGCGCCACGCGGCAGTGGCTGAGATGGCGGATGGCGCGAAGGCCACTCGCCGCTGTGGAGTGGCGTCGCGGCTATGCGCGCGGCTACGCGATGGGGCGGCTCCCGCTGCGCGCGAATGGCTGGGGCCAGGCCTACTACAGCCGGGGTTCGGTCCGCGCGCGGATGTACGGCCGGTTCTGGGACCGCCGGCGCCTCGGGCGGATGGGCAGACGCTGGCCGCACTGAGCCGCCTGGGGGGGGTGAAACAAGCCGGGCCGCCGACGAGGCGGCCCGGCTTGTTTGCCGACCAGACACCGTCAACCGCGCTGCAGCGACGCCAGCGCGGCCCCGATCAGCAGCATCACCACGAACGTGGCGATGGCGGCCGTCCAGGCCGCGCTCTTCTTCACCTTCTCCAGGTGCATGATGCCCACCGCCGTGATGAACAGCCCCCACAGCGGGAGCGGTCCGATGCCAGCCAGGATCGCCGACAGGAACTTGCCGGCGCTGTCGGCCGAAACCAGGACGTTGAGGCCCAGCGCCGGCTGCGCGTCGGCGACAGACGTGATGGCGTCAGTCGGCGCCCCCCGCATCCGCAGGATGATGCCCTGCAGAAGCAGGGTGATCGGGAGCATCACCATGGCGAAGACGCTGACCGAGAGCAGGCCCTTGTAGCGCGCGCTCGCGCCGGTGACCGAGACCGCGAGGTACAGGATCCCCGCATTGAGAAGGGCCAGGATCAGGAAGATGATGGGCGTCGCGATCAGACCGATCATCGCCCGCGAGCGCATCTGCTCGGCCGTGAGCTGCGGCGCGTTTGGGATCGCCTGGATCGCCAGCTCCATGACCCGCTGGCTGTAGGGCAGCTCCCAGAAGCCGATGGCGACGCAGAGGATCGCGATGATCAGCCACGGAAGGAACCAGGTGGGCTTCGCCTGCTGCTCCTCGAACACCGCGCTGGGAGCGTAGAGCAGCCGCACCAGACGCAGGAAGTCCGTGACGATCGGGGTGTAGGAAGTGGCCGCGGGGGCCTGAGGGGGGGGCACCGGCGCTGCCATGCGAGTCTCCCGGGTTGGGGTGCTCCCATTCTACGTATTCGGCGGAAAAGCGAAAGAGCGGGTACCCTCGACGTCCCGCCCCGCCCCAACGCCCGACTAACGCTGCGGGGCTACCGTGTGCATGGTAGGTGCGGCTGGCGGGCGGTCGCCCGCCGCCAGGCGCGTATCGTCGGCGGCTTCGCAAAGCCAAAGGATGACACCATGAGACGAGTCGTCGAATCTCTTGTCAGGGTTGCCCTCCTAGCGCTTATCTGGCTTGTCTGGTGGTGGGCGCTAGAGGCACGACTCTCAAATGTCATGAATCTGTCTGTCATTGTGGGAGGGATACTGTTGACCTTCCCCCTTGTTTGGCTCGGCAGGAAGATACTAGACCGACACCAAACAACAGCCCGTGCCGTCTGGACAACGACGTTTGTACATGTTGGTCTGGGTTTCACATTCGGTGTTCCTATCGTTCGAGCAGTAACCACTCATCGAGATTGGTCCGGCTGGGTACTCCCAGTACCATCCGCAATCGGCCTGCTTCTGGTCATTGGCACTGGGGCAGCGTGTCTGGTGACGGTTGTAAACCTCGCCTTGAGGGGACTCGGTGCACCCTTCTTCATCGCACTCAGCCGGAAGCTGGCCGCAGATTGGCTGTATGCGTGGACGCGCAATCCCATGGTGCTGGCAGCTCTATCCTGGTTTCTATCGCTGGGAATCTGGTTTCAGTCAGCGGCGTTTGTGCTCTGGGTGCTCATCCTGTTTGCACCAGCATTGCTCTTCTTCGTGAGCGTGTATGAGGAACGGGAGCTGGAGATTCGCTTTGGGGCATCGTATCTGGACTACAAATCCAGAACACCGATGTTGTTTCCAAGAAGGCCAAGACGCTGATTCGAGAAGCGGCGGTACCATTCCGGTAGCCAGCCCCTTCAGGCGGGTCCCAAGACGTGCGGGATCTGCAGCGCCGCGGCCGAGCACGCGTGATGCTACGTCGCCACCCACGGCGACCCGCCCGCGGCGCACGTCGACGACGACCTTCACCATGTCGCTGAAGAACGCCAGGACCAGGCCCTGCCTCTCGGCCTGGAGGCGTGGTACCTTAGAACGATGCGGACCGCATCAGAGTCTGTTCCCGCGCCCGGGGTCGAGGGTGCGCTGCGCGGCTACTGCGAGGCGGTGCGACCGCGCGGCGTGGTTTCGGCGTACCTGTTCGGCAGCCTCGCAAACGGGACCGCCCACGGCGACAGCGACGTGGATGTGGCGGTCCTCCTCGATGTCGGCGCGGTTCCAGGCCGGACCGAGCGGGCTCGCGCCGCGATGGCGCTCAACTCGGCGCTGATCGCCGCGCTACACCGGAACGCGGTGGACGTCGTGGTGCTGAACGATGCGCCTCCGGAACTCGCCACCGCCGCCGTCACGCTCGGCGTCCGCGTATACTGCGCCGACGCGGACGCGGATCACGCCTTTGCCCGCACCGTCCAGCTCCGCCTGGCGGATATCCGCCCGTTTCTCGCGCGGACCCGACGGCTCAAGCTCGAGGCGCTGGCGAGATGACGTTTCTCGTCGAGCGCCTGGCCGACCTGCGCCTCCATCTGGCGCATCTTCGCGAGATCGCGCCGCGCGTCCGCGACGCGGATGCCCTGCGCGCGGACCTCAGTCTGCACAACGACGTGCTCTTCTCCCTCCTGGTTGTGTGCCAGGCGGTGATCGACCTGGCCGGGGAGTTGGCTGGGCGGCGCGGCATCCGCTTCCAAGACTACACGGAGGCGGTGCGGGCGCTCCGCAGCGTCGAGGGGATCCCGCCGGAACTCGTGGGGGACCTCGAGGGACTACCGGGGTTCCGCAACGTGCTCGTCCACGAGTACGTGGCGCTGGACTACGGGCTGGTCCTGGAGGCCCTCGGGAAGCTGGACACGGTGGAGCGCTTCGCGCGGGCGGTGGCCGGCTTGGAGGGCTGAGCCGCCCGGCGCTGGCCCTCGACCTCCTGGCCGCATTGTCCGGAGACATCCTGCCGGAAGCGTGAAGCAGATCCGGTAGCCAACCCCTTCAGGCGGGTCCCAGCACGTGCGGGATCTGCCGCGCCGCGACCGGCGTGAACCGCAGCAGCACTTCGAACGCCGCGCGGTGCGCGGCTGGCGCCGGCGCTTCGCCGACGTAGAGCGCCGCCACCAGGTCTCGCCACCGCAGCAGCTCGCGCAGCAGCGCCGGTCGCGGGCGGCACGAGACGGTGAGGTCCGTGAGGCGCAGCACGCGCTCGTAGCCGCTCTGAAGGCGCGCGCGGTCCTCCGGGGCGAAGAGCTTCGCGCACCGGTGCATCTCGTTCGCGATCATCAGGATCCGCTGGTCCAGTGTGAACTCCGACCACCGCGCCGTCGTGAGGGACGCGTGTTGCGGCGGCATCAGAGCGGCTCTCCCCGGCCGAGCACGCGGGATACCACGTCCCGCACCAGCCGGCGCACCTCGGGATCCTGGATCTCCATTCCGGCGTTGCCGTCTGCGGGCCGAATGTTGATCATCGCCGTGAACTGAATGCACTTCTCGGGTCCGCGGCCCGGATAGTAGTTGACTCCCCACAAGTCGGCCTGCTCCGAGCCCTCCTCGAGCAGGACCTGCTCGCCGTCGGCGTGGAGTTCGCCCCCCACGGCGGCCCGCCCGCGGCGCACGTCCACGACGACCTTCACCATGTCGCTGAAGAACGCCTGGACCAGGCGCCGGAGTTCGGCCGGGGCCAGTGCATCTGAAGTGAGGACGATCGTCGGTGCGCTCGGCATGGTTGGGACGCGAAGTGTAGCACATCGAGCGAGAGATGGCACGGGCGCCGGGCAGCACGAGTAGCGGCCGCCCGGCGGCATCAAGGGGCGAGATGACAGAGGGCGGCGCAAGTGAAGTTGCCATACAGCAAGGGAGAAGTGGTTACCAGACACAGAACAAAGTGGCCAGTAGAAACCACAAGGGGCCGCGAGCATTCGCGGCCCCTCGTTTCTTGCGTGGCGAACCATCGTCACGCAGCAACCCGGCAAGTGCGTCCATCTTACCACCCTCGGCGAGCCGAGTCAATGCAGCCCACGTGCCAGGGTGCGGACGGAGGGATTCGAACCCTCACGGGCTTTCGCCCCGCAACTTGCCGAGTTGCTGCGTCTACCAGTTCCGCCACGCCCGCACCACCTCGGCACAGAGGCGCCACTGGAGACAGCGACGCGTACCCGCAAGCGGCGAATGCCACTGGCGGTCCCAAGATGCTTGTGATTGCATGTGGTGCCGGAGTACTGGGTGGTGGATCTCGACGCGCGCCTGATCGAGCGCTGGCGGCCGGGTGACGAGCGGCCGGAGCTACTGAGCGACACCTTGACCTGGCAGCCCGACCCGGGCCGACTCGGACTCACCCTCGACGTCGCCGCACTGTTCGGAGACATCCTTCCGGAAGCCTGAAGGCACGTGCTTCCGACGCTCCTCTACTGTGGCACTTTCGTCCTGTCTGCTGCGGCTCGCACTCGTGCTTCGCAGTCCGGGCACATCCCGTGTCACGTCGCTGCATCGAAGTGCTGCTCGAAGAATGCCTCCAGCGGGACCCATTTCCCAACGCTTTCAATCCGCCTGCACCACGCACACAGACGCAGAAACCCCTCCAGTCGGAACAGCCGCCGCGTCACTCCTGAGCTGAAGATGAGAGTCGGTATTGCTACCAGCAGCACTACCGCGGTCTCGAACGCCGCCTCTCTCAAGTGTCTTCCGCCGGCCGTTCCTCCAAAGAGCACCTGAGGCAGGCTCAGCAACTCATCGAGCCACGATGCGAGGATGATCAGCCCGAAACCGATGCTCTCGGCCCAGATGACCCAAGGCGCGCCACGGGATGTCCGCATGAAGTACCTCTCTGATCTGAGCAGATTGTCGCCAGTGGCGCCGAGAATCTGGCTGGCCTATATCGCGGCTGGCGGCCTCAGCAGCGGCTCGATCGTGCGGCGCAACTGCTCCGGCGTGAACGGCTTGTCCAGCGTGGCGACGGCACCGCAGCTCTTCGCCATCCCGAGCACCTCCTCGGCCGTCCTGAATCCGCCGCCCGATATCACCACCACCGGGATCTTGAAGCCGCGCTGCTGGATCCGCACCAGCAGCTCCATCCCGTCCACCGCAGCCATGTAGACGTCACTGATGATGAGGTCGAAACGGACGCCGTCGAGGAGCTGCAGCGCCTCGGCGCCGTCGGCGACGTCCCACGCCTGGTGACCCAGGTTCGTGAGCATCCGGCAGAGCGCGCGGCGCACGCTCGCTTCGTCATCCACGACCAGAATGTTCGCCACCGCTGCTCCTCGGGGGTCTATCCGCCCTGCGACTGTTTCTGAATCGTCTCCACCGCGTCGCGGCACGCCAGGAACACGTCCAGGACACGCGGATCGAAGTGGTGGCCCCGCTCCGCCTGCATCATCTCCCAAACCGTTTCGTTGGGCAGAGCGTCCCGGTAGTGGCGATTGCTGGTCAGGGCGTCGAAGACGTCGGCGACCGCGCAGATGCGACCCGCCAGTGGGATGGACTCTCCCGACAGGCCCGCCGGATAGCCGCTGCCGTCCCAGCGCTCGTGGTGCGCCATCGCGATCGTCTCTCCCGCCTTGAGAACCGGCGAGAGTGACCCGTGCAGGATCCGGGCGCCGATTGAAGTGTGCTTCTTCATGACCTCCCACTCGTCCGGGTCCAGCTTCCGCGGATTGAGCAGGACCGCGTCGGGGATCCCGATCTTGCCAACGTCGTGCATCGGGCTGGCGTAGCGGATGATCTCGATTTCCCCCGGCGGCAGGTTGAGGCGCGTCGCGACGAGTTCGCAGTACAGGCCGATCCGTTCGATGTGGGCCGCGGTGTCGCGGTCCTTGTACTCCGCCGCGATCACGAGCCGCCGGATCGTGTCCAGATGAGCGGCGTAGGTGCTGCGTTGCGCCTCCGCCATGCCGTCCAAGGCCAGCCGCAGATCGGCGGTCCGCTTCGCCACCGTCTGCTCCAGCTCGGCGCGATGCCGCTTGAGCGCGTCCGTCGCTTCTTTCAGGCGGAGCAGCGACTCGGTACGCACGCGCAGCTCGGTCAACTCGAACGGCTTCGCGATGAAGTCGTTCACACCGACCTCGAGCGCCCGGAGGCGGTCCTCGCGGCTGTCCAGCCCCGTCACCATGATGATCGGCAGGTCGCCGTGTTCCGGATCGACTCGGATGCGCCGCGCGACCTCGAAGCCGTCGAGCCCCGGCATCCGCGCGTCGAGCAGCACCAGGTCCGCCCCGAGCGGCAGTTTGGCCAGGGCTTCGATGCCGTCGCAGGCGACCTCGACCTCGTACCCCATGGCGGTCAGGGCGCGCTGCAGGACCCGGCGGCTTTCTTCCTGGTCGTCAACGGCGAGGACCCGTACCAGGTGCAGCCGGACGCTTGGCTGGATCGGCTCGACCGCGAGGGCGCACATCAGAACGGTGCCGCCGCGCTCACCCGATCGAGCACCTCGCGCACCTTGGCCGCCAGCGAGCTGGGAGAGAATGGTTTCTGAAGGTACGGCATGCCCTCCGTCAGGACGCCGTGCCGGACCACGGCGTCGTCCGTGTACCCGGACATATAGAGCACGCGCACACCGGCACGCTCGGCCGCGACGGCTTCCGCCAGCTCCCGCCCGGTCATGCCGGGCATCACGAGATCCGTCACCAGCAGCTGGATCGCGCCGGGCTGCGCGCGGGCTATCTCGAGCGCCGTTTGGCCGTCCGGGGCCTGGAGCACGCGATACCCCTTCTGCGTGAGCACCTCGGCCACGATCGCCCGGACCGAGGGATCGTCTTCCGCAAGGAGCACCGTCTCGCGTCCCCCGGCCGCGGGTCGTGCGGCCGCCCCGGGCTCCGGCGCCTCGACCGGCTCGTCCACCCGCGGGAGGTAGATCTTGAAGGTCGCTCCCCCGCCCGGCTCGCTGTAGACCCACACGTAGCCGCCGCTCTGCTTGACGATGCCGTAGACGGTCGAGAGGCCGAGGCCCGTGCCCGCGCTCTGCTCCTTGGTGGTATAGAAGGGCTCGAAGATGTGCGACTGGGTCTCGGCATCCATCCCGACGCCCGTGTCGCTGACCGCCAGCATGACGTACCTGCCCGGCAGCGCGGCGGCATGCTTGCGGGCATAGGCCTCGTCGAGGTCCACGTTGACCGTTTCGATGGTGAGCCGCCCGCCACCCGGCATCGCGTCTCGGGAGTTCACGGCGAGGTTCATGATGATCTGCTCGAGCTGGCCGGGATCCGCCCGGACGGCGCCCAGCGCGGAATCCAGCGACACCTCCAGCTTCACGTCCTCGCCGATCAGACGCCGCAGCATCATCTCCAGTGTCCGCACCACCTGGTTGACGTCGAGCACGCGCGTTTGCAGCACCTGCTTGCGGCTGAAGGCAAGGAGCTGGCGAGTCAGACCGGCCGCCCGCTGTCCGGCCGCCCGGATCTCCTCCACGTCCCGCCGTTTGGGGTCGTTCGCGTCGAGCTCGTCGAGCAGCAGCTCGCTGTAGCCCGTGATGGCGGTGAGGACGTTGTTGAAGTCGTGGGCCACGCCGCCGGCCAGCCGCCCCACCGCCTCCAGCCGCTGCGCCTGCCGGAGCTGGTTCTCGAGGCTCCGCTGCTCCGTCACGTCCTCGACGAGTGCCTCGTAGCACTCCAGCTCGCCGGCCGGGTTACGGACGCCGCGCACGTTGAGGCGCACGGTGACCAGAGTGCCGTCCTTGCGCTTCCACGGGGTCTCGACCTTCGCCGCGCCCTGGCTCTGAACCTGCGCCGTCACCCGGGCCCAGTCCTCAGGATCGGTGTAAAGGTCGCGACGAAGATCGAGTTGGAGCAGTTCATCGGCGGATTCGTAGCCAAGCATCGTGACGAGAGCCTGGTTCGCGGAGAGGAAGCGCCCGTCGGGAGTGGACCGAGAGATGCCCAGCGGCGCATGCTCGACCAGGCCGCGGTGCTCCGCCTCGGAGCGCCGCAACGCCTCCTCAGCTTGCTTGCGGCCGGTGATGTCGCGCATGACTGCCAGAACGGCCGGCTGGCCGCCGTAGTCGATAAGGGTGCTGTTGATGTCCACTGGGATGTGGCGGCCGTCCTTGGTGATGTGGAGACCCTCGCAAGTGTAGCGGCCGCGAAGGAGCTGCTGGCTCGTTCGCTCGCCGAAGCCGACAGCGAACTCTGGCGCATCCACGTCTGCCGTGCGCATGGCAAGCAGCTCGTCCCGGGAGTAGCCCAGCCGCCGGCAGGCCGCTTCGTTGCAGTCGATGATCCTTCCGTCCGCGTCGTGGACGAACAGCGCGTCGTCGATACCGGCGAAGAGCGACTGCAGGCGTGCCTCGCTGGCCTTCAGCGCCTGCTCGGCGTGCTTGCGCGCGGTGATATCCCGGAAGTACCACACCCTGCCGTAATATCTGCCGTCCGCGCCAAACATCGGGGCCGAGTAGCGATCGAAGGTGCGCCCGTCTCTGAGCGCAATCTCCTCTTCGCTCCTTTCCTCCCGATGCTCGTAGAGATACGTCACGCGCGCCAGGAAACCATCGGGGTCCACGAGCCTGCCGATCACGGACTCCAAGGCGCGCTGGTCCGAACCCGACTCGGCGACTTCCGGCGGGATCTCCCACAGCTCGACGAACCGCCGATTGAAGGAAACGATCTTCCCCTGCTCGTCCACCACAAGGATGCCGTCGAGCGACGTCTCCTGCTGTGTTGAAATGATGGCGTGGTTGAGCGCCAACTCATCCGCCGCTCGCTTCCGCGCCGTGATCTCGTGCGCCACACCGTCTAACCGGACGCCTCCGTGGACGTCGTCCGGCACTGCCGCCACACTGAGCTCGAGCCAGCGCGCCTCCCCAGATCGCGTGCTGATGCGGCACTCGACGGTCTGCGACGACTTGGCATCGACAGCCTTGTTGAACCCTTCGAGCACCCGCGGCAGGTCGTCGCAATGGATGCTCCTGCGCCACAACTGAGGGTCGGCGAGCATCTCTTCGGGCGAGTATCCGAACACGAGGCGCGCGGCGGGCGAGACATAGAAGAGGTTGCCGAGGGACGCATCCACGCTGAACAGGACGTCCGGGATCGCGTCGAGCACGCTCTTGAGGCGTTGCTCCAGCGCGCCCGCGTGGCGGTCCAGCTCGGCCTTGGCGGCCCGCAATTCTCCCTCGCGTTGCCGTAGCTCGCGGTTCTGGATCACCGCTTCCTCGAAGGTCGAGATCAGGAGGTCCAGCACCTGCTGGTGCTCGGCATTGATGGTGACCTCCCGCCCCAGGAACATCACTTTCATCCCGAAGTGCACGCGGTCCTTGGCCCGGATCTCGCGGGTGGTGAACAGCACCCGCAGCCGTTCCAGCAGGTATCGCGCTTCGTAGGGCTTGCGGAGGAAATTGTCCGCACCGCACTCGAGCGCCCGGATGATATCGGTCGGGTCGGAGAGGCTGGTGAGGAGCAGCACCGGCACATCCCGATGCGGGCCGGCCTTGACCTGCCGGCATACCTCGTAGCCGTCCACGACGCCCGGCATGATGATGTCGCTGATGATGGCGTCGGGCGGCCCCGTTGCGACGGCCGCCAGGCCCGCTGCCCCATCCTGCGCCACGTCCACCTGGTAGCCGCCGTCCTCCAGCACCGCCTTGAGCTGCTCGGCCTGGGTCCGGCTGTCCTCGACGATCAGGATGCGCTTGGGACTCATCACGCCTCCCGCGCCAGCGCCACGAGTCGGGGCGCGATCTCCTCCACGCCCAGCACCGCGTTCACCACGCCAGCCGCCACCGCGTCCCGCGGCATCCCGAAGACCACCGAGGATTCCTCGTCCTGAGCCAGGACCGTACCGCCGGCCTCGCGCACTTTGTGCAGCCCCGCGACGCCGTCGCTCCCCATGCCGGTGAGGATGAGCGCGGCGAGCGCCGGCCCCCGGAGCCTGGCCGCCGACTCGAACAGGTAAGTCCCGGACGGGCGGAATCCGCCCACCGGCGGCGCGTCCGACAGCTCGATATGGCCTGGCAACTTGGCGCCTAGGTGCCTGTTATCGGGGGAGAGGTAGGCGACATGCGGCATCAGCGCCTCGCCGTCCTCGGCGACCTTCACCCGCAGCGCGCTGCTGCCGTTGAGCCAATCCGCGAGCCCACCCACGAATCCGGTGGCGATGTGCTGCACCACCAACACCGGAGCCGGAAAATCGCCCGGCAGATCGCTCAGCACGCGCTGCAGGACGGCAGGGCCTCCCGTCGACGCGGCGACGGCCACCAGTCGGATCGGATCGCCGCGGCGCGGTGGCGCGGCCGGCGCGGCGGTACGTTCGCGCCGCGGCGCCCAGCGGCGAACGACCTTCACCTGCGCCATCGCCTTGACCATCTGGATCAGCTGCTGGCGGCGGCCATCGAAGCGCGCCGAACGGGGGTCGTCCGGCTTCTCGAGCACCATCAGCGCGCCGGCCCGCATGGCGTTGAGCGCCAGCTCGACGTCGCCGGGACTCGAGCTCGAGGAGATGAGCACGATCGGGACGGGCGATCGGACCATGATCTCCTTGGTGGCGTCGAGACCGTCCAGCACCGGCATGTGCACGTCCATCGCCACGATGTCCGGACGGAGGCGCCACGCCAGCTCGACCGCCTCGGCGCCGTTGTTGGCCTGGCCGACGACCTCGATTCCCGAATCGCTCTGGAGCTGCTCCACCAGCAGCTGGCGCACGGTGAGCGAGTCCTCGGCAAGCAGCACGCGAATCACCTGGCCTCCTCGCCCAGGAGCTGACGCAGCGTCGCGAGCAGGTTCTCCTGGTCAAAGCTCGACTTGCCGATGTATGCGTCCGCGCCCACTTCGAGCCCGCGCGCTCGGTGCTCGGGCGTCTCCATCGCCGTCACCAGAATCACGGGCAGCTCCTTGAATCGCTTGGCTGACCGGATGGCTTCGCAGAGCGCGAAGCCATCCATCCGCGGCATCTCGACGTCGGCGACAACGGCGTCCGCCCCGCGCTCCTGGAGCACCTTCCATCCGTCGGCGCCGTCCACCGCCGCGAGCACGTCGTAGCCGGCGGCTTCCATGATGCTCTGCTCCAACGTTCGCGTGGTGAGGGAGTCGTCTACCACAAGCACCGTTCGTCTGACGGGTGCCGCACCCTTCATTTCGGCCCGCGCCACGCCTCCGGAGACGAGAGCCACGCCGGCAGCCAGGAGGGCGACGCAATCCAGAACCAGCACCACGGCCCCGGTGCCGAGCATGGTGGCCCCGCTCAATAGCGCGAGACCGTGCGCCCCCGAGCCCAACTGCTGAAGCACGATTTCCTGCTCGGCGATCAGCTCGTCTACGGCGATCGCGAGCCGCCGCTCGCCGGCAGCGAGTATCACCACCGGTGTCGCGCCGGCCATCGGGCGCTCCGGCAGCGGCGGCAGGAGCCGGGCCAACGCGACCAGGGGAATTGGGGCCTCGCCCTCCAGCACGTCCCTGCCCTCCGCGCGCCGGACTTCCCCGGGCGTGACCCGAAGCACGCGTTCCACGTTCGCCGTGGGAAGCGCGAGAACCTGCGACCCGACCAGAACCAGGAGGGCGCGAACGGATGCGAGGCTCGGGGGGCAGGTAAGGGTGAACGTCGTCCCTTTGCCGGCCACCCAGGTCACCTCGACACCGCCGCGGAGAGCCACCATCGCGGCCCGGACGATGTCGAGCCCCACCCCGCGCCCGGAGATCATCGTGGCGTCGGTGGTGGTGCTCAAGCCGCCCTCGAAGATCCCCCGCACCAACGCCTGTTCGTCCGCCGGCGCGGGACGGCCGAGGCGTGCCAGGCGCGAGCGGATTGCCGTCACATTGAGGCCGGCCCCGTCGTCGGCCACCGTGATCGCGATCCTGTCGCCCCGAAAGGCCGCCCCGATCGTGATCCGGCCCCGCCGAGGCTTGCCGGCCGACTCCCGCTCGTCCGGCCGCTCAATGCCATGAGCCACCGCGTTCCGCACCAGCTGCAGCAGGGCTTCACGCACGCGATCGAGCACGGCGCGGTCCGCCTGCACATCACCGCCCACGATCTCGAGCTCGACCTCCTTGCCCGTTGCGGCCGCCAGATCGCGAGCGGCGCGAGGAAGCCCGTCGCACGCGTCCGCCAAGGGCCGGAGCCGCACTCCCCGGACCCTGCCGAGAACCTCGTCGGCCGCGCGCGAGACCCTGCGGGCGTCGCGACCCAGCCCGGCCGCCAGCCGCGCGCCGTCGTGCGCGAGCCGATGCAGCCGTGCATCCAGATCGTCGAGCGCCCCAGCCGCGCCGGGCGGTCCCGACCGCTCGAGGATGAGCCGGAGACGCCGCGCTGTTCGCCGCCAGTGGGAGACGGTGGCGGCCAGGCCGTCCGCGACCGCCTCGAGCTCCGCGGGGCGACTCGCGTTCCCCGCGGCGGCCACGAGCAGCTGGGTCGCGGAGCCGAGCAATGCGTCCAGCGCCCCGGGCCGGACCCGGACCTCGCCGTCGCCGCTCGGGGCCGGCGGGACGAACGCGGGCGCCGCGCTGCGCGCGGCGGCGCCCTCGGCCCGGCTCCGCAACAGCCGCAGGCGCTCCGCCACGCCGTCGAGCAGGCCTTCGGGCACGGCGGCGCCCTCCGCGAGACGCTTGTGCGCGTCCTGCAACGCATCCGCCGCGGCGAAGAGCGCCTTGAAGTGCTCCGGCTCCAGGTTCCTCTTGCCGTCGCGTACATCGGACAGGAGCCCCTCCGCCGCATGGCACGCGGTCTCGACGGGCGGCACGCCCGCCGCCCGCGCGGCCCCCTTCAGCGTGTGCGCCACGCGAAACAGCGACTTGAGCCGCTCCGGATTCCCGGGCTGCGCCTCCAGCGCCAGGAGATCCGCGTTCATCACCCTGAGCTGCTCCTCGAACTCGGAGACGAATGTCGCCAGGAGCCGCGTGGCAAGCGCGTCCTGCGCTGTCACACGCGCCCCGCCTTCACCGAGCCGTGATGGTTGCCGCCGACAAGGTCCAGTAGCCTCGTCCCGAGGGCGTTGAGATCCTGCGCGGCCCGCTCGGCCTGTTTCGTGGAGGCCAGGTTCTGCTGGGTCGCGCCGTGGATGTTGGCGATCGCCTGCCGGATCTGAGCCATGCCGACCGCCTGCTGCCCTGACGACGCCACGATCTGCGCCGCCGCCTGCGCTGCCTCGCCCGCCGCATCCGCCAGCGTGCGAATGGTCTCGCCCGCCTCGGTGACCTGCTTGGTGAGGGACCCGACCTGCTTGGTGCCCTGCTCCGTCGTCATCACCGCGGCGCTGGTGGCCCGCTGGATCTCGCCGAGGATCTGCCGCACCTGGACGGTCGCCTTCTTGGACTGCTCCGCCAGGCTCTTGACTTCCGCCGCCACCACGGCAAAACCGCGGCCCGCCTCGCCGGCGCGGGCCGCTTCGACCGACGCATTCAGGGCGAGGATGTTCGTCCGCTCCGCGATGTCGTTGACGGCGGCGATGATCTCTCCGATCGCCTGAGCCTGCTCCGCCAGGACGAGGATGCTTCCGGCGATGGAATCCACCTGCACCTTCACGGCCGATATGCCTTCAACGGATTCGTCCACCGCGCGGCGACCTGCCTTGCCGATCTCCGCCGCACGCTGCGCCGAATCCGCCACGGTCTTGGCGCGCTGTGCCGCCTGCTCCGCGGTCTGGGCCACCTCGTCCGCCGTCGTCACGGTCTCAGCCACGGCGGCCGAGGACTCCGCGGCGCCCGAGGCCTGCTGTGTCGTGGCGGCAAGGATCTCCGCCGCGCTGGACGCCAGGGTGCTCGCCGTCTCCCGGAGGGGGCGGTTCACGGCGCGGCTCAACAAGGTGGAACCGATCACCACCACCGCGAACCCCAGGAGCGTTCCAAGCACAACGCCCCAGGTGGTCGCACGAGCGGTGGCACTGGCTTCGGCAGCCCTCTGCTCCAGTAGAGCCCTTTCTTCGGTCTCCATCTCACCCGTCACCCGGCGCACGGCATCCATGTTGCGCTTGCCTTGCTCCGTCTTGATGGCGGCTACGGCCGGTGCCAGACCGCGTTGCCTGCGCAAGTCAGTGGTCCTCTGAGTCCAGGTGACTTCGGCCTCGAGAAGCGGCAGTAACGAATCAATCCGGCGCTGCTGTGCCGGGTTGTCTGCCGTCAGCCGACGCAGTTCCTGGAGCACGGCGGTGATCTGGGGCACGGCAGCCGTGCGGGGCTCCAGGAAGCGCTCCACCCCAGTGAGGATGTAACCGCGTTCTCCGGTTTCGAGGTCCTGCGCCGTGGAGAGCAATGCCTCGATCTGCGTCAGCACTGCGTGGGTGTGGTCGACCAAGACGCTGGTTCTCAGGAGCGAGCGCGACGCGAGATAGGCGATCGCGCCCTGCGCCACGACGACCACCAAGCAGATGCTGAAACCGGCCGAGAGCCTCTTCGCGATCGTCCATCTCATACGTCACCCCCGTGAATGTCGGCGCCGGCCGCGCCACCGTATCTTCATCCGTGAAGCCGCAGCAGCCGCCCGCCGTCGAGCACGACCAGTGCGTCCCCGGTGACGCCGCGCACGTAATCGCGTCGTACCGCCACTCCGTCCGGCAACTCGCGTACTTCCGACTCGCGGAGGCTCCGGGTCTCCAGCACCGCGTCTACCAGGATGCCGAACGCGGCGCGCGCCTCGCCCATCGCGATGACACGGCCCAGATCGTTCAATGCCGCGGTTGACAGTCCGAGCAGCGGCCGGAGATCGAGCACGGTCAGCAACCCACCCCGCCACGCCGTCACGCCCAGCACCGGCGCCTTCGCGCCCGGAAGGAGGGCCAGGTCGGCCAGGGGAAACACCGCCACCACGAAGCGCGACTCGATGGCATAGCGCTCGTCCGCGAGGACGAAGCTCACTGCCTCGAAGGTGCCACTGACGGCCCGGCGCTCCACGGGTCGCGCCAGCACGCGGGCTCGCTCCTCGAGCAGGGCGCGCACCTGTTCGCCCGTCACGCAGCGGCCTCGGTCAGCAACTCGAGCTCCGCGCCCACGAGGTCGGCGAGCCGGCCGGCGGCCTCGCCGCCCGATGCAGGTACGATCCCGTCCCGCGGCACGCCGGCGAGCAGGGTCGCCGCGTTGGTGAACGCGCTGCGGGCGCCCGGGACGTCTTCCAGCCCAGCCAACGCGGCTCCATGCGCCAAGTGGCCCATGGCCAACCCCCGATCCAGGTAGAGCGCCTTGCGGGCGGCCACCGCCGCGGCGTCGTAGCGGCGCGCCGCGGTGAGCAGCGACGCATGGAGCAGACAGAGTTCAGCCGACATCCCGTGCCGCTCGAGCGCCAGTGCACAGGCGCGCTCCGCTTCACCCAGCTCGCCGCCATTCGCCAGGGCGCGGACCAGCAGAACGGACACGCCCGCTTCAGCTCCCGGCCTTCCCACGGCCCGACGCGCGGCCTCGGCTGCCCCGTCGTAGTCGCGCACGGCGTAGCAGCGCGCGGCCACCTCCGCATCGGAAGCCGGCACGGGATTCTGCACGGTCTCCAGGCGCACCGGCTCCAGCGCAGGGGCCGGCGGCTCGGCGACAACCGCAGGCGTGGGCGCCAAATGCGCCCGAGGCGGCGGCAGAATGGACGCGAACGAAACGGCCGCCCCCTTCGTCCGCCGGTACATCAAGCCGGCGCTGCTCACCACCACGTGACAGGAGACCAGATCAGCCAGCATCGGGTCGGAGGCGCCGAGCACCAGCCAGCCGTCGGCGGCGAGCGAGCGGAGCAGTTGATCCGCCACCCGAGCCACGGTCTCCTGGTCGAAGTAGATGAGCACGTTGCGGCAGAGAATCAGGTCCATCCCTACGATGCCGGAGGCGGCCGAGGGGTAGCCGGCGTCCGCGAGATTCAGGTATCGGAATTCGACGACGTCACGGTACTCGCGGTGAAGCTCGAACTCGTCGTCCACCTGGTCGAAGTGTCCCGCGACGACGTCCTCGGCCACACCCCGGAACGACCAGCGCGTGTAGCGCGCACTCCGCGCCTTGGCGAGCGCGCGCCGCGAGATGTCGGTGCCGACGGTGCGCGCGCGGGCGCTGACCCGGGAGGCGAGGATGGCCAGGGTGTAAGCCTCCTCGCCCGTCGCGCACCCGGCGCTCCATAGACGCAGGGGCCCGGAGTCCGAGGTCCGGGACCGGAGCAGCGCAGGGAGGACCTCCTGCTCGATCAAGGCGAACTGGTCCGGATCGCGGAAGAAGTACGTCTCGCCCACCGTGACCCGCCCAGCGAGATCGTCCATCAAGGCCGGAGTCACCGCGAGATCTGCGAGATAGACCACGGGATCGCTCACGCGCGCGCTCCGCATTGCGTCGGCGAGCGCGGACCGGAAGGCCGCAGTCCTGGCGGGGCCGACCACCAGCCCCGTGCGCGCTCGAACCAGCGCGGCGGCTTCGTCCACGAAGAGGACCGAGAGATCGGCCGTGGTGCTCACTGCCGGCCGGCCAGCTCGAGGGCCGCATCCAGCGGTTCGCCCTCGTCGAGACAGAGGAACCGCTCGAGATCATGGATGACGAGCACGCCGTCTGGCAGCCGCGCTACGCCTGCCACCAGTGTAGATCCAGGCGCGACACGCCCGGCGGGCTCCACGGCGTCCTCAGTCACCGTGACGAGATCAAGAGCCCGGTCGACGCGCAGCGCGACGGAGCGCGCCCCGGCACGCGCGACGATCAGGTGCTGGTCGGGATCCACCGCAACAGGCGGAAGGCCGAAACGCACACGGATGTCGAGCACCGGGACGAGGATCCCCCGCACGTTGATCACACCCTCCACGATCGCCGGAGCGCCCGGCAGAGCGGCCGACGCCACCACGCGCAGCACCTCAACGACCGAGGAGGCCGCCAGGGCGAACCGGTGCTCGCCCAATGCGAACACCAGCAAGTCAGGCACAGGCGCCGTGCCGCTCAGCGTCGGCGACCATCCGGCGGGCCACCTGGAGCAAAGGATCCAGGCCTTTCGCCTTGTCGAAGAAGTAGTCGGCCCCCAGCTCCGCGCACCGCGCGCGGTACTGCTCGATCGGGTAGTTGGTCAGGACCGCGACCACGGGCGGAGGGGCAAGGCGCTTCGCGGCTTCCAACACGAACAGACCGCTCCCCTGCGCCAGCCTCAGGTCCAGCACCACGAAGTGCGGCTTCAGGCTCTTGATCTCTGCCACTGCCTCGTCGGCGCTCTCGGCCACGCCGACGATGCGCACGTCCACCAGCTCCTCCAACGCCTCGACCACCCGGTGCCGCATCAGGCCACTGTCTTCGACGACGAACACGTCCACTGAATTGCCTCCGACTGCTGCAAGATCGGCGGCGCACCGACGTGCACCGCCGTCCGAAAGCTGCCGCACGCCGGTGAGATCGGCTGTCAGCCTGGAGCGCGGCATGATGTGCGGCCAATCCTACAAGAGCCGACACGCGTTATCGGGGTTCGGTCACGAAGGGGTGTTCCATTGTGCCCGCGCCAGATGAGGAGTACACTCGGAGGCGATGGCGCGAGTGCTCGTCGTGGACGATCAGCCGCAGGTCCGGCGCCTCATGGTCCGGCTGCTGGAGCGCGCGGGGCACACGACCGCGGAGGCGAATGGCGGCGCCGAGGGCCTGCGCCAGCTGGCCGCGCAGCCCGCGGACTTGGTCGTCACCGACCTCTTCATGCCGGACATGGACGGCCTGGAGTTCATGCGGGAGGTGGCGCTGCGCCGTCCGGGGATGAGGGTCATCGCCGTCTCGGGCGGGGGATTCATGGACGCCGCGAGCATCCTGGCCGTGGCCACCCAGCTCGGTGCCGTGCGCACGCTCAGCAAGCCCTTCGACCAGTCCGGGTTCCTCGCCCTTGTCGAAGAGGTCCTCGCCGCCTAGGAAGCCGCCCGCCGGAGTGCCGCCTTGATGCGGGCCACGAAGCGCGCCGGCTCGATGGGCTTCCGGATGTAGTCATCGGCGCCCTCGTCCATCACCGCCACCTCCACGCCCTCCTGCTGCTCGCCCGTCAGCACCACGACCGGGAGTCCCGCCGTTCGGGGGGCGGCGCGGATGGCGCGCAGCACGGACCGGCCGTCCATCTCCGGCATGTTGAGGTCCAGGACGACCAGCTCCACGCGCTCCGTCTCGAGCAGGCTGCGCAGGGCCGTCGCACCATCGGCGGCCTCGATCACCTGGTAACCCTGTCGTTCCAGCAACTCGCGGGCGAGGATGCGCACCAGGCTGTCGTCGTCCACGAGCAGGATGGTCGGCGCCTTCTCGGGCTCGGCCACCGGCTCGCTCGCGGCCTCCGGCGCGACGGTCTGCGCCGACTCCCCGAGCACCCGGTCGATCTCCTCCAGCGTCGTCAGACCCGCCTGCACCAATTCCGCCGCGACGTCCCGCATCGGCCGCATGCCGGCGGCCCGGGCGGCGTCCGCGAGCTGGCGGGCACCCGCGCCCTGCCGGATCATCTCCCCGATCTCGGGCGCGAGCACCGCCACCTCGAGGACGGGCAGGCGTCCGCGGTATCCCGTCGTGCCGCAAGCCTCGCAGCCGCGCGCGCGGACCACCTGCCGCACTCCGTAGATCGCCGCCAGCTGCGATTCCCGTGGGTTGAGGGGCTCGTCGCTGCGCACCCGGAGCGAGCACGCCCGGCAGATGCGGCGCACGAGGCGCTGTGCGAGCGCGCCCCGCAGGGCATCGGCGAGGAGCGCGGCGTCCACGCCGAGATCCCGGAGGCGGGTGACCGACGCGAGGGCATCGTTGGCGTGCAGCGTCCCCAGCACCAGGTGGCCGGTGATGCTGGCGCGCACGGCGATCTCGGCGGTCTCGAGGTCGCGGATCTCGCCCACCATGATGACGTCGGGGTCCTGGCGGAGCGCGGCGCGCAGGGCGCTCGCGAACGTCACGTTGCGCTTGCGCTCGACCTGCACCTGCGTGATCCCCTTCAGCTCGTACTCGATCGGGTCCTCGACCGTCATGATGTTGATGGGATGCGCCGACAGCTCCTTGATGGCGGCGTAGAGCGTCGTCGTCTTGCCGGACCCCGTCGGACCCGTGATGAGCACGATGCCGTCGCGGTTGCCGAGGAGCCGCCGCAACGCCGCCTCCTCCGGCTTCGGCAGGCCCGCGTCGACGAGCGCGACGGCTCCCTGAGGGTCGAGGACGCGAATGACGACCTTCTCCGCCTCCCGCGTCGGGACGGTCGAGATGCGCAGGTCGTACACCTTCTCCCGAACCCGGATGCGGGCGCGGCCGTCCTGGGGCCGCAGGCGGTCGGCGATGTCGAGCTTGCCGAGGATCTTGATGCGCGACACGACCCGATTGAGCGCCGGCATCGGGAGGTGCATGAAGGGCAGCATCACCCCATCCACGCGGAAGCGGATGACCCCGCCGCTCCGGCCCGGCTCGACGTGGATGTCGCTGGCCCGATGGCTGACCGCTTCCTGGAACAGCGCGTTGGTCAACTTCACGACCGGCGCGGATTCCGCCTCGTGCGCCCCCACCCCCTGCCCGTCGGCCTCCTCGATGATGGTGACCCCGTCGGCGGCTCCCGCATCCACGGTCCGGAGAATGGACTCCACCGACCGATCCGGAGCGTACTGCCCGTTGATCGCGCTCTCGATGGCCTCGGGCGGCGCCACAACGAAGGTGGGGGTGCGGCTCGACGCGAAGCCCAGCATCTGCTCCGCCTCTACGTCCATCGGGTCGGCGGTCGCCACGACGAGCCGCCGGTCGTCCTCACGCACCGGGAAGATGAGGAACTGGCGGGCGACCTTCTCGGGCACCAGCTTCGCCGCGGCCGGCTCGGCCGAGCCCAGGTCGGCGACCTCGAGCCGGAAGTGGCGCGCCACCAGCCGGGCCAGATCGTCCGCCGACACGCCGCAGGCTGCGGCCACGCTGCGCCACACCTCGGCTATCCCGGCCCCCTCCGGCGAAGGCGGGCACGCGTGTCCTGCCCGCTCCACAATGGCTACCAGCCAGTGCGCCCGCACGGCGCTCAAACTCCACCCGCAGCGGCAACCGCGAGGTACGCACAGACGCTCTTGTGTTCCCGTTGGACCACGCCAATCAGCCCTGCGGCCGCGGCGCGGTCGCCGCCCCGCCCTGCAAGCTCGAGCGACTGGAGCGCCTCGGCCAGCCCGTGCGCCCCGAGCTGAGCTGCGGAGGACTTGTAGGCGTGCGCGGCCAATCGGACCCGTTCCCCATCCCCGGACTGGACCGCGTGCTCGACCGCTGCGATGCGGTCCGGCGCGTCGTGGAGGAACGACGCGACGAGAGTCTCGAGCATGTCCTCCACTCCGCCCTCCCGCAGCGAGCTGCGCAACGTGGCGAGGTCCACGGGCACGGCCGCGCCTGCGGGGCCCCCGGCGGCTTCCGCGGCGGGGCCCTCCGGCGCCGCGGCCCACCCCTCCACGGCCGCGAACAGCTGGTGCGGCTTGAACGGCTTGGTGACGACCGCGCTCATGCCGGCCGCCAGGAACCGGTCGCGATCGTCCGCGAACGCGTGCGCCGTGACGGCCACGATGGGGAGGCGCTCACACCCGGGGATGGAACGGGCCTCCCGCGTGGCCTCGAGCCCGTCGAGCTCAGGCATGTTCACGTCCATCAGGACCACGTCGTACCGGCCGGTCCGCAGCGCCTCGAGCGCCTCACGGCCGTTCGCGACGACGTCCACATCGTGTCCGCGCTTGGCCAGCAGCCCGCGCGCCACCTGCTGGTTCACCACGTTGTCTTCGGCGACCAGGATATGCAGCCGCCGGCGCGACTCCACGATCGTGTGGCGGGTCACCAGGCGGCCGCTCGCCGCCCCGCCCACCAGCACCGCGATCGCCGCCTCCAGCAGCTCGATCCGCGGGACCGGCTTGGTGAGGTACCCGGTGATGCCCAGCTCCTGGCAGCGCGCCGCATCGCCCCGCCGGCCCGCCGAGGTGAGCATCATCACCCGCGTGTCCACAAGCCGCGCTTCGGCACGGATGCCTTCCGCCAGCTGAAAGCCGTCCATCTCGGGCATGTGGCCGTCGATGACGGCCAACGCGTAGCGGCCCCCTGTCTCCACTGCCGTCCGCAGCGCCGCCAGCGCTGACCGCGCGTCCGCCGCTTCGGAGACGACCGCGCGGGCATCCTCCAGGAACCGCCGGATCACCTGGCGGTTCGTCGCGTTGTCGTCCACGACGAGCACCCGGGCCCCGGCCAGGACGTCGCTGGACAGCGTGCGCGCCGGCGCCAGACCGCCACGCTCGACCTGGAGCCCCAGCGCGAACCGGAAGGTCGTCCCGCGCCCCTCCCCGCTCTCCGCTGACAGAACGCCGCCCATCATGCCGACCAGCCGCCGGGAGATCGAAAGGCCGAGCCCGGTGCCGCCGAAGCGCCGGGTCGTCGAGACGTCGGCCTGCGCGAACTCCTCGAACACCGACTCCAGATTCTCGGCCGGGATCCCGATCCCCGTGTCGCGCACCACGAACTCCACCTCCACCCGGTCGCCGTCCGACCGCACCGGCGCGGCGCGCAGGACCACCTCGCCCGCCGACGTGAACTTGACGGCGTTACCGACCAGGTTGATCAGCACCTGGCGCAGCCGGCCCGGGTCCCCCTTGACCAGCGGCGGCAGGTCGGGCGCGATATCGGCCACCAGCTCGATGCCCTTCTCGAACGCCTTTGCTCCCAACAGGCCCGCCACCGAATGGACGACGGCCGGGAGGTCGAACGCGATCTCCTCGAGCTGGACGTGCCCCGCCTCGATCTTGGAGTAGTCGAGCACGTTGTTGAGGATATCGAGCAGCGCTTCGCCCGAGGCCTTCACGAGGTCCGCGGCGCGCCGCTGATCCGGCGTCAGGTCGGTGTCGAGGATGATCTCGACCATCCCGAGGATACCGTTCAGTGGCGTGCGGATCTCGTGGCTCATGTTGGCGAGGAATGCCGCCTTCGCCGATGAGGCGCGCTGCGCAACGTCCCGCGCCTCCTCCAGCGCCCGGCGCACCCGCACGGCCGCGCTCACGTCCCGCGCGATCCCCATGGCGCCCGCCGGACGGCCTTGCTTGTCACGCACGGGGAAGCACGAGAAGGCAAGGTGCCGCGGCTCTCCCTGCAGGTTCTGGTGCACCGTCTCGTGGTCCACGACGCGCTCGCCGGCGAGCACCCGCGCGAACGCTTCCCGATCGCGCTCGACGTGATCGGGCGCGACCCGCTCGACGAACGGACGCCCCAGCAAGGCCTCGGGATCGGCCCCGTAGATCTCCCGCGCGGCCTGATTCAGGTACGTCCACCGGCCTTCGGCGTCCGCCCGGAACACCAGGTCGCTCGCCGACTCCACGAGCGTGCGGTGTTCCGCTTCGGCCTCCCGCAGCGCCTCCTCGGCGCGCTTGCGGTCGGTGATGTCCCTGGAGATGCCGAACGTGCCGACGGCCTTGCCAGCGTCGTCGTACAGAGGCGCCTTGGTGGTCGAAACCCAGGTGTCGGGACGATCGGCCCAGGTCTCCCGTTCTTCCTTGGTCACCGGCCGCCCCGTCCGAATGATCAGCTGCTCATCCTCGTAGGCCTGCCGCGCATGCTCCGGCGTAAAGAAGTCAGCGTCTGTCTTGCCCACCGCTTGAGCAGGGTCACTCAGACCGAACAGCTGCGCGAGGGCTTTGTTGACTCTGATGAAGCGGCTGTCGCGATCTTTGAAGTAGACATGGTCAGGGATGTGATTCATGAGGGCCTGCATCAGAGACCGCTCCTGGGCCAGCGCCTCCTCCGCCCGCTGGCGCTCGGTCAGGCCCTGCGTCGCGGCCCCGGCGCTCGGTCCACCTCTGTCCACAGGATTGCCTCCGACCGCTACGAAGTCGGCAGTGCACCCACGCGCACCACCATTGGAAAGGTCGCGTACCCCGGTGAGAGCGGCTGTCAGCGCTCGGCGTGGCGGCGTGTGCGGCCAGGCCTACAAAAGCCGACACGCTGGATCGGGGTTAGGTCGTGAGGTGCTGCTCCAGGGCGTAGCGGATGAGGTCCGCGTCGGACTGCAGGCCGAGCTTCCGGCGGATGCGGGAGTGGTACGTGCTGACGGTCTTGGGGCTCATGGCCAGGTCGGCCGCGATCGCCTTGGTGCTCTGGCCCGTCGCGAGGCGAACCAGCACCTCCAGCTCGCGATCGGAGAGCGGCGCGCCCGCCCGTGAGCGTGTGGGAGACGCCATGCCTCTCGCGAGCGCTTCGCCCAGAGCCGGCGTGACGAAGACGCCTCCGGCGTGCGCCTTCCGGATGGCGTCAACCAGCAGTTCCGGCGAACGCTCCTTGGACAGGCAGGCGGAGGCGCCTGCCCGGAGCACGCGTACGGCGTACTGGTCCTCCGGGTGCATCGTCAGGACGACGGTGCGCACCCGCGGATGTTGTTCCTTCAGCCTGTGCAGCAACTCGAACACGCCAGGGCCCGGCATCGAGATATCGAGCACCAGGACATCCACCGGCAGCGTGGGCAGCAGGCGCAGGACCTCGTCGCCGGTCGCCGCCTCCGCCACGACCTTCAACTCTCCCTTCACCTCGAGGAGGCTCCGCAGCCCTGCCCGGACCACGGCGTGATCGTCGGCGAGCAGCAGCCGGATCATGCCGGCCCCCGCGCCGCCTGGCGCCACCCGAGTGGGATCGTGGCCCGGACGACGGTGCCCCCGCCCGGCGAAGGCCCGACCTCCAGCGCTCCCCCGTGCGCCAATGCGCGTTCCCGCATGCCCATGATGCCGAACGACCGCGGGCTGTCCGCCGTGTCCGCGCGTATGCCCGCGCCGTCGTCGGTGATCTCGAGGAGCAGGGCGCCAGCCTGTGTGCCGAGTCGCACCGTCACGTGCTTCGCCTCCGCATGCCGGGCCACGTTGGTCAGCGCCTCCTGCACGATCCGGTAGGCCGTCAGCGCCACCGGGCCGGTCACATCGAGCGGCTCCGCATCAACGTCGAGCCGGGCGCGCACCTTGGTGCGTTCTTCGACGTGCTTCAAGTACCACTCCAGCGCGGGCACCAACCCGAGATCGTCGAGGATCGGCGGTCGCAGATCGGCGACCAGGCGCCTGCTGGCCTCGATCGTCCCATCGGTCAATGCAGCCATCTCGTCCAGCTTCCTGCGCAGCGCGGTGCTCCGCGCCGGGAGTCTTCGGCCGAGCCAGCTCAGGTCGAGACGCAAAGCTGTCAGCGCCTGGCCCAGCTCGTCATGAATGACCCGCACCATCTCCGCGTGTTCGTCGTCGCGCACCGACTCGAGGTGCCTGGCGAGCGCACGCAGCTCCTCCCCCTGCTTACGCAGTTGCAGCTGCACCTGCATACGGTCGGTGACGTCGCGTGACATGGCATGGATCTCGGTGACGGCGCCGGTCGTCTGGTCGTGCTCCGTGTGTCCAAAGCTCTCGAACCACCCGTAGGTGCCGTCCTTCCGTCGAAATCGGAAGGTGACCGAGTAGCTTTTCCGCAGGTCAAACAGCTCGCCTGGCGGGGTGGTGACGGTTGCGTCATGGGGGTGAATGAACTCGTACGGCGAGCGCCCGACCAGCTCCGCGGCGTCGTAGCCGAGCAGCTTCCGGCAGGCCGGCGAGACGTACAGGAAGGTGCCATCCGGGGCGTGACGACTGATGATGTCCGTCGCGTTCTCAGTCAGGAGACGGAAACTCGCCTCGCTCTCGCGGAGCGCCTCCTCGGTGCGCTTGCGCTCGGCAATGTCGCGCACGATGACGGAGTAGCCCGTCAACGCGCCCGACGCATCCCGGATCTCGCTGGCCGTGCCGGCGATCTCCACGAGGCTGCCGTCCTTGCGCACGCGCGTCCCCTCATAGCGGACTGCCGCCGCTCCGCGAGCCAGACGCTCCGCAACTGCATCCACGTCCGCCTGCGCGCCGGGCGCGAGAACCAGCGAGTCAATGTTCTTCCCGAGCGCCTCCGCTGCCGTGTACCCATAGAGACGCTCCGCCCCCGCATTCCACGTGCGAATCACGCGGCCCACATCCGTGGACAGGATGGCGTCATCCGACGACTCGACGATGGCAGCAAGCCGCCGTATCGCCTCGTCCGCCCGCTTCCGCACGCTGATATCGCGGTGGATCCCCGAGATGCCGACGACGCGTCCGGCGCGGTCCATGATGGGCGAGGCCGTCACCGACACCGGGACCAGGCGGCCATCTTTCCGCATCCGCTCCGTTTCGTAGCTCTCGACTCGGTGACCCTTGCGCACCAGCTCGAGGATGATCCGCAGCTCATTCTGGCCTTCCGGAGGCACCAGGATCGAGAAGGGCCGGCCGGTCACCTCCTCCGCGCGGTACCCATACAGTCGCTCCGCGCCGGCATTCCAACTCTCCACGACTTCATCGAGCGAAAGGCCTATGACCGCGTCGTCCGAGGACTCGACGAGTGCCTGATAGCGCCTGGATACGTCCTCGGCGCGCTTCCGGTCGGTGATGTCCGACGCGTAGATGCGCACGTGCGAGTGGTCGGGCAGTACAAACAGGTTCTGGATGTACCATCTATCACCAACCCGTACCTCGCGGCTGAGCGACACCTTTCCCTCGCCCTGAGGCTCCGCGATCAGATTCCAGGCAGCCGCCACAAACGGGTGATCGGGAGACGCCGCCCGCAGCTCCGGGAACAACCGCCCGGCGACAGGATTCATGAAGGAGATCTTGCCTGCGGCATCCACTTCCACCACGGGCATCGGGCTCAACTGGGGGAACGAGGCAAGGCGCGCCATCTCCCGCTCGGTGCGCTTGCGCTCGGTGACGTCGCGGGCGAACGACAACAGCGAGCGGATGCTGCCATCGGGAGCCAGTTCGGGGACGATCCGCGTATGGAAGTGCCGAACGCCCTCCGGTGTGGGAAAGACGTCCTCCACTTCCAGCATTGTTCCCGTCTTCAAGACCTGCTCGAGTCGCTGAGTCCGCGTCGTGGCGAAGGGCTCAGCCACCCCTGACTCTGCAATCGTCAACCCGACGTACTCGCTCGCTGACAACTTCCCCGCCGCCGCCGCCGCGGGGTTGACATACAGGTGCCGCAGCCGGGTATCAAAGCGAGCTACCAGGTCTGGCGAGTTCTCCGCCAGCACCCTGAAATGCTCTTCAGCTTCCCTCCGCGTCTCTTCCGCCAGCTTGCGCTCGGTGATGTCCTGGAAAGTCCCCGCGAGCTTCGCTATGGCGCCGTCAACCCGGACGGCGCGCCCGACGGCGTGCGCCCAGAGGTGCGTGCCCTTCGCGCTTGTGAAGGGGAGCTCGAGGTCGAATGGCTCCCCGTCCTCCATACAACGTCGGAGCGCGCTCTCCAGGGCAGCGCGGTCCGGCAGGTCGAAGAACAGAATGGCATCGGCGAGATGGATCTCTTGCCCGACGGGGACCTCGTGGATCGCGTACGTCTCCTGCGTCCACCGGACCTCCCGGGTCGCGACGTCGAGTTCCCAGCCCCCCACACGGGCCATCTCGCCGACCGCGCTGAGCAGCGCTTCACTCTCGCGCAACTCTTCCGCCGCCCGCTCGCGCGCGGTCACGTCCACGGCGAAGCCGACAGAGCCGGTGACGGCCCCATAGCCGTCCCGCAACGGCTCGATGCGGCCCTCGACAATCATGGGGCCGACAGCGCGATGGTACGTGACCGATTCTCCCCGGAGCGCCTGAAGGTGGGCCGCGATCACCGGGTGGCCGACGTCGTGGGTTCCGAAGACCTCGTAGAGCGTGGCGCCGGGCACACGCAGCTCCGGGGCCTCCAGCCGCGCGAGCAGCGCCCCCGACGCCGACGTCTGCCGCAGCTCGGTATCCGTCGTCCATACGGCCGCCTGCAGCTGCGAGGTGAGCAGGCGCGCTTCACTCTCCAAGGTCTCCTTGACTGCGGCGACGAAGCTGCGATCGCGGCCCCACGTGTACGCCAGGCAGCCAATGCCGACAAGTAGGAGGGCGACCAGCGCGACAAACAACGCTGGATGCAGCGGCAGGATTTCGTTGCTCCACAAGTAGTGAGCGGCCAGCGAGCCCACGAGCCCGAGGTCGAGCGCGACGACGATCCAACCAAGCATGCGGATCCACCGACGTCGCAGGAGCGATCGCAGCGGGTGTGAAGGGGTGTGGGGCGTCATCTGGAGCTTCCGAGCCGGACTACCATGGGGAGAAGACACAGCAGCAGCAGAACGGCGCCGACCGAATGCGAAAGACGCCGGCGATCTGGTGACGACCGGAGCCAACTTGCGACGGGGCGCACGCAACCTCTCCCGCCTGCGGGAATGACGAGTCCGCCTGACAAGTATGGGGAACCGTCAGCCGCGGCGCGAGGGGACGCCAGAATTGAGCGATAAACAGGAACGACCTACTCTGGTAACCACTTCCCTCCTTGCCGTCTGGCAACTGCCCTGAAGTCCGCACCCTGCAATCTGAATCTGAGGGTGGGCCACGCAGCCTGGGCGTGAGGGTTCCCCTACGGCGTACCGGCGCAGTCGCACGCGCCACCTCCTGACAATCCGATGTTTGCAATCGCCCTCGGAGCGCACCTTTGGTTCCGATGGCAACGACCTCATCCACACGCACTGCCGGAGCGCCGGCGCGGGACCTCCGCTGGGAGCGGGGCCTCCGCGTTGCGCTGCTGGCGGCCGCGTTGGCCGGGGTGCCGCTGCTCGCCCGGGACGCGGTCGCCCAGCGGTCCGGCGTCATCCAGGCCACGGCGTACGTGACGTCGTCCATCCTGGGCGCGCGGCTGCAGGCGGACACGTCAGGTGCCGCAGTGAGCGCGACACCTCGCCCGATCGTCCGGCGGCTGCGGGTCGAGGGGGTGGGCGTGCTCGACGTGCGGACCGTGGCGGGTGAAGAGATCAGCGTGACCTCGCGCCTCGTGGACTCCGTTGGCGGCCCGACCCGGGTCGTCCAGATCTCCTACGTGAGCACCTGACGATGAGTACCGCCCTGATCGTCCTGGGCGCGTGGTGCGGGCTGTCCGTCTTGTGCGCGGGCGTGCACTGCCACTGGTGTCACTACGCCATCGCCTCCTGATTCTCCGCGTCGTTTCGCACCATCCTGCCACTGATCCGGTTACCGCCCCCGCGGCGCTCCGCCACATTCTCGGCGCATGCCGAGTTGCGCCCTGCCGCCGAGGAGGCCCATAGTATGGCCATGCCGCAAGCTCAGCCCGTACAAGGGGAGTGGACCGTCGAGGAGATGTGGCGGCTGCCGGAGGACGGCAACCGCTACGAGGTCATTGACGGGGTGCTGTACGTGACTCCGTCGCCGAGCCTTCAGCACCAGGATGCCGCGGGCGCTCTCTACCGCAAGCTCGCGGCGTACCTCGAGACGCAGACCGTTGGATGGGTCTACATCGCGCCCTCCGATGTGGTCTTTGCGCCTCGTCGGGCCGTGGAGCCGGATGTCTACGTTGCGCGGCTGGTGCTTGGGAAGCGGCCGCGATCACGTGAGGACTTCAAGCACCTCCTGCTCGCGATCGAGGTACTCGCTCCGGCCACTGCCGCGCGGGACCGGGGCGTGAAGCGCCGGCTCTACCAGCGGCACGCCGACGAGTACTGGATCGTGGACCTTGACGCCCGGCTCATCGAGCGCTGGCGCCCGGGCGATGAGCGGCCCGAGATTCTCGACGGAACCTTGACGTGGCAGCCGGCGGGCGCCGACGCGCCGCTGACGGTGGACCTCCCCGCCTTCTTCCGGGAAGTCTGCGACGAGTGACACAAGCAGGGTGTAGGGTGTAAGGGCGTCGGGTGTAGAAAGCGTAAAGGGCGGAGCCACACCGGGTCCGCCCTCTGCTCACTCAACCCTCGTAACCACTCGCAACTCGCCGTCTCGCACCTGTTCTGCAGACTCCCGCCTGCTATCTCACCTCTTTGAGGTTGGCGTTCACCTGCTCCCTCTCGCGACATCGCACAAGCAGTTGTTGCTATTGCTGTTACAACGTCGTGGTTGCGGTTCACCGTAATCTGGTGAATATTTCGGCGTCATAATAGCCATGTGTGAATGATCTGCACCTCACGTGAACGAGATGGCTGCATTACGGGCTCGAGTCGGAATGGCGCTTGGAGAACTGTGAACAATATGGCACAAAGATAGTCATCGGTGAGCGCATTGGGCGGAACGTGGGCAAAGCAGGAGGACCCCGCAGTGATCGGTGCAAATCAACCTCTGAACAGCGCCTTGGGTCGGCCGCTGCCTCAACCCGGCTGGCTGGCTGGCTACGCCTGGCTGATCACTGAGCACAAGCTCAACATCCCGGCACCACAGCGGCTGGCCGCGATCGCCGCTCGCGGATCTCCAAGATCAACGGACGACTGGATCGTGCTCCGGCAGGCCCGGCGCCCCGCCGAGACTCTGGCAGCGCACCTCGAATTCGCTCTCAAGTACGAAGGAGTTGACCTTGCTGTTCTGAACGCATTGTTCGAGGAAGTCGAGCCTGAGACAATTGCCGAGTTCGTCCGGAAGACGCCGCTTGGCCAATACGCTCGGCGCTTGTGGTTTCTCTACGAGTGGCTGACCGGCCGCGTTCTCAACGTGCCGGACGCGGGGAAAGTGCGCGCCGTGCCCGTCCTCGACACGGACCAGCAGTTTGGAATCGCCAAGGCCACGCTGTCCCGGCGACATCGTGTGATGGACAACCTGCCTGGAACACGCCAGTTCTGTCCTCTGGTACGCCGTACAGCTCTCCTCAACACCATGATTGCGGAGCGATTGGATGTGCAGGCAAGGCGGGTTATCGGCCGAACGGCTCCGGATGTCATCTCACGAGCAGCGGCCTTCCTCCTCCTCAACGATAGTCGCTCGTCCTTCCAGATTGAGGGCGAACAACCGACGCGCGCACGAACCGCACGGTGGGCACAGGCAATCGCTCAAGCCGGGACAAGGCAACTCTCCGTAGCCGAACTCGAGCGACTCCAGACAATACTGATTGGCGATCCGCGCATGATGCGACTTGGGCTCCGTGTAGCGGGCGGATTCGTAGGCCAGCACGACAGGCTGACCATGGAGCCTATTCCCGACCACATCGGTGCGAGGCCGGAGGACCTGAAGAGTCTGATGGAGGGTCTGGTGGCATACACCGAACGCGCGTTGAGGGTGGGTCTGGATCCGGTGGTTGTCGCCGCAGCATCCGCGTTCGGTTTCGTCTATGCGCATCCGTTCGAGGATGGGAATGGGAGGCTGCACAGGTGGTTGATTCACCATGTGCTATCGACCTCAGGCTATACGTCGCCAGGCATCGTGTTTCCGATCAGTGCCGCGATCCTGAGAGAGATTGATGAGTACAGGCGTGTGCTGGAGTCCTACTCCTCCCTGGTTCTGCCCCTCATCGAATGGGAGGAGACCGAAGATCACAACGTGCGCGCCCTGAACGACACGGCGCCCTTCTATCGCTTCTTCGACGCAACCCGTCACGCCGAGTTTCTCTATCGGTGTGTCGAACAGACGGTCATATACGATCTCCCGGTCGAGGTTCGCTACCTGGAGGCCTATGACAGGTTCGCAGAGCAGGTCAAGGCAATAGTCGAAATGCCCGATCGGAAGATCGCGCTGCTTCGAGACTTCCTCGCCCGGAACGATGGCCATCTCTCACAGCGGGCGCAGCAGAAGGAGTTCTCGGGGCTGAGCTCCCACGAGGTTCAGGACATCGAGGCGATCTATGCACAGCTCATCGGCGGCCTCCCGCACCCCCCTGCGCCGATGACACTGCGGTAGCCCTGCCCACTTGCCGCCATAGCCTCGCGCGCGTCGTTTCGCACCATCCTGCCACTGATCCGGTTACCGCCCCCGCGGCGCTCCGCCACATTCTCGGCGCATGCCGAGTTGCGCCCTGCCGCCGAGGAGGCCCATAGTATGGCCATGCCGCAAGCTCAGCCCGTACAAGGGGAGTGGACCGTCGAGGAGATGTGGCGGCTGCCGGAGGACGGCAACCGCTACGAGGTCATTGACGGGGTGCTGTACGTGACTCCGTCGCCGAGCCTTCAGCACCAGGATGCCGCGGGCGCTCTCTACCGCAAGCTCGCGGCGTACCTCGAGACGCAGACCGTTGGATGGGTCTACATCGCGCCCTCCGATGTGGTCTTTGCGCCTCGTCGGGCCGTGGAGCCGGATGTCTACGTTGCGCGGCTGGTGCTTGGGAAGCGGCCGCGATCACGTGAGGACTTCAAGCACCTCCTGCTCGCGATCGAGGTACTCGCTCCGGCCACTGCCGCGCGGGACCGGGGCGTGAAGCGCCGGCTCTACCAGCGGCACGCCGACGAGTACTGGATCGTGGACCTTGACGCCCGGCTCATCGAGCGCTGGCGCCCGGGCGATGAGCGGCCCGAGATTCTCGACGGAACCTTGACGTGGCAGCCGGCGGGCGCCGACGCGCCGCTGACGGTGGACCTCCCCGCCTTCTTCCGGGAAGTCTGCGACGAGTAGCCCGGCACGGTGGCACGGCCCCCAGCTTGACGCTATAACGTCATAGCGTTATAGTGTCTCCATGCCAACCGCCAAGCGCGCCACGGTGTACTTCGACCCGAGCCTCCATCGCGCCCTGCGCCTCAAGGCCGCCGAAACAGACCAGAGCGTCTCGGAACTCGTGAACGCCGCCCTGCGCCAGAGCCTGGCGGAAGACGCCTCCGACCTTGCCGCCTTCGAGGCCCGCGCCCACGAGCCCGCCCTCGCGTTCGAAGCCGTCCTCAAGGACCTGCGGCGGCGTGGCAAGCTATAGCCTGCTCATCAAGCGGTCTGCAGCTCGAGAGCTCGAGGCGCTGCCGCTCAAGGAACGTCGACGCGTCATCCGCCGCATCCAGGTGCTCGCCGCCACTCCACGGCCGGTCGGAGCCGAGCAGCTGACCGGCGAGGAGAAGTACCGGCTGCGCCAGGGCAACTACCGGATTCTGTATACGATCGACGACGCAGAGAGCGCCGTGGTGGTCGTCAAGATCGGCAAGCGCGGCGACGTCTATCGCTGATCGGACCGTCCGACCACGCTGTCAACGAATCTCGCGCGGGGGGCCATTCTCTCGTGCCGTCGCAAGAGAATGGAACGGGACGGCGACAGGCCCGGGGCGAGCCCGGGCCTGACCCTCATCTGAACCGCCGTCCTACTGGCAGGTGGGTGCGCCTTCAGCCTCGCCCGTCACCGGCGGCGTCGCCGCGCCCACGTAGATCCCGCAGGTCTTCAGGGTCGCGTTGTTCTTCGACGTCGCGTTCCAGCCCGTCCCCGACGCCGTCCCGATCGTGATGGTGTTCCCGGCCGAAATGCCGTAGTTCAGGTTCGTCGTCGTGCTCGCGTAGGTCACGTTGTCGGCGAAGTAGGCCTCCTGCGCGGTGATCAGGTTGCGCAGATCCGACTTCATCGACGCGATGTACGCCTTCTCCTTCGTGTTCGCGAACTTCGGAATCGCGATGGCGGCCAGAATGCCGATGATGACCACCACGATCAGAAGCTCGATCAGGGTAAAGCCCTTGGTGCTGCGCATGAGATCTCCTCTCGAAGATGAAGCATGGAATCGCGAACCAGCCTTAACCCCCGCTTGGACTAGAGGGCATTTACGGTGCCCACGCTTCCATGACAGCCTAACACTATGATGACGCTGGAGTTACGACCGTCGGAGGGTGTGTTGCCGTTGCGCCGCTGACGACTGCAACGAGGCGTTCTGCAACGCTCGT
Organism: Gemmatimonadales bacterium; assembly: GCA_049513575.1. Classification (GTDB taxonomy): domain Bacteria; phylum Gemmatimonadota; class Gemmatimonadetes; order Gemmatimonadales; family JACORV01; genus Fen-1245. Next base: position 212,704 of record JBEKVZ010000004.1, read on the forward strand.
TGCTGCAAACCTCCAGCCCCCGTCTGGGAAACCACTCGCAATGCGCACCGGGAGCAGCACGCTAGCCGTGCACGACGAACTAACCCGGGTAACACCAACGGCCTGGAAAGTGGAGGCGCGGAAGTGATGGAGGCGCGGGGAATCGAACCCCGGTCCGAGCGGCGATCCGCAGCTGCGTCTACGTGCGTAGCCCGCGATTCAGACTGTTGCCGCCGGCCGGTCCACGGGCAACCTGCCTGCAGCCGAGCCCCGGTAGAATCTCGCCGTGCGCGCCGTGGCGCCACGCACGACCAGCCCGATTTTTCGATACCCGAGCGTCGCCTCAGGCGGGCTCCATCTCGGGCAGGAGCATAAGGCTGTTACACCTTACGCCGCCAGCGCATAGTCCGCGTTGGCATTTGAACAGTTCCCAGAGGTTTAGCGAGGATCCAGGGACCTCGGCACGCTGCTGCCACCTCACGACACCCGTCGAATCCTGTCGCCCCCGGCGACACCTGTAATCTAGCCGCCCCTCCCCCCCGTGGCCACGACACGGTTCCGACCCTCCCGCTTCGCCCGGTACAGCGCGGCGTCCGCCGTCGCCATCAGGTTGTCCGGCTGCGGGATCGGCAGCGGAGAGGCGGATACCCCACAGGAGATGGTGAGCGGGAACTCGACGCCGCCGATCCGGAACGGCCGCTCGGCCACCAGGGCGCGGAGGCGCCCGGCCACCTCCACCCCCAGCGCCAGATCGGCACCGGGCAACCAGACCGCGAACTCCTCTCCGCCGATCCGCGCGGCCACGTCCCCGCCGCGCAGGGCGGTCCGGAGCAGCTTGGCCAGATGCTTCAGCGCAGCGTCCCCCGCCGGGTGGCCGAGCGTGTCGTTGACGCTCTTGAAGTGATCCAGGTCGAGCATCACCAGGGCCGAGTGTGACGCATCGCCCGTCGCCATCGCGGTGTTGAGCGACCGCCGGTTCGCCAACCCCGTCAGCTCGTCGGTGTTGGCCTTGCGCTCGGCGATGGCGACGGCGTGGGCCGGACCCAGGACCGGAGCGAACCGCACGATCAGCGCCTCCAGCCTGCTCACGACGTCCACCGGCTCGTAGGGCAGATCGCCGAGGACCACCACCGCGCCATCCACCACGACCGGCGTGCGGATCGGCACGGCCACACCGCCTCGCGGCTGACGGCGCCGGTCGCCGACGCCCGCGCCGACCACCGGCTCGTCCTCCGGCGCCACCACGGGCACCCCGTCGGTGACGGCGCGCCCCGCCCACGAGTCCGGCTCCACCGGGAGCCCGACCAGCCGGGCGTCGTAGTTGTCGGACACGGCCACCACGGTAATCGGTCCGCCGGGCAGGTCCCTCATCACCACAATGGCCGGGAGGCCGATGCGTTCGGCGGCCCGGTTCGCGAGCAGGTTGGCCATGACGTCGAGCTTGGCCCCGGGCGGGAGATCGGCGGCGGCGTCGGCGGCGCGCACGGCCGACGCGGTGATGCGGTCGAAGGAATCGCGGTGGCCGCGCCGCGCAAAGCGGCAGGCGCGGGCTCCGTACAACCTGGCGGCGAGCCAGCCCGCCGCGGCGCCGAAGCCGGCGCCGATGACCAGGTAGGCGGCGCCGCTCACGCGGCGGCGAAGACTTCGCCGGTCGCGAGGTACCCGGAGAAGATGCGCTCGACCTCGGCGAGGGATTCCACCCGGTGCAGCCGCTCGCGCAGGTGTGCCGCGCCGGGAAGGCCCCTGGCGTACCAGCCGAGGTGCTTGCGGAATTCCAGCACGGTCTTCGGCGTGTCGCCCTCCAGATCGAGCGTCACTCGGGCGTGCTCCAGCGCGGTGGCGAACCGCTCCTCCGGCGTGGGGGGAGGCGGCACCGGACGCCCGTCCAGCAGGGCGCGCGCGTCACGGAAGAGCCAGGGGTTGCCGAACGAGCCGCGGGCGATCATCACCCCCGCGCACCCGGTCTCCGCATGCATCCGCACCACGTCCTCGGCCGTCTTCACGTCACCGTTCCCGATGACCGGGATGTCGAGCGCCGCGACGACGCGGGCGATCTCCTCCCACCGCGCCGAGCCCGAGAACATCTCGGTGCGCGTGCGGGCGTGGAGCGTCAGCGCCCGCGCCCCCGCGTCACCGCAGCGGCGCGCGATGCCCACCGGGTCGCGGTGCGCCTCGTCCCACCCCGACCGGATCTTCACGGTCACCGGGAGCGGAGTCGCGTCCACCACCGCCCCGATGATCCGCGCGACCAGATCGAGGTCCTTGAGGCACCCCGACCCGCCGTTGCGCTTCACCACCTTCTTGACCGGGCAGCCGAAATTGATGTCCACGAACTCCGGTGCGAACACCTCCGAGACCAGCGCCGCCGCTTCGGCCATCGCCGCCGGCTCGGCGCCGAAGATCTGGATCCCGATCGGCCGCTCGGACGCGTCGAAGGCCGCCATTGCATAGGTGCGCTCCCGCCCGCGGCGCAGCCCCTCGGACGAGAGGAACTCCGACACGACGACGTCCGCCCCGAACCGGCGGCAGAGGCGCCGGAACGGCGCCTCGGAGACGCCGGCCATCGGCGCCAGGAACAGCGGGACGCCGGGCCCGACCGCGTACGGGAACTCCATGCGGCGCAAGCTAAGGAGGGGCGCGGCGACCGGCAACGGCGCGTTTGACCGGCTCCCGAGCGCTCGGTTAGTTTTGGGCATGCAACTACGTGAACTGTTCCGCGCAGACGCGGTCCATCTCGCCCTCGCCGCCCGCACCAAGGACGAGGTCCTCAAGGAGCTCATCCGTCTGCTCCAGCTGGACGAGAAGTCGGAGGGCATGCTCTACAAGATGCTGAAGCGCCGCGAGAACCTCGGCTCGACGGGCATCGGACGCGGCATCGCCATTCCGCACTGCCGGTCCCTGGTCGTCAACAACCTGCGCCTGGCCTTCGGACGGAAGATGGAGGGGCTGGACTACAAGTCCATCGACGAGAAGCCGGCGCAGTTCTTCTTTCTCATCGTCGCGCCGCCCCTCGAGGTGTCCAACCAGTACCTGCCGGTGCTGGGCAAGATCGCCCAGTTCGCGAAGGACGAAGAGGTCGTCCGGCGCCTTGCCTCGCTCCAGACGCCCATGGACTTCATGAACCTGGTGGGCGAAAAAGGGGTCTGATCACTCCCACTCGATCGTCGCCGGCGGCTTCGAGCTGACGTCGTAGACCACGCGGTTGACATCCTTGACCTCGTTGATGATCCGCGTGGCGATGCGGCCCAGCACGTCGTGCGGGAACTGGAACCAGTCGGCCGTCATCCCGTCCAGGCTCGTGACGGCCCGGAGGGCGATCACGTTGGCGTAGGTGCGGAAGTCGCCCATCACTCCGACGGACCGCACCGGCAGCAGCACGGCGAACGCCTGCCAGATGTCGTCGTAGAGTCCCGCCGCCCGGATCTCCTCGAGGTAGATGGCGTCCGCGTGCTGCAGCGTGGCGACGCGCGCGGCGTCCACCGGGCCGAGGATGCGCACCGCGAGCCCCGGCCCGGGGAACGGGTGCCGTCGCACGATGTCCTCGGGGAGGCCGAGTTCCCGGCCCACCGCCCGCACCTCGTCCTTGAACAGCTCCCGCAGCGGCTCGATCAGCCCGAACGGCAGGTTCGGCCTGAGGCCGCCGACGTTGTGGTGCGTCTTGATCGTGGCGGACGGCCCGCCGCGCGGCGAGACCGACTCGATCACGTCCGGATAGAGCGTCCCCTGCACGAGGAACCCGACGTCCCCGCCGACGTCGTGGGCCGCCTGCTCGAACACGTCGATGAAGGTGTGGCCGATGCGACGCCGCTTCTCCTCGGGCTCGTCGATCCCGTCCAGCGCCGCCAGGAAGCGCGCGGAGGCATCCACCACCCTGAGATCCGACTTCAGCTCGGCCCGGAAGGTGCGCTCGACCTGCTCGCGCTCGCCGCGCCTGAGCAGGCCGTGGTCGACGAAGATGCAAGTGAGCTGGTTTCCGATGGCCCGCTGCACCAGCGCGGCAGCCACCGCCGAGTCCACGCCCCCCGAAAGGCCGCAGATGGCGCGGCGGCTCCCGACCTTGGCCGCGATCTCTCGCACCGACCGCTCGACGAAGTGGCCCGGCGTCCAGTCGGGGACTGCCCGGCAGATCCGGAACAGGAAGTTGTGGAGGATCTCGGCGCCGCGCGGCGTGTGCGCCACCTCCGGATGGAACTGCACGCCGAACAGCGGCTTCTTGCGGTGCCTGAAGGCCGCGACCGGCGTGTTGCCGCTCCGAGCCAGCACCTGCCAATCCGTCCCGGCCGTTTCCACCCGGTCGCCATGATTCATCCAGACCGGAGTGCGGGTGCCCGGCGGGAAGCCCTGGAACAGCTCGTCGCCGTCCACCACCTCGAGGTCGGCGCGGCCGTACTCGCGCTCGTTGGCGGGCTCGACGCCGAGGCCCGACAGGTGCGCCAGCACCTGCATGCCGTAGCAGATGCCCAGCACGGGGGCGCCCAGCTCGAGGACACCCCGGTCCACGGTCGGGACGCCTTCGTCGTACACCGAGCTGGGCCCGCCGGAGAGGATGATGCCGGTCGGCGCGAAGGAGCGCACCCAGGCCAGGTCGCGTGCCGGGTGGATCTCGCAGTACACGTGCGCCTCGCGCACGCGCCGCGCGATGAGCTGCGTGTACTGCCCGCCGAGATCGACGATGAGAATCTTCTGCGTCAGTACGACTTCGCCCACACCGCCTCCGCCACCGACGCCGAGCCGCACCAGACGCAGCGGGCCGGCGGCGACGGCGACCGGAACTCCTCGTCGGGCAGGACGCGAATGGTCGCCTTCGTCGCCTCCTTGATGGCGTCCTCGCAGGCGACCGAGCCGCAGAAGCCGCCGTAGGCGAAGCCGCCCGGCCCGTCCATCATCGCGATCAGCTCGTCCTTCGAGACCCCCCGGCGGCTGTTGGCCTCGCGCCGCTCGAGCGCGGTGCGGTAGAGCCCGGCCTGGATCTCGTCCAGGGCCTTCGCGACGCCGGATGCGAGATCTGCCAGCGGGATCGGCGCCTTGCCCCCGGTGCGCCGGGCGGCGAAGACCTGCCCCTTCGCCACGTCCTTGGGCCCGACCTCGAGACGCAGCGGGACGCCCCTGCCCTCCCACTCGTAGTACTTGGCGCCCGGCTTCATCCCCTCGCGGGCGTCCAGCTCGACCCTGAGCCCCGCGGCCTTGAGCTCGCGCACCGCACGCTCGGTCACCTCGCCGACCGCCGCGCGCTCCTCGTCCGACCGGTAGATCGGCACCACCACCACCTGCGTCGGCGCGAGCTTCGGCGGGCACACGATGCCGACGTCGTCGCCGTGCGTCATGACGAGTCCACCTACGAGGCGCGTCGAAACGCCCCACGAGGTGTTCCAGACGAAATCCAGCCCGCCGGCCGCCGTCTGGTACTGCACCTCGAAGGCGCGCGCGAAGTTCTGGCCGAGATTGTGCGACGTGCCGGCCTGAATGGACTTGTTGTCCTGCATCAGCGCCTCGACCGCGTAGGTTCTGAGCGCGCCGGCGAACTTCTCCGTCGCGGTCTTGACCCCCGTGATCACCGGCATCGCCATCCACTCCTCGGCGAAGCGGCGGTACACGCCGAGCATCTGGCGCGTCTCGCGCTCCGCGTCGGCCTCGTCCACGTGGGCGGTGTGCCCTTCCTGCCAGAGGAACTCCGTCGTCCGGAGGAACAGGCGGGTCCGCATCTCCCAGCGCACGATGTTGCACCACTGGTTCAGGAGCATGGGCAGATCGCGGTACGACTGGATCCACTTGGCGAACGACGCGTAGATGATCGTCTCCGACGTGGGCCGCACGATCAGCGGCTCCTCCAGCTCCTTGCCGCCGGCCCGCGTCACCACCGCCACCTCGGGGGCGAACCCCTCAACGTGCTCCGCCTCCTTCTGGAGGAAGGACTGCGGGATGAGCAGGGGGAAATAGGCGTTCCGGTGCCCGGTGGCCTTGAACATGGCGTCGAGGGCGCCCTGCATCAGCTCCCAGATGGCATAGCCGTTCGGCCGGATCACCATGCAGCCGCGCACGGCCGAGTAGTCCGCCAGCTCGGCCCGCATCACGGCTTCGTTGTACCACGCGGAGAAGTCCTGCGCGCGCGGTGTGAGACCCTGCCCCTCGCTCACTGCGGCCCTTCCCTCCCTGGGTGCCCGCGCAGATCCTCCACGAACACCACCTCGGTGTGGTGCGCGGCGCGTGCGGTGCTTGCGGAGACGTCGTCCCAGCCCCCGGCCGGGATCCACTCGAGGTACACGAACGGCACGACTCCCGGCCCACCACGGTCCCCGTGCCCGGGTGCCGGCAGCAGATAGCCGAGCACGCGCACCGCCGCGACGGTGCTGTCACGCCGCGCGTCGTCGGCCACCGCCTCCATCGCGGAGCGCGCCACGTCCCGCTCGGCCCCCCGCAGCACGACGCTCAGGATGAGGCGCGTGACGCCCGACGCCACCGTGTCCTGGCGCCGGTCGAAGACCGCGTGCAGCGGGCCGCCGGCGCTGTCGCGGGAGGCGTGAGGAGACCGCGCCGCGCCGCTCCGCTCCGGCGTGGAGTTCCCGTGCTCGAGCGCGCAGCCCGCGAGCACCAGCGCTGCCACCGCCACGGGGATCCTAGAACGCATAGTCCTTCGCCAGCTCCGCGAAGCTCACCCGGCGCTCGACGCCCGTCCCCAAGGTGCGCACCACCGCCTGCCCCGCCGCACGCTCCTCCGGCCCGACGACCACCGCCACGCGCGAGCCGCGCGCGGCCGCCAGCTCCAGCTGCTTGCCCAGCGCCTGCTTCTTCAGGGCGAACTCCACGCGGATCCCCCGGTCACGCAGCGCGTGCGCCAGCCCGAGCGCGGCGGGGCGATCCTCCTCGCCCACCGTCGCGACGAATACCGCCACCACCGGCTCGGCCCTGGGCGGCCCGTCGCGCTCCTCCAGGAGCTCTCCCAGCACCACGTCGCCCATCCCGAACCCCACGCACGGGAGGTCCACGCCTCCGACCTGCTTGAGCAGATCGTCGTAGCGCCCGCCGCCACAAATGGCGCGCAGGCTGCGCTTGGCGTCGAACAGCTCGAAGACGATCCCCGTGTAGTAGGCCAGGCCGCGGACGATGCGGAAATCCACGTCCACGAACCCCGCTAGGCCCATCTGGCGCAGGTGCTCCCGGCACTCGCGCAGGGGCGCCGCGGCCGGACGCTCCAGCAGATTGCCCGGCTCGTGCAGCCGGGCGGCGAACGCCAAGACCGCCTCCACGGTGCTGCGGCCCTTCCCCGCTCCGAACGCCGCCTCAAGCGCAGCCCGCGTCGCGTCGGGCGCCCGCTCGAACTTGTCGAGCGCCGCCAGTGTGGCTGGCAGCTGCTCCGCGCTCACACCCAGATCGCCGGTCAGCGCATCCGTGAGGACGCGGCGGTCCGACAGGCGCACCCGGATGTCCACCGGTCCGAAGCCAAGGGCGCGCATGATGTCCACCGCCGCGCCGATCACTTCCGCGTCGGCCAGCGGCCCCGGCTCGCCGATGATGTCCATGTTCAGCTGGAAGTGCTCGCGCAGCCGGCCGCGCTGCTGCCGCTCGTACCGGAACAGCTGCGGGAGGGAGAACCACCGGATGGGTTTCTTGAGCCGCGCGGCGTGCTGTGCCACCATGCGGGCCAGGGTCGGCGTCATCTCCGGCCGCAGGGTCACCTCGCGGCCGCCCTTGTCCGTGAAGTTGTACAGCTGCTCGACGATCTCCTCGCCGCTCTTGCGCGTGTACAGCTCCAGCGGCTCGAGCGGGGGCCCGTCGTACTCCTCGAACCCGTAGCGCGCGGCGACCTCACGCCACACAGCAAAAATGTGACGACGCCGCGCTAGGGCGTCGGGAAAAGCATCGCGAAACCCCGGCAAGGCCGTCACATTCATGCACGAATCTAGCCGAGCGGCGGAGCTCCGGGCAAGCGAGACATCGCGTCGCCGACGGTGTGGAACGAGCCCGTCACGAGCACCGTGGCGGCGCGGCGCGCCGCGCCGTCGAGCGCGCCGGCGAAATCCGGCTCGACGGCGGCCTCAATGCCCCGCTCCCGTGCCCAGCGCGACACCTCGTGCAGGTCCCACGCCCGCTCGACGGGCGCACTCGGCGCGCGCGTCAGGACCAGCCCGTCCACCGCGCCCGCGAGCGTCTCCAGCATCTCGCGCCACGCTTTGTCCCTGAGGATCGAGACGACCCCCACGACGGGACGCGGCGGCCGGACCGCAGCGAGAACGCCCGCGAGCGCCCGCGCCCCGTCCGGGTTGTGCGCCACGTCGAAGATCCACTTCCCGCGCCGGTCGAAACGCCCCGGCACCCGCGCCGCCCGGAGACCGGCCCGCACGGCCTCCTCGTCCACCGGAAATGCGGCGCCGGCCAGCTCCGCCAGCCGCAGCGCCAGCAGGGCGTTCTCCGCCTGGTACGCGCCAGCCAGTCCGATCTCCAGACTCTCGTAACGGCGCACCGGCGTCGTGGCGTCGAACCGGACGCCCGAACCGTCCGCGACCACCCGCGCCAGGTGGCTGCGGGGCTCCAGGTGCTCCGCGGCGGCCCCGCGCTTGCGCGCCTCCGCCAGCAGCAGGCCAGCGACTTCCGGGTCCGCTTCGGTCGTGACGAAGGGCACGCCCGGCTTGGCGATCCCCGCCTTCTCCCGCGCGATGCTTGGCCGGTCGCTGCCCAGGTACTCGGTGTGTTCGATCGCGATCCGCGTGACGCCGCAGGCCAGCGGCGCGATCACGTTGGTCGCGTCGAGCCGCCCGCCGAGCCCCACCTCCACGACGGCAACCTCCACGCCGCGGGCCGCGAAGTCCGCGAACGCGAGCGCGGTAGAGATCTCGAAGAAGGTGGCGCCAAGGCGCACGGCCGGCTCCTCCAGGCGGGCCGCCCAGCAGGTCACGGCGTCCTCGGAGACGGGAGCGCCGTCCACCAGCACCCGCTCCCGGAACGACACCAGGTGCGGCGAGGTGTAGAGCCCGACCCGCCAGCCGCCCGCGCGCAGGATCTCCGCCAGCATCGTTGAGACCGACCCCTTGCCGTTGGTCCCGCCGACGTGGACCACCGCGAAGTGCCGCTCGGGATGGCCGAGCGACGCCAGCAGGGCCTCGGTCGTCTCGAGGCCCCATTTGATCCCACCCGTCGTCCTAGGATAGAGAAAGCGGCAGGCGTCTTCGAACGATTGGACCGTCAGGAGGCGCGCTCCCCTTCGGCACACGGCCTCCGCAGCAGCAGGCGCACCAGCTGGGCGCAGGTCGGAGCGAGCCGCCCGCGCGGCACCACCGCGTCGATCATGCCCCGCTCGAGGAGGAACTCGGCGGTCTGGAACCCCTCGGGCAGGTCCTGCCCGATCGTCTGCTTGATCACCCGCGCACCGGCGAACCCGATGACCGCCCCCGGCTCCGCGATGATCACGTCTCCCTGGAAGGCGTACGACGCCGACACGCCGCCGGTCGTGGGGTTCGTGAGCACCGAGATGAACGGGACGGACGCCGCCTTGAGCTGCGCGGTGACCACCGAGGACTTCGCGAGCTGCATCAGGGAGAGCACACCCTCCTGCATGCGCGCGCCGCCCGAGGCCGACACGATGATCAGCGGTCCCCGCTCCTCGAGGGCCCGCCGCCCCAGCCGGACGATCTTCTCGCCCACGACCGAGCCCATCGAGCCGCCCATGAACTTGAAGTCCATGACGGCCAGGAAGATCGGCTCCCCTTCCAGGGTCGCCGCCCCGGTGCGCACCGCCTCCTCGGGGCCGGCCTTCTTCACGGCAGCCGCCAGGCGGTCCTCGTAGGCCTCGAAGCCGAGGGCGTCCACCGAGCGGAGGCCCTGGTCCATCGGGCTCCAGGTCCCCTCGTCGGTCAGCAGGGCAATGTACAGGGCGGCATCTATGCGGCGGTGGTGCCCGCAGTTCGGGCAGACCCCGAAGCCCCGCTCGAACTTCTCTTTCACGTCCACATGGCCGCATTCCTCGCACTTGTCCCAGACGTCGGCCGGGATCTCCAGCCGCTCGCGCTGCGACGTGCGGGGACGTCGGTCTTTGCGGAACCAGGCCATGGACACGGGAACTATGGGTCAGAGGTCGGCGAGGGCCGCGGGGGCCCTCCCGGGGAACCGCTCAATTTGAGAGCGGAGCCTGTGGAGCGCCAGAGCGATTCTCTAACTCGTTGCTACAGACCATGATAGCCGAGCTCCTGTCCCTCCTTGGCGACCCGCATCGCCAGCCCGACGGCCAGGAAGCAGGCCAGCAGGAACGACCCGCCGTAGCTGAAGAACGGCAGGGGGATGCCGGTGATCGGCATCACATTCGCCGTCATCCCGATGTTCTCGAAGATGTGGGTGAAGAAGAGCCCGGCGATCCCGAAGGCGACCAGGCCGCCGAACGGGTCGGGGCTGCGGCGCGCGGCGCGGATCAGGATGGCCAGCAGGGCGAAGAAGAGCCAGAGGGCTATCAGGACCCCGACGAATCCGAGCTCCTCGCCCACGACGGAGAAGATGAAGTCGGTGGGCTGGGCCGGCAGGAACGCGAGCCGCTTCTGCGTCCCCATGGTGAGCCCCTTGCCGAGCCACCCCCCGCTCCCGATCGCGATCTTGGACTGGATGATGTGCCAGCCCGTGGCGCGCGGGTCCACCTCCGGATTGAGGAAGGAGATGAACCGGTGCTGCTGGTACGGCGCCAGGTGCCTCCAGAGCGGGAAGGCGATGATGCCCATCAGGAGGTTCCCGCCGAGGACGGCCATGCTCTCCCACACGTACGGGCGCCAGACCAGGAGCAGGACGCACAGGATCAGCATCCACGCGGCCCAGGTCCACGGGCTGAACGCGAGGAAGAGGGAGGCGATCGGGGACGCCAGCAGGATCAGCAGCGGGATGCGCACGCCGGCCCAGTAGAGCATGGCGAACAGGATGCCGGCGAACACGAAAGCGCTGCCCAGGTCCGGCTGCAGCACGACGAGCGCGGCCGGGACGGCGGCGATCACGCAGGGCAGGACCAGCTCGCGCATCGAGTTGGGGGCGTCGCGCCGCGCCGCGAGGTAGCGGGCCAGCATCAGGATCACGGTGATCTTGACCAGCTCCGACGGCTGGCCCAGGCGCACGCCGCCCACCGTGATCCAGGAGCGCGACGACGCCGCCGTGCCGCCGCCGGTCCCGATCGCCAGCGTGACGAGCAGGACCAGCAGTCCGGCGGCATAGACGGCCGGAGCCGCCCACTCCAGCAGCCGCGGCGAGACGCGCATGACCAGCACGGCCGCGGTCACCGCCATCGCCAGCCAGACGAGCTGGCGGGTCCAGAGGTGGGCCGCCGCGGTGGGCACGTCCGTCTGCCCCGCGGAGTACAGCACCAGCAAGCCGTAGATCGTCAGGACGGCGACCACCGCCGCGAGGGGCACATCGAGCCGCTTGGCCAGCGTCATCGGCCGCCGCCGGCGCTCGTGGTGTCCCCGACCCGCACGGGAGGGGCGCCCGGGCGCTCCTCGCCGGGCAAGCGGAACCGCGGGGCGACCTTGTCGCGCGTGGAGTCGGGCCCGAGCAGGTAGCGCTCGATGATGTGCCCGATCGTCGGCGTGATGCCCGAGCCGTGTCCGGCCCCCTCGATGATGGCGCCCACGACGATCCGCGGCGCTTCGGCGGGGGCGAACGCGATGAACCAGGCGTGGTCCTTCCCCTGGGTGTTCTGGGCCGTGCCGGTCTTGCCGGCGATGTGGAGCGTGGCCAGCCGCGCGCCGCGCGCCGTGCCCTGCTCGACCACCGCGACGAGCGCCTGCCGGATGCCGGCGAAGATCGTGTCCGGCAGGTCCACTCGGGACATGCTCGGCGTGGGCTCGGCGAGGATGTGGGGCTGCGGTTCCGGGCCGCCGTTGGCCAGCGCGGCGTAGAACCGCACCATGTTCACGAGGGTCTGCGCGTTCTCACCCTGCCCGATGGCGAGGTTCATCGCCACCGCCCGGGTCCACCCGCCTTTGCCGTAGACGCGGTCGTAGTACGCGGTGGAGGCGGGGAACGCGGGACGCTGCTCGCCCGGCAGGTCCACGCCGGTCCTGACGCCGAAGCCGAGATCGATCCCGTCGTGCAGCAGGTCCGGCACGCCGAGCAGGAGGCCGAGCTGGTAGAAGTAGCCGTCGCACGAATTGGCGATGGCCTGCTCCAGCGTCAGGTACCCGTGGCCACGCGGCTCCCAGCACTTGAAGAACCGGTTGCCGAACCGGATCCCGCCGACGCAGGGGAGCGGCATCTTGGAGTTGAAGTTCACCAGCCCGCGCTTCAGCGCCATGACCGCGGTGGCGAGCTTGAAGGTCGAGGCCGGCGGGTAGCGCGCCGCGATCGCGCGGTCGAGGAGGGGAAGGCCCGGGTCCTCGTTCAGCGAACGCCAGTAGGTCGGGGCCACGCCCCCAACGAAAGCGTTCGGATCGTAGGACGGGGCCGAGTACAGCGCGAGGATGCCGCCGGAGCGCGGGTCCATCGCCACGACCGCGCCGCGGCGGCCGGCGGGGAAAATCGACGCGACGAAGCGCTGCAGGCCGAGGTCGATGGTGGTATGGATGGGTCGGCCGGGGACCGCAGGGAGCGACTGCGCCGCGCCCTCTTCGCGCACCACCCGCCCGAGCGCGTCCACCTCGACGAACCGCACGCCGTCGGCGCCCGCGAGCGACGACTCGTACTCCCGTTCCAGGCCTTCCTTCCCCACGATCGAGCCGAGCGGGCGGCCGCTATCGGGGCCGGCCAGCTCCTCCGGCGTGGCCTCGCCGACGTAGCCGACCAGGTGCGCCACCTCGCCGCTGTCCGGATAGGAGCGCTTCGGCTCGGTCTGGACGACCAGGCCCGGGAGCGCGGTCCGCCGCTCCTCAAGCGACGCGACCAGCGGTAGCGGGGCGTTCTTGACCAGGAGCGTCGGCTCGTACGGAGCGTCGTGGTAGCGCTGGACCGCGCGCCGGATCTCCTCCGAGTCGAGCGGCAGGATCGGCTGGAGGCGCCGCACCATCGCCAGCAGCGAGTCCTCGCTGCCGGCAAGGAGGGAGACCGAGTAGCCCGGGACGTTCTCCGCGATCACCGCCCCGTGCCGATCGAGGATGAGGCCGCGCGGCGCGGGCAGGGGCACGGGCCGCAGGCGGTTGGACTCCGAGTGAAGGCGGTAGTAGCCGTGCTGCAGCACCTGCAGGCGGAAGAAGGCGCCAGATAGCAGCATGAAGATGACCGCGAGCACTGCGCGCGCGACCGACGCCCGCCCCGCCAGCGCGAACGGGTGGAAGGCGTTGCGGCCGCCGGTCATCGGGACGGTGCCGCGGTCAACCAGCCCCGCAGCAGCAGCAGCGCGACGAGCGCGGCCGCGGCGGTGCTGAGCGCCGCGAGGGGCGAGAGGACGAAGAGCTGCATCCCGAGCGCACCGCCCCGCAGCTGGTTGCTCGCCGCGACCTCGACGATGTCCCGAACCCAGCTCGCCGCGAAGACGATGAGCGCGTTCACCAGCAGGTTGTCGGCGAAGACCACGGCCTTGAGCCACCCCGCCGCGAAGCCGACGATGGTGAGAGCGAGGGCCCCCGCCCCGAACGTCGTCAGAGCCACGGCGTCCGACAGCAGGCCGACGACGAACCCGGCGAGGGCCCCGACGGCCGGGCGCGTGCGGATCGCGAGGAAGAGGAGCGCGACGAAGACCAGATCGGGAGCGAAGCGGGATGGGGCGAACCGGGGACGCAGCACGAAGTGCAACGCCACCAGCAGCAGGAGGGCTGCGGTCAGCCTGACGCGATCGGGGGGGAGTCTCACGGCTTGACGCCGGAGTCGCTGGGCGCCGGCAGCGTGTCGAAGGCCGCGGTGAGCGTGTCCGCCGCGCGCTCCAGGCTCAGCACCATGACGTGGCTCGCCTGCGCCGGATGGACCGCCGGCTTGAGCAGGTAGGTCCGCTCCCACCCGGCCGTCTCGCTCAGCACCCCCTGCACGGTGCCGATGGGGATGCCGCGCGGGAAGACGCCTCCCAGCCCCGAGGTCACGACCGGCGTGCCGATCGGGAGGTTCTCCCGGTAGGCGATCCCCCTCAGCTCCATGACCTCGCCCGCGGTCTCGCCCCGCCGCGCGGCGACGATGCCGAAGATCCGGCCTCCGTCGACCATCGCGCCCACCCGGAAGTCGGGGTGGCTCCACGCCATCGCCACGCTGGTGTGCGCGTCCACGCTGAGCACCGACCCGACCAGGCCGGCCGGCGCCACCACCGGAGCCAGCGGCTCGACGCCTTCGCTGCGCCCGCTCGACAGAAGGAGCGTCAGAGCGTCCGTCATCCCGGTCTGGTGCATCACTTCGGCGCTCACGTACCCGTAGCCCAGCCGTCCGCTCAGTCGGAGCAGGGCCCGGAGCTGCGCGTTCTCGGAGCGGAGGTCGGGAAGCAGAGCGGCGGCCAGCGCGAGCGAATCCCGCTCCTCGCGGAGGGCGAGCACGTCCTGGCGCTCCTCGCGCGAGAGGGCCGCCTGCCGCTCCGCCGTCACGACGGGGAGCAGCACGGTCCGGCGCAGGGCCGATGCGACGGGCAGACGCAGCGCTTCCGGCAGGGCGAGGGCGACGAGGGACAGCACGAGGCAGACGACGAAGACGGCCGTGTCGGCGCGCGATCCGTAGCGCTCGGTCCCGATCGTCACGGCCGGATCAGGTGGTCAGGACGGTGCGGTACTTCTCCGGATCGTCGAGGATGCGTCCGGTGCCACGCACGACGCAAGTCAGCGGGTCCTCGTCCACGTGGATCGGCAGCCCCGTTTCGTGCGAGAGCAGGATGTCCAGGCCGCGGATCAGGGAGCCGCCGCCCGTCATCACGATGCCGCGGTCCACGATGTCGCTCGCCAGCTCGGGCGGCGTGATCTCCAGCGCGCGCCGCACCGCGTCCACGATCTGCTGGATCGGCTCCTGCAGCGCCGCGCGGATCTCGTCGGAGCGCACCGTCACGGTCTTCGGGATCCCCGAAACCAGGTCGCGCCCCTTCACCTCCATCTCCTGCTCTTCTCCGACCGGCGCCGCGCTCCCGATCTCGATCTTGATCCGCTCGGCCGTCGGCTCGCCGATCAGCACGTTGTGGTTCTTCCGCATGTGCTGCACGATCGCGACGTCCATCTCGTCGCCGCCGATCCGGATCGACGCGTCGCACACGATCCCCGACAGCGCGATCACCGCGATCTCGGTCGTGCCGCCGCCGATGTCGATGACCATGTTCCCGGTCGGCGTCTCGATCGGCAGCCCCACGCCGATCGCTGCCGCCATCGGCTCGGCCACCATGTACACTTCCTTGGCGCCGGCCGACTGCGCGCTGTCGCGCACGGCGCGCTTCTCCACCTCGGTGATCCCGCTCGGCACGCAGACGATCACCTTCGGCTTCACCCGGAAAACGTGCTTGTTGATGATCGACGAAAGGAAGTACCGCAACATCTTCTCCGTGACGTCGAAGTCGGCGATCACGCCGTCCTTCAGGGGTCGCACCGCCTGAATGCCGTCCGGGGTGCGGCCGAGCATCCGCTTCGCCTCCAGCCCGATCCCCATGATCCGGCCGGTCGTCTTCTGCAACGCCACGACCGAGGGCTCGTTCAGCACGATGCCCTCGCCGCGCACGTAGATCAGTGTGTTCGCGGTGCCCAGGTCAACGGCGATCTCGTTGGCGGGCAGCCACGACCCGGGATTCCACGACAACATCTTCATTCCGGTTAATGACTCACTGGAGGGGGAGCGTGTAACTCGTTGGCCGGCCATTAACATAGCCCCGCCCCAAGTCCGGGGCAACCGCGCGCTTGACACCTCTCGCGCGCACCGGCTATGCTGCGCCAATGCCACACCCTACGGTGGCCCGTCGCATCGCCGTCGTGGACGGCGAGCTGTGCGACGCCTGCGGCCTGTGCATGCCCCTGTGCCCGCCCGAGGCGATTCACATGACCCGGCGCGGCCTGGT
Source organism: Gemmatimonadales bacterium (assembly GCA_049513575.1). Lineage (GTDB taxonomy): Bacteria > Gemmatimonadota > Gemmatimonadetes > Gemmatimonadales > JACORV01 > Fen-1245. The sequence goes on from JBEKVZ010000004.1 coordinate 228,584, forward strand.
CGTGGATCCGGTGACCTGCACCGGTTGCGAGAAGTGCGTCGCGCCGTGCCCGGTGCGCGCGCTGGAGATGGTCGATGCCGGCGACTGACGTCCTGGTCATCGGGGGCGGACCCGCGGGCTGCGTCGCCGCCTGGGAGGCGGCCGCTGCGGGGGCGCAGGACGTCCTGCTGGTCGAGCGAGACCGGGCCATTGGCGCACCGGTCCGCTGCGGCGAGGGCGTGGGGAGCGCGGGGCTGCGCGAGTTCCTGGACCCCGACGGAGCGCCCTGGGTCTCCCGCAAGATCACCAAGGTCATCTTCTGGGCCCCGGACGACACGGAGGTGGTGCTCGGGAGCGGCGACGTCGGCTACGTCCTCGACCGCACCAGGTTCGAGCCCGCGTTGGCGGAGCGGGCCTCGCGCGCCGGCGCCGAGGTGCGGATCAGCACGGAGGCGGTGGGGATCGAGCGCGAGGACGGCCGCTGGCGGGTCACGTTGCGTGGGCCGCGGGGCGACGAGACCTGGAAGGCGAAGGTGGTGATCGGCGCCGACGGCGTGGAGACGATGGTCGGCCGCTGGGCGGGGCTGGACACCAGGGTCGCCGCCCGCCACATGGCGTCGATGGCGCAATACGTCGTCCGCAACATCGCTCTCGATCCGGACGCCATCTACATGCAGTTCGGGCCCAGCGTCGCGCCGGGGGGGTACGCCTGGATCTTCCCGAAAGGCGTGGGCATCGCCAACGTCGGGCTCGGCGTCGTGGCGCTCCGGTCCGATGGGCGCTCGGCAAGGCAGTACCTGGACGACTATGTGAGGCGCCACTTTCCGGGCGGAACCGTGACGGGCATGACGGTGGGCGGGGTCATCACCAGCCCCACCCTCCGGCGCACCGTCGGCGACGGCATTCTGCTCGCTGGAGACGCGGCCCACATGATCAACCCGCTGTCCGGCGGCGGGATCGTCGCCGCGATGAAGGCGGGGAGGCTTGCCGGGCGCCATGCGGCCCGCGCGATCCGGGAGGGCGACACGTCAGCGCGGAACCTAAAAGCCTACCACGACGACTGGATGCGTCTGCTGGGCGACGCCCACACGCTGTACTACAAGCTCAAGGAGACCATCGACAAGTTCGACGACGACTTCTTCAACCGCCTCGCCCGGAGCGTGAACACCATTCCGCTCGAGAAGCGCACCCTGGGTCGGGTGGTAGCGGCGGCCCTGGTCCACCACCCGACCCTGCTCCCCGTCGCAGCCAAGCTCTTCGTGCAGGAGTTCTGCTGACGCGCTGGGGCCGCGCGCTCAGTGCGTTCTGCTCACGATCTGGATCACGCCGTTGCCGGTACCCAATCCGAAGCGCGCTTCCGCCTCGCTCGGCGTGTAATAGCGCACCTCCTGCGCCGAGGTGGTCATGAAGGTCGCCAGCGCGTCGGCCCCCCCATGCACAATGTTGTCCACGTAGACGACGACGTTCTGGATCTCGGTCTCGTTGAACGACAACTGGTAGTTCCGCTGCAGCCATCGCGGCCGATGCGAACGGATGTAGCTCGCCAAATCGGTGACCGGCGCCGCTCGCAGCTCCTCCGAGCTGATCAGGTTCTCGCTGCCACCGCCCGAGTCCCCCGGGTGCTGCCCCGCACTCGCACACGCGGCGGCGGCCAGAACGGCGAACGCCGCCACGCCCACGCGCAACCGTGCCATCAGTCCTCCTCGGCTCAGTGCACCAACTTCTTGTACTTGATCCGGTGCGGCTGATCGGCTGCCGCGCCCTTCCGCCGCCGGTAGTCCGCCGCATAGCCCTGGTAGTCCCCTTCATACCAGTATACCTGGCCATCCCCCTCGAACGCGAGGATGTGCGTCGCGATCCGGTCCAGGAACCAGCGGTCGTGGCTGATGACCACGACGCACCCGGCGAAGCGCACCAGGGCATCCTCGAGCGCGCGCAAGGTGTCCACGTCGAGGTCGTTGGTCGGCTCGTCCAGCAGCAGCACGTTGCCGCCGCTCTTGAGGAGCTTGGCGAGATGGACCCGGTTGCGCTCGCCGCCCGAGAGGTCGGCCACCTTCTTCTGCTGGTCGGCGCCGCGGAAGCCAAAGCTGGCGCAGTACGCGCGGGCGTTGAGCTGCCGCTTGCCGAACTCGAGGGTCTCCTGCCCGCCGGAGATCTCCTCGAACAGGGTCTTCTTCCCGTCGAGGGACTCGCGGCTCTGGTCCACGTAGGCGATCCGCACCGTCGAGCCCACCCGGAGCGTCCCTGTGTCGGGCTTTTCCTGGCCGACGATCATCCGGAACAGGGTCGTCTTCCCCGCCCCGTTGGGCCCGATGACGCCGACGATGCCGCCGCGCGGCAGCCGGAAGCTCAGGTCCTCGATGAGCAGGCGATCGCCGAAGCCCTTGGAGAGGTTCTCCGTGACGATCACGTCGTCGCCCAGCCGCGCCGGCGGCGGGATCAGGATCTCGGCGGTGTCGTCGCGCGCCGCCGTCTCCTCAGCCAGCAGCGACTCGTAGGCCGTGATGCGCGCCTTCGACTTGGCCTGCCGCGCGCGCGGCGCCATCCGGATCCACTCCAGCTCGCGCTCCAGTGTCCGCCGGCGCGCCGAGGCCTGCTTCTCCTCAGCAGCGAGCCGCTGCTGCTTCTGTTCCAGCCAGCTGGAGTAGTTCCCCTTCCACGGGATCCCCTCGCCGCGATCCAGCTCGAGGATCCAGCCCGCGACGTTGTCGAGGAAGTAGCGGTCGTGTGTGACGGCGATGACGCAGCCGGGGAACTCCTTCAGGTGCCGCTCCAGCCACGCGACCGACTCCGCGTCGAGATGGTTCGTCGGCTCGTCGAGGAGGAGCAGGTCGGGCTGCGACAGCAGCAGCCGGCACAGCGCCACGCGGCGGCGCTCGCCACCCGAGATCCTGGTCACGTCCGCGTCCGGCGGCGGGAGGCGAAGCGCGTCCATGGCGATGTCGAGCTTGTGGTCCAGCTCCCAGGCCCCCAGATGGTCGATCCGATGCTGCAGATCTCCCTGCCGCTCGAGCAGGGCGTTCATTTCCTCGTCTGACATCGGCTCGGCGAATCTGGCGCTGATCCGCTCGAACTCGGTCAGCAGCGCGCGCACCGCGGCCACGCCCTCCTCGACGTTGCCGCGCACGTCCTTGGCGGGGTCGAGCGCCGGCTCCTGCGGCAGCCAGCCGATCCGGATGCCTTCGGCCGGCCGGGCCTCGCCGATGAAGTCGTGGTCCACGCCGGCGAAGATCTTGAGGAGGCTGCTCTTGCCGGCGCCGTTGAGGCCGATGACGCCGATCTTGGCGTCGGGGAAGAAGGACAGCGAGATGTCCTTCAGCACGTAGCGGCTCGGCGGCACCACCTTCCCGAGCCGCATCGTCGAGAAGATGTACTGAAGGGTCATGCGACCGCCGGGTTCACGGTCGGAAGCATCCGGGGAGGACGCCGGATCCGGCTCGCCTGTTCGTACGCGAAGCCGGCCTTGATCAGCACCGGCTCACTCCAGGCGACGCCGAAGAACGACAGGCCACAGGGCACACCCAGCACGTAGCCCATCGGCACCGTGACGTGGGGGTACCCGGCGACCGCCGCCGGCGTGGTGACCGAGGCGCCACCGCCGTCGCCGTTGACGAAGTCGATCGGCCGCGGCGGCGTCGAGGTCGGCGCGACGATGGCGTCGAGCCGGTGCTGGCGCACCACGAGATCTATCCCCAGCGCGCGCGCGTACCGATGACACCGCTGGAGCGCGCGCCGGTACTCGGTACTGGTGAGCGGCCCCTTCGCCTGCGCCCGCTCCATCGTCTCCTGCCCGAAGAGCGACAGCTCCTGGTCGGCGTGCGCCCGGTTGAAGGAGATGACGTCGGCCAGCGACTTGACCGGGGCGTCGGGGCCGAGCGCCGCCAGATAGGCGTCGAGATCCGCCTTGAAGTCGTACGTGAGGACCTGGTTCTCCGCGTCCTTGAGGTTGTCCTCGATCGCGAGGTCCACCGGGTCCGCCAGGACTGCGCCACGGTCCTTCAGGACACCGAGCGCCTCCTCGAACAGCTTGTCCACGGCTTGGCTCACGCCCGTGTATCGCTTGCGCGCGATCCCGAGCCGGAGCCCCCGGAGTCCGTCCGGATCGAGGAAGCGCGTGTAGTCGGCGCCGTGGGCGCCGCTCCCCCGAGTCGCCGGGTCGCGCGGATCTTCCCCCACCAGCGCCGAGAGCAGCGCCGCGGCATCCGCGACGGTGCGCGCCAGCGGTCCTGCCGTGTCCTGGTTGTGCGATATCGGTACGATGCCGGCGCGGCTCACCAGCCCGACCGTCGGTTTGATCCCCACGCAGCTGCACGCGGAGCCGGGAGAGGTGATGGAGCCATCGGTCTCCGTGCCGACCGCCGCTGCACAGAGGTTCGCGGCCACCGCCACCGCCGAGCCGCTGCTTGAACCCGACGGCGAGCGGTCGAGCACGTACGGGTTGCGGCACTGCCCGCCCCGGCCGCTCCAGCCGCTGATCGACCGTCGGCCGCGGAAGTTCGCCCACTCGCTGAGATTCGCCTTGCCCAGGATCACCGCGCCCGCCGCGCGCAACCGCTCCGCGACGAACGCGTCCCTCGGCGCGATCGAGAGTGCCAGCGCGAGCGATCCGGCGCTCGTGTGCATCCGGTCTGCGGTCGAGACGTTGTCCTTGATGAGCACCGGAATGCCGTGCAGCGGCCCGCGCGGCCCCTTGCTAGCCCGCTCCGCGTCCATCTGTCCGGCGATCGCGAGGGCGTCGGGGTTCAGCTCGATGATCGTATGCAGCGCCGGCCCGCGCTGATCCAACTCCTCGATTCGTGCCAGGTACTGCTCGGCGAGACTGCGCGCTGTCCACCGCCCGGCGCGCATGCCCTCCTGCAACTGCAGCACCGTCATCTCCTCCAGCTCGAACGGCGCCTGGACCGGCGGGCGGGGGGCGGTGAGCGCCCCCGCCCGCCGCGCCGGCCATGCCAGGTCCGCCGCCGCCAGCGCGCCTCCGGCCACGCCGCTGCCGAGGAACGCCCTGCGGCTCAGCTCTTCACGACTCATCGCCTCCCCCTACAGGTTCGACGTGCAGGAGCCGCAGCGCTTGGCGTTCACCGGGATCACCGAACAGCAGTACGGACACTCCTTGGTCGCCGGCGGCACCGCCGCGGGCTTGGCGATCGCCTGCTGCATGCGGTTCGCCGTCCGGATGACCAGGAACAGGACGAACGCCACGATCAGGAAGTCCACGGTGGCGTTGAGGAACAGACCGTAGTTGATGGTCGCCGCGCCCGCCGCCTTAGCAGCCTGCAGGCTCGGATACGACGTGCCGGACAGATTGATGTACAGACCGCTGAAGTCCACCCTGCCGAGTACGCGCCCGATCGGCGGCATGATCACGTCGCCCACCAGGGACGAGATGATCTTACCGAAGGCCGCGCCGATGATGACCGCGACGGCCAGGTCGAGGACGTTGCCTCGCATCACGAACGCCTTGAATTCCTTCCACATACCGCCCTTCCTTTCGCGCTGGAGTTCGACGTGCCGGCGTCAGTGGCTCCGCACCGGCGTCACCTTCAGCAACAACACACCGTGCGACGGGACGTCGGCGCCGTAGCTGGCGACGAACGCGCCCCGATCCGCCTGCGCCCAGAGGTCGCGCACCGTGGCGCGGCCCGGAGCGAGCCCGACCGCCTTCCAGTCCACCGACATCTGCGCTTGGGCTCCGGTTCGGTTGAGGAGCGCGACTGCGCGCGATCCGTCCTTCAGGGGCTTCACCCACACCTGCAGGCCGGGCGAGGGCTGCTCGGCCAGCCACCCCTGCTCTCCGAGCGAGTCCTGATCCACCGCGATGACTTCCCGGTTGGTCAGGATGTCGCGTGTCGCCGCGCTCATCGCCCGCACGTCGTTCCCGGCGATCAGTGGAGCCGCCGCGATCGTCCAGAGCGCGAGGTGGGCGCGATACTCGTCGTCGGTCATCCCGCCGTTGCCGACCTCGAGCATGTCGGGGTCGTTCCAGCCGCCGGGGCCCGCGACGTCCTGGTGCATCGCCGACAAGTCATAGTTGTAGAGCATGCTCGCCCAGGTGTCGCCGATGTCGTCCGTCGTGCGCCACAGATGCCCGGTGCCCGGCGCCCAATCCCACGGCCGGTTGCTGCCCCACTCGCAAATGCTGAGCACGATCGGTCGCCCGGTGGCGACCAGGGCGTCGTGGAACTTCTTGTACTGGGTCGGAGCCGTGAGCCCACGCGCGTTGCACCAGTCCTCCTTCACGTAGTCCACGCCCCACGCGGCGTAGGTGCGCGCGTCCTGTTCCTCGTGGTTCGCGGTCCCGGGCCGGCCCTGGCAGGTGGCCGTCCCCGCATCGGTGTAGATGCCGAACAGCAGGCCCTTCGAGTGGATGTAATCGGCGAGCGCCTTGATCCCGCTCGGGAAGCGCTGCGGGTCGGCGACGATCGTCCCCGACGTGTCGCGGTAGACCTGCCAGCAGTCGTCGATGACGACGTAGCGGTACCCCGCGTCGCGCATGCCCGAGGCAACGATCGCGTCCGCCGTCTCCTTGATGAGCCGCTCGCTCACGTTGCAGGCGAACTTGTTCCAGGTGTTCCAGCCCATCGGCGGCGTACGGCTGAGGCCGTCCTCGAGGCGGCGCACCTGAGCGTGCACGGGCGCGGAGCCCAGCACCGACCAGGTCGCTGTGGCGGCCAGAAGCGTGAAGGCCCGTCTGCGCTGAGTCACGGAAACGCTCCTTTCGATGATTCATCGACGACAGGTATGGACCCCATCGCTACGGGTCCAGGCCGAACGGGTCGCCGGGCGCAGCCTCCCGGTCGGCGGCAAGCGCGAGGAGCCTGTCCACCACGGCCCGCGACGCCGCGCACCGCGTTGGCATACTCCATCCCACCGACGGTCTTGGCAAGGGCGTTGATCGCGAACCGGTAGCGACCTTCGCCCTGTCGGCGAGGGCACAGCCGACCTACATTCGCTCGCCGCGCCCACGCGGCAGGTCAACACACCCGAGGGCGCCGCCGTACGTAGGTGTTGCAGGCCTGCACGACATCGTCCCGTCCGCCCGCCGTCCCGGCGGCGCGGTGGGAGCAAGCAGCAGCCACCCTCCGGAGGAATCCGATGAGACGTGCCATTGCGGGCGCGGGCCTCGGCCTGGTTCTGGCCTTTGGTACCGCCGCCGCTCAGACCTTCGCGACCGACAACCCCGTGCTCCGGCGCATCTGGACGCTCGGGATGGACAGCTCCCAGACCTACGAGTTCTCGCAGACCCTGTTCGACTCGATCGGGCCGCGGCTCACCGGCTCGCCGGGCTACAAGGCGGCGGCCGACTGGCTGATCGCGACGTACCAGAAGTGGGGGATCCAGGCGCGCGCCGAGCAGTACGGCACCTGGCGCGGCTGGCGGCGCGGCCCCGCCCACATCGACCTCGTGGCCCCGCGGGTCCGGACGCTCGAGGCCACCATGCTCTCGTGGAGCCCGGGCACGGGTGGCAAGCCGGTGCGCGGTGATGTCGTCCAGCTCCCCGACCTGCCCGACAGCACCGCCTTCCGGTCCTGGCTGCCGTCGGTGAAAGGCAAGTTCGTGGCGATCTCCTTCCCCGAGCCCTCGTGCCGGCCGGACAGCGAGTGGGCGACCACGGCGCTCCCGGCCTCGTGGACGAAGTTCCGCGAGGCGCGCGCCGCGGCGCGGAGCGCCTGGCAGCAGCGCGTGACGAAGGCGGCGTTCAACGCGCGCCTCCTCCAACTCGCGCTCGACAGCGCGGGCGCCGCCGGCACCCTGACCTCCTACTGGACGACCGGCTGGGGCACGGACCGGATCTTCAACACCTGGTCGCAACGCGCGCCGGTGATGGACTTGAGCTGCGAGGACTACGGGCTCGTGTCCCGCCTCGCGGAGAACCATCAGGGTCCGGTGGTCCAGCTGGTGGCGGAGTCGCAGAACCTGGGCGACGTGCCGGCGTTCAACGTCGTCGCGGAGATCCCCGGCACCGAGCTGCCCAACGAGTACGTGATGCTGTCGGCGCACTTCGATTCCTGGGACGGAGGCTCCGGGACCACCGACAACGGGACCGGTACGGTGACGATGGCCGAGGCGATGCGGATCTTGAAGCTCGCGTATCCCAATCCGCGACGCACGATTCTGGTGGGCCACTGGGCCTCGGAGGAGAACGGGCTGGACGGCTCGAAGGCGTTCGTGGCCGATCATCCCGACATCGTCGCGCATCTCCAGGCCCTGTTCAACCAGGACAACGGGACGGGGCGGGTGGTGAGCATGCAGGCCTCCGGCTACCCGGTCGCGGCCGGGAGCCTGGCGCGGTGGCTCGGACAGGTGCCTTCCGAGATCACGCGCAACATCACCTTCGGCTTTACCGGTTTCCCCGCCGGCGGCGGGACCGACCACGCGTCGTTCGACTGCGCCGGGGCGCCGGGTTTCGGCCTCAACTCGCTCAACTGGGACTACTTCCTCTACACCTGGCATACCACCCGTGACACCTTCGACAAGATCGTCTTCGACGACCTGAAGTCGAACGCAGTGCTCACGGCGATGCTGGTATACCTCGCCTCCGAGGACCGGGAACCCGTCTCGCGCGAGAAGCGGACGGTCTTCCCGGAGCGGGGCGGCTTCGGCCCCGGCGGCCCGCAGGCTACGGCCTGGCCGACCTGCGTGGCCCCGCCGCGCAACATCGGGGAGCGCCTGAATGAGGTGCTACAGCAGGAGGCGCAGCAGCGGCAGCAGCAGAACCAGCCGCCGCGCCGGCCGCAGAACTAGCGGTCGCCGGCCGAGGGCGTCACCGGCTTAACGTCGTGGGGCGTGTGCGCGTATCTAGAGAATGGCTGTCGTGCACGCCCCACATCACTGAGAAACCGGAGGATCAGATGAAGTCACGCATCACCTTCGTCGTCGCCGCGCTGCTGGGCCTTGCCGTGGCCCCGGCGATCGCCCAGCAGGGCCCGCCAGGCGGCCAGGGCGGCTTCGCCCAGCGCCGGATGCAGATGCTGCTGAACGGCATCACGCTCACGGCCGACCAGCAGGCCAAGATCGACTCGATCCAGAAGGACTATCAGGCCAAGATGCCGGCCATGACCCCGGGCCAGATGCCGGATTCGGCCAGCCGGGCGCAGCGCTTCGAGCTGATGCGCCAGCAGAACATGGCCATCCGCGCGGTGCTGACCCCCGATCAGCAGACGATCTTCGACAAGAACGTGGCGGACATGAACGCCCGGATGCCGCGGCGGCCTCCGGGGGAGTGAACACAAGGGATTAGGGGTTAGGGGTTAGGGACTGGGGGCCGCGATGTGTCCTCCCTGACCCCTGTCCCCTAACCCCTAACCCCTCTTCTTTCGTCATTGCATCCCCGCAGTCCGCGTGCGACTTTCATCGCATGCTCTCCCGGAACGATCTCAATCCCGACCTCCTCCGCGCCGAGTACGCCGTCCGCGGGGCGATCACGATTCGCGCCCAGGAGCTCGAGGCGCAGGGCCGGCGGATCATCTACTGCAACATCGGGAACCCGCAGGCCTTCGTGCAGAGGCCGCTCACCTACCTGCGGCAGATCCTCGCCCTCGTCGAATACCCCGCCCTCCTGGACGACCCCGTGCTGGCCGGGCGCTTCCCGGCAGACGTCGTCCGCAAGGCGCGGCACATCTTCGCGAAGCACCCGTCGGGAACCGGCGCCTACTCTCAGAGCTCCGGCATCCCGTTCATCCGCCAGGCGGTGGCCGACTTCATCGCCCGCCGCGACGGGATCCCGGCCGACAAGGAGCACATCCTCCTCACCGACGGCGCGAGCAAGGGCGTCGAGGCGGCGATCGTCGCGCTGCTCCGGGACCGCAACGACGGGATTCTGATCCCGATCCCGCAGTACCCGCTCTACAGCGCCGAGATCGCGCTGCGCGGCGGCCAGGCGATTCCCTATTACCTCGACGAGGCGCATCACTGGCAGCTCCGCGAGGAGGCGCTGACGACGGCCATCGCGCGGGCCCGCGCCGGGGGGATCCGGCCGGTCGCGATCGCCGTGATCAACCCCGGCAACCCGACCGGCGCCGTGCTGACCCGGGACGAGATCGCGATGATCATCCGCTTCGCGCGGGCGAACGGCCTCGCGCTCTTCGCCGACGAGGTCTATCAGGAGAACGTCTACGCGGAGTTCCACCACTTCACTTCGTTTGCGAAGGTGATGCACGATCTACGGGAGACCACCGTCCCCCTGTTCAGCTTCCACTCGGTCTCGAAGGGGTTCCTCGGCGAGTGCGGGCACCGCGCCGGGTACGTCGAGCTGCGGAACATCCCCGACGAGGTGATGGCGGAGCTCGTGAAGCTCCAGTCCATAGGCCTGTGCGCCAACGTGGCGGGGCAGATCGCCGTGTACGTGATGGTGTCGCCGCCGGTCGAGGGCGAGGAGAGCTACGCGCTGTACGCGAAGGAGCGCGACGGCATCCTCGGCGCGCTCAAGGCGAAGGCGGAGGTGTTGGGGCGCGGGATCAACGCGATCGAGGGGATGTCGCTCGAGATGCCGCAGGGTGCGATGTACGGCTTCGTGCGCATCCAGCTGCCGCCCGAGCCCGCGGTGGACGTGGCGGCGATGACCGAGGAGGAGCGCCGCGCCTACGAGGCGAAGCGCGACTCCGATTACTGCCTGCGGCTGCTCGAGGAGACGGGGATCTGCGTGGTGCCGGGCTCAGGCTTGGGCCAGGTGCCGGGGACCTACCACTTCCGCACGACCTTCCTCCCGTCCCGGGACGAGATCGAGGAAGTCGTCAGCAAGCTCGGCGAGTTCCACCGGAAATACACCGCGCGCGCCGGCCGCAGCCCTCAGCCCGCGTAGCGCCGCCCCAGCAACCGCTGGATCGCCGCCGTGCCCACGGCGCAGCGGTTGGTGAAGCGCGCCAGGCCCATCCCCACAGCCGCGAGCGGCGAGTTCCCCATCACCAGCGGGACGTCGAATCGGTCCCATCCGTAGACGGGGAGCCGCGGAAGACGGAGCGGATCGGTGCCGCGCTCCGACGGGCCGGCGAAGCCGAGTGTGTATCCGGCCTGCGCCGCGAGCCGCCGGACCCGCTCGTCCGCCGAGCCGAAGGGGTAGCTCACTCCCGACGGCGCGGCGCCCAGCCGGCTCACAATCGCCTCGCGTGAGCGCGCCAGCTCGTCGGCCACCTCTGCGTCGCCGAGCCAGGTCAGCCGCGCGTGCGTCGCCCCGTGCGAGTGCACCTCGACGCCCCGCTCCCGCCAGCGCCCCAGCTCGTCCCAGTCGAGGTGCGCGAACCGCCGCCACCCGTACTGCACGTCCCACGTATTCTCGCGGCCCACGTAGTCCGTGATGACGAACACGAGCGCACGGAAGCCCAGGTCGGCCAGGACCGGGAAGGCGTGTCGCGCCAGGGATGCGTACCCGTCGTCGAAAGTGACCACGACGGCCGGCCTGTCGGCGGCCGGCGCCCCCGGGGAGTCGAGCGCCTCCGCCAGCTCCGCGGAGCCGAGGCTCCGATAGCCGAGCCGGGCCAGCGTTTCCATCTGGCGCCGAAACACTCGCGGTTCGAGCTGGGTGAAACCCAACTCGAACCGCGTGTCCACCTTGTGGTAGCAGAGAATCGGCGGAACTCGCACGCCACTCATTGACGCGCCGGACATGCGCCGGCCAACCATCGGTGCGGCTGTCGCGCCGCCCGCAGGACCTCGCCCTGAATCGAGGGCCACCGCACCGTCAGCTCGGCCCCAGCCAGACGACGACCTGGCGCTCCGGCGCATAGAACTGGGCAGCCACGGCGGCGGCCTGGTCGGCAGTGACCGCGTCCACCTCCGCCAGCATCGCGTCGATGCTCCGGTACGGCTCGCCGTAGAGCGCCGAGCCCGCGATGCGGTACATCCGCGACATCGGACCTTCCAGTGCCAGCACCAGCTGGCCCTTCACCTGCTGCTTCGCGGATGCCAGCTCCTCGGGGGTCAGGGACTGCCGCGCCAGCTTGCCGAACTCCTCGCGGATCACGTCGGCGGCCTGCTGCGCCGTCGGCGGCTGCGTCCCCACGTAGACCCCCGCGACGCCCGAGGCCTGCATGAAAGAGTGAAAGGCGTAGACGCTGTAGGCGAGCCCCAGCTCCTCGCGCACGCGTTGGAAGAGGCGGGAGCTCATCCCCGAGCCGAAGATGGTCGAGATCAGGACCAGCGCGTGGCGCCGCTTGTCGCCGTACTGGAAGGTCTCGGTCCCGAAGACCAGGTGCACCTGGGCTCCGTCCCGTGACACGCGGCGCTCGACGTTCGTGGCGGCGACCGGCCGCGCCACGGCGTTCCCCTCCGGCCCCGGCTCCGAGTCGAACCACCCCGCCTTGGCAAGGAGCGCGAGCACTTCCTCGTGGCTCACGTTGCCTGCAGCGGCGAAGACCAGCTGGCGCGGCAGGTAGGTGCGGTCGTGCAGCGCCTTGAGGTCAGCCGAGGTGAGAGCCGCCACCGTCTCGCGGGTCCCCAGGATGCGGTAGCCGTACGCGTGCTCCTGCCAGAGCGCAGCGGCGTGGAGATCGAAGACCAGATCGTCGGGGGTGTCCTCGACCGTCGCGATCTCCTCGAGCACGACGTTCCGCTCGAGGGCAAGATCGGCATCCCGGAGCAGCGGGCGCCGAACCAGATCGGTGAGGATGTCGAGGGCCAGCGGCAGGTCGGCGTCGAGCACCCGCGCCTGGTAGGTCGTGTGGTCGCGGCCGGTGTACGCGTCGAGCGAGCCGCCGCGCGACTCGAGGGCCACGGCGATGTCCTGCGCGCTCCGCGTGTCCGTGCCCTTGAAGACCATGTGCTCGAGGAGATGGGAGACGCCCATCTTCTCCTTCGGCTCGTGCGCGGACGCCGTCTTGACCCAGAATCCGGCCGCGGCCGACCGCAAGTGCGGCATCCGCTCGGTCACGACGACGAGCCCGTTGGGGGCCTCGCTGCGGGAGACCCCCTCGTCGAGCCGGACGGTCTTCACTCAGCTCTTCTCGATGAGCGCCTTGCGCGACAGGCGGAGCCGGCCGCGCTCGTCCACCTCGAGCAGCTTGACCGTGACCGTGTCGCCCTTCTTCACCACGTCCTCCGTCCGCTCGGTGCGGCCGTGCTGCAGCTCGGAGATGTGGACGAGGCCCTCGACCCCGGGGAGGATCTCGACGAACGCGCCGAAGGCGGTGGTCGTCTTCACCTTCCCGGTGTAGGTCTTGCCGACCTCGGCCTCCTGCACCAGCGCCTCCACCATCTCGCGGGCCTTGGCGCCGGCCTCGCCGCCCACCGCGGCAATCGTGACCACGCCGTCGTCGTCGATGCTGACGGACGCGCCGGACTGCTCCTCGATGTCGCGGATCGTCGCACCCTTGGGGCCGATGATCTTGCCGATGTCCTTGGGCTTGACCTGGATCGTGATGATCCGCGGCGCCCACTTCGACATCTCGGAACGCGGCTCCTTCAGCGTCTTCGCCATCACGCCCAGGATGTGCAGCCGGCCCTTCCGCGCCTGGTCCAGGGCCTTCGACATGATGTCGAGCGAGAGCCCTTGGATCTTGATGTCCATCTGGATCGAGGTGATCCCCTGCTCCGTCCCGGCGACCTTGAAGTCCATGTCACCGAGCGCGTCCTCGGTCCCGAGGATGTCGGTGAGGATGGCGATCTTGTCGCCTTCCTTGATCAGCCCCATCGCGACGCCGGCGCACGGCGCCTTGATCGGCACGCCCGCGTCCATCAGGGACAGGGAAGCTCCGCACACCGACGCCATCGAGGAGGATCCGTTGGACTCGAGGATCTCGGAGACGATGCGGATGGTGTAGGGGAAATCCTGGTACAGGGGGAGCAGCGGCGTGACCGCGCGCTCGGCCAGCGCCCCGTGGCCGATCTCCCGCCGCGAGGTGCCGCGCATCGGCCGGACCTCGCCGGTCGAGAACGGCGGGAAATTGTAGTGCAGCATGAACGACTTCGTCGTCTCCTTCGGGACGTCGATGTTGTCGATCCGCTGCTCGTCGTCCACGCTCCCCAGGGTCGTCGTGACCAGCGCCTGGGTCTGGCCCCGGGTGAACAGCGCCGAACCGTGGACGCGGGGCAGCAGGCCGACCTCGCAGGTGATCGGGCGGACGGTGGTCCCATCGCGGCCGTCAATCCGCTCGCCGCGCTCGAGGACCTGGTTCCGCATGGTGTGGTAGAGCAGCTCCTCGAGGATGCCGCCGATGACGCGCCCCTGATCGGGGAACTCCGCGTCCAGCTCCTGGACGACGGTGGACTGGAGCGCCCCAAGCGCCTGGGCCCGCTCCTCCTTCTTCGGCAGATTCATCGCCTCCGCGACGCGCGGCTCCGCCGCCTGACGCACGCGGGCGACCAGGTCCGCCGGCGGCTCCGACTTCTTCCACTCCATCTTCGGCACGCTGTGCTTGGCGAGCAGCTCATCCTGCACCGCCACCAGCTCCTGGAGCCCCTTCTGGGCGACCTTCAGGGCCTCGACCATCTCGGCCTCCGAGATCTCCCCGGCGCCGCCCTCGACCATCATGATCGAGTCGGCCGTGCCCGAAACGACGACATCCACGTCGGAGAACTCGAGCTGCTGGAAGGTCGGGTTGAGGATCCACTTCCCCTCCACCCGGCCGACCCGCACGCCGGCGAGCGGGCCCGCGAACGGGATCTTGGAGGAGGCCAGCGCGAAGGAGGCCGCCACCATCCCGAGCACGTCGGCGTCGTTCTCCTGGTCCGCCGAGAGGACGTAGACGAACACCTGGACTTCGTTCTTGAACCCCTCGGGGAATAGCGGCCGGATGGACCGGTCGATCAGCCGCGCCGCGAGGATCTCCTCGTCGTGCGGGCGCGCTTCCCGCTTCAGGAAGCCGCCGGGGATCTTCCCCGCGGCGTAGAACTTCTCCCGGTACTCGACCAGCAGGGGAAAGAACGGCAGGTTGCTGACGGTGTCGGCGACCGACGCCGCGGCGAGGACCGTGGTCTCGCCGAACTGGACGAGGGCGGCACCATGCGCCTGCTTGGCGAGGCGCCCGCACTCAATGCGGAAGGTGCGGCCGGCGAACGACCGCTCGAGGCGATGCATCATGTGGGTACGAGTCCTGTGATGGTGTCGGTTGCGAGTTGCAAGTCGGGAGATGCGAGCAACGACCGCTCTGCTACAGAGCGGCGCACGACTCGCAACTCCTGTCTCGCAACTGGTTTGTTAGTGACGGAGCCCCAGCTCGTCGATGAGCTGGCGGTACGCCACGAGGTCCGTCCGCTTGAGATAGTCCAGCAGACGGCGCCGGCGGCCGACCATCCGGATCAGCCCGAGGCGTCCGTGATGGTCCTTGCCGTGCTCCCGGAAATGATCGGTGAGCGAGTTGATGCGAGCGCTGATGAGCGAGATCTGCACGCGGGTCGAGCCCGTGTCCTGCTCGTGCAGCCGGTACTTGGCGGCCGATGCCGCCTTGTCGTAGGTCATGCGGTTCCCCTGCAAGGCCCCCGTCACGCCGAGTCGGGAGCGATAGTCTAATTCCGCGTAGCAGAGTAACTTAACCGCCGAAATACCCGAACTCAAGGGGCCCCGTTTGGCGCTCGCGCCGGAGTCGCTGGTAGGCCAGACCGTCGGACCGTACACGGTCACCGCCCTGCTCGGAGGGGGCGGGATGGCGTGGGTGCTGGCCGCCACGGACCGGGCGGGGTGCCCGGACATCGCTCTGAAGCTCCTCAAGCCCAAGTACGCCGGGGACGTCCAGTTCACCGCGCGCTTTCTCAACGAGGCGACCGTGGCGGGCGAGCTCCGCCACCCCAACATCATCCGCATTCTGGACGTGGGGCAGCACGGCGAGGCCGTCTACTTCGCCATGCCGAAACTCAAGGGCTCCCTGGCCGCCCGGCTCGACGAGGACGCCGCCCTCCCCGAGCAGGAGGTGATGCGCATCGCCCGGGACGTCGCCCGGGCCATGGCGTTCGCCCACGAGACCGGAGTGATTCACCGCGACATCAAGCCCCAGAACATCCTGTTCGGCACCGACGACGCCGGGATCCTCACGGACTTCGGGATCGCGCGCGCCATCGCCAGCTACGTCTCGACTACCGGCAAGCGCCTCACCATCGGCACTCCGCACTACATCTCCCCCGAGCAGGCGCGCGGCCAGAAGCTCGACGGCCGGACGGACATCTACGCCCTCGGCGTGACGATGTACCGCGCGGCCACCGGCGCCCTGCCCTTCCGCTCGAGCGACTGGTACGAGCTGGCGCGGCTCCACGTGGAGGAGCCGCCCGAGCCGCTGCGCAAGCGCCGGCCCGAGCTGACCAGGGAGTTCGAGAAAGTGGTGCTGACGTGCATGGAGAAGGACCGGGAGAAGCGGTATCCCACCTCGGCCGAGCTGGCGGACGACTTGGAGGGCCTGCTCGGTGGCAAGCGCTCTACGGCCGAAGTGGCGATTGGGGCGATGAGGAAGCTGCTGGGGCGGGGTGATGCCAAAGGTGAGAGGTGAGAAGACGACGTGAGAGGTGAGACGGCGCATGCGGCATCGGCCTTCTCACCTCTCACGCTTTTCGCCCTTTCACGTCTCACCTATTCGTCTCACGCCCTTGCCTGTCCCCCTCACTTCTCACCTGAACAGTCTCAAGAAATCGTTGGCCAGCGCCAGCGCCATGATCCCCACCAATACGAAGAACCCGATCTGCGTCAGCCGCTGACGCTGCTCCAGCGACAGCGGCCGGCCGCGCACGCCCTCGATGAGCAGGAAAACGACGTGCCCTCCGTCCAGGACGGGGATCGGGAGCAGGTTCAGGATCGCGAGGTTGATCGAGAAGAGGGCGATGAACCCCAGGAAGTAGTCGAGCCCGCGCTGCACGAACTGGCCGGACATCTGCCCCACGAGGATCGGGCCGCCGATGTCGCGGACCGATACCGCCCCCGTGAACAGGCCCTTGAACGTCCAAAGGATCAGCCCCCCCGCACGCACCGTCTGGCCGAGGCCCTCGCCGGTCGCGGCCAGCCACCCGAGCGGCCGCGAGGGGAAATTCGGCGCGCCGATCCCGATCCGGCCGACCACACGGGTCTCGCCGGTGACGAGGTCCCGCGTCCTGGTGGCCTGCGGCTTCGTCGTGAGCCGCAGCTCCTGGCCGCCCCGGCGCACCTCCAACTCGAGCGGTCTCCCCGCGCTGCCCTCGATGATCCCGACCAGCACCTCCCACGACGGCACCGCGTGTCCGCCCGCCGTCACGATGCGGTCTCCCTGCCGCAACCCGGCCTGCGCCGCCGGCTGCCCGGACACGACCGTCCCCACGATCGGCTCGTGCCACGGCTCGATGGCGCCGGCCAGGGAGTCGCGCGCCGCCTCCGACGGGGAGACTTCGACCAGGATCGACGTGCTCCGCCCCGCCACGTCGATGATGATCCGCGACGTGGGAGCGGCCAGGAGCGCCTGCACGACGTCGTCCCAGGAAGAAACCGAGTCGCCGTTGATGCGCACGATCCGGTCTCCGGCCTGGAGCGAGCGCAGGGCGGCGGCGCCCATCGGCAGCCGCGATGCGTCCACGCTCCCCACGGTGAGCGTGGGGTCGAACCGGACCCCGTAGGCGCGCGCCACCACCACGTACAGTGCGACGGCGAAGAGCGCGTTCATCGCGACGCCCGCCAGGATCACGACGATCCGGGCCCACAGCGGCTTGGCGTCGAACGTGCGCTCGGGCGGCACTTCGCGCTCCTGCCGCGCGCCCTCGAGGCTCCCCGGCGCCCCCTCCTCCTCCAGTCCCGCCATCTTCACGAAGCCGCCGAACGGAATCCATGAGATGCAGTAGTCGGTCTCGCCGACCCTGACCCCGATCGGGGTGCGCGGGCCCAGGCCGAAGGAGAAGCGCAGCACCGCGATGCCGACCGCCTTGGCGGCGAGGAAGTGCCCCAGCTCGTGGACGAAGATGAGCACGCCGATCACGATGACGCCGGCGACGATCGCGACCAGGGTCGGATTGGCGCTCAGGAACACGCGAGCAGCTCCCCGGCCCGCCGCCGCGCCCACGCATCGGCGGCCAGCACCGCCTCCACGCTCGCCACCTCGGTGACGACCTGCTCGTCCAGCACGGCCCCGATCACCTCGGCGATCCGGCCGAACGGCGCGCGGCCCTCGAGGAAGGCGGCGACCGCCACCTCGTTGGCCGCGTTGAAGACCGCCGGCGCGGAGCCGCCGGTGCGGCCGGCGCGCATCCCCAGCGCCAGCGCCGGGAAGACCTCGGTGCGCACCGGCTCGAAGGTCAGCGGGCCGGCCGCGATCGGGTCGAAGCGCACGATCCCGTCATCGGGCACCCGCTCCGGGTGCGTCAGCGCGTAGAGGATCGGCAGCTCCATGTTGGGGAAGCCGAGCTGCGCCAGCACGGAGCCGTCCACGAACTCCACGAACGAGTGGATGATGGACTGCGGGTGCACGACCGCCTCGATGCGCTCGTACGGCAGGCCGAAGAGGAAGTGCGCCTCGATCACCTCCAGCGCCTTGTTGGCCAGCGTGGCGCTGTCCACGGTGATCTTGCGGCCCATCCGCCACGTCGGGTGGTTGAGGGCCTCCTCCACCGTCGCGTGGCGGACCCGCTCCGCCTCCCACGAGTGGAACGGCCCGCCCGACGCCGTGAGGATCAGCCGCGCGAGGCCCGTGGCCGGCCGGCCGGTGAGGCACTGGAGCACCGCGGAGTGCTCCGAGTCCACGGGCACGATCTCGCCGCCGCACTCGCCCGCCGTGCGCGTCACCAGCTCGCCCGCCATCACCAGCGTTTCCTTGTTGGCGAGCGCGACCCGCTTCCCCGCCCGCAGGGCCGCCAGCGTCGCCTCGAGGCCGGCGGCGCCGACGATGCCGTTGATGACGATGCTCACGTCGGGCCGCGTCACGGCCTCGACGAGGCACTGCGCGCCCTTCTTCCACCCGGGCGCCGCGTCGCCGCTCACCAGCCCTACGAAGGCGGGGTGGAAGGCGGCCACCTGCGCCTCCAGCTGCTCCCTCCGGCCGAACGCGGTCAGCGCGACGACGCGGAACCGCTCGCGCTGGCGCGCCAGCACCTTGAGCGAGGACCGGCCGATGGAGCCGGTCGAGCCGAGGACGGCGACGCCGACGGTGGCACTCGCACCGGAGCGAGATCCAGCGGGCCGCGCGATCGCCGCGCCCGTGTCGGGTCGGCCTCCGTCCGGCGCGCTCACGTCAGTCCGAACAGCCGGAACAGGCCGGCGGTGACGGGGAGGACGAACAGCAGCGAGTCCACGCGGTCCAGCATCCCGCCGTGCCCCGGGATCAGGGAGGAGCTGTCCTTGACCCCGACCTCGCGCTTGAAGAGCGACTCCGCCAGGTCGCCGACCTGGCCGGATACGCTGATCGCCAGCCCGCACAACAGGGCTGCGGCGAGTCCGAGCGGGCGGCCAAGAGGATCGAGGACGAGAACCGTGTAGGCCCAGGCGCTCAGCAGGGTCCCCGCGAGCCCGCACACCGCCCCGGCCCAGGTCTTCCGTGGCGAGAGGACCGGCGCCAAGAGCGGGCCGCCGATCAGCTTGCCGCCCGCCATCGCGGCCGTGTCGCCGATCCAGGTCAGCACCAGCGGGAAGAAGAGGAGCGCGGTGCCCAGCGCGGACTCCAGCCCCACACCGCTGGGATGGCGCAGCACGATGGCGAAGCAGAGGAGGCCCGGCGCGTAGAGGACGCCGAGCACGGTCACGGCGACGGTGGCGAGGGGCTGCTTCGTCGGCCCGCGGCGCCAGGCGGCGAGCACGAGAACGGCAAGCATCCACAGAGCCCCGAGGTAGAGCGCCGGCTCGGCGAAGTGGATCTCCGAGCCCTTGGCCCAGTATGTCGCCAGCGGCAGGACCAGCGCCGCCGCGAGGCCCGAGCGGCGCAGCGGGTCCACGCCCGTCGCCGCCGCGAGGTCGTAGATCTCGCGCGTGGCCAGCACCCCGATGACCGCGAGGAAGACCGCGAGGACCCAGCCGCCGAGGTACGCCGCCGCGGCGGCCGCGGGGATGGCGACCGCGGAGAACGCGACGCGGCGCCCCAGCTGCTCGCTCGCCATCAGGCCGTGACGCGACCGAACCGGCGCTCGCGCCCCTGGTAGTCGAGGATGGCTTCGAACAGGTGCGCTCGCGTGAAGTCCGGCCAGAGGACCGGCGTGATGTACAGCTCCGTGTACGCCAGCTGCCAGAGAAGGAAGTTGGAGATCCGCTGCTCCCCGGAGGTGCGCACCAGTAGGTCGGGATCGGGGAGCCCCGCCGTCTGGAGGCGGAGGCTCACCGCGTCCTCGTCCACGTCCTCGAGCGCCAGCCGCCCCTGCAGGACGTCTTCGGCCAGCCGGCGCGCCGCGCGCGCGATCTCCGCCCGGCTGGAGTACGAGATGGCGAGGTTCAGGAGCAGCTTCGTGCCCCCGCGCGTGTCGGCCAGGAGCCGGTCCACCGCCTCGCGGGCGCGCGGCTGCAGGCGCGACAGATCGCCCAGGACGTGGACCTCGACGCCGTTGGCCCGGAGCTCCGCGGTCTCCCGCGCGATGTATTCCTCCAGCAAGCCCATCAGCGCGCCGATCTCCATCGGCGGGCGGTTCCAGTTCTCCTCGGAGAAGGCGAACAGCGTGAGCACCTCGACGCCCGCCGCGAGGCTCCCCTCGACCGCCTCGCGCACCGCCTTCATCCCCTCGCGGTGGCCGATCGGCCGCGGCAGGTGGCGCTCCCGCGCCCACCGGCCGTTGCCGTCCATGATGACGGCGATGTGCCGGGGGACCTCCCCGCCGGAGCGGACGCGCTCGAGCAGTGCGTCGGACCCGCTCACACTTCCATGATCTCCTGTTCCTTCCCCTTCACCAGCTCGTCGATCGTCTTGATGTGGTCGTCGGTGACCTTCTGGAGGTCGTGGTCCGCCTTCCGATGGTCGTCCTCGGAGACATGCTCCACCTTCTTCAGCGCCTCCTTGGACTGGTGGCGCGCGTGGCGCACGGCGACCCGGCCCTCCTCGGCCAGCTTGTGCACGACCTTGACCAGCTCCTTGCGCCGCTCCTCGGTCAGCGGGGGCAGCGGCACGCGGATCACGCCGCCCTGCGTGACGGGATTGAGCCCCAGGTCGCTTTCGCGCAGCGCCTTGTCGATCGCCTGCGTCAGCGACTTGTCCCACGGCGTCACCGTGAGCAGGCGCGGCTCCGGGGCCGCGACCGACGCGACCTGGTTGAGCGGCATCTCGGTCCCGCCATAGGCGTGCACCCGGACCAGGTCCAGCAGCGACGTGGTGGCCTTGCCGCTCCTGATGGTGGCGAACTCGCGCCGGACGTTCTCCATCGCCTTGTCCATTGCGGCCTTCGCCTGCTTGACGATCTCCGGCAGTGTCATGGCAGTCATCGCACGAGGGTGCCGATGCGATCGCCCTGCAGGATCCGGAGGACCGCACCCGGCTGGTTGAGGTTGAACACCTGAATCGGCAGCGCGTTGTCCTTGCACAGCCCGAATGCGTTGGCGTCCATCACGCCGAGGCCCTGGACGATCGCCTCCTGGAACGACACCTCCGGAATGAACCGCGCCTTCGGGTCCTTCCGGGGGTCCGCGGTGTAGACGCCGTCCACATTGGTGCCCTTGAGCAGGATCTGGGCTTCGATCTCCAGGGCCCGCAGCACCGCCGCGGTATCGGTCGAAAAGTACGGGTTCCCGGTCCCGCCCGCGAAGATGACGACCCGCCCCTTCTCCAAGTGCCGGATGGCGCGGCGCCGGATATACGGCTCGGCCAGGGCTTCCATCCGGATGGCGGTGAGGACGCGGGTGTCGACGCCCTTGCGCTCCAGGACGTCCTGCACGGCCAGGGCGTTGATGATGGTGGCCAGCATCCCCATGTAGTCGGCGGAGACGCGGTCCATCCCTTCCCGGCTGGCGGTGGTGCCACGGATGATGTTGCCGCCGCCGATGACCAGGCCCACGTCCGCCTGCTCGGCGCGCACCGCCTTGACCTCGTCCGCCAGGCGCTCGACGACCTTGAGGTCGATGCCGAACCCCTTCTCTCCGGCGAGCGCCTCGCCCGAGAGCTTGAGGACGGCCCGCCGATACTTAAGGCTCACACGGACTCTCCTAGCTGGAAGCGCACGAAGCGCTTGACCACGACGTTTTCGCCGACCTTGCCGGAGACCGCCTTCACCACCTCGCCCACCGTCAGCTTGTCGTCCTTCACGAACGGCTGCTCGAGGAGGACCACCTCGCTGTAGAACTTCTTCAGCTTCCCCTCGACGATCTTGGCGCGGATCGCCTCGGGCTTCCCCTCCTGGGCGACCTGCTCCGTGAAGATGCGCCGCTCGCGCTCGACGACGGCGGGGTCGACCTGGTCCACGCTCACCGCCTGCGGCGCGGCGGCGGCGATATGCATCGCCACGTCCTTCGCCAGCTGGCGGAAGTCGTCGGTGCGCGCGACGAAGTCGGTCTCGCAGTTGAGCTCGAGCAGCACGCCGATGTTGCCGGCGTGGTGCACGTAGGCCTCGACCACGCCCTCCTTGGCGGTGCGGTCGGCCCGCTTGTCCGCCCGCGCCACGCCGTGGGCGCGCAGCCACTCGGTCGCCTTGTCGAAGTCGCCGCCGGTCTCGCCCAGCGCCTTCTTGCATTCCATCATGCCGGCGCCCGTCCTACGGCGCAGCTCGGCCACGTCCTTCGCGTTGATGCCCGTCGTCGTGTCAGCCATTGTCTCCGCCAGGGTTCACCTGCACCAACCGTTCACCTGCAAGTCCCGTTCACCTGCAAAAACCGCCGCCCGCCCGACCGGGCACGGCGGCGGCGCCACCACCGGCAGGGACGGCGCGCTACGGCGTCGCCTCCTCGGCAGCGGCCGTTGGCACCGGGGGCGAGGCCGGCGCGCCCTCCTCGGTCTTGATCCGCGCCACGATCGCTTCGGGCTTCGGCCGCCGCTTGCGCCGCGGGCGGCGGCGGCGCTTCTCGGCCTCGCTCTCCCCGCCCTCCGTCGCGCCGGCGTCGGTCGAGTACGCGGCGAACTCCGCCTCCTCGGCCTCCTCGCGCACCGGCATCCGCGCCCGCGCCTCGGCGATCGCGTCGGCCACCGCGCCGCTGATCAGGGAGACCGAGCGGATCGCGTCGTCGTTCCCCGCGATCGGCACCGTGATCAGGTCGGGGTCGGCGTTGGTGTCCACGATGGCCACCACCGGGATCCCGAGCTTGTTGGCCTCCGCCACCGCGATGCGCTCCTTCTTCGCGTCCACCACGAAAAGGGCGCCCGGCAGCCGGCCCATGTTCTTGAGACCCGACAGGTTCCGCTCGAGCTTCACGCGCTCCCGCTCCAGCAGGAGCTGCTCCTTCTTGGTGAAGAACTCGAAGGTCCCCTCCTCCTGCCCCTGCTCGAGGTCCTTCAGCCGCCGGATCTGCTTCTTGATCGTCGCGTAGTTGGTCAACGTGCCGCCGAGCCACCGCTCGGTCACGAAGTACGCGCTGCATTTCTCGGCATCGGCCTGAATGATGGCCTTGAGCTGCTTCTTCGTGCAGACGAAGAGCACCCCTTCGCCCCGCCCGACGACCTCGCGCATCAGGTCCTGGGCGATCCGAAGCTGCCGGACCGTCTTCTCCAGGTCGATGATGTAGATGCCGTTGCGCTCGGCGAAGATGAAGCGCCGCATCTTCGGGTTCCAGCGCCTCGTCTGATGCCCGAAGTGCACGCCCGCTTCCAGCAATTCCTGAATCTCGGGAAAGGCCATCACCCTCTCACAGCGTTGTGGGGTTCGTCGTCCACCGCCTTCGTCTCCCGCCCGCATTCGCCCGCGGCGAACACCCCAGGCCGGATCCAGCGGTGTGAAGGATATCCTGCAACGGCTACCGCTTGCTGAACTGGAACCGCTTCCGGGCGCCGGGCTGGCCGGGCTTCTTCCGCTCCACCGCGCGCGAATCGCGCGTCAGCAGCCCCTGCTCCCGGAGCTTGCGGCGGTGCTGCTCGTCCACCGTGACGAGGGCCCGCGCGATACCGAGCCGCAGCGCCCCCGCCTGCCCCGTCACTCCGCCCCCGTTCACGTTCGCCTTCACGTCGAAGGCGCCAAGCGTGTCGGTGACGGTGAACGGTTGCTGGATCAGCTGCACCAGCGAAGCCCGCGGGAAATAGTCGCCCAGCGTCCGCCCGTTCACTTCCCACTTCCCCGATCCGGGCTTCAGGTACACGCGCGCGACCGAGGTCTTTCGCCGGCCCACGGCGTGGAACCGCATCGGGACGTCGGCGATGGTCATGCCTTCCTCCCGGGCGCGGCGTCCGCCATCCCCAGCGGCGTCGGCTGCTGCGCCGCGTGCGGGTGCTCCGCACCGGCGTACACGCGCAGCTTGAGCCGCAGCACCTGCTTCGACAGCGAGGTCTTGGGCAGCATCCCGAACACCGCCCGCTCGACCACCTTCTCCGGCCGCTGCGCCATCACCTTGCTCAGCGGCACGAACTTCTCGTGGCCCATGTACCCCGAGTGGCTGAAGTAGCGCTTCTGCTCGAGCTTGCGCCCGGTCAGCCGCACCTTCGCCGCGTTCACCACGATCACCGAGTCTCCCGTGTCCAGGTGCGGCGAGAAGGTCGGCTTGTGCTTGCCTCGGATCACCTGCGCGACCTTCGACGCCAGGCGTCCCAGCGGCACGTTGGTCGCGTCCATCACGAACCAGCGGTGCTCGATGTCCTTCGGCGTAACCGAGTACGTCTTCATGCTCTCCAAGTCATTCCCGCGTAAAGGCCTATGCCAGCGAAGCTATGCAAGCTAGCCGGGTGCACGGCGAGCGTCAACGGCGCAGCACCGCCAGTGTCTCGACGTGGCTGGTCTGCGGGAACATGTCGAAGCAGCGGAGGACGAGCCTCGCCGGCTCCGCGCCCAGCCGCTTGAGGTCCCGCGCCAACGTGGCCGGGTCGCAGGAGACGTAGACCAGTTGCACCGGCGGCTGCCGCCCCAGCGCGGCCGTCACCTCGGGGGCCAACCCGGTCCGCGGCGGGTTCACGATCACCGCGTCCGCGGGGAGGAGGGCGGCGATCCGGTCCTCGACCCGCGCGGCGACCGCTCGGACCGCCAGGCCCTCGGCGCGGGCGCGCGCTTCGGTCAGCCGCACGGCCGCCTCCTCCGCCTCGATGGAGACCACCTCGTGCCCGCGACGGGCCAGGGCGAGCGCGACCTCCCCGGTGCCGGCGTAGAGGTCGAGCACGCGGCGCGCCTCCCGCGGCACGGCGTCCAGCACCGCCGCCCGGAGCACGTCGGCAACTTCGGCGTTCACCTGCTCGAAGGCGACGCTGGCCCGGTCGGCGGCGGGCCCGGCCATGCGCCGCGCCGCGCCGCCCGAGGGCTGCCACCAGACCGTGGCCGGGAGAGCGGTCCCGAGCGCGGCTTCGGCCAGCGGCTGTGGCGTCGTCCACGCCCGGTCACCGCCGTTCACGATCAGATGCAGTCCGCCGTCGTGCGCCACGCGGAGCTTGAGGCGGACGTCCTCGCCCCGGGGGAGCGAGCCGAGCGCCGGCCGGATCGCAGCCCAGAGCTCGGCGACTTCGGGGCGGGCAATCTCGCAGCGCTCGAGGGGGAAGACCTCCCCCGCCCCGTCACCCTCGCCCGTAGCGCGGTGGAACCCAACCACGGGCTCGGCGCCGCGCCATCTGACGGTGAGCGTGATCGTCGTGCGGTACCCGAGCGCCCGCGGGCTCGGCACCAGGTCCGGGTCGTGGACGGCGAGTCCGCCCAGCCGCCGCAAGGCGTCGCCGACTACCCGGCGCTTGGCTCGGTGCTGGGCCTCGAGCGAGAGGTGCTGCCACTGGCAGCCACCGCAGGCATCCCGCTCGAAGTGGCGACACGGCGGGGCGACGCGATCGGGGCCCGGCGCGAGCACTTCGGCCGCCTCGGCGCGGGCATGCCGCCGCCGCCGGCGCACCCAGGCCAGGGCAATGCGGTCGCCCGGAGCGGTGCGCGGAACGAAGACCGTCATCCCGTCGGCGAGGTGGCCCACTCCGTCGCCGCCCGCGGCGACCGACTCGATCAGGACGACCTCTGCGGCGATCTCACTCCCCCCGTTCGGCGCAGGGCGCCGCGCCTCGACGCAAGACGACGACACGCCGCGCGAAGGGCGGGCGTGTCGTCGTGTGGGGCACGGCCCCGACCGCGGTTACGCCTGCGGCGGCTCGGCCTCCGCGGGCGGCGCCTCCGGCGCCGCGGCCTCGGGCGCCGCCTCGGCCGGCGTTTCGTCCATGTCGATCACGGGCTTCTTGATCTCGCGCAGCGGCTCGTCCGGGAAGCCGATGGCCGCCAGGACGATGCGGTGATGGATCGGGTCCACCTCGAGGACCTTCAGCTCCACCACCTGGCCTTCCTTTACCGCGTCGCCAGGCTGCTGGATGTCCGGCACGCCGAGCTGGCTCATCGGCACGAACCCTTCGATGTCGTTGCCGACGTCCACGACGACGCCCTTGTCCATCAGCCGCACCACGTGACCCTTGAGCTCCATCCCCACCGGGTAGGTCTCGCCGATCTTGAGCCACGGGTCCTCCTCCGCCTGCTTGAGGCCGAGAGAGATCCGCTTGTTGTCGGCGTCGATGTTGAGGATGACGACGTTGACCGTGTCGCCCTTCTTGACCACCTCGGAGGGGTGCTGGACGCGCTTCGTCCACGACATGTCGGAGATGTGAATCAGCCCGTCGATGCCCGGCTCGATCTCGACGAACGCCCCGAAGCTCGTCAGGTTGCGGACCTTCCCGGTGATCCGCGTGCCCACCGGGTACTTGAGCGGGAGGACCATCCACGGATCCTGCTCGGTCTGCTTCATGCCGAGCGAGATCTTCTCCTCTCCCTCGTCCACCTTGAGCACCACCGCCTCGATGGTCTCGCCGATGGAGACGATCTTGGAGGGGTGCCGCACGTTGCGGGTCCACGACATCTCGGAGATGTGGACCAGCCCCTCGATTCCCGGCTCCAGCTCGATGAACGCGCCGTAGTTGGTGATCGAGACGACCTTGCCCTGGACGCGCGTGCCGACCGGATACTTCGCCGCCACGTTGGCCCACGGATACGGCTGGAGCTGCTTCAGGCCGAGCGAGATGCGCTCGCGCTCCCAGTCGATGTCGAGGATCTTGACCTCGAGCTCCTGGCCGAACTTGACCATCTCGCTGGGGTGCGAGACGCGGCCGTAGGACATGTCGGTGATGTGGAGCAGGCCGTCCACGCCGCCGAGGTCGATGAAGGCGCCGAAGTCCGTGATGTTCTTCACCACGCCCTTCCGCACCTGCGCGACTTCCAGCTCCTTCATCAGCCGCTCGCGCTTGGTGGCGCGCTCGGCTTCGAGGATCACGCGGCGGGAGACGACAATGTTGCGGCGCCGCTTGTTGAGCTTGATGATCTTGAACTGGTAGGTCTGCCCGAGCAGCTCGTCGATGTTGGGCACGCGGCGCAGCGCGATCTGGGACCCGGGCAGGAACGCGTCCACGCCCATCAGGTCCACCACCACGCCACCCTTGATCTTCTTGACCAGCGTCCCGCCGACGGGCTCGTCGCTCTCGTAGGCCACGCGGATCTTCTCCCACACCCGCATGAAGTCGGCCTTCTTCTTCGAAAGGACGACCGCGCCCTCGTTGTCTTCCAGGTTCTCGAGGAAGACCTCGATCTCGTCGCCTTCCTTGAGGAGCTTCGCGTCCTTGAACTCCTCGATCGGGACCGCGCCCTCGCTCTTGAACCCGACGTCGAGGATGACCGCGTTGTCCGTCACGCGGAGCACCTTCGACTTCACGATCTCGCCTTCCTCGATGTGCTGGAGCGTGCCCTCGTACATCGCCATCATCTGCTGGTACTGCTCCGGCGAGTACGATTCGTCGTACAGGTCGGGGCGGACGTTCAGCTTGGTGGCAGGCGGATTGGGCGAGGCGTCTGCGGTGGCGGGGTTGGTGGACGCCGTCTGCTCGGGGGCGTCCTCGTTCTGGGTCAGCGTAGACACTGCAACCTCGGCGCGCGTCTCTCAGCGCGGAAAAGGGAGCCAACCGACCCGCACCTGCGGGTGTTGCGAGCCTTGAAGCCTAGCCGCCTCTACGGGTGGGGTCAAGCGATGGGAACCGCCGCCGCACCAGGTCCACGACCGCCCGCACCTGCTGCTCGATCGTGAGGGCCGTGGTATCCAGCAGCACGGCGTCCGCGGCCTGGGCGAGGGGCGCCGCATCGCGCCGGCTGTCGTAGTCATCCCGCCGGGTCAGCGCCCCGGCTTCGGTCTCGAGGGCCGCTGCGTCCGGCGTCCGGCCGCGCTCCACGAGGCGACGGCGCGCCCGCTCATTCGCGTCCGCGACGAGGAAGACCTTCACCTCCGCGTCCGGGAAGACCGCCGTGCCGATGTCCCGGCCCTCGAGCACGACCCCGCCATCCCGTGCGAGCCCCCTCAGAATGCCGTTCACGAAGTCGCGGACCGCGGCCATGGCGGCGACCCGAGAAACCTCGCGCGTGACGGCCTCGCTCCGCAGCCGCTCGCCGGCGCTCACGCCCCCGATCGTGACGTCGCCGTGGCCCCGCGGGCCGCCCAGGACCATCGTCACGGCCTTCCGCCGCGCCAGGTCGGCCAGCGCCGCGGGCCGCCACGCGTCGGGCGGCTCGGGCAGCTCGAGCGCGAGGAGCGTCACGGCGCGGTAGAGCGCGCCGCTGTCGAGATGGACGAAGCCGAGCGCCTCGGCGACGCCGTGCGCCGTCGTGCTCTTCCCGCTGCCGGCCGGGCCGTCGATGGCGACGACCGGGCGCCTACGCGGGGTGGACGACACGGGCATAGTCCCTGAAGAAGTCGGGATATGAGATACGGACGCAGCGGCTGTCGTCCAGCTCGACCTCGGCACCGGGCACGGTGCGCAGGACGGCGAACGCCATCGCCAACCGGTGATCTCCGGCGGTCACGACACGGCCCCGTGGCGGCGTGTCGGTGCCCTCTACCATCAGCGTGTCGCCCTCCGTGTGCGCCGCCACGCCGAGCGCGGAGAGGTTGGAGGCCACGAGCGCCAGGCGGTCGCTCTCCTTGACTCGCAGCTCGCCGACTCCGCGGAACACCGAGGTCCAGCCCTTCTCCGCCCGCGAGGCGAGGCATGCGAGCAGCGGGACCTCATCCACCATGCTCGGGATCTCGTCGGGCTCCACCACGACCGGAGAGAGCTGCGCCGGCCGCACCACGAGCGTGCCGGCCGGTTCGCCGAGGCCCGTCCAGCGGTCCACGACCTCCACTTTCGCCCCCATCCGCTCCAGCGCCCGGAGGAAGCCGGCGCGTGTCGGGTTGAGGCCGACGTTCCGGATCGTCACCTCCCCGGATTCCGCCAGCATGCCCGCGGCGATGAGGTACGCCGCCGAGGAGATGTCGCCCGGGATCTCTCCGCCGAAGGCCGGGATGGTGTCGGCGGGGTCCACCGTGACCGTGGTGCCCTCGACCTCCACGCGCACGCCGAGGAGGCGAAGCAGGCGCTCGCCGTGGTCTCGGGAGGTGACCGGCTCGGTGACGGAAACGCGCACGCCCCCGGTGAGGCCGGCAAAGAAGAGGCAGGTCTTGACCTGGGCGCTCGCGATGGGGCTCCGCCACGCGAGCGGGCGCAGTGCGCCGCCGCGGATCGTCATCGGCAATCGCTCGCCCTCCGCGCAAGCTATCGCGGCCCCCATCTGCCGGAGCGGCTCCGTCACCCGGGCCATCGGCCGGCGGCTCAGGCTCCGGTCGCCGGCGAGCTTCGCCTCGAAGGGGTGGCCGGCCAGGAGGCCGAGGAGCAGACGGGCCGTGGTGCCCGAGTTGCCGCAGGCGAGCGCGCGCGGCGGCTGGCGAAAAGGCTTCAGCCCTCGGCCGGTCACCGCCACGCGCTTGTCGGAGAGGGGACTCACCTGGACGCCGAGGGCGCGGAGCGCGCCGGCCGTGGAGCGGGTGTCGGCCGCCGCCAGAGGCGACGTGAACTCACAGCGGCCGTCGGCCAGCGCGGCCACCATCAGCGCCCGGTGGGTGATCGACTTGTCCCCCGGGACCACGACCTCGCCCCGGGCGATCATCCGCTAGCGCGCGGCGCCGACGGTCCCGAAGTCCGGGATGAAGCTGTTGAGGATGTCCTCGTAGGTCGGGACGCCCTTCTGCGCCACCTTCTCGCGCAGCTCCTGCTGGTGCGCGATGTAGCTCGGGCGCGAGTCCCGCCAGATCAGCCCGAGCGTGATCTGCTCCTTGGGATCCTCGAAGGCGATCGCCCGCGACTGCTCCCGCCTGGTGAAGTCGAAGCCCTCCGGCACGCCGCGCACGCGCTCCTTGACCCAGTCGAACTGCTGGCGGCCGCGGAAGACCGGGCAGGGCGAGATCATGTGGACGAACGAGAAGCCGTCGTGCTCGATGGCCTCAGCGATCAGCTCCACCGACGTCTTCACCTCGGAGGAGAACGACCGCGCGATGAACGTGGCGCCGCAGGCCAGGGCCGTGAGCACCGGGTTGATCGGGTCCTCGATGTTGCCGTCGGGGCTGGTCTTCGTCAGTTCCCCACTGGGCGTGGTGGGCGACGTCTGCCCCTTGGTCAGGCCGTAGATCGAGTTGTCCATGCACACGTACGTGATGTCCACGTTGCGCCGCGCGGCATGCACGAAGTGCCCCGTGCCGATCGCGAAGCCGTCCCCGTCCCCGCCGACCACCACCACCGTCAGATCCGGATTGGCCAGCTTGATCCCGGTGGCGATCGGAATCGCCCGGCCGTGGATCGCGTTGAACGAGTAGGTGTTCACGTATCCCGGCAGGCGCGACGAGCACCCGATGCCGCTCACCAGCACCGTGTGGTCCGGATCCAGGTTCAGCTTCGCCAGCGCCTGGTAGACCGCGGCCACCACGCCGAAGTCCCCGCAGCCGGGACACCACACCGGCTGGAGCGGCGCCTTGTAGTCCTTCCCCGAGAGCTTCGTCACCGCCTGATGGGCCATATGTCCCTCACCTCTAGTCGGCCGCCGCCGCCTGCAGGGACGGCGCGACGAGTTTCGTGATCTCCTGCACGCCGAGCGGCGCCGCCCCGGCCCGCCCGTGTCCCACGAGCCGCGCCGCCAGCTCCGGCCGCAGCTGGCTGCGCAGGTACGTGCAGAACTGCCCCGCATACGAGAGCTCGAAGACGTGCAAGGTCTTGAGCCCCTCGAGCGCGCGCTCCATCTGCGCCGTCGGGAACGGCATCAGCAGCCGCGGGATCACCCCGCGGGCCCTGATCCCCGAGGCGCCGAGCACCTCGACCGCTTCCAGCACCGCGCCCTTCGACGCGCCCCAGGCCAGGAGCCCGACGTCCGCGCGCGGGTCTCCCGCCGTGATCAGCAGGCGCGCGTACTGCTCGGGAACGCCCGCCAGCTTGTGGAACCGCTTCTCGCTCATCTGCTGGTGGCCGGCCGCGCCGGACACCGGCGCGCCCAGCTCGTTGTGCTCGAGCCCGGACGTCAGATAGTTGCCGCGCGCCTGGCCCGGGACCGTCATCGGGCTCACCCCGTCGGGCGTCAGCACGTAGCGCTTGAAGCCGTGGTGGGGGTCCACCTGCGCCAGCTCTTCCGCCGTCGCGAGGCGCCGGTCCACGGTGCGGACCGCGGACAGGTCGAACGGGCGGATCGCGTCGGTGCGGTGGCCGATCCCCTGGTCGGAGAGCACGAGCACCGGCACCTGGTACTGTTCCGCGATGTTGAACGCGTCGATCGCGATCGAGAAGCAGTCGGCCACATCCGTCGGCGCCACCACGACCTTCGAGGTGTCGCCGGGGGAGCCGTAAAGGCCCTGCATCAGGTCCGCCTGCTCCGTCTTCGTCGGGATGCCGGTCGAGGGTCCCACGCGCTGCACGTTGAGCACGACCAGCGGGACCTCGGCCATGGATGCCAGGCCGATCGCCTCGCTCTTCAGCGCGAGCCCGGGTCCCGATGACGCGGTGAGCGCCTTGACGCCGGCGTACGAGGCGCCGATGGCCATGCAGATCGAGGCCAGCTCGTCCTCGGGCTGCACCATGACGCCGCCGAACTTCGGCAGCTCGCGCGCCAGCCACTCCATCACTTCGGACTGCGGCGTGATCGGGTAAGAGGCCATGAAGCGGCACCCCGCGACGAGCGCGCCGAAGGCGAACGCGTCGTTGCCCGAGACGACCATCAGCTTCTCGGGCTTCTTGGGGCGCACCTGCACCGGGGCGTGATGCCCGGCCGAGACCTCCACGCCCGCGTCGAGCGCCGCGAGGTTGGCGCCGACGACCTTCTCGCCCTTCTTCGCGAACCGGCGCTCGATCGCGCGGGCGAACGCGTCGCGCGGGAGGTTCAGCGCGCCGGCCAGGACGCCCACCGCCACGATGTTCTTGGCGAGCGCACTGCCACCCTTGTCGATCGCCAGCTGCTCGAACGGCACGCGCGTCACGCCGGCCTTCAGCCGCTCGGGCAGCGGAATCTCCCCGGGCGGCGTCTTGTCCATCTCGTCCACGAAGATGAGGGTGTGATCGTCGGGAACGAGCTCGGCGCGGAACCGGCCGTAGTCGGCCCAATTGAACGCGATGAGCACGTCGAGATCGTCGCCCTGCGCCATCACCGGGCGCGAGGAGAGCCGCACCCGCACCGACGACTCGCCGCCGCGGATCTGGGGGCCGAAGGCTTTCACCAGCATCCCGAACAGCCCTTCGGTTGCCGCCACCTGAATCAACAGCTCACCGGCGGACACCACACCGTCGCCCCCGGCGCCGGCGATGCCTACGATGAGGTCATCTCGAGGCATGCGTCCCTTCCTCTCATACCCGAGCAGAAGCCCGGAAATACAAACGGCGCAATCTAATTCCGTTTGACGCCGCAGACAAAGCGCGCTTCCTTGATACCGTGCCTTCTGGAACCCGTCCCGTGCCGCGGTCGACGACCGCAGCTTCCGTGCCCAAGGCGTTGCGCGATTCCTGGCTGCTGGCGGCGCTCGAGCGCGAACACGTCGTCCCCCTCGCCGCGCTCCAGACCCTGCGGACGGAGGCGCCCGAGTGGGTCGCCGACGCTGTGGTCACCAAGGGCCTCGTATCGGCGGACCTGGTGGCGACGCTCGCCGCGCGGGCGGCGCACGTTCCGGTCGCGGATTTCGCAGCCGCCGAGCCTGCGGCCGTGCAGTTCGTGCCGGAGACCGTGGCACGTCAGTACGCGGCGCTCCCGCTCGCCGCGACGAACCGCGTCATCCGGATCGCCACCGCGAATCCGCTCGACCTCGACGCCGAGCAGGCGCTCGGCTTCGTGGCGGGCCGGCAGGTCGAATTCCACTACGCGGTCCCGCAGGCCCTCTTCAAGCGACTCGACGAGATCTACCGCCCCGAGCGTTCGATCGAGCGTCTGGTCGGCGGCCTCGGCACGCAGGCCACCGTCGAGCCCACCGAGCAGGCGAAGCCGGCCGCGGCTCTGGCGGTGGACGTGCCGGCGACGCGGCTAGTCGAGGCCACGATCGCGGACGCGGCCCGCGAGCGCGCCACGGACATCCACTTCGAGCCCGTCGAGCAGGGACTGGTGATCCGGTACCGGATCGACGGCGTGTTGAAGGAAGTCATGCGGGTGCCGCGCAGCGCCACCGGGTCGGTGGTCCGCCGCCTTAAGGTGCTGGCCCGCCTCGACATTGCGGATCCGCTGCATGCGCACGACGGACGCGCCACCGCGCGGATCGACGGCAAGCCCTGGGATCTGTTCGTCGCGAGCGCCCCGGTCTCGCGCTACGGCGAGCAGGTGACCGTCCGGCTGGTGGATCCCGCGGCGCCGCCGCCGGCGCTCGCGACGCTGGGGCTGTGGCCCGACGAGCTCGCGCTGTTCGAGGGCCTGTTCGTCCACCGCGAAGGGATCGTGCTCGTGCTCGGCCCGCGGGGGAGCGGCAGGACGGCGACGTTGTATGCGGCGCTGGAGCGCGTACGCGCGGGCCGCGTGGACGTCGCGACGGTCGAAGAGCCCGTTGCGTACCACCTGCCGGGCGTCCGGCAGGCGGAGGTGGACGAGAAGCGGGGCGTGAGTTTCGGCGCGGCACTGCGCTCCGCGCTGAAGGAGGACGTAGGGGCGATCCTCCTGGGCGAGATCCGGGACGGAGAAACCGCCGCGCTGGCCTGGGAGGCGGCGCTCGGCGGGCGCCTGATCCTGACGGCCCTGCGCACCAACGACCTGGCGTCGGCGCTCGCGCGCCTCGCGAACCTCGGCATCGAGGCGCCGCGCATCGCGGCGGCAGCGAAGGGCCTGATCACGCAGCGCGTGGCGCGGCGTCTCTGCCCCCACTGCGCGGAGAGTGGCGACGTCAGCCTGTTGCCGCCGGCGGCGCGGCCGCCACAGGCCTTCGAGCGCCCGATCGCGATCCGCAAGGCCAAGGGCTGCGCGCAGTGCGGGTTCAGCGGCTACATGGGCCTCGTAACCCTGCAGGAGCTGCTGACGGTGGACGGACCGGTCGCCGAGCTGATCGCCTCCGGCGCGGCGGCGGACGAGCTGGCGCAGGCGGGCCGGCGCTACGGGATGCGCACCGTCTGGCAGGCCGGCATCCGCCGCGTCTGGGCGGGCGAGACGACGTACGAGGAGCTGGCGCGCGTCGTCGGCGAGCCGGTCCCCGCCGCCCCCGGGGCTCCCGCGCCGGCGCCGGCGCCCCCGCCGCCCGCCGAAGCCGCCGCGCCGGGACCGGCTCCCGTCGTCCTCGTCGCCGACGACGATCCGGCGATGCGGACGCTCTTCTCCACCATCCTCAAGCCGCAGGGGTTCGACGTGGCCGAAGCGGCCGACGGTCTCGAGGCGCTCGATCAGGCCCAGCGCCTCGGTCCCGCGATCCTGCTGCTCGACATGGACATGCCGCGACTCGACGGCTTCGGGGTCCTCGAGGCCCTCCGCCGCCGCCTCGCCGGCCGCTCGGTGCCGGTCATCGTTGTGACGGCGAAAGACGATG
Source organism: Gemmatimonadales bacterium (assembly GCA_049513575.1). Lineage (GTDB taxonomy): Bacteria > Gemmatimonadota > Gemmatimonadetes > Gemmatimonadales > JACORV01 > Fen-1245. The sequence continues at coordinate 263,304 of JBEKVZ010000004.1, forward strand.
CCGCCACCGAGGCCCGCTGCATCGAGCTGGGCGCCGAGGACTATCTGACCAAACCGATCCAGCCGTCATCCCTCGTCGTCCGCATCCGCGCCGTCCTGCGGCGCGCAGGAGCCGGGAGCGCGTGGCCAAGATCCTGATCGTCGAGGACAACCCCGACAACATGAAGCTCTTCCGCGCGGTCCTCACGATCCGCGGCCACCAGGTCGTGGGGCTCCCGGGCGGGGAGACCCTGCTGGAGACGATGCGGGCCGAGACGCCCGCGATCGTGCTGCTCGACATCCAGCTCCCCGGCGAGGACGGGTTCCAGCTCCTCGCGAAGCTGCGGGCTGCCCTCGCGGACACGCTGCCTCCCGTCGTGGCGCTGACCGCGCATGCGATGAGCGGCGATGAGGAGAAGGCTCTCACGGCCGGTTTCACCGGCTACCTGACCAAGCCGATCGACGTCGGCACGTTCGCGAGCACCGTCGAAGCCTTCATCCCGCCCGCCTGATGCGGCGGATGCGCCCACTCCTCCTGACGGCGATCGCGGTCGCCGCCGTGTGCTGCCTGGCGCGCCTCGGCGCCCTGCCGCTTATCCAGCCCGACGAGGGGCGCAACGCGGAAGTCGCCCGCGAGATGGAAGCGCGGGGCGAGTGGCTCGTGCCTACGTACGACGGCCTGCCGTATCTGGACAAGCCGGCGTTCTACTTTCGGCTCGTCGGCATCTCGATGGCGGCGCTGGGCGAGAACGAGACGGCGGCGCGTCTCCCCGGCGCGCTGGCCGCGCTGGGCGTCCTGGCGCTCGTCTACGCGTTCGCGCGCCGGTCCTACGGCGAGCGCGCGGCGGCGCTCGCGGTGCTCGTGGTCGGCACGACGCCGCTCGTGATCGCCTTCGCCCGCATCGTGATCTTCGACATGATGCTGGCGCTGTTCGTCGTCGCGGCGGTGTTCGCCGGCTACGTCGCCGAGGAGAAGGCCGGCGCGGCCCGCACCCGCTGGTACCTTCTCGGCGCGGCGTGCGCGGGGATCGGCACGCTGGTCAAGGGCCCGGTCGGCTTCCTGCTCCCGGCGCTGGTGCTCGCCGGCTTCCACCTCCTCGACCGGCACCTCGGCGCCATCCGGAGGCTGTTCGCGCCGCTCAACCTCGTGGTCTTCCTGGCGATCGTGCTGCCGTGGTTTTTCGGGGTCGCCCAGCGCCGCCCCGACTTCCCGTATTACGGCCTCGTCGAGGAGTCGCTGCACCGGTTCACGTCCCCGCAGTTCCACCGCAGCGCCCCCTTCTGGTACTACGTGCCGGTCATCGCCGGCGTCTTCTTCCCGTGGACCATCCTGCTCCCCGAGTCCGCCGTCGCCGCCTGGCGCGCTCGCGCGCGCTGGACGCGCGCCGACCGTCTGCTGGTGGCGTGGGTGCTCGTCGCGGTGGTGTTCTTCTCCCTCTCCCAGTCGAAGTTGCCGGGGTACGTGCTCACCGCGGTCGTCGCGCTGGGCGTCCTCGTGGCACGCGTGCTGGACCTCGCCTTCGCGCATCCCGAGGGGCGCGCGCGCCGCCTGGTGATCCGCGGCGCGATCGCCCTGGCGGCGATCGCGGTCCTGGGCGCGGCGCTGCTCGGGGCTGCGCGCACCGTGGAGGGCGGATTCCCCGCCCTGCTGCACCTCGGAGGCGGTGACATCCAGCGCCTCGGGGCCGCCACCGCGCCGCTCCTCTGGATGCTGGCAATTCTGGCGCTCGCGGCTGCGGTCGCCGGCTGGCGGCGCGATGCGCGGATCGCGTGCGCGGCCTTCGCGCTGCCCCCGCTCCTCCTGCTCACCGTCGCCTTCGGGGGCGCCCGCGCCTACGCGGAGGCGAGCTCCGCGCGGCCACTGGCCCGGCGGCTGCCCGCCCTGCCGCCCGCGACGGAGGTGGCCTGTCTCCAGTGCTTTCCGAACGGCCTGCCGTTCTATCTGCGGCGCACGGTTATCGTCATCACGCGGGACGGGAGCGAGACGACCAGCAACTATGTCGTCTTCATGCTGAAGCGCACGACGCCCTGGCCCGATCAGGTCGTCCCGGTCTCCGCGCTCGCGAGCTGGCTCGCGGCCCGCCGCGCCCCGGTCTATCTGCTCGCCGACGCCGGCGGCCGGGCCCGACTCGATTCCATTGCGGCGCCGCGCGGCGCGAGCGTGACGCAGCTGACCGACGGCTGGTGGGGCGTGCTGCTGCCGCCTGCGGGAGCGCGCTGAGATGTGCGGCGTCTGCGGGAGCGTGCGGTTCGATCCGCGCGCGGCCGTGCGGGAGCGGCAGGAGGGCGAAGTGGCGACGATGCTGCAGGCCCTCGCCCACCGCGGCCCTGACGATGTCGGCGCGCACGCCAGCGGCTCCGCCGTCCTCGGCGCCACGCGGCTCGCGATCCGGGGACTCGCCGGCGGCCAGCAGCCGCTGGTGGACCGCGCCACGGGCGTGGTGGCCGTCTGCAACGGCGAGATCGACAACCACGTCGAGTTGCGCGCCTTCCTCCGCGCGCGCGGACGCGAGACGACGCTCGAGACCGACATCGCGGTCATCCCCGGGCTGTACCTCGAGCTGGGCGAGAGCTTCGTGGAGCGGCTGGCCGGCGCGTTCGCGATCGCGGTCTGGGACCCGCGCGCAGCGCGGCTCCTCCTGGCCCGCGACCGGGCCGGCGAGCGGCCGCTCTTCTTCGCCGTCGGCGAGGGCGGTGTGCGCTTCGCCACCGAGATCGCGGCGCTGGCCGCCGTGCCGGCGCAGCGCCTGAGCGCCGACCCGGCGGCACTGCGCGGCTTCCTCCGCTTCGGCTACTTCGCGGCCCCGACCTCCCCTTTCGCCGAGGTCCGAAAGGTCGGCCCGGCGGAGACGGTCACGATCGACGCCGCCGGCGTGCGCCGCCGGCGCTACTGGCGCTGGGCGATCGGCGCCGAGCCGAAGCGCGCGCCCGATGCGAACGCCTTCGACGGAATCTTCCGGGAGGCCGTCCGGCGCCAGAGCGAAGTGGACGTCCGCTACGGAGCGTTCCTCAGCGGCGGGATCGACTCCTCTCTCGTCGCGGCCATCGCCTCGCGCGTCCGCCCCGACTACCCGCTCAAGGCGTTCACCCTGCGTTTCCAGGAGGCCTCGTTCGACGAGGGCACCTTCGCCGAGCGGATCGCGCGCCAGCTCGGCATCCCCTCCGAGGCGGTCTGGGTGAAGCCGGAAGCGTTCCCGCAGGTGCTCGCCGAGCTGATCGCGCACGCCGGTGAGCCGCTGGCCGATCCGGCATGGGTCCCGACCGCGATGCTCTCGCGGCGCGCCGCCGAGGAGGTGAAGGTCGCGCTGGTCGGCGAGGGCGGCGACGAGCTGTTCGGCGGCTACCCCACCTACCTTGGCGCGCAGATCGCCCAGCGTTACGCCCGACTGCCTGCCGGGGTCAGGACTGTGTGCCGGCGGCTGGTGGAGGCATGGCCGCCGAGCGATAAGAAGGTCAGCATCTCATTTCTTCTCAAGAAGTTCGTCGCCGCAGCCCAGCTGGACGGGCTGCAGCGGCACGTGGACTGGACGTCGAACATCGGGCCGGAGCTCCTGGCGCGGCTCGGGGTGTCGGACGCCGACCCGGCGTGGTCGGAAGAGGCGCCCGCCTCCCTGCTCGACGCCGTGCAGCGCCGCGACCTCGAGACCTCGCTGGCCGAAGGGCTGCTCACGAAGGCCGACCGCGCGAGCATGCACTCGGCGCTGGAGCTGCGGGCGCCTTTCCTCGATCAGACGGTGCTGGAGTTCGCCGCCACGCTCCCCGAGCGGGACCGCGTGCGCGGCGTGACGACCAAGGCGTTCCTGAAGCGGTACGCCCTGCGATATCTGCCGCGCGGCATCGTGCACCGGCGCAAGCGGGGGCTCTCCGTGCCGCTCAGTCGCTGGCTGCGCGAGCCGCTGCGCGAGTGGGCCGTGGCGCGACTCGGCTCCGCCCGGCTGGGCGAGGCCGGAGTGGAACGCGAGGGCGCCCTGGCGCTGTTCGAGGAACACCTGAGCCGTCGGGCCGACCACGCCCGGGCGCTCTGGACCCTGATCGTGCTGAGCGAATGGCTCGAGTGGGCCGGGAGGCGGCCGGGCCCGGCCGCGTGACTGGTTAGGCCGGGACCCGCGCGACTCCCAGGTGCTTGCGGATGAACCCCAGGATGCACCATTCCGCGTCGTGGCGCCGCGCGAACTCCACGAACGCGTCGTACACGGGCGCCGGGTGCTCGGCGGTGGCTTCGGACATCCGGCGCGTGCGATCCACGTCGTGGACGACGATCAATCCGCCGGCGGCCACCATCGGCAGACCGTTCTCCATGTCCGCCAGCGCCCCCTCGTAGGAGTGGTTCGCGTCCACGAGGTAGATGTCGAAGTAGTGCCGGTACCGGTCCTGGATCCCGGGCAGCAGCGTGCCGGAGTCCCCGTTGTGGAAGGTCACGCGGCGCAGCTCGAGGCCGACCCGCTCGATGTTCTCTCCCGTGAGCGTCGGGTAGACCCCCTCGTTGTAGGAATCGTTGTCCACACACACCAGGTGCGGCGGCGTGGCTTCCGTCGCTCCTTCTGCGAGCGAGCGCGCCCACCCCGCGGTGGTGCCGCCGGTCGAGGACCCCACCTCCAGGATCCGCCGCGCGCCGGTCGCCTTGGCCAGAGCGTAGCAGAATCGCGCGTAGCGCGGATGGTCGTGCTCGCGGCGCTTCCACTTGGGGGGCAGGACGAAGTCGGGCGACGGATCGTACGGTGCGGCGAGAAACGCCTCGAACACCTCCGTCGGCAGGCGCAAGGATCCCTGCACCTTCCGCAGCCCCAGCCAGCGGAGGTAGAGGTTCTCAAACGGCGGCTTCAGCAGCACGGCCGTCCGGCGGCGCGCGCGCGCCCCACTGGGGTGCCTCTCAATCCACCGGCCTGGGCGGGCGCAGCTCGACGCTGCCCGGCGTCACCGGCTGTGCCCCCGCGGCCGTCAGGGCGGCGTTCACGCGGCCCAAGTCTCCGGCCAGCGCCGCCTGCACGGCCAGGAGAGCGCGCTGCACGTCCGGCGCGAACCGGTTGAACACCTCGTACGTCGGCGCCGTCGGGCGAGCGTCGAATCCGCCCGCCACGTAGCTGAGCGAGCTGATGCGCTCGATCGCGCGCGACGGGTAGACCAGCCCGTCCTCGTCGGCCTGCAGCCGCACCTGATACAGCGAGTCCTCGAGCGCGGCCAGCTTGCGGGCGAGCGCTTCGGCCTGCTGGCGCGCCGCCGAGCCGGCGCCGAGACCCTGCGCGCGGTCCTCGAGCTGCGCGCGCACGTTGCGCAGCCGGATCACCGTCGTCGTGACCGCGTTCGCAGTGTCCCGGACGCGCTCGAGGAAGGTGAACTGCTCCCTCAGATCGGCGGGTGTCACCTTCGACCGCGGGTCGACCCGCAGGCGGAACGGCTGCTCGAAGGAGCGGCCTCCGACCTCGAGACGCACCGTGTACCGACCCGGCAGCGCGGTCGGCCCGTCGGTGCCGATGTCGGACATCCCCCAGAAGGCCTCGGGCCCCGGGTATCGCATGTTCCACGCGAACATGTTGAGCCCCACCTTGTCCGGCACGCGCGGCTGCGCCGGAGGACGGTGCGGCCACGGCTTGTTCTCATCCTTCGTCGTATCGCCGAGGACGCTGTCGGCCTTCGCGCTGTCGAGGCCGGCTTTCAGCAGGCTGTCGCGCCGCGCCTTGAGCACCGGAGCGAGCCGCATCGAGTCGGCGGCCGTGAGGGAATCCTGGCGGCTCGTGAAGCTGCGGATCGCGTGCCCCGCCGAGTCGAGCACCGTGAGGGTAACGACCTGGTTCGGGCTCTTCAGCCAGTAGTAGACGATCGCGCCGCTCGCCGGGTTCACGCCGACGGGATGCGCGCCGGTGGCGTCACCGCTGCCCCAATCCACGCGGTACGCGTCGCGCACCGGGAAGAGATGCACGTCCTCCGCGACGACCGACGGCGCGAGGTGCTCGAGCGGCGTGATGTTGTCGAGGATCCAGAACGAGCGCCCGTGGGTCGCCGCGATCAGGTCGCCGTCCTTCAGCGCCAGGTCGTGCACCGGCACTATCGGCAGGTTCCGCCGCAGCGACTGCCAGTGCCGGCCGTCGTCGAACGAAACCCACACCCCTCGCTCCGTGCCGGCGAACAGGAGCCCGCGCCGCGCCGGGTCCTCGCGCACCGTGCGCACGAACTCGGTGGCGGGAATCCCGTCCACGATCCGGCTCCACGTCCTGCCGTAGTCCGTGGTCTTCAGGATGATCGGCGCCCTGTCGTCGAGCTGATACCGGTTCGCCGCCACGTACGCGGTGCCCGGGGCGAAGTGCGACGCCTCGATGATCGAGATGCGCGTGAACGCCGGCAGGTCGGACGGCGTCACGTCGGTCCACGTCCGCCCGCCGTTCCGCGTCAGGTGGATGAGTCCGTCATCCGAGCCGGTCCAGATCAGCCCGCGCACCAGCGGCGACTCCGCGAGGGCGAAGATCGTCGCGTAGTATTCCGCGGTCGTCTGATCGAGCGTGATCGGGCCGCCCGACGGACCGAGCGTCCGGGGATCGTGACGGGTGAGGTCGGGCGAGATCACCGTCCAGCGCTCCCCGCCGTCGGTCGTCTTGAACAGGACGTTCGCGCCCGCGTACAGCGTGTTCGGATCGTGCGGCGAGAGCAGCAGCGGCGCGGTCCACTGGAAGCGGTACTTCCCCTCCGACGCCGGGTGCCCGTCCGGATCGTCGGGCCAGGGGCTGATCATGCGCCCGAACCCGGTCTTGTGGTTTACGCGAGCGAGGAATCCGCTGTTGTCCCCGCCGTACGTGATGTCCGCGCTGTCGGGACGCGCCTGGATGTAGCCCGACTCCCCCGACACGTCGTACCACTCCGAGCGGGGGATCCCGCCGGGCCAGCGGCTCGGCCCGCACACGCCCGAGTTGTCCTGCTGCGCGCCGCACACCTTGTACGGGAAGTGGTTCGTCGTGGTCACGTGATAGAACTGCGCCGTGGCGTAGTCCTGGTCGGTCCACGCCTTGCCCCCGTTGCTGGAGACGTTGGAGCCGCCGTCGTTCGACTCGATCATCCGCTGCGGGTCGTTCGGCGCGATCCACAGGTCGTGGTTGTCGCCGTGCGGGTCGGGCACGTGATCGAAGGTCCGGCCGCCGTCCTTGGAGCGGAACAGCCCCGTGTTCACTGCCCACACGACGTTGCTGTCCTTGGGGTCGGCCGTCAGGCGCATGTAGTACCAGGCGCGCTGCCGCAGCTTGTGCTCGCGGTTCACCCAGGTCCAGGTGGCGCCGCCGTCGTCGGACCGGTACACGCCGCCGGAATCCGCCTCGATGATCGCCCAGACCCTTGACGGCTTGGCGGGCGAGACCGCGAGGCCGACGTTCCCCCACAGGCCCAGCGGCAAGCCCGGATTGCTGGTGATCTCGGTCCAGTGCGCGCCGCCGTCGGTCGTCTTGAAGAGGCCGCCGCCCTTCCCTCCGCTGGTGAAGCCCCACGGCGTCCGCTCGACCTGCCAGAAGCCGGCGTACAGGACGTCGGGGTTGGACGGGTCCATCGCGAGATCGGCGATGCCCGTCGAGTCGTCGCGGAACAGCACCTGCGTCCAGTTCTTCCCGCCGTCGGTCGTCTTGTAGACGCCGCGCTCGTGGTTCGGGCCAAACGTGTGGCCGAGCGCGCCGACGTACACGATGTCCGGGTTCGTCGGGTGCACGATCACACGCGCGATCTGCTGCGTCTCCGCGAGTCCCAGCGGCGTCCAGGTCTTCCCACCGTCGGTCGTCCGGAAGACGCCGTCGCCGTGGGAGACGTCGCTGCGCACCGGGTACTCGCCGGTCCCGACGTAGACGATGTCCGGGTTCGACTCGCTGACCGCGATCGCCCCGATCGTGCCGCCGAAGTACTTGTCGGTCGCAGGGAGCCAGGTGTTGCCGCCGTCGGTCGTCTTGAAGACGCCGCCGCCCGTGGTCCCCATCCAGTATTCGTCGCGGCGAGACGCCGAGCCGGCGGCGGCGACGCTGCGCCCGCCGCGGAAGATGCCGATCTCGCGCCAATGCAGGGCCGCGAACGCGGTCGAATCATAGGGAGCCTGGGCCCGGCCGCTTGGGGCGGCGAGCAGAGTCAGCAGCAGAGCGAAAAGCGACGAGCGGCCAGCGAGCACGAGCGCCTCCGAAGCGTGGTACGACGGGCCGACGGGAAGCCGGAACTTACGAGTCCGCCGCCCGCCCGCAACAGCCGCCGGGGCTCGCCGCGGGGAGCGATGATGCTGGTTCTGTAGCGGGGATTACGCGGGCAGCCGTCCCCGGAGGTTCGCGGCGTCGAAGGGACCGGGCTCGGCGAGAAGCCGCCGCGCGGCATCCACCTGGCCCCGGGTGTTCCAGAGCAGCACGCCGCGGACGCGGCCTCCCTCGAGATAGTAGACGACGCCCTCGCGGAGTGGCTCCTTCCAATCGCTCACCGTCTGCAGGCGCGGATCGAGCTCGCCCACCGCTTCGTACCCGATGTCGAACAGATCCGAGGAGAAGAACGGCAGGTGCACATAGGGTCCGTCGTCGGCGCCCGCCATCGCCCGTCCCGCGAACCGCCCCATCGTCAGGGCGGCGTCCTCGTGCTCGACGCGCGCGCGCCGGCCCAGCGCGGCCCTCGGAACGGCGGCCACGTCCCCGGCGGCCCAGACGTCCGGATGGGTGGTCCGCAGACGGTCGTCCACCGCCACGCCGTTGTCCGTCGCCAGGCCGGCCGCCTCCGCGATCTCCACGTTGGGCTGCACCCCGAGGCCCGCCACCACCAGGTCCGCCGCGACGTCCGCCCCGCTCAGCGTGCGCACGGCGTAGGAGCGGCCCTTCTTCACGAGCCCGATCACGGACTGGCCGACGAGCACGGTGATGCCCTTCCCCTCGTACGACGCGTTGAGGTGGCGCGCGAGATCGAGCGGGAAGGTGCGAGCGCCGATGCCGGCCTCGGAGAAGACCATCGTGACCTTGCACCCCGCGGTCGCCAGGGCGGCGGCCAGCTCGGAGCCGATGAATCCGCCCCCCAGGACGGCGAACCGTTTCCGCTTGTCGGCCAGCTCGCGCACGCGGCGGTAGTCGGCGAGAGTGCGGAAGTAGACGACCTCTTCGCCGCCCGCCACCAGCCGCTTCGGCCGGGCGCCGATGGCCAGCAGGAGCTTCCGGTAGCCGTAGGTCGCGCCGCGGTGGTCGACCACCTGCCGGGCAGCAGGATCGAGCCGCGTCACGCGCTTGCCGAGATGCAGGGTGACGCCGAGTTCCTCCGTCTTGCGCCAGATGCCGTCGAGGGACTCCCCCTTCCAGAGGCCCTTGCTGAGCGGCGGACGGTTGTACGGCGCGTCGGGCTCCTCACTCAGCACGCCGATGTCGCGGTCCCGGTCCAGCTCCCGAATCCCGCGCACCGCGGCGTCGGCGGACACCCCGCCTCCGACGATCAGATAGTGGTAGTCCGGCATCGGCCCCCCTCCGCACCAAAGCGCGCGCCCTTGAAGCTTGGGGCTGAGGCGCGGATACTCAACCCGGGTGGGCTCGACACCGAGCCGACGACCCCTTCTCCCGCGAGCGGAGACCGATGCGCGTCCGCGATCACATGACGGCCAAGGTGTTCACCATCCGGATGGACAAGAAGCTGCTGGCGGTGGAAGAGATCATGGGGTGGGCCCACATCCGCCACGTGCCGGTGGTGGATGCTCAGGGCAAACTCGTGGGCCTGCTCAGCCAGCGCGACGTCCTGCGCTCCACCCTCTCCGATCTCGCGAGCACGCAAGTGGATCGCCGCAACCAGCTGGGCCACGTCAGCCTGGCCGACGTGATGCGGCGCGAGGTGCTGACGATCGGGCCGGGCGAGAGCGTCCAGTCGGCCGCCCGGCTCATGCGGCAGCACAAGTACGGTTGCCTCCCGGTCGTCGACGATGGCCGCCTCGTGGGGATCATCACCGAGCACGACCTGCTGGCCGTGGTGGAACGCCTGGGCTCGGACGGCGCACTCCCGCACCCAGCGGCCTGAGCGGGCGCCGCCAGCACTGCCGCACTCGAATTGCGGTTGGATACGAGGGAGGGGCCGCAGGCGCGGCCCCTCTCGTTGTCGTCGGAGTCACGATGCCCGGGGCGGGGCTCGAACCCGCACGGGGTTGCCCCCTGGGGATTTTGAGTTCATCGGGCCGCACCCACCCTGCCGGGCACACGTGAGTGACGGCCGCGGTCGGCCCGCCTCATCAACGCCTCTGAGCCGCCGACCTGCCCCCTGGGGCTCAACCGCCCCCGTACCGTTACGTCAGTCTTCTACTTGTGCGGCCGAATCGGTGCGGGCACGACCGGCGACGGACCCCAGACCTCATTGGTGATGTTGAGGCCGAGCGTGTGCAGTTCCATCTGGAGTTTCAGCATGTCCGCGTTGCTGGCAAATGCCGCCCATGCCACCATGTCGGCGAACTCTGTCATCGTCACGAGTTGGGAAGGGCCGGTGACCGGCCTGTATGCCCGAAACTCAACCACACCGGGCACTGCCAAGATCCGCTTGATCGCACCCTCCGCCCACTTGAGATAGGCATCCAGCTTGTCCGGGTGGATGTCGTACTTCGAGACGTGGACTACCATGGCGAAGCTCCTTCCCACTCCGTGTTTACGGCAGCCGATCGATGGGCCCGTCCCACGCAGCCTATCCCCGCAGCATATTCACCGCGGCCCTGAGGACGGCAATCAGCACTACTACCAAGTTGCCCGGGCGGTCGGCGCCTCGTCGCGATCCCCCCGCTCTCCCCTAAACGAGAGGGCCGCCGGAGCGGCCCTCTGTCGTAAAGTCGTTGTGATCGCGTGATGCCCGGGGAGGGACTCGAACCCACACCCCGTTGCCGGGACCGGATTTTAAGTCCGGAGCGTCTACCCGTTCCGCCACCCGGGCAAAGAGCGGGAAACGGGACTCGAACCCGCGACCCCAACCTTGGCAAGGTTGTGCTCTACCAACTGAGCTATTCCCGCGTTCGCAAAAGGGGACTGCCAGACTCGGCTATGCGTGACCTCCAGCAAGCCCCAAGGATTATTGACAAAGCCCGTCGCCATCCGTAGCCTCACACCCTTGTCCCAGTGGTAACAGAGTTCCATCCGAACGTCAACGTGTTGCTTCCACCACGCCTGTCGGAGGGTCCCATGCGGCGAATCGCCGTACTGTGTGCGGCCACACTGTCGGCCGCAATCATCCTCGCACCGAGCGCCCGGGCGCAGGGCTTCTCGGTGTACGAGCACGACCCCTGCACGATGGCCCGCGGCGGCGCGGGCGTGGCGGCGCCGTGCGCGGGAGGCAGCGCGGTCTTCTTTAATCCGGCCGGGATCCTCGCGGCAGGCAAGCGGTTCAACCTCGAGTTCAACTCCACGTTCATCCAGCCCAAGGGCAACTTCGTGGACAGCGCGAGCCGGGTGCGGACGGACCTGGTGAACGCGACCTACTACGTGCCGTCGGGCTATGCGACCTATCAGCTGAGCCCGAAGGCCGCCGTCGGCTTCGGCGCGTTCGCGCCCTACGGCCTGACCACGGAATGGCCGAGCTCGTTCCAGGGCCGCTTCATGGCCTACAAGACGGTGCTCAAGAGCATCTACTGGCAGCCGACGTTCGCCTATCAGGTGGCGCCGGGCTTCCAGGTCGGCGTGGGCGCGGACTACGTCACCGCCTCCGCCCAGGTGCACCGCCGAGTGGACCTCTCCACGGTCACCGTCCCGGGGCAGGCGTTCCCGTTCGCCCTCCTCGGCGTTCCGGTCGGGACCGACTTCGCCGACGCGCTGTTCGACGTCACGGGGCACGGCTGGGGCGGGCACATCGGCGTGATGTGGCAGGCGTCGAGCAAGCTGAGCTTCGGCATCCGCTACCAGACCCAGGTCAAGGTCAACTTCACCGGCACCGCGAGCTTCACGCAGATCGCGACCGGGATCACGCTGCCGGCGGGGAATCCGCTCGGGCTCCCGGGCGGCACGCCCCTCGACGCCCTGCTGACGCCGAACTTCGCGGCTGATTCGCTGCTCGGGTCGCAGAGCGCGAGTACGTCGATCACGATGCCCGACCAGCTCGTGGTGGGACTCGCCTACAAGCTGACGCCGCGGTTCACCGTCATGGCGGACTATCAGTTCACGGGCTGGTCGAAGTTCTCGTCGCTCGATCTCACCCTGGCCAAGGCGCCGGCGGTCTCGATGTACGAGAACTACGGGAACACCAGCGCGTTCCGCGCGGGCTTCGAGTGGAACCCGACGGGCGCTCTCGAGGTACGCGCCGGCGTCCTGACGCACAACGGCGCCTCGCCCGCCGAGACCGTGACGCCTGTCCTGCCCGAGGGGCAGCGGATCGAGGGCACCGTCGGCCTCGGCATCCCGCTGTCGGACTGGCTGCGGCTCGACGTCGCGTACCAGTACCTGCAGCAGGCGGAGCGGCACGGCCGAATGGTGGATGCGCCCGTCCCCACGACGGCGCTCAACAGCGGGCTGTTCCATTTCACGGGGAATCTCTTCGGCGCCAGTCTGGCGCTGGCGTTCTAACCCATGGAGCCGCGTCCCATGCTCTCACGCAAGCTCGCAATTGCCGCGCTGACGCTTCCGCTCCTTGCCGCCTGCAAGGACTTGGTCAGCAATGAGACGCTCGGCCCAGCGGCGGTACCGTCGGGCGGGGCGATGTTCGCCACCTACGTCGCCCTCGGCACCAGCATCAGTGCCGGCGTCCAGTCGGGCGGCATCAACGACAGCACGCAGAAGCAGGCGTTCCCGTACCGGCTCGCGACGGCGATGGGGCTCACACCCGGCGTCAACTGGTTCTATCCGAGCTTCCCGTTCCCTGGCTGCACGCCGCCCTTCTCCAATATTCTGACGAAGACTTACGTGGGCGGCACCGCCTCCACCTGCACTTTGCTGAACCCGGCGTACGCGCGCCCGTATCAGAACAATCTGGGCATCCCGAGTTTGAAAGTCGGCCAGGCGCTCAACATTCTCAGCCTGCTGGTCCCGGCCACGGACACTCTCAAGGCGGCGTCGTTCGTCACTGGCGGACGGAACCCGGTTGCCGTGATGGCAGCCGCGCAGCCGACCTTCGTAACCGTGGAGCTCGGTGCCAACGATGCGCTGCACGCAGCGACGAGCGGGGATACGACGCAGCTGACGTCCCTGGCTGTGTTCCAGCGCCAGTACGACTCCCTGGCGGCAGCGGTCGCGGCCACCGGCGCCAACGTGGCGCTGGCCAACGTGCCCAATGTGAGCAACATCCCGTACATCACTCGGGGGTACATCTTCTTCTGCGCGCACAGTGGGGCGTGCGGCTCGGCCGCGGCGGCCCCGTTCAGCTCGACGCTGTTCACGGTTGACCTCAGCTGCCTGCCTTCGTCATCCGGCGGCGTAGGTGACAAGATGGCGGTCGCGTTGCCGGCGACCGCGACGATCGCCCAGGTGTTGGCGGGCGGCGGAGCAGCCAGCCTCAACTGCGGGGCCGGCACGGCAACGGTGACGACGGCCGCCGGGACCGCACCGGTGGGGCCGATCGTCACGGTCGCGGCGATGGCGACCATCACGCAGCGGGTGATCGATATCAACACCAAGATCGCCAGCGTCGCAACGACGCATGGATGGGCGCTGGCGAACCTCGACAGCGTGCTCTCCGTGCTCGTGGCCGCTGGCCAGATCCCGCCCATTCCGAACCTCGCGACGCCGTCGAATCTGTTCGGCACCTACGTCTCGCTCGACGGGTTCCATCCGTCGGGCGCCGGCAGCAAGCTGATCGCGGACGCGTTCGTGGCCGCCATCAACAAGAAGTATGGCTCGGCCCTGACCCCGCCCTGACGTACCGGGTGGGACGGAACGAACGGGCGGCCACCTTCGGGTGACCGCCCGTTTCACATCCGGCCGTTCGCTCGCCTACTGCTCGACCGTCACGCCGTGGCCCGCACGCTCCTCGCGCACCGCCGTCGCCGGCAGGTCGAGCGAGCGGCGCAGTTCCGCCGCCACCTCAGCGCCCCGGCCCGGCTCCGCGGCCACCAGCGCCCAGCCGCCCCATCCGGCGCCCACCAGCCGCGCGCCGAGCGCGCCGGGCGTCTTCCGCGCAACGGCCACGATGGCGTCGAGGCGCGGCGTCGAGCACTCGTACAAATCGCGCAGGGAGTCGTGCGACGCGTACACCAGCCGCCCGAACGCCGGAAGATCTCCCACCTCGAGAGCGCGCGCCGCCAGCAGCGTGCGCTGGTTCTCCTCCACCACGTGCCGCACCCGCCGGTCCAGCGGTGGCGGCAGCGCACGAACCAGCTCCGCCAGGCGCTCAACGGGGATATCCACCATGTGCACCAGCCCGGGAATAGCCTCCCGCAGGCGGCCGAGTGCCGCCTCACCCTCGCGCCGCCGCTCCGCGTACGCCCCCTTCCGCAGCGCATGCGCCTCGAGCGAATCCACGAGGACGACGTCGACGCGAGCTGGCACCGCACGCGTCTCGAGCGTGGCGCAATCGATCAGGAGCGCCGCTCCCTCGGGCGCCAGGGCGGAAGCCATCTGGTCCATCATTCCGCACGGGACGCCCACGTAGTCGGTCTCCGTCGTGTGGGCGACGGCGGCGAGGCCGCGCGGCTCGAGCGGAAGCCGCCACAGAAAGGACAGTGCGGCCGCTGCTGCGACCTCGATCGCCGCGGAGGAGCTGAGGCCCGAGCCCAAGGGCACGTCGCTCGCCACCGCTACGGCGACGCCGTCCGGGCGCGACGCCGCGCGCGGGGCCAGCAGGCTCGCCACGCCCGCTACGTAGTCGGCCCAGGTGCCCGAGCGCTCCACCGGCCACGCGATCTCGACGCCGGCGGCCTGCTCCGAGGCCGCCCGGAACCTGCCCGGCGCCGGCCCCACAGCCACCGCAGTCCGCTCGGCGGTCGCCATCGGCAGCACGTGCCCGCCGTGATAATCCACGTGCTCGCCGATCAGGTTGACGCGGCCCGGCGCCGACGCCGCGGCGGCCGGATCCACCCCGTAGGTGGACCGGAACAGGGCGACAGCCCGTCGAACGGGATCAGCGGTCACGTCTGCCTCGCAACTCTCGACTCGCAACTGGTTTGCCACTACACTTCACGCCGATGACGGCACCCGTCCTGCGCCTCGCCATCGTCGCCTCCCTCTGCATCGGCTCCGGTGCCGCGCTCGCCAGCCCCCTGCGGGCGCAAGCCGAGTTCGCGGTGCCTGTTGCGCGCGGGACCCTGCGCTTCGACATCACGCCGTTCTGGCTCAGCTACGATCACCGCTTCGGACTGGGCGTGCCGGGCTACGCGGACGGCGCCCCGGTGCCCATCAATCTCGACTTCCAGGCCGAATCCCTCGGTGTCCAGTCCCTGCCCTTCCTGCGACCGCTCCAGAGCAACATCCAGGCCGCCGCCGGCCTCGGTGGTTTTTCGCTCAACCTCGGCCACACGACGACGGTAATGAACGCCAGCGTGCGCACGATTCCGATCGGCCTCGAGTACGGCCTCACAAACCGGCTCGCGATCGGCGTCACCGTGCCCATCGTGCGGAGCCGTGTGGATGTGAACTTCGCGGTGGACACGACGACCGGCAAGCGGAGCAACGTCGCGTTCGCCGACACGGCGGCGATCTCGCCGTTCCGGACGCAAGTGGACGCCGCCATCGCCGCCTTGCAGCAGCAGGCCGCCAGCGGACCTCCCTTGTACCGGCCGTCGGCCCAGAACGTCCTCTTGCAGCTTCAGGCGTTCCAGTACCTGGCCCACGCGTTGTTTCTCCCGCTCGGCAGCTCCACCGCCGGCGACAGCGTCGGGCTCCATCTGAGCGCCGCGGAGACCGCCTACGGCAACCTCGCCGCGCAGCTCGCGTCGAACGGCGTAACGATGCCGCCGCTCAACCTGCCCCTCACCCTGCCCGACAGCGCGACGACCCGCGACGACCTCGAGCGCCTCTTCTCGGACTCGACGCTCCCGCTGGCCGGGGACACCATCGGCACGATCGTCCGCACGGGGATCGGCGACATCACGGCCCACGCCACGTACCAGTTCGCCGATGGTCCGCGGTACCGCGGCCAGGTCCTGGTCACAACGCAGTTCCCGACGGGCGGCACGCCGTACACGAGCAGCTACCTGGATCTCGGCACGGGGACCCACCAGTTCGCGGTGGAAGGCGCGCTCGCGAACGACGTGCTCCTCGGGAGTAGCTTCCTGATCCACGCGGTCGCGCGGATCGGCGGGGCGCGTGCCGACAACATCGAGCGCCGGATCACGCCGCCGGATCTGCCGTTCGCGACCATCAGCCAGCTCGCCCTGGTCCACCGCAAGCCGGGTGCCTGGTTCGGCGTCGAGGTGGCGCCCACCTGGATGCTCGACGACGCTTTCTCCGTCCGCCTGACCTACAGCTACTTCAACCAGGCGCAGACGCACTACAGCTACGTGAGCGCGGCGGACTCGGCGCGCGTCGGGTACAGCGCCAGCGTGCTCGACCAGGAAACCGACCAGCGGCTGTCGCGCATCGGCGGCGGGGTGACGTTCAACACCCTGCCTCGCTACCTCGCGGGCACCGCGTCGCTGCCGTACACCCTGACGGTGAGCTACGAGAACACGGTGTGGGGACGCGGAGGAATGGTGCCGCAGGAGAGCATCTTCAGGATTCAGCTGAGAGCGTACATCCGGCTGTTCGCCGGTGAAGCGAAGAGCCGGGAGTCCAGTCCGCAGTAGCTACTTCGACATCGTTCCCGTCGGCTTCCTGAGCAGTTGGGCGGCGTGCCGCTTCGCCGTCTCGAGCGACGCGTCCCCACCCAGCATCTTCGCGACCTCCTCGACCCGCTCGCCGCCCCGCACCTCCCGCACGTCCACCCTGGAGGCGCCGTCGGCGGCCGCCTTGGACACCACGAGGTGGCGCGCGGCCGCGGCGGCAACCTGCGGCAGATGGGTGATCACGAGCACCTGATGGGTCGCCGCCGCGCTGGCCAGCGCCGACGCCACCCTCCCGCCCACGTGGCCGCCGACCCCCTGATCCACCTCGTCGAAGACCAGCGTCGGCACCGCGTCATGCCGCGCCAGCTCCGCCTTCAGGGCCAGCATGATGCGTGACAGCTCGCCGCCCGAGGCCGACCGCGCCAGCGACCGCTCGTCCATGCCCGGGTTGAGCTGCACCAGGAACTCGACGTTCTCGGCGCCGAAGCGGGAGGGCGGGTCCAGCGGCGAGAGGCCAACGCGGAACCTGCCGTCGGGCATCCCGAGCGCACCGAGCTGGGCGGTCACGGCCTTCGCGAGCTTCTTCGCGGCGGCGGTCCGCTTGGCGCCGAGGGCGCGGCAGCGCTCGGCGAGCTCGTGCCGCGCCTCCTCGACGCGGCGCGCCAGCGCGGCGATGTCGGTCTCCGCGGTGTCGAGCAGGCCCAGCTCGCGCCGCGCCTCCTCGCCCGCCGCGATTACCCGCTCGATCCCGGGGCCGTACTTCCGGTCGAGCTGGGCCAGCACGTCGCGCCGCCGCTCGACGGCGTGGAGCCGCGCCGGGTCGAGGTCCACGCCCTCGCGATACGCACCCAGCGAGCGCGCCAGCTCCTCCACGTTGAGCGCCGCCGCGTCGAGCATTCCCCGCCACGAGGACGCGCCCTCCGGATCAATCCGCTCCAGCGACGCCAGGAGGCGAGAGACATGACCCAGCGACGCGCCGGCCGACCGGTCGTCGCCGTCCAGGAGCTGAGAGATCTCCTCGGCCAGGCGGCCGAGCTCCTCGGCGTGCTCCAGCCGCCGCGCCTCCGCCTCCACCTGCTCCAGTTCCCCCGGCCGGGGTTTGGCGCGCTCGATCTCCTCGGCGACGTGGCGCAGGTAGTCGGCACGCCGCCGGGCGTCCGCCTGCCGCTCCTCAAGCTGGCGCTGCTCGGCGGCGAGCCGCTCGCAGTGGTCCCACGTGGCTCGCACCGCGGCTGCCTCCGCCCCGGCGTCCGCGAACAGGTCCAAGATCTCCCGCTGCGCCTCCGGCCTGAGCAGCGACTGGGTCTCGTGCTGTCCGTGCAGGTCCACCAGCCGCCGGCCGATCTCGGCGAGCACGCCGACCGTCACCGGGCTGCCGTTGACCCATGCGCGACTGCGGCCATTGGCTGCCACCTCGCGCTTCAGGATCAGGCGCCCGTCCTCCGGCTCCACGCCGAGCTCCGCCAGCGCGCCCGTGAGAGCCCCTCCCGCACCCACGTCGAACGCCCCCTCGACCAGGGCGCGCTCCGCGCCGGGCCGGACCAGACCGGTGTCCGCGCGCTCGCCCAGCAGAAGGGCCAGCGCGTCCACCAGCATGGACTTGCCAGCCCCCGTCTCCCCCGTGAGCACGTTCAGCCCTTCGGCGAGCTCCAGACGGGCGTCCTGGATGACCGCGAGGTCCCGGACGCGCAGCTCAGTCAGCACAAGAACGGGTGTTGGGTGTTGGGTGTTGGGTGTCGCGGGAGGCGTGCCACGTGCGCGAGTGCGAGCGAAGGGCGGCCACGGAAACGTGCGGCATCAGGACTGGCGGTCGGAAAGGTCACCCCACTGCAGCTTCTGACGGAGCCTGGCGAAGAAGGACTCGGTGTCCACGCGGGCGAGCAGGACCGGCTGGGAGGCGCGCACGACCGTGACGGACTGCTTCGGCGCCAGCTTCGCCGCCACCTGCCCGTCGATGGACACGAGCAGCTCCTCGGGCCGCGGCACCGGGTCGAGCGCGGCGACGGCCACCGTGGCGGTGGCGGGCACAACGACCGGGCGCACCGCGAGCGTGTGCGGGCAGATCGCCGTGATCACGAACGCGTCCACCGACGGGACCACGATCGGCCCGCCCGCCGACATCGAGTACGCAGTCGAGCCGGTGGGCGTCGCAACGATGAGGCCGTCGGCGGAGTACGTCCCCACCTCCACGCCGTCCACGGACACCGCCATCCGGATGAGGCGCGCGATCCCGCCCTTGTGGATCACGACGTCGTTGACGGCGAGGAACTCCTGGTGCGAATCCCCGATGTGCGTGGTCAGCGCGAGGCGCGACTCGATCGTGTACTCGCCGCGCACCACCCGGCGCAGCATCTCGGTCGCGGTGTCCTGGTCAGCGGTGGCGAGAAAGCCCACGTGCCCAAGGTTGACGCCGAGGACCGGGATCCCGCGCTCGCAGGCCAGGCGCGCCCCGCGCAGTAGCGTGCCGTCCCCGCCGAGGCTGAGGAGGACGTCGATGGCCGCGCCCTTGAGCGTGCTCGCGGCCTGGCCCGGGATGAGGGAGGCGAGCTCGGGCTCGAGAAAGAGGCGCGCGCCGAGCTTCGGCGCCTCCGCCGCCATCGCCGTGAGGATCTTCTCGATCTGCCGGTAGCGCCGGTTGCCGACGAGCCCGACGTTCATGGCGAGATCGCTGCCGCCTCGGAGGAGAGGGCGCGCACCCGCTCGGCGATGCCGTCGGCGGTGAGGCCAACGGACGCGAGCTGCTGGGAGCGCGGCGCGTGCTCGTACGTCCGGTCGGCCGCGCCGAGCGCGACCACGCGCACCTCCGGCGCGAAGGTCTGCACCAGCTCCGCGAGGTACGCGCCGAACCCGTTGGTGACCACGCCGTCCTCGATCGTCACGAGGAAGCGGTGGTCGCGCGCCAGCTTCTCGAGCATCGCGCGGTCCACCGGCTTGACGAACCGGCAGTTGACGACCGTCACGTCGAGGCCGGCGGCGGCCAGCAGCTCCGCGGCTGCGAGCGCCGGAGCGCACATCGCGCCCACCGGGAGCAGCGCGCACCCCTTCCCCTGACGCAGGATCTCCCACGTGCCGTACGGCACCGCCGCCACCTCCGCCGCCGGCGGCGGCTCCGCCGGGGCCTTGTCGCGCGGATAGCGGATCGCGAACGGTCCGTCGGTCCTCTCGAGAGCGCAGCGCAGCAGGCCGATGAGCTCGGCGCCGTCCTTCGGCGCCGCGATCGTCATCCCCGGCACGGCGAGCAGGTACGCGAGGTCGTAGAGCCCCATATGCGTCTGCCCGTCGTCGCCCACCATCCCGGCGCGGTCGAGGCAGAAGATCACCGGCAGGTGCTGGATCGCCACGTCGTGGATGATGTTGTCGTACGCGCGCTGCAGGAAGGTCGAGTAGATGGCGACGACGGGCCGGATCCCCTGCGTCGCCAGCCCGGCGGCGAAGGTCGTCGCGTGACCCTCGGCGATCCCCACGTCGAAGAACCGATCGGGCCACTTCTTCTGGAAGATGTTGGTCCCGGTTCCCGACGGCATCGCGGCGGTGATCGCCACGAGCGAGGGATACTCGGCGGCGAGCTGGGTGATCGCGTCGCCGAAAACCTTGGTCCACAGCGGCGGGCCCGACGCCGGTGAGCGCAGGTCCCCGGTCGCCGGGTCGTACGGCGCCCGCGCGTGGAACTTCTCGAGGTCCGGCTCCTCGCGGGGAAACCCTTTCCCCTTCTGGGTGAGCACGTGCAGCAAGCGCGGCCCCTTGAGCTGGCGCAGCTTCTCCATCGCCTCGATGAGCGCCCCCACGTCGTGCCCGTCCACCGGCCCGAAGTAGCGCAGTCCCAGCTCCTGGAACAGCACCCCGGGCAGCACCAAGTTCTTGAGGCTCTCCTCGACGCGCCTGGCAAAATCCTGCACGCCGTGGCCGACCATTGCGTCCACTCTGACCGTCAGGCGCTTCAGCTCCTCGCGTACCCGGTTGTAGAGCGGGTTGGTGGCCACGTTGGAGAGGTAGCGGCTGATCGCGCCGACGTTCGGCGCGATGGACATCCCGTTGTCGTTGAGAATGACGATGATGTCGCGGCCCGAATGCCCGGCGTTGTTCATCCCCTCGTACGAGAGGCCGCAGGTCATCGCGCCGTCGCCGACCACCACCACGACGTCGTGATGCTCGCCCTTGAGGTCGCGTGCCACCGCCATCCCGAACGCCGCCGACATCGCCGTGCCGGCGTGGCCCGCGCCGAAGTGGTCGTGCGGGCTCTCGTCGCGGCGCAGGAAGCCGGAGAGGCCGCCCTGCTGGCGGAGGGTCGGGAACCGGTCGTTGCGGCCGGTCAGCAGCTTCCAGGTGTACGCCTGATGCCCGACGTCCCAGACGATCTTGTCCCGGGGTGAATCGAAGACATAGGCGACCGCCGCCGCCAGCTCGACCACGCCGAGGCTAGCGCCGATGTGGCCGCCGGTGGTGGAGACGACGTCGATGAGGCGCCGCCGGATCTCCTCGCACAGCTCCGGGAGCCGCTCGCGCGGCAGCGCCTTGACGTCCTCGATGCCCTTGATGCCTTCGAGCAGACCCATGGGTGCAGGCGTCCTGATGGGGTTAGGAACGGCGGGCCACGACGTAGCGGGCCAACGCCGCCAGAAGCGGAGAAGATACCCCGGCGTCGGCCAGGTGGGCCACCGCCCGCTCGGCGAGCCGCTCCGCCTCCTGCTGGGCGCCCGCGAT
The DNA here is from genome assembly GCA_049513575.1 of Gemmatimonadales bacterium. Classification (GTDB taxonomy): domain Bacteria; phylum Gemmatimonadota; class Gemmatimonadetes; order Gemmatimonadales; family JACORV01; genus Fen-1245. Next base: position 284,610 of record JBEKVZ010000004.1, read on the forward strand.
GCCGAAGACCATCGGGAAGGTCGGCTTGCCGAGCTTGGCATCCTTGCCGGGCGTCTTACCCAATTCCGCCGAGGTGGCGGTCACGTCGAGGATGTCGTCGGCGATCTGGAAGGCCAGACCCACGTCCTGCCCGTAGGCCCGGTAGGCGGCGCGGGGGCGCTCTGAGGCGCGGGCCGCCACGGCGCCGATCTCCACCGAGGCGGCGATCAGCGCGCCGGTCTTCCGCTCGTCGATCGCCGTCATTGTCTCGCGCGAGGGCTCCTGCCCCGGCGCCTCCAGGTCCAGCACCTGGCCCCCGATCATCCCGCCGCCGCCCGCGGCGCGGAACAGGAGCAGCTCGACCTCGCGCACCTCGGCGTCGGGCAGCCGCAGCAGCCGCCCGCCCCGCACGATGGCCGCGGCGGCGACCGGAACCATCGCGAAGCCCGCGATGGTGGCGCGCGGCACGTCGAAGGCACGGTGCACCGTGGGCCGGCCGCGCCGGAGGTCGTCGTTGTCCATGCAGGGGAGGTCGTCGTGGACGAGGGAGTAGGCGTGCACGATCTCGACGGCGGCCGCGAGGTCCGCGATGGCGCTTTCCTTGCCCCCTTCCGACTCGTACGCGCCGAGCACCAGCGCCGGGCGAAACCGCTTCCCCGAGCCCATGACCGCGTAGCGCACGGCGTCGCCCAGAGCCGCCTGCACGTGGGGGAGGATGTCGGCGAGCGCGCGCTCCAGCGCGCGGTCAGTCGCCTCCCGCGCGCGAGCGAGGAAGGCGGCTACGGTGCGGCGATCGTCAGCGGTCGAGATCGTCAAGTCTCAGGCCGCCGTCGGCGGCCTCCCGCAGGGCCTTGAGGCGCACGCCGGCCTCGGTCAGGCGCTCCCGCGCCGTCCGCAGCCGCTCGATGCCCTCCTCGAACAGGGCCAGGGCCCGGTCCAGGTCGAGGTCCTCCGCCTCGAGCGAGCGCACGATGGCGTCGAGGCGGCTCAGGTCCTGCTCGAGCGAGGGCTTCCCCTGTTCCTCCGCCATCAGCTGCCCCGCTCCGAGCGCGCCGGCACTTCCCCGTCGGCGACCCGCAGCCGGAACGCGCGGCCCGGCGGGAAGTCGGCGGTGCGCCGGAGCACCGCGCCGGCCTCGTCGCGCGCCACGGCGTAGCCTCGCTCCAGCACTTTCAGCGGCGACAGCGCATCCAGCGATGCCGCGAACCGCGCGACGGCCGCCTCGCAAGCCGTCAGCCGGGCCGCGCAGGAGCTGCCCATGCGCGTCGCGCAGCGCTTGAGGCGCTCGCCGGCGGATGCGACGCGGCGATCCACCGCGCCCGAGAGCCGCGTCGTGGCGTGGGCGAGCCGCTCGTCCGCGAGGGCGAGGCGGCGCGCGACGCCCGAGCTCAGCCCCCCGGCAGCGGCCTGGAGCCGGAGCAGGACCTCCTCGCGGTCGGGCACCGCGGCCTCCGCCGCAGCCGAAGGGGTGGGCGCACGCACGTCCGCCACCAGGTCCGTCAGCGTCACGTCGGTCTCGTGCCCCACCGCCGCGATCGTCGGGGCGCGCGAGGCGGCCACCGCGCGCGCCACGCGCTCGTCGTTGAAGGCCCAGAGATCTTCCTTCGACCCGCCGCCGCGCCCGACGATGAGCACGTCCAGGCGCTCCAGGCGCGCGGCCAGCGCCAGCGCGCGGCACAGGTCGTCCGGCGCGCCCTCCCCCTGCACCCGCGCGCCGATCAGCACGAGCTCCACGTGCGGCCAGCGCCGGGCGACCACCGCGACGATGTCGTGCCAGACCGCGCCCTCGGGGCTCGTGACCACGCCGATGACCTGCGGGAAGGCGGGGAGCCGCCGCTTCCGCGCCGGATCGAGGAGCCCGTCCTTCTCCAGCGCGGCGCGGGCACGGGCCAGGGCGATGGCGAAGAACCCGCCTTCGGTCGTCGCCAGCAGCTCGCGCACCACGAGCTGCAGCTGGCCGCGCTTGGGATCCACCGACAGCTCGCCGCGCGCGAAGACCTTGAGGCCATCCTCCGGCGTCGCCGGCACGCGCCGCGCGTCGCTGCGCCACATCACGCAGCGGAGCTGCGCCGACGGGTCCTTCAGCGAGAAGTACCAGTGGCCCGACGGATACGTCTTGAAGTTCGAGATCTCCCCCTCGACCCAGAGCGGGGGCAGCGCGTGTTCCACCACGCGCCGCGCCGCCTCCACCGCCTCGAGGACCGTGTAGGGCCGCTCGCGCGGCGCCTCATCCAGCGGGAGGGAGAGCGTCACGACAGCTGGCGCGCCGCCTGGACGGTGTTGCGCATCAGCAGGGCGATGGTCATCGGCCCGACCCCGCCGGGCACCGGCGTGATCTTGCTCGCGACCTCCTTCGCCTCGGAGAACTTCACGTCCCCGACCAGGCGATAGCCCTTCTCGGCCTTCGGGTCCTCCACGCGGTTGACGCCGACGTCGATCACCACCGCGCCGGGCCGGATCATGTCGCCGGTGACGACCTCGGGCCGGCCCGCAGCCACGATCAGGATCTCTCCCTGCCGGGTGATGCTCCCCAGGTCCCGCGTCCCGGTGTGCGCGACCGTGACCGTGGCGTTGGCGCCCTTCTCCTTCTGCATCAGGATGTTCGCCACCGGCCGGCCGACGATGAGCGAGCGGCCCACGATGACCACGTGCTTGCCGCCGGGGTCCGCGCCGCTCCGGATCAGCAGCTCCTGCACGCCGGCCGGCGTGCAAGGACGGAAGGCCGTGTGGTCGCCGATCACCAGCTTGCCGACGTTCACCGGGTGGAACCCGTCCACGTCCTTCTCCGGCTTCATCCGGAGGAGGACCTTCGACGAGTCCATGTGCTTGGGAAGCGGCAGCTGGACCAGGATGCCGTGCACCTTCGCGTCGGCGTTGAGCCGGTCGAGGAGGGCGAGGAGGTCGCGCTCCGGGGTGTCGACAGGGAGGCGGATGGTGTCCGATTTCATGCCCAGCTCGTCGGCCGCCTTGCCCTTCATCCGCACGTAGACCTGGCTGGCGGGGTCCTCGCCGACCAGCACGACCGTGAGGCCGGGGACGAGGTCGCGCTTCCGCATTTCGGCCACCTCCGCCTTCAGCTCCTCGCGGATCTGCTTGCCGATGGCGGTGCCGTCGATGATGGTGGCACTCATTGATCCTCGCTTCGCGAGTGTGAGAAGTGAGAGGGTGAAAACGTGAGAGGGCAGCGTGAGACGTGAGAGGTCTGGGTGAGAGGGGAGACGTTGCGCGATGCCCCGCCGGGCGTCTCACCTCTCACGCCTTTCCCCCTCTCACCCCTCACTTCGCCGTCTCACCTCTCACGCCTCACGTCTCACTTTGCAAACTCTACCGCTCGCGTCTCTCTGATGACGACCACCCGTATCTGTCCGGGATACTGCAGCTCCCCTTCGATCTTGCGCGCGATCTCTTCGGCCAGCGCGTTCGCGCGGTCGTCGTCAATGACGTCGGGCGTCACCATCACGCGGATCTCGCGGCCGGCCTGGATCGCGTAGACCTTCTCGACGCCCTGGAAGCCCGACGCGATCTCCTCGAGCTTGGTGAGCCGCTTCACGTAGCTCTCGAACGCCTCGCGGCGCGCGCCGGGCCGCGAGCCGGAGACCGCATCCGCGGCCTGCACGATCACCGAGATCGGCGTCTCGTGCGGCACGTCGTCGTGGTGCGCCGCGATGCAGTTGATGACCACGGGCGGCTCGCCGTACTTGGTGGCGACCTCGACGCCGAGCTGCACGTGCGTGCCCTCGCTCTCGTGCGTGAGCACCTTGCCGATGTCGTGCAGGAGCGCGCCCCGCTTCGCGAGGGCCACGTCGAGCTTCAGCTCGGCGGCCATGATCCCCGCCAGCCACGCCACTTCCTTCGAGTGCTTCAGCATGTTCTGGCCGTACGAGGTCCGGAAGCGCATCCGCCCGACAAGCTTGACCATCTCGGGGTGCAGGCCGTGGATGCCGACCTCGTACGCCGCCTGCTCGCCGGCTTCCTGGATCTGCTGGTCCACGTCGGCCTGCGCCTTCCGGACGACGTCCTCGATCCGCCCGGGATGGATGCGGCCGTCGCTGATCAGCCGTTCCAGCGCGAGGCGCGCCACCTCGCGGCGCACCGGATCGAAGCACGAGATGATCACGGTGTCGGGCGTGTCGTCGATGACCACGTCCACGCCGGTCGCCGTCTCGAACGCGCGGATGTTGCGTCCCTCGCGCCCGATGATCCGGCCCTTCATCTCGTCGTTGGGCAGCGTGACGGCCGCGACCGTGCTCTCGGCGGTGTGGTCCGCCGCGATGCGCTGGATGGCCAGGGCCACGATCTGCTTCCCCTCGCGGTCGGCCTCCCGCTTCGCCTGCTCCCGCAGGTTCCGCACGAGGGCGGCGGCCTCGGACTTCGCCTCCTCCTCGATCGAGCGAACCAGCTCCTTTTTCGCGTCCGCTGCCGACAGCCCCGCCACCGCTTCGAGCCGGCGCTTCCGGTCCGCCACCAGCGTCTGCAGCTCGGCGTCCCGCGCCTGGATCCGCTGCTCGGCCTTGCCCACCTCCGCGATCCGCGTCTCCAGCTCCTTGTCCCGCCGGTCCAGGACCTGGAGCTTCTTCTCCAGCACGTCCTCCCGCTCCTCGAGGCGCCGCTCGATGCGGTCGATCTCCTCGCGCCGGCGGCCGACCTCGACCTGCCACGCCTCGCGGGCCTTCGCCAGCTCTTCCTTGCCGGAGAGGAGCAACGTGTTGCGGAAGGCCTCGGCGTTGCTCCGGGCTTCCGCGAGGATGCGTTCGGCGAGCGCCTCGGCGGTCGCCTTCGCGCGCACCGCCCTCCGCCGCTCCACCCAAACGCCGATGAAGAAGAATGCGAGCCCTGCCCCCGTCCCCGTCGCCCCGATGGCCACGAGGAGGGCCGCAAAGCTAAACGCCGTCGTCATATGACCACTCCGGCGGTCGCCCGCCTCGAGTGATGTCGGATATCAGAGTTCGGAAACTGCGAAGCTAAGTTACGACCGGAGGGAGCCCCGAGACAAGTTCAGGCGCCGACGCTCTGCCGCTTCTGGGGCGGCAGCAGGCGGGCCAGCTCGCCGGAGAGCTGCTTCAGACGGTCCGCTAATTCCTGTTGCTGCTTGCGGGATTGGAACAGCTCGTCGGTGATGGCGAGTGCCGCGAGAATCGCCGCCTTGTGGCTTTCCACGATTGGGCCGGAGGCGAGCACGCGCCGGATCGCGGTATCCACGTGCGCGGCGACCTGGCGCGTGTAGTCGGGGTCCAGCTCCGACCGGACGGTGTACTCCTCGTCCACGATCACGACTTTGACAGCGTTCTTCTTCACTTCGCCGCCTCGCTTCCCTGGTCGGCGGTCATCGGCGCCTGCTGCTCGAGGAAGTCGAGCCGGCCGACGAGCTCCGTTACCCGCAGGCGCGCCGCGTCGAGCCGCTGCTCGAGCAGGCGGTTCGCCTCCTCGAGCTCCCGCAGCCGAAGCTGGCCATCCCCGCCCGCCGCGCGGGAGTGATCCGAGACCCGCGCCTCGGCCGTCAGCGCCCGGCGCCGCCACGCGGCGAGCTCCTCGGCGAGGTGCCGCAGCACCTCTTCGAGCTCGCGCAGCGCGTCGAGATCAGGCCTCTCGCCTGCGGACCCCATGTCGCCTCTCCACCTCCGCCAGCGCCCGGGAAAGCGCGGCCTCCACTTCCTTTTCGCGCAGCGTCCGGTCGGTCGCCCGGAACACGAGCCGCCACGCGACGCTGCGGTGCCCAGCCGCCAGGGGCGCGCCCCGGTACTCGTCGAACGGCCACAGCGACTCGAGCAGCGCACCGGCCCCGGCCTTGAGCGACGCCTCCACCTCGGCGGCGGCCAGGCCATCCGGGAGCACCAGCGCCACGTCCTGCTCGACCGCGGGCCACGCGGGCAGCGCCAGGATCTTGAGCGGCTCGCGCTCCGATGCGCTCAGCGCCAACTCGAAGCCGAACACCCGCGCGCCCCACGCGGGCCGGTCGGCGGACAGCTCCCCCGCCCAGCCAACCTGCTGGCCGCCGGCGTCTTTCGCAACGAGATGGTCCCCCTCGACCACGATCCGTGCGTCGGGCCGGCCCTGCGCAACCGCGGCGTCGAGCAGGGTCTTGGCGTCGAACAGGTCGGCGTCCGGCGGCTTCGGCTCGCTCCAGTGCGAGGGTCGCCGCGCGCCCGAGACGACGCCGGCGACGTGGGGCTCCTCTCGCGGAAGCTGCTCGGCGCTCTTGTGGAACACGTGGCCGATCTCGAACAGGCGTACCTCGCGCTGCTGCATCCGCCAGTTGTGCTCCACACGGCGCACCAGAGCGGGCAGGAGGGCCGAGCGCAGGAACGCCTCCTCCTGACTCAGCGGGTTCTGGATCTCGACGCAGCCTTGGTCCATGCACGGGCCCAGGGGCACCGTGAGCGCCTCGTGCAGCCCGAGGCCCGTCAGGACGCGTCGCAGCCGCGCCGCTTGCTGCTCCGACGGCGCGTCCGGGACGATGCCCAGTCGCTGCGGCCTGAGCTCGTCGGGGAACCGATCGTACCCGACGACGCGGGCGACCTCCTCGATCAGGTCCACTTCACGGGTGAGATCGGGCCGGCCGCTGGGCACCTGGACCGCAAGCCGGTCCTCCTTCGGGCTCACCACGCACCCCAGCGACGTGAGCACCCGCTCGATCTCGGTGCGCGGGATCTCCACGCCGAGCAGGCGGCCGACGCGCGCGTCCCGGAGGAAGATGGTGGTCGGCGGCGCGGGCGCCGGATAGACGTCCACCGGCGTGCCGTCCACCGTTCCGCCGGCCACGGCGACGATCAGCTCGAGCGCCCGCGCCAGGTTCGCGGGCAACGCGTCCCGGTCCATCCCGCGCTCGAAGCGGTAGCTCGCCTCGGTGGACATGCCGAGCGCACGGCGCGTGGCACGGATGCGCCTGGGATCGAAGTACGCGGCCTCGAGGACGATGTCGGTCGTCCCGGCGGACACTTCGCTGTCCGCGCCGCCCATGACCCCGCCGATGCCCTGCGCCCCCCCCGCGTCCGCGATCACCGTCATCGCCGGCGTGAGCGTGCGCCGGGTGCCGTCCAGCGTGGTGAGCACCTCGGCGGCCCGCGCCCTCCGCGCAACCAGCGCGGGCCCCGCCAGCTTCGCGAGGTCGTAGGCGTGCATCGGCTGGCCCACCTCCAGCAGGATGTAGTTGGTCGCGTCCACGACGTTGTTGATGGCGCGCGAGCCCGCGGCCTCGAGCCGCATCCGCAGCCACGGCGGGGACGGCGCGATCCTGACGCCGCGCACCACCGCGGCGGTGAAGCGCGCGCACCCCTCGGCGTCCTCGATCGCGATGCGCACGCCCGCGGTGTCGCCTGAGGCTCCCGAGGCGCGTGCGGCGCGCGGGGCCCGGGGCGCGGCGGCGTCGAGAAATGCCGGCAGCCGGACGCTCTTGGCGAGCGAGGCGCCGAGGTCCCGCGCCAGCCCGGCGTGGCAGAGCAGATCGGGCCGGTTGGGCGTGACGTCGATCTCGAACCGGGTGTCGGCGAGCGGCAGGACCTGGAGCAGCGGAGTGCCCGGCGCCGCGTCCGTGTCCAGCTCGAGGATGCCCTCCTGGTCCTCGCCCAGCCGCAGCTCGCGCGCCGAGCAGAGCATCCCCTCGCTGTACTCGCCGCGGATCCTCCGCCGCTCGAGCACGAGGCCGCCGGGCAGCGTGGTGCCGACCGCGGCGAAGGGGTAGCGCTTGCCGGCCGTGACGTTCGTCGCGCCGCAGACGACCGAGAGCACGGGCCCGCCCGCATTCACCTTGCAGAGTGAGAGCCGGTCCGCGTTCGGGTGACGCGCCACCTCGAGCACCTCGGCCACGACGACCTGCGCCAGGTCCTGATGCAGCGGCTCCACCGCGTCGACCACGCCGCCGAGCATGGTGAGGCGCCGACGCGTCTCGCTTGGCTCGAGCGGCACGCCGAGCAGGTCCGAGAGCCAGCGCAGCGAAGCCTTCATGGGGCGTCCACGAACTGGGCGTGGAACCGCATGTCGGCGTCGAACAGCATGCGGATGTCCGGGATGCCGTAGCGGATCATCGCCGCGCGGTCGAGCCCCATCCCGAAGGCCCAGCCGGTGTAGCGCTCGGCATCCACGCCGACCGCCTCGAAGACTGCGGGATCCACCATCCCGCAGCCGAGCAGCTCCATCCAGCCGCCCTGCTTGCAGACGGAGCAGCCGGAGCCGCCACACTGCGGACACTCGACGTCCACTTCGGCCGAGGGCTCCGTGAACGGGAAGAACGAGGGGCGGAAGCGCACCTTGACGCCCGGGGCGAGGAACCGGCGGGCGAAGAAGGTGATCGCGGCCTTGAGATCCACGAACGTGATCCCTTCGTCCACGACCAGCCCCTCAACCTGGTGGAAGACCGGGGCATGCGAGGCGTCGTACGGATCGCGCCGGTAGCACCTGCCGGGGATCACGACCCGGATCGGCGGCTGATACGCCTCCATCACCCGGATCTGCACCGGCGACGTGTGGGTTCTGAGCACCGTGGCGGGCCCGAGGTAGAAGCTGTCCTGTGCGTCGAGCGCCGGATGCTCGGGCGGGAAGTTGAGGGCGGTGAAGTTGTTGCGCTCGGTCTCCGCCTCGGGGCCGACGGCGCGGGTGAAACCCAGCTCGCGGAAGATCCCGCAGATCTCGTCGGTGACGGTGGTGACGGGATGGAGCGCGCCGCGCCAGATGGGCCGCGCGGGCATCGTGAGGTCAGCGGCCTCAGCCGGGGAAGCAGCGGCGAGCGCGGCCTCGGCCGCGGCGAGAGCCTGCTCAATGGCCGTCTTCACCTCGTTGCCCGCCTGCCCCACCGGGCGGCGGGCATCGTCCGGCAGCGACGGCAGCTCCTTGAGGATGGCGGTCACACGCCCCGCCTTGCGGCCCAGGTAGTCGGTCTTGAGCCGCTGCAGCGCCTCGCCGTCAGCCGCGGAGCGGATCTGCTCCTCCGCCTCCGCCTTCAAGCCGGCGAGCGCGGCGACGAGTTCCGCCGCCCGGTCGCTCACCGGTCAGGCCTTGGTCTTGGCCAGCTCCGTGAGCTTGGCGAACGCATCGGGATCCCGGACCGCCAGGTCCGCGAGGACCTTCCGGTTGATCTCGACGCCCGCCGCCTTCAGCCCGCTCATGAACCGGTTGTAGGACAGGTCATGCTCGCGGGCCGCCGCGTTGATCCGCGTGATCCAGAGGCGGCGGAACTGCCGCTTCTTCTGCCTCCGGTCGCGGTACGCGTAGGCCCAGCCGCGCTCGACGGTCTCCTTGGCGGCCTTCCACAGCTTGCTCCGGCCGCCGCGGTTCCCGCGCGCCTCCTTCATGATCTTGTTCTTGCGCTTGAGGCGCACGACGTTGCTCTTGACGCGTGGCATGGTCGCTCCCTACGTAGCCAGCAGAGTCTTCAGGCGCCGCGTGTCGGCGTGCGACGCAATCGTCGCCTTGCGGAGATGGCGCTTCCGCTTCGGCGACTTCTTGGTCAGGATGTGGCTCTTGTAGGCCTTGCGCCGCCGCACCCGGCCCTTGCCGGTGAGCCGGAACCGCTTGGCGGCCGCCTTGTTCGTCTTCTTCTTCACGGAATCTCCTGGTCTCACACGGCCCGCCGGGGGCCGGTGGCTCACTTCGGCGTGAGCAGCATGGTCATGTTGCGACCCTCGAGCTTCGCTTCCTGCTCCATCTTGGACACATCGGCCAGGACCACAGCCACGCGATCCAGCACGTCCCGACCCAGCTCGGGGTGCGCCATCTGCCGCCCCCGGAACATCATCGTCACCTTCACCTTGTTGCCTTCCTCGAGAAACTGCTTCGCGTGCCGGCACTTGAACTCGAAGTCGTGGTCGTCGATCCCGGGCCGGAACTTGATCTCCTTCAGCTGGATCGAATGCTGCTTCTTCTTCGCGGCACGCGCCGCCTTCGCCTGCTCGAACTTGAACTTCCCGTAGTCCATGATGCGGCACACCGGGGGCCGCGCCGTCGGAGCTACTTCGACGAGGTCGAGCCCGCGGGCATCCGCCGCGGCCAGGGCCTCTTCCACCGTCAGGATCCCGAGCTGGGCACCGTCGGGCGCAATCACGCGGACGGGGCTGATCCGGATCATTCGGTTCACACGTGTACGGTTCTTGTTGTCCGGCGTGGGTTTTTCGAGAATTGGGCGCGCCTCCTGTTCAGGGTTCACACCAGCAAAAGCGGACTCCAGAACCCTCCGGAGTCCGCCAAAGAATCACTCCCGCGAGCGTGCGGGAGCGATGTCGTCGCGAGAACCCGAATCCGCCACCCAAAGGGGTCGGAGGGTGAGGAGCCACCGGCTCCTGCTTGCACCTGCGCCCGGAAGCTAGGAACCACCCGGGACGGTGTCAACCGGTTCGGACGCGTAGCCGTGCCTGGCATCCGGCGCCACGAAGGCGCGCGCGACCTCCGGATCGTGCTCGAAGATCAGCTGCCAGTGCTCCTGGGCCGCCCGCGTGAGCAGCTGCTTCTTGCTCTGCAGGGTCACCATCGGTTCCAGATCGTACCCCATGATCCACGGGGCCGGCAGGTGCGCCGTCGTGGGCACGAGGTCGCCCAGGAAGCACGCGGCTTCGCCGCCGTCCGTCACGAGGACCGACTGGTGGAACGGCACGTGGCCCGGCGTCGGCAGGAGGTGGATGCCGGGGAGGATTCCCACCTCCCCGTTCACCAGGCGGAAGCGACTCGCCTCCGCCACGGGCGCGAAGTTGGGCGGAAGGTAGCTCGCGGCGGTGCGCTCGTTGGTGTGGGACGCGAAGCCCAGCTCCCCCTTCTGCACCACGTAGGTCGCGTTCGGGAACGCGAGGACCGTCTGGTCGCCGGAGCGTGCGGTGTTCCCGCCGGCGTGGTCGAAGTGCAGATGGGTGTTGATCACCCACCCGACCGAAGCCGCCGCGTGGCCGGCCTCGTGCAGCGCGTCCTCCAGCTGGGTCGGGCCGGCCTGGCCGTCGTTCGCCACGCCGTAAATGTCCCTGAACTTCGCGCTCTCCTTGTTGCCGAGCCCGGTGTCCACGAGGACCAGGCCGTCCGGGTGCTCGATCAGCAGGCAGCGCAGGGCCAGGGGAATGCGGTTCCGCTCGTCGGGGCGGATCCGCCGCTCCCACAGCGGGCGCGGGACGACGCCGAACATCGCGCCCCCGTCGAGCCACTGGCGGCCGCCTTCCAGCGTCCAGCACGTAAAGCGGCCGACATGGAAGCGCGTGGCAAGCGGGTAGTTCCCGGTGGGCGTCATGGGGCGAGGAGCTTGAGGGTGTGCCAGGTCTGAATGCCCCTTTCCTCGGCGCGCCTGAGAAGCCGCTGGAGCACCGCCGCGGTCACCAGAGCGTCGCCCCCGGCGCGGTGCCGCCGGTCGGTCTCGATGCCGAAGAAGAAACGGACGGTGTCGAGGTCGCGGCGCTCCAGCTCGGGCACGAGCGCGCGCGACAGGCGCACCGTGCAGAGCCGCGGGACGCGCGGCGCGACGCCGCAGGCCCGCTCCACCTCGGCGCGCACGAACGCCCAGTCGAAGCGCACGTTGTGCGCCACGAAGATGCGCCCGCTGAGAGCCGCCAGGACGTTGTCCGCCACGTCCTCGAAGCGCGGTGCGTTCCGGACCAGCGCGTCGTCGATCCCCGTGAGCATGGTGATCCGCGAGGGGATCGGCACGCCGGGATTGAGCAGGGTCTCGAAGGCCACCTCGGCGCGAGCGCCCCCTCCATCGACGTGCACCACCGCGACCTCCGTCATCCGGTCTCCGTGCCTGGCGCTCATGCCCGTCGTCTCCACGTCCACCACCGCGAACCGGAGATCCGAGAGCGGGAGCGAGCCGAGCCCCGGCTCGGCGACCGCGCCCCACCGCCCGTCGACGTCGAACGCGAAGCGCGGGTCCGCCCCGAGCAGGGCCAGCACCAGTCGCTCGGCCACGGCGCGCGAGGCCTGCGGGAGCCCCAGCACGTCGTGGCAGATCTCCAGCGGCGGGCGCGGCCCCTCGCGCAGGTACTCGGCGGTGCGCTCCGCCAACGTCGTCACGGGTCGTCCCGCCGGAGCGGCATCGTCATGCAGCGCGGCCCGCCGCCGCCGCGCACCAGCTCGCTGCCCCGGATGACGATCACCGCCTTCTCCCCCTCCGCCACGTCCTGCTCTCCCTTGAGCAGCTTCGCGGCCGGCACGATCCGGTAGCCGGCCTTCCCCATCTCGGCCAGCGTCGCCTCGTTGCGCTCGTAGCCCACCAGGATGCCCGGGCGCACCGACACCACGTTGCAGGCCGAACCCCACTGCTCCCGCTCCTGGTCGGCTCGGCGCGCGCCGCCGCAGAAGACCGGCTCCAGCGGCAGGTCCACTGCGGTCAGCGCCGCGAACAGGTTCGGCGTTTCGCGCATGCCCGCCTCGCCCTTGCGCCGGTGCAGCACCGCGAGCCGCTCCGGCCCCACGAAGTGTGGAGGATAGACCAGGCACCGCTCGCGGTCCATCTGGTTGAAGATCATGTCGAGATGGATCGCGGTCGGCTCCTTCGGCAGGACGACGACGATCACGTCCCGCACCCCGCATCGCTCGAACAGCAGCTCGGTGAGGTGGTCCAGCGCGGCCGGCGAGGAGCGCTCCGAGAAGCCGAGGACGACGAGGTCGGGGCGCAGCGGATGCACGTCGCCGCCCTCCAGCGTGTAGTTGAGCCGCTTCTCCTCCGAGCCGTCGTACAGGATCCCGGCGTTCTGGAACGCCGGATGGTGGCGGAACAGCGCCGAGATGAGCAGCTCCTCGGTCCAGCGCGCCCCGTAGCGCATCGAGCCCACGATGACGTGGTCGCCGATCACCATCCCCGCGTCGCGCGTGAAGAAGAGGTTGGGGAGCGGCGGCAGCATGTACGCGGTCTCGTTCAGGGCCGCCGCAATCGGGCCCGCCTCCTCGAGCGCGCCGGCCACGAGCACGTCCAACAGCTCGCCGACCGGGAGGCGGGCCAGCCGCTGCGCGAGCGCATCCGACGGCACGACGTCGAGGGTGCGGGCGACCAGCGCCTCGCGCACCTCGCCGCGCTTCAGGATCTCCTCCAGGACCGCCCGCGTCTCGAGCACCTCGGCGAAGCGCCGCAGCACGGCGACGAGCTGCCGGTGCTCCTTTCGCGCCAGTTCCAGGTCGATCACGTCGTCGTAGAGGTAGTCCTCGCGCGTCCCCGGCGTCACGGCGAGCAGCTCGGCGCCGGGCGTGTGCAGGAGCACGGAGCGCAGCGCGCCGATCTCCGAGGAGACGTGCACCGGGCTCATCGCGGCCGCCGGCTCAGGGCGTAGCTGAGCGATTCGAGCTCCATCGCCATGTTCACGTGGGTGACCGAGACGTGCGGCGGCAGGCTCAGCGCGACCGGCGCGAAGTTGAGCAGGGCCCGGACGCCCGCGCGCACCAGCCGGTCCGCGACCGCCTGCGCCGCGTCCGCGGGCGTGCCGATCACGGCGATGTCGGCCGGCTCCGCCGCCAGGTCCGCCTCGAGCTGCTCGACGCTCTTCACGACGAGCCCGTCCACCCGCGTGCCGACGCGCGCGGGATCGGCGTCGTACATCGCCACGATGTCGAACCCGCGGGCGCGAAACCCCGGGTACGCCGCCAGCGCCGACCCGATGCGTCCCGCTCCCAGCAGGATCACCCGGTAATGCTGGACGAGGCCGAGGATCTCCCGCAGCCGAGCCGCGAGGAGCGGCACCCCGTATCCCACACCGCGCCGTCCGAAGGACCCGAAGAAGGAGAGGTCCTTGCGCACCTGCGCCGAGGAGGCGCCGCCGCGACGGGCGAGGTCGCTCGAGGAGACCGTCGCCTGACCTCGGCGCTCACACTCGTCGAGGAACTGGAGGTACAGCGACATCCTCCGGACGGTCGAATCCGCAACGTTCCGCAGCGGCATGCCTAGTGAATGGATTCACGAAGCTAGACGAGGCCCCAGAGCGCGGGCAAGGGCCACAAGGGCCTCCGGCGCGAGCACCTCGACGCGCGCGCGGGGCGCGACACCAGCCTCGGCCAGCAGGCGCTCCGACTCCCCGCGCTCCACTCCGAAGGTCTCGCGCAGGGTGCGCGCGAGCTGCTGGCGCCGGCGCTGGAACGCCGCGTGGATCAGCCGCCGCACCCGCCGCTCCTCCTGGAGCGAGGCGACCACGGGCGCGGCCCGCGGCGTGAGCCGGATCAGCGCGGAGTCCACCCGCGGCTTCGGCCGGAAGGCGCCGGCGCGCACGGTGAACAGGCGCTCCACCGTCGCGACCAGCTGCACGCCGGCCGAGAGCGCGCCCCAGGAGCGCCCGCCGGGCTCGGCGGCGAGCCGGTCCGCGACCTCGCGCTGCACGAGGAAGACGATCCGGGCCGGCCGCGGCGGCCGGAGGGCCCGCTCGATGAGCGGCGACGTGATCTGGTAGGGGATGTTGCCGCAGACGACGTCGGCGGCGGGCCACGGCACCTCGAGCGCGTCGCCGGCGACGATCCGCACGTTGGGGCCGCTCGATGCCGCCAGCGCGGCCGCGAGGCGCCGGTCGGCCTCGATCGCGACGACCTGCGCCGCGCGGGCCGCGAGCGCGCGGGTCAGCGTGCCCTTCCCCGGCCCGATTTCGAGCACGGTCTCGTCCGGCCCGCCGACCGCGGCGTCGGCGATCCGGTCGAGGATCGAGGGATCGAAGAGGAAATGCTGGCCGAGGCGCGCGCCCACGTCAGCGGCGCAGCAGGACCAGCGTCCGGTCGTCCGTCGCCACGTGCCCCGAGAACTCCTCGACGTCGCGGAAGACGGCGTCCACGATCTCGGGCGCGGGCCGCGCGCCGTGGGCGCGCACCACGTCGAGCAGCCGCTCCTCGCCGTAGGCGACGCCGGCGACGTTGCACGATTCGGTGAGCCCGTCGGTGAAGAGGCAGAGCAGGTCGGCGTCGCGCCCCCACGCGACCTCGGCCCCGCCGATCTCCCGGTCGCGGGCGAGGCCGAACGGGGGCGCCGTCGCCTTGAGGCGGTGCGGCACGCCGTCGCCGCCCGGGACGAGGAATGCCTGCGGGTGCCCGGCGTTCGCGTAGCGCAGCACCGCGTGCTCGGCGTCCACGACGCCGTAGAAAAGCGATACGAACATCTCGGTCCGCTCCAGCTCGTCGCCGAGGAGCTGCAGCAGGCGGTTGAGCGCGTCCTGGGGCGTGGCCGCCGCCTGCGCGAGGACGTTCGCCGCCGAGATCGTGTTCGCCATCACCAGCGCCGCGCCCAGGCCGTGGCTCGAGACGTCGCCGATCATCATGCCGACTGATCCGCCCGCGAGAGGAATGACGTCGAAGAAGTCCCCGCCGATGGACTCCGCGCTCTGGCAGCGGGCGCCCACGTTGCCGACGCCCGCGAGCAGCGGGGCGCTCGGCAGGAGGGCGAGCTGGAGGTTCTGCGCGGCCGCCAGCTCGGTGGAAAGCCGCTCGCGCTCCTTCTCCTCCGCCGCCAGCCGCGAGTTCTCGATCGCCGCGCCCACCTGGCTCGCGATGGCCATCACCAGCTTCTTGTTGCCGGCCGAGAAGGCATCCTCGCCCAGGCGGTCGGTGAGGTTGATGACGCCCACCGGCCGCGCCGCGCCGTTCTCGCCCGCGTACATGATGGGCACGGACAGGAACGACTCGCCGCGGTAGGTGCGCCCGCCGGGGCAACCGGGATTCGGCACGCGATCGGACACGTCGTACGAGATCGCCTCGCGCGTGCGGAAGACCTGTGCCGCGATGCTGCACTCGTCGTCCACCGGCACCGCGCTGAGCTGCGACACCTCGATGCCGCGTCCGGCGACGATGCGGAGCACGCCGGCCTCCTCGTCGTGTACCATGATCGAGGCGCGCCGGGCACCCACCACGTCCGACACCTCGCGCACGATCCGCCGCGCCGCCTCCTCCAGCGTGACCGTCTGCCCGAGGATCTCGCTGATGGTGTAGAGGAGGTTGATCTCTTCGTAGCGCGCCGACAGCTCGACGGCGACCTGCCCCGCCTCGCGCTCGGCGTCGAGCGACTCGGCGAAGATCCGCGCGGCGGCCTGCGCGCGCTGCGGGCGCGTCTTCTCCTTCGACTTGTCGGGGCCGAGCTGGACCCAGGTGCCGGGGATGCCGGGCACCGGCTCGAGCCACGCGGACCCTTTCGGCGTCCGGACCCCGTGCCCCTCGGTGCCCTCGAGCTGCGGCCACCACGCCCCGTGCTCGCCGGAGAGCGCGATCGCGCGCTGGCGACCCGCCTCGTGACGCCACAGGCGGACGTCTCCCCCGGTCAGCTCCTGGAGTGCGGCGAGAAGAGTGTCGAGACGGCTCAGGTGCGCCGGAGGACCATGCAGATGGAGTTCCCCGCGTCGTTGAAGCGGACTTCGTCGACGAGCTGGCGGATCAGGAAGAGTCCCCGGCCGTACGGCCGCCTCAGGTTCGCCGGCAGCGTCGGGTCGGGCACGTGCCGGAAGTCGAAGCCGCACCCCTCGTCGGTCACTTCCATCTCCACGGCGTTCCGGCCGAACAGGACGCGGATGCCCACCCCTTTCCCCGGATCCTCGCAGTTGCCGTAGAGAATCGCATTGGCCACGGCCTCGGCGAGGGCCACGCGCAGGTTGAAACGGATGGTATGGCGGTCCACGAACGCGGCCTCGAGATGCCGCGTCACCATCTCGACCGCCTCCTCCACCCGGTTCACGTCGCTGGGGACGTGCAGCCGCAGCTCGGCGTCGAGGCCCCCCTCGGCGCTCTCCCGGCGCGCGAACTCGGCGAACAGCGGGGCGCTCATCGGCCGCTCAAAACGCGGCGAGCGCCTCCGCCGCCGAATCGGTGATCGCGAAGAGCGTGTCCAGCTTCGTCAGCTCGAACAGCGTCTTGAGGTCATCGTTGAGACCGGCCAGGCGCAGGTCGCCCCCCTCGTCCCGGATCTTCTTCGAGAGCGAGACCAGGACGCCGAGGCCCGAGGAATCGATGTAGCCGGTCTTGCTGAAGTCGATGAGGAACTTCTTGTTCCCCTCTTCGAGGGCGTCGAGCACCTTCTGCTTCAGCTCCTGCCGGTTGCCGACGATCAGCTGGCCATCCACTTCGACGACCACGACGCCGCCGGGGTGCTTCCGCGCGTTGAACGCCATCGATCCTCCGAAGGAATCCCTCTCAAGCGCCCGGGGAAGCCGCTTGCGATTGGAGCAGCGCGATGGCGGACACGAGCACGATGTCGTCCGCCGTGGCGCCGCGCGAGAGGTCCGAGCAGGGCCGCCGGAGCCCCTGGACCACGGGCCCCAACGCCGGTACCTGCGCGATCCGCTGTACCAGTTTGTACGCAATGTTGCCGCTGTCAAGGTCCGGGAATATCAAGACGTTAGCTCGTCCCGCCGCCGGGCTGTCGGGCGCCTTCCGCCGGGCCACCGAGGCCACCAGCGCGGCGTCGCCCTGGAGGTCCCCGTCGGCCGGAATGCCGGGCTCCAGCGTCCGGAATAGCTCGACCGCGCGCTTCACCTTGTCCACGCTCTCGCCCTCGGCGCTCCCCATCGTCGAGTGCGAGAGGAAGGCCACCACCGGCTCGTCACCCACGACCAGCCGGCGGTCGCGCGCGGCCGCGATCGCGATCTCGGCGAGCTGCTCGGCGGTGGGATACTGGACCACGCCGCAGTCCGCGAAGGTCAGCACGCCCGACGTGCGCGTGACCATGTAGAAGCAGCTCGACACGGTCTTGATGCCGGGCGCGGGCCCCACCGCCCAGAGCGCCGCGCGCAGCACGTCCGCGGTGGCGTGGATCGCGCCTCCCACCGTGGCATCCGCCTCGCCGAGCGCGACCAGGCATGCGGCGAAGCGGAGCGGGTCGGCGGCGAGCGCCAGCGCCGCCCCCCGGTCGGGGGCAGCCTCAGGCTTGCGACTCGCGAGGTGGTCGGCGACGGCCTTGAGACTGGGATCGGACCCCGGGACGCGGACCGACACGCCGGGCGCCTCGCGCACCGCCCAGGACGCCGTCGGCTCGGTCCCGATCAGCGTGACCTCGGCCACGCGCCCCGCGACCAGGGAGATCGCGGCCTCGCGCACCCGCTCGTCGTCGCCTTCGGACAGCACCACGCGGCGGCGCGCGCGCCGCGCCCGGTCGAGGAGGGACTCGACGAAGCCGCTCAATGCCGCTTCGTCTTGGCGGCCAGGGCCTTGGAGACCGCGGGGTGGACCAGGTCCTTCACGTCGCCGCCGAATCGCGCCACCTCGCGCACCAGCGAGCTGGAGAGATAGGTGAGATCGAACGCCGGCACGAGGAAGAGCGTCTCGATCTCCGGCGCCAGCTTCCGGTTCATCAACGCCATCTGGTACTCGTACTCGAAGTCGCTGACGTAGCGCAGCCCGCGGACGATGACCTTCGCGCCGACCTTGCGGGCGAAATCCACCAGAAGGCCGTCGAACGACCGCACCTCGAAGCGCGGGTCGCCGCCGAGGACCTGGGCGACCAGGTCGCAGCGTTCCTCGAGGGTGAAGAGCGGCTGCTTGCTCGCCTGGACCGCGACCGTCACCATGACCCGGTCGGCGAAGACGAGGCTGCGGCGGATCAGGTCCTCGTGGCCGCGGGTGATGGGATCGAACGAGCCGGGGTAGACGACGAGCTGCGTCATGGGGCCTCGAGGAAAGTGAGGACGGTCCTGCCGTAGCGGCGGTGATCGCCCGGGCCGACGTCTTCGTGCCGGTCGTGCTCGACGCCCAGAATGCGTGCAAACGGCCGCTCGCGGAAGAGGGCGGCGATCCGCGAGGCATGGTTCGTGGTGTACGGCGGGTCGGCGAAGGCGACGTCGAAGGCCAGCGGCTCGAGCTTGGCGGCGTAGCGCAGGGCGTCGGCGCGGTGGACCCACGTCCCGGCGGCGCCGAGCGCGGCGATGTTGCGGTGCAGCGCGGCGAGGCTGGCGGGCGAGAGCTCGACGAAGTCGCACGAGGTGGCGCCGCGCGACAGCGCCTCGAGCCCCATCGCCCCCGAGCCGGCGAACAGGTCCACCACCCTGGCGCCGCCCAGGCGGTCGGCGAGAATGGACATCCACGCCTCCCGCACCCGGTCGGTCGTGGGGCGCGCCCGCTCGTCGGGCGGCGGCTCGATCCGCCGGCTCCGCCACCGCCCTCCCACGATCCTCACGTCACGCGGCCTCGAACGCCACGAGCCGGCCCTCGACCTCGTCCCGCCCCTGCCAGGTGTTGCGTTCCAGGCGGAGCGCGGCGCGATAGGGCCCCGACGAACCGCGGACCGTGCTCTCGACCTCGCCGCGCATTCCGAAGCCGACGAGCGGGAACGTCCCCGTGTCGTCGCGCACACAGAAGCGGACGTGTTGATCGCCCATCCGGCGCAACGAGCCGGCCAGCGACAGGCCGGCGAGCCCGAAGACGGCGCCCGGATTGCCAAGCCCCGTCGGCTCGAGAGCGCGGAGCGCGTGCTCCAGCTCGCGCGTCAGGTCGGCGATGGTCAGCACCGCATCCACCCTAAGGCTCGGCGTCAGCTCCGCCGGCGCCACCTGCTCCGCGCAGGCGACGTTGAACGCCTCGCGGAACGCGTCGAACCGGTCGCGGCGCACCGTAAGGCCCGCGGCCATCTTGTGTCCGCCCCACCGCTCGAGGTGGACGGCGCAGCGTTCCAGGGCGCGGTGAAGATCGCAGCGTGCCACCGATCGGCCCGAGCCCTTCCCGACGTCGCCGTCGAACGCCACGAGGAAGGCAGGGCGCGCGATCTGCTCGACGACGCGCGAGGCCACGATCCCGATCACACCGGGATGCCACGTGTCGCGCGCGAGCACGACGCCGGCGTCGCGGGCCGGGTCGAAGGTCTTGTCCAGGTCCTCCAGCGCCTCGTCCAGCGTGCGCTGGTCCAGCGCTTGCCGTTCCGTGTTCTGCCGCTCGAGCTGGGCGGCGAGCGCGTACGCCTCCGTCGTGTCGTCGCTGAGGAGCAGGCGCAGGCCGTCGCCCGCGTCGCCGACGCGCCCGGCGGCGTTGAGGCGTGGGCCGAGCGCGAATCCCAAATGGACCGCGCGGATCGGCTTCGTGCCGAGGCCGGAGGTGGTCACGAGCGCCGCGAGCCCCGCCGAGCGGCTCGCCCCGATCAGCTTGAGGCCGAGCCGCACCAGGATCCGGTTCTCGCCCACCAACGGCACCAGGTCCGCGACCGTCGCGAGGGCGACGAGGTCCACGAAGTGCCATGGAGCCCCGGCCGGGACGCCGATCGCGGGGGCCAGCGCCAGCACGAGCTTGAAAGCGAGACCGGTCGCGCACAGGTCGGGGAACGGGTATGTGCTCTCCGGCCGACGCGGATTGACCAGGGCCACGGCCGCCGGCCGCACCGGGCCCGGGAGGTGGTGGTCCACCACGATGACATCGATGCCGGCGCCGCGTGCCGCAGCCACCGCCTCGACGGCCGTGGTGCCGCAGTCGAGCGCGAGGATCACCCCCGCACCCGCCTCGCGCGCGGCCGCCACGCCGGCCGCCGAGAGGTCGTAGCCGTCGCGCAGGCGGTGCGGGATGAACGGCACGACGCGCGCGCCGCCCAGGCGCAGGACCCGCGTGGCGAGCGCCGCCGCGCACTGGCCGTCGGCGTCGTAGTCGCCGTGCACGAGGATGGTCTCGCCGCTGCGCACCGCGGCGGCGAGGCGCTCCACCGCGATCGCCATGTCGGGAAGGAGACCGGGATCGTGGAGTTCGTCCCGGGACGGCCGGAGAAAGGGCCGGGCGGCGTCCACGTCCGCGACGCCGCGCTGGACCAGCAGTCCGGCGAACGGGAGCGGCGCGCCGAGCTCGCGCGCCAGCGCCGCTACGCGCGCCGGATCGGGCGTCGGCTCACACTGCCAGCGGCGCTTGAGCCGCTCATTCCTCCGCATACAGGAGCACGCCGCACACCTCGCAGCCCTCGATGGACTGCCCCTGCTGGATGAGGACGCGCCGCTGCATCGGGACCGAGGTGTAGCAGTGCCCGCAGGCATCGTGGCGCAGCGGATAGAGCGCCGCCGGGGCGCGGCCGCGCCGGATCCGCTCGTAGCGGGCCAGCAGCTGCGGCTTGACCGCCTTCGTCGCCGCCGCCCGCTCGGCCTCCGCCGCCTCGAGCTGCGTGGCCAGCTCGGCGCGCTTCGCGGCCAGCGCCTCGCGCGCCTCCGCCTGCTTCGCCACCACCGCCTGGTGCGCCTTCTGCGCGTCCTTGACCTTCTTCTGCGCCTCGACGATGACGTCGCCGCTGCGCATGTACTCGGTCTCCTCCTTCACCAGGACGCCGCGCGCCAGATCCAGCTCGGCCATCAACGCCGAGGCCTCCTTCGCCCCGCGCACGTAGTCGAGCTGCTGCCGCCGCTGCTCCTGCATCCGCTTGTAGCCGGCGATGCGCTGCTCCAGCTCCACCTTGCGCGCCTCGGCCCCGGACGCCGTGCGCTCCGCGTCGTCCAGCGCCTTCGTGTGCGCACCCAGTTCCGCGTCGAGCGCCTCTTCCTCAGGGCGCAACGCGTCCATCGCCTTCTTGACCGCGCTCACGGCCTTGTCGCGTTCCTGGAGCGCCAGCAGGGGTTCGAGATCGGGATGCAACTCAGACTCCTTTGAATGTCGTGGAACGTTGAAATCGTCGTGCCGAGCCGGTGCGTCCCCGCAACTCCCAGCTCGCAACCATCAATGTCGTGGTTCTCGCTCCGCCTTCAGCGCCTTGCGCCGGAAGCGCATCGCACCCGCGGAGATGAGCGCCCGCTTCTCGTTCAGTAGCTCGTCCTTCTCCGCCGCGCCCGCCAGGCCGATCAGCCGGTCAATCTCCTCGAGACGCTCCCCTTTCGGGCGGTCCAGCACCCAGGCGATCGCCTGGACCAGATCGACCTCCGGCTCGGGCCGCTCGTACGGCGCGGAGGCCAGCCGTTCCCATGTCTCGCGCTCTGCGCCTTCGGACGGCGGGCCCGCGCCGGCATACAGCAGCTCCGCCAGAGCCCGGTACACCGGATGCCGGAACTCGCCCGCCGGCAGCTCCGCCTTGACCCGGGCGATGTTCTCGGGCACCGCGAGCATCAGGTGGATGAGGGTGCGCTCGGTGGGGATCTCGGCGACCGGCGCGCTCGCCGCGGGGCGCCCCTCACCCTCGCGGCCCCCGTGCGCCCGTGCGTCCGTGCCTCCGTGCGTCCGTGCCTCCAGTCTTCCCACCTCCTGCTCCAGCACTTCCTTCCCCACGCCGCTCCACTCGGCCGCGCGCGAGACGTACAGCTCCCGCGTGATCGGGTCCTGCGCCGCGCGGATCGTCGGCAGCAGGCGGTCGAGCGCGTCACGCCGGCCCTCGAGGGTGCCCGCCAGTCCCTTGCGGTCGAGCAGCTGGATCTTGCGCTCGAAGACATCCACCGCCGCGTCGAGCAGGACCTTGAATGCCTCCGCGCCGCCGCGCCGCACCAGTGTGTCGGGGTCCTCGCCCGGCGGGAGCGTCACCACGCTCACGCTCGCGCCCTGGCGCAGCAGCTCGTCGGCGTTGCGGAACGAGGACTTCTGCCCGGGCGCGTCTGCGTCGTAGGCCAGCGCCACCTGCTTGGTGTAGCGCCGCAAGAGCCGCGCCTGCTCGGGCGTCAGCGACGTGCCGAGCGGGGCAACCGCGTTCGCGATCCCGGCTGTCTGGAGCCGGATGGCGTCCACGTATCCCTCGACGAGCACGGCAAGCGACTCGGTGCGGATGGCGGTGCGGGCCCGGTCCAGGGCGTAGAGCAGCGTTCCCTTGTGGAAGACCGGCGTCTCGGGCGAGTTGAGGTACTTCGGCTCGCCCTCGCCGAGGAGGCGCCCGCCGAACCCGACCACGCGCCCCCGCACGTCGGCGATCGGAAAGATGAGGCGGCCACGGAACCGCGGGACGACGGCCTTGTCCTCCCGCTCCGTCACCAGGCCGGCCTTCCGCACCACGTCGTCCTCGACGCCGAGGCCCTTCAGCGCCTCGAGCAGCTCCTCGCCGCGGGACGGCGCGAAGCCGAGCTGGTACTGGTCCCGCGCCGCCTCGTCCAGTTCGCGGCTGTCGAGATAGTCGCGCGCCATCCTCGCGTCGTCCGCCTCGCGGAGCCGCCGCGCGAACCAGTCGGCGGCCGTACCGAGCGCGGAGTAGAGCGGCTCGTTCGGGTCGGGGCCGGACGTGCGGACGTCGGGGACCGTGATCCCCACCTTCGCCGCGATCTCCCGCACCGCCGTCGGATAGTCCAGCCCGAATCGCTTCATCAGGTAGGTGAAGACGTCGCCCGACTCGTGGCACACGAAGCAGTGGTACATCTGCTTCCGCGGCACGACCGAGAAGTTGCGATGCGTGCCGCCGTGGAACGGGCACGGCCCGCGCCAGTCGCTCCCCGTGCGCTTGAGCTCCACCGACTCGCCGACGATGGCGACGATGTCGGCCGCGTCGCGGATCTGCTCGATCAGCTCGGGAGCGATCAACTCAGGCGCACCTCAGTGAACGGGCAAAAGCGTCGCAGCCGGGACTCTCACCCGGCGCCCGCGCACGAGCACGGTCGCTTCATTGCCCTGCACCGTCTCGAGCTGCCCCTCGATGCCCAACGTGGCGATGCGCACCCGGTCGCCGGGAGAGACCGGGCCGGCCGGGAGATCGGGGAGCGTGAGCGCCGATTCCTCGCGCGCCGCGGTGGCCGCGATCGCCTCCTCCACCAGCCGGCGCGCCTCCCGTTCACGCTGGGCATCCCGCGCCAGCGCGATCGCCTTCTCGACCTCGGCGCGGGCCTCCAGCAGGTAGGTGCGCTGCGCCCTTTTCGCGGAGCGCTCCAGCTCCTTCTCCCTGCGCCGCACGTCCTCCTCACGCGCCGCCAGCTCGGCTCGGGCGCGCGCGAGGCCGCCGTCCTCGACGTCGAGCTCCGCCGTGCGCGCGGCCAGCTCCGCGTCGCGCCGATCGGCGTCCTGGATCCGCTTCTCCAACTGGGCCAGCGTCGTCTCGAGCGCGCGCAGGTCGGCCGGCAGGGCCCGCTCCGCCTCCTCCAGCACCGCCGCGTCCACGCCCAGCCGCCGCGCGATCGCCAAGCCGTACGAGCGGCCGGGAATCCCCTTGGTGAACCGGAAGGTCGGCGTGAGCGTCGCGGCGTCGAACTGCAGCGAGCCGTTCACGATCCCCGGCTCGCGCTCGGCCAGCTCCTTGAGGGAGCCCAAGTGCGTGGTGGCGATCGTCGTCGCGCCGCGCGCCGTGAGGGTGCGCAGCACGGCGCCGGCCAGCGCCGCGCCCTCCGCCGGATCGGTCCCCGTCCCCAGCTCGTCGAGCAGGACCAGGGAGCGCGCGTCCGCACCGTCCAGCACGTCCTTGATCGCCGCCACGTGGGCGCTGAAGGTCGAGAGGCTCTCCTGGATGCTCTGCCGGTCCCCGATGTCGGCGAACAACGCGGCGAAGACGGGGAGCCGCGTCGCCGGTCCCACGGGCGGGATCACGCCGCTCTGGGCGAGGGCGACCACGAGACCGACGGCCTTGAGGAGCACCGTCTTCCCGCCGGTGTTCGGACCGGAGACGAGGACGGTGCGCTCTTCCGGCTCGAGCGCGAGATGGAACGGCACCGCGGGCATGTCGGCCCCGAGCAGGAGCGGGTGCGCTCCCCTCACGATGGCCAGCGGGCCGCCCTCGCCGACCTGGGGGCGGGTCGCCTTGGCCGCGAGCGCGAACCGCGCGCGGGCCGAGCAGCAGTCGGCGGCGATGAGCATCTCGAAGTCGCCGTCGAGCGCGTCGGCCTGCGGCCGGAGGCGCTCGGTCAGGGCGCGAAGCACGCGGGTCACCTCGCGCGCCTCCGCAGCCTCCGCCTCGCGCAGCTGATTGCCCAGCTCGATCGCCTCCGCGGGCTCGACGAAGAGCGTGGCGTGCGTCGCCGATTCGTCGTGAACGATCCCGCCCAGGCGCGTTCGCGCCTCGCGCCGCACCGGGATCACGTACCGGCCGCCACGGAGCGTGGGCGTGGCATCAGACGGGACCAGCCGGGAATCGAGCGACGCGGCGAGGGCGCCGAGCTTCCGGATGAGCGTCTCGCGCACCTCGCGGACCTCGCGCCGGGCGCGCGCGAGGTCCCGCGAGGCGGCGTCCCGGACCAGGCCGTCGGGCTCGAGCGATGTCCCGAGCGCGTCTTCCAGCTCGCGCGGAGGGAGCGGCGCAGCGAGCGCCGCGACCAGTGGGGCCGTCTGCGCCACTCGCGTCAGGCGGCCGTGCACCGCTCGGGCGGCGGCGAGCACCCGGCCGATCGCCGCCAGCTCGGCGCCCTCAAGCACCGACCCCTCGAGGCGGAGCCGGGCCAGGGCACCCGCGACGTCGTCGAACGGCTCGGGGGCGAGGTCGTCGCCGGCGCCGAGGCGCACGGCATACTGCTCGACGCGATCCAGTTCGTGCGTGACCAGCCAGGGATCGGTTTGGGGGCGGAGCGCCCGGACGCGGGCGGCGCCCAGGGCGGAGACTGCGTGGTCTGCTACAAGATCGAGCGCGGCGTGGAACTCGATGGCGGCGAGGGCGGGCTCCGCAAACCCCTCTCTCATGAGGTCGCGGCGAGTTCCTCGCGGGCGATGCGGTTGACGTCCTTCCCCTCCGCGCGCCCCTTGAACTGCGGCATCACAGCGCCCATCAGCTTGCCCAGGTCCCTGGCGCCGGCCGCGATCGCGGCGCGTACGGCAACCCGGATCTCCTCCTCGGGCACCGCCGGCGGGAGGTACTTCTCCAGCTCGGTGATCTCGAACTGCTCGGCGTCGGCCGCGTCACCGCGGCCGCCCGCGCGGAAGGCCTCGACGGACTCCCGGCGCCGCTTGATGCCGCGGCGCAGCACCTCGACGACCTCGGCGTCCTCGAGCGTGTGCCCGACCTCGATGTCGCGGTTGCCGATGTCGGAGAGGATCGTGGAGTAGAGGAGCGTCCGGTGCTGGTCCCGATCCTTGCGCGCCGCATTCAGCGCGGCGCGGAGCTGCTCGGCGAGACTACCGTTCACTACGGCTGCGGCGATTCTTGCGGCGCGCAGCGTTCATCTTGCGCTTCCGGCGCTCACTGGGCTTCTCGTAGTGCCGATGCTTGCGGAGGTCGGAGAGGATCCCCGCCTTCTCGCACTTCTTCTTGAAGCGCTTGAGCGCGCGCTCGAAGTTCTCGTCTTCGTGAATGATTACTTCCGGCATGTAGCCCGCCCACCTCCAAGAGGGTGTATCCCGGCCAACCGGAAAAACTTAGGGCCGATTCAGCGGCCAGACAAGTCACAGGCTCCTGCCGCGGTGGGTGAGGCCCACGCCCGGGGCCCGGCACCCTACCCGCCAACCCCGGATCAGGCTCCTCCCAAAACGGGCGTTGGCGGCTCGCCACGAGTCAGTCCGCCTGGGCGCCATGCTCAGGGCCGATCGCGCGGGCGTCCACCGCCGGAGCCTCCGCGGGACGAGAAACCGCGCGGTCGCACCGCCCGGACGCCGGCGCGGGCCTCCCTGAAACCGCGCGCGGACGGATTTCGTTCGGTGCCGAACTTAATCCCCTGGCGACGCGCGCGGCGACCCGACCGGCCGGCGGCCCCACCCCTGCGTTTGGCTATCCCGCCGGTCAAGACCGCCGTCCCGGTGCCGTCCGCGCCGACCTGACGCCGGCCGGGCGTCGGGCCTCAGATCGGCCTGGCCTTCGTGGCCTGGCGGGCGCGGTTTCATTCTTCGTGGCTGCGGTCGCGTGGCCTGGTGGGCACGGACCCGGTGGCCTGGTAGGTGAAGTGTCGGTGGTCCGATCCGCGGGGCCGTGCGGAGCAAGGGCGATTTGTTCGGAGCCGAACTTATTCGCCAGCCGGCCCGTGGCACAGGGTTCCTCAGGTGGCCGAGGCCGCCGGCCAGCGAACGCGCCGAGCCCGGCGGGGCCGGGGACACGCGTCGGGGGCAGATCGTCGCTTGCGCGGGCGCCAGCGCGGCCGTCCGGAGCGGTTCCGGTAGGTGGGGTCCGGCAAGAGGCGCCGCGCTGGCGGCCGCGACGCTCCGCTTCGACCGGAAACCAGCCGCTCAGCCCGGCGGCCAGCGCATCGCCCGGCCGCCCAGCACGTGGACGTGGATGTGCGGCACGGTCTGCCCCGCCTCCGCCTTCGTGTTGATGACCGCACGGTAGCCCCGCACGGCGATCTTCTGCTGGCGGGCCACTTCCCGCGCCGCCAGGAGGAGGTCGCCCAGGAGCGTCGCGTCCTCGGCCTCGTTCAGGGACTCCACGTGCTGCGCCGGGATCACGAGCACGTGCACGGGCGCCTGCGGGTTGATGTCCTTGATCGCGATCACCGTGGGGGTCCGGTAGACAACCTCGGCTTTCACCTCACCGTTCACGATGCGGCAAAACAGACAGTCGCTCACGCAATCTCCCGGTTGAAGTGAGACGTGAGGAGTGAGACGTGAGACGGCGAGGTGAGCAGTGAGAGGCCTTGGTGAGAGGTGAGAGGTACAGGGAGACGTCGCGCGCCTTCTCACTTCTCACCCGAACTTCTCACGTCTCACTTCGCCCTCTCACCTCTCACACCTCATTTCTCACGTCGTATCCTTCCTGCCCCTCATCGCCGCCGTCATCGCCAACGCCGCTACCGCCGCCGTGTCGAAGCGCAGCGTGGAGCGGCCCAGCGTCACGGGCCTGAAGCCCGCCCCCTTGAGCGTGGCCAGCTCCGCCTCGCTGAAGCCGCCTTCGGGGCCGATGGCCCACTGAACGGCCGCGCCCTCCCGCAACGCCGGCATCGGGCCGCCCTCGGAATCGGCCAGCAGCCGCACCGGAGCGTGCGCGGGGCTCGCGCCAGGCGGCTGCCGGATCGCCTCGCCCAGCGAGACCGGCGAGCCGACCGCAGGTGTCCAGGTCGCGCCGCATTGCTTCACCGCCTCGCGCGCGCGGGCCGCGGCCTTCTCGACGTGCGCCGCCTGGAAGCGCGAGGCGACGCCGGCTACCCTCTCCGCCAGCACCGGGACGATCCGCGTCGCCCCCAGCTCCGTCGCCTTCTCCACCGCGCTCAGGAAGCGGTCGCGATCCCCCGCGCCCAGGATCAGCTCCGTGGCCGGAGGGGCGCCGATCATCGTGGTGGCCATCACGCGCGCCGACACCACCCTCCCCTCGATCGCAATCCGCGCCGTCGCCACCGCGCCGCGCCCGTCCACCAGACGGATGACCGAGCCTTCCCCGACCCGCCGCACGCGCAGGTGGTGCGCCTCGTCCTCGTCCAGGATGACGACCCCGCCGGCCAGGAAGGGCCCGCGCGCGACCACGGTCGCCGACGGCGGAGCGCCGCCCCTCAGGCTCATGCCCCCAACGCGTCCTTCATCTTGTTCCAGAACGACCGGCCGGCGCGGCCCGCCGGCGGCTCGCCCTCGTGGGGCGCCAGCTCGCGGAAGATCTTCTCCATCTCCGGCGAGAGCCGCTCGGGCGTCCAGACCTCGATGCGCACGTGCAGGTCGCCCTTGCCCCCGGCGCCGAGGTGCGGTAGGCCGCGGTGCTTCAGGCGGAGCACCGTTCCCGTCTGCGTCCCCGGCGGCACTTTCACCTTCTCGTCGCCGTACGGCGTGGGCACGTCCACCTCCGTGCCGAGCGCCGCCTGGCTGAAGGAGAGCGGAAGGTCGTACACGAGGTCGTCCTCGTGCCGCTCGAACCGCTCGTCCTCCTCGACCTCCAGCATCACGACCAGATCGCCCGCCGGGCCGCCGCGCGGCCCCGCATGCCCCTGCCCCCGCAGCGTGATGTAGTTGGACGACGACACGCCCGGCGGCACGTCCACCGCGACCGTGCGGTCGGTCCGCGTGCGCCCGTCGCCACGGCAGATCGGGCAGGGCTCGGCGATCACGCGCCCCTCGCCCGCGCAGGTCGGACACGGCGAGACGGAGACGAACTGGCCGAAGATGGAGCGCTGCGCGCGCCGCACTTCCCCGCTCCCTCCGCACGTCCGGCAGGTCTTCGCCGACGTCCCGGGCTTGGCGCCCGACCCGCTGCACGTCTCGCAGGAAACGAGCACCTTGTACTTCAGCGTCTTCTTGGCGCCCGCCGCCACGTCCGCCAGCGTGAGCGTCACCGCGGCCCGCAGGTCGTTGCCGTGCCGCTCGGCGTGCTGCGCGCGCCGCCCGCCGCCGAACAGCTCCTCGAACCCGCCGAAGCCCCCGGCCCCGAAGTCGCGCATGAAGATGTTGAGCGCCTCGGAGAGGTCGAACGGGTGGAAGCCGTACGCCTGCCCCGCCCCGCCCTTGAGCCCCGCCTCGCCGTAGCGGTCGTACACGGCGCGCTTCTGTGGATCGCGGAGCACCTCGTAAGCCTCGGTGACCTCCTTGAAGCGCGCTTCCGCCTCGCGGTCGCCGTTGTTGCGGTCCGGGTGGAACTCCATCGCGAGCCGGCGATACGCCTTCTTCAGCGTGGCCTCGTCGGCATCCCGGCTCACGCCCAGGACTACGTAGAAGTCGCTCATCTGAGGAGGTCGCCGACCAGCTTCGAGGTGTGCTCCACCAGGGAGGCGACCTTGTCGTAGGGCATCCGCGTTGGACCCAGGACCCCGATCACGCCCGAGAGGGGACCGGACCGGTACGGCGCGGTGACGAGCGTGAGCTTGGAGAGCCGGCGGCTCTCGTTCTCGCCGCCGATCGTCACGGTGAGGCCGACCGCATTGCTGCGCCCCTCAAGCGCCTTCCGCAAAACGTCACGCTGCTCCGTCAGCTCGATCAGCTCGCGCATCCGCTCGCCCGACGCGAACTCCGGCTGATCCGCCAGCACGGAGGTGCGGCCCAGCACGACGTCCTTCCCGTCCGTTGCAGGCACGTCGAACAGCTGGTCGCCGGTCGCGATGAAGATGTCGAGCAGCTCCCCCTCGGCCGGCGTGCTCGCGCTGTCGCGCACCCGATCCGGCAGGGTCTGCCGGATCTCGCGCAGCGTCAGGCCGCCGAGCCGCTCGTTCAGCACGACGTTGAGGCTGGCGGCCGCCTCCGGATGCAGCGTGCCGGGCACCTCGACGAAGATGGTGCGCACCACGCCGCTCCTCAGCGTGAGGACCAGCAGCAGCCGGTCGCTCGAGACCGCGATCAGCTCGATCCGGTCGAGTGTGGCCGCGTCGAGCGACGGCGCAACCGCCACGCCCAGCTCCTGCGTAAGCACGCTCAACACCTGCGCGGCCCGTCGCACGACCGCGGAGACCGCCGAGCCCTCGGCGATGAGGTCCTCACGCAGCTTCTCCTCCTGCCGCGGCGTGAAGGACGGGAAGCGCATCAGCGAATCCACGTAGAGGCGATAGGCGCGGTCGGTCGGCACGCGGCCGGCGGACGTGTGCGGATGGAAGAGGAACCCCTTCTCCTCCAGGTCGCTCATCGCATTGCGGATGGTCGCGGCGGACACGCCGAGGCCGAACCGCCGGGCCACGGTGCGACTGCCCACCGGCTCGGCGGTCTCGACGTAGCTCAAGACGACGGCCTCGAGCACCCGTCTCTCGCGTTCGGTCAGTGATTCTTGCATGGTCTCAAATCC
The DNA here is from genome assembly GCA_049513575.1 of Gemmatimonadales bacterium. GTDB lineage: Bacteria > Gemmatimonadota > Gemmatimonadetes > Gemmatimonadales > JACORV01 > Fen-1245. The sequence goes on from JBEKVZ010000004.1 coordinate 314,890, forward strand.
AAGCCCCGCCGCAATTTAGATGCTGGCAACCAACTCGTCTAGGCGCAACCAGCCCTGGGGAGTAAGACGCGCATGGAGGCACGGAGGCACTGGGGCATGGGCGCTGCTCTCGGAGCCGCGCGTGCCAAGATCTTCCCGTGCCCCTGTGCCTCGGTGCCTCCGTGCCTCTTCAATGACCGCCCACCCGGCAGCCACCCAGCCTTCCAGCTGCTGGAGCAGCTTCGGCGGACACGGGTCCGGCAGCGCGATCCCGCGTCGCGTCCTGAGGCCGAGGTACATCTGCTCCAGCCGGCGCTGGTGGTCGTTGAGAATCTCGTGCCCGGCCACCGGGCTCCTCCCCTGCTCCAGCTTCTCCTGCCACCGCACGTACGTCGGCTCGTTCCACCACCGGCTCACGCCGTCGAAGCTGTGGGCCGCGGGGCCCAGCCCAAGGTACGGCTCCAGTTGCCAGTACGCGCGGTTGTGCACCGCCTCGCGGCCCGCGCGCGCCGCGTTCGAGACTTCGTAGAACACATACCCCGCGGCGCCGAGACGATCGTGGGCCAGCAGGTATTCGTCTTCGTAGCGATCCTCCTCCGCGAGCGCGACTTCGCCCCGCCCCACCTGACGGAACAACGGCGTTCCGTGCTCGACGGTGAGACCGTAGAACGAGACGTGGTCCGGCTCCAGCGCGATCGCCGCCTCGAGGTCGCGCTTCCAGTCGCGCCCCAGCCCTGGAGGGAGCGCGAAGATGAGGTCGAGCGAGAGGTTGCGGATCCCGCCGGCGCGCGCGGTTTGCACGGCCAGGCCGATACGGGCCGCATCGTGGGTCCGGTGCATCCAGGCCAGGACACGATCGTCGAACGACTGCGCGCCGAGCGAGACGCGGTTCACGCCGGCCTGAGCCCAGCCGCGCACGTTCTCCGCGGTGATGTCCTCGGGGTTTGCTTCGATCGTGAACTCCGCCAGCTCGCGCTCGAGCGCGAACAGCCGCGCCAGCGCGGCAATCCCCTCTCCCCCCAGCCGCGAGGGCGTCCCGCCGCCCAGGTAGAGCGTCTCCACCGGGCGGGCGCCGGTCAGCGCGACCTCGCGCCCGAGCGCGGCCAGGTACGCGGCGACCGGGACCGTGCGCCGCACCGCGATGCTGAAGTCGCAGTAGGTGCAGCGCCGCCCGCAGAACGGCACGTGGATGTAGAGATGGCGCGTCGTCACGACGCGAGGGCGAACTGTTTGCCTGGGAGCTGGACTGCGAGTCCCTTCAGCTCCAGCGACGACAGCGCCGCCAGCAGGGTGCCGGCGTCGAGCGCCGTCCGCTCCGCGATCACGTCCACGTGCACGGGCTCCGCCGCCAGCAGGTCGAACACCTTCGCCTCCGCGTCGAGCAGGTCGGGCTCGCCGGCGAAGGCCAGGTCCACCTGCGCCGCCAGCTCGCGCCGCTCCCGCGCCTCGACCGCGTCCGCCGCGATCCCATAAGCGTCGAGAAGATCTTCGGGGCCGCGGTACACCGTCGCGCCCTCACTGATGAGCTTGTTGGGGCTCTCCGCCGTCGCCTCGCCGATCCGGCCCGGCACGGCCAGGACGTGCTTGCCCAGGTTCAGCATCCAGCGTGCGGTGTTGCTCGTGCCGCCCGCGACCTTCCCTTCGACGACCAGCAGGTACTCTACGAGCCCCGCGATGATCCTGTTGCGGCGGGGGAAGTGCTCCGGCCGCGGGTCGGTGCCCGGCTGCATCTCGCTCAGCAGGAGCCCCTTTTCGCGCACTTCGTCGTATAGATCGCGATTACTCAGCGGATAGCAGACGTCCACGCCGCCGCCCAGGACGGCGATGGTCTTTCCCCCGGCGTCGAGCGCGCCGCGGTGGGCGCGGGCGTCGAGGCCGCGGGCGAGGCCGCTCACGACCACGAGGCCGGCTCGCGCGGCGGCCTTTGCGGCGTCGTAAGTGATGCGAATGCCGTACGAGGAGGGGTGGCGGCTCCCGACGATGCCGACGCGCCGTCCCTCGAGCATCGCGAGGTCACCGATGGCGTAGAGGCGCTCCGGCGGTTTCTCGACCAGCAACACCGACTTGGGGAAGCACGGGTGGTCCCGCTCGAGGACCTGGATCTCCCCCGCGGCCGCCCCGCTCACGTCGCCGCCTCGGCCTCCCGCCGCGCCTCAACCAGACGCTCCCACAGCGTCTCGAGCAGCTCGTCGAGCCCGCGACGCTGCAGTCCGGAGATCGCGATCCTCGCGAAAGCGTCTGCCGCTGCAGGAAAGTCCGCCGCCTGCTCGGCGGGAACCAGATCCATTTTGTTGAGCACGACGCAATGGGGCTTCGCGGCGAGGGCGGGCGAGAACGCCTCGATCTCGCGGCGGAGCATCGCGTACGCTTCGTCGCGGTCGCCCGTGTCGGCGGGAATCAGGTAGACCAGCACGCGCGTGCGCTCGATGTGGCGGAGGAACTTGAGGCCCAGTCCCTTGCCCTGGTGCGCGCCCTCGATGATCCCCGGGATGTCGGCGATCACGAACGTGCGGTGCCCGCGGAGCTGCACGACGCCGAGATTCGGCTCGAGCGTCGTGAACGGGTAGTCCGCGATCTTGGGCCGCGCCGCGGTCACGGCCGCGAGGAGGGTGCTCTTGCCGGCGTTCGGCTGGCCGAGCAGGCCGACGTCGGCGATGAGCTTCAGCGTCAGCTCGATCGTCTTCCGCTCGCCGTCCTCGCCCGGCTGGTATTCGTGCGGCGTCTGGTGGGTCGGCGTGGCGAAGTGTTGATTGCCGAAGCCGCCCCTGCCCCCCTGCGCGACGAGCAGACGGTCGCCAGCGCGCACGACCTCGCCAAGCATCTCGCCGGTCGCACGGTCCCGCACCTCCGTCCCGCACGGCACGGGCAGGACGAGGTCCTCGGCCGAGCGCCCCGACTGCTGCGAGGGCCCGCCCGGCTCGCCCGAGTCGGCCGCCCACTTCGGTCGGTAGGTGTAGTCGAGCAGCGTCCAGAGCTGCGGATCGGCGAGGAGGTACACGCTCCCGCCGCGGCCGCCGTCCCCGCCGGAGGGTCCGCCCTTGGGGACGCGGCTCTCGCGCCGGAACGCGGTCATCCCGGAGCCGCCATTCCCAGCGCTCACGTCGATGAGGACCTGGTCGATGAACATCGTCAGTCGTGGACGAGAGTGTCCTTCAGCTCCTGCCAGAGGCTGCGCGCGATCTCGAGGTTGCGCGAGCGGACCGGCAGCGCCGTGGCCAGGTTCAGGACCTCGTCCACCTGTTCCGCGGTTGCGCCGGCGTGGACCGCGCCGCTCAGGTGCGAGACGAGCTGGCGGGGGACGCCCTGCGGCACCAGCATCGCGACCGAGCACAGCTCGCGGTGCAGCAAGTCGAGACCGCCGCGGCTCAGCGTCTTCCCGTAGCCGTCCACGATCATCCACTGGTCGAGCACCGGGTGCAGCGCGCGGATGTTGTGCCGCAGCTGCTCGTAGTGCTTCCCGTAGACGGCGCGGCAGGTAGCCTCGCCCCGCTCCAGCCACTCCTGCCACCGCCCGTAGTCGGACGGCTCGCTCCCGGGCGCCGGGTCGGGTTCGAGCCGTCGGAAGACCGTCCACGCGACGATCGCGCGCGGGAAGCCGACGTAGAGCACGCTCGAGAGGAGCAGTTCCTCCAGCCAGAGCGCGGGCGTGCCCTCCTCCCGCGCTCGGCGCATCCAGTCGCCCAGCTCGTTCTCGGAGGCGTGCGGAAGCGAGAGCGCCACACGCACCAGGGCCCGCGTCGCGGAATCGAGCACGGTGGTCACGGTATCCGCTCCGGGCCGCGGACCGTCACCGTTCGGTTGCGGCGCGGCTCAAACGTCCGTCCAGTCAGCTGCTTCATCGGGCGCGCTCCAGGGAAACGCGGGCCGCCAAGTGGCCCACATCCTCGCCCAAGGTGGTCCTGATCTGGGGAGAACGGAAGGAGTCCGCCACGCGCACGGCGCCCGGCGCCAGGATCTCCAGGAAAGCCAGAAGGGCCGGCCGCGCGGCGTCCATGTCGCCGTCCTCGACCTTCATTGCCAGGCCGAGGCGGGCGGACGGCAGCGTCGCGCAGTAGACGCCGTCGGCGCCGACCTTGGCGATGACGGCGCCCTTCGAGGACGACAGGACCTCGGTGCAGAGGCGCCCGGTGCCGGCGATGAGGAAGGGATCAGCGATGACGGCGCGGAGGACGCGCTCGGCGGCTTCGGAGAGGCGGTGTCGGGTGTCAGGTGTCAGGTGATTGGGTTTGGACTCTCCGGCACCTGACACCCGGAACCCGGCACCCAGTCTTGCATAGGCCAGTGCCATGTTGCGCAGCGGCATTGCATAGGAAACCACCCCACATCCATCAACACCCTGCCCGATCTTCGCTTCGTCCAAGCCCGTCCAGGCGGCCACTTCCGCGAGCAGGCGCCGCTGGACCGGATGGTCCGGCTTCCGGTAGTCCTCTGTCGGCCAGCCGTGATGGCGAGCCAACGCGAGCATCGCGGCGTGCTTCCCGGAGCAGTTGCTGTGGAGCTTGCGCGGCTTCTGACCTCGATCGGCCATCTCCCGCGCGACGGCGGGCGAGAGCGACGGGTGCGGGCCGCAGGCCAGGTCCTTCTCCCCGCAGCCGGCCTTCTCGAGCAGGCTCGTCGCTACGGCCAGGTGCCGCGGCTCGCCGTTGTGCGAGGCACAGGCGAGCGCGATCTCGGAATCGTCGATGCCGAGGGCGTCGGCGCCGCCGTCCTCGATCAGCGGGAGCACCTGGATCGGCTTGGCGCACGAGCGCCAGTACGTCACCAGGTCGCTGTCGCCCGTGGAGCCCACGAGCTTGCCATCCGAATCCACGACGGCGGCGGAAACCCGATGGCGCGACTCGACAATGCGGCCGCGGATGACGTCGACGGTGGATGTCACAAGGGTGAAAGCTAACCGGTCGGCAGGGCTGAGCGAGCCGGGTCTGCCCTCACGCCGACGCCGGGCTGCGAGCCTGCCCGGGTGCCCTGCCGGTGGCCGCTAGGGCCAGGGCGATGCCTCCCAGCGCCAGAACGCCGCCTGCGACGGCCGTGAGGCCGGGGGACTCGGCGATGGCCGGCAGGAGCCAGGCGATGAGCGTGGCGCCCACCGGCTCGCCCAGGGCGGCCACGTTGACCGTGTAGGCCGGGAGGTAGCGCAGGGCGTAGTTGAGGCCCCCGTGGCCGACGATCATCGGGCCAGCGGCCAGCGCCGCGAAGATGAGCCAGTCCTTGGCCGGGTAAGCCACGAAGGCCTGGTGCAGCCCCGTGGCCCAGACCAGGAGGACGGCCGCCGCGACGCCGTAGACCGGGGTGATGTAGGCGACGAGCCCGAGGTCGGCGCGGAGCCGGCGGCCGATGACGAAGTAGGCGCCGCCGAATGCCGCGCCGGCCAGGGCGAGCAGGTCCCCGAGCAGGGCGCCGCGGCCGGCGCGGCTCGCGTCGCCGAGGGCGATGACGGCGGCGCCGATGATGGCCAGGACGATCCCGACTGCCTGTCGCCGGGCGGGGCGTTCGCCCAGGAAGGCGCGCGAAAAGACCCAGGCGAAGACGGGCGAGAGCGAGACCAGGACCGCGGACGCGGCCACGGTGGTCAGGCGCAGCGACGTGATCCAGGACGCGAAGTGGAGCGCGAGGAAGACGCCGGCAAGGGCGGCGATGTGGCGCTGGGGGCCGCCGAGCTTGGCCCACTCGAGGCGCTGGTTCCGCGACGCGGCGAGCACAGGGCTCAGGAGGAGGGTGGCGAAAGTCAGGCGCCACGCGGCGATGGCCAGGGGCGGGGCGGTGCTGAGCCGTATGAGCGGCGCGGCCCACGACATCGCCACGACCGCGATGGCCATCACGAGGAGCGGATGTGGCCGCTTCGGCACCGGGCCAATATACTTTGCAGCCCATGCGCTTGCGCCTTCTCCCTGCCCTTCTATTGGCGGCTCTCGCGGCCCCGCTGGCGGCACAGGCACCCGAGAGCAACCTCTACCTGCCGATCAGCTCCTGGGCGACGCCGTACGTGGAGCAGCTGATCCGCGCCGGCGTGCTCCGGGGTCTCGACCCCCTCACGCGGCCCCTGAGACGGGCCGACGTGGCGCGGGCGGTAGCGAAGGTGGACACGACCGATCTGTCGGAGCCGGTCAAGAGTTCACTGCGGCTCCTGGCGCATGAGCTGGAAGAGCGCCCGGACACGGTACGGTGGAAGGTCGACGGCGGCGTGGGGGTCACCGCCGCGTCGGACGCCAGCCGGTGGCCCGACCGGCCATCGCGCGACTCCGCAGGCCTGTACCTGCGCGGCGATCTAGAGATGTCGTTGGAGATACCGCACGCGGCGTTCGTGACGCACCCGTACTTCGACAACCGGCTCAAGTACGACCCCGAGTACATCGGGAGAAGGGACCAGATCGTCGCAGGGCGAACGGATGAGGCATACGGCATAGCCTCGTGGAAGTACTTTGCGGTGTTCTTTGGCGCGGTCGACCGGAATTGGGGACCGCCGGAGACACAGGGCCTGATCCTCTCCAACGCCCCGTACTCCTACGACCATCTGTTCCTGCGACTCGGCCCGCAACGCTTCAGACTGGAGATGGTCGCGACACAGCTCAACAGCCTTCCTGGCTGGGGGCAGGTTGCTCCACAGCACCGTTTCCTGTCGGCGCACCGGCTAGTAGTGATTCCGTCCGACCGGCTCGCCTTCTCGCTTTCGGAAGCGGAGGTGTACGCAGACAGCTCCAGCCTCGGGCGGTCGTTTGAGCCGTGGTACCTCAATCCGCTCGGTCTGTGGACTCTGGTTCAATATCAGAACAGGCCGGCCGGGAACGCACTGATCGGCGCGGACGCGTCGTATCAGGTCTCGCGCACTGTCCGCCTGGCCGCGCAGATCTACGCCGACGACATCCAGACGAGTCGAAACAACCAGCACGACAAGAAGCCGGAGGAGCTGGGTTACACCTTCTCCGCCACGGGCGGCGCGCTTCGCGGCCAGCTGAGCTGGTCGGCGCTGTACACTCGGGTGGACGCACTCGACTACCGGACCGAGTTCAACCAGGAGCAGTACTCGAATGACAGCGTGGGCCTGGCCCGGAACCACAGCGACTACGACCAGTGGACGTTCCGTGCCACGGCCTCACTTGCTCCGCGGGCACTCGTAGGCGGCGAGATAACCTACATCAGACAGGGGCAGGGCGACTTCCGGAAGCAGTATCCTCCCGACTCGGCGTTTTCCGATTCGCTGGTCTTTCTCACGGGGGTGGTGGAAAGGACGTTGCGCGTGGCGGTGCAGGCGAATTGGACTCCGATGCCGGGAATCAACCTGAGCACCGACATCGGGCGGAATTTCGTCTGGAACGCGAACCACGTGCAGGGCGTGCGCGGCGACCGCTGGGTGTGGCGGGTGCGCGCCGAGATCCGCCGCCGCATCTCCGGCGGGATCCACTGGGGCGACTGAGCCTTACGTGGTCACGCGCCTCGCGAGAATGCGTATGAGTGGCCGGCTCAGGATGGCGGTCCGATCGAGCGGAGCGCCGCCGGGATCGAAGGCCGCGTAGTCGTACTCCTCAAGGACTGCCAAGCTCTCGGCCGGGTCGCCGCCGTTCCGGGCCACGATCTCGTTGTGCAATTCGAGAAACAGAAGCGGCGGGTTTGGACCGGACAGCGTTCTCCGTGCGCCTTTGAGTGCCTCCGCCTCGAAACCCTCCACATCGATCTTGAGGTGAGTTGGCGGCGATCCGAGCCCGGCCGCCAGCGAATCGACCGTTACCGCCGGCACCGCCGTGCGCTCCGCCGCGCCGTGCTGTTGCTCCGGCTGCACGAAGTACCCGGCCGAGCCGATGCCTGCATCCACCAGGGCGATCGTTCCGTCCCGGGCAGCGATCGCGGCCTCGACGACGGTGAGCTGACGCTCGACCCCGTTGAGCCGGGCCTGGACGCGCAGCATGTGCGCCGCCGCAGGCGACGGATCTATGGCGATCGCGCGCGCGTCGCGCCCTCCGTAGTGCAGCGCAGCCAGGCTGAAGAGGCCGAAATGGGCGCCGGCATCCACCAGCACCATTCCCGGGGCGCAATGCGCGATGAAGGCGTCCAGCTCCCGTACCTGCTCGGGATCTTCGACGTGAGCATGGTACGCGAGTCGCCATGCGGCGGGGTGGCAGCGCACGCTCCAGCCGACGCGGATCTCGACAAGCGGATCGAGCCCGAGGAGGTGAGCGACCTGGTCTCGCGCCCACCGGAGCGAGCGGGCCGGACTGCGCACCCAGTTGCGGAACCGGCGAGGTACCAACGCTCGCGCCACTGCCTTTGCGGCTGCTACCATATGAGGGTGCTGAACATCGCTCGCCACAGCCGGGGACGGAAGGCGCGTGGACGCTGACGTCGTCGTCATCGGCGCCGGCGTCGTCGGACTGGCGTGCGCCCAGGAGCTGTCCGCACGGGGGCGCGATGTCGTCCTGATCGAACGCCACGAGCGTTTCGGCGTCGAGACCAGCAGCCGCAACAGCGAGGTCGTGCATGCCGGCATCTACTATCCGGCGGGGAGCCTCAAGGCTCGACTCTGTGCGAGCGGCGGTCGGAGCCTCTACGCCTGGTGCCAGACGCACGGCGTCCCCCACACGCGCCTCGGCAAGCTGATCGTCGCAACTTCGGAAGAAGAGGAGCCGAAGCTCGACCAGATCCTCCGGCAGGCGCTGGAGAACGGCGTCACCTCGCTCCAGCGCTTCGCCCTGAATCAGATCCGCAGGATCGAGCCCCACGTCCGCGCGACCCACGCGCTCTGGTCTCCCGACACGGGGATCGTTGACTCGCACCAGCTGATGGCGAGCCTGCTGGCGGACGCCGAGTCGCACGGCTGCACCGTCGCCTGGCGCCACGAGGTCGTCGGCGCCGAGCATTTGCGCGACGGCTATCGCGTCGTGGCGACGAGCAACGGTGAGACGACGACGCTCGAGACACGCTGCGTGGTGAACGCCGCCGGCCTCGACGCGGACCGTGTGGCGGCCCTTCCCGGCCTCGACGTCGCGGCTTGCAGGTACCGGCTTCACTACGCCCGGGGCCACTACTTCCGCGTGCATCCGCGGAAGCGACATCTCGCGAGCCACTTGATCTACCCTGCCCCGCATCCAACGCATCTCGGCATTCACGTCACGCTCGACCTGGCCGGCGGCGTGCGGCTGGGCCCGGATCTCCAGTACCTCGAGAGCCGCACGCAGAGCTACGACGTGTCCGAGAGCCTGCGGCCCGCGTTTCACGCTGCGGTCTCGCGCTACCTCGAGGGGTTGGATGAGGACGACCTGTCGCCCGACCTCGCGGGCATCCGCCCCAAGCTGCAGGGCCCCGGCGAGCCGTTCCGCGATTTCGTGATCCAGGAGGAGTCGGCGCGCGGTCTTCCGGGATGGGTCAACCTCGTGGGCATCGAGTCGCCGGGGCTAACCTGCTGCCTGGAAATTGCCGGCCTCGTCGCGCAGCAGCTCCTGCCCCGACCGACTTGAATCAGCGCTTGTCAGCGGCCACCACGACGTTGTAGGCCAGGGCGACCGGATACCGGATGCCGTAGTCCATCCGCATCAGCCAGTCGAGAAAGCGGAACGTGCGTGAGCGCAGGCGCTGGCGCCTGTAAGACGGCCACTGCAGCCACGTGCACAACGGGAAGAGCAGCAATCCCCTTCCCCGGATCCCCACGATCGCGAAGTGCGACCCCAGCAGCGCCTCGAGCTCGGCGCGCGTGAAGTGGTGGTGCCGGACGACCCCGTGCTTCTGGCCCACGTAGCCACGCTCCTTCCCGCCGCCGCCGACCAGGCGGGACAGCATCCGGTGGAGGAACGGGAGGCGGAAGCGCATGTTCTCGGGATCGAGGAAGGCGAAGGCGCCCCGGTGCGGGACCGTGAGGATCAGCCGCCCACCGGGCGCGAGGACACGCGCCATCTCGCTCACGGACTTCCCCCGGAGGTCTTCGGGGATGTGTTCGAGCACCTCGAGGCAGAGTACTACGTCGGCCGAGCCGTCGGGGAACGGGAGCTCGTCGGCAGAGCCGTGCAAGACCTGGACGTCTCCCAGCCCGCTGAGCTGCTTGGTGGCAGCCCGGACCGCCGCGGGGTTGATGTCGACGCCGCGCAGGCGCTCAATCCCCTGGTCGCGGGCCCAGCGCAGCGAGTCGCCGACGTTGCAGCCGACGTCGAGTACAGTGCGAGCGCCCGGAGGCAGGAATTGCGAGAGCACGGCTTGCGAAGGTAACCTCTTGGCTTGGGAACGGCACGGCCGTGCCGCCCATGCGGAGGCGACAGCGTGATTGCGCGCGAGCGGGTGAACGCGCTCCTGGAAGCGATGCCGAAGCGTCGGGTCGTGGTGGTGGGCGACGCGATGCTCGACGTCTACATGATCGGCGACGTGGAGCGCATCTCTCCCGAGGCGCCGGTCCCGGTCGTGCGGGTTCAGGACCGGCGCTACGCCTTGGGCGGCGCGGCGAACGTGGCGGCGAACGTGGCGGCGATCGGCGCGGAGGTGACGCTGGTCGCCACAGTCGGGGACGATCGGAGGGGCGAGCAGCTCCGCACCGAGCTGGTCGCCGCGGGCATTCGCGACGACGGGATCGTGGTGACACCGGAGCGGCCCACGACGTCGAAGACCCGCGTGGTGGCCCGCGGCCAGCAGATGCTGCGCTTCGACGAGGAAGAGGACACGCTTCTTGAGGGCGCGACACTGGAGCTGCTGCAGAAGCGGATGGCGAAAGCGCTCAAGGACGTGGACGCCGTGCTGCTCGAGGACTACAACAAGGGCGCGCTCGCCCCGTCGGTGATCGAATCCGCGCTCGCGACGGCCCGCAGGCGCGGGATCCCCTCGGTCGTGGACCCCAAGTTCAAGCAGTTCTTCAACTACAAGGGCGCCACGGTCTTCAAGCCGAACCGCCGCGAGTTGGAAGCGGCGCTGGGGGCGGCGGTGGACGTGGAGCACGCCGACACCCTTCCGGCGGTGATGGAGCAGCTCGAGGTGGACAACCTCCTCCTGACGCTCGGTGCGCACGGCATGGCGCTGCTCACACGGAACGGGACGATCGAGCGCTTCCCGACGCACGCGCGTGAGGTCTACGACGTCTCGGGCGCCGGCGACACGGTCACCGCGTGGGTGGGAACGGCGCTGGCGGCCGGCGCGACGATGCGCGAGGCGGCGGAGCTGGCCAACTACGCCGCGGGGATCGAGGTGGGCAAGGCGGGCGTGGCCGTTGTCTCGCGCGAGGAAGTCCGCGAGCTCTTCGAGCGGAAGTACGACGAAGTCGGGATGTTCCGGCGCGGAGGCGTGCTGTAGCAGACGGTTTGAGGGCCCTTAGCTCAGGTGGTTAGAGCGGCGGACTCATAATCCGTTGGTCGGAGGTTCGAACCCTCCAGGGCCCATTCCTGCAAACAACAGCCGCTCCGCCCTTTGCTGCCGCGCCGAAATGCTGCTGCGGGCGCGTACCGGCTGTGGAGTTGCCCCGCTTTGGTGGACAGTTGACGGCTTGGGTTTCAAGCCGCAGTTGAGGTGTCGCACTCGTACTGGATCGGCGACCGCTGGCCGAGCGCGGAGTGCCGGCGGTGCGGGTTGTACCAG
>JBEKVZ010000005.1:0-256017 GCA_049513575.1 Gemmatimonadales bacterium
GCGCCAGGCGCTCGAGCCGGGCGCGGTCGCCCCGGCGCAGCGCCACCACACGGATGGGGAGCGGCATGGCCGCCAAGATACCGCCGGCCTCGTCATTATGCAAGACACTTTAGCGACACTACACTAGCTGGTTGGTACGAACGGAGGGCCTTCCAATGACCGACTCGTCGTCCATTCCTTCTCCATCGGCAGTGGCCGAGCGCCTCTCGGTGCTCGAGACCGATCTTCGCGGGCTCCGGGCAACATTCGGCGCAGTATCCACCTTCGCTGGCCTTGTCTTCGGCCTCCTCGGGATCGCGCTCGCTTGGAACGTCACCTCCGAACGGAGCGACCTGCGGGAGTTCCAGAAGGGCATCAAAGAAGAGGTTCAACACAGCTTGGGCCAGGTAGCCGAGGAACCTTTAATCTCCCTAGCGACGGCTGACCGCCGGTCTCTCGACGGCGCGGTGGTTCAGCCAGTTCTTCAGCGGGACAGCAGTGGCCATCTTAAGGTCCTCATTCCCGCCATCATGACTAACACCGGAAGAGGGTGGTCCGGGGACATCGCGCTCAAACTCTACACAACCCGGGCAATCTCCCAGCCTGACCGCTCTACCGACGAGCCGAGCTTCGTCTTCGAGGGTAATTGGCTGGGGCCGAACACCAACACTCCAAGCATGCCCGGGGGGGGCTACTCAACCCCGTATGACTTGACCATCTGGTCCACTGTGAGAACCATCCCGCCTGGCAGTTACCCGTGCCTCGTCAAGGTCTACTATGGCCGCGGCAAGGTTACCCGGGCCGCCTTTACATTATTGATACAGCAGCGCGGCACGTAGCTCGCGGGGTTCCTCCCAAACTCCGTGTGGGCCAGCCGTGTGACCACGGATGACGTCCGAGTCCGCGCCGGTGCGCGGCAAGGCTGAGAGGTGAAGTCGCAGGTGACGTAGGTCCAGGAGGAGTTCGGCACCGAGGCATGGGACTCCTCGGGTAACCGGCATTTCTTCCTTCTCGGTGGTCCCGCTGAGTCGGATGGGGATCAGGGAACACGGGTTCAAGGCTGCTCGCCAGGTCGGCCGCGTGAACGCGAGAGCGAGGAGGCCCGACAAACGAAAGAGCCCCACCACTCCATGGGGCTCTTCCGTCTAGCTTTGGTCGGACCAGCGACCCGCGCTGCTAACGTGTGCCAATTATTATCCTCATCCCGTCACAGCGCCAGCGCGAGCTCTGGCAGCCCAGCCTGCCAATGTGCCCGGAGGGGCTTGGACTCCCACCTCCACGTTGGCAGCGCGGTGTGTTGTCCACATTACACCACGGGCACACTACAGCCACGGGCTAAACTAGGGAGAACCTCCGGTTTGGCCAACAGGGCTGGAAAACCTGCTCCGCAGGCCATTTCCGCACGATGCACGTCACAATCATTGCAGCGAGCCGGTACCAGAAAGGGTCAGCGGCGCGGGTTTGCGGTGAGGTAGGCGTGAAGGAAATTGTCCGTGCGGTCTCGCTCGTCGTTCCGCACCAGGTCTGCTAGTCGGTCAACCCACGCTGACTGTCCGAATTCCCGCAACGGTTGGTCGCCTCTACGGCGCCAGGTCCGACCGGCACATCATTCGCGCGCCGCCGGCGGCCGGGCGCCAGAGCAGGCCCTGATCCTCGACCCACTTCGGGATCTTCGCCACACCTGCCGAGGACGTGACCCAGAGCAGCGACGACGCCGGCTCTGGCACGCCACACAAGCCCGCCATCCGCTTCGCGAGCGCCAAGTCCCTCGCACTCCGCTCGACCAGCTTCTTCCGCGTCGGCTTCGCGCTCATGCGGAACGCCGCCACCTTCTCGACCGCGGCAGGATCCACCCAGCGCGCTTCGAGCGCCGCCGCGGGCCTCGCGCAGGCCAGGTAGAACGACGCGAAGATGCGCCGCGCCTGCGCTCGATGCTCGGGGCTCCGGAACCAGAGATAGCCGACTTGGTCTGGCCAGGTGGATGGCGTAATCCACTTGGTCGCGTCCCCCACGACGACGTCCGCCCCGGACTCGGCCATCTTCGGGAAGCCCGCTGCCCCCGCGTGCGCGTAGTCCGCCACCAGCAGCGGCGTGCGCGCCCCCACGCGCCTGCGGATGTGGTGGAAGATCGGCGCCAGCGGCAGCCGCTCGCCCTTCCACGTCACCTGGCTCAGCACCACGGCGTTGGGCTGGTGCCGTACGACGCTCTCGAGCACGTCGCCCGCGTCGAGCACGTCCACTGCGGTATCGGGGAAGCTGGCCGCGTCGAAGTACTCGCCTGCCGAGAGCGCGATCCGCTCGATGCCGAGCGAGGCGAAGACCAGCCGAAGACCTGCCAGCGTTCCCGGCGCCAGGACGACGGCCGACGACGCGGCGCCGTAGACGTCGGCCACGAGCTGCCGCACGTGGCCCGCGAGACGGTAGTCGGCCTCGACCCGGTGTCTCATCGCTCGGCCCGCCTCAATCCGACGGCCCGCCGCAGGTGCACTCGGCGCCCGTCATCACCTGGAGCACCGCGCCCGCGGGCCGCGCGACCAGATGCGTCGGCAGGACGCGGCGGAAGTGCGCGACCGTCCCCTGCCGCAGCACCTCGGCACGGGTCACCGCCCCCGACGCGTCCCTGAGCTGGACCTCGAGCGAGCCCTCGAGCACGATCCAGCTCGCCGCCCGGCTCGGGCCCAGCGTGCGGTACGCGGGCGCGCGACCGGTCCACCCGTTCCTGAGACGCATCACGCCGAGGTGCAGATTGTGCGGCACGTCGCCCCGCGGCGCCAGCAGCGGCCGCCACGCCGGTTGCTGCGGCGTCTCGCGATCGCCTTCGGGCAGGCTCGCGACCATCCACTCCTGCGACGCCTGCACGATGAGCTGGGGCAGGGGGAACCGGAGGAACCGCGCCAGCCGCGCGATCGCCTCGACCGAGACGTTCTGGCTCGCCGCCTCGATCCGCGAGATCTGCGCCGCGTCCACGTGGCAGAGCGCCGCCAGCGTCGAGACGCCGATGTTCGCGCGGTCGCGGAAGAGTCGCGTCTGCTCCGCGATCCCCCACGCCAGCAAGGCGTAGGTCACCGGGTTCAACACCTGCGCGGCCGTGAAGCCGGTCTTGCCCACCGACGCTGGACGCGCGCCGCCGCCTCCCCGCGCGCTCACGTTGATCGCCGTCGGCGACTCGCTCGAGGGGCGGAAGACCATCCACGCCGACGCCTCCGTCTGCCCCACCGCCCAGGTGTGGTGCGGCACCTGCGAAGCCAGCCGGATCGCCGAGCCCTTCTCCAGCGCCGGCGAGAGATGCACCTCCGGCGCCTTCCCTCCCGGCGTCCAGGCGAAGTGGTACTGGATGCGGCCGCTGATCGGAATCAGCGCCTCCTCCCCCGAGTGCGACATGAACTCGTTCCGCGTCCGGCGCGGCGCGAAGGTGGCGCGCAGAACGGAATACGACGGCCCCCACAGGTCCGGCGGGTCGTAGCTCAGATAGGTGATGTCCGAAGCGGCCGTCACCTCCGTCCGGAGCGTCGAGAACCCCTGCGCCTCGTGCACGATGTTCCAGTCCTGGTACGCCGAGGCGGGGAGGTAATCGCGCAGCACGGCGACTGCGGAGTCGTAGCCCTCCTTGAAGGCGACCGAGGAGGCTAGCCACCCCAGGGTGCCGTGCCGATATGCCGGCGTCCGGGTCGCCCCGGCGTCGGCCAAGCCCTTGCTCCGTTTCCGCTTCTGGCGCATGGACCCTATGGTACGGACTCCCGCAACCGGGCGCAATCGGGTCAAAGGGCGAACGCCCAGTCATAATTCCCTGCTAATTTCAAGGCTCTTGACACAACGTCCTGACGGTGGTATCGTCTACCTCGGCAGGGGGTAGGATATGGACATGAAACGGCGACTCGCCTTGAGCGCGGGTTCTCTCGGACTTGCCGCGATCCTGGCGCTTCCAGGAACGGCGCTCGGCCAGAGCGAGGGCAACGGGTTCCTGTTCCGCCAGCCCACGGGGAGCTTCACCCTGCGGATGGGGCTGGCGATGCCGAATGCCACGGGGGACCCGTTCTCGGACTTCACCCAGAATCTGACCCTGTCGAAGTCGAGCTACGACGCATTCGACATGGCGGGCGACGTGGCGTTCACCGTCAACCCGCGCCTCGACGTGGTGGTCTCGGCCGGCTGGGCCGGCTCCCAGGCGGGGTCCGAGATGCGGCACTGGCTCGACGCGAACGACGAGCCGATCCGGCAGACGACGACGCTGCAGCGGGTGCCGCTGACGGTGAGCCTCAAGTACTACCTGCGCTCGCGCGGCCGTGCGGTGGGCCGGTTCGCCTGGGTCCCGGCGTCCGGGCTGGTGCCATACGTGGGCGCGGGCGGCGGGGTGATGTACTCGCGCATCCATCAGTGGGGGAACTTCGTCGGCCAGGACACCATCATCCGCAGCGACGCATTCTCCTCCGAAAGCTGGACGGGCACGGCCCACGCCTTCGCCGGCGTGGAGCTTCCTTTGGGGCCGCGGTTTGTACTGAGCGCCGAGGCCCGGTATGCTTACGCGAAGACTCCGCTTGGCCCCGATTTCTACCAGTTTGGCGACATGAACCTGTCGGGGTTTTCGGTGACGCTCGGAATGGGAGTGAGGTTCTGATGAAGACTCCATTGCTGGTGGCTTCGATGCTGGTGGCCGCCGCGGCCGCGGCGGCCGCGCAGCAGCCCCAGAGCGACCCGCGCTGGCAGGCCTGGTACGGCTGCTGGATGGCAGTGGACGGCACGGCGCCGAGCCCGACCGGCCAGGCGCCCACGGTGTGCGTGATCCCCGCTGGCGGGGGCGTGGACGTGCTCACCGTCGTGGACACGTCGGTCGTCGCGCGGGATCACATCGAAGCCAACGCCGAGCGGCACCCGGTCTCGCGCTCGAGCTGCACGGGCTGGGAAACCGCGGTCTGGTCGAGCCAAGGCGACCGCCTCTACCGCCAATCGGAGTACACCTGCCCCGGAGACGTCAAGCGCGACGGTAGCGAGTTGCTCGCGATGACGCCGGAGTGGGAATGGCTGGACGTGCAGGGGCTGTCGGCGCGCGGCAACATGGGCGTGCGCACGCTCCGGTACACGAGCGCCGCGGTGCCCGCGGTTCCGCAGATCGCCACGGCGCTGGCCGCGCACGCCTCCGAGATGGGCATGGCGCGCGGATTGGCCGCGACGCCGCCCACGAGCGCCGACGTGATCGAGGCATCGCGGAGGGCGGACCCGGCCGTGGTCGAGGCGTGGCTCGCCGAGGAAGGGGAGGGGTTCCCGCTCAACGGGAAGCAGCTCGAGGCGCTCGCCGATTC
The DNA here is from genome assembly GCA_049513575.1 of Gemmatimonadales bacterium. GTDB lineage: Bacteria > Gemmatimonadota > Gemmatimonadetes > Gemmatimonadales > JACORV01 > Fen-1245. The sequence goes on from JBEKVZ010000005.1 coordinate 5,277, forward strand.
CGGCGTTTCGCCCCGCGTGATCGACGTGATGATCGCGATGACCTATCCGAAGGTCTTCACTGTCGCGGCGCCCTCCGCGCGCGGCGGCTTCAACGGGGCCGAGGCGTCGGTCCGCTCGCCAGCGCCGGACACGATGTACGCGTACCGAAACCCGTATGACGGCTACGGCTACGGGCTCTACGCACCTCCGTATCCGTGGGGCTGGGACTACTACTCGCCGTGGAGCTGGTCGTTGTACGGTTACTACTCGCCGTTCTTCTATTCGCCGTACGGCACGTTTTCACCGTACTACTACGGCGGCTACGGCTACGGCGGCTACTACTATGGCGGCGGGACGATCATCGTCGTGTCGGGTGGCGGGTCCGCGAATCCGCCTCCGCCGCACGGCCGGATCGTGAAGGGGAAGGGCTATCAGTACGGCGAGGGCCAGAGCACGGCGACGCCGAGCACGTCTCGCTCGTCGGGATCGTCATCGGGCAGCTCATCGCCGCCGCCCGCGCCGCGGAGCACCGGCTCCAGCTCCGGGTCGAGCTCGCAGGCGGGCCAGCACGCGCATCCGAAGCCATAGCCGGATTGGCTTGAGGTACGTCGAAACGGCCGCCCGGATCGGGCGGCCGTTTCGTCATCGGGAAGGGAGGCAGCGGGGCGTCAGCGCCCGCGCCGGTGCAGCCGCGTCAGCCGGCTCCCGGCCGGCCGCTCGACCTTCTCCGCAGGCTTCTCCCGCTCCGCTGGCCGCTCCGGCTTGCTGGCGTGGTGCGCCGGCGCGTGGTGCTGTTCCTTCCTCGCCGCGCTTGCCTTGGCCCGCAGCCGGTCCTCCGCCTTTCGGGCGCGGATCTGGGCGATGCGCTCGCCGATCGGGATCTCGAGCCGCTCGGCGGGCTTGTGCGTGTAGTCGAATCCCGGCAGCACCACCAGCGGCAGCCGCTTGCCGATCGCCCGCTCGATCGCCCGCAAGTCCGCCTCTTCCTCCGGCGAAACGAATGTGAAGGCGTCGCCGGTCATGTCCATCCGCGCGGTGCGGCCTACGCGGTGGATGTAGTCGTCGGGGACAGCGGGCACGTCGAAGTTCACCACGTGGCCCAGCGCCTCGACGTCGATGCCGCGCGCGACGATGTCGGTCGCGACCAGGGTGCGGTACTTCCCGCTCTTGAACCCCGCCAGCGCCTCGGTCCGCTGCGCCTGGCTCCGGTTGCCGTGGATCTTCGCGTTCGACATGCCCTGCTTCGTCAGGTATTCGGCCAGCCGGTTGGCACGGTGCTTGGTGCGGCAGAAGACGATCGCGTCGTGGATCTCGTTCCGCCTGAGCAGCTCCAGCAGCAGCCCCGACTTCAGCTCGCGCGGCACCGGGTAGACCGCCTGCGTGATGCCGACCGCGGGCGCCGCCTTGCGCTCCAGGTTCACCGTTACCGGATGACGCAGCAGCTCGGCCGAGAGCCGGGCGATCTCCGGCGGAATCGTGGCGCTGAAGAAGAGGGTGTGCCGCTTCACCGGGATGTGGTGCAGCACGCGGCGGATGTCGGGGAGGAAGCCCATGTCGAGCATCCGGTCCGCCTCGTCGAGGACGAGGAACTCGAGCCGCTCCAGCTTCGCGTAGGGCTGGCGGAAGTGGTCGAGCAGGCGGCCCGGCGTCGCGATGATGATGTCCACGCCGCTCCGGAACGCGTGCTCCTGGGGCTGCATCCCCACGCCGCCGAACACCGGCGCACCGGTGACCGGGGTGTGCACGGCCAGCTCCTCGAGGTGCGCGTGGATCTGCGCGGCCAGCTCGCGGGTGGGCGCGAGGACCAGGGCGCGGGTGACGCCGCGCGGCTTGGGGATCAGGTGATGGACGATCGGGAGGAGGAACGCGGCGGTCTTGCCGCTCCCCGTCATCGCGCAGGCGAGGACGTCCTTGCCCAGCATTGCGGGCGGGATCGCCTGCTCCTGGATCGGCGTGGGACGGGTGAACCCCAGCTCCTTGATCGCCTTGAGCAGGGTCGGGTGCAGGCCGAACGAAGAAAATGGCATGCGGGAAAGTAACCGGCCCAGCCGCGCGCGGCGCGGGTTGGCCTCTTCTCACGTCGGGGTCCGCGGCGGTGCTATCATCCATCCGTGCAGAGGTTTCTGGACACGCTCCCCGATGCCGCCTGGCTGGTGCTGCGGTTCGCCATGGGTATTGGCGTTGCGGTGGCCGCCTATGTCCTGATCCCGCGCCTCGGGCGGATGCTGCACCTCTTCCCGTTCCGCCCGCGGGTCCGCTTCCGCCCCGAGCCCATCCCCTACCACTGGCGCTCGATCGTCGCGCGCAACGTGCCCCTGGCGGCGCGCCTGCCCGCGGAGGCCCAGGAGCATCTGCTGCGGCTCACCCAGGTCTTCCTTCACGACAAGCCGATGGAGGGCGTCGGCCTCGAGCTGACGGACGAGATCCGCGTGACGATCGCGGCGCAGGCGTGTCTGCTCCTGCTGCACCTCGACTACCCGTGCTATCCGACGCTGCGGCGGGTCCTGGTCTATCCGAGCGTGTTTCAGCCGCGCCGAGTGGAGCTGACGCGCTTCGGCGACATCGTCCAGGAGCCGCGGCCCACGCTCGGGGAGGCGTGGACGTCGGGGGTCGTGGTGCTCTCGTGGGACAGCAGCCTGGTGGGCGCGCTGAATCCGGGGGAGGGCCAGAACGTAGTGCTCCACGAGTTCGCCCACGTTCTGGACGGAGAGAACGGCGCGATGGACGGCTTGCCGTTGCTGGATCGGCCGTCCGAGTTCCGGACTTGGAGCAACGTGATCGGCTCGCTGTACGAGCGGCAGGTGCGGGAGACGCTGGAGGGAAGGGAGCCGCCGGTGCATCCGTACGGCGCGACCAATCGGGCGGAGTTCTTCGCCGTGGCGACGGAAGCGTTCTTCACGACGCCCGCGCAGTTCCAGCAGCGGCTCCCGGAGCTCTACGAGGAGCTTGCCAAGTTCTACCGCCAGGACCCGGCCGCGCTGGAAGGCGCGTCGGGCGTTACCTTGTCGCCATGACCGCAGGGGTCAGCGCCGAGTTCCTCGCACTCCAGCAGGTGTTGGCCGGCCGCTACTCGATCGAGCGCGAGCTGGGCCGGGGCGGCATGGGCATCGTGCTCCTGGCGCGCGACGTGGCGCTGGACCGGCTGGTCGCGATCAAGCTCCTGCCGGCGTACCTCGCTGCCAGCGTGGAGTCGCGGGACCGCTTCCTCAGGGAGGCGCGCACCGCCGCCGGCCTCTCACACCCCAACATCGTGCCGATCCACGCGGTCGAGCAGCAGGGCGGCCTGGTGTTCTTCGTGATGGGCTACGTGGACGGCGAGACGCTGCGCGAGCGGGTCGAGCGCTCCGGTCCGCTCTCGCCGCGGGTGGCGATGAAGGTGATGCAGGAGGTGGCGTGGGCGCTCGGCTACGCGCATCAGCGCGGGGTGATCCACCGCGACGTGAAGCCCGACAACATCATGATCGAGCGCGGCACCGAGCGCGCGCTCGTCACCGACTTCGGCATCGCGGTGGGCGGCCACGCAAGGAACGGAGACGCGGGCGAGGTCGTGGGTACCGCGCGGTACATGAGCCCCGAGCAGGCGCTCGGCGAGCCGGTGGATGCCCGCAGCGATCTCTACTCGCTCGCGGCGACGATGTTCTTCGCCCTTACGGGCCGGCCGCCGTTCGAGGGATCCAACCTGCCGGCCATCATCACGAAGCACGTCTCGACCCCGGCACCGCGCCTGGCGTCGGTCCGGCCGGAGGTGCCCGCGCGGCTCGCCGACGTCATAGACAGGTGTCTGCAGAAGGACCCCGCCGCCCGCGTGCAGACCGGCGACGAGGTCGCGCGGATCGCGGGCGAGATCCGGGGGCGCGACCTGCGGGCGCCGCCGCTGGTGCGGTCGTTCGTGCGGAACGCGCAGGTCTCCACGATGGTGCTGCTCGCGTCCTGCATCAGCGGTTCGACGTTTCGCGCGGGCACGGGTGGAACGTCATTCTCGCTGGGCGGCGCCGGCCTCATCGGCACGATCCTGATCTTCCAACTCGTGGTGGTCGCCCGCCGGCTGCTCCGGGAGGGGTACGCCTTCGAGGACATCCGGGCCGCGCTTCTCGCCGAGGCGCAGATTCAGCAGGAAGAGGCGGAGGTGACGCACGAGCGGCGCTGGATCCGGCGCCTCAACCAGCTGTGGCACCGCCTCTGGGCCGGGAAGTGGGGGCGCAGGTTCTTTCGGGTGGCTGGCATGGGCATCAAGCCGCCCGAGCGGCACGCGATCGCTTCGGCCGATGCGACGGAGCTGGTGCTCGGCCGTTCGGCGCTGGCGGCGTACAACGCGCTGCCGGCCGCTGAGCGGGAGCAGGCGAAGGACGTGCCCGCGGTGGTCGAGCGGCTGGAGCGGGAGGCGGAGGCGCTGCGGGCGCAGGGCGAGACGGGGGAGCGCCTGGCCGAGACCGTGGCGGCGCTCGAGAACCTTCGCCTGGGGATGCTCAGGCTGCGCGCGGGCACGGGGACGGTGGGCGACCTGACCGAGTGGCTCGAGCGCGCCCGGGAGATCGGGGACTACGTGGACCGCCGCATCGCGGCGGAGCGCGAGGTGAAGGGGCTGCTGGAGGGCTGACGCGCCGGGGAGTCTCCCGGTCTGGCCGTTCCCCAGTGCCAGCCATAGCTTAGGGCGTCTTCCTCAGACGGTGTACGCGTGGCCGCAGCCGATGAGCTTCGTCGCGCACTGGCCGACCGCTATGCCATCGAGCGCGAGCTGGGGCAGGGCGGGATGGCCACGGTGTACCTCGCCCAGGACCTGCGCCATCAGCGCAAAGTCGCCCTGAAAGTTCTACGGCCCGAGATCGCCGCGACGCTCGGCGCCGAGCGGTTTCATCGCGAGATCCAGATCGCCGCGCAGCTCCAGCATCCGAACATTCTGCCCGTCCACGACTCCGGCGAAGCCGCAGGCTTCCTCTACTACGTGATGCCCTTCGTGGAAGGGAATTCGCTGCGCGAGCGGCTGGCCAAGGAAGACGAGCTGCCCGTGCCGGAGGCTGCGCGGATCCTGCGGGACGTGGCGGATGCGCTCTCCGCGGCGCACGCGAAGGGCGTGGTGCACCGGGACATCAAGCCGGAGAACGTCCTGCTCACGGGGCGCCACGCGCTGGTGGCGGATTTCGGCGTGGCCAAGGCGGTGAGCGAGGCGACCGGGCGCCAGACGCTGACTACGGCTGGCGTCGCGCTGGGCACGCCGACGTACATGGCACCGGAGCAGGCGGCGGCGAGCCCGCACATGGACCATCGCGTGGACATCTACGCGTTGGGCGTGATGGGGTACGAGATGCTGACGGGGCAGCCGCCGTTCACCGCGGCGACGCCGCAGATGGTGCTCTCGGCCCATGTGACCGAGGCGCCGGTGGAGGTGACGCAGCGCCGCGCGACAGTCCCGCAGCCGCTGGCTCAGCTCATCATGCGGTGCCTGGAGAAGAAGGCGGCGGACCGCCCGCAGACGGCGGACGAGCTGTTGCCGGTCTTGGACTTGCTGGCGACGCCGAGCGGCGGTATCACGCCGACTCAAACGCAGCCGGTGGCGGCGGTGGCGCCGCGCCGGCGGGTGGTCGGCGTGGTCGGCGCCGTCGTGGTGCTGGTGGCCATCGGAGCGATTGCGGCCCAGTTGCTCAGGAGCAAGCCGCTGAGCATCACGGTTTCAGACCTGACGCAGGTGACCAGCGCGCCTGGCGTGGAGTTCCAGCCCGCGCTCTCGCCGGACGGGAAGGAAGTGGCATACGTCACGGGCCCGATCGGCGCTCCACACGTGGCAGTCCGGAGCACGATGACCGCGGCGGGCGGCGGCGAAGTTCGCCTTAGCGATACGTCATTTTCGGCCGCGTGGATTCCTAATTGGAGTTCGGACGGCGCCGTGGTGCGCTTCGGAGGTTGCCGGCCGACCGGCTGCGTATGGAACGAGACCGGGAAACTCGGCGGCGCCGTGCGGCCGTCCACGTTGCCGCCCCGCACCGCGAACCGGTTCGTCGCCTGGTCCGCCGACGGTGCTCGGTTCGCCTACTTCGTCGCCGAATCCCTTTTTGTGGGGTCGACGGCCGACACCACGGCGCCGCGTCGTGTCGCCGTGCACCCTGGCCGTGTCTGGGGTCCGCATTCGCTGGTGTGGTCGCCGGACGGAAGGTGGATCGCCTACGTCAATGGGAATACAAACTGGGTGACCAGCGGCAACGTCTCGGCCTCATCCATCTGGATCGCAAGCGCCGGGGGAGGCACACCCCAGCGCATCACCACCGAAGAGCACCTCAACGTCAGCCCCGCCTGGCTCGACGAGCGGCACCTCCTGTTCGTGTCCAACCAGGACGGCGCGCGGGGCGTCTATATCGTTCAGGTCGGGCCGGGGGGGGCGAGAGGCGTGCCACGGATCATCCCCGGTGTGGCGGACCCGCACGACATCTCGTACTCGATGGCTTCGCGCCAACTCGCCTGGTCCAAGTTCACGCTCCGGCAGAACATCTGGTCCTACCCGCTCGACCGGGCGGCTCCGGTTTCGATCCGCGACGGCGTCCGGGTGACCACGGGCAACGTGGTGAGCGAGGTTGCGGACGTCTCCCCGGACGGGAAGTGGCTCGCCTACGACAGCAACCTCCGCGGCAACATGGACCTCTACAAGATGCCGCTGGCGGGCGGGGAGGCGGTACCGCTCACCGATGCGCCCTTGGACGAGTGGGACCCCCGCTGGTCGCCGGACGGCACCGAGATCGCGTTCTACGCGGACGTTCGTCGCTCTGAGGAGCCATCGAGCGCCATCATGCTGATATCCGCCAGCGGGGGTAAGAGCATTGCTCTCAGCAGCGGTCCTGGGATCAACGACTTCCCCGTTTGGTCCCCGGACGGTCTTCACATCGCGTTCTTCTCCACTCGCACCACGCCGGGCGAGGTCTGGCTCCTGTCACGTGACAGCGTGCGCGGTGCCTGGCACCCCGAGGTTCAGCTGACCGACTCCGGCGGAGCCGCACAGGATTGGGCGCCGGACGGCAGCGGCGTGCTCTGCAATTGGGGTCACCGCCTTTGGCTGGTGTCGCCAGAGAAGCGGGTCCTATGGCGCCGAGACATCGCGGCCACGAGCCACTTGGTGGGCTGGAACCTCATCAGGTACTCGCGTGACGGCCGGATGCTCTACACCGTCGGCACGCACCGAGACGGACGCACTGGTATCTGGGCTATTCCCGCCAGGGGCGGGGAGGCCCGCTTGGTGGTTGCGGCCAACGACCCGGCGAAAGTCATATCCATCGGCGCGCTCAGCATCGGCCGCGACCGCCTCTATGTCGCCGTGTCCGAGTACGAGAGCGACATCTGGGTGGCGAAGCTGCGGTGGTGACGGATGCGTCCCCTTGTGTGCCAGCGGTGTATCAACGCTGGATGGAACCCGTTCGTAGGCTTACCAGCGGTTGGATGTCCGCCACTGCCTCGGCTCACGCACGGGCTGTGACGGCGACACCTGGGGGATCAGATGAGACGCCTGACGACCTGGATCGGGATGGGCGGCCTGTTGCTGGCGGGGTGCGCGACCGTGCACCCGGACTTCCAGAAGTACTTCAACGCCGAGTACCAGGGTCACGAGTACTACAACGACTCGCCGGACCACGCCGAGTGGATGCAGCTGGCGGCGACGCGCTACGGCTGCGACACGATGCCGATCCGGACCGCGATACGCGACCAGACCCGCATGCCGGTCGGCGTGCCGCCGTGCGACATCGCAGGCGCCGTTCCGCCCGGCGAGATCCGGGCGTTCAAGACGCCGAAGGGGATGCGCGAGGAGTGGCACTACGGCTCCGGCGCCCGGACGATGGTCGTCAACTTCGAGGGCACCACCACGCGCACTCTCGTGACCACCTTCATCCAGTGGTACTGACCTCGGGGCGGGTCCGCTTCGCCATTCTGGCGTCGTGCTGCTTCGCCGTCGCCGCCTGTCAGTCGCGGCGGTCGGAGGCCGTTGCCTCGGGGCAGGTCCCCGCGGTCATCGAGCGCCTCGATCCGGCCGCGAACGAGATCGTTCCCGAAGCTGCGACTCTCCGGAAGCTCGCCACGGGCTACACCTGGACCGAGGGGCCTGTCTGGATCCGCGACGGCTATCTGCTGTTCGCCGAGATCCCGAGCAACACGATCCGGAAGGTCATCCCCGGACAGCCGGCGACGGTCTACCTGCAGCCCAGCGGGTATCTGGGGAGCGCACCGTTCGGCGGCCGAGAGCCGGGCACCAACGGCATGACCCTCGACGCGCGCGGCCGCGTCACGGTTGCCGGTCACGGCCAGCGCGACGTCTACCGCGTGGATTCCCTCGGCGATCCGGCGCGCCACACGATTCTCGCGGACGGCTATCAGGGCAAGCGCCTCAACAGTCCCAACGACCTGGTCTACAGGTCCGACGGCTCACTCTACTTCACCGATCCGCCGTACGGCCTGCCCATGCAGAACGACTCCGACCCGGGCAAGGAATTGAAGGTCAACGGCGTCTATCGCGTGCCCGGTGCGCTGGACCAGAGACCGGGTGCCCCGCCGCAGCGCGACAAGCTCCAGCTCCTGGTGAGCGATCTGCCGCGTCCCAACGGCATCTGCTTCTCGCCGGACGAGAAGTTCCTCTACGTCAGCAACAGCCATCCGAACAGGTTCTGGATGCGCTATGCCGTGAAGCCCGACGGCACGCTCGGCGCCGGGGAGCTGTTCTTCGACGCTTCCTCCGACAAGCGTGCCGGGAACCCGGACGGCATCAAGGTGGACACGGCAGGAAACGTCTACGGCGCAGGCCCGGGCGGCGTGTGGATCTTCTCGCCTGCGGGAAAGCACATCGCGACGATCCGGATGCCCGAGGTCGTGTCCAACGTCAACTGGGGCGGCCAGGACGGCCGGTCGCTCTTCATCACCGCCAGCACCAGCGTCTACCAGATCGAGTTGAAGATCCCCGGCGTGCGGCCCTAGCTCGCCGGCACCCCGCAGCCGCCACAGGCGGGTTTGTGACTGGCGGAGCGAGCTGCCGAGCCGCATACTAGGCGGGTCCCACGAGGCCGCGAGGCTTGGCAAGTGGGCGATGCCGTGCTGTCGTGTTCTTCCTGCGGGAATGCCCTGGCGGATGGCGCGCTGTTCTGTCCGTCGTGTGGCGCCGCGACCCCCACCGAAATCAGCAGAGACACCGGCGTTGCTCGCAGCGCCGCGACCACCCAGGCCAGCGATGACGAGCAGCGCCGGCGCGTCCAGAACGCGCTGGGCGAGAGCTTTCAGGTTCTGCGCCTTCTGGGGCAGGGCGGCTTCGCCGAAGTCTGGGCGGCGTCCGATCTCAAGCTCAAACGCCAGGTGGCGGTGAAGGTGTTGCGCGGTGACCTGGTGGTTTCCGCCGCGCTGTCCGAGCGGTTCCGGCGTGAGGCCGAGGCGGTGGCCAAGCTCCGGCATCCGAACATCGTACCGATCTACCAGGTCGGTGAGGGCGCGGGGCTCTCCTACTACGTGATGCCGCTGATCGAGGGCGAAAGCCTGCGGCATCGGATGGAGCAGGGGCCGCTGGCGATCGCCGACGCGCGGCGGATCCTGGAGGAAGTGGCCGGCGCGCTGAGCGTGGCGCACAAGGCCGGGATCATCCATCGCGACATCAAGCCCGACAACATCATGCTCGAGGGTGAAGAGGCGCGCGCCGTGGTGATGGACTTCGGGATCGCCAAGGCGCTGAGCGAGGGCGAAGCGGGGCTCACGGGCACCGGGATGATCGTCGGGACGCCGCACTACATGAGTCCCGAGCAGGCGAGCGGCGAGAAGACGGTGGACTCGCGCTCAGACATCTACTCGCTCGGCATCGTGGCGTACCAGATGGTCGCCGGCGAGCTGCCGTTCGCCGGGGACAGCGCGCAGGAGGTGCTGGTCAAGCAGATCTCGGCCAAGCCGAAGCCGCTCGATGCCGTGCGGCCCGACACGCCGGTCGAGCTGTCCGAAGCGGTGATGAAGTGCCTGCGGAAGGCGCCGGCGGAGCGGTGGAACACGGCGGGTGAGCTGGCGGCGGCGGTGCGGCCGGCGGCACCCGCCCTGGTGCGACGTCTGCCGCGAGTGCTACGGCGACCGGCCGCGATCCTCCGGTGGCGACCCAGCACGCGGCAGGTCATATGGGGTGCTGCGGCGGCTGCGGTGGTCGCGACCATCCTCTGGCTCGGTCTCTCGGCCACTGACGTGGAACAGTCCGTCCGCTACTGGGCTGTGAAGGCGGGCGTGATGCGTCCGCGTCCTGAAGCTGCCTTGGTGGCGCCAGTTCCCAGGCTCTCCAGGATCCCGCAGGGGTCGGCGCTCGCGGGCAGGCGGGTGTTCTCGATGGGCGGTTCGCGCCTTGCGGTGATTGACGGGGCCAACTCGGTGCTCGGGCTGCACCTGTTCGACGGACAGACTTGGCGCAGCTTCCCGAAGCCTGCGGGGATCGGATCCGCGGGGGCAACTCAAGCGGGGAACGACGTCCTGCTGTTCCCCTACCTCGGCGGGCACTCCTACCGATGGTCCACGGCGGGCGTCGTCATGGAAGACACGGTGCCTTTTGGTATCCAGGCTTCTTGGGCCGACCCGCAGACCGCAGTCGCCATCGGATACGGAGAGTGGCAATTGGCGCAGAGGGACGCCCGGGGTTGGCATCGGGTGCCGTCACCGCGTCGAGTACGGCTGACCGCCATCGGCGGAACCGCCGTGAACGACCTTGTCGCTCTGGGCGATTTCGCGCCGGGCTTCGAAAACCTGCCGGACTCCATTGTCGAATTCGACGGCACGTCGTGGGAGAGCGTCGATCCGAGACCCGCCGGGAGCAGCGAGACCTGGCGGTTCAGCCGGGTCGTGGCGCTCGAGGAGCGCTCCTTCGCGGTCGGTGGAGGAGTCGGCGAGTGGACGAATGTGACGAGGTGGAGCGGAACCGATGTGAGCGGGGAGTGGAAGAGCGAGGCCCCTCTCCTGCTTATCCGTGCGTCGCCGGGCCGCTGGAGGAGAATCCCGCTCAGGCCCGACAGCGGATCCGGCCTGTCGTCGATCGGAGGCATCTGGGGCTCGGGGCCCGACGACTTGATCCTGTGGGATCCTGCCTGTGACGACTGTCGCCTGGTGGAACTGCACAAGGGCTCCTGGAGTGCGAACCGCACGATGGGCCCGGGCCGTGTAGTGGGCGTCGCGGACGTCGGCGGAGTGCCCTACGTGGTCTGGGGAGACGGGACGGTGTGGGCGCGGCGCAATGGTCGCTGGGTCTACTCCACTGAGGTCCCGAACACGATTGTCACGACGGCCGTAGGTGCGGCGGGTCCCAGCTGGACCTCTCGCCTCGAGGTCGGCGTCGGCCGGGACAACCTGTTCCTGTGCAACCCCGGGTGCAACCCGAACACGTCGCGCCTGGGTGACACAGCCCTCGACGCGTCTCGCGGCGCCGCGGTGGGGCGGGGCATTGCGTGGGTGCTTGGTCGCGGCGGTGTTCTTTCCAGGATCACGTGCGCTGCTGGTGCTCTCTGTACCGTCGGGAGGGAACCAATCTCTGGTGGCCTGTTCATGGCCCAGAGGAAGCAGGGCGGTGCGTTGCTGGTCGGAACCAACGGTCTTGCGGCTCGCTCGAGCGAGGCGGGCGTCTGGAAGCGGCTGCAGCTGCCTGCGGTCGTGACGCGAGAGTCACTGATCTCAGCGGACGAGGGTGCGGATGGGCACCTTGCTCTGCTTGGATCGCAGCACCTCGCCCACCTGGACTCTCTCGGCAGGGAACTTCACGTCGCGCCTCTCGTCGGGAAGACGAGGCCAGCCCACGTGCTCGCAGCCCCCGGCGGAGCGACGGCGCTCGTGTATCCGGATGAAGTCGTGATTGAGCGAGCCGATGGGACGCGCATCTGGTCGCAGTTCGGGCAGGTCGCGACAGGGCTGTCATTGTCCGACGGCCGGCTCGTCATGGGACTGGCTGGGGACGCGTCCGACCCGTTCGAGACGGGCTCGGTCTTGGTCATTGCCGTGGACTCAGCGGGCGTGCGCTCCAGGACACTGCCGATCGGCAGGGTCCGCTCGCGTGTGACGGCCCTCGCCGAGCAGACGCCAGATCTGATCATCTACACCACGGCGGGGAGCTATCACTGGCCGCTCGCAGGGTTGCCGTTCGCGAAGCCGCCAGCCCAGGCGACGGAACCCCGCCGCAGCCACTAGCTCGTTTGCGGGCCGTGACTCATGAGAGGAGATGGCCGCCCAGACTGGGCGGCCGTTGTTGCCTATACGTCCGGGTTCCTCACGAACTTCGCGTGCTCCTCGATGAACTTGCGGCGCGGCTCGACCTCGTCGCCCATCAGCACTTCAGCGAACCTCCGCGCGCAGGCGCGCGACCTGCTGCGGCATCTCTTCCCGGCCGGGAACGGCGGCGAACTCCCGGGCCCACCGCTCGACGTAGTCCCAGTCCAGCTCGCGGCCCTTGCGGCGCACCACGCTCAGGGCGTCGTCCCAGTCCCGGGGGCGTCCCGCGAACAGCTTGTGGATGAGAAGGTCTTCGGCGGCGGCGAACGGCACGGGGACATCGCCGAGCACGACCGTCACCGCCCGCCCGATCGCCTGGCGCTCGTAGGGAGTGGTCGAGAACACGAAGTCCACGCGCATGCCCGTCTCCCCGTGGCGCGCAGGAAGCACGAACGTCTCGCGGACGAAGCGCTCGGGATCGGTCGGAAGCGGCTGCAGCTCGAGTGCCGCGCACACCTCGCGCACCAGGGGCAGCCCCGATGGGTCCACGCCGAGCGTGATGTCCACGTCCTCGGTGAGACGCGGCCGGCCGTGGAGGAGCACGGCCTGCCCGCCGATCAGCATGAAGGACAGACGCCGCGCCGCGAGCTCCCGCGCGAGGCGCCCGATGAAACGCGGAAAGTCAGGTGCGGGGCGGGAGCCCATTCACGGCGCGCGCGACCGCGAGGTCGGGCGCCAGGTCCTCGGCCCAGTCGTCGCCGAGCGACGGATGGAGCGCGCGCGCCTCGGCCCACAGCGCGGCGAAGCGCTCGAGCGCGTCCGCGTAGCTGAGCTCGGAGAAGGCCGTCCGCTGGTAGTCGGCCTCGAAGTCGTCCAGGGGGCGCGAGGATTCGATCATCAAACGTCCAGGTTCCTCACGAACTTGGCATGCTCCTCGATGAACTTGCGCCGCGGCTCGACCTCGTCGCCCATCAGGATCTCGAAGAGCTGGCTCGCCTCGAACGCATCCTCCATCTCGACCTTGAGGATCGTCCGGGTCGCCGGATCCATCGTCGTCTTCCAGAGCTGGCCGGGGTTCATCTCGCCCAGGCCCTTGTAGCGCTGGATCACGACGTTGCGGTGGCGGCCGGGCCTGCCGTCCGCTTCTTGTTCTTCACTTCCCGCTTCGCCGTCTGGAGTACTGGCAACCAGCGGCTGTCCGTTGGACAGCCGCTTCACGTACTCGTCCCGCTCCACTTCGTCGAAGGCGTAGTACTCTTCCTTGCCGCGCGCGACGCGGAACAGCGGCGGCTGCGCGATGTAGATGTACCCTGCGTCGATCAGCTGCTTCATCTCCTTGTAGAAGAAGGTGAGCAGCAGCGTCCGGATGTGCGCGCCGTCCACGTCCGCGTCGGTCATGATGATGATCTTGTGGTAGCGCGCCTCGGCGAGCTGGAAGTCCTCCGCCACGCCGGTCCCGATCGCCGTGATGATGGTCCGGATCTCCTCGTTGGAGAGGGTCTTGTCGATCCGGGCCTTCTGCACGTTGAGGATCTTGCCCCGCAGCGGCAGGATGGCCTGAAACGCGCGATCGCGCCCCTGCTTCGCCGAGCCGCCGGCGCTGTCGCCCTCGACCAGGTAGATCTCGCACATCGCCGGATCGGTGAGCGAGCAGTCGGCCAGCTTCCCGGGCAGGATGCCGCCCTCGAGGCCGCTCTTCTTGCGCACCAGGTCGCGCGCCTTGCGCGCCGCCTCGCGTGCCAGCGCCGCCGAGGCCGCTTTCTCGATGATGGCGCGCGCCACCGGCGGGTGCTCCTGCAGCCAGCTGCCGAGCAGGTCGTTGACGACGCTCTTTACGATCCCCTCGACCTCGCTGTTGCCCAGCTTGGTCTTGGTCTGGCCCTCGAACTGCGGCTCCTTGACCTTGACCGAGAGCACCGCGGTGAGCCCCTCGCGCACATCGTCGCCCGAGAGGGTGAAGTCTGCCTTCTTGAGGGCGCCCATCTGCTTCGCGTACTCGTTGATCGTCCGCGTCAACGCCGCCTTGAAGCCGGTGAGGTGCGTCCCGCCCTCGTGCGTGTTGATGTTGTTGACGAAGGTGAGCGTGTTCTCGGTATAGCCGTCGTCGTACTGCAGGGCGAGTTGGACGTCCACGTCGTCGCGCACCGCCTCGATCGCGATCGGCTTGGGGTGCAGCGGCTTCTTGGTCTGGTTGAGCCACTGGATGAACTCGACCAGGCCGCCCTTGTAGAAGAAGGTCTCCTGGCGCTCGGCGCCCGCGCGCTCGTCCGCGAAGGTGATGGTGAGGCCCTTGTTGAGGAACGCCAGCTCCCTGAGGCGCGAAGCGAGGATGTTGTAGTCGAACCGCGTCTCGGTGAAGATCTGGGTGTCGGGCTTGAAGCGGACGATCGTTCCTGTGCCCTTCACCTTCTCCCGCAGGTTGAGCTTCTTGATCGTCTCGCCGCGCGCGAACGCCATGTGGTAGCGCTGGCCGTTGCGGTCCACGCACACCTCGAGCCGCTCCGACAGCGCGTTCACCACCGAGATCCCGACGCCGTGCAGGCCGCCCGAGACCTTGTAGGTGTTGCGGTCGAACTTCCCGCCCGCGTGCAGGACCGTCAGCGCCAGCTCGACGCCCGGGATCTTCTCCGTCGGGTGGAGGTCCACCGGGAAGCCGCGCCCGTTGTCCCGCACCGTGACGCTGTCGTCGGGGTGGATCGTCACCTCGATCCGGTCGCAGAAGCCCGCCAGCGCCTCGTCCACCGAGTTGTCCACGACCTCGTAGACGAGGTGGTGGAGCCCGCGCGAGCTGGTGGACCCGATGTACATCGCGGGACGGCGGCGGACGGCCTCCAGCCCCTTGAGGACCTGGATCTGCTCGGCGTCGTAACCGGTGGGTGCTGGCTTGGCCATGTGACTCCTCAAACGGGTGTCGGGTGCCGGGTGCCGGGTGCCGGGTGTCGAGTATCGGGGTTCTCCGACACCTGACACCTGGCACCTGACACCCTCACCGCACGATTCTCAGCGACGCGACCGTCTTCTGCGGCGGCGACAGGCGCAGCTGCACCGGCGCCGCCTCCAGCGCCACGAAGCGCGGCTCCTCGAGCGGCGCCACGATGCCCGCGGGCTCGGTGCGCCGCAGCCACTTCCGCCGCAGCCGGATGAACCGGCGGAACAGCCGCGCCCGGTCCGCCGCCAGCAGCTCGGGCAGCAGCCTCCAGGCCCCGGCGAACAGCTGTGCTTCGACCGGGGTGTTCGCCAGGCGTCCCTGCGCGTGTGCCTCCGTGCCCCCGGCCTCCGTGAACCACGACAGCAGCACGTCGTGGTCGTGGATCTCGCCCAGACAGTCCTGCAAGTCGCGCGTCAGCTTGCGCTCCTCGTCGAACGCGAGTCCGCAGGTCTCGGCGTGGAAGTCGAGCACGTAGCGCAGGTGCTTGATGTTGATCCGCAGCGCGTGCAGGTCCGCGGCCGCAGGCGAGCGCTCGGTCACCCCGCGATGCGCCGACACCCGCCGCGCCTCGCGGTGGATCCGGTCCGCGAGAAACCGCGCCGCCATCGCGTCCTCGCCGCAGCCCTTCCTGAACCGCGGGTGGCGCGCACGCTCCTGGAGCGCGGCCTTCAGCTTCGCGTAGCGCCCGCGCGCCAGCATCGTCTTGAGCCTCCGCTGCGCGCGCCAGCGCCGCTCCTTCAGCGCCGCCACGAGGTCCTCGAGCCGGGCCGCCTCCACCCCCGCCAGGTGCGGCAGGTGCCGCTCCTCCAGCAGGGCGGCGATCACGTCGAGGTCCCGCACGCGCCCCAGCGAGCGCGCCAGCCAGCGCAGCCGCGCGCGGCCGGCGCGCTTCCCGGGCCGCAGGACGTTCGAGAAGAGCGCCAGCGCCGCCCGCAGCCGCCGCGTCTGCACGCGCATCTGGTGGATGGCCTCGGTGTCGCCGCGCCGCGCCCCCTTCTCGTACCGCACCAGGTCCCGCACCTGCCGCGCGACGATCCGGCTCGCCGCCTGGCGGACCGTGAGCGCCGGGGCGGGGGAGAGAATGGAGTTCATCGCCGCGGCTTCCGGCGCGTCAGCGCGTCCGCCGGCGTCTCGGTTCCCACCAGCCAGCGGATCCGCCTGATCCGCCCCGCCGCGCGACCGGCGTTGATCAGGGCGAGTACCTCCGGCGTCATCAGCGACAGCTCCTGCCTCCATGCGCTCGACTGCACCCGGACGAACATGGTGCCGTCGGACGTGACCGACTCGGGCGTCGCCGCGTGCGCGATCCGCTCGCCGACCAGCGCCGGCCAGGCGTTCACGACGTCCGCCTGGCCGAGCCGATCGGCCAGGCCGGCCGACTTGAGATAGCCGGCCAGCGCCTCGCCGAGCTTCGTGGGCTTGCCCCTGCGTGTCGCGGTCACGCCTCGATCCGTCCGTCCTCGATCCGCCACTTGGGAAGCCTGCTCACCGCCCCCGGCATCTCGCCGTCCCGCGGCACCGTCGCGAACACCTGGCTGCCGCGCTCGGCGAGCCCGTCGACCAGGGCGCCCAGCCGCGCACTGCGCGCCGCGTCCAGCTCGGCGAAGGCGTCGTCGAGACAGAGGACGGGGAGCGCTCCTGTGCGGCCGCCCGTCTCCGCCAGCGTCTCCGCCTCGACCAGGCGCAGGGCCATCGCCGCCGTGCGCCACTGGCCCGCCGACCCGTAGATCCTCAATTCGCGCCCGCCCAGCAGGAGCCGCAGATCGTCGCGGTGCGGCCCCACCGACGTGCGCCCGTGCTCCAAGTCCCTCTCGCGTGAGCGCTCCAACGCTGCGGCCAGCTCCGCCTCGCTCGCCGTGTTCCGCGACGCGTAGCAGAGCTCGGCGTCGGCGCTCTCGCCGATCGCGCGGCAATGCTCGCCGTAGCGAGCCGCCCACCGCTCCGCCCAACCGCGCCGGGCCGCCGCGACCCTGGCGCCCGACCGCGCGAGCAGCGCCTCCCAGTCGGCGACATCGGCCCCGGCGCGGCACCGGTGCCTCACGGCGCGCCGGTACTCGCCGAGCGCCTCCACGTACCCGGGCACCACCAGCGACAGCAGCACGTCCAGGTAGCGCCGCCGCTCCCGCGCCCCGCCCGACACCAGCTGCACGTCGTCCGGACTCAGGACGACGCCCCGGACTATCCCGATCGCCTCCGCGAGCCGCTGCGCGGGCAAGCCTCCCACGACGACCCGTTTCTCCTTCGTCCGGGCGTCGTAGCCGACGGCGACGGTCTTCTCGGCCTGCGCCTGGACGTGGAAGCCGGCATCGCCGAACCGCACCAGCTCGCGATCGAGCGCGCCGCGAAACGACCGGAACACCTCGCCGTAGAGCAGCGCCTCGAGGAAGCTCGTCTTGCCGTGCCCGTTCCGACCCACCAGCACCAGTCCCGGCGGCGGCAGCTCTAAGTCGGCGTCCGCGAGGTTGCGGAACGCCTGCACGGAGAGCCGCTGGATCCGCGCTACCGCGGCGCCACCCTTGGGGCCTGCGTCACCACTTCGGATAGGCCCCGGTCGCGGGCCGCTTTGGGGGGTCGAAACACGGCATGAAACGTAGCCACAAAACCCATTCAAATCAAGGATTTAACCCTATTCGGCGGGGGGCCGCCGGCGGGCCGGGAAAGGGCCGTCGGAGGCCGCACTGCACATCACATTTCTTGTCTACTTCCCGCGGAACTTCGGCGGGCGCTTCTCGAGGAAGGCGGTGAGCCCCTCCTTCATGTCCTCGGTCGCTGCGACGAGGCCGAAGGCGTCGGCCTCCAGCTCGAGGCCCTCCTCGAGCGTCATCTCGAGGCCGCGGTGCACGGCCTCGATCACCAGCCGCACGGCCACGGGCCCGTTGGCGAGGATGGTGCGCAGCACTTGCTCCGCCTCGGCGAGCAGCTTGTCCTGCGGCACGACCTTGCTCACCAGCCCGATGCGGAGCGCCTCGCGGGCGTCGATCGTCTCGCCGGTGAGGAGGAGGTGGAGCGCGTTCCCCTTGCCGACGATCCGCGGGAGCCGCTGCGTGCCGCCGTAGCCGGGCGTGATGCCGAGCTTGACCTCGGGCTGGCCGAACTTCGCGTTCTCGCTCGCGATGCGGATGTGGCAGGCCATCGCCAGCTCGCACCCGCCGCCCAGGGCATAGCCGTTCACGGCGGCGATCACCGGTTTCCCCATCGTCTCGAAGGCGCGGAGCATCGCCTGGCCGGTGAGCGCGCGCTGGCGGCCGTCCAGGACGCCCTGCTTGACGAGGTCGCCGACGTCGGCGCCCGCGATGAAGCCCTTGTTGCCCGCGCCGGTGACGATGACGCCGCGCACCAGGTCGTCGTTCTTGAGCAGGTTCGCGGCCGTGAGGAGCTGCTCCACGACCGCGTCGTTCAGCGCGTTCAGCTTGTCGGGACGGTTCACCGTGAGCGTGGCGACGCCGTCCTTCACGATCACGAGGAGGTTGTCGAAGTTCATGGCGGAAAAGCTAGCGCGGGCGTAGGTTGGCCGCCAATGAGGATGCACGCGTTCGCGTGGGCGCCGTCGGGGCGCCTCAGGCTGCTCGATCAGACGCTCCTGCCCGCCGAGGAGCGCTGGATCGAGGTGGGCTCGGTCGAAGAGATCGTCGAGGCGATCCGCTCGCTGCGCGTGCGCGGGGCACCGGCCATCGGCATCGCGGCGGCGATGGGACTGGTCGCGGCGCTGCGCTTCGTCACTGCGGGGCCGCGCAACGCGTTCCTCGCGCTGATCGACCGGAGCGCGGAGACGATCCGGGCGGCGCGCCCCACGGCCGTGAACCTCGGCTGGGCGATGGACCGGATGGTGCGCCGCGCCGCGGCGGCGGCTGGCGATGCCCGCGCCATCCTCGCGGCGCTCGAGGCGGAGGCGCAGGCGATCTGGGACGAGGACCGGAACGCGTGCGAGAAGATCGCAGAGCAGGGCCAGGTCTTGCTGAGGCACCGAGGCACGGAGGCGCAGGCGCACGGAGGCACGGAGGCGCAGGCGCACGGAGGCACGGAGGCGCAGAGGCACGGACGCACGGAGGAGACAGTCCAGGTCCTGACCCACTGCAACACGGGCTTCCTCGCGACCGGCGGGATCGGCACGGCGCTCGGCATCGTCCATCTCGCGGCGGAGCGTGGGAAGCAGCTCCACGTCTGGGTGGACGAGACCCGGCCGCTGCTCCAGGGGAGCCGGCTCACCGCCTGGGAGCTGCTGCGCGCCGGGATCCCGCACACGGTGATCCCGGACGGCGCGGCCGCGGGGCTGATGGCGCGGGGCGATGTGGACGTGGTGCTGGTCGGCGCCGACCGGATCGCCCGGAACGGCGACGTGGCCAACAAGCTCGGCACCTACCCGCTCGCGATCGCCGCCCGGCGGCACGGCGTGCCGTTCTACTCGGTCGCGCCGTCGTCCTCCTTCGATCCCGCGTGCGCGAGCGGTGACGCCATCGTTATCGAGCAGCGGAGCGCCGCCGAGCTGACGGTGCCCGCCGGGAGCGCGGCGTATAATCCGGCGTTCGACGTCACGCCGGCCGAGCTGATCACGGGATGGGTGACGGAGCGGGGGATCGTGAAGCCGCCATTCGGAGACTGACATGCGCGCGATTCGATATCACGGGCCCAAGCAGCCGCTGAGGCTCGAGACGCTGCCCAAGCCGACGCCGGGGCCTGGCGAAGTCGTCGTGAAAGTCGCGGCCTCCGGGATCTGCCACACCGAGCTGCACTTCCTCAGCGGTCTCCTCAACCTCGGCGTGCACCCGTTGACGCTCGGCCACGAAGTGGTCGGCGTGGTGGACGAGGTCGGCGCCGGGGTGACGAGCCCGAAGCCGGGCGATCGCGTGATCCTCTACTACTACGTCGGGTGCGGGCGCTGCGCGCACTGCCTGGTGGGCGACGAGAACCTGTGTGACGCGCTGGTGGCGGAGTACGGCTTCGTTTCCGACGGCGGCTTCGCCGAATACGCCAAGGTGCCGGCGCGGAACGCCGTGCCGCTCCCCCAGAGCATCAGCGACGAGGCGGCGGCGCCGATCGGCTGCGGCGTGACCACGGCGGTGCACGCGGCGGCCCTGGCGCGCCTGGCGGCGGGCGACGTCGCGCTGGTCTACGGCGTCGGCGCGGTCGGCTTCGGGCTGATCCAGCTCGCGAAGCTCTCGGGCGCGGAGGTCATCGCCGTCTCGCGGACGCCCGCGAAACTGGAGAAGGCGAAGGCGCTGGGCGCGGCGCACGCGCTGAACGCGAAGGACGGGAAGGTGGCCGAGCGGGTGCGGGAGATCACCGGCGGCCACGGGGCCGACGTCGTCTTCGAGCTGGTTGCGACGAAGGACACGATGGCGGCGTCGACCGGCGCGCTGGCCAAGCGCGGGCGGCTGGTCTTCATCGGCTACTCCGAGGACAGCTACACCGTGCACCCGATCCAGCTGGTGATCACGGAGGCGAGCGTCACGGGCTCGGTCGGCAACACGCTGGACGAGCTGGTGCGCGCGGTGGACCTGGTGGGGCGCGGCAAGATCCAGACGGTAGTGGACCGCGTGATCCCGCTCGGGGAATTCCAGAAAGGGATAGATGCGCTCGCGGCCGGGCAGCTCATCGGCCGCGCGGTGTTGAAGCCCTAAGACAGGTGTCGGGTGCCAGGTGCCAGGTGGGAGTGTGCCGCTCCCTGCCCCTGACCCCTGACACCTGCTACACCGTCAGATCCCCAGCCTGGCCCGGATGTCCTGGGGCAACCCGGCCTTGTTCAGCATGAGCAGGTCGAACTTGGCGCGGATGTAGTTCTCCGACATGTAGATGTAGCCGTGGTATGGCCCTACGTCACCCCAGGAGTTCTTGACCTTGTAGTAGGTGACGCCGTTCTCGTCGTGGGCGATGCCGACGAGCTGCATCGTGTGGTCGTCGGTGGTCGTCCATCGGTCCCAGCCCTCCTGCCGCGCCTCGGGCGTGATCGTCTCGCCCTCGTTCCACGTGGCGTAGCCGGCTTTCTGGTCGAAGGAGCGCTCGCTCACGTCGGCCCCGATGGCCACCGTGTAGCCGCTCTCGATGGCGTGCCTCAGGACCCGCATGGCATCGTCCAGCGGGACGTTCCAGGTCTTGTCGTTATGCGCCCAGTTGTCCGGCGTCTCGAGCGCGCCCTGCTGCCAGACGGGCATGTTCGTGAACGACGTGAACTCCACGTAGGCGGAGGGGTCGATCCCGAGCTGGTCGGCGAACTGCCTGGGCGTCTCGGCGCGTCCGTCCACCCGGATGGTGTCGGGCAGCGGTCCCAGGTACGTGTCGAGCAGCGCGTCGAAGCCCTTCTCCCACTTGGGCGATGGCCCGGGCTTCGAGCGGAGCACCGCGTCCAGATCGGCCCGGAGCACGCTCTGCAGCTCGCCGTGATTGTGGCGGGTCTCGTACGGCCACAGCCCGGAGAAGTCGCTCTGGCGGACGATGCCGTACCTCGCGATGGCGCTGAGTACGTCGTGGCTCAGCCCGCCCTCGGCGAACGTGTTGTTGCCGTGCATCCGGTAGTAGGCGTCGGCCTTCTCGCGGTACACGTGGTCCACGATGAACATCGCCGACAGGTCGTACGCCCCCTTTCCCATGCGCAGCAGCTCGGACTCCAGCATGCTGAGGGTGGAAAAATCCCAGCAGGTCCCCGTGCTGGCCTGGTCCCGCACGGGCGTGGCGGGAAGCACCGTCACGTCGGTGAAGGTCTTCGCCGGCGCCTGCGCCGGTGCCGGCTGCTGGGCGCGGAGCGCGGCGGGAACCGCGACGGTCAGGGCGAGCAGTAGAGAAGACAACCGGGAACGGCGGAAGGTCGGTCCAGTCATCGTCGATTTGACCTCTCCCGGGCCGCATCGCCCGGGATTCGTGGGCTGGCGGGCGGCGCCTGGAGCGCGCCGCGTTCGTGGGTGCGGAGAGCATAGGCCGCGCGGACGACCGGGGCAACCCCGCCCTGCCTGCCCGCGGTCGGGCAGCTCATCGGCCGCGCCGTGCTCAAGCCCTAGCTACCAGCCGATCCCCACGGCCGCCACGAACCGGGAGTCGATGCTGCCAGGGCGGACGTTCTGCGTCGGGTCGTCGAGCCGCACCAGCTTGAACCAGCCACCCACGTCCACGAACAGCGGCCCCAGCGCCCTGGCCCGCAGCCCGATCTCGGCGCCCGGCTCCCAGCCGGCGCGGTAGCTGTTCACTCCGTTCCGGAAGGTGCGCCAGTTGTAGCCGACGAATTCGCCGAGGTACGGCACGAAATGCCTCGAACGCAGGGGCGGATACCAGCGCACCGCCAGATCAACGCTCCACGCGAGGTACCTCGGCGTGACATAGATGGCGCAGCCGGTCACCAGGCAGGGCCTCGTTGGCACGTTGCTCTGACCCTGCGGCGTGCCGCCGGTGTCGATCCGCGCCACGACGAGGCCCAGCATCCACCGCCCCAGGGTCAGCGGCTCGAGGCCGAAGCGCTGCCGGTCGCCCACCAGGGCGGCGAGGTCGAGGAACGCGGTCCGCGCCGGCGCCACGACGGCAACGGGTGCGACCGCTGTGTTCGACTCCGCGGGCGTCTGGGCGGCAAGGGACGTGGCGACCAGCAGAGAAAACATCGCGAGGCGAAGCGCGCGCATCGGCGCCTCCCTTTCACCCGACTTTACGACGTCACTACTACCAACCCACTCCCACCGCCACGACCAGCCGCGAGTCCAGCTGACCGGGCCGGATCCGCTGCGTTGGGTCGTCCACGCCCACAATCTTGAACCACCCGCCCACGTCGATGAACAGCGGCCCCAACGGCTCCAGGCGCACCCCGACCTCGGCGCCCGGCTCCCAGCCCATGAAGCTCTGTTTCTGGACGACCTGGCCGGAGCACCCCGGATACGCGCAGGGCACCGCCTGGCTCGATCCCGCTGCGGGCACCGCCACCGGCGGATACGACACCTGGGTAAGCGTGCGCCACTGGTATCCGATGAACTCGCCGATGTAGACCATCAGCCGCCGGTGCGGATCGTTCAACGAGAGGGCCGCGGGGTAATAGCGCACCGCGAAGTCCAGGCTCCAAGCCGTGTAGCTCGAGGTGGATCCACTACCGGTCGGCGGGCAG
The DNA here is from genome assembly GCA_049513575.1 of Gemmatimonadales bacterium. Taxonomy (GTDB): domain Bacteria; phylum Gemmatimonadota; class Gemmatimonadetes; order Gemmatimonadales; family JACORV01; genus Fen-1245. Next base: position 28,434 of record JBEKVZ010000005.1, read on the forward strand.
CCTGACATGGGGCACAGGATCGTCGGGACCGTCGAGCCTGGCACGTTGAGGGTGACGTACCCGTTCCCGTAGTAGGCCGGCGAGCCCGTGCTGTAGTGGCTCCCGATCAGGCCGACGGTCCAGCGCCCGAAGACCAGCGGCTCGAGGCCGAAGCGCTGCCGGTCGCCCACCAGCGCGGCGAGGTCGAGAAACGCCGTTCGCGCCGGCGCCGCGACGGCGACGGGCGTGACGGGGGCGTTTGACTCCGCGGGCGTCTGAGCGGCCAGGGACGTGGCGACGAAGAGAGGCAGAACGGCGAGGCGGAGTTGGCGCAAGGGCGCCTCCGATGGAGCTACACCCAACAATGTCTACGGAGGACCCTTTGGGCAATGCCGCGGGTCGGCGGCCGAATCAGACCCCTTCGACGATCAGGCCGTCTTCGTCGGTGGCCTTCTCAGAACCGCAACTGCCGGTCGAGCGCGGCGTAGCGCGGATCGGCGCGCAGCGTCGCCAGCTCGGGGTCCTGGCGCACCCAGATCACGAACGCGGTCCGCTCCTCGAACGCGCGGCGCAGCCACTCGATGCCGCGATCGATGTCTCCCAGCGCCGCATAGGCGCGAGCCAGCGCTATCGGGTTGTAGTAGCCCGGCGTGCGCGCCGACACCATGGAGTCCACCGTGGCGCGCGCGGCCACGGTGTCGCCCAGCGCCAGGAGCGCACGCACGTACATCCCCGCATCGAAGCAGCCGCCGTAGTAGCGCCAGTCCAGGAGCCTGGCGGCGCCCCGCCAATCGCCCCGCGCGCCCAACACCATGCCCTCGAGCGGGTCGGCGTCGGTGGGCGGCAGGATGGCCCGGATGCGCGGGATCATGGCAGCGGCCGTGTCGAGGCGGCCGGTGCCGACCAGCACGTTGATGTAGTTGACGCTCATGATGGTGAACAACGAATCGTCCTGCCAGGCGCGCTGGGCCTCGCTGACGGCGGAATCGGTTTCTCCCTCCGCCCACAGTGCACCGGACAGGAAGAGGCGCGACCAGCCGCCGTGCGGATCCAACGCGATCCCGCGGCGCGCCAGCCGCTCGCCCTCGTGCGCGTCCAGATCCAGCGCGAGGACCGCGTTCGCGAGCATGGCCCAGGCCAGGGTCTGCGACGAGTCGCGCGCCAGCGCCTGGTTGGCGGCCACACGTGTCTGCCCGTACCCCTCGCGCGGGGTCACATAGCCGTCGGCCAGCATGCTCCAGGCCACCGCCTTGCCCGCGAACGCGCTGGCGAAGCCGGAATCGCGCGCGATCGCACGGTCGAAATAGGCCACCGCGCTCCTGAGGGCGGCCTCGTCGCCGAAGTTGTGGGCGGCCTGGAGGCCGTGCAGGTATTGCTCGTACGCCACCGGGTCGGAGGTCACCGGCCGCGAGAGACGTGTCCGCTCGGCGGGCAGCAGCTGGCCGGTGATTGCAGAAGCCACCGCTTCGGCGATGTCGGACTCGACGGTGAGGAGGTCGCCGCTGGCCTTGTCGAAGACGTCGCCCCAGACCTGCGCCCGCGTCGCGGAGAGAAGCAACTCGACCCGCATGCGCACCCGGTCGCCGGCACGCTGCACGCTGCCCGTGACGAGATAGGCGGCGCCAAGCGACCGGCCGATGGTGGCCGGGTCGAGCGCCCGACCCCGGAAGCGCTGCACCTCGAACCGCGACTTCACGGCCAGGCGCTGGACCTGGCCGAGGCGGATGATGATCTCCTCGGTGAGGCCGTCGGCGAGGAACGCGTCGGACGTGTCTCGCGAGAGGTTGTCGAGGTAGAGCACGGCGACGCTGTTGGGCGGCGGCGCGGGCGCGTGGAACGGCCGCACGGCGCACGGCGGCGGCGTGCCGTCGGGACATTGGCTCTTCAAGGTACCAGTTGCGCAGACGGCAAGGAGGAAGACGAGCTCATAGGCTCGTCGTCCCGCCGCAGCGGCACGTGGGCTCAAGAGGGCAGACGCCAGGTTGGAAGTGATTTGCGAAACTTAGAGCCCGGGGTAGGATAGAGACAGTCCCCTCGGGAGGCCCCATGCCGGAGACCGAAGTCGGAGCCGTCACGCACTACTTCGACCGCCCCCACGTCGCCATCGTGAAAGTCAGCGCAGAAGGCTTTGCGATCGGCGACACCATCCACATCAAGGGCGCGCACACAGACATCACCGAAAAGGTGACGTCGATGGAAGTCGAGCATAAGAAGCTGGATGCCGCCAAAGTCGGCGACGAGGTCGGCCTCCTCGTGGCCGACCGCTGCCGGACCGGCGACAAGGTCTACAAGGTCACGCCCTAGGAAGCGAGCGCGCGCGCAGTCGCCGCAACGGCCGCCGTCGCGCGCGTGAGGAAGTCGTAGTCGAGCGTCTCCGGCGTGTCGGTCGCGCGGTGGTAGTGCGGGTTCCGGAGGTCGGCGGTGTCGGTGACCAGCAGCGACGGATAGCCCTGGTCCCAGAAGCGCGCGTTGTCCGAGCGGCGCACGTCGGGCAGGAGCCAGCCCCGGAGCGGAACGGCCAGCGCGACCACGGGCACCTCGGCTTCCGCCGCGCGCTCGAACGCGCCCAGCAGGTCGCGCGAGCCCCAGTCGCCGACCGCGGCGAGGAAATAGCCCCCCTGCGGCATCCGCTTCACGAACCGCACGCCGGCCGGCAGCCTCTGCCGCTCCGACGTGTAGCCCAGCATCTCGAGGTTCAGCGTGCCCGCGAGCCGGCGGCCCGCCGCCCTGAGCATCTGCGCATGGGCGAGGCTCCCCAGGGCGTAGTGCAGGGGCAGCGCCTGCAACTCCTCGAGGTTCCAGCCGACGTACTGCACGGTGGCGGCGAGCGGGGCGCCGCGCAGCAGCCGCGCCACCTCCAGCATCGCAGCCACGCCGCTCGCGTTGTCGTCCGCCCCCGGAGTGTGGGCGCGCGAGTCGAAATGCGCGCCCACGATCACCCAGGGCCGCGCGGCATCGGTCCCGTCCCTGGTCGCGAGCACGTTGTGGAACTCCGCGCCGCGCCACTCGAAGAGCTGGCGTTCGACCCGAAGGCCTGCCGCACCGAGCTCCAGCGCGACGTAGTCCTCCGTTTCCTTCAGCGCCTCGGGCGCGGCGGCCGGATGCCGCACTACCGCCAGCGCGCGCACGTCCGCCTCGAGCCGGGCACGGTTCGGCCGCGGGATGGCCGACGCGGCGCCGCCGGGGGCGGGGTCTGGCAAATGGTGCGCCTCTTTCTCCATTATTGTGCTCCCACTTCGGAGGATTCCATGAGCGCGCGGGCGTTGGTGGTGGCAATGATCGTCGTCCTGGCCGGCTGCACCAAGCCCCAGCCGTCGGGACAGGCGTCCGCAGCCGCCGACACCTCGGCGACGCACGGCCTCCCGGTGATGCAGCAGCGCCTCCTCGAGGCGGCGAACATCCTGCTGCCGCCAGGCGTCGCGCCGGAGAGCCTCCCCGAGCCGACGTCGCAGGGCGCCAAGATCCTCGGACAGTATTGCACGCAGTGCCACGCTCTGCCATCTCCCAGCATGCACGGGCCGATTGACTGGACGATCGTGCTGCGCCGGATGTGGGTGCGCATCGACATGATGGCGGGCAGCCTCGGGGTCCAGATCCCGACCACGGCCGAGCGCTCGCTGCTCTTGGCCTACCTGCAGAAGAACGCGCTCAAGGTGGCCGAGAACCTGCCGGCTGGCCCGGGCAAGGACCAGTTCGTCGCGACCTGCTCCCGGTGCCACGCGCTCGCCGACCCGAAGGTGCATTCGCCGCCGGACTGGCCCGTGGTCGTGATGCGGATGGAGAAGAACATGGAGAAGATGCACGTCAGCGGCGTGTCGCGGCCGCAGGCGGAGCAGATCGTCACCTATCTCCAGGCGGCGTCGAACCGGCGCCACTAGCGTGCCGCTCGTCCTCGCGCTCGATCAGGGCACCACGGGGAGCACCGCCCTCGTCGTCGACGAGGGCGGGCGCGTTCTGGGGCGTGGGTATCGCGAGATCACTCAGCACTATCCGCAGCCGGGATGGGTGGAGCACGACCCCGAGGAGATCTGGAGCGCCACCCTCGCCGCCGGCCGGCAGGCCATGGCCGCCGCTCGCGCGGCCGGCCGCGACCTCGCGGCCGTCGGGATCACCAATCAGCGCGAGACCACCGTGCTGTGGGACCGCCGCACCGGCGCAGCCCTGCATCCGGCCATTGTCTAGCAGGACCGCCGGACAAGCCAGCGGTGCCGCCGCCTCGACAGGAAGCTGATCGCCCGCAAGACCGGACTCGTCCCCGACCCGTACTTCTCCGCCACCAAGATCGAGTGGACCATCAAGAAACTAAAGCCAAGGCTTTTCTCAACGGCGTTCGGGACGGTGGACAGCTGGCTCGTGCACCGGCTGACGAAGGGGGACGCCCACGTCACCGATCCCACCAACGCCTCGCGCACGATGCTCTTCGACATCGGCGCGCTTCAGTGGGACGACGCGCTGCTCAGGCTGTTCCGCGTGCCGCGGGAGATCCTGCCGGAAGTCCGCCCGTCGTCGGGCCTCTTCGGCGTCGCCGACGCCGAGTGGTTCGGCGCGGAGGTGCCGATCGCGGGGATCGCGGGCGACCAGCAGGCTGCGCTGTTCGGGCAGGGAGGCTTCGCCGCCGGCTCGGCGAAGAACACCTACGGGACCGGCGCCTTCCTCCTGCTCAACACCGGGAAGAAGCTCGTGCGGAGCCGGCGCGGGCTGCTCACCACGGTGGCGTGCGATGCGCGGGGCGCTCCCGCTTACGCGCTCGAGGGCTCGGTCTTCATCGCCGGCGCCGCGGTCCAGTGGCTGCGCGACGGCCTCGGCGTGATCGCCGAGGCGAAGGAGACCGAGGCGCTGGCGGCGAGCGTCCCGGACACGGCGGGCGCCGTGTTCGTCCCCGCGTTCGTCGGCCTCGGGGCGCCGCACTGGGAATCGGGGGCGCGCGGGGCGATCTTTGGCCTGACACGGGGTACTACCAAGGCCCACCTGGTCCGGGCGGCGCTGGAGGCGATGGCGTACTCCACCCGCGAGGTCCTGGACGCGATGACGGCGGACGCGAAGATCCGCCCGCGCGATCTCAAGGTGGACGGCGGGGCCGCCGCCAACGACTGGCTGATGCGCTTCCAGGCGTCGGTCCTCGCGCTCCGCGTTACGCGCCCCGACGTGGTGGAGTCCACGGCGATGGGGGCGGCGGGGCTGGCCGGCCTGGCGACCGGGGTCTGGAAGTCGGCCGCCGAGTTCGCGGCGGCTCGGCACTACACGGTCTTCGAGCCTGGGCGCCGCGTGACCGCAGGCTGGGACGCGTGGCGGCGTGCGGTCCGGGCTACATTGTCCTGGGCGAGGAACACCTGAGTCCGGGGCTCGCGGCGTAAGCCATTGCAGGATGTGCCGTTAGGTATGCCGCAATGGGCCAGTCGCAGTTTGGCCCACGACTTGCGGACTGATTTTGTCGGGTATATTGAGCAATCACGGGCCTGAAGCGGTGTGGAGTCTATGAGAGCACGCACGAAGTTCATCATCGGTGGCGCGCTGATCCTCGGGACGGTCGGGTATCTGATGGCGTCGGGGATCAAGGAGACGGGGGTGTACTACCTGACTCCGACCGAGCTGGCCGCGAAGATCAACGCCGACCATTCCTTCTACAACGTCGGGGTCAAGATGGGCGCGCGGGTCGTGAAGGGCACGATCACGCGCGACGTGGCGACGCAGACGATCACCTTCCGCGCGAGTGACGGGGCGCAGTCGTACCCGGTGATCTACCGGGGGCTGGCGCCGGACACCTTCACGGACGACGTGGACGTGGTGGTCGAGGGGCGGCTGCAGCCCGACGGCACCTTCCGCGCGACGACGCTGCTGGCGAAGTGCGGGTCGCGGTACGAGGCTGTGCCGACGCGCACGACATGACGGAACTCGGCAACATCTGTCTCTGGATCGCGCTCCTCATCGGGCTGTGGGGGAGCGCGGTCGCGTTCATGGCGGGTCGGACGCACCGCGCCGATCTGGGGCGGAGCGCCGAGCGCTCGATCTTCGCGCTGTGGGGGCTGCTGGTCATCGCCTCGGCGGCGCTGATGCACGCGCTGCTCACGCACGATTTCAACGTCGAGTACGTCGCGGCGTACACCAGCCGCAACCTCCCGGTCTTCTATACCTGGTCGGCGTTCTACGCGGGGCAGAAGGGTTCGCTGCTGCTCTGGGCGCTGGTGGTCACGACCTTCGGCTCGATCGCGCTGCTGGTGAACCGCGGGAAGTACCGGGAGCTGACGCCGTACGTGGCGGGGACGATCGCCGTCATCGCCGTCTTCTTCATCGCGACGATGGTGTTCGCGTCGAACCCGTTCGAGCGGCTCGGGTTCACGCCGCCCGACGGCCGCGGGCTGAACCCGCAGCTCCAGAACCCGGGGATGGTCTTCCATCCGCCGATGCTCTACCTCGGCTACACCAGCATCAGCATCCCCTTCGCGTTCGCGGTGGCGGCGCTGGTCTCGGGGAAGCTCGACACCGGCTGGCTGCACGCGATCCGCCGCTGGACGCTGCTGTCGTGGCTCTTCCTTTCGTGCGGAATCGTGCTCGGGATGTGGTGGGCGTACGTCGAGCTCGGCTGGGGCGGCTACTGGGCCTGGGACCCGGTGGAGAACGCCTCGTTCCTGCCGTGGCTCACGATGACCGCGTTCCTCCATTCGGTGATGATCCAGGAGAAGCGCGGGATGCTGAAGAAGTGGAACATCGGGCTGGTGGTCGGCTCGTTCCTCCTCTCGATCTTCGGCACGTTCCTGACGCGGAGCGGCGTGATCTCCTCCGTGCACAGCTTCGCGCAGTCGAACGTCGGCTACTTCTTCCTCATCGCCCTGGTCCTCTTCGGCGTCGCCGGCTTCGGGCTGCTGTGGTGGCGCTGGCCGATGCTCCAGGCCGAGACGCGGCTCGAGTCGATGGTGAGCCGCGAGGCGGCGTTCCTCTTCAATAACCTGATCCTGGTCGTGATCGCGTTCGCGGTGCTGTGGGGGACGATCTTCCCGATCATCTCGGAGGCGGTGCGGGGGACGAAGGTCACGGTGGGGCCGCCGTTCTTCAACCAGGTGAACATTCCGCTGGGGCTGGGGCTGCTGCTGCTGACGGGGATCGGACCGCTGATCGCGTGGCGGAAGGCCTCGACCCAGAACCTCAGGCGCCAGTTCTTCTGGCCGACGGTGGCGATGCTCGTGACGGCGGCGGCGCTGGCGGCGATCCGGATGTCGGACGGCTGGTCCATCGTGGCGTACGCCCTCGGCGCGTTCGTGACCGTGACGGTGGCGCAGGAGTTCGTGCGCGGGGTCGGGGCGCGGCACCGCCTGCACGGCGAAATGCTCCCGCTCGCTTTCGTCCGGCTGGTGGGCCGGAACCGGCGCCGCTACGGCGGCTACGTGGTGCACCTCGGCATCGTGATGCTGTTCGCGGCGTTCGCGGGCCTCGCGTTCAAGCGGGAGACGGAGGTCACGCTGAAGCCCGGGCAATCGGTGGACGTGCGGTCGCCGTACGGCTGGACCTACCACCTCACGCACCAGGGGATCTCGCAGTACGACGAGCTGAACCGCTTCGTCACCGCGGCGAGCATGGACGTGTCGCGGGACGGCAAGTACCTCGGCACGATGAAGAGCGAGAAGCGGCAGTATCTGGACTCGATGGGCCAGCCCACGGCGGAGCCGGCGACGGAAGTGGCGATCCGGAGCGACGTCCGGGAAGACCTGTACATCGTGTTCGCGGGAGCGGTGCAGGGGACCGAGCAGGCGGTGTACAAGATCGTCATCAACCCGCTGGTCTGGTGGGTGTGGTACGGCGGGCTGGTGCTCGCCTTCGGCGGCCTGATCACGCTCTGGCCGTCGGCCCAGGGTCCGACGCCGGCGAGCCGGCGTCGGGCGGAGCCCGCGGGATATGTGGCGCAAGTCGGCGCTTAGTCTCTTCGCGCTCGCTCTGACTGCGACGAGCCTCGCCGCCCAGGCGCGCGGTGCGGGGCCGAGCGCCCGGGACAGCGCGCTCAGCCGGCAGCTCAGGGCGCGGCCGGGCGATTCGCTCGGGCGGCTCGAGGTGCCCGAGGCGGCGGGCCGCGGCGTGGCCGCCGTCACGGCGCGCGACAACAGCGCCCTCGTCAAGGCGCTCGAAGAGAAGATCCGCTGCACCTGCGGCTGCAACCTCTCGGTGTACACCTGCCGCACCACCGACTTCACCTGCACGACCTCGCCCGCGATGCACCAGCTGGTGCTGGCGCGCCTCGACTCCGGGATGACCGAGGCGCAGGTGCTCGACGCGTTCCAGAAGCAGTACGGCGAGATGATCTTCATGTCGCCGCCGAAGCGGGGCTTCAACTGGGCGGCGTACCTCATGCCGTTCGTCGGCCTCGGCGTGGGGTTGGGTCTGGTGGTCGGGCTGGTGAAGCGCTGGGGGAAGGTGGCGGCGCTCACGCGCGCCGAGCCGGTCGTCCAGGCGCCGGAGGGCGCCGCGACGCCCGAGGAGATGGAGAACCTGAAACGCGAGCTGGAGAAGTTCGAGGCGTAAATGGCGATCCTCATCGGTCTGGTGGTCGCGATCGCGGCGGTGCTGGTGGTCCTGGATCCCATCCTCCGTGCGCCCGCTGCATCCGTCCGTCCGTCCGTCGATGACGAGGAGGCGGAGGATCCCAAGGAGGTCCGCAAGGAGCTGGCGCTCGCGGCGCTGAAGGAGATCGAGTTCGACCGCGCGACGGGAAAACTCTCCGATGGGGACTACCAGGCGATGCTCGCGCGGTACACGAAGGAAGCGGTGGAGGCGTTGCGCGATGCGGAGGCGCCGGCGGGTGGGAACGGCCACCGGGTGCCCGCGCCAGCGGGCGGTGCCGTCGCGGCGCAGGGGGCGGGGGCGGGGGACGACCCGGTGGAGCGGCTCATCGCCGAGGCGCGGAACGCCAGCAAGGGGAAGCGGTTCTGCACCAACTGCGGCGCGGTGCTCGAGGGCAGCGGCCGCTTCTGCGTGGAGTGCGGCGCCCGGGCCTGACGCAGCTCCGCCGGGCTCAGCTTCAACTTGGGGCCCCACCTGTCCGTACTGCTTTCATCCGCTTCCTGCCGTACCGCGTCATCACTCTCATCGCGAGACGCTACCCATGGCGACACGAAAGACGTACTCCGCAGTCGCGATAATCGCCCTCGCCGCGTTCGCGGGGCCGCTCGCCAACGCCCAGCGGCCCGGGGGGCCGCCGAACCCGCAGGGCGCCCAGGCGCCGGCCTTCCCGGGCGGCGGCATGCGCGCCCAGCAACAGCAGCAGGGGCCGCGCCCGTACGCCGAGGTCATCACGGACAAGGCCGTGTCCGACACCGGCGTCTTCATCACCCACAGGGTCGGCGACCAGCTCTTCTACGAGATCCCCAAGGCGATGCTCGGCCGCGTCTTCCTCCTCAAGGTGTCGCAGCAGGGCACCGTGCCGGGCGTCGGGTACGCCGGCGAGGAGGTCACCGACCGCGTGGTGCGGTGGGACCTGATTCAGGACAAGGTCTTCTTCCGGATGGTGAGCTACGGCGCCCAGGCGGACAGCAACCTGCCGGTCTACCGGGCCGTCTCGCTCAGCAACCAGCCGGCCGTGCTGATGACGTTCAGCATCGCCGCGTACAGCCCGGCCGACTCGAACATCGTCATCGACGTGACGAACCTGTACACGACCGACGTGCAGGAACTGAACCAGAAGCAGCGCTTCCGCTCCCGGCGCATGGATCCGGCCCGCTCGATCATCGAACGGGTGAAGGCCTTCCCGCAGAACATCGACGTGAGTGCCCTGCAGACCTTCGAGGTGGACTCCATGCCGGGCGCCGGCGGCGGCTTCGGCGGCGGGCGGGGCGTCAACACGATCTCGATGCTGCTCCATTACTCGATGGTGCTGCTCCCCGCGGAAGCGATGCAGCCGCGGCTGTGCGACAGCCGCATCGGCTTCTTTGACGTCTCGTTCGAGGACTACGGGCAGGATCGCCCAGTGGTCGAGCGGCGCTGCTACATCTCTCGCTGGCGGCTCGAGAAGAAGGATCCGAGCGCCGCGGTGAGCGATCCAGTCAAGCCGATCGTCTTCTACATCGATCCGGCGACGCCCACCAAGTGGGTGCCGTGGCTCATCAAGGGCATCGAGGCCTGGCAGCCGGTGTTCGAGGCGGCCGGATTCTCGCACGCGATCATGGCGCGCCCCGCGCCGACGCCGCAGGAGGACCCGAAGTTCGACGTCGACGACGCGCGCTATTCCTTCGTCCGCTGGCTCCCCTCAACCACCGAGAACGCCTACGGGCCGCACATCAGCGACCCGCGGACGGGGGAGATCCTGCAGTCGTCGGTCGGCTGGTACCAGAACATCACCTCGCTGCAGCAGGCTTGGTACTGGGTGCAGGCCGGGGCCGTGGACCCGCGGGCGAAGACGCTCCCGTTCCCCGACTCGCTGATGGGCCAGATGGTCGCGTACGTGATCACCCATGAAATCGGTCATACCCTCGGCCTGCCGCACGCGCACCTCTCGTCGGGCCTCTATCCGACCGACTCGCTTCGCAGCAAGAGCTACACGTGCGCGAACGGCACGTCGTACTCCATCATGGACTACGCGCGCAACAACTACGTGGCGCAGCCGGGCGACGACGTCTGCATGATCCCCAAGATCGGGCCGTGGGACTACTACACCATCAACTGGGGCTACCGGCGCTGGCCGGGCCTCACGACGCCGGAGTCGGAGCGGCCGGCGCTCGATTCGCTGGCGCGGCTCCAGGACACACGTCCGGAATACCGCTTCGGCGACATGGATGGGATCGATCCCAGGGCCGAGCGCGAGGGGCTGGGCGACGACCCGGTGAAGTCCACCGGGTATGGGCTCCGGAACCTGAAGCGCCTGGTGCCGATGCTGATCCCTGCCACGACGGCCAACGGTCTGGAAGACTACAGCCAGCTGAACGACATGTACGGCCGGCTGATCGGGCAGTGGGCGCTGGAGATGAACCAGCTCGCCGTGGTGCCCGGCGGCGTGTGGCGGCACGAGAAGTACCCGGACCAGCAGGGCGTCATCCACCAGGCGGTGCCGCGCGACCGGCAGGCTGCGGCCGTGAAGTTCCTGGTGGACAACGCTTTCACCACGCCGACCTGGATGCTGGATTCCGACATCCTGCGGCGTATCGAGCCGACGGGGAGCGTGGAGCGGATCCGCGTGCGGCAGACGGCGCTGCTCACGACGCTGCTCCAGGATTCGCGGCTCTCCCGGATGGCGGAGCAGAGCGCGTTCGCGACTGCCTCGCGTCCGGCGTACGGGATTGCCGACCTGCTCGGCGACCTCCGCAAGGGTCTCTTCACCGAGGCGTCCGCCGCGCATCCGGTGACGGACGAGTACCGGCGCAACATCCAGCGCGCATTCGTGGACGAGATGGACCGGCTGATCAACACGCCGCTGAACGCCAGCGTCCCGACGCGGTTGCTCAACTTCCCCGGCTTCACGCCGCCGCCACCGCGGCCGGCTGACGCCCGGGCGCTGGCCCGCGCCACGCTGACGGAGCTGGATACGCAGCTCAAGAGCGCGGCCGCGCGCGCTGCCGACCCGGTGACCAGGGCGCACGTCGCGGACCTGCGGTTCCGGATCGACCGCGTCCTCAACCCGCGCGGCGCTCCGGTGGAAGCGCGGCCCACAGGCGGCGGTTTTCCCGGCATGTTCGACGACGTAATCGACTGGTAGCGTGAGGAGGATTGCAGCGTTGCGGAGTTACAGAGTTGCAGTGGCAGTCGCGGCGGCGGCGCTCGCTCTGAGCGCCTGCCGCCGCGGATCGGAAGAAGCGATTGTCCGCGCCGCGATCATGGACGCGGACATCGCGTTCGCGCAGGCGACGAAGGCGCGCGGGGTGGACGGCTGGGTCGAGTACTTCGCCGACAGCGGCGTGCAAGTCACGCCCGGGCACAACTACGTCGGTAAGGCGGCGATCCGCGCCTTGATGGCCGCCGAACTGGGGGATACGACGCATCTGCTGAGCTGGCGGCCGACCAGCGCCGAGGCCTCGGCGAGCGGCGACCTGGGCTACACGATCGGCAGGTGGGAGTGGGGCCCGCGGTCCGGCGGCCCGCCGGAGCGGCGGGGCACCTACGTCACGATCTGGCGCAAGCAGGCCGACGGCGCATGGAAGGTGGTGCTGGACGTCGGGAACGCCGACCCCGCGCCGGCTCCGAAGACGCTGGCAGGGCAGTAGTCCCGCAGGTGGTGCCGGGTCGCGAGGGGCCTGCCGCATCGCGGCTGGCCCCTTGCTCGCGGAGGGGCCTGCGGCGGCGTAGATTCGCCGCAAAGGAGCCCGTCCATGGCCAACATTCCGTTCACCGACAACTACACCGACCTGTCGAACAACCGCGGTTTCCAGTTCAAGTTCTTCTGCCAGAAGTGCGGCAACGGCTACATCTCGACCTTCCAGGCGAACAAGCTGGGTTCGGCCGCGGCCGCGGCGAACGCGGCGGCGTCGCTGCTCGGCGGCATCTTCGGTCGGGCGGCCCAGAGCGCTGCGGCGCTGGAGTCCATGGTGGCCGGGCCGCAGCACGACGCGGCGCTGAACGCTGCGGTCCAGGAGATCAGCCCGAAGTTCAAGCAGTGCTCGCGGTGCGGGCAGTGGGTGTGCGAGCCGGTGTGCTGGAACCACAAGGCGGGGCTGTGCGAGAGCTGCGCGCCCGACCTCGACGAGGAGATCGCCGCGGCGCAGGCGCAGGCGGCGAAGGACCAGGCGATCGAGAAGGTCAAGGAGGTGGACTACCTCGCCCAGCGCAACCTCGCGCAGGTGGCCGCGGCGGTCTGCCCCAAGTGCGGCGCGAAGACGCAGGGCGGCAAGTTCTGCCCCGACTGCGGGGCGCCGATCTCGGCGAAGAAGAAGTGCCCGAGCTGCGGCGCCGAGGCGGACGGCTCGCCGAAGTTCTGCCCGGAGTGCGGCAAGCCGTACGGGAGCTGACGTGACGGCCGACGTGCGGCGCGCTCCCGCGGCGTTCGAGCTCCGTGATGCGGCCGGCGCGGCGACCAGACAGGGTCAGGCGGAAGCGGTGATCGGCGACGACGGCGTCAGCGTCGGGCCGGTCACCGTCGCATTCCTGGACGCCGACGCCGTGCGTGCGGCCGACTACCGGATCGAGGTGGACCTGTGGCCCTCGGGCTGCCTCGTCCTCACTCAGCTCGGCCGCCGGTTCGCCACGTTCGCCGCGGAGCTGCGGCGCGCCAGGAACCAGGCGCGGGTCGCGGGGCTGCTCGCCCACGGCATCACGATGCCGGCGGTGTTCTCCGGCGCGCTCCTCGTCGGGAGTGCGGTCCGCCCCGCGGAGCTCCAGGTCTACGACACCCACGTGACGGCGGTCCCCGACGACGGCGATCCCTTCCAGGTCCCGTTCGGTGCGCTGGCCGAAGTCAGTATCTCGGACGACCCGCCCTCCGTCGTCCTGGCGTCCGGCGCCGAGCGGACGGTCGTCGGGCAGCTCGGCCGCCAACGCGATGCGTTTCGTGCCGGCGTGCTCGCGCGCCGTGACGCGCAGGGCACGCTGTTGATCGGGCTCACGGGCGTCGCAGGCTTCGCCGACGGCCTCGCCCTGCCGAAGTCGCAGGTGCGCGGGTTCGACGCGCTTGTGGCCCGGGTCTGCTCCCCCGATCGCACGGCGTGCGCCGAGGCGCTCCTGACGGCGGGGAAGGGAGGCGAGCCGCGGCTTGGCTTCGTTCAGCTCCTCGATCCCGATGGCGAGGCGCTGGCGGCGGCCACCGCACTCCCGGAGAACTGGGCCTCGTTCCTCCTCGTGCCGGTCGGCGCGCTGGTGGCGCTGGAGATTCTCGCGGGGCCGTCGGCGGCCACCTATGTGTTCGCGGGCGAGGCGGACGCGACCGGCCGCGATCTGCAGGCGCTGCACGTGCGGCGCGGGCCCCTGGCGCTGACGGCGAAGGAAGCGGAGCCGACGCCTCTCAACCCGTACCGCCTGGCCCTCCGGCGGCTGGCGCCGCTCATGCGGCTGCGCGCGGCCACCCGCGCGCGGCTGATCCACAACGAGGGGTGGGCGGACTCGGTGCGCGCTGCGCTGGCCGCGTAGGGCTGGCGCCGGTCGCGCGTCCCTCGCGCCGGCGGACGCGGCTCCCTAGAACTCGAACTGCTCGATCTTCTTGAGTGCGATCCTGAGCGGGACGAGGGTGGCGCCCACGCACACCACGATCACCAGCGCGAACGCGCCGAGCATCAGCGGCGAGACGTGCAGCGGCTCCTGGTTGAACGCCGCGCGGAGGTAGCCGTACACCGGCACGGACTCGATCACGATGACGACGGCCAGGAGCGTGATCGTCGCCATCATGAAGACCAGGCCGCCGAAGCTGGTCGGGATCTGCGCCGCGTTCTCCGTCTCGAACTGCGGGTAGAGCGCGCCGAAGGCGAGCGCGAGCGCGCTGATCGCCAGCGTGAGCAGGACGATCGTGCAGACGCCGACCGCCATCATGAACGGGCTCGCCCTGAGGAGCACGTTGGTGAGGACGGTGATGGCGAGCGCCAGGACCAGGAGCGGGATCGTCCCCACCCAGTACTTGGACCAGAGGAGCGCCTTGAGCTCGAGCGGGCTGGAGCGCAGCAGCCACATCTGCCGCCCCTCCAGGCTCACCGCCGGGAAGATGAAGCGCGCGGCGATGGACGCGAGGACGAAGCCCGCCAGCCCGAGGTTGAGGAAGGAGACGATCGACACGGTGTAGAACGGCACCTGCTCGCCGCGGAACAGCGGCAGCGCCCGGATGTTGAACAGGTACACCACCAGCAGCGCGGCCAGCAGGATCAGCTGGCTCCACTGCGTCGTGTCGCGGAAGAACAGCTTCAGGTCCTTCAGCACGAATTCCCGGCGCGCGGCGCCGAGCGGGCGCAGCAGGCCGCCGAGCGCCCACTGCCACAGTCCGCCGCGCACGAACCGTTCGGCGCCTTCCTGCGCCTTCGTGAAGCCGGTGTGGTAGAGCCGGGTGTGCAGAATCGCGCCGATCACCACCGCCGCCCCGGCCGTGGACCAGAGGAGGTAAAGCGGCAGCCAGTCCATCTTCCCGCCGAGGTAGCCCATCACCGACTTGGTCACCCACTCGCTTGGCAGGAGCGGCGAGGTGGGGGCGCGCAGCACGGTGATGAAGTCGAGCAGGTTCCGGAACCCCTCGGGGCGCGCGAGCTGCTCCGGCCGGATGATGCGGAACAGCAGGATGATGCCGGCGGCCGCGCCCAGCGCGATCAGGGAGAGCAGGTCGCGCGTGCGGCGCGCCGGGAACACGTTGACCAGGATCAGCGTCGTGGCCGAGCCGACCACCGCCGGGAGAACGAGGAACGGCAGGAACGTGCCCGCCGCGACGAGCGGGAAGAGCCACCCGCCCTTGTACACGACGGCGTAGGCGGCGAAGATCGGCACCGTCATCAACGCCACCATCCACGAGGAATGGAGGAGCGTCTCGCCGAGCTTGGCCACATAGATCCGGACCCGGTCCACCGGCGAGGAGACCAGGAGGTCGAGGTCCTTGGCGAGGAAGAACGACGACAGCGCGGTGATGACGTTGGAGAGGAGCAGCACCGAGATGAACGAGAGCAGCGACAGCGATAGGAGCTTGCCGGCCAGGAGCGCGCCGATCTCCTGCACGCCGCGGAAGTAGCGCAGCACGCGCAGCAGCACGCCGAACACCGCCGCCCAGAAGAGCAGTCCCACGACCGCGAGGACGATCGCCTTGCCGGTGCCTCCCGACGCGCGCTCCTGCCGGGCCCGCGTGAGCGCCGTGCGCCACTTCGGCTGGAGGATGTGCACCAGCGACGGCTGCCTCAGAGCCCGCCCTCCAGCACCGCGGCCAGCTCCTTCGCGGCGGGCCCCCCCGTCAGGCGGAGGAACAGATCCTCGAGCCCGATGTCGCCCGACTTGGTCTGCTGCTTCAGTTCCGCCATCGTCCCCGCGGCGACGATCTTGCCGCCCTGGATGATCGCGATGCGGTCGCACAGCGCCTCGGCGATCTCCAGCGTGTGCGTGCTCATCAGGACGGTGCCGCCGCGGCTCACGAAGCCCTTGAAGAGGTCCTTGAGAAGCCGCGCCGCCCGCGGGTCGAGCCCGACCATCGGCTCGTCCACCACGATCACCTCCGGGCGGTGGATGAGCGCGGACGAGATGATCAGCTTCTGCTTCATCCCGTGCGAGTACGACTCGATCAGCTCGTTCTTCCAGGCCGAGAGCTCGAACACCTCCAGCAGCTCGTCGATGCGTCGCTCCACCAGCAGCCCGTCCTGGCCGTACAGCCCCGCCACGAAGCGCAGGAACTCCGCGCCGGTCAGCTTCTCGTAGACGAACGGCCGGTCCGGGATGAAGCCGAGGCGCGCCTTGGCGGCCAGCGGCGCCCGGTTCACGTCGTCGCCGCCGATCAGCACCCGACCCGAGGTGGGACGGAGGATACCGGCGATCATCCGGAGTGTCGTGGTTTTCCCCGCGCCGTTCGGGCCGAGGAAGCCGTACAGCGCGCCCTTCGGCACGTTGAGGGTGACGTTGTCCACGGCGCAGAAGGAGCCGTAGTACTTGGTGAGGGTCTCGAGCTGGATCACGTGGCTAGTTTGCGCTCCCGACGACGGTGACGGTGACGCGCCCGATGAGGCGCAGCAGCTCGACCTGACGGGCGAGGCCGCCGATCACGAAGCGCAGGTGTGAGGCGTCGGCCGGAAACTGGTTGAACGTCGGGTCCACCGCCACCCACCGTCCCAGCCAGACCTCCGGCCACGCGTGGTAGTAGAAGCGGCCTCGCAGGTAGACCAGGCCGGCGGCGGTGCGCGCCGGGAGGCCGAGCGAGCGCGCCAGGGCGACGTAGAGCACCGTGTGCTCGTTGCAGTCCCCGCGCCGCTCGTCCAGCACCTGGACGGCGCTCGGCACGCTGATCGTGATCTCTTTCTTGAGATTCGCGTAGACCCAGTGGGTCAGCAACTCGGCCACGGCGCCGGCGCGGTGCTCGCGCCCGATGATCCGCCGCGCCTGCGCCTGGATGCGTGGGTCGTTCGCCTGCACCAGCGGCTCGCTCGCCAGATCGGCGGCGAGCGAGGTGTCGGTCGTCGGCAGCCGGTCGAGCGGGAGGCTCGCCGGCCCGCCCGAGGAAGCGGCAACGCCGGTCTCGCGCCGGATGGTGAGCGTGTCGCCCGAAAGCTGCTGCCGGCCGCCGGAGAGGTCGAAGCCCGCGAGCCGGGTGTTGCCGATCCTCACCCGGAGCACGCTCAAGTTCTCGGGCTGCAGCGGCACGTTGGCGGTGATGGCCGTCGCATCGATGATGTCCCCGGAGCCCCCGGCCACCGCCAGGTGCTGTGTGGCCGCGCGCCGCCAGTTCTCGACCGCCAGCTCGAAGGCCATCCGCTCCATCCGGAAGCCGATCGGCGAGACCGCGCTCACGATCCGCCCCTGGCGGTCGATCCACGATTCGGTCGCGACCCCGCCGAACTCCTCCGCCACCTTCCAGGCGCGCAGCGTGTCCTGGCGTGCCGGCACCCACTTGGCCGCCGCGCTGTCCCAGGCGGCGCTGTCCGGCACGACCAGCGTGCTCTCGGCCAGCACCCTCACAGTCACGTCGCGCTCTTCCATGGACATCGGATCGAGGACGCGGACCGAGTAGGACTTGCCCGGCGCGAGCTGGTGGCCGAAGGCGAGCTCCAGCGGCAGCAGGCTGGACAGCACGATGGGGTGGTTCAGCCGGACCCGCGTGGTGGTGGGCTGCCCGCCGGCCTCGATCGTCACGTCGAGCACCGAGTCGCCGCTGACGGTGCCGCTGGCGCGGAACGGCGCGCCCGGCACGTCCAGCGTCCCCTCGAAGCTCTTGAGCCGCAGGTCCCGCGTCAGCCGGACGTCGGTGCTGAGCTGGGTGCGCTGCACCTTCCCCAGCGCCTCGATGTCGAGGACCAGGAGGTCCTGCACGGTGAGGCCTTCGGGGGTCGTGTCCACCGTGCTCGAGGCGTACCCGATCGGGCCGCCGCCCATCGAGACGGCGTAGAACTCGGCGCCGGGGCCGACCCGCAGCGAGGCCTCCGCCAGCCTGAGGCCCGAGGATTTGAAGTATTCGCGGCGGACGAGCAGGGCGATCCCCGCGGCCCAGGCGACGAGGATCAGGGCGGCCAACAGCTTGCGATTCAGGAGAGGGTTCCTCGCGCCAGGCGGCCCTCGAAGATCTCGCGCTCGACGTCGGTCTCGACCACGATGAACACGTTGACGGGATGCTCCGCGGTGCGCAGGTGCTCCTCGAGCGCTGGAAACACGATGTCCGCCGCGTCCTCCAACGAGAGCTGGCCGGCGCCGGTGCCGAGGGGCGGCAGCGCCAGCGTCCCGATGTGCCACTGCTCCGACTGGCGGAGCGCGGCCGCCACGGCCCGGCGCACGCCCGCCTTCGACACCGGCTCGAAGGACGTCTGAATGACCGCGTGCACCACCAGCTCGGCCGGGAGGTCGCCCGCCGGGGTCACCACCGCGGCGCCGACCCCCAGCTCGCGCTGGACGTGGCAGAGGTCGCGAAAACGCGGCCCTGCTGCCAGCTCGAGGCGGCGCAGGGCCGGGGTTATCGCTTCGAGATTGCCGTTCGTGGGCCGGACCACCGCGTCCGCCGTGACGGACGCGAGGTCGTCCACGACCACCCGGATCACCTTCGGCTGACCTCCCGGGAGCGGCGGTACATCTGGGCGGCGTCGTCGGGCCGCGCGAGGCGGTCGTAGATGATTCCGAGACCGTACAGTGCGCGCGGATTGGACGGCTGCAACTCGGTCGCCCGCTGGTACGCGGCGAGCGCGCCCGCCAGGTCGTCCACGTGGTTCAACGCTTCGCCGAGGTAGTAATGCGCCGCCGCGCGCTGCGGTTCCAGCTCCACCGCACGCTTGAGGTGCGGCACCGCCTCCGTCCACAGCCCCTTCTTGCTCATCACCACGCCGAGGTTGAAGAGCGCCTCCGCGTGGGAGGGCTCAACGCGCAGGACCTTCTTGAGGTCCCGCTCCGCCGCGGCGTACCGGCCCATCGCGCCCAGCAGCGCGCCGCGGTTCACCAGCAGTGTCCCGTTCTCGGACTCGATGTCGAGCGCGCGATCGAGCTCGGCGAGGGCGCCCTTGTGGTTCCCCTCTGCGTCGAGGATCAGCGCCAGGTTGTTGCGGGCGCGGACGTGCGTCGGATGGAGGGCGAGGAGCTCCCGGTAGAGCCGCTTCGCGTCCTCCGTCCGTCCGGCATCAGCCGCCGCGTGCGCTTCGCCGTACCGGATCTCGATCGGATCCGGCTCCGGCGGCGCCACCGGCTCCACGACCTCAGCGGCTCCGGTCGCCTCGGCGGCGGGAGCGTCCGCGACGTCGGTGACCGCGGCCTTGGCTTCGTCGAGGATCGGCAGCGGGTCGTCCGCCTCAACCGGTCCCTCGTCGAGTTCCTCACCGGCCGTGCCGGACGCCTCGACAACGTCAGCTGCATTCGTGTCGTCCGTCTCCGGATCCTCAAGCTCGAAGGTTCGTACCGCCTCGGCCGCTGGGGGCTCGAGCACCAGCTGTGCGGGGTCGTCGAAGGTCAGGACGTGCTCGTCCGCCGCCCCCCCCTCTTTCTCCTCGAGGGCGAGGGCAGGGCCCTGAATCTCCGCCCACGGGTCCAGCCCTTCGAGCTCGAGGACGGGCGCCGGGACGGCCGAGGCGTCGCGCACCGGCACGTACGTGGGTGAGAGCCTCTCGGTCAGCACGACTACGGCCTCTCCATCCGAGTGTCCGTTGCCACCATTCCCACCGTTCCCCATCTGATGCCTCCGCCGCCTGCGACCCATGACGCTACTCCCTCCGCCGGCGCTTGCCCGTCGGCGCGCGTACCGTCCGTCTGCTCGGGCCCGCCGTCTCCGCGCGCACCCACGCGAGGTACGGCGGATGGCCGTCCGCCACCGGAAGGGCGATCAACTCCGGCACCTCGTAGGGGTGCAGCCCCGGCAACGTCGCCGCCAGCTCCGCCCATCGCTCGGCCGTCGTCTTCATCACCACGACGACCTCTTCCTCTTCCGCGACCGCGCCCTGCCACCAGTACGTGGAGACCGCGCCGGGCAAGACCGTGCCGCAGGCGATCACGCGCCGCTCCACCAGCGTTCGCACCAGACGCTTCGCCGCCTCCGCAGACGGCGCCGTCGTGAGCGCCGTGAGGATCGGAACGGGTGAAACGGATCGTTTCATCAGGAACCGGCTTTCGGCGCGGACAGCGAAAATGCAGGCCGGTCCCGGAAGGCGCAAGAGCCAGAGGGGTTAGGGTTTAGGCGACGGGGGGTAAACCGGCTTCGAGCCATAGTTCGGCCCCCCGCCCCTACCCGAATGGGCGGCTCGCATTATCTTGCGCGCCGTTCTCCCCTATACAACACATCGGTCAGCGGCAGTTCGACGAGGCGCGCAGCGGCCGCGACCCCCGCATCGACACGGAGCGCAGTTCATGAGCGGCATCACCCGATTCGCGTGCGCCGGCGCCGCCGTCGCGCTCGGCCTCAACCCCGTGCACCGGGCGGCCAACGCGCCGCCGCCGCATGCGCGGACCTACTACGTCGCCGCCGACACCGTGGTGTGGGACTACGCTCCGGGTCCCGAGGTCAACCTGATCTCGGGCCAGCCCTACGACAGCGTGGCGCGCGAGAACATCGGCAACGATTCGATCACCATTGGCCACCGCTATCTCAAGGCGATCTACCGCGAGTACACTGATTCCACCTTCTCCACCCTGAAGCCGCGCGATGCGGCCTGGGAGCATCTCGGCATCCTCGGGCCGCTGTTGCGCGCGGTCGTGGGGGACACCATCCGGGTCGTGTTCCGGAACAACACGCCCCATCCGGCCAGCATGCATCCGCACGGGGTGTTCTACACGAAGTCGTCGGAGGGCGCCCCGTACGCGGACTCGACGTCCGGAGCCGACAAGGCGGACGACGCGGTGCCGCCGGGCGGGACGCACGTCTACGTCTGGCCGGTCCCGGCACGCGCGGGCCCAGGGCCGGGAGACGGAAGCTCGGTCATGTGGATGTACCACTCCCACGTCGTGGACGACCGGGACGTGGACGCCGGCCTCGTGGGGCCGATCATCATCACGGCACGCGCTGCGGCGCGCGCCGACGGGAGCCCCAAGGACGTGGACCGGGAGTTCGTCGTCGCCTTCACCGAATTCGACGAGAACCAGAGCTGGTATCTGGCGGACAACATCCGGCGGTTCGCCGGAAAGCCGGCGCTCGTGAAGGTCGTGAAGGATCCATTCGGCGAGGACGCGGCGATCCCACATCCGGAAGCCAACCTCAAGGAGTCGATGAACGGGTTCGTGTTCGGCCACCTGCCCGGGCTGACGATGAAGGTGGGCGAGCGCGTGCGCTGGTACCTGATGGCCACGACGGGGTTCGAGATCCACGCGCCGCACTGGCACGGCAACACGGTGCTGGTGCACGGGATGCGCACGGACGTCGCTGCGCTCCTGCCCATGGGGATGGTGACGGCCGATATGGTGCCCGACGATCCCGGCATCTGGCTGTTTCATTGCCACGTCGCCCCGCACCTGGTCATGGGAATGCAGGCGCTGTACCGGGTGCTGCCGCGGTAAGGCTCCCCGTTCGCGGCGGCAAGCTGGCGGCCGCGCCGGCGATCCGGTTCGTGAAGTAAGGGGAGTGGCGGGGCGCTACGGCGTGGGCCGCGCGAGCACGGCGATGCGTCCGTCCGCCTGGGCGACTAGGAGCTGCGCGCCGCGCGCGGCCAGGCCGACCGGGCGTGCGAGCCCCGGCACCGCATACGCCGCCTGGAGCTTCCGGTCCTTCAAGTCCACCACCAGCAGCGTAGAGTACGCCGCGCTGATGGCGTAGAGACGGCCGTCGGCCACGACGGCTCCCGTCACCACATACTCCGCGGGCGTGCGCGACGGCCCGGCGGGCGCCAGGTCCGGCGCCAACTGCGGCCCGAACTCGGACGACAGCGTCAGATCCCGGCGGGCGAATCGCGACACCACCAGTTGATGGTGGCGCGGATTGGGAACGCTCACCGTGATCAGTTCCTGCGCCGCCGGATCGAATGCCAGCGACAGCACGTACATCTGATGGGCGCGCACCGTTTGGAAGCGGCCCAGCCCCACCTCGCTCACCTGGCCGTCGGTTTCGAGGAAGTGCCGCCACTCGAGGCGGTCATCGGCGTGGGGGACGGGCGTCAGCAGCGCGTAGCTCTTGTTCGTGCTGAGCACGGCCAGCGTGTCGCCGCCGACGAACGCGGCGCCGATGAGCGGCGTCAGATCGACGCTGAACCCGGGGTCCAGGACCACGTGGTGCAGGACGCGCGCGAGCGTGCTATCCAGCAGGTAGACCCCGTAATGGTCCGTCACCGCCAGGAAGCGCCCGGTCGCCGAGTCGCGCGCGACTCCGCTCAGCGCCCCGTTCAGCGGCACGCCGATCCGCTCCCAGCCCGAGACGGCGATGCTCGGCAGACCGGCGAGCGGGCCGTGCCCGGGGTCGGGATCCACGGCGCCAGGATCCGGAGTCGGAATGGTCCACGAGCCGCGCAGCGAGACGTAGTAGGGCTCCAGTTCCTCGAACGACCACACCCAGTGGCGGGGGTTGAGTGAGAGCCGGACCGGGTCGCCCTGTCCGAAGAACGGCGGCGGCCCGGTGGAAGCGAACGCCTGGAGCGCGTTGGCCGCGACAACCACTATGAACAGCCCCATCGCGAACCGCCCGGCGCGGCTCGGCGCATGCACTCCCTCCGCGGGCGCGATCTGGCGCAGGAGCAAGAGGAGGGCGCCGATGACCGCCAGGACGGTCACGTGGATCACCAGCGCCCACACGTACGTGTGCACGCCGAAGATCGCGGCGCTGAAGCCCTGGCCGACGTCACGGGCCAGATGGAGGGCGGAGTGGCGCAGGGACATGTAGACGCCCCACACGCCGAGCAGCACCGTGACGCCGAGGTAGCGGGGGCGGGGCCCGTACCGGATCACGAACAGGCCGCAGAGCGCGATCAACACCATGGACGTGCGCTCGGCCCAGCAGAGGATGCAGGGCGAGTCGCCGTGCGCGACGCCGAGCAGGACGGCGCCCGCAACGGGGCCGCCCACCAGGACGATCACGACCCAGGCCAGGACGGCGCGCAGCCGGTCTTCGGAGAGCGCCATCAGAGGTTCACGCCCGGAATGAGGGAGCCGTGGCTGCCGATGAAGAAGAGGAATGCCATCAGGAGGCAGCTGATCACCAGCAGGCGGAAGGCGAGGCGCTCACGCTCGGGCCGGCGCCACACGAGCCACGCGGCCCATAGGATGATGAGGAAGTTCAGGAACTCCATGGTGAGGACAATTGTCTGCTCCCGGGTGCGCGCTGGCAAGAGGCACGACGCCGATGCGGGGCTCGCGCCCGGAAACACCGGTGCACATGTTAAGGGGCCCGTCGCCAATCCGGAGCTTGCCATGAAGCCGTGCTCGGCCTTGTTGGCCGTCGTCGCCGCCCTCATGCCGGTCGCCCTTCCGGCCCAGTCCACCCGCCTGCTGCACCAGCCCGACGTGAGCGCGCGCTACGTCGCCTTCGCCTACGCGGGAGACATCTGGCTCGCGCCGCGTGCGGGTGGCGACGCTCGGCGCGTGACCTCGTCGCCCACGGTCGAGCGCGACCCCCACTTCTCGCCCGACGGGAAGTGGCTCGCCTTCACCGGCGAGTACGGCGGCAATGCGGACGTCTACGTCGTCAGCGTGGACAGCGGGACGCCGCGCCGCCTGACCTGGCACCCGGGGCCCGACGAGGTCCGCGGTTGGACGCCGGACGGGCAGCGCATCGTTTTCATGTCCACGCGCACCGGCGTGCCGGACAACGAGCCGAAGCTGTGGACCGTCTCCCTGGACGGCGGGCTGCCGGAGCCGCTTCCTGTGCCCCGCGCGCTCGCGGGGGCTATCTCTCCCGACGGCCGCTCCATCGCCTATCAGCTCGTGCGCCCGTGGGAATCGGAGATGCGCAACTACCGCGGCGGCCAGAACCAGCCGATCCGCGTGCTCGACCTCCAGACCCACGCGATGCGGAAGCTCCCGTGGACGGACAGCCGGGACCAGTAGCCGGTGTGGCTCGGGAGCACCATCTACTTCGTCTCGGATCGGGACTGGACGAACAACGTCTGGGCGTACGACACCCAGTCGCAGACGCTGACGCAGATCACGCACTACCGCGACTACGAGGTGGAGAGCGTGAACGCCGGCGACGGCGTGGTCGCCTACGAGCAGGCGGGCGACATCCACCTGTACGACCCGGCGACGCGCTCCGACACCAAGCTCGACATCCACGTGTCGGGAGACTTCCCCTGGGCGATGCCGCACGCAGTGGACGTCGGCAAGTCGCTCACCGCGCCGCAGCTCTCACCCACTGGCGTGCGCGCGCTGTTCGAGGCCCGCGGCGACGTGATCACGGTGCCGACCGACAAGGGCACCTGGCGGGACCTGACCCGCTCCTCCGGCGTGGCGGACCGCACGCCCGTCTGGTCGCCCGACGGGCGCCAGATCGCCTGGTTCAGCGACGCCGGGGGTGAATACCGGCTGATGATCGGCGACCAGGACGGCCTGACGCAGCCGCGCGCCATCGCGCTCGAGCATCCGACGCACTTCTACGCGGCCGCCTGGTCGCCGGACGGCAAGAAGATCGTGTTCAGCGACGCGGAGATGGACCTCTGGGTGCTCGACGTCGCCAGCGGCCGCGAAAGAAGAGTGGACCAGGACAACTTCACCTGGCCCGACCGCGACATGGCGCCGGTATGGTCGCCGGATTCCCGGTGGGTCGCCTACACCAAGCGGCTGCAGGGCTCGCAGTTCCACGCGGTGTTCGTCTACGACGTCGCAGGGGATTCGACGCGCCAGCTCACCGACGGGCTCTCCGACGTGATCGCCCCGGCGTGGGACCGGAGCGGCAAGCACCTCCTCTTCCTCGCGTCGACCGATTTCGCGCTGAACACCGGCTGGCTCGATATGAGCTCCTACGACCGGCCGGTGCAGCGCGGCGTGTATCTCGCCGTGCTCTCGAAGGCCGACTCGTCACCGCTCCTGCCGGAGCCCGGCGACGAGCCGTCGGACAGCGGCAAGGCGAAGGCGGACACCAGTGCGCGCCACCGGGGCGGAGGGGGGGGCCACGACTCCGTGACGGTGCACATCGATTTCGACGGCTTCTCTCAGCGAATCCTCTCGCTCGACGTCCCGAGCCGGAACTACGTCGGCCTCAAGGCGGGCGCCGCCGGACAGTGGTTCTATCTCGAGCGCGTGCCCAATCGCGCGGACGTCCTGCACCGCTACGATCTCAAGGAGAAGAAGGCGATCGACTTCGTTGGCGCGGCGGCCGAGGAGTACGCGCTCTCGTTCGACGGTAAGAAGCTTCTGTATCAGGGGGCGGGCGAGGACGGAGAGCCGAACGGGCACTGGGCGGCGGTGGACGCCACGGGGTCCGCGCCCGCGGCGGACAAGGGCGCGCTGACGACCACGGGCCTCCGGATCGACGTCGATCCCGTGGCGGAGTGGCGCCAGATCTTCGACGAGGCGTGGCGCGTCGAGCGCGACTTCCTCTACGTCGCGAACCTGCACGGCGCCGACTGGCCCGCCCTGAAGCGGAAGTACGAGGTGTTCCTCCCGTACGTGCGGCACCGCGCGGACCTGACGCAAATCCTGTCCGAGATGCAGGCAGAGCTCACGATCGGGCACAGCTTCGCGGGTGGCGGCGATCTGCCGCGGGCCGACGCGCTCCCCGCCGGCGTGCTGGGCGCCGACCTCGAGGTGGCGGATGGGCGCTATCGCATCCGGAAGATCTACACCGGCGAGAACTGGAACCCGGATCTCCGCGCGCCGCTCTCGGCGCCCGGAGTGGACGTGCGCGAGGGCGACTACATCCTCGCGGTGAACGGTCGCGATCTGGCGCCGCCGGCGAACCCGTACGCGCCGTTCGTGGGCACCGTGGGGAAGCAGGTGCAGCTGCGCGTGAACGAGCGGCCGGCCGTGGAGGGCTCGCGCCTGGTCACGGTTGTGCCGATCGCCAGCGAGGCGGCGCTGCGCACCCGCAGCTGGATCGAGGCGAACCGCCGGCTGGTAGATTCCCTCTCCGGAGGGAGGCTGGCCTACGTCTACGTGCCGAACACCGGCGGCGGGGGCTACGCCAGCTTCAACCGCTATTACTTCGCGCAACAGGAGAAGCAGGGTGCCGTGATCGACGAGCGGTTCAACCACGGCGGGAGCATCGCCGACTACATGGTGGACATCATGAGCCGCCAGCTCCACGGCTACTTCAACCAGCGACTCGGCGACCGCTACAACGCCGTGACCGCGCCGGCCGCTGCGATCTGGGGGCCGAAGGTGCTGCTCATCAACGAGATGAGCGGCTCCGGCGGCGACATGTTCCCGTACATGTTCCGGCAGATGCACATCGGACCGCTCATCGGCACGAAGACGTGGGGCGGGCTCGTGGGCTGGGGCGGCGAGCCGCGGCTGCTCGACGGCGGCTTCATCAGTGCGCCGAGCACCGGCTTCTACAACCCGGACGGGCAGTGGGACGTGGAGAACGTGGGCGTCGCGCCCGACATCGAGGTGGAGGAGGACCCGGCACAGCAGATCGCCGGGCACGACACCCAGCTCGAGCGCGCCGTCGCCGAGGCGCTGCGGCTGCTGCAGGAGAATCCGGTGCACCTCAAGGGCGAGCCGCCGGCGCCCGACCGGGTGCACCCGCCCCGACCCGGCGGGAATCGGTGACGCGACAGCGCGCCGGAGGCTACTTGCGCCGCTTCTCGAAGAACTTCTTGCGCAGCTTCGCCACCTTCGGCGCGATCACGAACTGGCAGTAGCCCTGGCGCGGGTTCCGCCGGTAGTAGTCGCGGTGGTAGTCCTCGGCGGAATAGAAGACGTCGAGCGGCGCGACTTCGGTCACGATCCGGCCCTGCCAGACCCCCGACGCCGCGACCTCGGCGATCGCCGCTTCGGCAGCCGCCTCCTGCGCGGGCGAGTGGTAGAAGACGGCGGAGCGGTACTGCGTCCCGACGTCGGCCCCCTGGCGGTTCAGCGTCGTCGGGTCGTGCATGGTGAAGAAGATCCGCAGCAGGTCGCGATACGGGAGGACCGTCGGGTCGAAGGTCACTTGCACGACCTCGGCGTGCCCCGTCTCGCCGGTGCAGACCTGCTCGTACGTCGGGTTCGGCAGATGGCCGCCGGCGTATCCCGACTCGACGCGCTCCACGCCCTTGAGTTCGAGGAAGACCGCCTCGAGGCACCAGAAGCAACCGCCGGCAAGTGTGGCTTGTTCCATGACAGGTGGTGGGTTGTAGGTGGTAGGTGGTAGGATAATCGTGTGGCGCGACTGTTCCTACAAGCTACCACCCACCACCCACTACCCGGTTCTGCCATGCGCTTGACTGCCGTTGCCGCCATCGCGCTCCTGTCGCTGCCCGCCGCCCTCCACGCCCAGCAGAAGATCCCGATGCGCAGCCGCGCCGATGCCGGCGCCGTCTCGCGCGCGCTGGCCGGCCGGTCGGGCCCCCTGAACGTGAACTGGATCGAAGGCGGGCAACGCCTCTCCTTTGTCGTGCGCGGCGACTCCGGCGAGCAGATCCACGCCCTCGACCCCGCGACGCTCGCCGACACGCTCATCTTCGCCGGCCGCGGCCTCACCTTCCCAGGCACGGCAGAGCCGTTCGCCTACCGCACCTTGCAGTGGGCGCGCGACTCGAAGCACCTGCTCTTTCAGACGCACTTCCGGCCCATCTACCGCAACTCGGGAACGGCGGACTACTACGTCCTCACGCTCGCGGACCGCACGCTGGAGCTGGCAGCCAGCGGCGCGCGCACCGCCGAGCTCTCGCCCGACGGCGCAACGCTGGGCTACGAGCGCGACGGCGACATGTACGTCTACGACCTGGCGCAGCGCCGGGAGACGCGCCTGACGAGCGACGCGACGGCACTGGTCTACAACGGCCACTTCGACTGGGTGTACGAGGAGGAGTTCGGGTTCGCGCAGGCGTGGGACTGGTCCCCGGACAGCCGCTACATCGCCTTCTGGCAGGTGAACGAGAGCGCCGAGCCCGTGATCCAGCTCTCCGACTTCTCCGGCCGCCACCCGACGTGGGCGCAGCTCCGGATTCCGCAGCCGGGCGATTCCAACGCCACCGTGCGGATCGGCGTCGCGGACGTGCGCTCGGGGAGCCGCGTCTGGCTCGACCCCGGCGAGAGCGGCGAGTACTACGCGCCGCGCATCTACTGGACGAGCCGGCCCGACACGCTGGCGGTCGTCACGCTGAACCGCCGGCAGAACGTGATGAAGCTCTGGTTCTTCGACGTGCGGAGCGGGGGGAAGCGCCTCGTCATGTCGGACACGTCCCGCACCTGGATCGACGTCTACGACTTCTTCTCCGGCGTGCAGGACCTGATGACCTTCCCCGACGTGCTGCCCGAGTTCTTCTGGATCTCGGACCGCGACGGCTGGCAGCACATCTACCGGTACGACTACAGCGGCCGCCTGCTCGGCCAGGTCACGCACGGCAACTGGAGCGTGATCCAGATCAAAGGCGTGGATGCGCGCGAGCGGACCATCTACTACGTCTCGACTGAGGCCTCGCCGCTGCAGCGCCAGCTATACGCGATCCGCTTCGACGGGAGCGGCCAGCGGCGGCTCACCGCGGAGGAGGGGACCCATTCCATAGACATGTCCCCCGACACGCGCTACTACCTCGACCGCTGGTCGAACGTGCATCAGCCGCGCCAGGTAGAGCTGTGGGCGACCGCCGGCCGGATGCTGAAGAAACTGGAGGACAACGCCGCCGTGACCGCGTGGCTCGGGACCCACGCCTACTCCCCGGTGGAGCTGTTCTCCTTCACGGCGTCCGACGGGCAGCGCCTCGACGCCTCGATCATCAAGCCCCCGGCGTTCGACTCGATGCACCGCTACCCGGTCGTCTTCACCGTGTACGGGGGACCCGGCTCCCAGGGGGTGTACGACGCGTTCGCCCCCAGCGGCCTGTCGCAATGGTACGCGCAGGAAGGGTATCTGGTCGTGAACGTGAACAACCGTGGCTCGGGCAACTACGGCAGCGCATTCATGAAGGTCGTCTACGAGCACCTCGGGCAGTGGGAGAGCCACGACTTCGCCGAGGCGGCGCGGTACCTGATGCGCCAGCCGTGGGTGGACAGCACGCACATCGCCATCATGGGGACGAGCTACGGCGGGTACTCGACGCTGTACACGATGGTGTCGTACCCGGAGATCTTCAGCGTCGGGATCGCGAATTCGCCGCCTTCCGACTGGCGGCTGTACGACACGATCTACACCGAGCGCTACATGGCCCTGCTCGGCGACAACCTTGCCGGCTACGACAGCAGCTCGGTGCTGCTCAAGGTGAACCGCCTGCTCAAGGGGCGGCAGCACCTGCTGCTGATCCACTCGATGATGGATGACAACGTGCACCCGCAGAACACGCTGCAGTTGCTGACGGCGCTGGCGAATGCGGGGTTCGACGCGGAGTTGCGCCTCTATCCGCCGGGCCGGCACGGCGCGGCGTACAACGGGCAGAGCGCGATGCTGATCCAGCAGGCAACGGACGAGTACTTGAACCGGTGGATGCACTAGGAGACACCGTCTCCATGGCCAACCGCGTCTTCGTCGATCGTGCGGGGCAGCGCTGGGAAATCCGCACCCGCAGCCGTTCCGAGTGGGAATTCGAGCCGATCGAGGGCAACCCCGGGCCGGCACGGCTCGTCACGCCGCCGGGCTACGAGAGCGATCCCTACGAGATGAGCGTCGAGGAGTTGCAGCGGATCCTCGACGCCGCTTCCCCCCGGCGTCCGCCGAAGACGAAATCGCCGTTCCTCGACTGAGAGGAGAGCCTATGCGCACACGGAACCTACTGCCGGCGCTCGCGCTGCTGACGTTCGCGGCGCCGCTGGCGGCGCAGAGCCGACTGACCGCGAAGGAGCAGGCGCTGCGCGACACCATACTTAGCGAGCGCGCCGACGCGATCGCCTATCTCCAGCACGTGGTGGACATCCCGAGCAGCACGCTGAACCTCGACGGCGTGCGGCGGGTGGGCGACGTGTTCCTCGCCTCACTCGACTCGCTCGGCTTCACGACCACGTGGGTGCCGATGCCCCCGGCCATGGGGCGCGCCGGCCATCTCGTCGCCGAGCACCGGGGCAAGGCGGGTAGGGCGCGCATCCTCCTCATCGGCCACTTCGATACTGTGGTGGAGCCGGCCGGTGCCAACTTCGTGCGCGAGGACTCGATGGCGCACGCGGTGGGCGGGAGCGACATGAAGGGCGGGGACGTGATCATGCTCTTCGCCCTCAAGGCGCTCGATGAGGTCGGGTTGCTCCAGGATCTCAACGTCACGGTCTTCTTCAGCGGCGACGAGGAGGACCCCGGCTCGCCGCTCCCGGTGGCGCGGGCGGCGCTCATCGACGCGGGGCACCGCAACGACGTGGCGCTGGCGTTCGAAGGCGGGAGCCGCAGCATCGCGACCGTCGCCCGCCGCGGCTCGAGCGCGTGGCGTCTCACCGCCACCGGACGCCAGGCCCACTCGGCAGGCGTCTTCGGGCAGGGCGTTGGCTACGGCGCGATCTACGAGCTGGCCCGCATCCTTGACGCCTTCCGGCAGCAGCTGGCGGGCGAGCAGTACCTGACGTTCAACGCCGCCACGATCGTGGGCGGCACCGACGTGGTCTACGACACCGTGCGGGAGAGCGGCACGGCGTCGAGCAAGCTCAACATCGTGCCGCGCACGGCCGTCGCGTCGGGCGACCTGCGGTTCATGACCCAGGAGCAGCTGGAGCGGACGCGGGAGCGGATGCGGCAGATCGTCGCCCAGCACCTGCCCGGCACCGATGCGCAGATCACCTTCATCGACGAGTACCCGGCGATGCCGCTCACGCCGGGCAACGAGCGGTTGCTGGCCTACTACGACTCGGCGAGCCGGGCCCTGGGGTACGGGCCGGTTGCGCCGATGGACCCGGGGATGCGGGGCGCAGGGGATCTCTCCTTCGTGGCGCCGTTCATGGACGGACTGGAGGGGCTCGGGGCGCTGGGAAGCGGGGCGCACTCGCCCGTGGAGCGCGTGAACCTGAACGCGCTCGAGATGCAGACGGAGCGCGCGGCGCTGATGTTGGCGCGGATCGGCGCGCGACCGGCTTCGGAGTTCGCGCGGCCTGCAGGGACGGCGCCGTGAGGGGCCGCCCTCGCGGCGAAAGCGGCCTTCGCGCCGCCCGCAGCGCCGCTCGCACGGTCCTTTGGAGCCACCGCGCCGTGACGCGGCGCCTGCTGGTGCTGCTGGCCCTCTGCGCCGCGCCGCTCGCCGCTCAAGAGCCGGTGGTGGTGGTGCGCGCCGCCCGCGTCTTGGACGGGCGGGGGGGAGTCGTCCAGAACGCCGACGTCGTGGTCGCGGGGGGGAAGATCGTGCGCGTCGCGCCGCGGGGCGACGTGCCCGCCGGCGCGCGCCTGGTGGACCTCGGCGACCGCACCTTGCTCCCCGGCCTGATCGACGTCCACACGCACCCGGCGTGGTACTTCAACCGCCACGGGCGGCTCCACACCCCGCGCGACGGGGACTCGCCGGCCCAGATCATCCTCGCCGAGGTGGCGAACGCGTACCGAACGCTGCGGGCGGGCTTCACGACCATCCAGAGCGTGGGTGACGCGCGCGACGCCGACGTCAGGGACTGGATCGCGACCCAGGGGCTGCCCGGGCCGCGGATCCTCACCTCGCTCGAGCCGATCACCGATCAGCGGCTGAGCCCCGATTCGCTCCGGGCGCTGGTCCGCGCGCGGCGGGCCGAGGGCGCCGACCTGATCAAGATCTTCGCCGCGGCGAGCATCCGGGAGGGCGGGGGACAGACGATGTCCGACGCCCAGCTCAGCGCGCTGTGTGGGGAGGCCAAGGCGGTCGGCCTGCGCTCGGTGGTGCACACGCAGAGCGATGAGTCGGTGCGTGCCGCGACGCTTGCGGGCTGCACGCAGGTCGAGCATGGCATCTTCGTGAAGCAGGCATCGCTCGACCTGATGGCGGCGCGCGGGACCTGGTTCGATCCGCAGTGCGCGCTGGTCCTGCGCAACTACCTCGAGAACCGGCCCAAGTACGAGGGGATCGGCAACTACAACGCCGAGGGCTTCGCGGCGATGGAGCGGGCCCTGCCGCTCACCACGGCGGCGACGCGGATGGCGATCGCCACGCCAGGCCTCAAGGTGCTCTACGGCACCGACGCGGTGGCCGGCGCCGAGGGGCGGAACACCGAGGACCTGGTCTGCCGGGTCCGGGAGGCGGGTGAAGCGCCGATGCACGCGATCGTCGCGGCGACGTCGCTCAACGCCGAGGCTCTGGGGCTCGGCGACCGGATCGGCGCCATCGCCGAGGGCTACGAGGCCGATCTGGTCGCCACGGACGGCGACCCGAGCCAGGACATCACCGCGGTCCGGCGCGTCAGCTTCGTCATGAAGGGCGGGACGATCGTCCGGAACGACGGCACGCCGTGACCGAGCCGCGGACGCGGCTCCGCGTCCTGGTCGGCGCCGCGTTCCTGATGGCCACGTCGGCCATCGGTCCCGGCTTCCTCACCCAGACGGCCGTCTTCACTGCGCAGCTCGGCGCGAGCTTCGGCTTCGCCGTCCTGATCTCGGTGCTGTTCAACCTGGGCGCCCAGCTCAACATCTGGCGCGTGCTGATCGCCGCCGGCGTGCCCGGCCAAACCGTAGCGAACCAGGTCCTTCCCGGACTCGGTCACGCCGTCGCGGTGCTCGTCGCCCTGGGCGGCCTCGCCTTCAACATCGGCAACGTCGCGGGGTGCGGCTTGGGCTTCGAAGCCCTGCTAGGCCTGCCCGTGAAGGTGGGCGCCGCGCTCTCCGCCGCGCTCGCGATCTGGATCTTTCTCTCGAAGGAGGCGGGGCGGGCGATGGACCGGTTCACCCAGGTCATGGGCGCCGGCATGATCCTCCTCACGTGCTACGTCGCGGCGGCGTCGCATCCTCCGCTGGCGGAGGCGGCGCTGCGCACGGTGGTTCCCTCGCGCCTCGATGTGCTCGCGATCGTCACCATCGTCGGCGGGACGGTGGGGGGCTACATCACCTTCGCCGGGGCCCACCGCCTGCTCGACGCGGGCATCGCGGGGCCCGAGAACGTGGGGCAGGCGACGCGGTCCGCCGGCCTCGGGATCGGCGTCGCGACCGCGATGCGCATCCTGCTCTTTCTCGCCGCGCTCGGCGTCGTGAACCAGGGCCTCGCCTTGGACCCCGGCAATCCTCCCGCCTCTGTGTTCCGCCTCGCCGCCGGGCAGCTTGGCTACCGCCTGTTCGGCGCCGTGATGTGGTCGGCCGCGATCACGTCGGTCGTCGGCTCCGCCTACACGTCGGTCACGTTCGTGCGGACGCTCCGCGCTGGCTGGGAGCGCCACACCACGGCGCTGATCGTCGGGTTCATCGTCGTCTCGACCGCGATCTTCCTCACCGTGGGCCGGCCGGTGACCGTGCTGATCGTGGTCGGGGCCCTCAACGGACTGATCCTGCCGGTGAGCCTCGGCGCGATGCTGGTCGCATCCCAGCGGCCCGCGCTGCTCAACGGCTACCGGCACCCCGTCGCGCTCACGGCGGCGGGCGCAGTCGTGGTGCTGGCGATGGCGGCGCTCGGCGGCTACACCCTCATCACCGACATCCCGCGGCTGCTGCGCTGAACTTCGGGAGCGGGTTGCGGCTGGACGCGCGGCGCCGCATCCTCTTCCGTGCCATGAAACTCTTCGTCCCAGGCCGCATCTGTCTGTTCGGCGAGCACTCCGACTGGGCCGGCGGCTATCGCCGGATCAATGCCGACATCGAGAAGGGCTACACGCTGATCTGCGGCACGAACCAGGGTCTCCACGCCGAGGTTGAGCCGCATCCGACGGCGCTGGTGCTCACCTCGACGACGCCGGACGGCGAGGTCGTGGGGCCGCGCGAGATCCCGTTCGAGCCGCGGGCCCTGCTCGAGGAGGCGGAGCAAGGCGGGTTCTTCAGTTATGCGGCCGGCGTGGCCTACCAGGTACTCACGCACTACCGGGTGCGCGGGCTCGTCATCCGGAACACCCGCACGGATCTGCCGATCAAGAAGGGACTCTCGTCGAGCGCGGCGATCAGCGTGCTGACGGCGCGCGCCTTCAACCGCGTCTACGATCTGCACCTCACGATCCGTGGCGAGATGGAGCTGGCCTATCAGGGCGAGATCACGACACCCTCGCGCTGCGGCCGCATGGACCAGGGGTGCGCGTTCGGCGACCGCGCGGTCGCCATGGAGTTCGACGGAGACCGCATCGAGACGACGGAGCTGCGGCCGGCCCGCGAGCTGAACTTCGTCATCGTGGATCTGCACGCCAAGAAAGACACGTTAGCCATCCTGAAGCACCTGAACCGGTGCTATCCGTTCGCCGAGAATCCGCTCGAGCGCGGAGTCCAGGACCTGTTGGGTCCGATCAACCTGCGCATCGTCGGCCAGGCCGTTGAGGCCCTCAAGGCCGGCGACGCTGAGCGTATCGGGGCGCTGATGACGGAGGCGCAGGCTGCGTTCGACCGCTACGCGGCGCCCGCGTCCCCGGACGAGCTGGGTGCGCCCGTGCTCCACAAGGTGCTCGGCCACGCACCTCTCGCACCCCACATCTGGGGCGGCAAGGGGGTCGGCTCGCAGGGTGATGGTACGGCCCAACTCGTGGCCAGGAGCCCCGCCGACCAGGAAGAGGCGATCCGGATCCTCCAGCGCGACCTCGGTCTGACGGCGCTGACGCTGACCCTGGCCACCGGCCCCAAGGTCCGCAAAGCGCTCATCCCGGCGGCGGGGTTCGGCACCCGGCTCTTCCCGGCCAGCAAGGCGACGAAGAAGGAGCTGTTCCCAGTGGTGGATCGGGACGGCATCGCCAAGCCAGCCATCCTGCTGATCGTCGAGGAGGCGCTGCAGGCCGGGATCGAGGAGGTCGTGATCGTGGTGCAGGAGCAGGACCTCGAGGCGTTCCAGTCCTTCTTCAATACCCAGATCTCCATCGAGAACTTCAACAAGCTCCCGCGTGAGTTCCAGGAGTACTCGCGGCGGATCCTCGAGATCGGACACCACGTCAGGTTCGTCACCCAGACGGCCCAAGAGGGCTTTGGCCACGCGGTCCACTCCGCCCGCCAGGCGTTGGGGGACGAGCCGTTCCTGCTGATGCTGGGGGACCACATCTACCGCTCGGACGGCCCGGCGTCCTGCGCCCGGCAGCTGGTCGAGGCCTACCAGCGCTCAGGCACAAGCGTCGTTGGGCTGCGCCGGACACCCGAAAGCCAGATCGCCAATTTCGGCACGGCGACCGGGATCTGGATCGAGCCCGAGCGGTTGCTCAACGTCACGGAGTTTGCGGAGAAGCCGAACGCAGAGTACGCGCGCAGCAACCTGCGCGCTCCCGGACTGCCCGAGGGTGAGTACCTGACGTTCTTCGGCGAGTATGTCATCGGGCCGCAGATCTTCTCGTATCTCGAAGAGAACATCCGCAACAACGTCCGTGAGCGGGGCGAGTTCCAGCTCACGTCGGCGCTCGACCGACTGCGCCAGGAGGAGGGCTTCCACGGCCTGGTCATCGACGGGCGCCGCTTCGACATCGGCCTCCCCGAGTCCTACCTCGAGACGCTCAAGACCTTCCGGGATATCTAGTCCCCGTATCTCCAAGCACTTCGTTCGCCGTTACGAAGCCCTTTCCGCACCGGTCGGATGCGAGAAGGGTCTCGAATCATCTGGAGGGTCGGTGAGCAGAATCTTCGCTGGTGGAGTTCGCGTGCACTCCGGCGGGGCTGTGGCGGCCTGCGTCCTCGTCCTCGCGGGCTGCGGGAAGACGTCGCCGACGGCGGTCACCGGCGGCTCGGACCCGTCGGGGACGACGACTTCCACGACCACCTGGTACTCGCAGAGCGGCGGGACGGCCACCCTGTCGGGGAAGACCTACACCGCCAGCTCGACCGACCGCTCGGGCGTCACGGTCACCGGGGGCGGCACCCTCAGCCTGAACAGCTCGACGATCTCGACGACCGGCAGCACGTCCTCGTCCGACAGCAGCAGCTTCTACGGCCTCGACGCCGGCGTCTTGGCGAGCGGTGCCAGCACGATCCGGCTCGCGGGAAGCTCGGTGAAGACCACGGGCACCGGTGCCAACGGCGTCTTCGCGACCGGATCCGGCACGTCGATCACCCTGGTGGACGATACGATCGCGTGCACGGGCCAGCTGGGCCACGGCGTGGACGCAACGCTGGGTGCGACGCTGTCCCTGACCAACGTGCTCATCACGACGGGGCCCGGCGCCAATTCCGCCGCCATCGCCACGGACCGCGGCGGCGGCACCATCACGGCGACCGGCGGCACGTTCACCACCTCGGGGGCGGACGCGCCCGGCATCTACTCGACGGGGAGCATCAGCGTCTCCGGCGCGACGATCGTGGCGACGGGCTCGGAAGGGGCCGTCATCGAGGGGGCCAACGCCATCACGCTGACCAACACCGCGCTCACCGGGACGCTCAAGCGCGGGGTGATGATCTACCAGAGCATGTCGGGTGACGCACAGGGGACGCGCGGCGTCTTCACGATGACCGGCGGCTCGCTCACGGCAATGGCGGGCCCGCTCTTCTACGTCACCAATTCGACCGGCGTCATCACGCTCTCCGGGGTCGCCACCACGGCCGCATCGGACACCGTCGTCCAGGCCGCTGCGGGCGGCTGGGGCACCAGCGGCTCCAACGGCGGCACCGCGATCCTAGCCGCCGACGCGCAGACACTGATGGGCAATCTCGTGACGGACAGTTACGGCTCGATCACGGTCACGCTGAAGAACGGGTCGTCGCTGACTGGTGCAATCAACACCGCGGCGCTGACGCTCGACGCGAGTAGCACCTGGACCGTGACGGCGAACTCGGCCCTGACCAGTCTGACCGGCGCCACGATCTCTGGATCGAGCATCACCAACATCGTGGGCAACGGGTACACGGTCACCTACGACGCCAGCCTCGCCGCCAACAGCTGGCTGGGCGGCCTGGCCTACTCCCTGCCGAGCGGCGGTCAGTTGATCCCCAAGTAACGCCGCCGGGCGGACTCGCGCCCGCGATCGCCGCCGGAGGGAGCCGGACGACCAGCGCTCCCCGGCGGCACGCGCTTTGCCCACTGACTGCCGGTAGCGTGTTGCGTCGGACCCCCGTCGGCGGCTACTTCGGAGTCAACTATGAAGCCCGCATTCAGACTCCTCGGCGATCAGCTGATCGAGCGCATCGTGGCGGAAGCCCGCGCCGTGCTGCGAGAGCTGGGTGTCGAGATCCACAATCCAGGGATTCTGTCGCTGCTGTCGGATCACGGCGCCAGGATCGACGCCGACACGAAGCGGGCGTTC
Source organism: Gemmatimonadales bacterium (assembly GCA_049513575.1). Lineage (GTDB taxonomy): Bacteria > Gemmatimonadota > Gemmatimonadetes > Gemmatimonadales > JACORV01 > Fen-1245. Next base: position 65,712 of record JBEKVZ010000005.1, read on the forward strand.
CTCACCGACGACATCGTGGACGGGGCGCTGCGCACCGCGGCCCACGGATTCCGGCTGTACGACGCGCTCGGGCGGACTGCGCACGAGCTGGCCGGCGACGAGGTGCACTTCACGCCGGGCTCGGCCGCGATCTACATGCTCGACCACGGGGCGCACGACACCCGCAAGCCGACAACGGCGGACTACGTCACCTACGCGAAGCTCGTCGCCCGACTCGACAACATCGCGTTCCAGAGCACGGCGATCGTCCCGAGCGACGTGCACCAGAACATCTCCGACAGCTACCGGCTGTATCTCAGCCTGATGTTCGGCGAAAAGCCGGTCGTAACCGGCGCGTTCACCATTGACGCCTTCAACATCATGCGGGATCTCCAGCTCGCAGTGCGCGGGAGCGCGGAGGAGCTGAGGGCCAAGCCGCTCACCGTGTTCTCCTGCTGTCCCACGGCGCCGTTCAAGTGGAGCGACGTCACCTCGCAGAACCTGGTGGACTGCGCGCGGGACGGGATCCCGGTCGAGTACATCTCGATGCCGCTCTCCGGCTTCGTCGCGCCGGTGACGCTGGTGGGGACACTGGTGCAGCACACGGCCGAGACGCTGAGCGGCGTCGTGATCACGCAGCTCACCAATCCCGGCGCGCCCGCGCTGTACGGCGGCTCCCCGGCGGTCTTCGACATCCGGTACGAGACGACGCCGCTCGGCGCCGTCGAGACCATGATGGTGGACTGCGCGTACCTCGAGATCGGCAAATACCTGGGCCTCCCGACCCAGGCCTACATGGGGCTCAGCGACGCGAAGCTTCTCGACGCGCAGGCGGGGCTCGAGTCCTCGCTGGGCTCCGCGCTCGGCGCGCTGGCCGGCGCCAACTGCATCGCGGGCCCGGGCATGCTGGATTTCGAGAGCTGCTTCAGCCTGGAGAAGCTGGTCCTGGACAACGAGATCTGCGGGATGGCGCTGCGCCTCGCGCGCGGGATCGAGCCGCGGGAGGACTTCCCCGCGCTGCCGCGCTTCGAGGAGCTGCTGCGTGAGAAGCACCTTCTGATCTCCAACCACACGCGGCGCTGGCTCCGGCAGGAGCACGTGATGCCGGGGCCCACGATCGAGCGGGCCAACCGCTCGAGATGGCATGCCGAAGGCGGGCGGACGCTCGGCGATCGCGCCCACGCCGAAGTGGAGCGGCTGGTGGCGAGCTACAAGCCGTCCTCGCTCCCCGACGACGTGAAGCGGGAGCTGACGCGGCTCATGGCGCGCGAGGCCCGGCGCTACGGCATGGACGCGCTGCCCCACGAGCGGGCGTGACGGCCCTCCTCGAGGTCCGGGCGGCCGACGTGGCGCCGGACCGGGACGCCGTGCTGGAGCGGCTGGGGATCCCGGCGAGCGTCGGGCTGTCCGAGCGCGCCGAGCCGCTGTACGCCGCGGCCGCGGAGATCCTCGCCGGGAGCGCGGCGCCCGCCGGCGTGCTGGCGGACATCTCGGCGGCGGAGTTCAAGGCGGTGTACGACGGCGAAGGGCGCAATGCGCCGTACTCCCCCGTATCGGACGTCTGCGGCCGCGCGGAGCACCTCGCGCTCTTCGCCGTGACGCTCGGTGAACAACCGAGTCTGGAGCTGAACCATCTCTTCACGGCAGGGGATTTCGCCCTCGGCTACGTACTGGACGCGATGGCTTCGGTGGCGGCGGACGGCCTGGCCGAGCTCGCCGAGCAGCGGTTCGCGGCACTGCTGCAGGGGCGCGGGTGGATGCCTTCCGACGGCGCGGCGCTGCGCTACAGCCCCGGCTACTGCGGCTGGGACGTCACCGGCCAGCGCAAGCTGTTCGCGTTCCTCAAGCCTGAACGGATCGGCATCACGCTCACCGAGAGCTGCCTGATGAAGCCGCTCAAGTCCGTTTCGGGCGTGATCATCGCGGGGCCGCGCGCGATCCACCGGATCAGGCCCACGTACGATTTCTGCGAGCGCTGCGAGGAGCGCACCTGCACCGGCCGGCTGCGTGCGCTCGCCACGGCGCGCGTGTGACCGAAGGAGATACCAGGTATGCCCGCGCTCACTGAGGTCGCAGACGCCGTCATCCGCGGCGATCACGCGCTGGTCGCGGCTCTCACCCGCGACGTCATCCAGGCGGGCATCCCCCCGAAGGCGATCTTGGACGACGGTCTGATCGCCGGGATGACCGTGGTGGGTGACCGGTTTCGGGTCCACGAGATCTTCCTGCCCGACGTGCTGCTGGCCGCGAAGGCCATGTATGCCGGGATGGACCAGCTGCGGCCGCTCCTGGTGCGGGACGGCATTCCCTCCATCGGGAAGGTGGTCATCGGCACGGTGCAGGGCGACCTGCACGACATCGGCAAGAACCTGGTCGGCATCATGCTCAAGGGCGCGGGCTTCGAGATCATCGATCTCGGCCACGACGTGGCCCCCGAGCGGATGGTGCAGACGGCCCACGAGCAGGGTGCGTCCGTCATCGGGATGTCGGCGCTCCTCACGACCACCATGCCGGTGATGGCCGACGTCGTGCGGCTGCTGCGGGAGCGGGGGCTGGGCGGCACGATCCGGACCATCGTCGGCGGCGCGCCGGTGTCGGATGCGTTCGCCCGCGAGATCGGCGCCGACGCGTACGGCTTCGACGCCGGGAACGCGGTGGACGTGGTGAAGGACCTCGTCGGGCGGCGCTGACATGCGATCGCTCCTCGAGCGCCTGGCGGCCGGCGAGCTGCTCGTCGGCGACGGGGCGCTCGGCACGATGCTCCTCGAGCGCGGGCTCAAGCCCGGTCAGCCCCCGGAGTCCCTGACGTTGTCCCGACCCGAGGTCTTGGAGGAGATCGCCCGGCTCTACCTGGATGCCGGCGCCGATCTGCTCGAGACCAACACCTTCGGGGGATCTCCCCTCAAACTCGCGCTTCACGGTCTGGAGGCCGAGACCGAGAGGATCAACGGCGAAGCGGTGCGCGCCGTGCGCCGGGTCGCCGAGGGCAGGGCGTACGTCGTCGCCTCGGTCGGGCCAAGCGGTCGGCTGCCCGAGCCGTATGGCGATGTGAGCCAGGCCGAGCTGTACGCGAGCTTCCGGCGGCAGATCGCGGCGCTGGTGGCGGCGGGTGCGGACTGCATCTGCGTCGAGACGATGACCGATCTCACCGAGGCGACGCAGGCCGTGCGGGCGGCGAAGGACGTCGCGCCCTCGGTTCCCGTTCTGGCGACGATGACGTTCGATCCGACGCCCCGCGGCTACTTCTCCATCATCGGCGTGACGGTCGCAGCGGCGGCGTCGGGGCTCGAACAGGCCGGCGCCGATGCCGTGGGCTCCAACTGCGGCAACGGGGTGGAGCACATGATCGCCATCGCGCGCGAGTTCCGCGCCGCCGGCCGGCTGCCGCTGGTCATCCAGCCCAACGCCGGCCTGCCGCGGATCGCGGGGGGCCGGACCGTCTACGACGAAACGCCGGCGTTCCTCGCGGACAAGGCGAGGGAGCTCGTGAGCCTCGGGGTGTCAATCATCGGGGGCTGCTGCGGCACGACGCCGGAACACATCCGGGCGCTTCGCGCCATGGTTGATGGCCTCCGCGGCTAGTCCTCCGAAGCCCGCCCCGGAGCCGCACACCGCGTTGCGGCCACGCAAACTCGGCATCTGGATGTGCGCGGCGCTCGTCGTCGGGAACATGGTCGGGTCAGGAGTCTTCCTGCTGCCGGCATCCCTCGGCGCGTACGGCGGCGTGAGCCTCCTCGGCTGGCTCTTCACGTCCGCGGGCGCGATGCTGCTCGCCCTCACCTTCGCGCGGCTGGCGCGCGCGCTGCCGCGGGCCGGCGGCCCCTACGCCTACACGCGAGCGAGTTTCGGCGACTTTCCCGCGTTCCTCGTCGCGTGGGTGTACTGGATCTCGATCTGCGCGGGCAACGCGGCCATCGCCGTGGCGTTGATAGGATCCCTGTCGTTCTTCTGGCCGGCGCTCGCCAGGAGCTCGGCGCTGGCCGCCGCGGCCGCCATCGCGAGCATCTGGCTGCTCGTGGCGGTGAACGTGCGGGGCGTGCGGACGGCGGGGTGGGTCCAGCTGGTCACGACGGTGCTGAAGCTGGCCCCGCTGATCGCGATCGGGACCATCGGGCTGCTCTTCCTGCACTGGGACAACTTCACGCCGTTCAACGTCAGCGGACGTTCGACGCTGTCGGCCGTCTCCGGGACCGCCGCGCTGACGCTCTGGGCGTTCACGGGCCTGGAGTCGGCGACCATCCCGGCTGATGATGTCGAGCGGCCGGATCGAACCATTCCGCGGGCCACGCTGCTGGGCACCGCGCTGGCGGCGACGGTGTACATCCTGGCCACCATCGCGGTGATGGGTGTCATTCCCGCGGCGGCCCTGGCGGCCTCCGATGCCCCGTTCGCCGATGCCGCGAGCCGCATGTGGGGTCCGTGGGCCGCCGGCGTCGTCGCCGCGGGCATGGTGATCGCCTGCTTCGGGGCGCTCAACGGCTGGACGCTGTTGATCGGGCAGCTGCCGCTCGCGGCGGCCGTGGACGGTCTCCTCCCTCCGGTCTTCGGCCGCCGCACGGCCCGCGGCACTCCGGCGGTCGGACTGGCCATCTCGAGCGCGCTCGTGACCCTGATCGTCGCCACCAACTACACCAAGGGGCTCGTGGCGGAGTTCACCTTCATCATCCTGCTCTCTACGCTCGCGACGCTCGTGGCGTACGCCTTCTCGAGCCTGGCCCTTGCGGTGTCGTGCGTGAGGGCGGGCGAACGCCTCCGAGCCGGGCGGCTCGCCGGGCCGCTCGGCGCAGCGCTCCTGGCCTTCGCCTACTCGCTGTGGGCGATCGTCGGCGCGGGCCGTGACGCGGTCTTCTGGGGCTTCCTGCTGCTCCTGGCCGGGGTCCCGGTGTACGCGTGGCTCCGGAGGCGGGTGGCTCCGGGTGGGTAGGGCCGCACCACCATTCCTCTCAAGGGCAGGTGGCGGTTCTTGCAGTCGTCAAGGCGGACGCCCATGTTGGGCGGTTGACGGCACGATGCCAAACCCCTTGGCTGTTCCCGCCCGGTTCGCGGTGCACTCTGCACGCAGGCGTGAGCGCTCCCTCGGAGTGATGCGTCGTAGGTGTGCTCGCGGCCTCGGCACGGTGCTCCGCGGGTTGATCTTCAACGCCGCGGCCGCAGCCGTCGCTTGCGGCGCGACAACGACGTCCGCCTCGGCCCAGTGCCCCGACGGCACGCCGCCGCCGTGCGCGGCGCAGCGGCGGCCGGCGCCGGCACCCAACAGCGTCGCGGTCCTCTACTTCGACAACCTCTCCCGCGACACTTCGGATGTCTTCCTGGCGGATGGCCTCACCGAGGAGCTGATCATCCGGCTGAGTCAGGTGCGGCGGCTGGAGGTGAAGTCGCGGTTCGAATCGCTGCGCTTTCGCGGGCAGCGCGTAAACGATCCGCGGGCGATTGGCCGCGAGCTGCACGCGTCGTTCCTGGTCACCGGCAGCATCCAGCAGGCGGGCCAGCGCGTGCGGCTGCGCGTGGCGCTGGTCCGCACGCGCGACGGCACGCAGCAGTGGGGCGACGTCTACGAGCGCGCTGGCGGCGATATCCTGACGCTCCAGGCCGATGTCGCCCGCGAAGTGGCGGGCGCCATCACGGGGCAGCTCCTGCCGGAGGAGCGGGCCTCGCTGGCCCGCCGCCCGACCCGTGATCCGATCGCGTACAACCTGTACCTGCGCGGCATCGGGGCGGCGAACACGATCTCGGAGGCCGGGCTGCGCGCGGGTCTGGAGTACTTCGACCGCGCCATCGCCCGCGACTCGACGTTCGCCAACGCGTACGCTCAGAAGGCGCTGATCTGGGTCTCGCTGGCGGACGGCTACGTCGAGGGGCGCGTCGGATATGCGCAGGCGCGTGAGGCAGCCGACCAGGCGCTGCGGCGCGATTCCTCTCTTGCCCTCGCGTACGCCATGCTCGGCCAGGCTGCTCTCGCACTCGACGCCGACGCGCCACTCGCCATCCGGCTGGCGGAGCACGCCCTGGGACTCGACGCCAGGTCGGCGTGGGGCCACATCACGCTCTCGAATGGTCTGTTCGTTTCGGAGGGCGCGGACGACAGCGCTGTGGCGGAGGCGCGGCGGGCCTGGGAGGCCGACACGCTCTCTGCCGTGCCGGCCGTCATCTACCTGATGATGCTAGCATGGTCGCACCCCGCCGACTCGCTCCGCCCCGTCATGCAGCGGATGCGGGGGGTCCTCTCGCCGGCGGACGAACGGGTGTTCGACGGCGCGGCGCGCTTGGCGCTCGGCGACACGGCGGGCGCCGTGCGCCAACTGTCGTGGGAGTACTACGGCGGCCTGTTCGCGTGTGAGTACGTTCGGGCGCTGTCGGCCCTGGGGCGACGCAATGCAGCTCTGGTCGCACTGGACTCGATGCGTCAGGCAGCGCAGCGCGCGTATGTCAATCCGTATGCCGTTGCGCGCTCGTTCGCTATGCTGGGAAATGCGGACAGTGCGTTCGCCTGGCTCGACCGCGCCTGGGTTCAGCGAACCATGTTCCTCCTGTGGTTGCGGACGGATCCCGAGTTCGTGCCGTACCGTGCCGACCCGCGCTGGGCCGCGTTTCTTCGGAAGATGGGGCTCACGCCGTAGCTGGACGCGCCGCGAAAACAATGAGGCCGGGCGCGAAGTCCCGGCCTCATTGTTTGCGGTGGTGGAACCACCGTGGCAACCTGACACGTAGGGTCACGATACGCTCGGCTCCACCGCCGAGTCAAGGCTGGCGTGCCCGGGGCGGGACTCGAACCCGCACGGCCTCGCGGCCAGCAACGTGTCAGGTTGCCGTGTCTGCCAGTTCCACCACCCGGGCACCCGGATGCGCACGGTGGTCCTGGCACTGCGACACGACCTGCGACGCCGCCTGCGGCCAGCGCGGCCGAATGTGACGGCGAGTCCGTTGGTCCAATGACCCGTCCAGTGCGGCGTGTGGCAGACCGTTGCCAGCTCGATTCCTGCGCCTGCACTTGCGCAACCCCCGCCCGTTGAAATCGGTCCCCCGAAACGGGTATCGTATCATGCTATGCCCGACGACCGTCTCATCGTCCGCGGTGCCCGCGAGCACAATCTCAAGAACATCGACGTCGAGATTCCGCGCGGCAGCCTGACGGTCATCACCGGGCTCTCCGGCTCGGGCAAGTCCTCCCTCGCCTTCGACACCATCTACGCCGAGGGCCAGCGCCGCTACGTCGAGTCGCTGTCCGCCTACGCGCGCCAGTTCCTCGGCCTGATGGAGAAGCCCGACGTGGACGTGATCGAGGGGCTCTCCCCCGCGATCGCGATCGAGCAGAAGAGCGCGGGCCAGAACCCGCGCTCCACCGTCGGCACGGTGACCGAGATCTACGACTACCTGCGGCTGCTGTACGCGCGCGCCGGCACGCCGCATTGCCCGAACGACGGCTCCCCGATCGAGCGGCAGTCCGCCAGCCAGATCACCGACGTCATCCTGTCGTGGCCCGAGGGCACGAAGATCGAGCTCCTGGCCCCGCTGGTGCGCGGCCGGAAGGGCGAGTTCCGCGAGCTGTTCGACGAGGCCCGGAAGGCGGGTTTCGTCCGCGCGCGGGTGGACGGCGAGGTGCTCGAGCTGGACCGGGTGCCCAAACTCAACCGCCGCGTGAACCACGACATCGCCATCGTCGTGGACCGGCTGGCGGTGAAGCGCGACGACCGCCAGCGCCTGGCCGACAGCGTGGAGACGGCGCTGAAAGCCGCCGATGGGGTGGTGGAGGTGCTGCGTGTCCCCGGGTCCCGGGCCCCGGGTCCCGGCCCCCGGGTCTTCTCCGAGCGCTACGCCTGCCCGGTGTGCGGCCTCTCGCTGCCGGAGCTGGAGCCGCGCCAGTTCTCGTTCAACTCCCCGTTCGGCGCCTGCCCCGACTGCGACGGCCTCGGCACGCGGCGCGAGGTCTCGGAGCAGCTCGCACTCGGGGGCGAGAGCATCTCGATCCTCGAGGGCGTCGTCCTGCCGTGGGGAGAACCCACCGGCTACCTGCGCAAGGTGATCCTGCCGACTCTCAGCCGCGAACTGGAGTTCGACCTCAACACCCCGTGGCGGGACCTGCCGGCCGAGACGCGACGCGCGCTCCTGTACGGGATCGAGGGGAAGCAGCTGAAGTTCCGCTACGAGAGCGACAAGTTCCGGGGCGAGTACGCGTCCGGCTGGGAGGGGATCCTCCGGAACGTCGAGCGCCGCTACAAGGACACGACGTCCGACGCGGTGCGCGAGCAGCTCGAGGCGTACATGATCGAGCGGCCCTGCTCGACCTGCAACGGCCGCCGGCTCAAGCCCGAGAGCCTCTCGGTCCTGGTGGGGCAGAAGAGCATCGGCGAGCTGGTCGAGATGTCGGTCGCGTCCGCGCTGGAGTTCGTCGAGGGGCGGCCGATCCGCGGGCACGGGAAGCCCGGGCTCGACCCCGAGGTCGCGGGCCCGATCCTGAAGGAGGTGCGCGACCGGCTCCGCTTCCTCGTCAACGTCGGTCTCGAGTATCTCACGTTGGGCCGCTCGGCCGGCTCGCTGTCCGGCGGCGAGGCGCAGCGCATCCGGCTGGCCACGCAGATCGGCTCGCGTCTCGTGGGCGTGCTTTACATCCTCGACGAGCCCTCGATCGGCCTGCACGCGCGGGACAACGCCCGGCTCCTCGCGACGCTGCGCGAGCTCCGGGACCTGGGGAACACGGTGCTGGTGGTCGAGCACGACGAGGAGACGATCCGCGCCGCCGACCACATCGTGGACCTGGGGCCGCGCGCCGGGCGGCACGGCGGCGAGGTGGTGGTGGCCGGCACCCTGGACGCGGTGCTCAAGAGCCAGGCGTCGCTCACCGGCCGCTATCTGCGCCGCGAGCTCCGGATTGCCACGCCGGCCTCGCGCCGCTCCCCGGAAGTGGGGAAGGTGCTGCGCCTCATCGGGGCACGGGAGCACAACCTCAAGAATCTCACAGTCGACTTCCCGCTCGGCCTCTTCATCGCGGTCACCGGCGTGTCGGGCTCCGGCAAGTCGTCGCTCGTCACCGACATCGTCTACCAGGCGCTCGCGCGCCACTTCTACGGTGCCAAGCTCATCCCCGGCGAGCACGACCGGATCGAGGGGCTCGATCTGGTCGACAAGGTCATCGACATCGACCAGAGCCCGATCGGACGCACGCCGCGCTCCAACCCCGCCACCTATACGGGGCTCTTCGCCCCGATCCGCGACCTCTTCGCCGAGCTGCCGGAGGCGAAGATGCGGGGCTACGGCCCGGGGCGCTTCTCCTTCAACGTGAAGGGGGGCCGCTGCGAGGCGTGCCAGGGCGACGGCCTGGTGAAGATCGAGATGCACTTCCTCCCCGACGTCTACGTGCCGTGCGACGTGTGCCGCGGGCGCCGCTACAACCGCGAGACGCTCGAGGTCCGCTTCAAGGGGAAGAACATCGCCGAGGTCCTGGACCTCACCGTGGCCGAGGCGCTGGAGTACTTCGAGAACCAGCCGCGCGTCTTCGCCAAGCTCGAGACGCTGAACGACGTGGGGCTCGGCTACATCCACCTCGGCCAGAGCGCGACGACGCTGTCGGGGGGCGAGGCGCAGCGCGTCAAGCTCGCGACCGAGCTGTCGAAGCGGGACACGGGCCGCACTCTGTACATCCTCGACGAGCCCACTACGGGTCTCCACTTCGAGGACGTACGGATGCTGCTCGAGGTCCTGCACCGCCTGGTGGAGAAGGGGAACACGGTCGTCGTCATCGAGCACAACCTGGACGTGGTGAAGACGGCGGACTGGATCATCGACCTGGGGCCGGAGGGGGGTGACGCCGGCGGGCGGATCGTGGCCCAGGGCTCGCCGGAGCAGGTGGCGCGGCAGGGCGGCTCCCACACCGGGAAAGCCCTCGCCCCGATATTGGCGTCCGCCCGCAAGTCGGCCTAGATTGGCGCGTTAGCGAAACTTCCGGACCCGCGGGCTCGTCGTTTCGGGTGCACCCTGTAAGGAGACGCCGCCGTCATCAATCCCGGAGACTTCGCAGCCTACGTCTTCACCGTGGTTGGGGCCGTCGGTGGAATGGCTATCATCACCGGGGTTGCCAGGCGGATCCTGGACAAGCGATTCGGCCCCAGCCGGACGGCCGCCGGGGTTCACCTGGGCGGCGATCCGGAAGCGGCCGAAGCGCTCCGCCAGGTGACCGCGGAGGTGGATGCGATGCGGGACGAGATCGCCGGCCTGCGGCGCGAGTTGGACGAGGCGCAGAACCGCTTGGATTTCACCGAGCGGCTGCTGGGCCAAGTGAAGGAGCGCGGGCTGCTGAACGCGCCGAAGGAGCGCTAGGTGGAACAACTCGCCCCGGTCATCGTCTCCCTCGCGTTGTTCGCCGTCCTCGGCGCGGTCGTACTGGGCCCCATCGGGCGGGCGTTCGCGGAGCGGCTGCGGGGCAAGGGCCGGGAGCCGGCGCTGGACAGCGCCGAAGTCGAGGCGCTGCGCGATGAGTTGAGCATCGTGCGCCAGCAGTTGGGGGAGCTGGCCGAGCGGCAGGACTTCACCGAGCGGCTGCTGGGCCAAGTGAAGGAGCGCGGGCTGCTGAACGCGCCGAAGGAGCGCTGAGGATGTCGATGATGAGCGGGCCCGAATCCGTCGGCATGCTCGCGATGGTCGCGCTGATCGGCGTGTCGATCCTGACGCTGGCCAAGGCGTTCGCCAAGCGCATCGCCGGCGGCGCGACCGATTCGCGGGAAGTCGAAGCGCTCCGGGACGAGGTGGCGCAGCTGCGGGCCGACCTGGAAGGGATGCAGGCACGGCTCGCCGACGTGGACGAGATCCAGAACCGCCTCGACTTCACCGAGCGGCTGCTGGCACAGGCGCGGGAGCGCGGGCTCCTGAACGCACCGAAGGAGCGGTAGGCGAGATGGTCGATTGGACGGGCATGATCGCGATCGTCGGGTTCTTCGGTACGGTCATCACGGGGTTCGTGGCGTTCAGCCCGGTCGGCCGGGCGATCGGGACGACGATCCTGCGCAAGGGCGCCGCCGGCGCGCCGCCGGAGCTGATGGAGCAGGTGGACGCGTTGGCCGACCGGGTCGAAGGGATCCAGCGGCAGGTGGCGGAGCTTGCCGAGCGGCAGGACTTCGCCGAGCGTCTGCTGGCCAAGGCGCGGGAGAAGGAGCTGCCGGCGGGAGGGCCGTCCTGATGCAGATGGGCCCGAGCCCTCAGGAGATGGTCCCGATCCTCATCCCGATCTTCGGGATGCTGACGGGCATCACGATCACCGGCTTCGTGGTGTTGGGCCCGGTGGGCCGCGCGGTCGGCCGGGTGATCATGCGGATCTTCGGCGCCGACCGGGAGCTTCCGACCGGGGAGCTGCAGGACATCCGCGGCTTGTTGGAGGATCAGAGCGGGCGGATGGAGGCGGTGCAGCGCCAGCTCGCGGAGCTGGCCGAGCGCCAGGATTTCGCCGAGCGGCTGTTGGCTCAGGGCCGGAAGGAACCGCAGCTCCCTGGCGCCGGCGGCGCCACCGGGTGAAACATTGATGGCGGGCTCCGTACTGCCGCCGTCCTGAAGGAGTGGCCATGGTGAGTCGGGAGGACTTGGAGGGCTTCATCTCGAGGCTGGAGGCGGAAGGCATCCATGCCCGCGAGATCGAGCCCGGCCTGTGGGTGCTGAACGCCAACGGCGACAGCCCCGAGGTGGTCGTCCACTACGCGCCGCCGGTCGTGGTGCTGCGCGTCAAGGTGATGACGCTGCCCAAGAAGCTGAAGAAGCCGGACCTGTACCGGCACCTGCTGGAGCTGAACGCCAGGGACCTGGTGCATGGTGCGTACGGAGTGGACGGCGGCGACATCGTGCTCTCCGACACGCTGGAGCTCGAGAACCTCGACTTCAACGAGTTCCAGGCGAGCTTCGAATCCATGACGCTGGCGCTGGCGTCGCACCTGGCGACGCTGGCCCCCTACCGGGAAGCGTGAGGCCATATGGGAATCTTTGACCGTCTGTCCACGCTCCTCCGGTCGAACCTGAATGACCTGATCTCCTCCGCCGAGAACCCGGAGAAGATGCTGAACCAGCTGATCCTCGACATGCGGAGCCAGTTGGCGAAGGCGAAGCAGCAGGTGGCGGCGGCGATCGCGGACGAGAAGAAGCTCCAGGCGCAGGCCGAGCAGGAGAAGAAGCAGGCCGACGACTGGGAGAAGCGGGCGATGCTGGCGGTGCAGGAGGGGCGCGACGACCTGGCGAAGCAGGCGCTGCTCCGGCACTCGGAGCACATGGAAGCCGCTGTCCAGCTCGACGACACCTGGCGCAAGCACGCCGGGGAAACCGAGGCGCTGAAGAACTCGCTGCGCGCGCTCAACGACAAGATCGAGGAGGCGAAGCGCAAGAAGAACATCCTGATCGCGCGGCAGCGGCGCGCGGAGGCGCAGAAGCGCATCCACGAGACGATGGGCTCGATCAGCGACAAGAGCGCCTTCGAGACCTTCGAGCGGATGGCCGACCGCATCGAGCAGAACGAGCGCAAGGCGCTCGCGGCGGCGGAGCTGTCGGAGGAGCTGTCGGGCGACTCGCTCGCCAAGCAGTTCGAGCAGCTGGAGTACAAGGCGGACGCCGACACGCAGCTCCTCGCGCTGAAGCAGAAGATGGGGCTCCTCGGCGCGGGCACGGCGGAGCAGCCGAAGCAGCTCGGCGCGGGGGCGGCCGGCGCCTCGGGCAAGGCGACCGACGTGCACGACGCGGAGGTGCTCGGCGAGGCGGAAGAGGACGAGGAGGACAAGCCGCCGCGCAAGAAAGGCTGAGTGCCGCCGACTGACGCCGTCCCGTCGGCGCGGCGCGCCGCGCCGGTGGTCCTGCTCCTGCTGGTGGCCGCGCTCCTGCTGTTCGTCTGGCGGATCGGGGCGCTGCTCCTGCTGGTCTTCATCGCCGCGCTCGTCGCCGTCTATCTCTCGGCGCTCACCGACGCCGTGGTGCGCTGGGCGCGGGTCCCGCGCCCGCTCGCTCTCACCCTCGCCATCGTCGCGACCCTGGCCGCGCTGTCCGGCATCGCGGTGCTGGTCGCGGCACCCGTGGCCCAGCAGACCGCGGACCTGATCGCCGCGGTGCCGCAGTACCTCACCGACATCGACGCCCTGATCGCCCGCTGGATCCAGCGCTTCCCGCAGCTCGTGAGCGCCGGCCTGGGGGCCGGGGAGACCGGCTTGGTGTCGACGTCGCTGCGGGAGGGAGCCGAGTTCGTGCGCCGCGGGATCATCCCCACCGCGACCGCCACGGGCCTGGTCCTGATCGACGCCGTCGCAGTGATGGTGATGGCGATCTATTTGGCGGCGCGGCCGGCCGTCTACCAGGAGGGCATGCTGGCGCTCGTGCCGCCGCGGCACCGCGCCTTCGCGCGCGCGATCGTTCGGGACATCGCCGCGACGCTGCGCGCGTGGGTCGGGGCCCAGCTGCTCGCGATGGTGATGCTGGCCGTGCTGACGGGCATCGGGCTGTGGCTGCTGGACGTGCCCTACTGGCTGGCGTTCGCCGTCTTCACCGGCGTGGTCGCCCTCGTCCCCTTCTTCGGGACGCTTTTCTCGACGCTCCTGCCGGCACTGCTCGTCCTCCCGGGGCGCGGCCTCCTGGTGGCGCTCGCCGTGGCGTCCGTGGGCGTCGTGGTCCACCTGGTCGAGGCCAACCTCGTCAGCCCTCTCGTGATGCAGCGGAAGGTGGCGCTCCCGCCGGTGCTGACGATCCTCAGCGTGCTGATCGCGGCCGAAGTCTCGGGTCTGGTCGGCATGCTCGTCGCGGTGCCCGCGCTGGCCACGCTCGTCGTTCTCGTGCGCCACATCCTGATCGACCGGGTCTACGGCGAGGGCACCGAGGACGCGGTCGCGATGAGTCCCGCCGTGCTCGTGACGACGCGAGAGATGCCGGTGGCGAGGGTGTAGGGGTTGGGGCTTAGGGGTCAGGGGTTAGACGGACAAAGGCGCCACCGGTAGCGTGGCGCCTCCTCGTTTGTCCCTAACCCCTAACCCCTAACCCCACTCGAACGACCCCGGATTCCTCCGGCCGTACGCCAGATCCAGCAGCGCGTCCGCCGCCACTTTCAGCGGATCCACCAGCGGCACGTCCGGGAACGACTCGGGCGTCAATCCCACCGACACTTCCGTGCACGCCGGCACCATGACTGTCGCGCCCTGCTCCACGCACCATCGCGCCGCCGCGAGCAGGTGCTCGCGCGCCTCGCCGCTCACCCGATCGCCGGTTGCCTTGATGCCCGTCCCGGGGTCCGCGATCGCGGCGCCCACGCGCGCCTGGATCCTCGAGCCGACCTCGGGAGCGACCGCGACCAGGTCCCGCGCCTCGAGCGCGCGCTGGTAGAGCCCCGCGCTCAGCGTGCCGTCCGTGCCGAGCAGGCCGACCTTGGTTCCGGCCGGGTGCGCCGCGCGGACGGCGGCTGCCGCCAGCTCCATCAGGTGCACCCACGGGATGCGGAGAGACTTCTGGACTTCGCCGTGCCAGGCGTGCGCGGTGTTGCAGACCACGAACAGCGCATCGGCGCCGCTCCGCTCGAGGAGTCTGGCGTAGGCGGTCAGGTGGGAGAGAGGACTCGCGCCCCCTTCGAGCAGGGCCCCGGTCCGGCCGGGCGTCGAGGCGGCGCTCGCCAGGAGCCACACCGGGTGGTCGCGGTCGCCGCGCGCGCCGCGTTCGTGGCTGCGCGCGAGGATCTCGCGCTCGAATTGCACGTGCGAAAGCGGCCCGAGGCCGCCGAGGATGCCGGGTACGTACTTCTGTCCCGGAGAAAGGAGCGCCGGGTCGAGCGCCATCGCCTGCCGCCTCCGTGGAGCGCCGCTATACAATAACGCGCCGGGGCGGAGCCCGTGGCCTCCGCGTTCTTCGCGGTCTACATTCTCCGGTCATGGCGCGCGCTCCGACCTTTCTGGCCATCGCCGACGGCAGCTTCGGCGTCATCACCGCGAAGACCGCCGTCTCGGCGATCCGCTACCTCCCCGAGCGCGTGGTCGGCGTTCTCGATTCGACGGCGAGCGCCCGCACGGTCGAGGAGGCGATCGGCTTCGGCGGGGCGATCCCCATCGTCCGCACGCTCGAGGAAGGGCTCGCCTTGAGGGCCGCCCCTCAGGCGCTCCTGATCGGCATCGCACCCCGCGGCGGGCGGCTGCCCGCCGAGTGGCGCGGGTGGATCGAGCAGGCGATCGATCGCGGCCTCGAGATCTGGAGCGGGCTTCACACCTACCTGAACGACGACCCGGTCCTGGCGGCGCGCGCCCGGAAGCGGGGCGTCCGCATCTTCGACCTGCGGAAGCCACCCGACGTCCTGCCCGTGGCCAACGGCCGCGCGCGGCTGGTGGACGCGCTGGTCGTGCTCACCGTCGGTTCCGACTGCAACAGCGGGAAGATGACCGCCCTGATCGAGATCGAACGAGGTCTCCGCCGGCGCTCCGTGGGTTGCCAGTTCGTCGCCACCGGACAGACGGGGATCCTGCTCGCGGGCAAGGGCATCGCCGTGGACGCGGTGGTGGGAGACTTCATCGCCGGCGCGACGGAGCAGATGGTCGTCGAGGCCGCCAAGGGCTCCGACGTCGTCCTGGTCGAAGGGCAGGGGAGCCTCATCCATCCCGGTTACTCGGCCGTCTCGCTCGGGCTCATCCACGGCTCCTGCCCCGCGGCGATGATCCTCTGCCACCAGGCGTCGCGGCGGCTGGTCGGCGAGTACCACGGTGCCAGCGCGTTCCTGCCGATCCCGCCGCTCGCCCGGCTCGTCCATCTCCACGAGCAAGCCGCGGCCCTCGTGAACCCGTCGCGCGTCATCGGCGTTGCGCTGATGACCTACGATCTCCCCGAAGCGGCGGCCCGCGACGCGGTGCGGCGCGCCGAGGACGAGACCGGCCTCCCGGCGACGGACCCGGTCCGCTTCGGCGCCGCCCCGCTGATCGAGGCCATCGCCGCGGCGGCGGCCGCCCGCCGGGCCGCGCGCGCAAGAGCGCCCGCATAGGATCGCGCCCTCCTCGGGCGCTTCCGGTACCAGCATCCGACGGCACCGCATTAGGTTCGCGCCGCCTCGACGAGCGAGGCGGTGCGTGCCGGCGTTCGCCCATCCATTCGACCTCAACGCAGGAGCGAACCAATGAAGCGGACGATCTACGCGCTGGTGTCGGCGCTGGCCCTCCTGGGCTCCGCGCCGGCGGCGAGAGCGGAAACGTTGCTGAAGTGTGTGGAGGAGGCGATCGCGGACTGCGACGCGCGGTTCCCGCCGTCGGACTACCGCAACATCGCGATCCGCGGGTGGTGCTACATGATCGGCACCGCCATGTGCAAGGCGAGCTGACGCGACCGCAACCTGAGAGACCGCAACCGAGACCGGGAGCCGGGATTGAGGATGTTCACGGGGCACGCCTGCCGCATCGGCCGCCGGGGCTCGGCGCAAGCCGGAGCCCTGGCGGCACTCGTCGTTCTGGGCTGTGTGGCGCCGTCCGTCCAGCCGCCCGCCACGCGCGCCTCGCTCGAGCGACTGGCGACCGCGGCGACCACCGACATCTACCGGCACCCTGCGCGGGTCGCCCTTCTCCTCTCGGGCCGCGCCGTCCTCTACTTCTTCCGCACCGACTGCCGGTACTGCGCCGCCGACCTGGCGAAGGCGCGCGCGCTCGCCGCGACGCCGGGTTCCCCCGCGCTGGTGCTCGTTTCGCGCGAGGGCGCTTCGCGCCTCCGGGCCGCGCTCGGGCCGGCCCACCTCGCGCGTCTCGTCGTCCTCTCCGACAGCGACGGAGCGCTGATGGACTCGGCGCTGGTCACGCGCTTCGTTCCGCGCGTCGTCGCGGTCGCCGGCTTCCGCGTGCTCCTCGACCGGACGGGACATGGCGGTCCCGGCCTCGCGGGGGCGGTCGCGATCGCGTCGTCGCAGGGGCAGGGCCGGTGAGACTCGTTCTGGTCGAGGCCCTCACGTTCGCCCGACGGCTGGCGCGCCGGCGCCTCGTCGCGGTCGTCATCGCGCTCGACGCGGCGGTGGTCGCCTGGATCGCGCTCGTCTCGCCGGTCGGTTCTCTTCGCGCTGCCTTCGCCGCCGCCCAAGGGCTCGGCGCCCTCACCACGCTCGTGCTGTCGTCCGGCTGCGTGGCCGATGATCGGAGCGCGGCCCGGCTGGTCCTCGCCGCGACGCATCCCGAGCGGCGGTCTGCCTGGGTGCTCGGGCGCTGGCTGACGGTTGCAGCTGCGGCCGCGTGCGTGACCGTCGGCACGGTCGCCGTCGCGGCCATCGGGGGGCCTGGTCTCGGGCGAGCCGGCGCCTTCGTGCTCGGTGCGGGGGCCGCCGCCCTGCACGTCGGCGTGCTCGCGGCGCTGGCGGTCGCGTTGTCGTGCGGCGCCGGAAGCACCGAGCAGGTGCTGGCGCTTCTGGGCCTGCTGCTGTTCGGTCTGGTCCCGCCGGAGGTCGTGGGGACCGTGCTCGCCGCGCCGTGGCTCGAGCCCGTGACGCGGGCTGCGTGGTCGCTGCTCCCCACGCCGTGGGCGCTGGATCGCGTCCAGGCCTGGGCCGCGGGCGCCGAAGGCGCGCACCCGGTGCTGGCTCTGGCGCTCCTGACGCAGACGCCGCTCTGGCTCGCCGCCGGAGCGCGCGCTGTCGCTCGGGCCGAGCTGGGAGCGCGGGGGCTCTGATGCGCGCCACCCTGCTCGCCCTCGGGCTCGCGCGCAGCTTCGCCGCCGGCCGCCGGCAGCCCCGCATCCGCGCCTTGGACGGCGCGGACCTGGTGGCGTTGGCCGGCGAGTGCATCGGCCTGGTCGGGCCCAACGGGGCGGGGAAGTCCACCCTGATGCTGGTTGCCGCCGGACTGCTCGACCCGGATGGCGGTGAGGTCTGGGTCTGCGGGCGGCGGGCGCGGAGCCTCGAGGCCCGGCGAAGCGTCGGATTCGCGCCCGAGCAGCCCGCCTTCTTCCCCGAGCTGACGGTGCGCGAGGTGCTGGAGCATTTCGCGGCGGCACACGCGACGAACGCCGTCGCGAGGCGCGCCCGCGTGACGGAGGCGCTGGCCCTGGGCGGCCTCGAGGAGTGGGCGGAGCGCCGTGCCGCCACGCTGTCGCGGGGTATCGCCCAGCGGCTGGCCCTGGCGCAGGCGGCGCTGGGCCGCCGCGAGCTGGTCCTGCTGGACGAGACCCTGTCGGGCATCGACCCGTTGGCGCAGCGCGACGTACGGGAGCACATCCGCTCCCTCGTGGAGCGCGGCATCACGGTGGTCCTCTCGTCCCACGACCTCGCGGCGGTCGAGCGCCTCGCCCACCGCGTCGCGATCCTGAACCACGGCCGAACGGTCCGCGTGCTCGAGGCGTCGGACCTCGCGCAGGGCCGCGCCCTGGTGCTCGTCGTGGAGGGGTCGCCGCGGGCGGCGGCTTCGGCGCTGGCCGAACGCTATCCGCAGGTGGTGTGCGAGCCGGCGGGCGCGCGCGTCGCGATCGGGCCGCGCGAAACCCCGGAGGGGATCCTGGCCTACTGCCGGGAGCGCCGGATCGGTGTCCGCGCCTCGCGCGTCGTGTCGCGCACGCTGGAGGAGGTCGCGGTAGCCACCCTCCTCGGCCAGCAGGCTGGATGAGACGGAATCCGATGCGCGGCGCGGTGCTGCCCCTGAGGGTGCTCTGGTCGCCCGGCGCGGCGCTGGACGAGGCTCCGATCCACCGCGTGGTCGCTTCGGCGAGCCTCGTCCTCCTCGTCGCTGCCCTGGGCGCGCTCGCGCTCCCGCGTCTCCTCAGGCTGCTCGACGTCGCGCTGCAGCCGACGGGCCGGGAGCTGCTCGACGCCCATCTCGCCGTGCTGCGCATTGGGCTCGGTCGCCTGCTCCTCTTCGAGCGCCTCGTCCTGCCGCTCCCCTTCTTGGCGGCTGGCACGCTGCTCGCCCTGGCGGCCGCTCCGGTCCTCTCCGGGCGCGGCGTGAGTGCGGGAGCGGTCGTCGCGGTGCTCGCGCTCGGAGCCGCGCCGCTCCTCGTGCAGCGTGCCGGCGAGCTGGCAGTCGTGCTCGCTACGCCCGGCGCCGGCCTCGGGCCCGGCGACGTCGCGGGCCTCCCGGCGCGCTTCAACGTCGGCGTCGCCGGCGCGCTGGCCGCGGCCGGGGTCGCGGCGCCAGGGTGGCTCGGCGCCGCGGCGGAGGCGGCGAACGGCGTCGGCCTGTGGGTTGTCGCGCTCTGGGGGTGGGGGCTCGCGAGGCTCGATCGCGACGCGAGCCGGTCGGTGCGCGGCGCACATACCATAGGGTGGTGCGTCGCCGCGACCTCGGCTTACGCCGCCGGCTGGGCACTCCACGTCGCGCTCTATCCCACGCTGCTCGTGCTGGTGATGGGCGCTCCGTAGTCCCGGCGGGCGCCAGACCGCGGGCGCGACCCGCCGAGCAGTTGAACCCGGCCGCCCGCCGGGCTACCTTCGCCCGCTGTGATCACCCACCGCGTTTCGTTCGCCCTGGGGGCGCCGCTGCTCCAGCGCCGCATCACCTGGGAGCTGGACCTCGATCTGCTGCTCAGGGGCGCCGGCAAGGTCCTCGTCATCCTGCTCCTGGCGTACTTCGCGCGCTGGGTGCTGCGCCGGCTCGCGCGCCGGGTCACCCTGCACGCGCAGGCTGGGGACCCGGCGACGGTGGGGGCCCGGACGCAGCGTGCCGCGACGCTGGCGCAGATCCTGACGTACGTCGGCACGATCGTCATCGTCATCGTTGCCGGCCTCTCGATCCTCGACATCTTCATCAACATCGGCCCGCTCCTGGCCGGCGCCGGCGTACTCGGCCTGGCCGTGTCGCTCGGCTTCCAGACCGTGATGAAGGACGTCGTCACCGGCTTCCTGATCGTGCTCGAGGACCAGTATGCGGTCGGCGAGCGCGTGCGGATCGGTGACGTCGAAGGCACGGTCCAGCAGCTCACCCTCCGCAGCACCGTGCTCCGCGGTGACGACGGGACGCTGCACCACGTCGCCAACGGCTCGCTCACGGTCGTCGCGAACCTGTCCCGCCGGAACGTCGGCCGGACTCCCCGATGACGCTCCGGCTCTTCAACACCCTGACGCGGCAGGTCGAGGAGTTCGCGCCCCTCGTCCCGCCGAAGGTCACGCTCTACACCTGCGGCCCCACGGTCTGGAACTACGCACACATCGGGAACTTCCGGACTTTCGTGTTCGAGGACGTACTGCGCCGCTACCTCGAGTACTCGGGCTACGCGGTGATCCACGTCATGAACCTCACCGACGTGGACGACCGAACGATCGGGGCGGCGAACAAGGCGGGCGTCACGCTCGCCGCGCACACGGCGCCGTACGTCGAGGCGTTCTTCGCGGACCGCGACTACTTGCGTCTCGAGCCGGCAACGCACTACCCGCGCGCGACCACGCACATCCCCCAGATGGTGGCGCTGATCGAGCGCCTGCTTGCGCGGGGCGTCGCGTACCAGGGCGACGACGGCTCGGTGTACTTCGCGATCGAGAAGTTCCCGACCTACGGCCGGCTGAGCCGCGTGGAGCACCGCGACCTCAAGGCCGGCGCCCGGGTCTCCTCGGACGAGTACGCCAAGGAGGACGCCCGCGACTTCGTGCTCTGGAAGGCCGCGAAGCCCGAGGACGAGAAGGCGGGGGCGGCGTGGGACGCGCCCTTCGGGCGCGGGCGCCCCGGGTGGCACCTCGAGTGCTCGGCGATGTCGCAGCACTACCTCGGCGAAACGCTCGATCTGCACGCCGGGGGGGTGGACCTCATCTTCCCGCACCACGAGGACGAGATTGCGCAGTCGGAGGGCGCCACCGGCCGGCCGTTCGTCCGCTGCTGGCTGCACGGCGAGTTCCTGCTCGTGGACGACACGAAGATGTCGAAGCGCTACGGGAACTTCGTCACGGTGCGCGACCTCAGGGACGACGGGCGCGAGCCCGCGGCGCTGCGCTACCTGCTCTGCAGCACGCACTACCGCAAGCAGCTGAACTTCACCCGCGACGCGCTGGAGGCGGCCGCGGCGGGCGCCGCGCGCCTCGGCGAATTCCGCCAGCGGCTCGTCCGCGCGGCGGCGCAGGGGGCGGGGGGCGCACTCGCCCCGCTCGCCGACGCGCTGGAGCAGGAGTTCAGGGCGGCGATGGACGACGATCTCGACGCGCCGCGCGCCGTCGCCACGCTGATGAACTTCGTGCGCGACGCCAACCGCGCGCTCGACACCGGCGGCGTCGGGAAGGAGGAGCTCTCCCGCGCGCTCGGCGTCTTCGATCGCACGTCGGGGGTCCTCCAGGTGGTTCCGGCGGAGGCCGCGGTCGGCCGGGTGGAGGCACCGACGGCGCCCCCCCGGGAGGCCGTGCCCATCGGGCCGCCCCAGGCCGGCGAGGACCTCGGCGCCTGGGCCCGGCGGATGGCTGAAGAGCGCGCCCGGGCCCGCGGCCGCCGGGACTTCAAGGCCGCCGACGAGGCCCGCCGCCTCCTCGCCGAGCACGGCTTCGAGGTCCGGGACACGAAGGACGGGGCCGTCGAACTGAGGCCCCTCGCGGCGAAACCGCGCCCCGCTTGACCCCTTCCGTGGCACGCATTATGCTTCAAGGCTCGCGCAAACTCGACTGTTTGACGCGCTGACGTAGCTCAATAGGTAGAGCAGCTGATTTGTAATCAGCAGGTTAAGGGTTCGAGTCCCTTCGTCAGCTCCAGTGGTTAAGGAGAGGAGATCCGGGCCGACCAACACGCCACCCCGCGCAACCGCACGCGGGGTGGTCTGTTCAGCGCCCTAACGGATACGGGCAGCAGGGTGGGGTGCCCGAGTGGCTAAAGGGAGCAGACTGTAAATCTGCCGGCGTACGCCTACGAAGGTTCGAATCCTTCCCCCACCACTGCGGGCGTAGCTCAGTTGGTAGAGCATCAGCCTTCCAAGCTGAGGGTCGCGGGTTCGAGCCCCGTCGCCCGCTTGCTCGCGTAGCTCAGTCGGTAGAGCGCGTCCTTGGTAAGGACGAGGTCAGCGGTTCAATCCCGCTCGCGAGCTCTGCTGTGAAGCGGCGATGCGCAGGAAGTGAAAGTGAGACGAGATGGCGCGCGATAAGATCATCCTGGCGTGCGGCGACTGTAAGGAGCGGAACTACTTCACCACCAAGAACCGCCGGAAGCATCCCGAGCGGGTCGAGTGGAAGAAGTACTGCCCGCGGTGCCACAAGCACACGCTGCACAAGGAGACGAAGTGAGCTTCGGCACGATCGCCATCGCCGTGGTGGCGCTCGCGGCGTTCGCGGCCGTCCTGGTCTGGCGCGCCCAGGTCCGCGCGATGGCGCGGCAGACCGTGGCGTTCGTCGGCGAGGTCAACGGCGAGGTCCGGAAGGTCACCTGGCCCGACCGCCAGCAGCTCCGGAGCGCGACCGGCGTCATCATCCTGTTCGTGGTGATCGTCGCGATCATCATCGGGTTGATGGACGTGATCCTCCAGGGGATCCTCGTGAAGTGGCTTCCGGCGTGGCTGCGGTGACGGGGGCGGGGACGACGATGGAGCACCGCTGGTACGCGATCCAGACGACCGCGGGCCACGAGAACAAGGTCCGCTCACTGATCGACCGCCGCATCCAGGAGGACCCGCGCCCGGCCGAGGAGAAGCCGATCCGCCAGGCGCTGGTCCCGACCCAGGAAGTGGTCGAGATCAAGAACGGCAAGAAGGTCAACGTCGAGCGGAAGCTGTACCCGGGGTACGTGCTCGTGGAGATGGTCGCCAACCAGGAGACCCTCCACGCGATCAACAACATCCAGGGCGTGATCAAGTTCGTGGGCACCGGGCGCGACCCGATGCCGCTCCGCCAGGAGGAGGTCAACCGCCTGCTGGGCGTGGCCGAGGCGGTGACTGAGACGGAGCCCAAGGAAGAGATCCCGTTCCTGATGGGGCAGGTGGTCGAGATCATCGAGGGACCGTTCTCCGACTTCAGCGGTACGGTGGAGGAGGTCCTGCCGGACAAGGGGAAGGTGCGCGTGTCGGTGAGCCTGTTCGGGCGGCCGACGAGCGTGGAGCTGGACTATCTGCAGCTCCGGGCGCACTAGAGGAGGGTGCCAGGTGTCAGGTGTCGGGGTCCTTTCCCCGACACCCGGAACCCGACACCCGATCCCTTTGGACCCGCGACCGCGCGGGTGATCGCGGCAGCTGGCGGCCGGCTCACGAGCCGCAGCGAGAGGTGAGGGACGCATGCCACCCAAGAAGGTCCAAGCCGTCGTCAAGCTCCAGGTGCCTGCCGGAGCGGCGACACCGGCGCAGCCCGTCGGGTCGGCGCTGGGGCCGCACGGCATCAACATCATGGAGTTCGTCAAGCAGTTCAACGCGCGCACCGCGAGTCAGGCGGGCGTGGTGATCCCGGCCGTGGTGACCATCTACCATGACCGGTCGTTCACCTTCGTCACCAAGACGCCGCCGGCGGCCGCGCTGCTGCTCAAGGAAGCCGGGATCGAGAAGGGCTCCGGCGCGCCGAACCGCGACAAGGTGGGGAAGGTGTCGCGCGCGGCGGTGAAGAAGATCGCCGAGCTCAAGATGCCGGACCTCAACGCCAACACGATCGAGCAGGCGATGGCCATGATCGCCGGCACCGCGCGGTCCATGGGGATCGAGGTGACGGACTGATGGCCACCCGGGGCAAGAAGTACCGCGCGGCGGTCGAGCGGTTCGATCCGCAGGCCCGGTTCGAGCCGCGCAAGGCGATCGAGCATGTCAAGCAGTCGGCCTACGCGAAGTTCGACGAGACGGTGGACATCGCACTCCGGCTGGGCGTGGACCCGCGCCACGCAGACCAGATCGTGCGCGGCACCGTCGTCCTCCCGCACGGCACGGGGAAGAAGGTCCGCGTGCTGGTCATCACGCAGGGGGACAAGACGCGCGAGGCCGAGGCCGCGGGCGCCGACTTCGTCGGCGTCGAGTACGTGGCCAAGATCAAGGAAGGCTGGCTCGACGTGGACGCGATCGTCGCGACGCCCGACGTCATGGGCCAGCTCGGCCCGTTGGGCCGGATCCTCGGCCCGCGGGGCCTGATGCCGAACCCCAAGGCGGGCACCGTCACGATGGACGTCACCAAGGCGGTGCGCGACATCAAGGCGGGCAAGATCGAGTTCCGCGTGGACAAGTCGGGCAACGTCCACGCGCCGATCGGCAAGGTGAGTTTCAGCGTGGAGCAGCTCGAAGCGAACTTCACGGCGTTCATGGACACCATCGTGCGCTCGAAGCCCTCGGCGGCCAAGGGGACGTACATCCAGACGGTCGCCCTCTCGAGCACGATGGGGCCCGGCGTCCGTATCGACCCGGCGATCTACCGATGAACCGCACCGAGAAGCAGACCGCGATCGACGCCCTGACCGCCAAGCTGTCCGGCGCCAGCTCGATCTACGTGACCGACTACGCCGGGCTCAACGTGCACAACGTCACGGAGCTACGGCGCCGCCTGCGGCGCGCTGGCGTCGAGTACCTGGTCGTCAAGAACACCCTGGCCCTCCGGGCCCTGGCCGGCGCCAAGATCACCGGCCTCGACGCGCACTTCGCTGGGCCGACCGCCGTGGCGCTCACGGGCGCGGACGCCGCCGCCGCCGCCAAGGTGCTGACCGAGTTCGCCAAGGAGTTCCAGAAGCCGGCGGTCAAGGCCGCGGTCGTGGACGGGCAGGAAGTCTCGCCCGCCCAGGTCAAGCGGCTGGCCCAGCTCCCGCCGCGCGAGGTCCTGCTGTCCGAGCTGGCCGGCGCCCTCAACGCGCCGCTGTCCGGATTCGTCGGAGTCCTGTCGGGGCTCCTGTCCACTTTCGTTGGCGCCGTCGAGGCGCTCAAGGCGCAGCGCGATACCGCTGCCTGACCACTGAAGGGGAACGCACCACGATGGCAACCACGACCCTGTCGAAAGACGAGATCCTCGAGGCGATCGGCCGCATGTCGGTGGTCGAGCTGGCCGACCTCATCGAGGCGTTCAAGACCAAGTTCAACGTCACGATCGCCGCGCCCGTCGCGGCCGCCCCCGCGGCCGGCGCCGCGGCCCCGGCCGTCGAGGAGCAGACCGAGTTCACGGTCGTCCTCAAGGAGGCCGGCGCGAAGAAGATCCAGGTCATCAAGGTCGTCCGCGAGCTCACCAGCCTCGGCCTCAAGGAGGCCAAGGACCTGGTGGACGGCGCGCCGAGCACCGTGAAGGACGGCGTGCCGAAGGCCGAAGCCCAGGCGATGAAGGCGAAGCTGGAAGAGCAGGGTGCCACGGTCGAGCTGAAGTAGGACTGGCTACGCACGACGTTCGCGATCGCAGGTTGATGCCCCACCGCACCGGGGCCTTTTGCGCTGCCCGAAGGACGGATCATGTCTGAGACGCTGCCCGAGATCTCGTTCGCCAAGCTGGAGGAGGGGATGCCGATGCCCCACCTCCTCGACATCCAGACCCAAGCCTTCCAGGCGCTGCTCGCGCAGGACGACAAGGGTGAGAAAGAGGATGTCGGTCTGGAGCGGGTCTTCCGCGACCTGTTCCCGATCACCGACGTCAACGAGAACTACTCGCTCGAGTTCGTGAAGTACGCGATCGGCGAGCCGAAGTACACCGTCGAAGAGTGCATCGAGCGGGACATGACGTACTCCGCCCCGCTCAAGGCCACCCTGCGCCTCGTCATCATGGAAGAGGTCAGCGGGGTCCGGCGGCCGAAGAACATCCTCGAGAAGGAAGTCTATCTCGGGGAGCTGCCCCTGCTCACCCCGCTCGGGACCTTCGTCATCAACGGCGCCGAGCGCGTGATCGTGTCGCAGCTGCACCGCTCGCCGGGCGTGGTGTTCGAGGAGACCATCCACCCCAACGGGCAACGGCTCTTCTCGGCGCGCATCATCCCGTTCCGCGGCTCGTGGGTTGAGTTCACCATCGACATCCACGATGTGGTCTTCGTCCACATCGACAAGAAGAAGAAGTTCCCGGCCACCGCGCTGCTCCGGGCGTTCGGCTACTCGAGCAACTCGGACATCCTGGGACTGTTCTTCGCGAAGAAGGAGCTGGACATCACCGGGAACCTCCAGGCGCGCAGCCAGCGCCGGGAGATCCTCGGCACCCTGCTCGCCTCGGACGTGGCGAACCCCGAGGAGCCCAAGGGCGAGCCGCTGGCGAAGGAAGGCGACGAGCTGACCCTCGAGACGCTGCACATCCTGCGGCGCGCCGGGGTCGGCACCGTCTCGGTGTTCGCCGGCTACACCCAGCTCAACCTGCGCGACGAGGACGAGATCCCGCAGGCCCTGCGCG
Source organism: Gemmatimonadales bacterium (assembly GCA_049513575.1). GTDB lineage: Bacteria > Gemmatimonadota > Gemmatimonadetes > Gemmatimonadales > JACORV01 > Fen-1245. The sequence goes on from JBEKVZ010000005.1 coordinate 91,843, forward strand.
AGCGCGAGCAGAAGCACATCCTCGCCTTCGACGTCGCCGATCCCTCGACCGGCGAGGTGCTGGCCGAGCGGGGCAAGGAGCTGACCGACGCGCTGCGCAAGAAGCTGCGCAAGGCCGGCGTGCTCCGGGTGGACGTCTTCCTCCCGCCGGGGCGCGGCGAGTCGCCGCTCATCAAGAACACGCTGGCCAAGGACCCGACCGCCAACGAGGCGGAGGCGCTGCAGCAGATCTACTCGCTGCTCCGCCCCGGCGAGGCGCCCAACGTCGAGACGGCGCGCAGCGCGCTCGAGCGGCTGTTCTTCTCGCCCAAGCGCTACGACCTCGGGCGGGTGGGCCGCTACAAGATCAACCAGCGGCTGGGCGTGAACCTGCCCCCCGGCCACACGGTCCTGACGCAGGACGACTTCATCGCGATCGTCCGCTACCTCATCGAGCTGCACGAGGGCCGCGGCCACACCGACGACATCGACCACCTCGGCAACCGCCGGGTGCGCTCGGTCGGCGAGCTGATCGCGAACCAGCTCTCGGTGGGCCTCTCGCGCATGGCGCGGCTCATCAAGGAGCGGATGAGCATCAACAACGACCCGGAGAAGATCACTCTCGACGACCTGGTCAACGCGCGGACGGTCAGCGCGGTGATCCAGGCGTTCTTCGGGTCGTCGCAGCTGTCGCAGTTCATGGACCAGACCAACCCGCTCGCGGAGCTGACGCACAAGCGCCGGCTCAGCGCGCTGGGCCCGGGCGGCCTCACCCGCGAGCGCGCCGGCTTCGAGGTGCGCGACGTCCACTACTCGCAGTACGGCCGCATGTGCCCGATCGAGACGCCGGAAGGCCCCAACATCGGCCTCATCACCAGCCTTTCGACCTTCGCGCGCGTCAACGACCTCGGCTTCATCGAGACGCCGCTGCGCGTGGTGAAGGACGGGAAGGTCACGGAGGAGATCCGCTGGCTCTCGGCCTCCGAGGAGGAGGACTTCGCCGTCGCGCAGGCCAACACGGCCGTGAACCCCGACGGCACCTTCCGCGACGCGCTGGTGCTGTGCCGCAAGCGGGACGACTACCCGATGCTCACGCCGGAGCGGGTGGACTACATGGACGTGGCGCCGGAGCAGCTCGTCTCCATCGCCGCGGCCCTCATCCCGTTCCTGGAGCACGACGACGCCAACCGCGCCCTGATGGGCTCGAACATGCAGCGGCAGTCGGTGCCGCTCCTCGCCCCGCAGGCGCCGGTCGTCGGCACCGGGCTGGAGGCGAAGGTCGCCGCCGACTCCGGCGCAGTGGTGGTGGCCAAGCGCGCGGGGGTCGTCAAGCGCGTGACCGCCGACGAGATCATCGTGGACACCGGCTCCGAGGACGGGCGCCGCATCGAGCACCCGCTCGCGCGGCTCACCCAGCACGACCGGTACCGCCTCAAGAAGTTCTGGCGCACCAACCAGGACACCGCCATCAACCAGCGACCGGTGGTGCGGCAGGGGCAGAAGGTCGCGGCGGGGCAGGTGATCGCCGACGGCGCCGGCACGGACGGCGGCGAGCTGGCCCTGGGCGCCAACGTGGTCGTCGCGTTCATGCCGTGGTACGGGCACAACTTCGAAGACGCCATCGTGCTCTCGGAGCGCCTGGTGAAGGAGGACGTCTACTCGTCCATCCACATCCAGGAGCTGGAGCTGCACGTCCGGGACACCAAGCGGGGCCAGGAGGAGATCACCCGCGAGATCCCGAACGTCGCCGAGGAATCGCTGGTGGACCTCGACGAGCGCGGCATCGTCCGCATCGGCGCGCACGTCAAGCCGGGCGACATCCTCGTCGGCAAGATCACGCCCAAGGGCGAGACCGAGCTGAGCCCGGAGGAGAAGCTGCTGACGGCCATCTTCGGCGAGAAGGCCAAGGACGTGAAGGACTCGTCCTTGAAGGTGCCGCCGGGGATGGAAGGCGTGGTCATCGACGTCAAGATCTTCTCGCGCGTCGAGGACCAGGTCGTCGAGAAGGACCGCGGCGAGCGGATCGGCGAGGTGCGCCGGCTCGAGGCGGAAGAGAAGGCGCGCGTCACGGCCGCGCTGCACGAAGACCTGCTCCAGGAGCTGCTCGGCCAGGACGTCGCCCTCTGCCTCAAGGCGGGCACGGTCGAGGAGTACCTCCCGGCCGGCACGAAGCTGACCAAGCCGGTGCTGGAGGGGATCAACCTCGCCGACGTGGACCTCAAGACGCTGCGGGTCTCGTCGAAGACGGCCAACGAGAGCGTGCGGCAGATCATCGAGGCCGCGGGGAACGAGCGCGCCAAGCTCGAGGAGAAGGCCGAAGGGCAGATCGACAACATCCTCCAGCCGGACGAGCTCCCGCCGGGAGTCATCCAGCTGGTGAAGGTCTACATCGCGGAGAAGCGCAAGATCTCGGTCGGCGACAAGATGGCGGGCCGCCACGGGAACAAGGGCATCATCGCACGCATCGTGCCGGAGGAGGACATGCCGTTCCTCCCCGACGGGCGCCCGGTGGACATCGTCCTCAACCCGCTCGGAGTGCCGAGCCGCATGAACGTCGGCCAGATCCTCGAGACCCACCTGGGGTGGTGCGCCGCGCTCCTCGGCTTCACGGCCAAGACGCCGGTCTTCCAGGGGGCGAACGAGAACGAGATCGGCCTCCTGCTCCGGCTCACCGGCCTGCACTGGGCCGCGCAGGCGCTGCGGCTCGACGCGCAGGCGCCGGCGCTCCCGCCGGAGAGGATCAAGCGCCTCCTGGACGACGTGCGCCGCGTGGCCGGCACCAACGGCGACCGGCCCGACCTGACCAGCGTGAAGCTCGGCGCGCTGGGCGGCCGCGCCGCGTCCCAGGAAACGCGCGACCTGTTCCACGGCGTGCGCGAGTTCCTGACCGCCGCGGCGGAGGATATCGGCGAGCGCGAAATCGCCCGCTGGAAAGCCGAAGCCGACGTGCAGGAGAAGCTGCTCGAGGACGAGGAGACCACCAAGGCCCAGAAGGCGGAGCTGAAGAAGGGGCTGAAGGCGGTCGAGGCCCAGCTGTCGAAGCACGGCAGCGCCGAGGCCGCGCTCGAGGCCGCCGGGCATCCGGCGCTCGCGGCGATGCTCGGCAAGAAGTCGGAGGCCGATGCCGACGCCGCCACGATCGAGCTGCTCGCGCTGGCGGGCCTCACGCCGGGCGGGAAGGCGCGGCTCCGGGACGGGCGGAGCGGCCAGCCGTTCCAGAGCGAGGTGACGGTGGGCTCCATCTACATGATGAAGCTCTCGCACCTGGTGGACGACAAGATCCACGCGCGCTCGATCGGCCCGTACTCGCTGGTCACGCAGCAGCCGCTCGCCGGCAAGGCGCAGTTCGGCGGCCAGCGGTTCGGCGAGATGGAGGTGTGGGCGCTCGAGGCGTACGGCGCGGCGCACACGCTGCAGGAGATCTTGACCGTGAAGTCCGACGACGTGAACGGCCGCAGCCGGGTATACGAGGCGATCGTGAAGGGGCAGAACCTGCCCGAGCCCGGCATCCCCGAGTCGTTCAACGTCCTCGTGAAGGAATTGCAGGCGCTCGGCATCCGCGTGATGCTGGGCACCACCGAAGACGGTGAGGAGTAGCCGATGATCGACTTCCGCAGCCCGCGCGAGCGGACCGGGTCCAGCTTCGACTTCATCCAGGTGCGGATCGCCTCCCCCGAGGAGATCCGGGGGCCCAAGGACCCGAAGGAGCGCGAGCGCCTCGAGATGCAGGGCCAGCGCACCTGGTGGTCGTGGGGCGAGGTCACCAAGCCCGAGACGATCAACTACCGCTCCTTCAAGCCGGAGCGGGACGGGCTGTTCTGCGAGCGCATCTTCGGCCCGGTGAAGGACTGGGAGTGCCACTGCGGGAAGTACAAGCGGATCCGCTATCGCGGCGTGATCTGCGACCGCTGCGGCGTCGAGGTGACGCTGTCGAAGGTGCGGCGCGAGCGGATGGGGCACATCGAGCTGGCGGTGCCGGTCGCGCACATCTGGTTCTTCAAGACCCTGCCGAGCCCGATGGCGAACCTGCTCGACGTCACGCTGCGCGACCTCGAGCGGGTGATCTACTACACGAACTACGTGGTCCTGGACCCGGGCCAGCAGGAGGTCGAAGAGAAGCAGCTGCTGGACGAGGACGAGTACCTGGCGCTGCGGCAGAAGGCCCGCGAGACCGGGGACACCGCCTTCAAGGCGGACATCGGCGCGCCGGCCCTGCGGCACCTGCTCGAGCGGCTGGACGTGGACAAGGTGTCGGAGCGGCTCCGCTCCGAGGTCGGCACCGAGACCAGCCAGCACCGGAAGAAGCAGCTCCTGAAGCGGCTCAAGGTCGTGGATGCGTTCCGCAACTCGGGCGAGAGCGGCGACGTCCGCAACAACCCGGCGTGGATGATCCTCGACGTGATCCCGGTCATCCCGCCCGACCTCCGGCCGCTGGTGCCGCTGGACGGCGGGCGCTTCGCCACGTCGGACCTCAACGACCTGTACCGGCGGGTGATCAACCGGAACAACCGGCTCCAGAAGCTGATGCAGCACCGCGCGCCGGAGGTCATCCTCCGCAACGAGAAGCGGATGCTGCAGGAGGCGGTGGACGCGCTGTTCGACAACGGGCGCCGCAGCAAGGCGATCCGGGGCCGCGGCAAGCGGCCGCTGAAGTCGCTCTCCGACATGCTGAAGGGGAAGCAGGGGCGGTTCCGGCAGAACCTGCTCGGCAAGCGCGTGGACTACTCGGGCCGCTCGGTCATCGTGGTGGGCCCGGAGCTGCGCCTGCACCAGTGCGGCCTCCCCAAGACGATGGCGGTCGAGCTGTTCAAGCCGTTCATCATCCACCGCCTCGTCGAGAAGGGGATCGCCGAGACGGTCAAGCGGGCGAAGAAGATCGTCGAGCGGGAGAGCCCGGAGGTGTACGAGATCCTGGAGGAGATCATCCAGGACCACCCGGTGCTGCTGAACCGCGCGCCGACGCTGCACCGCCTGGGCATCCAGGCGTTCGAGCCGGTGCTGGTGGAGGGGAAGGCCATCCGCATCCACCCGCTGGTGTGCGCGGCGTTCAACGCCGACTTCGACGGCGACCAGATGGCCGTGCACGTGCCGCTGTCGTTCGAGGCGCAGCTCGAGTCGCGCCTCCTGATGATCTCGAGCAACAACATCCTGAAGCCGTCGGACGGCCGGCCGGTGGCCGAGCCGAGCCAGGACATGGTGCTGGGCTGCTACTTCCTGACCAAGGAGCCCGCGGGCTTCCCGGAGGCGATCGCGGCCGGGGCGCCGGCGTACGGCGACGTCGCCGAGGTCGAGATGGCGCTGCTGCACCAGCGCATCGGCTACCACACCCCGATCCGCTTCTGGTGGCCGGGTAACAACGGCAAGGGGCAGTGGCTGGACACCACGGTGGGCCGCGTGCTGTTCAACGCGATCCTGCCGCGGGAGCTGCAGTTCAAGAACGAGACGATGCGGAAGAAGAACCTCTCCGACCTCGTCTTCCAGAGCTACCGCGAGCTGGGGCTGGCGCCGACGGTGGAGTTCCTCGACCGGCTCAAGGCGGCGGGGTTCGGCTTCGCGACGCTGGGCGGCATCTCCATCGGCATCGAGGACCTGCAGATCCCGACGGCGAAGCAGAAGCTGCTCGCCGAGGCCGAGGAGCGGATCCAGCGGTTCCAGAAGGCGTACCAGACCGGCTCGATCACCAACGGCGAGCGGTACAACCGCGTGATCGACGCGTGGACGCACGCGAACAACGACATCGCCGACGCGATGGTGCGCGGGATGGGCGGGGCGAAGGGCGGGTTCAACCCGGTCTACATGATGTTCGACTCCGGCTCCCGCGGCTCGCGCGACCAGATCCGCCAGCTGGCGGGGATGCGCGGGCTGATGGCGAAGCCGCAGAAGAAGCTGACGGGCGGCATCGGCGAGATCATCGAGAGCCCGATCCGCTCGAACTTCCGCGAGGGCCTCTCGGTGCTCGAGTACTTCATCTCGACGCACGGCGCGCGGAAGGGTCTGGCCGACACGGCGCTGAAGACGGCCGACGCCGGCTACCTCACGCGGCGCCTGGTGGACGTGGCGCAGGACGTCACGATCAGCGAGGAGGACTGCGGCACGGTGCTGGGCCTCGACGTCGAGGCGCTGAAGGAGGGCGAGGACATCGTCGAGCCGCTGTCGGAGCGCATCGTGGGCTGCGTCGCGGCCGACGACATCTTCGACCCGCACGAGCTGGACGAGCACGGCGACCCGAAGCTGCTGGTGGCGGCGGGCCAGCTGATCGACGAGCAGATCGCGCAGCTGATCGAGGACGCGGGGATCGAGATGGTCCGCATCCGCTCGGTCCTCACCTGCGAGGCCAAGAGGGGCCTGTGCCGGATGTGCTACGGCCGCAACCTCGCGACGATGGAGATGGTGGACATCGGCGAGGCGGTCGGCATCCTGGCGGCGCAGTCCATCGGCGAGCCGGGTACGCAGCTCACCCTGCGGACCTTCCACATCGGCGGCACCGCGGCGCGCATCGCCGAGGTCACGTCACGCAAGAGCAAACTGGAGGGGAAGGTCGAGTACGGCGACCGACTGCAGCTCGTCGAGGTGGACGGCGGCAAGATCGTCACGAAGCACGACGGCGAGCTGATTCTCACCGACGAGGACGGCCGAGTGCGGTCCCGCTTCCAGGTGCCGCTCGGCGCGAACCTGGCGGTGGAGGACGGCGCCGAGGTCAAGCGCGACGCCCTGCTCTTCACCTGGGACCCGTACACCACGCCGATCATCGCCGACCAGGCGGGCACGGTGCGGTTCCGCGACATCGTCGAGGACGAGACGATCCGCGAGGAGTTCGACGAGCTGACCGGCCTCCGGCAGCGGGTGATCGTCGAGGACCGCGAGAAGAAGCTCCACCCGCACATCGAGATCGTGCAGACCAAGAGCGGGAAGGAGAAGAAGGTCCGCGACTTCGTGGTGCCGGAGGGCGCCCAGCTCACCGTCGAGGACGGCGAGGAGGTCTCGGCCGGCAAGGTGCTGGCCAAGATCAGCCGCGAGGCGTACAAGACGCGCGACATCACCGGCGGCCTGCCGCGGGTGGCCGAGCTGTTCGAGGCCCGGCGGCCCAAGGACCCGGCCACCATCTCGGAGATCGACGGCGTGGTGCGGTTCGGCGAGATCAAGCGCGGCAAGCGCGAGATCTTCGTCCACCACATCCGGACGCTGAAGGACGGCACGATCGCCACCGACGACTCCGCCGAGCCGCTGCTCTACGAGGTGCCGGCGGGCAAGCACTTGCGCGTGCACGAGGGCGACCGGGTGCGCGCGGGCGACCGCCTGACCGAGGGCCCGGTGAACCCGCACGACATCCTGCAGATCAAGGGGCCGCGTGCGGTGCAGGAGTACCTCTTGAACGAAGTGCAGGAGGTCTACCGGCTCCAGGGCGTGAAGATCAACGACAAGCACATCGGCGTGATCGTCAAGCAGATGCTGCAGAAGGTGCGCATCCAGGACCCGGGCGACACCGAGTTCCTCGAAGGCGAGCACGTGGACAAGGTGATCTTCCGCGAGGCGAACACGCGGATCGTCCGGAAGGGCGGCAAGCCGGCCTCGGTCGAGCCGCTGCTGCTCGGCATCACCAAGGCGAGCCTGACGACCCAGTCGTTCATCTCGGCCGCGAGCTTCCAGGAGACGACCCGCGTGCTGACCGACGCGGCGATCCGCGGGGCGCGCGACGACTTGCTCGGCCTCAAGGAGAACATCATCATCGGCCACCTGATCCCCGCGGGCACCGGCATCTACCGGTACCAGGAGATCGACGTGGAGCCGCCGCCGGGCTTCGAGCCGCCGCCGCCGCTCCCGCTGGAGGCGATGGTCGGAGCACCAGCCGCGCCGGAGATGGCGGCCAACGTGCTGGGGGAGTAGGAACTGCAGGGGTTAGGGGCTAGGGCGTAGGGGTTAGGGCTGGGGTGGAAGGACCCTACCCCCCACACCCTACACCCTACCCCCTTTGTCATGGCACCGCACCGCCTTTCCAAGTCCCGGTTCACGGCCGGCCTCCAGTGTCTGAAACTGCTCTGGTGGCGCGTCCACGATCCGAAGGCGCCGGAGCTCGTCCCGGACTTTCTTCTCCAGGCCACCTTCGAGCGCGGTCACCGCGTGGGCGCCGTCGCCCGCGGCTACGTGCCCGGCGGCTCGCTGGTCAACCTGCCGCACTACGCGGCCGATGCGCGCGTCGCGCTGACCGCGGAGTTCCTGGCTCAGTGCGCGCCGGCGATCTACGAAGCCTCCTTCGTCGCCGACGACACCTTCGTCGCGGTGGACATCCTCGAGCGGCAGGGGCGCGCGTTCTCCCTCGTCGAGGTCAAGTCCACGACCTCGGTCAAGGACGCTCACCTCCCCGACGCCGCGATCCAGGCGCACGTGCTCCGGCGCGCGGGCCTCGACGTGCCGCGGGTCGAGGTGATGCACCTCAACCGCGAGTGCCGCCACCCGGACCTCGCGAACCTCTTCGCCCGCGCGGACGTGACCGAGCGGGTCGAGCAGCTACTGCCGGAGATCCCGGACCGGATCGCCGAGCAGCTTGCGGCGCTGGACGGCCCCCTGCCGGAGGTGCCCATCGGCGGCCACTGCGACACGCCGTACGAGTGCCCCTTCAAGAACCGTTGCTGGCCCGTACGTGCCGAGCATCACCTCGGCACACTGTACCGATGGGGGAAGCGAGCCAGGGAGCTCGAACGCCAGGGCTACGCCACGATCGCGGATCTCCCGGACAATCTCGACCTCGGCGAGATCCCCGAGCGGCAGCGGAGGGCGGTGCGGGCGGGTCGGATGATCGTCGAGCCGTGGCTGGGCAAGGCGCTGAAGATCTTCGACAAGCAGCCGCTCGGCTTTCTGGACTTCGAGACCGTGGGGGCCGCGATCCCCGTCTGGCCGGGCTGCCGCCCGTACGACGCCGTGCCGGTGCAGTTTAGCTTCTTCCTGGATCGGGGCGAGGGAGAGCGGGAGCATTACGAGTGGCTGGCCGAGGGCTCCGCGGACCCGCGGCCGGCCTTGGCGGAGCGGCTCGTGGCGGCGTGCAGCAGTGCCAAGGCGATCGTGGCGTACAACGCGGGTTTTGAGCGCCAGTGCATCCGGGGGCTCGCGGAGGCGGTGCCGGTGCTCTCCGAGCCGCTGCTCGCACTCGAAGCGAGGCTGGTGGATCTCCTGCCGGTGGTGCGAAACCACGTCTACGACCTGGCCTTCCACGGCTCCTTCAGCCTCAAGTCCGTGCTGCCTGCGCTGGTGCCGGGCCTGACCTACGACGATCTGGCGATCGCGGACGGCGACACGGCGAGCGTTCTGCTCGAGCGGATGTTGCTGGGAGACGGGCAGGGGCAGGGATCCGGTCAGCTCGTTCTCTTCGCGGCGGCGCCGTCGCCCGTTCGCGCCGACCTGCTCGCCTACTGCAAGCGGGACACGTGGGCGATGGTCAAGCTCCTCGAGCGGCTGCGGGGTCTGGTCTAGCGCTCGACCCGGCTACGGAGCCTTTGGCGCCGGCATGTCGCGTCCGCCCTGGTGCAGGATCAGAGACATCACCTTGCCGGTCGAATCCCTCACGAAACCGATCTGCGCATCCACCACCTTGAAGAAGAACTCGTCCCTGGCCGAGGGGTAGAGCGCGTTCGAGCCCTGGCCGGTGGCCTGCGCCACGAGACCCGAACCTCCCTTCCGGATGGTGATGGCGAAGGTCGGCGCCAGCTGGTACGTGCCGACGTACGCATCGAGCGACTCCGCCGGCATCGCGATGGCCACGCGCACGGCCTGGAGCGGGGTGGCCGGATTCAGCACGTGGAAGCCGATGTCGTCAATGCTCGACGCGTCGTTCGAGAACACGACGACGCCGATCTTCCGTCGCGGATCGAACCCGACGAAGGTGTGGTAGCCGGCCGTTCCCCCGTTGTGCCAGTAGACCGTCGAGGTATCGCGGCCGACGACGTGCCAGCCGAGGCCGATCTGCATGGTGGGCCCGGCGTCGAACTGGATCACCTCGGTGAGACGGAAGGCGGAATCGAGCGGCGTCCGCACGAGGCCGGCTGCCGCGGCAACGAGCTTCGCCATGTCCTGGGCGGTCGAGCGGATGGCGCCCGCGCCTGCGAGCGCATCGAAGTCCCAGTTGCCGACCTCCCGGCCACCGGCGTGGCCGACGGCGAGGCGCGCGTGGAGATCGGGCGTCAGCGTGATCCGGGTGTCGGGCAGGTGGAGCGGCTCGATGATGCGCCGCAGGACGAGGCTCTCGTAGCTCATGCCGGCGCGGTGGGCCAGTGCGACGCCAAGCAGTCCCACGCCGAGGTTCGAGTATTCGTAGCTCGCGCCGGGATCGCGCGTGAGCGCGTAGCCGTTGAGGAACGCGTAGAGCCGCGCGGTGCCGTAGTCCACGTACGGGTCGTTGGGATTGGCGGGCACGAAGTTGTTGGGCATCCGCGGCAGACCGGAGCGCTGCCCGGAGAGCAGGCGCAGCGTGATCTCCTTGCCGTCGCGGCTCGGCACGTGGACCGAGTCCGGGAGGTACCGCTGCACCGGGTCATCCAGGCCCACCTCTCCCTTGATCGCCATGTCGACCAGCGCGAGCGCCGTGAAGACTTTCGTGATGGACCCGATCTCGTAGACGGTGCGCTCGTTCACGGGCTGCCCGCCGGCCGTCGCGGTGTTGCCGTAGCTGAAGTACCGCGCGCCCGCGCTGTCCACGACGGCGACCACGATCCCGACGCTCCACCCGTTGTCCACGCGGGCGCGGACGTTCGCCTTGGCGTCGTCGGGAATCCGGATCCCTTGGGCCCGCACTGCGGGGAGTGAAACGCCCGCCAGCAGGGCCGCGATCGCGGTCGCCCGGAGATAGCTCTTCACAGCTCGCTCGCCGCCTTCCTCAGTTCGTCGATCAGCTCCTGGAGATGCTCCCACCTCGTCAGATAGCTGATCACCATCACCCGGATCGCGCGCTTACCGACGGTCGTGGTTGGGGATATCCACCACCGCCGCTTGGCCAGCACGCGGGAGACAATCTCGTCCTGTAGTCCGTCATTCTCGGAGCCACTGCGCAACTTGCCGTCTGCCAACTTCCCTGTGTACCGAACTGCTGCAATGGCCGTATCTATCGGGGTGACGCATTCCCAGTCGCCGTCCTTCGTCAATTCGCGGGCGAACCGCTCTGTCAGCTCGACCTGCTGCTCGGCCATGCGACCATATGCTCGTCGGCCGACCATCTTCATCCCCATCCACAGCTTGAGCGCGCTGAAGGGACGCGACCCCGCGAGCCCGTGGTCGCGGAACTCCACGGCGTCGTCGGTCTGGGGGATGTAGACGGCCTCGGACCAGAACGCCCGGCGTCCCGCCTCGCCGTCCCTGGTGAGGATGGCGCCGCACGGGTAGGGCATGTACCACCACTTGTGGGGGTCCATCGTGATCGAGTCGGCGCGCTCGATCCCCCTGAATCGGGGCCGGAGCTTCTCGCTCATCAGGCCGCCGGCGGCGTACGCCGCGTCCACGTGGAACCACAGGCCGAGGTCGCGCGCGGCGTCGGCGATCTCGTTCAGCGGGTCGATCACGCCGTTGCTGGTGACGCCCGCGATGCCGACGACGCAGAAGGGGTTGAGTCCCGCCTTCCGGTCCTCAACAGCCATCCGCCGCAACGCGGCGACGTCCAGCCGGGAGTGGCGGTCTACCGGCACTTTCCGCATGCCGCCCACGCTGCCGAGGCCCAGGATGTTGGCGCTCTTCTCGATGGAGAAGTGCGCTTCGGTGGAAGCATAGAGCACCGGTCGCGCCTCGAGGTCCCACAGCCCCTCGCGGGTCGACTCGGGGACCTTGGCGGCCAGGCCGATCTTGATCCCAGTCGTGTTGGCGAGCGATCCGCCCGGCGTGAGGCTCCCGAACGAGCCGGCGGGATAGCCCGCCAGGTCGCACAGCCACCGGATGACCGTCCGCTCGACCGCGGTGCCGGCGGGGCTGTGGTGCCAGGCGCCGAGGTTCTGGTTCAGGGCGGCGCCGAGCGCCTCGGCGAAGACCGCGATCGGCAGCGGGGTCGGGTTCATCAGCCCGAAGTACCGCGGGCTCGGCAGGTGAAAGCTGAGCGGCAGCACGTCGCGCTCGAACCGCTCCAGCAGCGCCGGCCACGGCGTCGGCTCCTCGGGCATTGGCTCGGCGAAGCGCGCGAACGTCTGGGCCGGCGTCGTGTCCGGGATGACCGGGAGCTGCTTCAGCTCGCCGTAGTGCCGTGCGATCCAGTCGCCCACGGCCCTGCCAAGGGCCTGGACGTCGCTGGGGACCGGATCGAAGGGCGTCGGAGTCAGGGTCGTCATCGGCTCGGCGAGCTCACGCGTTGCCCTCCGGAGCCGCGTGCGCTTCCCGTAGCCGAGACCACGCGCCGATCGTCCCCAGCGCGTAGCAGATGCCGACGCCCAGCGACACCAGCGAGAAGACGACGAAGCGCGGCGGAATCGCGCGCCCTCCTTTGAGCGCCAGCACCTCCGAGATCACAAAGAGCCCGCGCAAGAGATAGACGGCCGAGGTCGCCACGAGGGCAGTGCGGAGCAGGGGCAGCTTCCGGAGCACGCCGGCCCCGGAGAAGCCGTACGCCGCCAGGACGAGGAAGGCCACGGCGAAGATCAGCGTGATGACGGCCGGCTCCAGGGATCCGGCCTCGGCGCGCTGCGCGAGTCGCTCCCCGGCTCCGAAGAAGCGGTATGCGGGGCCGCCAATGGCGATCGTCGCCAGGTGCACGACGCCAATCGCGGCGCTCGCAGAGCCGGCGGCGACGAGATAGAGCTTCCCGCGGGTGGTCATGCATCAATCATGGAGCGCTACGCCGCGCGCAGCCAGAGCCACGCCGCCGCCACGCCCAGCGTGAGGAGCGTGACGGGGATCCCGACCCGCGCGTGCTCGCGCCACGAGATCTTCACGCCGAGCCGCCCCGCCTGATCCACCACGATGATGTTGGCGATGCTCCCCACGATCAGCAGGTTGCCGGCCAGCGTGCTGGCCAGCGCCAGAAGCGGCCCGGCCTGCGGATGCGGCGCCGCGGCGGGCAGCAGCAGCATCACCGCGGGCACGTTGGACACCAGGTTGGAGAGCACGGCCGTCACGCCGAAAAGCCACGGCGCTCGGCTCAGGTCCACGCCGCCGGCGCGCAGATCCGCGACCGCGCGCTCCGTCATCCCCGACTGGAGCAGCGCGTGGTTGACTACGAACAGCCCGATGAAGAGGACCAGCAGGTGCCAGTCCACCTGGCCGAGGATGTCGCGCGAGGTCATCCGCCGGCTGAGGAGGAGCAGGCCCGCCGCGGTGAGCGCCGCCGCCTCCCGCGGCACGGGAGCGAAGAGGAAGACCAGGACCAGCACGCCCAGCACCAGGATCCCCTTCGCCGTCTGCCAGCGATTGAACGCCAAGTCCCGCTGCTCGGTCCTGGTCAGCGTCACCGGCCGCTCCCACCGGCCCCGGAAGCTCCAGGCGATGACGGCCCACGCCAGACCGAGACCGATCACCGCGGGGACCAGCGCGTCCAGCAGGTATCCGGCGAACGAGAGCCGCAGCGCCTGCCCGATCAGCATGTTCTGCGGGTTGCCGATCAGGGTCGCGGCGGATCCGACGTTCGCGGCGGCAGCCAGCCCCAAGAGATATGGAATGGGGTCGCGTCCCCGCCGGGCGCATCCTGCTGTGATGATCGGGGCCATCGCCAGGCAGACGATATCGTTGGCCAGCAGCGCCGAGAGGAGGCCAACGACGCCGATCAGCAGGGCGAGGAGCCCGGCCGGGGGCGCCGGGTGATCGGCCAGCCGCCGGCTCACTCGGGCGTAGAAACCGCCGAGCCGGAACTGGGCCGAGACCACCATCAGGCCCAGCAGCAGCGCCACTGTTGGCACATCCACGGCGTTCCAGGCCTGTCCGACCGTGACCTTCCGGGTGGCCACCAGGGCGATGGCCCCCAGGAGGGCGACCCCCGAGCGGTCCAGCGCTAGGCCGGGGATTTCCCCCAGGAGCATCCCCAGGTAGACGACCGCGAAGATCAGCAGAACGGTGGTGTCCACGAGGCGGGAAGATAGCGCGCAAAGAGCGCGGGGTCTCAGGGCGTGGCTGGCGCGGGAGGGCACGCGTCTGTATTCGTTATGGCGTTCCCACGAAGCGGCTGTCGGCAGGACTGAGCGGACAGGTTGCGTCGTTCGTGAGCCCGAAGCGGCACCATCACGCCAGGGAGAACCGATGCGTCACGGAGTCCTGAAGGTCGTATTGGCGCTGGCGGCCTGCCTGCCAGCGCTGGCGCTGGCCCAGCAGGCACCGCCGCCGGCGACCGTGCCGGCACCGGGAGCGCATCGCGAAGGAAGCTGGGAGCTGAGCGTCGGGGCCGGGGCCACGTACCTCGACCGCGAGGTCATCCTGATTGTCCAGCGTACAGATCCGAGCGCCAACCGGGTTGCGCCGGGAGGGGTCCTGCGTCTCGGCTACAATCTCGGCACCTCGTGGAACCTGAGCGTCGGCACTGGACTCGGCTACACGAAGCCGGCGCTGGTGCTCGAGCCGTTCGGCGCCGTGACGTGGACACCGAACATCAACGCGGCCACCAGCCCGTTCATCACTCTCGGCGGCGGCGTGACGAACCTGAGCTGGAGCAACAACGGGAGCTGGAAGGCCACGAGCAAGTACGGTGTGCACCTCGGCGTCGGTCTGCGCCAGATGCTGAGCGAGCGGATGGCGCTTCGCGTGGACGTGCGGGAGCAGTACGAGAAGTTCGACACGTTGGCGGCGGCACACGCCTCGTTCGAGGGGATCGGGACGGTCGGCTTGTCCTGGTTCCTGGGCGGCCGGCGAGCCCCCGTGACGAGCGTGGGCGTGAACCCGCCGATGGTGACGCTGGAGTCCCTCGGCGCGACGCAGCAACTGGCCGCGTCTCCCATGGACCACGCCGGCCGGCCGCTGACGCGGCGAGCCGTCTTGTGGACCAGCAGCAACGATTCGGTCGCCACGGTGTCCGCCACCGGGCTGGTGACCGCGGTCGGCAACGGCTCGGCGACCATCACCGCGGCCAGCGAAGCGGCATCGGGCACGGCGAACGTGACCGTGTCCCAGACGGCGGCGACGTTGGCTGTCGCCCCGCCCGCCGACACGCTGACCGCGCTTGGTCAGACGCAGCAGCTCGCGACGAGCGGTCAGGACGCCAATGGCAATCCGATCGCCAATCCTCGAGTCGCCTGGACCTCCAGCAACGCTTCGGCTGTGACCGTGAATGCGTCAGGCCTCGCCACCGCGGTGAGGAACGGGACGTCCACGGTCACTGCGGTGACGGCCGCGGGGCTTACCGCCACGGCGACGGTCACCGTGTTGCAAGCCATCGCGTCGGTCTCGGTGTCGCCGCCGACGGCTTCGATCAACGCCGCCGGTGGCAGGGTCCCGTTCACGGCGCAGGCGACGGACGCGAACGGCCGGCCGGTCACCGGCAAGGTGATCACCTGGACGCTCAGTGCGCCGGCCGTGGCCAGCTTGAGC
The DNA here is from genome assembly GCA_049513575.1 of Gemmatimonadales bacterium. Taxonomy (GTDB): domain Bacteria; phylum Gemmatimonadota; class Gemmatimonadetes; order Gemmatimonadales; family JACORV01; genus Fen-1245. Next base: position 107,295 of record JBEKVZ010000005.1, read on the forward strand.
CCGACCGGCGTCGCCACAGCGGTGGCGAACGGGACGGCGCAGATCACTGCGACCGTCGAGGGGCGGGCAGGCTCCGCCGTGCTGACCGTTGCGATTCCAAGACGCGCCGCTCCCGCGCCTGCGCCGGTCGCCGCGGCAGCCTTGCCGGCGGTCAACGCCACCGTGGTTCTGAGGAACGTCATCTTCCGGCCGAACTCGGCGGTTCTGCCGCCCGAGGCGCTTGGTGATCTGGATGCCGTGGCCCAGGCGATGAAGGCGATCCCGAACGCGCGCTGGGAGATTGGCGGCTTCACGAGCAACATGGGGACCGCCACGCGGAACCAGCTCCTGTCGCGGCGCCGGGCCCTGGCTGTCCGGAACTACCTGGTTCGCCAGGGCGTCCGGGCCGCCAGCCTCTCGGCCGTGGGGTACGGCCCCCAGAACCCGGTTGCGAGCAACGCGACGGTGGCGGGCCGGCGCCAGAACATGCGGGTGGAGATCAAGCGCCTGCGGTAGGCGCCAGCAGGTCCGGACGTACCGCGTCGGGGCCCCATCCCGGGCGACCGGGGTGGGGCTCTCCATATCGCCGCTCCCTTGACCCTCTTTGAGGCCCCGCGTACCTTTCTAAGGCTGCGGCCGAAGTGGGCCGCGCGTTTATTCTTGCGCCGTGTAGTGGGGGCTATGCCGACGATCAATCAGCTGGTCCGGGCGGGCCGGCGAATGGTGGAGAGCAAGGAGAAGGCGCCTGCGCTGCGGGGCAATCCGCAGAAGCGAGGCGTCTGCACGCGTGTGTACACGACCACGCCGAAGAAACCCAACTCCGCGCTCCGCAAAGTCGCCCGTGTTCGCCTGACCAACGGATTCGAGGTCACCGCCTACATTCCCGGCGAAGGCCACAATCTCCAGGAGCACTCGATCGTCCTGATCCGGGGCGGCCGCGTGAAGGACCTGCCGGGCGTGCGCTACCACATCATCCGCGGCACGCTGGACGCCGCAGGCGTGAACGAGCGCAAGCAGAGCCGGTCGAAGTACGGGGCGAAGGCGCCCAAGGCGGCGGCCAAGTGAGCCGGCGCCCGCGTTCGACCCGCCGCCCGGTCCCGGCCGACCCGCGCTACGACAGCCAGACCGTGTCGAAGTTCATCTGTAACCTGATGCGCAAGGGCAAGAAGTCGGTCGCCGAGGGGATCTTCTACACGGCGATGGACATGATCGAGCAGCGCACCGGGCAGCCCGGCGTGAACGTGTTCAAGCAGGCGCTGAGCAACGCCAAGCCGGTGGTCGAGGTGAAGAGCCGGCGGGTGGGCGGCGCGACCTACCAGGTCCCGGTGGAAGTGCGGCCGGACCGGCGCACCGCGCTCGGGATGCGGTGGCTGATCGACTACAGCCGCGCCCGGGGCGAGAAGACGATGGCCGACCGGCTCGCCAACGAGCTCGTATCGGCGTCGAAGGGCGAAGGCAACACGATCAAGAAGAAAGAGGACACGCACCGGATGGCCGAGGCGAACAAGGCGTTTGCCCACTACCGGTGGTAACTTTAGCGCGAACGAGATAGGACCGCTGGCATAAGCGGTCCCCGTCCGGGAAAGTCCCGGACGTCGGCGGAGCGAGACCTGCGCACGCGTGCGTGGACGGTCGCCCCGCATTTTTGCTGGTTGAGCCGGGAGTTTATGGCGCGCAACACGCCTCTCGATAGAGTCCGGAACATCGGCATCATGGCCCACATCGATGCCGGGAAGACGACTACGACCGAGCGCATTCTCTACTACACCGGCCGCACGTACAAGCTGGGTGAAGTGGACGACGGCACGGCGACGATGGATTGGATGGAGCAGGAGCAGGAGCGCGGGATCACGATCACCTCCGCCGCGACCACGACGGAGTGGACGCGGAACGGCGTGCCGTACCAGGTCAACATCATCGACACGCCGGGGCACGTGGATTTCACGGTCGAGGTCGAGCGCAGCCTGCGCGTGCTGGACGGCGCGATCGCGGTGTTCTGCGCGGTGGGCGGTGTGGAGCCGCAGTCGGAGACCGTATGGCGCCAGGCGGACCGGTACAACGTGCCGCGCGTGGCGTTCGTGAACAAGATGGACCGGGTCGGGGCGGACTTCGACAACGTCGTCGGCGAGATCCGCCAGCGGCTCGGTGCGCGGGCGTTCCCGGTGCAGATCCCGCTCGGAGCGGGGGAGCTGTTCACCGGCCTGGTGGACATCATCCGGCGCGTCGAGGTCGTCTACGACGAGAAGTCGCTCGGCCAGCAGTACATCGAGGGGCCGGTGCCGGAGGCGATGAAGGAGCGGGTGGAGACGCTGCGCCGCGAGCTGATCGAGGCCGCGGTCGAGTCGGACGACGCGCTGCTGGAGAAGTACCTGACCCAGCACGACCTGTCCGAGGAGGACGTGCGGCTCGCGATCCGCAAGGCGACCTGCGGGCACAACCTGGTGCCGATCTTCTGCGGCGCGGCGGCGAAGAACAAGGGCGTGCAGCGGCTGCTGGACGGGGTGGTGGACTTCCTGCCGAGCCCGGTGGACATCAAGCCGGTCGAGGGGCACCTCCAGCACCACACCGAGTCCAAGGCATGCCGGCCGGCGGTGGACGACGCGCCGTTCGCGGCGCTGGCGTTCAAGATCATGACCGACCCGTTCGTCGGGAAGCTGACCTTCATCCGGGTGTACTCGGGGGTGCTGAACGCCGGCTCCTACGTCTACAACTCGGTGCGCGACAAGAAGGAGCGGGTGGGCCGGCTGCTGCAGATGCACGCCAACAAGCGCGAGGAGATCGAGGAAGTGCGCGCCGGCGACATCGCGGCCGTGATCGGGCTGCGCGACACGAAGACCGGCGACACGCTGTGCGACGAGAAGGACGCGATCATCCTGGAGGCGATGCGGTTCCCGGAGCCGGTGATCGACGTCGCGATCGAGCCCAAGACGAAGGCCGACCAGGACAAGCTCGGCGGTGCGCTGCAGAAGCTCGCGGAGGAGGACCCCACCTTCCGCGTGCACGTGGATCACGACACGGGGCAGACGATCATCTCGGGGATGGGCGAGCTGCACCTGGAGATCATCGTAGACCGGATGTTGCGCGAGTTCAAGGTGGACGCCAACATTGGGCGCCCGCAGGTGGCGTACCGCGAGACCATCCGCAACCGGGTGACCGACGTCGAGGGGAAGTTCGTCCGGCAGACCGGCGGCCACGGGCAGTACGGCCACGTGGTGATCAACCTTGAGCCGGCGGGGCAGGGCGCGGGCTTCGTCTTCGAGGACAAGATCGTGGGCGGCGTGATCCCGCGGGAGTACATCGGGCCGGTCGAGGACGGGATCACCGAGGCGCTGGAGAACGGCGTCCTGGCCGGGTACCCGGTGGTGGACGTCAAGATCGAGCTGGTGGACGGCTCGTACCACGAAGTGGACTCGAGCGAGATGGCCTTCAAGATCGCCGGCTCGATGGCGTTCAAGGAGGCGGCGCGCGCCGCCAAGCCGGTGCTCCTCGAGCCGATCATGGACGTCGAGGTCGTCGTGCCCGCGGACTATCTGGGCGACGTGATGGGCGACCTCAGCAGCCGGCGCGGCAAGATCGGCGGGATGACGCAGCGCGGCGAGGCGCACGTCATCGGCGCGTCGGTCCCGCTGGCGGAGATGTTCGGGTACTCGACCACCCTGCGCTCGATGAGCCAGGGGCGGGCCGTGTACTCGATGCAGTTCTCACACTACGAGGAAGTTCCGAAGTCGAAGGCGGACGAAATCATCACCAAGATGAAGGGTTAAGTCCATGGCCAAGGTGAAGTTCGAGCGCACGAAGCCCCACGTCAACGTGGGCACCATCGGTCACGTCGATCACGGCAAGACGACGCTGACGGCGGCGATCACCAAGGTGGCGGAGATGAAGGGGCTGGCCAAATACGTCTCGTACGACGAAGTGGCCAAGGCCTCCGAGTCCCAGGGCCGCCGCGACGCGACCAAGATTCTTACGATCGCGACCAGCCACGTGGAGTACAGCACCGACAAGCGGCACTACGCCCACGTGGACTGCCCGGGGCACGCCGACTACGTGAAGAACATGATCACGGGCGCGGCGCAGATGGACGGCGCGATCCTGGTGGTGAGCGCGGTGGACGGCCCGATGCCGCAGACCCGCGAGCACATCCTCCTGGCGACGCGCGTGAACGTCCCGGCCATCGTGGTCTACCTGAATAAGGTGGACATGGTGGACGACCCCGAGCTGCTCGACCTGGTCGAGCTCGAAGTGCGCGAGCTGCTCAGCAAGTACGACTACCCGGGCGACGAGATCCCGGTGATCCGCGGCAGCGCGCTCAAGGCGCTCTCGGAGAAGAACCTCACCGACCCGAACATCAAGTCCATCCTGGCGCTGATGGACGCGATCGACTCGTCCATCCCGGAGCCGAAGCGGCAGATCGACCTGCCGTTCCTGATGCCGGTCGAGGACGTCTTCTCGATCACCGGCCGCGGCACGGTCGCGACGGGGCGCGTGGAGCGCGGCAAGGTGAAGGTGCAGGAGGAAGTCGAATTGGTCGGCTTCGGCGCCAACAAGAAGACGGTGGTGACCGGCGTCGAGATGTTCCGCAAGCTGCTGGATGAGGGCCAGGCCGGCGACAACATCGGCCTGCTGCTGCGCGGCGTCGAGAAGACCGAGATCGAGCGCGGGATGGTGCTCGCGAAGCCCGGGTCCATCACCCCGCACACGAAGTTCGAGGGCGAGGTGTACGTCCTGACCAAGGAAGAGGGCGGCCGCCACACCCCGTTCTTCAAGGGCTACCGCCCGCAGTTCTACTTCCGCACGACCGACGTGACCGGCTCGATCGAGCTGCCGCAGGGCGTCGAGATGGTGATGCCCGGGGACAACATCCAGATGACGATCACGCTGATCACGCCGATCGCCATGGAAGGGCAGCTGCGCTTCGCCATCCGCGAGGGCGGCCGCACGGTCGGCTCGGGCGTCGTGACGAAGGTGCTGGAGTAGCCCCGTGAAAGCCGGCCGCATCCGCATCCGCCTCAAGGCCTTCGATCACGCGGTGATCGACCAGGCCGCGGCGGACATCGTGCGCACCGCCGAGAAGACGGGCGCGCAGGTCTCCGGGCCCATCCCGCTGCCGACCAAGACGCAGCGCTGGACGGTGCTCCGGAGCCCGCACGTGGACAAGAAGAGCCGCGAGCAGTTCGAGCTGAAGACGCACAAGCGGCTGATAGACATTCTCGATTCCCGGCCGCAGACGGTGGACGCGCTCACCAAGCTCGACCTGCCGGCCGGCGTGGACGTCGAGATCAAGGTGGAGTAGCGATGAACGCGATCATTGGCCGCAAGCTCGGCATGACGCAGCTGTTCGGCGAGGACGGCACGGTCACCCCGGTGACGGTCATCGAGGCGGGCCCCTGTCCGGTCGTGCAGGTGCGTGCGGCCGCGGAGGGCAAGCCGGCCCGCGTGCAGCTGGGCTTCGGCGTCGCGAAGGAGAAGCGCTCCACGAAGGCGGAGCGCGGCCACGCGAAGAAGGCCGGGCTGGAGGCGGCACCCCACGTGCTGCGCGAGTTCGCCGCGCACGGCGAGGCCCCGGTGCCGGGCTCCGTCGTCACGGTGACGGATTTCGCCCCCGGCGAGTGGGTGAAGGTGACCGGGATCTCGAAGGGGCGCGGCTTCCAGGGCGTCGTGAAGCGCTACCACTTCGGCGGCGGCCCCGCGAGCCACGGCAACACGCGCTACCGCAAGCCGGGCTCGGTCGGCCCGGGCACCGATCCTTCGCGCGTCATCAAGGGGAAGCGGATGCCGGGGCACATGGGCGCGCGGCGCACCACCCAGCTCGGCCTGCTGGTGGCCAAGGTGGACGCCGAGAAGAACCTGCTGTTCGTGCGCGGCGCCGTTCCGGGGCCGATGCGCGGCATCGTGACGGTGGCCAAGGAGGACGCGTGAGCGCCGCGCTGGAAGTCCTGGCGTACGCCGCGGACGGCACGCAGCGGCCGAAGGCCGTGCGGCTCCCAGCCGACCCGTTCGACGGGCGGGTGCACGAGGCGGCGCTGCACCGCGCCGTCACCGTGTTCCTGGCCAACCAGCGGCAGGGGACCGCGGAGACCAAGACCCGGAGCTTCGTCACCGGCGGCAACCAGAAGCCGTGGCGGCAGAAGGGCACCGGGCGCGCGCGGCAGGGCTCGATCCGCTCGCCGCTCTGGCCCGGCGGCGGCACGATGTTCGGCCCGCATCCGCGCGACTACCGGCTCGGCATTCCGCGAAAGCTGCGGCGCCTGGCCCGCTCCTCCGCGTTCAACGCGCGGGCCCGCGAGCAGGCGATCCGCGTGATCGAGCCGCTGCAGCTCGAGGAGCCGAAGACGAAGCGCGTCGCCGAGCTGCTCGGCAGGCTGGGGATCGCCGACCGGCGCGTGTTGATGCTCACCGAGGCGGTCAACGCGAACCTGATCCTGTCGGCCCGCAACCTCCAGAACGTGGAGGTGATGCGGTATCGCGACGTCTCGGCCTACGACATCCTGCGCGCCGAGGCGCTGCTGATCGAGGAGCCGGCGTTCGGCGCCGCGCTGGAGCAGGGCGGTGACGCGGCGGCCATCGCGCTGCCGGAGCCGGCGCCCGTGAAGAAGGCGAGGGCGGAAGCGCCCGCGGCCGAGGGCAAGCGGAAGCCGGCGAAGAAGGCCGCTCCCGCGCCCAAGGCGAAGCAGGCCGCGAAGAAGGCGGAGCCCAGGGCGCACAAGCCGGAGCCGAAGGCCGAAGCCAAGAAGCTGGCGGCCAAGAAGGCGGAGCCGAAGAAGCCGGAAGCGAAGAAGCCGGAGGCCAAGAAGGGCAAGACCGGCAAGAAGCCGGGGAAGAAGGAGTAGGCGATGCCCGAGCTGTATCGCGCGATCATCAAACCGCTGGTGACGGAGAAGTCGTCGGCGCTCTACGAGAGCCGGAAGATCTACACCTTCCGCGTGGCGACCGAGACGACCAAGCCGGAAATCCGCGACGCCATCGAGCACCTCTTCGGCGTCACCGTGCGCGACGTGCACACGATGCAGATGCGCGCCAAGGAACGGCGGGCCGGCGGGCTGGGGCGCGGCACGACGGGACGCCGCGCGAAGTGGAAGAAGGCGATCGTCTCCCTGAAGGAGGGTGACGTCATTCCGATCTTCGAGGGCTAGGCATGGGCATCCGTCAGTTCAAGCCCGTCACCCCGGCGACCCGCTTCCGGATCATCTCCGACTTCGCGGAGATCACGAAGAAGCCGCCGGAGGAGTCGCTCCTGGAGCCGTTGCGCTCGCAGGGCGGCCGCAACAACCAGGGCCACGTCACGACGCGGTACCGGGGCGGCGGCCACAAGCGGATGTACCGGAAGGTGGACTTCCGCCGCAACAAGTTCGGGATCCCGGGGAAGGTGACCGCGATCGAGTACGACCCGAACCGCTCCGCGCGGCTGGCGCTGATCCAGTACGTGGACGGCGAGAAGCGCTACATCCTGCAGCCGGTCGGCCTGAAGGTGGGCGACGCCGTGGCCGCGGGGCCCGGCGCCGACATCCGGCTCGGGAACGCGGTGCCGCTGGGCGAGATCCCGCTCGGCACGACGGTACACAACATCGAGCTGAAGCCGGGGCGCGGGGGCCAGATGGCCCGCTCCGCCGGTGCCGGCGCCCAGGTGGTGGCGAAAGAGGGCGCCATGGTCACCGTGAAGCTGATGAGCGGCGAGGTGCGGCTGATCCGGGCCGAGTGCCTGGCGACCATCGGCCAGGTGGGCCACGTCGAGCACGAGCTGGAGAGCGTGGGCAAGGCGGGCAAGTCCCGCTGGCTGGGCCGCCGCTCCCGGGTGCGTGGCGTCGCGAAGAACCCGGTGGACCACCCGCTGGGCGGCGGCGAAGGCAAGTCGAGCGGCGGGCGCCCGCCGGTGAGCCCGTGGGGCAAGCCTGAGGGCGTGAAGACGCGGCACAAGAAGAAGGCGAGCACGAAACTCATCATCCGCGGCCACAAGCGCGGGAAGGCGACGCAATAATGGCCCGCAGCGTCAAGAAGGGTCCGTACGTGGATGCGCGGTTGCTGGCGCGGATCCACGACATGAACACAAAGAACGAGAAGCGGGTGCTCAAGACCTGGTCGCGGGCGTCCACGGTGACGCCGGACTTCGTCGGGCACACGCTGGCCGTGCACAACGGCAACAAGTTCGTGCCGGTCTACGTGAGCGAGAACATGGTCGGCCACAAGCTCGGCGAGTTCTCGCCGACGCGGATGTTCCGCGGGCACAGCGGCAAGATGTCGGCCGACAAGAAGGCCAAGCTCGAGGCGGAAGGGACGGCGCCGGCCGAATGACCGAAGCGCGCGCGTATCAGCGGATGCTGCGGCAATCGCCCCGCAAGGTGCGGCTGGTCGTGGACCTGATCCGCGGCCGCCCGGTGGGCGAGGCGTTCTCGATCCTGAAGTTCTCGAAGAAGGGCGCCGCCAAGCCGGTCTCCAAGGTCCTGCTCTCGGCCGTGTCGAACGCCCGGCAGAAGGCCGACCGCGCTGCGGAGAAGTTCGACGAGGAGGCGCTGTTCGTGAAGACGGCGATGGTGGACGAAGGGCCGGCCTTGAAGCGGTTCCAGCCGGCGGCGATGGGACGGGCGACCCCGATGAAGAAGCGCACCAGCCACATCACGATTCTCGTGGCGACGAAGGAGTAGCTGTGGGACAAAAGGTACATCCCCATGGGTTCCGCCTCGGCATCGTCAAGCCGTGGCGCTCGCGCTGGTTCGCCAACCGCGAGTTCCCCGCGCTGCTCAAGGAGGACGAGCTGATCCGGACCTACCTCCGCACGCGGCTCCAGCACGCGGCGATCTCCGACGTGCACATCGAGCGGAAGCCGGGCAAGGTGCTGGTCACGGTGCACACCGGCCGGCCGGGCGTGGTGATCGGGAAGCGCGGCGCCGAGGTGGACAAGCTGCGGGACGAGCTGGCGCAGCTGACCTCCAAGGAGATCGGGATCAACGTCGAGGAGATCAAGCGGCCGGAGCTGGACGCGCAGCTCGTGGCCGACAACGTCGCGCACCAGCTGGCGCAGCGCATCTCCTTCCGCCGCGCGATGAAGCGGGCGGTGCAGTCGGCGATGCGGATGGGGGCGCAGGGGATCAAGATCAAGTGCGGCGGCCGCCTGGGCGGCGCCGAGATCGCGCGGGTCGAGGGCTACCACGAGGGGCGCGTGCCGCTGCACACGCTGCGCGCCGACGTGGACTACGCGACCTCGACCGCGAAGACGACCTTCGGCACCATCGGGGTCAAGACCTGGATCTTCAAGGGTGAGGTCGTGGAGGACGCGCGCGGCCGCACCTACAGCACGGGGGCGTAGGCGATGCTGGCGCCCAAGCGGGTCAAGTTCCGCAAGCAGATGAAGGGCCGCATGCGCGGCGTGGCCACGCGCGGCCAGACGGTGGCGTTCGGCCACTTCGGGCTGCAGGCGCTGGAGGCCGGCTGGGTCACCAACCGGCAGATCGAGGCCTCCCGCGTGGCGATGACGCGCTGCATGAAGCGCGGCGGGAAGCTGTGGATCCGCCTCTTCCCCGACAAGCCGATCACCAAGAAGCCGGCCGAGACGCGGATGGGGAAGGGCAAGGGCAACCCGGAGGGATGGGTGTGCCCGGTGAAGATCGGACGGATGATGTTCGAGATCGAAGGCGTCGAGGAGGCGCTGGCGCGCAAGGCGCTGGCGCTGGCGTCGGCGAAGCTCCCGATCAAGACCCGCTTCGTGCTGCGGGAGGGCTAGGGCCGTGGCGCTGACCAAGCTGACCCTGGCGCAGATCCGCGAGCTGACGGACGCGGAGCTGGCGGCCAAGCTGGCCGAGTACCGGAAGGAGGGCTTCTCGCTCCGCTTCAAGGCGGCGACCGAGGTCCTCGGCAACCCGATGGACATCCAGACCGCGCGCCGTACGGTGGCCCGTCTGATGACGGTGCAGGCCGAGCGCGCGGCCAAGAAGAAGGTGCAATGAGCGAGGCGCAGCAGACGCGCGGGCAGCGCAAGACCCGCACCGGCCTGGTGACCAGCGACAAGATGCACAAGTCGGTAGTCGTCACCCTGACGCGGCGGGTCACGCACGGGCTTTACGGCAAGCAGTCCACCCGGACCCGGAGCGTGGTGGCCCACGACGAGAAGAACGAGGCCAAGGTCGGCGACCTGGTCCGCATCGTGGAGACGCGGCCGCTGTCGAAGACGAAGCGGTGGCGGGTGGTCGAGATCGTCGAGCGGGCGAAGTAGGGGAGGGGCGGACCGTGGTCCAGCAGGAAACGATCGTCAAGATCGCCGACAACTCGGGCGCCAAGCGGGCGCTGGTGATCCGCGTCCTCGGCGGCTCGAAGCGCCGGTACGCCGGCCTCGGGGACGTGGTGATCGTCGCCATCAAGGATGCGCTCCCCACCGGCACGGTGAAGAAGGGCGAGGTGGCGCGCGCCGTCGTGGTGCGCACCGCCAAGGAGACGCGGCGCAAGGACGGCAGCTACATCCGCTTCGACGAGAACGCCGCGGTCATCATCGACGAGAACAACGAGCCCCGGGCGACCCGCATCTTCGGGCCGGTGGGCCGCGAGCTCAGGGAGAAGCGGTTCATGAAGATCGTCTCGCTCGCGCCGGAGGTCCTCTAGCATGCGCCTCCTGGTCTATCGCAAGCGCGCGCACCACAAGCGGAGCCCCGAGCGGGTGCCGCGGGCGAAGCTGCACATCACCAAGGGCGACACGGTGGTGGTGATCTCGGGCGAGGAGAAGGGGAAGCGCGGCAAGGTGCTGCGCGCCATCCCGACGAAGCGGCAGGTGGTGGTGGAAGGGATCAACATCGCCAAGCGGCACCGCCGCGCGCGGCAGCAGGGTGAGGAGAGCCAGATCGTGGAGTTCCCAGCCCCGATGGCGGCGTCGAAGGTGATGCTGATCGACCCGAAGGACGACAAGCCGACGCGCGTGCGCCGGCGCGTGGATACGGACGGAACGGTGGAGCGCGTATCGGTGCGCTCCGGCGAGCCGATTCCGAGGAACCGGTAGGAGCCATGGCCGAGACGGACGAGAAGGGCGGCGCCGAGCCGACGGAGGCGAAGGAGCCGAAGCAGCCCAAGGCCGAGAAGGAGCAGAAGCAGAAGGGCCAGAAGGGCGGCAAGGGCGGCAAGGGTGGCGGGGGCAAGGAAGCGCCGGCGGAGCCGGCGGGTCCGCCGCCGGTCTACGAGCCCGCGCCCCCGGCCCGGTTGCACCTGCACTACCTGGAGCGCGCGCGGCCCGCGCTGGCGCGCACCTTCGGCTTCACCAACCCGCACCAGATCCCGCGGGTGGTAAAGGTGGTGCTGAACGTCGGGCTGGGCGAGGCGCCCAAGGCGCCAAAGGCGCTGGAGGCGATCGTCGCCGAGCTGGGCGCGATCACCGGCCAGCGGCCGCTGGTGACGAAGGCGAAGAAGGCGATCTCGAACTTCTCGATCCGGGCGGGTGTGCCGCTCGGGGCCTGCGTGACGCTGCGCGGCGCGCGGATGTGGGAGTTCCTCGACCGCTTCATCAACATCGCGGTGCCGCGCATCCGCGACTTCCGCGGGCTGCCGACGCGGAGCTTCGACGGCCGGGGCAACTACACGATCGGGCTCAAGGAGCAGATGGTCTTCCCGGAGATCGACTTCGACAAGGTCGAGCGGATCCACGGGATGGACATCACGATCGTCACCGACGCCGGCCGCGACGACGTGGCCATGGCGTTGCTGAGGGAGCTGGGCATGCCGTTCGCCGGCGAGCAGCCGGCGGCGGTGGCCTGAAAGGGCGGAGGCGATGGCGAAGAAGTGCTGGATCGAGAAGGTCAAGAAGACGCCGAAGTTTAAGGTGCGGGCGTACCACCGCTGCCAGCGATGCGGGCGATCCCGCGCGACGCTGCGCAAGTTCGGGCTGTGCCGCATCTGCTTCCGGGACCTGGCCCTCAGGGGCGAGATCCCGGGCGTGCGCAAGAGCAGCTGGTGACCGGGATTCGGATTTTCCGTTGAGGAGGAGTCGAGCGAAACTATGGGAATGACCGATCCCGTCGCAGACATGCTGACGCGCATCCGCAACGCGTGCCTGGCACGGCACCGGCGGGTGGACATGCCGGTCTCCAAGCTGAAGACGGAGATCGCGCGCCTGCTGCGCGACAACCACTACATTCAGGACTTCGCGGTCGTGGACGACGGCCGCCACGGACTACTGCGCCTGTTCCTCAAGTACCACGACGGGGACGAGCCGGTGATCAGTGAGCTCAAGCGCGTCTCGGCCCCGGGGCTGCGCCGCTATGTCGGCGTGCGGCAGATCCCGCGGGTGCGCAACGGGCTGGGCATGGCGATCCTCTCGACGCCCCGCGGCCTGATGAGCGACCGCGACGCGCGCCTGGCCCATGTCGGCGGCGAATTGCTCGCCGTGGTCTGGTAGGAGGCGCCGTGTCCCGCATCGGCAGGAAGCCCGTCCCGATCCCCAAGGGCGTCACCGCCTCGGTGGCGGGGAACCGGGTGGCGATCAAGGGGCCCAAGGGCGAGCTGCATTTCGACGTGCACGCGGAGCTGGGCGTGAAGGTGGAGGGGAGCGACGTGGTCGTGACCCGTCCCACCGACTCGACCTGGCACAAGTCGCTCCACGGGCTGTCGCGCACCCTGGTGGCCAACATGGTCGAGGGCGTCACCAAGGGGTACGAGAAGCAGCTCGAGATCGTGGGCGTCGGGTACCGGGCGGAGACCAAGCCGTACGGCGTGCTGCTGACGGTGGGGTACTCGCATCCGGTGGAGTTCAAGGCGCCGGCCGGGATCACGATCACGGCCGAGCAGCCGACGGTGGTGAAGGTCAAGGGAAGCGACAAGGAGCTGGTGGGCCGGGTGGCCGCGGAGATCCGCGCGGTGCGCCCACCTGAGCCGTACAAGGGCAAGGGGATCCGCTACACCGGCGAGCACGTCCGGCGCAAGGCCGGCAAGACGGGCGCGGGAGCGACGGCGAAGGCATGAGACCGGTCCGGAAACCGAAATCGGCGGACGAGCACCGCCGCCGCCGGCACCTCAGGGTGCGGCGCAAGGTGCGCGGCAGCGCGGAGCGGCCGCGCCTCGTGGTGTACCGCTCCCTCAAGCACATCTACGCGCAGCTGGTGGACGACGACCGCGGCGTGGTCCTGCTCGGCGTGGCGGACAACAGCGAGAAGGTGGAGTCCACGGGCAAGGGGAAGACCGGCAAGGGATTCGCGGTCGGCCTGGCGGTCGCGGGGCGGGCGAAGGAGCGGGGCATCACCAGGGTGGTGTTCGATCGGGCGGGTTACGCCTATCACGGTCGCGTCAAGGCGGTGGCCGACGGCGCGCGCAAGGGCGGATTGGAGTTCTAGCGCATGGCGGAGCGGGGGCAGGGGCAGGGGCAGGGGCAGCCACAGCAGCAGCCGCACCGCGGTGAGCCGCGGCGGGACCGCCGCGATCGCGACCGGGACCGCGAGGGCGAGCTGATCGAGAACGTGATCAGCATCAACCGCGTGGCGAAGGTGGTGAAGGGCGGCCGGCGCTTCAGCTTCAACGCGCTGGTCGCGGTGGGCGACGCGGCGGGCCACGTGGGCGTGGCCACGGGGAAAGCGAACGAGGTCAGCGAGGCGGTGCGCAAGGCCGTCGAGGCGGCGCGCAAGCAGATGGTCGGTGTGCCGCGCACCGGCGTGACCATCCCGCACGACGTGCTCGGCAAGCACGGCGCGGGGCGCGTGCTCCTCAAGCCGGCGGCCCCGGGGACCGGCGTGATCGCCGGCGGCCCGGTGCGCGCCGTCCTCGAGTGCGCGGGTGTCCAGGACATCCTGACGAAGAGCCTCGGCAGCAACAACCCGCACAACATGGTGCGGGCCACGATGGACGGGCTGAAGAACCTGACCACCGTGCAGCGGGTCGCGCGCGACCGGGGCGTGGAAGTCGCGACGCTCTCGTACCGAGCGCGCCAGGGAGAGCCGAACCGTGCCGTCTAAGGCGAAGACCCCGGGCGGCGACGGGAGCGGCAAGCTCCGCGTCAAGCAGGTGCGGAGCGGGATCGGGCACCCGAAGGGGCACCGGGCGACGCTGCGATCCATCGGGCTCAAGCACCACCAGGACGTGGTGATCGTGCCCGATACGCCGTCGGTGCGGGGCATGCTGAACAAGGTGCGCCACCTCGTCGAGGTGACGCCGGTCGCGGAGGCGTGATGGCGGAGAAGATCACCAGGATCGGGCTGGACACGCTGAAGCCGCCGCACGGCTCCACGCACCCGACCAAGCGGAAGGGCCGTGGCCCCGGCTCGGGGCACGGCAAGACGGCCGGCCACGGCCACAAGGGCCAGAAGGCGCGGACCGGCGGGCACGTGCGCCCCGGCTTCGAGGGCGGGCAGATGCCGCTGATCCGGCGCGTCCCCAAGCGCGGCTTCACGAATCCGTTCAAGGTCGAGGCGCGGGCAGTGAACCTCGAGGCCCTGAAGGCGTTCGCGGGCCGCGAGGTCACGGCGGCGTCCCTCGCCGAGGCCGGCCTCGCCCGCGCAGGCGAGCCGATCAAGCTGCTCGCCGACGGTGACGCCCCGCAGGGGCTGGTCGTCAAGGGGCTCAAGGTGTCCGCCGCCGCGAGGGCCAAGATCGAGGCCGCCGGCGGGCGCATCGAGGAGTAACGCGTGAGCGGACCGCGGATCCCGAACCTCTTCAAGATCCCCGAGCTCAAAGAGAAGATTCTCTTCACGCTCCTGTGCCTCCTGCTGTACCGCATCGGGGCGCACATCACCGTGCCGGGCGTGGACGTCAACGCGCTGAAGGAGTTCTTCGGCCGCAGCCAGGGCGGCGGCCTGCTCGGCATGTACGACATGTTCGTCGGCGGCGGCCTCTCGCGCGCCACCGTGATGGCCCTCGGCATCATGCCGTACATCTCCTCCAGCATCTTCTGGCAGCTAATGGGCGCCGTCTTCCCGACGGTCGAGAAGCTCCAGCGCGAGGAGGAGGGGCGGAAGAAGATCACCCAGTGGACCCGTTACCTCACGGTGGGGCTGGCGGCGGGGCAGGCGTGGGGCGTCGCGGTCTTCGTCGAGAGTCTCCAGGGCGCCGTGGCGACCCCGGGCTGGAGCTTCCGCATCACCACGGCCTTCGTGCTCACGGTGGGCGCGATCTTCGTGATGTGGCTCGGCGAGCAGATCACCGAGCGCGGTCTCGGCAACGGGATGAGCCTCCTGATCTTCTTCTCGATCGTCGAAGGCGGCTGGCCGGCCATCGGCAAGACGCTCGAGTACTACCGCACCGGCGCGGTGGACCTGCCGAAGCTGCTGGTGCTCGCCGTGATCATGCTGATCGTGGTCTGGGTGACCGTGGCGATCACCGTCGCGGCGCGCCGCATCCCGATCCAGATCCCGCGCAAGGTGATGGGCCGCGGGCGGATCCGCGAAGGGCAGAAGTCGTTCATCCCGCTCCGCATCAACTCGGCGGGCGTGATGCCGATCGTCTTCGCGCAGTCCATCATCATCGTGCCGGGCACGCTGGCGCAGTTCTCCAACGTGCAGGCGCTCCGGGACCTCTCGGAGTACTTCCAGCCGGGCTCGTGGATCTACTACGTGCTGTACACCGTGCTGATCGTCTTCTTCACCTACTTCTACACGGCGATCATCTTCAACCCGGTGGACCTGTCGGAGAACCTGAAGAAGCAGGGCGGGTTCATCCCGGGCGTGAAGCCGGGCTCGCGCACGGCCGAGTACATCGACCACGTGCTGTCGCGCGTCACGCTGCCGGGCGCGATCTTCCTCACCGCCATCGCGGTGATGCCGATCATCATCTTCGACGCGTTCAACGTCCCGTTCCGCTTCGGCGGCACCGCGCTGCTGATCGTCGTGGGCGTGGCCCTCGACACGGTGCAGCAGATGCAGCAGCACATGATCCTGCGGCAGTACGACGGGTTCATGAAGGAAGGCCGCGTCAAGTTCCGGGGACGACAGCGGTATATGTAGCGCGAGGTGAGACGTGAGGGGAACGAGTGAGACGGCGGGGTGAGACGTAAGAGGACTCCGTCAGAGGTGAGGGGGCGATTCCCCTCACCTCTTTCGCATTTGCCCTTCTCACGTCTCACGATATCTTCTCACGCCTTATCCGTCTCACCTCTCACGCTTCTTGGAGCCGCCAATGTACCTGATGATCCTGGGAGCGCCTGGATCAGGAAAAGGAACCCAAGGCAAGTTGCTGGCCGAGCATCTGCAGGTCCCCGAAGTCTCGACCGGCGAGCTGCTGCGCGCGGCGGTGAAGCAGGGAACGCCGCTTGGCAAGCAGGCGAAGACGTACATGGACCGGGGGGAGCTGGTCCCCGACGACGTCATTCTCGGTTTGATCCGCGAGATCCTGGACGCGAAGGGGGCGACGCGGGGCATGATGATGGACGGCTTCCCGCGCACCGTGGCGCAGGCGAAGGCGGTGGACAAGCTCCTCGCCGAGAAGAAGGCGAAGGTGGACCGGGTGGTGCTGCTCGACGTCTCGGAGGAGGAGCTGATCAAGCGGCTACTGGCTCGTGCGGCGAAGGAAGGGCGGAGCGACGACAACCTCGAATCGATCAAGACGCGGCTCAAGGTGTACCACGATCAGACGCAGCCGCTGATCGCCTACTACGAGAAGCAGGGCGTCGTGCGGCGCGTCCCCGGGATGGGGAGCGTGGACGACATCCAGAAGCGGGCGCGGGAGGCACTGAAGGCGTGATCACGGTCAAGTCGCCGCGCGAGGTGGAGCTGATGGCCCGCGCCGGCAGCATCGTGGCCGACGTGTTGGCGCTGGTGCGCTCGAAGACGGCGCCCGGTGTTTCCACCTGGGAGCTGGACCGGATCGCCGAGGAGTTCATCCGCTCCCACGACGGCGCGACGCCCTCGTTCAAGGGACTTTACGGTTTCCCCGCGACGCTCTGTACCTCGATCAACGCGGAGGTGGTGCACGGGATCCCGTCGAAGAAGCGGGTCCTGTCCGAGGGCGACATCGTGAGCGTGGACGTGGGGGCGTGCGTGGGCGGCCTGCACGGCGACAGCGCGATCACGGTCCCGGTAGGGGAGATCTCCGCCGACGCCCAGCGGCTGCTGGACACGACGCAGCGCTGTCTGGCGGCGGGGATCGCCGCCGCACGCGCCGGCGGGCACGTCGGCGACATCGGCGCCGCGGTGCAGGCCGTGGCCGATGCCGAGCGGTTCGGCGTCGTGCGCGAGCTGGTGGGGCACGGGATCGGCTCGCAGTTCCACGAGGAGCCGCAGGTGCCGAACTACGGCCAGCCGCACCGCGGCCCCCGGCTGGTGGCGGGGATGACGATCGCGATCGAGCCGATGATCAATTTGGGCGGGCCGGAAGTCCGCACCTTGGGCGACAAGTGGACCGTGGTGACGGCCGACGGCTCGCTCTCCGCCCACTTCGAGCACACCGTTCTCATCACCGAGAACGGCGCGCGCATCCTCACCCAGCAGCAGCCGGCGTACCATACCGCGTAGCTCTCGCCCCCGGCCCCTGCCATGCAACTAGCGCCCTCGGCCGCCGCAGCGCTCGCAGCGTGCGGCGCGCTGGTTGGCTGGGCGTGCGCGGCGCATCCCCGCCCCCGGGCCGCGGTCCCGCTGAGGGCCGAGGCCGTCGGCGCGGTCGAGACCTACGGCCCCGGGCTCGTGGCGACGGACGACTCCGGCGAGACGGTGACGTTCGGGCTCCTGGCTTCGGCGGGCGTAACCGTCATGCGGGTGTGGCCGGGGTGGCGCCTCGAGCTGCTCTATCCGACGCGCAATCGCGACACTACCTATTTCCAGACGGGCACGCACGTCGTGCAGGTGCCGCGACCGGTTCCCTGGGATACGCTGGTGCTGCGGCCGCCGGTGGCGCGCGGCGGCCAGGCCGCGCGCGAGCAGGAAGCCCAGCGCTGCATCTCCAGCGAGCTGCAGGGCCTGAGGCCGCCGCCTGAGCCCCGCAGGGTCGCCGACTCGACGAAGCAGGCGCAGAACCCGCCGATGCCCGTGTATTACCCTTTCTCCGGCGCGATCGAGGATCAGTGCCGCAGGGCCGCGGGGTTGGTGGACACGGCGCCAGCGCGGCGGGATTCGCTCGTGAAACGCGGCAGGGAGTACTACCTTGTGCTGGTGGCCTCGGACCTGCCTCAGGACGCGGGCCACGTGCAACTGAAGCTCGCCGGAATGGACATCGCGCAGTCCACCGCGCTGTCGGTGCTGCAGGCGCTACCGGGGGTCCTGGCGGGCTCGGCGGCGCACACCTGGGCGGCGTACGTGGCGCGGGTGCACGCGCGGGCCGGGCCGTGACGACCCGCTCCCGGGTCGCGGCCGGCGCCTGGTGGCGGGGATGACCATCGCGATCGAGCCGATGATCAACTTGGGCGGGCCGGAAGTCCGCACCTTGGGCGACCAGTGGACCGTGGTGACCGCCGACGGCTCGCTCTCCGCCCACTTCGAGCACACCGTTCTCATCACCCAGGACGGCGCGCGCATCCTGACCGAGGCGCCGGTTCACGCTGCGTCGTAGGCTCGGCACCGGCACGAGCGCCGTCGCCTGGGGCGTAGTGTGCCTGCCAGGCCGCCTCGCGGCGGTCCCCATCCTCCTCGCCGCCGCGTACGCCTGTGGGCGCCCGCCGCGCCCGCCGGCCGTCGTGCCGCTGCGGGCCCAGAGGACCGGGGCGGTGGAGGTGTATGGGCCGGGGCTGGTCGCGACCGACGATTCGGGAGAGACCATCACCTTCGCCAACGTCGCGGCGGCCAGCGTGGTGATCGTACGGGTGTGGCCCGGCGCACGGCTGCAGGCGATCTACCCGCTGGGCAACAAGGATACGGTCACCTTTGCGCGGGGCATGCACACCGTGCGGGTCGAGCGTCCGAAGCTCTGGATGGCCTGGCCCACATACGACGGCGACCCGTTCACGGGAGCGGACACCACGGGCGAGGTGGCCTTGATGTCGCGCTGCTTCTGGAACAAGCTGCGGACCCAGGTGCCTACGCTTCCGTCGCCGTCCGACAGCACGGGCGCGCAGCAGACGCTGGTGCAACGGCTCCACAAGGCGGACCGAGCGGCGATCGAGGACTCGTGCGGCACGGCGGCGCACGACAGGTGGCGGATGCTCCCGTCCGACACGGTGTCGCCCCCTGTCAGCCCCTACTTCGTGATTCTGGTGGCCTCGGACGTGCCGCAGGACGCGCGCCACCTGCGCATGAAGCTCGCCGGGATGGACATCACCGCTTCGGACGTGATCTCGGTCCTGCAGGCATTGCCGGGCATCCTGGCGGGCTCGGCGGCGCACTCCTGGGCGGCGTACGTGGCGTACGTGCCCTGACGCGCGGCGTCTCAGACTCGTGAATTCCCGTCGACCCGCAGGCCCTGATCGTCCCGGTTAGCCCCCGATCGCCATCTCCACGGCGGCCGTCGCGCGGGCGACGTCCGCTTCGGCTTCCGCAATCAGCGTCTTCGCCTCCTCCGCCAGCGGCGCGCCCTCGGCGGGATTCGGCATCCCGGACACGTTGATCCGCACCGAGAACGGCGCCAGGATCCTCACCCAGCAGCAGCCGGCGCGGCAGACGGCGTAGCCGCTCGCCGGCCGTCCGTTGTCCCGGCGGTCGCCTCACCACATACTAGGGCGTTGGGCCGAACCCGAGCTCCGATGGTCAAGGAGGGCCAGCCCGCGTGCCCACGTCTCCCGACGGCCTGTTCCTTTCCTTCCAGTCCGCGATCGCGGGCCGGTACTCGCTCGAGCGCGAGTTGGGGCGCGGCGGGATGGGCGTCGTCTATCTCGCCAACGAGGTGGACCTCGACCGTCCGGTGGCCATAAAACTGCTCCCGCCGGAGCGCGCGGCAAATGAACGACTGAAGGCACGCTTCCTCCACGAGGCCCGGACCGCCGCGAAGCTGTCGCATCCCAACATCATCCCGATCCACGCGGTGGACGAGGTCGGGGACTTCGTCTTCTTCGCGATGGCGTACGTGGACGGCGAGACGCTGGCCGAGCGCGTGCGTGTGCGCGGCCCGCTGCCGCCCTCCGAGGCGGCGCGGGTCCTGCGCGAGGTGGCGTGGGCGCTCGCTCACGCGCACGCCCACGGGGTGGTGCACCGGGACGTCAAGCCCGACAACATCCTGCTGGAGCGCGGCACCGCTCGGGCGCTCGTCGCGGACTTCGGCATCGCCGCCGCCGCGGAGACCGACACCGGCGAGATCACGGGGACACCCGAGTTCATGAGCCCCGAGCAGGCGCTTGGCAAGCCGCTCGACGCGCGCAGCGACCTGTACTCGTTCGGTGTTACCGCGTACTACGCTCTTTCGGGGAGGCTCCCGTTCCAGGGCCGCACCGTGACGGAGGTGCTCGCCAGGCAGGTCAACACGATGCCTGAGCCGCTCGCCGAGGCCGCCGGTGCCCTGCCGCGCAGGATGGCGCAAGTTGTGGAGCGCTGCCTGGCGAAGCGGCCGTCGCACCGGCCCACGAGCGCGGAAGCAGTGGCCGACGAGCTCGGGGCGATTCTCGAGCAGCGGCGCGAGCTCCCGGTGGCCCTGCGCGCCTTCGTGAAGCGCGGCGGACGGCTTGACGGGCCAGGCGTGATCGTCTATCCGCTGCTGCTTTTCGGCGGCGCCGCGGTGCTCGGCGCCTCGGTCCTCACGGCCCCGGTCACTGCGGCCATCGTCGTCGGCGGCATGACCATCGGGCCCCTCGGCGTGCTGGTGCACCGCGCGCGCCGCCTCTTGAAGCTCGGGTTCGGCCACGCGGACCTGAAGCCCGCGTTCGAGGCGGAGGGCGAGCAGCAGGCCGAGGAACGCGCGCTGGACTCCGGCGTCGACCCCTCGTTCGCCGAGCGGGCCCTCCGCGGGGTGTCGGTGTTGGGCTGGCTCAGCCTAGCGGCAGGGTTTGCCTTCGGCCTCAACGAGAACCTGATCTTCCCCGGCTTCGCCGTCCTGATGATGCAGATCGGCGCGGTCGTGGGCCCCACCGCGCTGCTGACGTCGCTCACCATGCTGCAGGGACGCCGGGACGTGGACGTCGAGTTCTACGAGCGGCTGTGGACCGGTTCGTTCGGGCAGTCGCTGTTCCGTGCGGCTCAGCTGATTACTCCGCGGCGGCTCCTGCCCGCGTCGGCGACCCACCGGCCGACGGAGCTTTCCGTTGGGATGGCCGCCGAGCAGCTCTACCAGGACCTGCCGAAGGATACGCGGCAGGCGCTCGGCGATCTCCCCGACGTCATCCACCGGCTCGAGGGCGACGCCCAGCGGCTCCGCAGCCGGCACGAGGCGCTGGCCGAAGCCGCCGCGCGGGCCCGCGCCCGGGCGGCCGTGCCTGGCGAAGCGAACGACCGGACCGACACGGACCTCATTGCGGACCAGGAGGAGGCGGCGCTCGAGGCGGCGGAGGCTGAACGCGACGCGGTCCGCGCCAGGCTGGCGCGCACCGTGGCTGCGCTCGAGACCATCCGCCTGAGCCTGCTCCGTCTGCACGCGGGCTCCGACACCGTGGAGAGCGTCACCACCGACCTCGGCATTGCCTACGAGGCGGCGAAAGAAGTGGATCTGCTCCTTGAGGCCCGCCGCGAGGTGGATGCCGCCCTGGGTCTCCCTCCAAAGCGGCAGCCGTAAGCCGTCCGCTACACCCCGATGGCGGCCTCCACGGCCGCGGTCGCGCGGGCGACCTCGGCCTCAGCTTCCGCGATCAGCCGCTTCGCCTCCTCCGCCAGCGGCGCGCCCTCGGCGCGGTTCGGCATCCCGGACACGTTGATCCGCACGTTGTAGGCGGCGCCGCGCGCCGCCGCGCCGGCCAGGAGCGCGCCCACGCCGGCGTCCGAGACGGCGTTCTTGTTTCCCGCCTCGGCGGCGCGCGCGGCCAGCGCGGCGACTTCGCGCGCGGCTCGCAGGGTCTCGAGCGGCACCTTCGCCGCGCCGATCAGCGCTTTCTGGATCGCCGCCTTTCGCTCCGCGTCCTTCTCTTTCGGGATGGCGTACGCCGCGGTCACCGCGTTGAACGAGGCGGCGTCCTCGTCGCCCAGGCGCATCAACCGGATGCGCAGCGACTCGGCTTTCTCCACCAGCGCCCGAAACTCGGCGTCCACTTCGGCGTACTTCTTCCGTCCCACGGTGAGCTTCCCGACCATCGCCGCGAGCGCCGCCGCCAAGCCACCCGCCACCGCGGAGGCCGTGCCGCCTCCCGGCGCGGGACTAACCGATGCGACCGCGTCCAGCCAATCGCCCAGGGTCGGCCCCGCCGTCGCGCGCACCTTGGCTTCCATCACGTGTGGCCCGATAGTGTCCTTCATCTTGAGGTGCTGCTCGGCCGCGCCCTGAACGCAGCGCTCGGGCACCATCCCGACGACCTCGCTCCAGGCCGCCTCTGTGCCGAGCTTTCGCGCCGCCGCCGCGACCGCCTCAAACGCCACGTGCGGCGGGGTGGTGTCGATATCCACCAGGTTCATCGAGACCTGCGCCTCGCCACCGACCAGCATCCCCAGCGCCTTCACCGCCTTGAGCCCGCCGCCCGCCTCGCGCACCTGCTTGGCTATGGTCTTGGCGACCGCCTGGTCAGGGGTAGCGAGATAGACGTTGTACGCGACGAGGAAGGGCCGGGCGCCGACCGCGATCGCTCCGGCCGACGGATGGATCCGCTCGGGTCCGAAGTCGGGCGCTTTCGCCGGGTCCCTTCCGATCTGCTCCCGCAGCCCCTCGAACTCGCCGCGCCGGACGTCGGCCAGGTTCTGACGCTCGGGGCGCGATGCCGCCCGCTCGTAGAGGAAGACCGGGATCTCCAGCTCCTTCCCGATCCGCTCGCCGAGCTTCTTCGCGAGCGCCACGCAGTCGTCCATCGTCACGCCCTCGAGCGGGATGAACGGCACCACGTCCGCCGCCCCCATCCGCGGGTGCTCGCCCTTGTGGACACGGAGATCGATGCGCTGCGACGCCAGACGCACTGCGCGGAACGCCGCCTCGGCGGCCGCTTCGGGCGCCGCGACGAAGGTGAAGACCGAGCGGTTGTGACTCGCGTCGGCCTGCACGTCGAGGAGGCGCACGCCGGGGACCGAGGTGAGCACGGACCTGAGTTCGTCGAGCACGTCGACGTTCCGGCCCTCCGAGAAATTGGGGACACATTCGACTAGCGACATAGGAGTGAGAAGTAAGACGTGAAAGGTGAGAAGGCGAAGTGAGAGGTGATAGGTCTTGGTGAAACGTGAGAAGGCATAACTACTCCGGTCTCGCCGCGTTCAGCAATTCCATCAGCCACCCGTGAATGGCTGGATTCCCCGCAACGATCGAGCCGTGGCGGATGACGTCGCGCTCGCTGTCCAGCCCCGTCACGATGCCGCCGGCCTCGCGCACGATCAGGGTGCCCGCCGCGATGTCCCAGGGCGCCAGCACGAGCTCCCAGAAGCCGTCGAACCGCCCGGCCGCCACCTCGCAGAAATCGAGCGCCGCCGAGCCGGGGCGCCTGAGGCCCCCCGATCCGGCGATGACGGCGGCGAACTGCGCCTGATACACCGGGAGCTGATCCACGAACTTGAACGGGAACCCCGTGCCGATCAGCGCCTGCCGCGGCTCCGTCACGCTGGAGACGCGGATCGGCTTGCCGTTCTGGAACGCGCCGCCGCCGAGCGTGGCGTGGTAGCGAATGTTGAGCGAGACGTGGTGCACGACGCCGGCCACCGGCGCTCCGTCCACCACGGCGCCGATGGACACGGCGTAGAAGGGGAAGCGGTGGAGATAGTTCGTCGTGCCGTCCAGCGGGTCCACGACCCACGCGAGGCCCGATTTCCCCGGGTGCCCCGAAGCGCCGCCGGGCGTCAGCTCCTCGCCGACCACGGTGCTTCCCGGCGCGGCCGCGAGCAGCGTCTCGGCGATGATCCGCTCCGACTCGCGGTCCACTTCGGTGACGAAGTCGGCTCGCCCTTTCTCGGACCACTGGTCGGGCCCGCGGCGCCCCTCCTCGCGGAGCAGGAAGGCGGCGGCGCGGTCGGCCGCAAGTTGAGCCGCCGCCAGCAGTTGCCGTGCGTCGGCGTTCACTTGTCTTGGCCTCCGGCCGCTCTTAGCTTGCGAGGATGAACCGGGTATTCAGCGGCATCCAGCCCTCGGGCGAATTGCACATCGGCAACTATCTCGGCGCGGTCCGGAACTGGGTCGCCCTCCAGTCGCAGCACGAGTGCATCTTCTGCATCGTGGACCTCCACGCCATCAGCCAGCCCTACGACCCGAAGGTGCTGCCGGAGCGTACGATGGAGATGGCGGCGGGCCTCCTGGCGGCGGGGCTCGACCCCGACAAATGCACCCTGTTCGTGCAGTCGCACGTCGCCGAGCACGCCGAGCTGACGTGGGCGCTGAGCGCGGTCGCGCCGCTCGGCGAGCTGGAGCGGATGACGCAGTTCAAGGACAAGTCGGCGCGCGAGGAATCGGTGCCCGCGGCGCTGCTCAACTACCCGGTGCTCATGGCGGCCGACATCCTGCTCTACCGGGCGAACATGGTTCCGGTCGGCGAAGATCAATTGCAGCACCTTGAGCTGTCGCGCGAGATCGCGCGCCGCTGGAACGCGCGGTTCGGCGAGGACTTCTTCCCCGAGCCGCAGCCCTTGCTCACGAGCGCCAAGCGCATCGTGGGCCTCGACGGCAACGCGAAGATGTCGAAGAGCCTGGGGAACACCATCGGCGTCCTGGACGGCCCCGAGGCGATCTGGGAGAAGCTGCGCCCGTCGGTGACCGATCCGGCGCGCAAGACCCGGAAGGATCCGGGCAACCCCGACATCTGCAACATCTACCACCTGCACGAGCATTTCTCCACGCCGGATCAGGTACAGCACGTCGCGCATCAGTGCCGGACGGCAGGGTGGGGGTGCTTGGACTGCAAGCGCCTGCTGGCGGACAATATGATAGCGGCGCTGGCGCCCATCCGGGAGCGCGCGGCCGAGCTGCAGGCGCATCCGGAGCGGGTGCGGGCGGTGCTCGAGCGGGGCGCGGCGCACTGCCGCGTCCTCGCGAAGGAGACGATGGCGCGCGTGCGCGACCTGATGGGCTTCGTCCCCGCGGCTGGGGCAAGGTGATGGCCGGCGTTCGGCGCCTGGTGGTGGACCTTGCGTCGCAGCGGCCGGTCTGGCAACCGCCGCAGGCGTTTCTCGACGCGCTCGCGGCCGCGGGCGGGAAAGACTGGCAGGTGGACGTGGTCCGTGCGGCCTCGAACAGCGACGGCGACGGCTCCGGCGGGTCGCCGGAGGCGGTGGCTGTGGCCGCCGGTGCCGAGGTGTACATTGGGTGGGGAATCCCCGAGGCGGTGCTGGAGGCGAGCCGCGGGACGCTCGGCTGGGTGCACACCGCAGCGGCCGGCGTCGCCGGGAGTTTGAGGCCGGCGCTGAAGGCGTCGGGCGCGATCTTCACTAACTCGGCCGGAGTGCACGCCGATCCGATCGCCGAGTGGGTGGTCGCGGCGGTCCTGCACTTCTTCCGGGGGATGGACCTGGCCCGCCGGGCGCAGGACGCGCGGCGCTGGGCGAAGGACGACTTCACGGGGCTCCCCTGCGTGGCGCGCGAGGTGGCGGGGAGCCGCGTCGCGGTCTACGGGCTCGGCGGGATTGGGCGGGCGGTGGCGCGGCGCTTCACGGCGCTCGGCGCGGTTGTGCGGGCGGTGCGGCGGAGGCCGGCGCTGGGCGGCCTGCCGGGCGTTGCGACCGTGGGGCCCGGCCAGTCGGACTGGGTGCTGGAGGGCGCGGCGGCGCTGGTGGTGACGGCGCCGCTCACGCCGGGAACCAAGGCGGCGATCGGAGAGCGGCAGCTGGGCCTGCTGGCCGACGGCGCGGTGGTGGTGAACGTGTCGCGCGGCCAGGTCGTGGAGGAGGCCGCGCTGCTCGCGGCCCTGGACGCGGGCAAGGTGCGGGGCGTGGCCCTCGACGTATTCGACAAGGAGCCGCTGCCGCCGGACCACCGCTACTGGACGCATCCCAGAGTCCTGGTCCACCCGCACGTCGCAGCGGTGACGCCGCTGTTCTGGGCGCGCCAGCAGGAGCTGGTGCTGGAGAACTGGAAGCGGTATCGGGAGAAGCGGGAGCTGCTGAACGTGGTGGACCCGAGCGCGGGGTATTGAATGGAAAAGATCATCAAGGCGGCGGTGGACCGTGGCGCGTCGGACCTGCACATCAAGGCCGGCGACGTGTTCCGCGCGCGGATCGACGGGAAGCTGGTTCCGCTGACCAAGCAGCGCCTGACGCCCGAGCAGACCAAGGCGATCGCGCTCCAGTTCATCCCCAGCGCCGAAGACAAGGCCAGGATCGACAAGATCCTCGACTACGACTGCTCGTGGGGCGCACCGGGCATCGGGCGCTTCCGCGTGAACATCCTGCGGCAGCGCTCCTCGTTCATGATCGTGATGCGCGTCATCCCGTTCGAGGTGCCGACCTTCGAGCAGCTGAAGCTGCCGCCGGTCCTGGCGACCATCGCGGCGGCGGAGCGGGGGATGATCCTGGTCACCGGCGTGACGGGCAGCGGCAAGAGCTCGACGATGGCGGCGATGATCGACCAGATCAACCGCTCCCAGCAGAAGCACGTCGTCACGCTCGAGAACCCGATCGAGTTCCTGCACCGCGACATCAACTGCTCGATCACGCAGCGCGAGATCGGGACCGACACCGAGACCTTCCGCACCGGGCTCCGCGCGGCCCTGCGCCAGGACCCCGACGTCGTCCTGATCGGCGAGATGCGCGACGCGGAGACGATCGACACGGCGATGAAGGCGGCGGAGACGGGGCACCTCCTGGTCTCCACCCTCCACACCCCGGACGCGACGACGACGATCTCACGCGTCATCGCGATGTTCCCGCCGGAGGAGCAGGACGTCGTGCGCATCCGCATGGCGGACGCGTTGCACGCGGTCATCTCGCAGCGCCTGCTGCGCCGCAAGGACGGGCACGGGCGCGTGGCGGCGCTGGAGGTCATGATCGTCACCTCGACCATCAAGGACCTGATCCTGGACCCCAACCGGACCAGCGAGATCCGGGAGTTCATCGCGGACGGACGCGAGCAGTACGGGATGCAGACCTTCGACCAGCACCTGATGGACCTAGTGTCCCAGGACATCGTCGAGTACGACCACGCGCTGGCGAACTCGTCCAACCCGTCGGACTTCGAGCTGCAGATGAAGACCTTCCGGCGCCGTTCGCGGATGTCGGCCGTGGCGAAGGGACCGGCGGAGGTGCCGGCGGGCGGGGCGCCGGCCGAGCCGCAGTCCCCCGACCGGCCCGCGGGCTTCACGGACGACCTGTCGAGCATGCTGCCGTCGTGAGCGCCCCCGCGCTGCAGGGCGTCATCGTCCCCCTCACGACGCCGTTCGACCCCGAGACGGGCGACGTGGCGCCGGTCGCGCTGCGGCAGCTCGCGCGCGACGCGATCGGCCGCGGGCTCGCCGGAGTGGTGGTGGCGGGCACGACGGGCGAAGGGCCGATGCTCGACGAGGACGAGAAGGTGAGCCTGGTCGAGTGGCTGCGGGAGGCCGTCCCGGAAGACCGCTGGCTCATCGCCGGCACGGGCGCCGAGTCCACGCGCGCGACGGTGCGGCTGTCCGAGCGCGCCGCGGCGGCCGGCGCCGACGCCGTGCTGGTGCGCGCGCCCGCGTACTTCGGCCCCGTGCTGACGCCGCAGGCCCTCACCGACCATTTCCTGCGCGTCGCCGACCGGAGCCCAGTGCCGGTGATCCTGTACAACATGCCGAAGTACACGCACGTGATGCTGCACGACAGCCTGCTCCGGGCTGTGGCGGACCACCCGCAGGTCATCGGTTTCAAGGATTCGAGCGGCGATCTCAAGGTGCTGGCGGGCTACCGGGCCGCCGCGCCGCGGCTCAAGGCGCTGGTAGGCTCCGGGACCCAGTTCTACCCGGCGCTCGAGATGGGCGCGGACGGCGGCGTGCTGGCCGTGGCCTGCTTCGCTGCCGGCACGTGCCAGTCGCTGTTCAGGGCGTTCCGCGCCGACGACCGTCGCGCGGCGGGAGCCGAACAGGAGCGGCTGACGCCGCTGGCGCGCGAGATCGTAGGCGGCCTCGGCGTGCCGGGGATCAAGGCCGCGATGGACCTGGTCGGGCTGCCGGGCGGGCCCGCGCGGGCTCCGCTGGCGCCGCTCGACGCGCGGCAGAAGGGTCGTGTGGGCGAGCTGGTCGCCGCCGCAGGCCTTCGCGCCGCGGCCGCAGCCTGACACCGTGTTCGACTCCCAGACGCACTGCGTCGTCGTCGTCGGCGCCCAGTGGGGCGACGAGGGCAAGGGCAAGGTGGTGGACGCCCTCGCCGAGCGCGCCGATCTGGTGGTGCGCTACCAGGGGGGCGCGAACGCCGGCCACACCGTGGACGCGCCGGGAGGCGAGTTCGTCCTCCACCAGATCCCGGCGGGCATCCTGCATGCGGGGACGCGGTGCGTCATCGGGAACGGGGTGGTCCTGGATCCCGAGACGCTGTTCCACGAGATCGACGCGCTGATCGAGCGCGGGGTCGCGATCGAAGGGCGGCTCGTGGTGAGCGACCGCGCGAACCTGGTCCTCCGCTACCACAAGCTGCTGGACGCCGAGAGCGCGCGGAGCAAGCAGATCGGCACGACCAGCCGCGGCATCGGGCCGGCGTACGAGGACAAGATCGGCCGCCGCGGCGTGCGGGTGGGCGATCTCCGCCACCCTGAGATCGTGGCCAAGCTCGTGCGCGCCGCGTGCGAGCGGACCAACGCGATGCTCGCGGTGGCGGGGTCGGAGAAGCGCTGCACCGTCGAGGAAGTCGAGCGCGTCCTGCGCGAGATCGCCCCGCGGATGCTCCCCTTCATCGGAGACTCGGGCAAGATCGTTTCGACTACGCTCGCGAACGGCGGGAACGTGCTCCTCGAAGGCGCGCAGGGCGCGCTGCTCGACGTGGACCACGGCACCTACCCGTTTGTCACGTCGTCCAGCACCACGGCGGGCGGTGCGTCTACCGGCTCCGGGATCGGCCCCACGGCGATCGACGCAGTCCTCGGCGTGGTGAAGGCGTACACGACGCGCGTGGGCAACGGCCCGCTCCCGACCGAGGCCAGCCCCGAGGAGGCCGAGCGCCTGCGCTCCCTCGGCGACGAGTTCGGCGCGACGACGGGGCGGCCGCGGCGCTGCGGGTGGTTCGACGCGGTCGTGGTGCGCTACGCTGCGCGCGTGAACGGCCTCTCGGGGCTCGCGGTCACCAAGCTCGACATCCTCGACACGCTCGAGAGCATCCCGATCTGCACGCACTACCGGCAGGGCGGCGAGGAGCTCCAGGATTTGCCCGACAACGTCGTCGCCCTGGACTGCGTGCAGCCGGTCTACGACCTGATGCCGGGGTGGCGGAAGAGCACCGCCGACGCGCGGACGCTCGAGGACCTGCCGTTCGCGGCGCGCCGCTACCTCTCGCGCCTCCAGGACCTCGTGGGCACGCAGGTGAAGTACGTCGGCGTCGGCACCAAACGCGAGCAGCTGATCCTCATCCCATGAAGACCGCCGTGCGTGTCGGTGCGGTGCTGGCCGTCGTCGTCCTGGCGCTTCTCGCCGGCGTCACCACCTGGCTCAACCGTTCGATTCCGCCGCTCCGCGGGCAGGAGTCCGCGGCCGGCCTCGGCGCCCCGGTCGAGGTGCTGTGGGACAGCCTCGGCGTGCCGCACATCACCGCCGCGTCGGACTCGGACGCGCTGGAGGCGCTGGGCTACCTGCACGCGCGCGACCGCCTGTGGGAGATGGAGACCCTGCGCCGCGCGGCGGAGGGGCGCCTCGCCGAGATCCTCGGGCCCGCCGCGGTGGACGCCGACCGCTACCTGCGCTCCCTCGACATCCCGTACGCGGCCTTGCGCTGCGAGCGGGCGATGGCGCCGCAGACCAGGGGCCTGGCGATCGCTTACGTCCGCGGGATCAACCGGTGGATCGCGGCGCACTCGCGCCCCCTCGGCCCGGAGTTCCAGTTGCTCCGCTTCACGCCAGAGCCGTGGACCGTCAACCAGCTCTTCGAGGTCGGCCGCCTGATGGCGTGGGACCTCGTCAATGCCGGCGGCGAGCTGGAGCTGGCGCGCGCCGAGGTGAAGCTGGGACCGGAGCGGGTGAAGGAGTTGTTCCCGTCGTACCCCGAGAGCGGCGCGGTCATCCTGCCGAAGGGGAGCGGACACTGGAAGAACGGAGGCACGGGGGCACGGGCGCACGGACGCGCGGCAGCGGCTGCCTCCGTGCCCAGTGCGCTTCTGGCGGCGAAGAACATTCCGGCCATCCCGCCGCTCGCCGCCGAGCTGCTCGACGCGGCATCCATCTCGCGCGCGTCGAACTCGTGGGTGATCGGGCCGGCGCGCACGCGCTCCGGCAAGCCGATCCTCGCCTACGACCCGCACCTGGCGCTGCGCGCGCCGTCGCTGTGGTACCTCGCCGTCGTCGAAAGCCCCGGCTTCCACGTGGCGGGCGCCACCATCCCGGGCCTCCCCGCCATCGTCGCCGGCCACAACCGCCGCATCGCGTGGGGACTCACCAACGTCGGCGTGGACGACGTGGACTACGTCATCGAGCAGCTGTCCGAGGACTTCTCGAAGGTCCTGACGCCGACCGGGTGGGAGGACCTGACGGTGGTGCGCGACTCGATCCGGGTCCGCGGCAAGCCCGCCGTGCCGTTCACCCTGCGCCGCGGGCCGCACGGGCCCCTGATCGGGCCGGCGCCGGGCAGCGATCCGCTCGCCGCTCTGGCGATGCGCTGGAACGCGCTCGATCCCAGCGACGAGCTGACTGTGCTGCTCGGCGTGGACCGCGCCGGCAACTGGACGGAGTTCCGCGCCGCGCTCTCGGGCGCCAAGGCGCCGGAGCAGAACTGGATCTACGCCGACGTGGACGGGAACATCGGCTATCAGATGACCGGCGCCGTGCCGGTACGGCGCTCGGGGAACGGCCTCCTGCCGACGCCGGGCTGGACGGACGAGGGGAAGTGGGAGCGCTACCTCGACTTCGAGGAGCTGCCGTGGGCGTTGAACCCGCCGGAGGGCTTCATCGTCACGGCGAACAACCGCGTCATCGGCCCCGAGTACCCGTACCTCATCACGGCCAACTGGGGGTTCCCGTACCGGGCCGAACGCATCCGCGAGCTGATCCTCGGGGACGGCGGGGGCGGGAAGTTCACCGTGGACGATGTGCGGCGGATGCAGATGGATACGGTGGACGCTTTCGCGCGCTGGGCCAAGGAGATCGCGGCGAAGGCGGCGGGGGACGTGGGCCGGCCCGACGTGGCCAGCAAGATGCACGAGTGGAGCGGGGTGATGGGCGCCGACCGGACCGAGCCGAGCATCTTCTGGGCCTGGTACCGCGCGCTCCAGCGCCTGACGTTCGAGGACGAGCTGCCGAGCGGCTACGCGCCGTCGAGCCCGTTCCACCGCTGGCTCAGGACTGGGACGAGCCCGTGGTTCGATGACGTCCATACGCCGCAGAAGGAGGACCTGCCGCAGCTCGCCGCCCGCGCGATGCGCGAGGCCCTGCCGATCGCCGAAGGGAAGCGGTGGGGCACGCAGCACCAGACGCTCTCGGCGCACATGCTCGGCGGCCAGCGCCTCCTCGACTTCGTGCTCGGCCTCAACATCGGACCCACGCCGCGCGCGGGATCGCTCTACACCGTGGACGTGGCCGACTTCACGGCGCGCCGGCCACCCTACCTGAACACGCACGCCGCCTCGTTCCGTCAGGTCGTGGACCTGGCTGACATCGAGCACGGCGCGATGATCATCACGACCGGGGAGTCGGGGAACTCGCTGAGCCGGCGCTATCGGGACCAGGTGGGTCGCTGGATGCACGGCGAGCTGTGGACGGTGCCGCTGGAGAAGGCCGACGTGCGCGCCATCGGCACGCTCACGCTCATGCCGCAGAACTGAGCTAGGTAGCGACCCGTTCCGCAGTGCGCTCCACCAGCTGCGTCTCCACCAGGCGGCGATAGACCACCGAGCTTTCAAGCAGATCCGCGTGCCGTCCTTCGGCCACGATGCGGCCGCCGTCGAGGACGGCGACGTGATCGGCCGTGAGGACGGTGCTGAGCCGGTGGGCGATGATCAGGGTGATGCCGTTGGGCCGCCGCTCGCGCAGGCTCTCCGTGATGGACCGCTCCGCGGCGGCGTCGAGCGCGCTGGTCGCCTCATCGAGGACGAGGATCTGCGGGCCAGCCACGAGAGCGCGCGCCAGCGCGAGGCGCTGCCGCTGTCCCGCCGAGAGCTTCCCGCCGCGGGTGCCTACTCGGGTCGCGTAGCGGTCGGGTAGGGAACCGACGACCTCGTCGAGCCGGGCGACCCGTGCCGCCTCGGAAACCGCGTTCGGCGGTACGTCGCGCCCCAAAGTGATGTTCCATTCGACCGACTCGTCGAAGACGAAGCAGTCCTCGAAAACCACTCCCAGGCTCCGCGCCAACGACGCGCGCGTCACGCGATCCAGCGGCACGCCGTCCAGGAGGATCCGGCCTGCCTGCGGCTCGCGCAGGCGGACGAGGATCTGAGCGAGCGTGCTTTTGCCGGCCCCGCTGGCGCCGACCACGGCGACCGCCTCGCCGCGCTGCAGCTCGAGATCGAGTCCGTGGAGGACTCGCTCGCCATCGGGATATCGGTATTGGGCCTGCTCCACCGTAATCCGGGAGACCGGCGCGCCCAGTGTTTCGGTACCATCGGAAGCGCGCGACGCGCGCTCGCCCAGGAACGCGAAGACGTTGAGCGCGGCACCTTCCTGCTCGGCCAAGACCGATGACGCGTCCGAGATGCCGCCGAACTGGGTCTGGAGCCGGTGCAGGACGAAGACGAAAGCGAGGACGAGTGGGAGGTGCGCGAACAGCTGCGCGCGCCAGGCGGCGAGCGCGATCAGCAGGGCGCCAAGGAGCGACAGGGTGTAGATCGCCTGGGTCAGGGGCCCGACCGCGCTGCGCCAGCGGTACAGCCCCATCGCCTCACGGTACAGGCCCTCGTTGACGCGCCGGTGGAGCGCCAGGCGCTGACGGCCTACGTCGTAGGCCTGGATCACGTGGAGGCCCGCGGCGTCGTCGAGCACCAGCCGGCTCGAGTCCTCCTCCGCCCGTACGAGACGCACCGAGTGCTCGCGAATCCGTCGGCGCGCGTGCAGGGTGACGGCGCCGGCGATTGCGCCGAGTGCGGCTGCCGCCAGGCTGAACCGCCACGACATCGCCACCAGCGCCACGCCGTACACCGCCAGCAGGAGGACGGCGTTGAGCAGCCCGACGAGCGCCGCGATCCCAGTCAGCACTCGCTCCGTCTGCATGGAGAACAGGTTGACGAGGCGTCCTGCGCCGAAGCCCGACAGGTCGGCATAGCGGGACGCATAGAACGTCTTGGCCAGCGATTCGCGGAGGCGGAGCAGGACGCGCAGCTGGAGCCGCGCCGACAGAACGCCGTTGACGTAGCCAGCCGCGGCGCGCAGGAGCAGCAGGGCGCCGATGGCGACGACGATGAGCTGGAGCCGCCGAGCCGACTCCCCGTTGAACGAGGAGAGGAACGGCACGAGCATCGTGACGGAGGCCCCCTCGAGGAGGCCCAGCGCCAGCGAGGTGATGGCGACGGTCGCCGCCGCCCGTTCGAAACCTCGGAGCGATGAGAGGACTTCGCGAACCTCGTGCCACCACGAGGTCATACCCTGCGGCGGTCCTATCACGAGAGGTCGGCCAGCACGGCCTCACAAACCGCGGGGAGCACTGTCAGGCGTCGTTGGTAGCGCAGGCGTTTGACTGGCACCGCGGCCACCAGTCGGCTAGCGAACGCGAACTGGTTTGCGAGCCGGTCCCGGTCCGCCACGATCGTGTTGAACGTATTCCGGATCACCTCGAGAAACGCGTCCCTGCCGGAGAGCCGCTCCACCTCGATGGGCGCCGCCGGGCGGCGAAAGGCGGGCGAGGGCGCCGAAAGGACGTAGAGCGCCCGGAGGGGCACTCGGCGACGGCACACCTGCTTGCCTGCGAGGGGCAGAATCTGCTTGGAAGTGCGTCTGTTGAGTGGTGTGCCGCCTTGCTCGACGCCCAGCACGCGGCGCGAGACGGAGGGGAAGAGTTTGAGTCTGGGCATCCCCGGGTGAACCGCATAGCCAGAGGCCATCGGCTCGAGCGCCATCAGATCGTCCGTGAGGATCGGGTACCCCAGGCGCAGAAACGCCGCTCCCAAGGTGGACTTGCCGTACCCGCAGTCCCCGAGAAACGCGATTGCCTCTCCGTTGATGACGACCACCGTCCCATGCAGCGGCTCCACGCCGAATGCGAGGAGCGAGAACGACAGCACCTGGCCGAGGAGGTACGTGCAGAAGGACTCCGCTGTGGCTCGCTTGAGCCGATGGTACCTGATGCGGTGGCCGTCTGCAGACACCACGAACTCGAAGAGATCTTCCCACCGGAGGTAGGTCGAACCATCCGGCAGGCGACGGTGGCGGAACCACTCCCGAGGTGCGGGAGGGTGGCGCCGCCGCAGGGCGTCAAACGCCCTGGGGGCACCGGAAGCGAAGCGCACGTCCACCGGGCCTGGGGCGCGGGCACGCGGACACTGCAACTCCAGCCCGCTCCCGACCGCGAGGCCGTAGAGCCTGTAGGAACCGGACGGCCGGTTCAAGGAGTCGATGTGGTCTTGGTCTTCGGGACGCCCATCCCGTCGCCTCTGTTACCCTTCTTCGCCGCCGTAAGCGATCGGAGATTGCCGTGCACCTTCAGCGCGGGAGTTCGGTAGGGCTTCTTCGACCCGCGCCCGGGCTGTGTCCGCTTCGGCTGCTTCTTCATGGAGCCTCTCCTGAACGAGGGATCGGGAGCACCTCAGCTTGGAGCGCCGCGCGCTCCGCTCAAGAATACTCGCAGCCACGACTCCAGGCCAAACAGGTCGGTGATTTCCCAGCTGTCGAGGGCGTCGGTCCTCGGGACATGGGGGTCCACCCGCATGATCTTGTCGGCCACTGCACGCGCCTGCAGGTAGCCCAGCTCGACCGCAAGGGAGCGCGGCCACAGGCAGCTGGCCATGTGATCGAGGTCCCGGTCCACGCTGGTGTTGACCAGGTCCGTGAAATCCCCCTTCGAGGTACGCGCGCGGATGGCCTCAGGCAGGACCCCGCGCATGGCTTCGCGGAGCAGCCCGCGAGGTACGCCACCCCGGTTCTGCACTTGACCGGGAATGGCGATGAGAAATCCGACCAGGTCACGGTCGAGGTAAGGAAGCGCCATTTCGAGCCCGTGCATGGCGGCCGCTTTGTTCTCCCACTCCATGCAGTGCACGTGATACTTAGACCGTGCTTCCAGATAGAGCGCCTTGGCCTGAACACTGTGAAACCCCCGCGCCAGGCTCGCCCGGCTGCTGGCAAGCCGCAGGGTGCGACGCTGAAACCCGGCCGAAAACCACGGCTTCGGCCGCTCAGCACGCATAAGTCGACGGCGAATCCACTTGAGCGGTGGAACGAGTATCTCCGGCACGTGCTCGCGCACCAGGTCCATGACGAACTGCCGGCGGAACACGCGGGTCTCTCCCGCGCCCCAGCGCTGGTACTCGGAGAGGTGCCGACCTATGTCCCGCAGCGCGAAACGCCGAGCCAGGTCGACAAGGTACCCGGAGGAGAACAGCAGCTGGTCGCCCCAGTGCCCGGTGATCAGTACCCGGGCTCCGCGCTCGTGGACCAACTGGTGCAAAGCTCGGTTCACGCCCCACAGGCTGTCGAGAATCGGTGCTTCCACCTGCCAGATCTGCTGCTCGGCACCCACCGCCACACTCAGCAAGGAGTCCGTCGGGACTTGCTCGATCGCCACGCCGTACAGGCGCTCGATCGCCGACAGGTAACCGCGCTCATCCGCCGGCCCGTCCTCGGGCCCCTGAAAAGTGGCGCCGATCAGCGACGGAGCGGTCGCGCCGGCGTGGCGGCGTTGCTGCTCGGCCTGGCAGAAGATCGATGAGGAGTCCAGCCCCCCGCTGACCGAGACCGCCACCGGATAGGCCGAGCGAATACGTCGCGCCACGGCCTGGTCAAACCGCTCGCGGAACGCCTCGACGTATTCCTCGAAGCTGCCCAGGTGCAGTGGGCGGCCGATCTCGAAGTCCCAATAGCGCCGGGCCATCAACCGCTCGGGGGTCACGACGACGAGGTGCGCCGGGACGACCGCGGAGATGCCAGCGAAGCAGGTGATGTCCTGGCGGTCCACCGGCCGCGAATCGGGGAGCATGTAGTCGGCGAGGCCCTCGTCGTCAGGGCGCGCCGGTATCTGAGGATGCGCGAGCAGCGCCTTGATCTCGGAGGCAAACGCGAAGAAGTGCTCGCTCTTGTGGTAGTAGAGCGGGCGGATGCCGATGGCATCTCGGACGAGCAGCAGCCGCGGCTGGCGCGGATCGAATACGGCCAGCGCGAAGTCGCCGTTCAGACGTTCGGCGAATCCCTCGCCCCAGGTCTCGTAGGCCGCGAGCACGCACGCCGCGTCGCTGGTCGACGCGGGCAGGCGCAGCGCGCTCAGCAGCTCGTCGCGATTGTCGAGCCGGCCGTCCATCACGAGCATCGCGCCCGAGCGGCCGACCAGCGGCTGCGCCTCGCCCTTCTCCTCCCCGGTCACCCACAGATGCTGCCGCGCGAAAGCAGCCGGGCCGGCCACGCGCCGGCCCTCGCCGTCGGGTCCGCGGTGGCGCAGAGTGGCACTCATGCGGGCAAGCAGCACATCGTCCACCGGCCGCCCATCGAGACTGAAGACGCCGACGATCCCGCTCACATTAGTATATTAGGCTGGTTGCCTCGACTGGTGAACCAAGAGCCCCAATGACCCCACGCCGGATCCCGGAGTCGGCCACTGTCCTCGCGGCCGGGGACCTGCTCGCCAGCGCCTTCGGTGCCGAGCTGGTGATCCTGAGCCTCAAGGACGGCGTCTACTACGGCCTGGAGGACGTCGGGGCGCGCATCTGGGGCCTGCTGCAGCGGCCGATCACCGTCTCGGCCATCCGCGATGCCCTGGTCGCCGAGTACGACGTCGAGCCGGAACGGTGCGGGCGCGACCTCGCAGCCCTGCTCCAGGACCTGGCCGCCCGCGGCCTGATCGAGGTGCGGGAGCGCGGTGACGACGTCGTGGCGTAGGCTGCTCGCGCTCGGTGCCGCCGACCGCCGCCTCCTCGTGGAAACAGCGCTGGCCATCCTGCGGGCGCGCCTCGAGCTCCGGCTGGTCCCCTTCGCGGTGCTGCGGCAGCGTATGGATGAGGCCCGTCCATCGCGGCGCGCCGCCCCCCAGGACCTGGATCGTGTGGCGTGGGCGGTCGCGGCCGTCGCGCGGCGGCTCCCGGGGATGACCTGTCTCGTGCAGAGCCTCGCCGCACTCGCCTTGCTCCGCCGGCGCGGGTACCGGCCCGAGCTCCACATCGGCGTTCGCGGGCGCGGGAGCGGCGCTGCCGTGCCCCTCGACGCCCACGCGTGGGTCGAATGCGACGGCCGCGTCGTGGCTGGAGAGGTGGACGACCTGGCCGCGTACGGCCGGCTCCAACCTGTCGGCCCGCCTGCCACCGCCGCGCCAGGCAGCTCGTGACTCAGCTCGTCGCCGCGCCCCTGGCCGACGGCCTCGCGGCGCTGCTCCGCGGAGAGAGCGTATCCTGGGCCGCGCTCGACGTGGAGCCGGGCGCCTTCCTCACGGTGTGCGTCGAGGAGGACCTCGCCGGCCTCGTGCATCGGCAGCTGGCCGGGCGCCCGTCCGCCGACTGGCCGCCGAGCGTGCGCGAGGAGCTGGAGCGCGAGGCCCGGGCGGAAGTGATGCGCGAAGCGCTCCGCCGCCGCGAGCTGATGGCCGTCCTGGACGCGCTCGCCGCCCAAGGCATCCGGCCGATCCTGCTCAAGGGCGCGCCGCTCGCCTACACCGTGTACGAGGAGCCGGGCCTGAGGCCGCGCGGCGACACCGATCTGCTGATCCGGCGCGAAGAGCGCGAGGACGTGCGGCGTGTGATGAGCACTCTCGGCTACGGGGCCACGAACTACTCCGACGGCGAGTTCCTGTTCCACCAGTTCGAGATGGCGAAGGACGACACGTTCGGCGTCAGCCACGCCCTGGATTTCCATTGGAAGATCAGCACCGAGTCGGTCTTCGCCGACCTGCTCGACTACGAGGAGCTCGCCGGCGAATCGGTGAGCGTCCCCGCGCTCGGCCCTCAGGCGCGCGGTGCGAAGCCGGTGCACGCGCTCCTGCTGGCCTGCGTCCATCCGGCGATGCACCACCGCAGCCTCGAGCGCCTGATCTGGCTTTACGACATCCACCTGCTCGCCTCGCGGCTCTCGTCTGTCGAGTTCGACGGCTTCGCCTGTCTCGCCGTGCGCAAAGGCGTGGCGGCGATCTGCCTGCGTGAGCTGGAGCTGGCGCGCGCGCGGCTCGGCACCGGTGTGCCGGCGGACGTGGTGAGAACCCTGGCCGCGGCGGGCAGCGAGCCGTCGGCGGCGTACCTCGAGCCCGAGCGGCGGTGGAGCGACGAGCTGGTGTCGAACGTGCGAGGCCTGCAGCGCTGGAGCGACCGGCTCAGGTTGCTGAGGGAGGTGGCGTTCCCGGCGCCGCGCTACATGCTCCGCGCGTACCGGCTCGATGGGGTCGCCGCCGCAGGAGCCCTGCTGCCCGCCCTGTACGTGCACCGCGGCCTGCGGGGCATCTGGAAGGTGCTGCGGAAACGCAAGTAGGGATCAGATGATGTTGGCGAGCCGTTCGCGCGCCCGCGCGAGCAGGCCGCGGCCGCTGCGCGAGTCCTTGCCGTAGTAGTAGTAGTAGTACCGGTCGCGCGTCTTCTCCACGCCGTTCAGGACCGCGCCGGCGACGCGGGCCTGCACCCGCCGGAACCCCTCCACGGCCCGCTGCGCCGCCGATTCATCGGTCTCCCCCACCCGGATCACCAGGATCACCGCGTCGGCGTTCGTGCCGAGGACCGTCGCGTCGGTCACCGCCAGCGCGGGCGGCGTGTCGAAGATGATCGTGTCGTACTGGGAGCGCAGCTCGCCGAGCAGGCGGTGCATCGCCTCCGAGCCGAGGAGCTCCGACGGGTTGGGCGGCAGCGCGCCACCGGGCAGGACGTCGAGGCCCTTGATCACGTTGGGCCGGATCGCCTCGCGCGCCGCGGAAGTGCCGATCAGGATGTCGGTCAGGCCCGGCTCCTGCACCAGGTTGAAGGCGCGGTGCACGAGCGGGCGCCGCAGGTCGGCGTCCACCAGCAGCGTGTGCGATCCCTGCTGGGCGAGCGTGATCGCCAGGTTGGCCGCCGTGGTGCTCTTGCCCTCGCCGGGGCCCGCGCTGGTAATGCAGATGAGCTGCAGCGCCCGGTGTTCCGCGCTCACGAACGTGACGTTGGTTCGGAGCGTGCGGTACGCCTCGCTGGTCGGATCGTCGGGTGCGGTGCTCGTGATGAGCGCGATCCCGTGGCGCCGCCCGGGGTGGACGTGGCGCGTGCCGCGCGGATCGATCGGGATCAGCCCGAGCACCGGGATCTTCAGCGCGCGCTCGACATCGCTCGCAGTCTTGATCGTCTGATCCAGGTACTCGAGGAAGAAGGCGATCACGATCCCGAGGAACAGCCCCACCAGGAGCCCCACGACCACCCGCTGGCGCGTCGTGATGCCGATCCGCGACCCGACGGTCGCCGTCTCCACGACCTGGATGTACGGCGCGATCGTCGCCGACGCGAGCTGTGCGGACTGCAACTGCGTCATCAGGTAGCGATAGGTGTCGTTGAAGAGGCTGGCGTCCAGCTGCAGCTTGCCGATCTGCGTCTCCTTGCCGGGGAACTGCGCCAGCCGCGCGCGCAGGTCCCGGACCCGCCCGTCCAGACCCTCGATGTTGGCGCGGATCCCCTCCGCCGTGGCCTGCGACTCCTGCCGCAGCGCCCGCCCCGCCTGCTGGATGCGCTGGTCGAGCGCCTGCACGCTGGGGTTGTCTTCCCGGAGGCCCAGCGTGCCGGCCGTGATGCTGCGGCGGTCGTCGTACAGCTTCAGCAGGTTCTGCAGCTGGAAGGCGATCGCCGTGTTCGCGCTCATGTTCGGGATCGCGGCGAGGCGGTTGAGCGTCTCCACGGTGACGCCGTGCGTGGTGTCCGAGCCGAGGATCCCCTGCAGCAGCGCGAGGTTCTCCCGCTGCTGCTGCCGCTCGTGGTCGAGCGTCTGCACCGAGTTGAGCAGGGCCTGCTCCTCGGCGCTGATGTCCACCGTCCCCTGCGCTTCCTTGTAGCGCTGCAGCGCGGTGAGCGCGGTCTGGTAGTTCGACGACGCCTCCGCGAGCTGGGCCCGGAGGTACGCTTCCCGCTGGGCCGAGAGCTCCCGCAGGCGCTGCACGCCGCTCTGGCTGAGCGCGCTGATCGCGGCGTTCAGGATATCCGGGGCGAGCGACGGGTCCGTCCCCTGGTACCAGGCGTTGACGACCGTGGTGGCCGGATGGACGCTGAACCCCAGCCCGCCCCGCACGTCGTTCCCTGCAACCACCCGCGGCACCACCACGAACCGCTCCGTGCGTTCGCCTGCGGAGGGGCGCACCGTGAAGCTGAGCCCGTGCACCGTGTCCCGCACCGGCACGGAGTAGCTCGCCGCCGCAATCAGTCTCCCATGGCCGTCACGCAGCTCGTAGCCCGCCGGTCCGCTGAGCCGCAGCGTGAAGGTGTCGCGGGGCAGGGCGTTGCCGACGTGCACGTCGTCGAAGATGTCTCCGCGCGCGGTCCGCGCGTCGAGCAGCCGGAGTTGGAGGCCGAGCGAGTCCACGACCTGCAGGGCCAGGTTCTGCGTCTGCAGGATCAGCGCCTCGGAGAGCACCGGGTCGGTCTGGAGCTCCAGCTCGTTGACGTTCGGCTCGTCCGGGCGCATCGCCCCGGTCTTCTTCGAGCCGATCTGGAACGAGGCGTCCGACCGGTAGAACGTCGTTGCCCGCGTGGCCGAGTTGTAGGCCGCGCCCACGACGACCACCGCCGCGATGCCGATGACCTTCCAGTGCATCCCCAGCACGTGCAGGATGTCGCGCAGGTGCAGCTGCCGCTCACCGCCCAGGATCGCGTCCCGTCCGGGTTCCAGACTGCTCACGAGCTCCGCCTAGCAGCGAATCGCCACATAACACCTCTGCCGCCCGATAGTGGCAAGATCCATTCCGATCGACTGCCGCCGTCGCGATTCTGTGTAAGACGTTGAGAAGTAACGGCTTGCGATGCTTTCAGGGCGGCGTGCTGGC
Source organism: Gemmatimonadales bacterium (assembly GCA_049513575.1). Lineage (GTDB taxonomy): Bacteria > Gemmatimonadota > Gemmatimonadetes > Gemmatimonadales > JACORV01 > Fen-1245. Next base: position 148,319 of record JBEKVZ010000005.1, read on the forward strand.
GGTCTCTGACTGCGTGGAGTCTGATGTCAATCGCAACACCCGGCGCCCGGGCTGCAGGCGGTGAGAAGAGTCCCCTCGAGGAGGTCAATCCGGCTTCGAGGGCGTGGCGTCCGGCTGGGCGACCGAGAGGGGAGGTCGCATTCATCCGAGCGCGGAAGATAGGAAACTGTGCCGGAATGCACAACCATCTGGCGGACCTTCGGTTACGCCATTCGTGAGTCCGCGCTGGGCGAGGGAGCCAAGACGTCGGGCGCCTGCGGCACTGTGCGCAGCGCCGTGCTTGCTCGTGCTGGCGGGGTGCCGCTAATTTCCGGCGCCCACGCAACTTCCACTTCGCGTTCAGCAGGGGTCATGGCGGACAACGACCGGATGGAGAAGCTGGTGTCGCTCGCGAAGCGGCGCGGCTTCGTCTTTCAGTCCTCGGAGATCTACGGCGGGCTCGGGTCGGTCTGGGACTACGGCCCCCTGGGCGTCGAGCTCAAGCGCAACGTCAAGGATCGCTGGTGGCGCGCGATGGTGCACGCCCGCGACGACATCGAGGGGCTCGATGCCGGGATCCTGATGGCCGCCAAGGTGTGGGAGGCGTCGGGGCACGTCGCCGGCTTCACCGATCCGCTGGTGGACTGTAAGCAGTGCAAGCAGCGGTTCCGGGGCGACGATTCGCGGATCAAAGGGACGCCGGGGCAGCCCGACGCGCAGTGTCCGGTGTGCGGCACGCGGGGGTCGCTGACGGCGCCGCGGCTGTTCAACCTGATGTTCAAGACGTTCATGGGTCCCGTGGAGGAGGACGCGGCGGTCGTCTACCTGAGGCCGGAGACGGCGCAGGGGATCTACGTCAACTACCTCAACGTGCTCCAGGGCTCGCGCCAGAAGATCCCGTTCGGCATCGCGCAGATCGGGAAGGCGTTCCGCAACGAGATCACGCCGGGGAACTTCATCTTCCGCACCCGTGAGTTCGAGCAGATGGAGATGCAGTTCTTCGTGCGGCCGGGGACCGACGAGGAGTGGTTCGAGTTCTGGCGCGCCGAGCGGATGCAGTGGCACCTGGGGCTCGGACTCAAGGCGGAGCGCCTGCGCTTCCACAAGCACGAGCAGCAGGAGCTGGCCCACTACGCCAAGGCGGCCTACGACATCGAGTACGAGTTCCCGTTCGGCTGGAACGAGTTCGAGGGGATCCACAACCGGACCGACTTCGACCTGACGCGGCACCAGCAGGCGTCGGGGAAGAAGCTGGAGTACTTCGATCAGGAGCGGCAGGAGCGCTACATCCCCTACATCGTGGAGACGTCGGTCGGCGCCGACCGGACGGCGCTGGCGCTGCTGTGCGACGCGTACGGGGAGGAGCAGGTCGAGGGCGAGACGCGGGTGGTGCTGCGTCTCAAGCCGGCGCTTGCGCCGATCAAGGCGGCGGTGCTGCCGTTGGTCAAGAAGGACGGGATGCCGGAGATCGCCCACCGCATTTACGACGAGCTGCGGGGCCGGTTCACGGCGTTCTACGACGACGGCGGCTCGATCGGGCGCCGGTACCGGCGGCAGGACGAGGCCGGCACGCCGTTCGCCATCACGGTGGACGGCCAGACGACGCAGGACGGCACGGTCACGGTGCGGCACCGGGACACGCTGGCGCAGGACCGTGTGGACGCCGCGCAGCTCGTGGCCTGGCTCGGCGAGCGCCTCGCGACGTGACGCCGGAAGCTCTCCGCACGCGCGGCGAGCGGATGTGCGAGGAGCTCGGCCGCGAGAGCTACCGGACCGGCGCCGGTCTCGACGCGGAATCGCATTTCGCCGAGATCTTCGCCCGCTATCCCGATCTGACCGACCACGAGGCCGTCGAGGCCGCCCGCGGCCACCCCGCGCTCCTCGAGTGGGTGGTGGACAACCACGTCGGGCGCGCGGTCGCCGCGCTCGACGACCGGCTGCACGCGTGGGAGAGCGGCGCGGTTGTGGCCGTGGACGGCGGCGAAACGATTCCCTACCAGCGCTCCGCGATCGAGATTGCGAACGAGCCGCGCCGCCAGCGCCGCCTCGTGATCGATGCGGCGCGCCGCGCGATCCTCGGCGAGCCGGCGGCCATCCGGCGCGAGCGTCTGGAACGAGAGCGCGAGCTGCTGGCCGCGCTCGGGCTCGGGGACCCGGTCGTCGCGCGCTCGGCGCTCTCGGGGATCGCGCTGCCCGCGCTGGCCGAGGCGTGCGGCCGCTTCCTCGCCGCGACGGCGGACCTGTACCGGGACGCGCTGCGCGAGGCGCTCCGCGAGACGGACATCCCGCCGCGGGACGCCGAGCGCAGCGACGCCGCCTGGCTGTTCCGCGGCGCTGGGTTCGACGACTGCTTCCCCGGCCCGGCACTGGTGTCGACCGCGCGGCGCCAGCTCGGCGAGCTGGGCCTCGACGCGACGGCGGGCGGCCGGATCCGCTACGACACCGAGGACCGCGCGCTGAAGCGGGCCCGCGCGTTCTGCGCCCCCGTCCGCATTCCCGCCGAGGTCTACCTCGTGATCCGCCCGTACGGCGGCCACACCGACTACCGGGCCTTCTGGCACGAGCTGGGACACGCGCAGCACTTCGGCAACGTCGCCGAGGCGCTGCCGTTCGAGCACCGCTGGCTCGGGGACAACTCGGTCACCGAGGGCTTCGCGATGCTGTTCGAGCACATGGTGCTCGCGGCGCCGTGGCTGGCGCGCTACGCGGGCCTGCGGGGCGAGCGGGGGCACGCCTTCGCCCGCGCGCAGGCGTTCGCGCATCTGGCGATGCTGCGGCGCTACGCGGCGAAGCTGCGCTACGAGCTGGAGCTGCAGCGCTCGCCCACCGTGAGCGCCGGCGCGGAGGCGTACGCGCCGCTGCTCACCGAGGCGACCGGCTTCCGCTACGCGAGCGAGGACGCGCTGCTGGACCTGGACGACGGCTTCTACGTCGCGCGGTACCTGCGGGCCTGGCAGCTCGAGGCGCTGCTCGCCTCCCACCTCACCGAGCGCCACGACGTGGACTGGTTCCGCAATCCCCGTTGCGGCCCCGCGCTGCTGGAGCTGTTCGCGCCCGGCCAGCGCGACGACGCGGCGACGCTGGCGGAGCAGGTGCTGGCGCGCTCCCTCGACTTTGCCCTGCTGATCGCTCGCGTCGAGGCGGCGCTGGGGTAGGATGCGCCGACACGACTTTGAGGCGATGGTGCGCGAGATGGTCCGCGAGCTCCCGCCGGAGTACCTCGAGGGGATCGCCGGCGTCGCCGTGACGGCGAAGACCGTTCCGCATCCCGTCCGCGCCGACATCTATACGCTCGGCGAGTGCGTGCCCCACACCTTCGGCACCCCCGACGACGGGGGGCCGGGCCTCCGCTCCACGGTCTACCTCCACTACGGGTCGTTTGCCGCCTTGGCGGAAGACGAGGCAGGCTTCAACTGGCGTGAGGAGGCGTGGGAGACGCTGACGCACGAGGTGCGGCACCACCTCGAGTGGCGCGCCCACGCCGCCGAGCTGGAGGCGTTCGACGACGCGGTGGAGGCGAATTACGCGCGCGGGGACGGCGACCCATTCCCGCCGCTCTTCTTCCTCGACGGCGAGCACGTCGCGCCGCGCGTGACCAAGGTGGAGGACGACGTGTTCATCGACGTGCCGCTCGGAAGCCGCGCCTGGCGGCGCGCTGCGGGCGGTCCGCTGCCGTTCACTTGGCACGGCCGCGAGTACACCCTCAAGCTCCCCGGGCGCCTGCCGGACGTGCTCTTCGTGACGGTGCAGGGAGTCATTCCCGAGCCGACCGGCGACCTGGTGGTCGTGGTGCGGCGGAAGGCCGGGGTGAAGGACGTGTTCCGGAAGCCGAGCGTGGAAAGCCTCGAGTCGGGGGTCGAGGGATGAGTGACGCTCCCCCTCGACACCCGACTCTTACCGCACCGTCACTTGGACGACTCGACCTTCACGGTGATCTGTCGGGGCTTCGCCTTCTCGACCTTGGGGAGGCGGACCGTCAGCACGCCCAGGTCGTAGCTGGCCTGGATGTGATCGGCGTCCACGGTCGACGGGACCGTGAAGGAGCGCTCGAACATGCCGTAGCTGCGCTCGTAGCGATGCACGTGTTCGGTGTTCTCCTCGGCGGTCTGCCGCTTCTCGCCACGGATCGTGAGGACGCTGTTCTCGAGCGAGATCCTGACGTCCTCGGCTTTCACGCCCGGCAGCTCGACCATGATCTGGACCGCGTCCCTGTCCTCCAGCACGTCCACCGGCGGCACCCATCCCGTGAGCGCGCCGTTGTCGTTCTGGGCGCTCGGCCACCCCTGGAACGCCTCGTCAAGCAGGCGACCCAGGCGGCGCTGTAGGGTCTGGACATCGGACAGCACCGGGCTGTTGAAGCGGGTGATGGACAGCATGGTGCACCCTCCTTGGGTGTGACGTAGTTTCCTTGTACCCGGCTTGCCGGCCCCAGCGGCCGGCCTCCGCCGGCGCCAAAAAGCAAGCGATGTGCCCGTGATCGGGACCGTTCTCTAGCCAGAGCGGCCGACGGATCGGTCATTGTTGCGGAGCGGTTTGTCAGCGCGGCAGACGGCGCGCCTGGGCGTGTGGTGCGCCCAAACCTGGAGGGCGGGAGCGCGGGATGATCCACGAAATGACGACGTCGCTCGCGGCGGAGGAGGTGCTCCGGCGCGCCAAGGAGTTCTTCACCCAGCGGGTGCCCGCCACCGGGTGCTTCGTGGAGCGGGAGAGCCCGCGCCACCTGGTGCTGCGGGGCCAGGGGGGCGAGGAGATCGTGATCGCGGTGTTCCCGGGCGAGTCGGGCTGCGCGGTGCGCGGCTCCACGCTGCTGTTCGACCAGCAGGTCGGGCGGTTCTTCGCGGCCCTTCCCGAGGCCGCGTCACAGTCGGCGGCGCCTCCCGATGGGGGCGAGGGACGTGCGGGCGGCGCGAAGAAAGCCAACGTCGCAGGGGCAGCCTCCTCCGGCGCGGCGGCGCCGTGACCGCGATGGCCGCAGGAGCGATGCGCGTGCGCGTCACCGTGGCGGACGCGTGGGAGACGGTCGCCCTCGAGGCGACTGCGGGCGAGAGCGCCGCGTCGCTCAAGGCGCGGGCGCTGGCGTCGGCGCACATCGACGCGTCCCGGGCGGCGGGCTACGCGCTGAAGGTCGGCGGCGCCCTGGTGCGGGACGAGTCGAAGCCGCTCGCCGGGCTCGGCGTCCGGAACGGCACGTCCCTGGTGGTGATCTCCGGCCGGCGGCGCCCGGTCCGATGAGACGCCACTCTGGCCGGGTCCTGTACGGCCTCGCGTTCGTCGTGCTGCTGGGCGACGGCGTGGCGGCGATCTGGCTCGGGCAGGTGGGTGGGCGCGCGGCGCTGATGGTGCTCGGCGCGTGTCTGGTGGTGGGCTCGCTGGGGCTCGGCGCCCTGTATCGGCGCTGGCAGGCGGCGCTGGACGAGGTGGACCTTGCGCGGCGCGCACTGCGCGAGGAGGTCGAGGCGTTGCGGCGGGTGGTCTCCCAGGGCGGGGACAGCGGCGGTGCGGGCGGCGCGAAGACCTCTCCGCGGCCCGACGACAGCCTCCTCCGGCGTGCCGTCCACGACGTCCCCCCGGGTCCGCGCTGATGCTCCAGCTGGCCACCCACCCGGCGTGCCGGGCGCACCGGAACGGGCCGTGGCACCCGGAGTCACCGGAGCGGCTTGGGCCGCTCCTCGCGCGGCTCGAGTCCGAGCTGGTCGCCCGCGGCGCTGCGGCGTGGCGCGAGGCCCCGCTGGCGGAGCCGGAGGACGTTTTGCGTGTGCACACGGCGGAGCACCTGCGGCACCTGGAGGCGCTGGATCGCAGCGGCGGCGGCGTGCTCGACCCGGACACGGCGATGGGGCCGGATTCGCTCGCGGCCGCGCTGCGCGCCTCGGGGGCCGCGATCGCCGGCGTCGAGCAGGCGATGGCGGGAGCGGGCCCGGTCTTCTGCCCGGTGCGCCCGCCGGGGCACCACGCCACGCCCTCGCGCGCGATGGGCTTCTGTCTCCTGAACCACGTGGCGATTGCGGCGCGGGTGGGACTGGACCGGTTCGACGCCGCCCGCGTGCTCATCGTGGACTGGGATGTGCATCACGGGAACGGCACGGCCGACGCCTTCCGCATGGAGCCGCGCGTGCGGTACGTCTCCCTGCACCAGTGGCCGTACTATCCCGGCACAGGCGCCGAGGACGACGTCGGCGTGGGGAACCTCTTCCACGTGCCGCGGCCCCCCGGTCTGCCGCGGGAGCGCTACGTCGCGGACCTGCTGGCGGCCGTGGACCGCTCGCTCGCCGGCTTCGCGCCGGACGTGGTCCTTTTCTCCGCGGGCTTCGACGCGCTGGCCGGGGACCCGCTCGGGGGCTTCACGCTGGAGCCGGAGGACTACGCCGGTCTCACGCGGGAGATCCGCGCACGCGCCGGTGGAGCTCCGGCCGTGTCGGTGCTCGAGGGCGGGTACGATCCCGACCGACTCGCCGACGCGGCGCTCGCTCACGCCGAGGCGCTTGCCGTGTGATTCCCGGACGGTATGTTGCGGCATCCCGGTGGGAAGTGGCGGGGCCGTGGCGCTGAGCCTCTCGTTCGACATCCTCGATCTCAAGACCAGACATCCGTTCACGATCGCGCGCGGCAGCACCACGGCGTACCGCGTGGTGCGCGTGCGGCTGCGCGACGCCGACGGCCTCGAAGGGTGGGGCGAAGCGGCGCCGTCGCGGTACTACGGGGAGACGGCCGACACGGTGGCGGCGGCGCTGGGGCGGCTGGCGCCGGCGCTGCCGGCGGACCCGTCGGACCTCGAGGGTGCGGACGCCGCGCTGCTCCGGGCGGCGCCGCAGGACGCCGCGGCGCGGGTGGCGGTCTCGGCCGCCCTGCACGACCTGGCGGGCAAACGGCTCGGGGCGCCGCTCTGGAGGCTGTGGGGGCTCGACCCGGCGCGCGCGCCGCTCTCGTCGTTCACGATCGGACTCGACACACCGGAGCGCATGCAGGCGAAGGTGCGCGAGGCCGCGCCGTATCCGATCCTCAAGATCAAGGTCGGGACGCCGGACGACGCGGCGGTGCTGCGCGCGGTCCGCGAGGTGACCGACAAGCCGCTGCGGGTGGACGCGAACGCCGGCTGGACGGTGAGCGAGGCGCTCGCGCGGTTGCCGCTGCTCGAGGAGATGCGCGTGGAGCTGATCGAGCAGCCGGTCGCGCCGGACGACGTGGAGGGGCTCGCGGCGGTGCACCGCGCTTCGCGCATCCCGATCGTGGCCGACGAGGCGTGCCGGACGGCGGCGGACATTCCGCGCCTGGCGGGGGCGGTGGACGGGATCAACATCAAGCTGGCCAAGTGCGGGTCCCTGCGCGAGGCGCTGCGGATGGTGGAGTCGGCCCGCGCGCACCGGCTCTCGGTGATGGTGGGGTGCATGATCGAGACGTCGCTCGGCATCACGGCCGCGGCGCACCTGACGCCGCTGCTGGATCTGGCGGATCTCGACGGCGCGGCGCTGCTGGAGAGGGACCCGTTCGCCGGCGCGACGATCGACGCGGGCCGGATCGTGCTGCCGACCGGGCCGGGGCTGGGCGTCACGGAGCGATGATGCCGAGCGACACGTTCGCCGACGTCGCCCTGCCGCTGGCGCTGGCTCGGCCGCTCCGGTACGGCGTGCCCGAGGATCTCGCGGGGCGGCTGGCGCCCGGGTGCCGGGTGGTGGTGCCGGTGCAGGGGCGCGAGATGGTGGGGATTGTGACGGCGATCGGCGGCGAGCCTCCGGCCGCGGGGCGGGTGCGAGAGATCGTCGCGGCCCCCGACGCCGGTCCGGTGCTCGATCGGGAGCTGCTGGCGCTGGCACGCCACCTCGCGGGCTACTACGCCGCGCCGCCCGGCTTCGCGCTGCGCGCGATGCTGCCCGCGGCCCTCTACTCGGTGGGGCGCCCCGTGGTGCGCCTGGTCCCCGGAGGGGGAGGCCTCGCCGGCGCGGAGGCCGGTGCGCGCCGCGGATCGGCGGGCACGGCGGCGGCGCTGGAGCGGTTGTTCCGCACGCCGAACCGCGCAGTGGCGCTCGCGCAGGTGCGGCGCGCCGCGGGAAGCGCGGGCCTGCGCGCCGTCCACCGGCTGGTGGAGGCGGGCCAGGCGGAGCTGGTCACGCTGCCGCCGCGAACCGGGGTGCCCGAGCGCCGTGAGCGCGTCTTCGAGCTGGTGACGCGCTACGAGCACCTGCTCGACGTCGAGAAACGCTTCGCCCGCTCGCCCAAGCAGCGCGAGGCGTACGAGGCGCTGGTGGGGCTGGGCGGCCGGGCGAGCGCGAAGGCGCTGGCGCAAAACGGCGTCTCCGGGTCGGCGCTGGCGGCGCTGGTGGCGCACGGCGAAGTGCGGAGCGTCGCGGAGACGCGGATGCGCGATCCGTTCGCGGAGATCCCGGCGAGCCCGCCTCCCGCCGAGCCGACCGCGGACCAGCACCGGGCGATCGCGGCGCTGGAGGCGCTGGAGCCGGGCGGCGTGGCGCTGCTGTTCGGCGTCACCGGGAGCGGCAAGACCCTCGTCTACCTGCGGTACCTGACGCGCGTGCTCGCAGCAGGGCGCGGCGCCATCGTGCTGGTGCCCGAGATCGCGCTCACGCCGCAGACCGTCGCGCGGTTCAGGGGCGTCTTCGGCGGCGACGTCGCGGTGCTGCATAGCGGCCTCTCCGACGGGGAGCGGTACGACGCCTGGCGCGCGCTCAAGGAGGGGCGGCGCCACGTCGCGATCGGCGCGCGGTCGGCGGTCTTCGCCCCCGTGCGGGACCTGGGCGCGATCGTGGTGGACGAGGAGCACGATACCTCCTACAAGCAGGGCGAGGCGCCGCGCTACCACGCCCGGGACGTCGCGATCCGCCGCGCCGCGCTGACGGGGGCCACCGTGGTGCTGGGGAGCGCGACGCCGTCGCTCGAGACCTGGACGGCGGCCTCGCGCGGCGCGGTGCGCCTCCTCGAGCTGCCCGAGCGGGTGGAGGCGCGGCCGCTGCCCCCGGTCGAGGTCGTGGACCTGCGCTCCGCGTCGCAGCGGCCCGGCTCCGGCGCGGTGGCCTGGAGCGAGCGGCTCGACGCGGCGGTGCAGGGGGCGCTGGAGCGCGGCGAGCAGGCGATGATCCTCCTCAACCGGCGCGGCTTCAGCGTGTTCGTGCAGTGCCCGGCGTGCGGCGAGGTTTGGACCTGCCCCAACTGCAGCATCACCCTCACCTACCACCGCTCCCCCGCGTCGCTCCGCTGCCACCACTGCGACCACCGCGAGAGTCCGCCCACGGCCTGCCCGCATTGCGGCGCTGCCACGCAGCGCTACCGCGGCGTGGGGACGCAGCAGGTCGAGGAGTTCCTCGCCGGGCGCTTCCCGTCGGCGCGGATCGCGCGGATGGACCTCGACAGCACCGGCGGCAAGTGGTCGCACCACCGCATCCTGGAGCGGGTGGGCGCGGGCACCGTGGACGTGCTGGTCGGCACGCAGATGATCGCCAAGGGGCTCGACTTCCCGCGGGTGACGGTGGTGGGCGTGGTGGACGCCGACGTGGCGCTGAACCTCCCGGATTTCCGCGCTGCCGAGCGCACCTTCGCCCTGCTCACGCAGGTGGCTGGCCGCGCGGGGCGGGGCCCGCTCGGCGGCCGGGTGATCGTCCAGACGCGGGCGCCGGACCATCACGCGATCGTGCGTGCGGCACGGCACGACGTGCGCGGCTTCCTCGAAGAGGAGCTGGCCGAGCGCCGCGATCCGCCGTATCCGCCGGAGGTCGCTCTGGTGAACGGCGTGCTCAGCGGGACCGACGAGCGCGCCGTGGCGCGCGCCGCGGGGCGCGTCGTGGAGTGGCTGCAGGCCTTGCTGGCGGCGCGGCCCGCGCTCGGCGCCGCCGTCCTCGGGCCGGCGCCGTGCCCGATCGAGCGGATCCGCGAGCGGTGGCGCTGGCACTTCCTGGTGAAGGCGCCCGACGGCGGCGCGCTCACGCGCCTGACGCGCTACCTCGCGGCGCGCGCGCCGGTGCCCTCGGGCGTGCGGCTGGTCGTGGACCGCGATCCCGTCTCGCTTCTGTAACGGTATTGAACTCGCCTCCCCCCTCTCGTATTATTCGCGCCGCCTATGGCCCGACAGCGTTTCCCGGCCCCGGCAGCTCCGGCGGGCCTCGCTCGGTGAGGGAACGCCGGGCTGCGATGGCGCAGGTGCCGGCCGATGGGGAGTTCCCCGGCGGCCGGCTTATCGTTCCGGAGTGAACGGCGGCCCGGCGGTGAGCGACGCGGTGGCGCGGCTGCTGGACGCGCTGGCCGAACGGATGCCGCGCTCGGAGGTCGAGGCGGTGTACGCCTTCCCGCCGGTGCGGCGCGAAGGCCAGGACCACGGCGTGGCCGTGGTGAGCCGCGTGCTCGGCGGCGACCGGCGCTTGGTGTACCGCGCCCGGTACGTCGTCGCCCTCAAGGGCCCCGAGCGCGGGAAGGTCACGGTGGCCGTCGAGGAGACGGCCGAGGCGCCGGCCGACCTGCTGCCCGAGGTGCTCGACGGCGTGCGGCGGCGGGCCGACGAGGCGGGCGAGGCGGAGCTGGTGGATCTCACGGCATGGAAGGCAGGCGAGGTTTGAGCGGTCCGGCCCCGGCTGAGCAGTCGCAGCTCCTGCAGCAGTTCCGCCGCTACCTGCGGGACCACAGCCTGCCGGTGACCTCGCAGCGTGAGCAGGTCGCGGAAGTGGTGCTGGAGGCGGGCGGCCACCTCTCCGTGGAGGACATCGAGCAGCGGCTGCGCCAGCGGGGCCTCAGGATCGGGAAGGCCACCGTGTACCGCACGCTGGACATCCTGGCGCGGAGCGGGATGATCAGCGAGCGCGATTTCGGCGAGGGATTCCGGCGCTACGAGCGCATCCCTGGCCACCCGCACCACGAGCACCTGATCTGCATGCGCTGCGGCAAGGTCGTCGAGTTCACCAACGATCGGCTCGAGAAGATGAAGTCGGTCATCGCCGAGGAGTACGGTTTCACGCACCACCATCACCGGCTGGACATCTACGGCCTGTGCCGCGAGTGCCAGCAGAGCGGCGCGGCGCCGCTCCCACCTTCTCCTCAGTCCGAGTAGAGGTCCCGAAGTGTTTAATCCCATGCATCTGGTGCCGACCAAGGGGTTCCTCACGCGTGGCGTCGGCCGCCACAAGGAAAAGCTCACCAGCTTCGAGATGGCGCTGCGCGACGCGGGCATCGAGAAGTGCAATCTGGTGCGGGTCAGCTCGATCTTCCCTCCCCACTGCAAGCTGGTCACGCGGCAGGAGGGGGTGCAGCTGCTGCAGCCGGGACAGGTGGTCTTCGCCGTGCTGGCCGAGATGTCGACCAACGAGCCAAGCCGGATGGTGGCGGCCGCGATCGGGCTGGCCATCCCCGCAGATGCGAACCACTACGGCTACATCTCGGAGCACCACGCCTACGGACAGAAGGAGGAGCTGGCGGGCGACTACGCCGAGGACCTCGCGGCCTCGATGCTCGCCACCACCCTCGGCGTGCCCTTCGACCCCAACCAGGCGTGGGACGAGCGGCGGGCCGCGTACCTGATGTCCGGCGACATCGTGAAGACGCGCAACGTCACGCAGACCGCCGAGTGTGGGCCCGACGGCCTGTGGACGACCGTGGTCGCCTCGTGCGTGTACGTCGAGTACGACCACATGGACGAGGCGCCTCCGGCGTCGGCACCGGCGCCCAAGGCGTAGGGGGCGGGGCGCGCCCCGCCGCTCCGTCCGCCCGACGTAGACCGTGACCGTCGCGTTCCTCGCGGGGCTCCTGTCGTTCCTGTCGCCTTGCGTCCTGCCGCTGGTACCGAGCTACCTGTCGTTCATCACGGGGATGAGCGGCGTCGGCGAGATGCAGGCGCGACGGCACCTGGCCGTTCTCCACGCGCTGCTCTTCGTCGTCGGCTTCACCCTGATCTTCGTGGCCCTCGGCGCCACGGCGACCGCCCTGGGCCGCCTGCTGGTCACCTACCAGACCTGGCTGGAGCGGATCGGCGGCCTGCTCGTCATCTTCTTCGGCCTGTACACGATGGGCGCGTTGCGCCTCGCGTTCCTCGCGCGGGAGGCCCGCGTCCAGCTCGCCGACAAGCCGCTCGGTTACCTCGGCTCCGTGCTGGCGGGCATCGCGTTCGGCGCCGGCTGGACCCCGTGCATCGGCCCGATCCTCGGCTCCATCCTCCTCTACACGTCGACGCGCGCGGATCTCGCGCAGGGGCTGCGGCTGCTCGGCGCCTACTCGCTCGGCCTGGCGCTGCCGTTCCTGGTCGCGGCCTGGGCGCTCGAGTGGTTCCTCCGCTGGTTCCAGCGCTTCCGCCGCTACATCGGCTGGGTAGAGCGGGTGGCCGGCGCCCTGCTGGTCGTGGTGGGTGTCCTGATGCTGACGGGGAGTTTCACCATGCTGTCGAGATGGTTCCAGGGGCTGACGCCCGCCTTCTTGAAGTCGAGGCTATAGACAGTCTTCAGAAGCCGGTGGACCGGTCAGTTGCCAGACGGCAAGTACATCAGTGGTTACAAGCCTCAAGTGGTCGGGGGCCAGTCCGGTTGCCAGTACTGACATCTGGACTGGCCCCTCACGTCTTCCGTCTGGTAACCACTTCCTCCTTGCCGTCTGGCAACTGACCCGATCACTGCCATCCGGTTCCTCGTCTACCTGACCTCCTCGAGGGATTCTTCGAGCTGCTGACGTCGCAATAATTGCCAGTACCGTCCCCGCCGCTCGAACAGGTCCTCGTGCCGTCCCGTCTCGACGATCCGGCCGCCGTCCAGGACGACGATCAGGTCGGCGTCGCGGATCGCGGTGATGCGGTGCGAGACGACCAGCGTCGTGACGCCCGCCAGCACCTGCTTCAGGCCTCTCAGGATCGCGGCCTCCGTATCGGTGTCCACCGCCGAGAGCGCGTCGTCGAGGACGACGATGTCGGGCTTGCGCGCGAGCGCGCGGGCCAGCGCCGTCCGCTGCTTCTGCCCGCCCGACAGGTTGATGCCGCGTTCGCCCAACATCGTCTCGTATCCGGCGGGGAAGGCGGTGATCGTCTCGTGGAGCTGCGCGACCCGGGCGGCGGCTTCCACGTCGGCTGCGGGCAGCTCGCCGAGCGAGATGTTCTCGCCGATGGTCTGGGAGAAGAGGAAGGTCTCCTGGGTCACGAAGCCCACGGCCCGGCGCAGCTCCTCGAGCAGCAGCTCGCGCACCTCGATCCCGTCGATCAGGATGCTCCCCTCGTCCGGGTCGGCGAGCCGGGGGATCAGCTCGACCAGCGTGCTCTTCCCCGAGCCGGTGGCGCCGACGACCGCCACCCACGACCCCGCCGGCGCGGTGAACGAGATCCCCCGCAGGGCCCAGCCCCGATCGCCCGGGACGCTCCCCACGCCGGGCCGCGGCGCCGGGTAGCGGAACGACACGTCGCGGAACTCGACGCTCCGCCCGCCGCCCGGCCTGCTCGGCGGCAGCGGGCGGGGCGAGCGGGGGCTCGCGATAGTCGGCACCTCGTTCAGGATCTGCTGGATCCGGTCCATCGAGGCGGCGCCGCGCTGGAAGAGGTTGATCACCCAGCCGAACGCGATCATCGGCCAGACCAGGAGCACGAGGTACGTGGTGAACGCGATGTACTCGCCCAGGGTCACGGTGCCGCGCACCACCAGCATCGAGCCGAACCACAGCGTCAGGACGCCGCCCCCGCCGCCGAAGAAGGTGATGAGCGGGAAGAGCGCCCCGTAGGTCCGCGCCAGCTTCATGTTGCGGCGCAGGTACTCGAGGTTGAGCCCCAAGAACTTCTGCTCCTCGGTCGCCTCCTGCCGGTAGGCCCGCACCACGTGCACCCCGCTCAAGTTCTCGTGCGCCTGGGTCGTGAGCGTGCCGAAGTGCTCCTGCACCGATTCGAAGCGGCGGTGGATGGTCTGGCCGAGGGCGACCATCGTCGTCGGCATGCCGAGGAGCGGGATCAGGCCGAGCACCGTCAGCCGCCAGTCGATCTGCAGCATCAGCGGCACCGCCATCAGCGCGCGGCTCACGGTGTCGGTGAGGTACATGACCGCCGGCCCCGCGGCCATGCGCACGGCCGCCAGGTCGTTCGTCGCGCGCGCCATGATGTCGCCGGTCGGCGTGCGGTGGAAGAACGACGGCTGCAGCGTGGTGAGGCGGCGGAACAGATCGTTCCTGAGGTCGTACTCCATCCAGCGGCTCACCGCGTTGAGCAGTTGCCGCATCCCGAACCGCGCCGCCCCGCCCAACAGTGCCGCTACGACCAGGCCGCCGGCCATGAGCAGCAGCACGTGGCCCGCGCCCGGGCGGCCGAGCGCGTCCACGCCGCGGCGCAGAAAGTCGGGGGCTGCGAGCGTGAACACGTTCGCGAGCGCCACCAGAAGCAGGCCGACGGCCATCCGGCCCCGGTAGGGCCGGTAGTAGGGAAGAAGGGCTCTGAGGCTGTTCACCTACGGCTGTGCGGCGCCTCCCGGATGGAGGTAGCCCGCCAGCCACTGGTGGATCGTCGTCCACCAGACCACCTGGTTCTGCGGCTTCCCCACCCAGTGCCCCTCGTCGGGGAAGTAGAGCAGCTCCGAAGGCACGCCCTGCCGCTGCAGCGCCGTGAAGGCCTGGAACCCCTCGCCCTCCGGCACGCGGAAGTCCTGCCCGCCATGAATCACCAGCTCGGGCGTGCGCATCCGGCTCGCGAAGCGGTCCGGCGACCAGCGGTCGTAGTCGGTGCGATTCACCCACGGCGGCCCGCCGAGATCGTGCTCGGGGAACCAGAGCTCTTCCGTGGCTCCGTACATCGACGAGAGGTTGAAGTCACCGTCGTGCGCGACCAGCACCTTGAACCGCCTGGTGTGGCCGTTGATCCAGTTGACCATGTGCCCGCCGAACGAGCCGCCGGCGGCGCCCATCCGCGTGGAGTCCACGTACGGCAGCTTCGCCACCACGTCGACGCCCCGCATGATGTCCAGGTAGGCCTTGCCGCCCCAGTCGCGCGCGATCTGGTCGATGAAGCGCTGGCCGAAGCCGGTCGAGCCGCGCGGGTTGGGCATGAAGACGACGTAGCCGGGCGCGGCGAACATCTCCGGGTTCCAGCGCGGGTGGAACTGGTCGAGCCACGCGCCCTGCGGCCCGCCGTGCACGAGCACGAGGAGCGGGTAGCGGCGGGCAGGATCGAATGCGGGCGGCTTGAGCAGCAGGCCGTGCACGCTGTCGCCCTCGGCACCGCGCCATGCGATCTCCTCGGCCGCCGGCAGGTCGAGCGTCCGGAGCGTGTCCGCGTTCAGGTGCGTCAGCTGCAGCGGTGGCGTCGGGTGATCGTGGCTGATGCGCCAGACGTAGACGTCCGCCGGGCGGTTGCTCGCGTCGCCTACGAACGCCACGACGTCCGTCTGCCCGCCGCTCCCGCCGTCCAGCGAGAGCTGGGACACATTGCCGCCGGGGTGCACGTGGTGCACGTCGCCCGCGAGCGTGATGTGGAAGAACCGGTCCTGCTGGTGGTCCTCCGCGATGACCACGAACCCCGCCGAGTTCGGCTCCCAGGCGTACTCGCCGACCCAGCGGTCGAAGGCCTTCGGGACCTCGTGCGCCGCGCCGGTCGCGCGGTCCATCACCATCAGGCGGAAGCGGGCGGACTCGTAGGCGGCGTGCGCCTGCGAGAGGTAGGCGAGCCACCGGCCGTCGGGCGAGTACGCCGGCGTCTGATCGGCGCCCTTGCTGTCGGCGGTGACGTTCACCGGCTCGCCGCCGTCCGCGCTCACGGTGTAGATGTCGGTGTTCGTCGTCCACGCCTGGTCGCGCCCGACCTTGGTGGTGAAGGCCAGCTCGCGGCTGTCGGGGCTCCAGGCGTAATCGGCCGTGCCGCCGAACGGCGGGACCGGGGTATCCCAGTCCTTGCCGGTCAGCAGGTCGCGCGGCGTGCCGCCCTGCGCCGGCACGACGAAGAGGTGACTGCGGGTGCCATCGTCCCAGACGTTCCAGTGCCGGAAGAGGAGGTGGTCGTAGAGCCGAGCCCGGCTCGGCCGCGCTTCGGCGGCGGCGGCTCTCTGCCGGTTGCAGGCGTCGTCGCCGCACTGCGGATAGACCTGCGACACGAACGCGATGGCCTGAGCGTTCGGCGCCCAGGCCGGCCCGTCGGCGCCGGTCGAAAGGTCGGTGAGCTGGCGCCGCGCCCCCGTCTCCGGCTCGACGATCCACACTTCGGGCGTGCCGCCCCGGGTGGTGACATAGGCGACGGCCCGCGAGTCGGGGGACCAGCGCGCGCTGCGGCCGCCGAGCGAGTCGGCGGAGAGGCGCCGCGGTTCGCCGCCCGCCGCCGGGACCAGCCAGAGGTCGGTGCGGCGCCGCGACGTCGCGAGGTCGGTCGTGGTGACGTTGTACGCCACCCACCGGCCGTCGGGCGAGATCGCGGGCTCGCTCGGCCGGTCGAGGCTCAAGAATTCCCGGACCGTCATCGGGTGCCGCTCCTGCGCGCGAGCGGCGGACGCCGCGGCGAGCGCGGCGGCGACGAGCACGAGACGACGCATCATCGGATTCCTCCTACCAGCCGGCCGCGCCGCCCCCGCGACGCGGGTCTGCGACTCCCTCGATCCCGCGCCGCGTGACGAGCACGGCGTTGACGTCCCCGACCCAGTGGGGGTGCTGCTCGAGCACGTAGCCCATCGCCTCCAGGTCGCGCCGCTGCTCGGGCGAGATGCCCTCCGGCTCCCAGAAGATCGAGTCGGGCAGGGCCTGATGATGGATGCGCGGCGCGGTCACCGCCTGCGCCAGCGTCATCCCGTGGTCCACGACGTTGGAGAGCACCTGCATCACGGCGCTGATGATCCTGGGCCCACCCGGCGAGCCCAGGACCAGGCTGAGCCTGCCGCGCCGGTCGAGCACGATCGTCGGCGTCATCGCCGAAAGCATCCGCTTGCCCGGCTGGATGGCATTGGCTTCGCCCTGCACGAGCCCGAAGAGGTTCGGCGTCCCGGGCTTGGTGGCGAAGTCGTCCATCTCGTCGTTGAGCAGGAAGCCGGCGCCGCCGACGACGAGGGCCGAGCCGAAGTCGTCGTTCAGCGTGTAGGTGATCGCTGCGGCGTTGCCTTCCTGGTCCACGATGGAGTAGTGGGTCGTGTGGTTGCCCTCGGCAACCGGCGGCAGGCTCGCGGTCGGCGTCGCGCGGTCGGGGTCGATGCCCCGGCGCAGCGAATCGGCGTAGGCCTTGCTGATGAGCCGCGCGATCGGCATCGAGACGAAATCGGGGTCCCCCAGCCAGTAGTTCCGGTCCGCGAACGCGCGACGCATCGCCTCCAGCTCGAGGTGCATCAGCCGGGGCGAGCCATAGGGCGGCAGCGGCTCGTAACCCTCGAGGAGATTGAGCATCTCCGTCATCGTCACGCCGCCGCTGGACGGTGGCGGCATCCCGATGACCTCCCAGCCGCGATAAGTGGTGCGGAGCGGCTCGCGCCACTTGGCCCCGTATCCCTCGAGGTCGGCGCGCGTGATGATGCCGCCGCGCCGCCCCATCTCGGCGACGATCTGCTCGGCGATGGATCCCCGGTAGAACGCGTCGGCGCCGGAGTCTGCGATCAGCGCCAGCGTGCGCGCGAGGTCGGGCTGCCGCAGCGTGTCGCCCAGCTCCGGGCGCCTGCCGCCGGGCAAGAGCGCGGCGACCGTGGTCCCGAACCGGCGGAGCCGCTGTTCCGACGCCGGATTGGCGAAAGCCGCGGCGCGGGCCGTGTCGATGACCACGCCCTCCCTGGCGAGCGTGATCGCCGGCGCGACCAGGTCGCTCCACGGCACGCGGCCGAAGCGGCGGTGCATCTCCCAGAGGCCGGCCACCGTCCCCGGCACGCCCGCAGCGAGCGCCCCGGTCAGGCGCTTGTCGGACAGCCCGCCCGCGGCGTCGAGGTACATGTCGCGCGTCGCCGCGGAGGGCGCCGTCTCGCGGAAGTCGAGCGCGTACGCGCGGCCGTCGGCGGCCCGGTAGACGAGGAACCCGCCGCCGCCGATGTTGCCCGCCTGCGGGTGCGCCACCGCCAGCGCGAAGCCGACGGCCACCGCGGCGTCGATGGCGTTGCCGCCGCGCCGCAGCACCTCGACCCCGACCGCGCTCGCGACTGGGTGGTCGGAGACCACCATCGTGTACCGGCCCGTCGCCTCGGAGCGCGGAGTGGGATGCCGCCAGCCGGAGGGGAAACGGCCGTTCCACGCGACCCGCGGCGACACGCCCTGGGTACCGCATCCGGCCAGCAGCGCGGCCAGAACGATCAGCGAGGCCTTGCGCATGGCAGGAACGCTAGCCGCCGCGCCGCGACGGCGCCAGCTTTCCTCGTGTCCACCGCATCCGGAGCCGCCGTGCTCGGTCGCACGCTCCGTCTCGCCCTGCTGGTCGCGCTCGCTCCCCCCGCCGCCGCCGCGGCGCAGGGCGGTCCGCGCCACTACGTCTGCTACCGCGCGCCGAGCCCGCCGCGGCTCGACGGCTCGCTCGACGATCCCGCCTGGCGCGCCGCCCCGTGGTCCGATGCGTTCGTGGACATCGAGGGCGACCGGAAACCGCTGCCCCGCTTCCGGACCCGGATGAAGATGCTGTGGGACGACCGGTACCTGTACGTGGCCGCCGAGCTGGAGGAGCCCCAGGTCTGGGCGACGATCACCCAGCGCGACGCCGTGATCTTCCACGACAACGACTTCGAGATGTTCATCGACCCCGACGGCGACGCGAAGGACTACGCCGAGCTGGAGATCAACGCGCTGAACACGGTGTGGGACCTCTTCCTCGAAGAGCCCTACCGCGAGGGTGGGCACGGGGACAACGCGTGGGACATCGCCGGGCTCAAGACCGGCGTGAAGATCCACGGCACCCTCAACGATCCGACTGACACCGATTCCGGGTGGACGGTGACGCTGGCACTCCCGTGGGCGTCGCTCGAGCGGGCGAGCCACACCCGCTCCGCACCGCGGGCCGGGCAGACCTGGCGGATCAACTACTCGCGGGTGGAATGGCGCACGACGGCGGAGAACGGCGCGTACGTGAAGGTGCCGGGGCTGCGGGAGGACAACTGGGTCTGGACGCCGCAGGGGATGATCGACATGCACCAGCCGGAGCATTGGGGCTACGTCGAGTTCTCGCCGATAAGCGCCGACCGGCGCCCCGCCGAGGCCCCGGCCCCGCAGCCGCCGCTCATTCTGAGCGGCTACCTCGCGGACGTGGCGGGCGCGGTCATGGCGTACCACTCGCCGCATCCGGAGGCGGAGACGGCGCTGCTGGCGCGCGCGCGGCGCGACGTCCAGTCCGTGAGCTGGCTGACGGACACTGTGCCGGCCTCGCTCGAGGCCGACACGGTCGCGTTCGTGTGGATCGCCGGCCTCGCCGGGAGCAAGGGCGTCCACGATTTCGACTTCGCCATCGGCGGGCGCCACGCGTTCACCTTCTCGAGCATCAGGGACTCCGCGGCGCGGAACTGGAGCGTGGTGGGCGCCGCCGGCTCGCGCCTTTCGTTCCACACCACGCTGGTGGACCAGTTCCTGGACGTCTTCGGGTACCTGACGCTCACGGTGCCGCGCGCGGCCGTGACGCCCGGCGCGCCGCTCCGGCTCACGGTCACGGGGCAGGACGCCGAGAGCAGCGACTGGTACATGACCTTCCGCCACCGGCTCGCCGCGCACCCGCGCGTCGCGCAGGACCCCGTGCTGGTCAAGGCGGGAGACTCCGTGGAAGCGCAGATCCGCGTCATCCTCGACAACCTGTCGGGCGCCCGCGCGGTCCGGGTCGAGGTGGCGGGGCATGCACCGGTGGACACGTCGCTCCAGGCGGGCGCGAACGTGGTGCGCGCTCTGGCCGGACCGGTCGCCGCGGCACGCGCGGTGAGCGTCGTGGTGCGGCTCGACGGCGCCCTGGCGCTCGACACGCTCCTGCCGCTCGCGCCGGTGCCGCAGCGCGACGTCTACCTCCTCTCCTACTCGCACAACGACATCGGCTACAGCGATCTGCAGCAGCGGGTCGAGCGGAAGCAGTGGCAGAACATCGAGGACGCGATGCGGCTGATCGAGCGCACCCGCGGCAACCCGCCCGAGGCGCGCTACCGCTGGAACGTGGAGATGCTCTGGCCGGTGGAGAGCTGGCTCGCCCAGGCACCCGACTCGCTGCGGGAACGCTTCCTCGCCGACGTGCGCGAGGGGAGCATCGGCCTCAACGCCTTCCTGGGCGGCGTGCTGAGCGGCCTCGCCACGGCGCCGGAGATGACGCACTTCTTCGAGTATGCGCGGCACCTTCGCGACTCGCTCGGCCTGCCCGTCACGACCGCGCTCATCTCCGACATCCCCGGCCAGTCGTGGGGGATCGTCACCGCGCTCGCGCAGAGCCGCCTGCGCTGGTTCGCGATCGCGCCGAACAACGGCGACCGGATCGGCTACGTGCTGCAGGATTGGGGCGACCGACCCTTCTACTGGGTCTCGCAGTCGCGGCAGGACACGGTGCTGACCTGGGTGGCCGGGGCGAGCTACTCCCTCTTCCACGAGGCGCGCATCCGGGTCTTCGGGGAGAAGCGGCTGTTCAGCCTGATGCGCCGGCTCGAGGAGGCGGGCTATCCGTACGTGCCCGTGCAGCTCCCGTACACGGTGGACGGCGACAACGGGCCGACCGACCCCGACCTGCCCGACTACGTGATGGACTGGAACCGGCGCTACGCCTCGCCGCGGCTGCTGATCGCGACGCACGCGCAGATGTTCCGCGCCCTGGAAGCCGGGTACGCGGCCAAGCTACCGGTCGTCGCGGGCGATTTCACCGGCTACTGGGAGGACGGGGCCGCGTCCACGGCGCGCGAGACGGCCCTGGCGCGCGCGGCGTCCAGCCGGCTCGTCCAGGCGGACGCGCTGTGCGCGATGCTCGCATCGGCGGCCTGCGCTGCGGCCGACGACTATGCGGCGTGGCGCGACGTGGTGCTCTGGGACGAGCACACCTGGGGCGCGGCGGCGAGCATCGACACGCCGGATGCGCCCGACGTGGTGAGCCAGTGGCGGTACAAGCAGGCCTTCGCGCTCGGCGCGGACAGCCTGTCGCGGCTGCTGGTCGCGCGTGCGCTCGCGTCTCGCGGACGGGTCGTCGCGGGGGCGTTCGACGTGTTCAACACGTCGTCCTGGCCGCGGACCGACCTGGTCGTCGTGCCGGCGGAGCTGTCGCGCGGCGGTGATCGCGTGGTCGGGCCCGACGGCCGTGCGGCCCTGTCGCAGCGCCTGGTGACCGGCGAGCTGGCGGTGTTGGTGAAAGCGCTGCCGCCCTTCGCGGCGCGCCGCTACCGGATCCGGCCCGGGCACGCGACCGCCGGTGGCGACGCGCGGGCCTCGGGGCTCGTGGTCGAGAACGGGCGGCTCGCGGTGCGCGTGGACTCGGCGACCGGGGCCGTCGCGAGCCTCAGGCCGATGCCGGGCGGCGCCGAGCTGGTGGATGCGGCGCGGCGATCCGGACTGGCAGCTTACCTCTATGTCGCGGGGCGGGACTCCTCCCGTGCGGCGGGTCCCACGCGGGTCAAGGTACGGGTCCGCGAGCCCGGGCCCCTGGTCGCGTCGCTGTTCGTCGAGGCCGACGCGCCGGGTGCGCGCTCCGTGACCCGCGAGGTGCGCCTCGTGAGCGGTCTCGCCCGGGTGGACGTTTCGACGGCCATCGACAAGCTCCCCGTGCGGAAAGCGGAGGGCGTGCACCTGGCGTTCCCCTTCGCCGTCCCGTCGGGACAGATCCGGTTCGACGTGGCGTCGGGGGTCGTGCGGCCCGACTCGGACCAGCTGGTCGGCGCGGCGAAGAACTTCGTCGAGGCGCAGAGCTGGGTGGACGTCTCCGACGACAGCACCGGCGTGACGGTGACGACGCCCGATGCGCCGCTGGTGGAGATCGGCGGGCTCAACGCCGAGTCGCCGTGGATGCGTGCGCTTCCGCGGACGCAGACGTTCTACGCATACGTGATGAACAACTACTGGCACAC
The DNA here is from genome assembly GCA_049513575.1 of Gemmatimonadales bacterium. Taxonomy (GTDB): domain Bacteria; phylum Gemmatimonadota; class Gemmatimonadetes; order Gemmatimonadales; family JACORV01; genus Fen-1245. Next base: position 170,191 of record JBEKVZ010000005.1, read on the forward strand.
CAACTACAAGGCGTATCAGGATGGGCCGGTGGACTTCCGGTTCGGCATCCTCCCGCATGGCGCGTTCCGCGCCGAGGACGCGGCGCGGGACGGGGCGGAGGCGCGCGAGCCGCTGCTCGTCGCGGCGGCCGCGGGTGCGGCGCCACCGTCGGAGCCGCTCGTCGCCGTCACGCCCGCGTCGGTCCTGGTCGCCGCGCTGCGGCGGGGCGCCGGGAGGTCGTGGCTCGTCCAGCTGTACAACCCCACTGCGGCGCCCCAGCGTATCGCGCTGCGGTGGCAGCGCGGGATGCGCGTCCTGCTGCGCTGGAGCGACAGCTCCGGCCGGCGGGGTGCGCCCATCGCCGGGACGTTCCCGCTTCCCCCGTACGGCACGGCGATCGTGCTGGCGGAGCAGGCGGTCGGCAGGGCGGCGCAGGGAGCCGCGGCAGCACACTGATCAGGAAGGGAGCGGAACATGTCGACGCAACTGGAGTTGGCGGGAAGCGGGGCCATGAACCGGTTCAAGACGTTGTTCCTGGTGGCGGCGCTCTATGACGGCATCCTCGGCGCGGCGTTCTTCCTGTTCTACGAGCCGATCTACCGGATGCTCGGGGCGGAGCTGCCGGCCAACGCCTCTTATCTCCACCTGAGCGCCGGCTTCGTCTTCGTCCAGGGCATCGGATACTGGCTCGTCTTCCGTGACATGATGCGCAACACGGATCTGGTGAAGGTCGGGGTCATCTACAAGGTGATCTATACCGGGGTGGTGTTCTACTATCTGGCGGCCGGGCAGCTGCCCCATGCGACGTTCGCCTGGTTTGCGGTGTGCGACATCCTGTTCATCGTGGGGTTCGTGTGGTTCCTCGCGCTCGCGCGAGCGGCCGCGCCCGCGCCGCAGCGCTGACGCCGCCGTCCGGAACGTGATCGCGCGGCCGCGGGGCGCAACGTAGATTCCGCCGCCGTCACCATGGCAACGCCCCGCGCGCCGCTCGATCCGCGGCTCACCGAGCAGCGGAACCCCGCCACCGCCGAGATCGATCTCGCCGATCCCGCGCGCATCGTGGAGCTGATGCACGAGCAGGACCGCCAGGTGCCGGAGGCGGTGTGGGCCGTGCGGGAGGCGGTCGCCCGCGCGATCGAGATGGTGGAGCGCGCGTTCCGCGCCGGCGGGCGGCTGATCTACGTGGGTGCGGGCACCAGCGGCCGGCTCGGCGTGCTCGACGCCGCCGAATGCCCGCCGACCTTCGGCACGCCGCCGGAAATGGTGCAGGGGATCATCGCGGGCGGGGCGACCGCTCTGGTCCGGAGCGCCGAGGGGGCCGAGGACGATTTCGACGCGGGCGGCTCGGCGGTGGACGCGAAGGAGGCGCGCCCCGAGGACGTGGTCTTCGGGATCGCGGCGAGCGGCACGACCCCGTTCGTGCGCGGCGCCCTGACGCGGGCTGCGGCGCGCGGCGCCGCGACGATCCTGCTCTCCTGCACCGATCCCCGGAAGGACCTGCTCGTCAACGTGGACCTGGCGATTCTCCCGAAGGTCGGGCCGGAGGCGGTGACGGGCTCGACGCGCCTGAAGGCGGGGACGGCCACGAAGCTCGTGCTCAACACGGTGACGACCGGAGCGATGATCAGGATGGGCCGCGCCTACGGGAACCTGATGGTGGATCTGGTGGCGCTGTCCGACAAGCTCAAGGACCGCGGCGAGCGGATCGTGATGGAGGTGTGTGGCGTCGACCGCGAGGACGCGCGTCGCGCGCTCGCCGAGGCCGCGGGGCACGTCAAGACGGCCATCGTGATGCTGAAGCGGCGGGTGGACCGCGCGGAGGCGGAGCGGCTCCTGCTGGAGGCCGGCGGCTACGCGCGGCGCGCGGTGGGTGAGCCGCCGCCTCCGCCGCCGGCGGCCGGGAGCTAGGCGTGGCCGGCGCGCCGCGTCCGGTGCTGGCGGTCGGGCTGATGTCGGGCACGTCCCTCGACGGGATCAGCGCCGCCCTGGTGCGGATCGCAGAGCCGGCGCCGGGCGCGTTCGGCATCGAGCTGGTCGCCTTCGTCACGACGCCGTTCAGCGACGGCCAGCGGGACCGGATCGCCAACACGATCGCGGGCGGGAGCGCGCGCGAGCTGGCCCTGCTCGACGCGGACCTCGGCGGCTGGTTCGCCGAAGCCGCGCTGGCGGCGCTCGCGCGGGGCGGCGTGCAGGCCGCCGCCCTCGACTTCGTGGCCTCCCACGGCCAGACGATCTGGCACGAGCCCCGGCGCGCCAGCCTCCAGCTGGGGAACGCGTCGGTGATCGCCGAACGGTTGGGGGTGTGCGTGGTCTCGGACTTCCGCTCGCGCGACGTCGCGGCCGGCGGCCACGGTGCGCCGCTCGTGCCGCGGGCCGACCGGCTGCTGTTCGCGCGGGAGGACGGGTCACGGGCGCTGCTCAACCTCGGTGGGATCGCGAACTTCACGGTGGTGCCCGCCCGCGGCTCCGACGCCCCCGTGCTCGCCCTCGATACCGGCCCGGGAGTGATGGTGATCGACGAGTGCGTGCGGCGCCTCTACCCCGGCCGACGGTTCGACGAGGACGGCGCGATCGCGCGCACCGGCACGGCGGTCGCCGCCGCGGTGGCGCAGTGCCTGACACAGCCGTTCTTCGGCGAGGCGCCGCCGCGCTCGACCGGCCGCGAGGTGTTCGGCGTGTCGTGGGCGCACCGTCTGATCGGCCTGTGCCGGGAGCACGGCGCTTCCCCCGCCGACACGATCGCGACGGCGGTGGCGGTGACGGCGCGCGCGATCGGGGACGCGGCCGCGCGGTTCATTCCGCCGGATCTGCGGCCCCTCGACGTGGTGCGCTCGGGCGGCGGCGCGCGGAACCCGGCGCTGGTGCGCGCAATCGAAGAGGCGTGGCGCGGCCCCGAGCACCGGAGCTTCGACGCGCTCTTCTTCGACGGCGACGCGAAGGAGGCCGCGGTCTTCGCCTTCCTCGGCCATCTCACCCGCACCGGACGCTCCGGGAACGAGCCCGCGGCCACCGGCGCCCGCGGCCCCCGCGTGCTGGGGACGGTCACGCCCGCGTGAAGCCGCTGGCCGCGCTGGTGCTCCCCGCAATCCGGTGGGATGCCGACCGCGGGTTTGCGCCCGCGCTCCCGGCGGCGGAGGCGGCGCTCTCCCTCGGCGTCGGCGGGTTCATCGTCTTCGGCGGCGAGCGGAGCGCCGTCCGGCGGCTCACGCACGAGCTGGCGGCGGCCGCGCCGCATGCGCTGTTCTTCGCCGCGGACTTCGAACGCGGGGCGGGGCAGCAGGTCCGCGGCCTCACGTCGCTGCCGCCGGCCCAGGCCGTCGCCGCGCTCGGGGGCGACGCGGTCGCGGAGGCGGCCGCGATCACCGCGCGGGAAGCGCGGGACGTCGGGGTCAACTGGGCGCTGGCGCCCGTCGTGGATCTCGACGCCGAGCCCGCCAACCCCATCGTGCAGACGCGCTCCTTCGGCTCCGATCCCGAGCAGGTCGCGGGAGCCGCCGCGCGGTGGGTCGCCGCCTGCCAGGACGAGGGTGTGCTCGCGTGCGCCAAGCATTTTCCGGGGCACGGGCGCACGACGGCGGATTCCCACGCCGAGCTGCCGGTGGTCGCGGCGAGCCGCGAGGTGCTCGAAGGGGACCTCCTGCCGTACCGGCGCGCGGTCGAGGCGGGGGTCTGGAGCGTGATGACGGCCCACGTCGCCTACCCGGCGCTCGATCCCTCAGGCGTCGCGGCCACCTTCTCGCGCCCCATCCTGGACGGCGTCCTGCGGCGCGACCTCGGCTTCGACGGGTTGGTCGTCACCGACGCGCTGATCATGGAGGGCGCGCTCGCCGGAGGGGGCGGCGGGGGCGGAAGCGGGGGCAGGGAAGCGGCGGGCGCCGTGCGCGCCCTCCGGGCGGGATGCGACTTGCTGCTGTATCCCCAGGAAGTCGAGGGTGTGGTCGCGGCGCTCGAGCGCGCCGCGGGGAACGGTGAGCTGCCGCAGGACACGGTGGACGAGGCGCTGGCGCGGCGCGCCGCGGCGCTCGGGCGGGCGGCGGCGCCGTCGGCACTCGGCGATGCCGTGCTCGCCGAGGATCGCACGCGGGCTTCGGCGATGGCGCTGAGCGCGGTGCGCCGGCTCCGCGGAGCGCGCGGTCGGCCGCCGGAGACGGTGGAGCTGATTCTGGTGGACGACGACGCCGGCGCCCCTTACCCGGTGCCGCCGCGCTCGGCGGTCGCGGAGGCGCTGGCTGCACGCGGCGTGCGCCTCGCGCCGGGGGGAGAGCGGGTGGTGCTGCTGTTCTGCGACGTGAAGAGCTGGAAGGGGCGCGCGACGCTCTCTCCCGAGAGCCGCCGGAGCCTTGCGGCGGCGCTAGCGCGGCCGGCGACCACGCTGCTGTTCGGTCACCCGCGGCTCGCAGCGGGCGTTCCCGGCACCGGAGCGCTCCTTTGCGCCTGGTCGGGGGACGCGCTGATGCAGCACGCGGCGGCCGAGGCGCTGCTGGCCGGCTAGTGCGGGCGCTGGACTGGCTGGTCGTCGCCGTCTACCTGGGCGGCACGCTGGTGCTCGGGATGTGGCTGGCGCGCCGCGGCTCCCGGAGCCTCGCGGAGTTCTTCGTCGGCGGGCGGTCCATTCCCTGGTGGCTCGCCGGCGCCTCGATGGCCGCCACCACCTTCAACGTGGATACGCCCCTCTACGTCACGGGCGTCGTGGCGCGGCGGGGCATCGCGGGCAATTGGGAGTGGTGGAGCTTCGCGTTCACCCACGTGCTGATGGCGGTGGTGCTCGCGCGGCTCTGGCGGCGCGCCACCATCATGACCGACATCGAGCTGATCGAGGTGCGCTACGGCGGCCGGCCCGCCGCCGTTCTCCGCGGCACGCGGGCCCTGCTGTTCGCCATCCCGATCAACTGCCTGGGCATCGGCTACGGCATGCTCGCGATGCGCAAGGTGCTGGTGGCGCTCGGCGTGATGCAGAGCCTGCCGCTGCCCGGGGACCCGCAGCTCTGGGCGGTGGTCGCCATCGTGCTCCTGGTCCTCGTGTACGCGGCGGCAGCGGGGCTGTGGGGCGTCGTCGCCACCGACTTTCTGCAGCTGGCCCTCGCGCTCCTCGGAGCCCTGCTGGTCGCCGGCTACGCGCTGCACGAGGTCGGCGGTCTCGGACCGCTCCGCGAGCGGCTCGTGCAGCTCGGGCACGCGGATGCGCTGCGCCTCGTGCCGCGCCCCGGCGACCTGGCGCTCCCGTTCTCGACCTTCCTCGCCTACATCGGCATCCAGTGGTGGGCGTATCGCGGCGCCGACGGCGGCGGGATGTTCGTGCAGCGGCTCTCCTCGGTGCGGGACGAGCGGTCCGCCGAGCGCGCGGCGGGGCTCTTCAACGTCATCAACTACGTCGTCCGCACGTGGCCCTGGGTCGTGGTCGCGCTCGCCGCGATGGTCGTCCTGCCCGGCCTCCGGGACCCGGAGACCGCGTACCCGCTCATGATGCTGCACTATCTCCCGGTGGGCGTCCTCGGCCTCGTCCTGGCCTCGCTCATCGCCGCGTTCATGTCCGCGGTGTCCACCCAGATCAACTGGGGCGCCTCGTACATCGTCCGCGACGTGTACCAGCGCTTCGTGTCGCCCCAGGCCACGGAGCGGCGCCTCGTGCTGGTGGGGCGCGCCGCCACCATCCTCATCGCCGTGCTCTCCGCTGCCGGGAGCCTCGCGATGCAGGACGTGGGCAAGATCTTCCGCTTCATCATCCTGGTCGGGAACGGCTCCGGCACGGTCCTGCTGCTGCGGTGGTTCTGGTGGCGGGTCAACGCCTGGGCCGAGTGGGCGGCGCTCCTCGCGGCGCCGCTGCTCGCGCTGCTCGCGACCTTCGTGCCGGGGCTCGATCGATCGAGCTTCGGGGCAAAGCTCCTGCTCACCGCGTTCGGCACGCTGGCCATCTGGCTGCCGGTGATGCTGCTGACTGCGGCCGAGCCGCGGGCGGTGCTGGACGCGTTCTACGCGCGCGCGCGGCCGGGCGGCCCGGGGTGGCGTGCCGTGCGCGAGCGGGTCGGCCTGCAGCCGTCGTCGGCGCTGGGGCGCGACTTCGCTGAGGCGGGGGCCATGCTGATGATGGTGCTGGGCGGGATGCTCGCGATCGGCGGCATCGTGATTGGGTCGGCGGCGTGGGCGCTGGGTGCGGCCGCCGGAGCGGTAGCTGGCTGGCTGCTGCGCACGAGGGTGATAACGCGGAGGTGATGAGGTGCTAGAGCGGATGAAACATTGGGCGTGACAAAGGCCGTCGGCTTCATCACGCCCATCACCTCATCACGATTACTCCCTGGAAGGAGACGGAGACGAGCCGAGCAGCGCCATGGCGCGCCGGATCGGCAGGCCCAGGACGATGCGGCCGCCGGACTCGCGGAGGCCGCCGAACTCCAGGCCGATGACCTGGCCATTGCGATCGATGATCGGGCTCCCGCTGGCGCCGGTGCCGCTGTAGGCGTCGAGCTGGAGCAGCGAATCGGGCAGGATCTTGCCAATCGTCCCCGGGGCGAGCGTCGTGTTGACGACCGCGTTGCCCATGGGCGTGTCGAGCCCGAGCGGATAGCCGATCAGCGCGATCGGGTCGCCGACGTCGACGCCGGCCGGGTCGGCCTTCAGCCCCTGCACGACGGGATAGGTGCCGGGGTCCGTGATCAGGATGGTCGCGATGTCGGCATCGGGCGACAACTTCTCCAGGCGCGCATGCAGGACGTCCTTCGATCCGGAGAACTGAACCGCGATCTCCTTGGGCCGCTCGCCCCCATGGTTCACCACGACGTGCCGGTTGGTGAGCAGGAGTCCGGCCGCCGTGACGGCGAAGCCCGTGCCGGTGAACACCGAGTCGTCGGGGAACTTGACGTAGATCATGGCGATGGCCCGGGAGTTGGCCCGGTTGATCGCCCCCCAGTCCACGCCCTGCGCCGCGGTGATGCCGTGCTGGCGCTGCTGGACCACGGCGAGGCTCTGCTGCAGCGAGTCGCGCTGGCGTCCGCTGCGCGCCGCGGCGATCTGCGCCCGGAGCGCCGTGGCCTCGGAGTCCGCCCGGGACTGCGCGACCCGGAGCGCCGCCAGCTGGTGGCTGAGGGAGTCGAGCGCCGTGCCGAGCGTCGCCACCTGCTTCTGCGCGGTCCGGCCCTGCCAGACCAGGACGGCCGCCGCCCCGACCACGATGATGCCGAGCACGATCATCAGCGCGCGGAACCGCGCCGCCTGTGCGCTCACCTGCGCCCGCAGCACCGTGGTGGCCGTGGGGCCGGCAGGCGCCGCCGCCTTTGGTGGGGCTGCGGGCGCCGGGCTCCTCGCCGTGGTCCGGTCTGCCGGAGCCTTGGCCGCCGCAATGACCTGCTCGGCGCCCTCGCGGACCACGTGGAACTCGACCTCGGGCCCCTGGATGCCGAAGCGCAGCACGTCGCCGTCCGACAGCTCGAAGTCGGTCCCGATCTTCCGGCCGTTGACGAACGTCCCGTTCCGGCTGCTCAGGTCGCGCAGCACGTAGCGCTCGCCCTGCAGCGCGACAGCCGCGTGGCGCGTGGAGACGTCGAGGTCCTTCTCGGCGTCGAACCGCAGATCGGAGGCCGGGTGGCGCCCGCATCCGATGTACGACTTGTCGAAGATCTGACGGTGTCCCGCGCGCCCGCCGGACACGATTCGGAACTCGCACTTCACGATGTGATGCACGCCTCCAGGCGGGGGAGGCCTAGAACGGCCACCACTTCTTCTTGCCGGGATCGGACTTCCGCGGTGCCGCTTCGGTCTTCCGGTTGGCCTCGTCCTCCGGCTTGTAGACCGGAACGGGGTCGGTCGTCGATTCGGTGTCGAGCAACGGATATACCCGGTGGCCGAGGGCCTCCGAGCCATCGGGCTCCGCCAGCCCTTCGCCGCCGAACCGGGCAACGATGCACGTGATGTTGTCCGGACCGCCGCGACTGTTCGCCAGGTCGATAAGTTCCTTGCAGGCGGCGACCAGGTCGGTGGCCTGGGTCACAACGCTGAAGATCTCCTCTTTCTTGACCAGTCCCGACAGGCCGTCGGAGCACATCACGAGGATGTCGCCGCGGCACAGGTCCTGGCGCGTCAGATCCACCTTGACGTGCGGATCCGGCCCCAACGCCTGGAGGATGATGTTGCGGCGCTCCGAGACCGCAGCCTCCTCCTCCGTCAGCTCCCCGGCGTCCACCAGTCGCTGCATCAGCGATTGGTCCTTGGTGATCTGCGCGATGCGGCCGCCGCGGATCAGGTAGCCGCGGCTGTCCCCGATCTGCGTGAGGTAGAGCGCGCCCTCGAACACGCCGGCGGCGGTGGTCGTGGTTCCCATCCCGCGCGCGTCGAGGTGGCTCTGCGCGTACTCGTGGATCTGCTGGTTGGCGAGCTCGACCGCCTCCTTCAGCCGGTAGGCGAAGCGCTGCTCGGTGACCTCCTGGTCGTTGCCCCACTGCGTGATCATGTGGTTGTAGACCGTGGAGGTCGCCATGTCGCTCGCGACCTCGCCCGCGGCGGCGCCGCCCATCCCGTCGGCCACCATGAACAGCGAGCCGCGGCGGCCGATCACGTGCTCGCGCACCTCCGGCTGCAGCGACGCCGTGCGCGTCGTCAGGTCCGCCACCAGGAAGCTGTCCTCGTTGTGGTCGCGCGCCTTCCCCACGTCGGTCCGGCCGAAGACGTCCACCTTCACGGGGCCGCTCATTGGCCGGGTGCCCGGAGTCGGGGATTGAGCGCCACGGCGCGCTGGTGCCAGGACTGATAGCTCGTAGAATCACCCAAGTACTGGTATGACTCGCCGATGATCTCGGCGGCCTTCGCTCGCATGTCCTGTGGCAGATTGCGGTCGTTCCAGTACTTGAATGCCACCGCGCGCATTCCCGTTGGGTTCTGCTCCACGCTGTCCAAGGCCGCATCCAGAATGGCGTTGATCGCATTCATGTCCGGCGCAGCTGCGGCGTTGCCCGGCGCCGGGTTGCTCGGCCCCGGCTGCACCTTCGGCGGCTGCGCGGCCGTCCGCGAGTTCGACGTCCGAGTGTTGCTTGCCGTCTGCGTATTGGGCGCCGGCGCCGCCGACTTCGTCGTGTCGGCCGCCGCGACCTGCGGCTTCTTCCCGCCGCCCACCGCGAGATACCCGATGACCGCCAGGACCGCCACGCCGCCCACGCCGCCCAGTACGGGCACGAGCGGGAACTTCTTGGCGGGCGCGGCGGGCGCCGCCGGCGCGACCGCCGTCGGCGGGGGCGCCTTCACCTTCGTCGGGATCGACTTGAGCGCCGCCTCGGCGTCCATCAGCTGCGTGGCGGCCGATTCCGCCACCGCGCCTGCGGCGGCGGCCGGCTCGAGCCCCGCTACCGCCGCCTCGGCGTCCTTCCCGAACTGAGTCGCGTTCGCGTACCGCTCCGACGGCAGCCGGGCCAGCGCCTTGTCGAGCACCGCCTGCAGCGGGGGCGGGAAGACGATGTCGGGACGCGCGGCCTCGAGGGACATCGGCTCGTCGGTCAGCCGCTTGATCATCGTCTCCTGCGCGCTGTCCGCCTGGAACGGGAGCACGCCCGTGAGCATCCGGTAGAAGACCAGTCCGAGCGAGTAGATGTCGCTCCGCCCGTCGAGCTTGTCGCCCGACAATTGCTCGGGGCTCATGTACTCCGGCGTGCCGACCACCAGCCCCGTCTTCGTGACCTTCTGGCCCGCCTCGTCGCCCGCCACCGCCTTCGCGATCCCGAAGTCCACCACCTTCACGATGTCGGAGCCGTCGCGCCCCTGCACGATCATGATGTTGTCGGGCTTGAGATCGCGGTGCACGATGCCGAGGTCGTGGGCGGAGGCGAGCGCGTCCGCCGACTGCTTCAGGATCTTCGCCGCGCGAACCGGGGGCAGGGCGCCTTCCTTCTCGATGATGTCGGTGAGCGCCGAGCCCTCGATGAACTCCATCGCGAGGTAGATGACGCCCTCCGTCGTCTCGCCGAAGTCGTAGATCTGGCAGACGTTGGGGTGCGAGATCCGGCTCGCGTTCGACGCCTCGCGGTTGAACCGGCTGATGGCGTCCGGATCGGCGGCCATCCCCGGATTCATCACCTTGATCGCGCTCTTCCGCCCCATCTTCACGTGCTCGCCGAGATAGACGGCGCCCATGCCGCCCTCGCCGAGCTTCTTGATGATGTGGTAGCGGTCGGCGATCACCTGGCCGACGAGGTCCGCCGTGGGGCTCTTGGCGCGTAGCGTCGAGCCGTCCGCCGGACAGAACTTGATGTTGTCCGGCCACTCTTTGCCGCAGACGGGGCAGCTCTTCACGGGGTCTCCACCACCAGCAGCTTGTCGCCGATCAGGATCTTCGAGCCCTTCTTCAGCGCGACGTCGCCGCGCGCGGCGACCGCGACGCCGTTGCGGCTGCCCGCGTCGGCGAGGACGAAATCCGCGTCCTCCGACCGGATGATCGCGTGCTGGGAGCTCATCGAGGGATCGTAGGGGAACGCCCAGTCGCCGGCGTCGCGCCCGAGCTTCACGTCGCGCCCCGGCGAGAGATGGAAGACGTCGCGCACGCTCCCGTCCACCCGGAGCTGCGAGACGCTGGCGATGTCGGCGCTCGGGAGCAGCGACCCCATCCGGCGCGTCGCGTCGGCGTCGGGGGCGTGCGGCCCCGGGTACCCGAGCCGGCGGAACCGGAGCAGCTGAGAGCCCATCAGGATGAGGTCGCCGTCCACCAGCTTGTGCGGACCCTCGAGGAAGATCCACGTCCCGTTGCGCGAGCCGAGGTCCCGGATGCTGAGCTTCCCCTCCTTCCACAGGAAGAGGGAGTGGACGGGCGAGAGGTACACGTCGTCGGGGAAGTTGACGTCGGCGCCGGTGCGGCCGACGGTCGTCTCCTCGCCCACCAGCGGATAGCGCGTGCTCTTGGAGCCGTCCTCGGCGGTGAGCGCGAGCTGCACCGGCGGCTGTGCGGCCCGCTTCGCCGAGAAGACAGCCGTGGGCTCGTGCGGGCCGGAGACCCGGGGCCCCGCGCCGAGCGGCGTGGCGCAGATCGGGCAGAACTTGTAGTCCGCGCTCGCGATCGGGCACCCGCAGCTGGGGCAGTTGACGCCGCCCGCGGGCGCGGCGGCTGGCGCCGCCTCGAGCTTGGCGCCGCAGTAGGCGCAGAAGGGCATCGTCGCGTCCACCGGGTGACCGCACGAGGAACAGGTGAGGCCCGCCGGCGCACCGGCGCCCGCCTTCGCCCCCGCCGGTGGCGGGGCGTACACGCGTGTGGCTGGCGCGGCGCCGCCTGTCGGCGTCGTCGCGGGCCCGACCGACATGGCAGATACCGACAGGGGCTTGCCGCAGTCCATGCAGAACCGGGACCCCGGATCGTTCTGCCGCCCGCAGTGGGCGCACGTTATCACGTTTCGGGTCGCCTCCGAGGTGCCAAAAAGCGGGTGGTGGAGCAGCGCCAATATAGAGGCCGCTTCTGGGCGGGGTCAACTGAGCTAAATTGACGTTGCAGCGAGAGTTGGTGTACGTTGCCGGTCCGATGCCCGTGCGCCGTCTCCGGGTCCCGGTGACCGCGTTTCTGCTCCTCGTCGGGACCCCGCTCGTTTCCCGCGGCCAGCTCACGCCGAGTGCCCAACCGCAGAGCCTCCACCCGTTGCCGCGGTGGACGGGCCGCACGTGATCATCGTCGTCTTCCGGCCGTGACGGTGCGTCGCCTCGCGTGCGCGCTCTGCCTCGCCGCCCTCTGTCCAGGGGCGGCGCCAGCGCAGGTCCACCCGGGCGGCCGGTGGCTCACGCTGGAGACCGCGCACTTCCGCGTGCACGTCCGGGTCCAGGACCGCGCGCTCGGCGTCCAGGCGGCTGGCGAGGCGGAGACGGTGTACGCGGCCCTCGCCGCGCTGCTCCCGCCCCCCAGGCGTCCCATCGAGGTGATCGTCGGCGACAACGCCGACTACACCAACGGCTTCGCTACCGAGTACCCGCTCCCCACCGCGTTCGTCTTCGCGACGCCGCCGACGGGCGACCTCGAGCTGGGGAACTACGACACGTGGCTGCACGTGGGGCTGGCACACGAGCTGACGCACGCCTTCGAGCTCGATCTCGCGCGCGGCTGGTGGCACCTGGCGCGCGCCCTGTTCGGGCGGATGCCGGGTCTCTTTCCCAACCTCTACGCGCCCGACTGGCTGATCGAGGGACTCGCGGTCTACTACGAGTCGCGCATCACGGGGCGGGGCCGCGCCGACGGGACGTTTCACGGCGAGATCGTGGGCGCGCAGGACGCCGAGCTGGGCGCGCTCCCGATCGACGCCGCGATCGGGACGGGCCCGCGGTGGCCGGACGGTTACCGGCCGTATGCCTTCGGCAGCCGGTTCCTCGACTGGGTGACCGCGGAGTGGGGCGACAGCACGGTGCCGCGGCTGGTGCGCGAGACCGCGCGCCGCCCTATCCCCTACCTGTGGCTGAGCGGGGCGCTGCGTCCGGTGGCGGGGCTGTCGCTCTCGCAGGCCTGGGACAGGTGGCAGGACGGGCTGGTTGCCGCCGCGGCGCGCGACGCTCGTGGGCGAAGCGGGGGCGGAGCCGTGCTGATCCGCGGCCTGCGCGAGGCCGTGCCGCCGCGCGTGTCGCCGGACGGGCGGGAGATCCTGTTCGCGGACGACCGCGGGAAGGACACGCCGCGCCTGGCGACGCTGGACCGTGCGAGCGGGCGCGTTCGCGCGCTGGCGCGGCTCAACGGCGCGCCGGCGCTGGCCTACGACGCGGTCGGCAACGTCGTGCTCTCGCAGCTCGACCTCACGGATCCCTACACCGAGCGCAGCGACCTGTGGGCGGTGGGCGCCGACGGAGCGGAACGTCGGCTGACGTCGGGTGTGCGGCTGCGCGATCCGGACGTCGCGCCGGACGGCGCGATCGTCGCGACGCGGCTGGGCGGCGGCGGATCGGAGCTGGTGGTGAGCGAGGGCGAGATCCGGCCGCTCACGCCGAGCCAGCCCGGCGTCGAGTGGGCGCAGCCGCGCTTCTCGCCCGACGGGGGCACCATCGCCGCGGTTCGCCAGCGCGACGGCTGGCCGCAGATCGTCCTGCTCGACCGGTCCGGAAAGCTGCTGCGTCGGGTGACGGACGATTCGGCGCTGTCCCGTACGCCGGCGTTCAGCCCGGACGGCGCGTGGCTCTTCTGGTCGAGCGATCGGAGCGGGAGCGCGCAGGTGTACGCGACGCGCGCCGGCGACCCGGCAGGGAGGCAATGGCTGGTGACCCGCGAGCCGTTCGGCGCGTACGCTCCCGCGCCCGCCTCGGACTCCGTCTTCTATCTCGCGTACCATCACGACGGATTCGGCCTGGCCGCGGTGGCGTTCGATACCGCGCAATGGGAAGCGGTTCCCGGCGCGCCGCCGGGGCAGGGGCGCACCGCGCCTGCGCCGCCGGCCGCGCCTGCGCCGGGTGCCGCCTCCGCGCCGCCCGGCCCGGTGGTGGTCGCCGAGCATCCGTATCACGTCTTCCCGTCGCTCCTGCCGCAGTACTGGCTGCCCGTCGGCCAGAGCGGCAACGGCGCAGGCTCCGTCGGCGTGCTGACGTCGGGGCAGGACGTGCTGGGGCGGCACATCTACGGCGCGACCGTCTCGCTGGGGACGGGGATCGCGGCCGGCACGTGGGCTGCGTCCGTCGGCTACGTCTACACGCGGCTGGTGCCGTGGCTGGTGGAGGCGTCGTACTCGCGCTCCCAGCTCCTGGTGGACACCGCGACGGGCGCGGCGCCCGTGTGCTGCCGCACGGACGAGAACGGGAGCGTGTCGGTGGTGTGGCGGCACGTGCGGTGGCGCACGCAGCTCGCCGCGAGCGCCGGCGCGGAGTACGAACGCATCGGCGCCATCCGGCGCGCCGGCCCGGTGGCGTCGTTCACCGCGGCGCACGTCGCGCAGCCGGACTTCGCCATCTCGCCGCAGGACGGTTGGACGTTCACGGCGACGGCGCGCGAGCGCTGGCGCACCGACACCGCGCTCGAGTACCACGAGGCGCGGCTCGGCGTCGCCGGATATCGCGCGCTCCCGTTGGGCGGCTTCGCGCACGCGGTGCTCGCCGTGCGCGGCAGCGCCGGCATCCTGGGCGGGACGGAGCGCGTGGTCTACGGGGTGGGCGGCATTCCCGAGAGCAGCGTCGAGCTGGCGCCGGGGCTCGCGCTCGGCGGGAGCGTGCGGACGTTCCCGGTGCGGGGCTACGGCGCCGACGCGCTGCTCGGCCGCGGCGCCGCGTCGGCGTCGGTCGAGCTGCGGCTCCCGCTGGCGCTGGTCGGCCGCGGCCTCGGGCTGCTGCCGGTCTACCTCGACCGGATGTCGCTGGCGCTCTTCGCCGACGCGGGGGCAGCGTGGTTCCCGCAGGGCTTCACGGCGCAGCTCCCGTCGTACTCGTCGATCGGCGGCGTCGGCGCCGAGCTAGTGGCGGACGTCGGCGCGGTGTACGGCACGCCGCTCCGGCTCCGGGCGGGGGTGGCGCGTCCGTCGCACGCGGGCGCGCCGCTCGCCCTGTACCTCGCGTTCGGCCCGTCGTTCTGACGCGCTCACCACCGAGCGGCCGGGTGGCCGTGCGGCGGCGGCGCGCGGCTTGACACTCCGTCCGCGCGGCTCCTAAGTTCCCCGGACTCAGAGCGTTACCTCCCCGGCTCCCGAGCGCCAATGTTCTGTTCGCGGTGCGGCACCGAAGTCCAGCCGACCAGCAAATTCTGCCCGACGTGTGGTCTCGATCTGACCACCGTCACGCAGGGCGCCGGGGCGGGGACGTCCGCGCAGCCCGCGGCGCCCCAGGACGACGCCGCCGCAGTGCGCGAGGCGCTGAAGGACGAGTACGAGCTGGAGAAGGAGCTGGGTCGCGGCGGGATGGCGATCGTCTTCAAGGCCCGCGACAAGTCGCTGGAGCGCGAGGTCGCCATCAAGGTCCTGCCGTTCTCGCTCTCCTTCGACGCCGAGTTCGTCGAGCGGTTCCAGCGCGAGGCGCGCACCTCGGCGAAGCTCGAGCACCCGAACATCATCCCGATCTACCGCGTCGGGAAGTCGGGCCGCGTCATCTTCTTCGTGATGAAGTTCCTCCGGGGCAAGCCGCTGTCCGACGTGATCGAGGCGCGCGGCGCGCTCCCGGTGCCGGAGATCAAGCGCGTCCTGATCGAGGCGGCGCGCGCGCTCGGCTACGCGCACAAGCACGGCATCGTGCACCGCGACATCAAGCCCGACAACATCATGTTCGACGAGCTGGGCCAGGCGATCGTCACCGACTTCGGCATCGCCAAGGCGCAGTCGGGCGCGCGGCTCACGGGCACGGGGATGTCCATCGGCACGCCGCACTACATGAGCCCGGAGCAGGCGCGAGCGCAGACCCTCGACGGGCGCTCCGACATCTACTCGCTCGGCGTGGTCGGCTACCAGTGCCTCACCGGGCACGTGCCCTTCGACGGCGAGGACAGCTTCTCCATCGGCTACAAGCACATCATGGAGGAGCTGCCGACGCCCCCGCTCGAGACCGCCGAGCAGCGGGACTTGTTCGCCATCATCCAGAAGATGATGGCCAAGAAGGTCGAGGACCGGTACCAGACGGCGGAGGACCTCGTCGCGGCGCTGGAGGGCACCGGCGGCATCGCGTCGGCGATGATGAGCGACGTGGCGACGCGGCCGACCACGGCGCTCGGCGCGAAGGAGAGCATGGCGGCGATCGCCGCGCAGGCGACGACGCCCCTGCCGCGCGCGTCGGGCTCGATGGCGGCGCCTCCGGGCTACAAGCCGGGCGGGGCTGCGGCGGCGCCCGCGCCGGCGAAGGCGGAGCGGAAGCCGCGCCCCGTCCCGAAGAAGAAGAGCCGGGCGCCCGTCCTGATCGCCGTGATCCTCGTCTTGGCCGGCGCGGGACTCGGCAGCTACCTGCTGTACGGGCCGCAGATCATGCGGACGCTCGGGATGGGGCAGGCCACGGCCGACTCCCTCGCCCACGCGCGCCAGCTCGCGGTCGCCGAATCCACCGCCGCGAAGAACCGCGCCGACAGCGTCGCCAAGGCCGCGGCCGACAGCGCCCACGCCGAGAGCACGGCCCGCCGCTCCCGCACCGCGTCGCGCGAGAAGCCGTCCCGGCGCGGCGGCACGGCGACGAACCCGCCGCGCGTGGAGGAGCAGTCCACCAAGCAGAACTGCGAAGCCCCAACGACGAGCATCGCGAATCCGAACCAGGTGTGCTGGACTGCGCGGCCGAACCCGCTGAGCACGCCGACCATGGCGGCTCCGGCGTCCTGCGCGGGGGCGCCTACCGCCGCGACGGTCCTGGTGCACGTGTCGGTCACCGGCGAGGTGCTCGGGGCGCCGTCCGCCTACGGATCGAATTGCGTGCAGTTCAACCAGGCGGCCGCCGCGTACGCGCAGGACATGCGCTTCAGCCCGGCGACCAAGAACAACCAGAACGTCTCGGCGTGGATCCGCATCCTGGTCCAGCCTCGCCGCTAGTCCACCCCACCGCCTTCGTGGCCCCCAGTGCCGACGTCATGGGCGACGTGCGGCTCGGCGCGCACGCGAGCGTCTGGTACCAGTGCGTCCTGCGGGGGGACTTGGCGAGCATCGTCATCGGGGAGCGCTCCAACATCCAGGACCTCACGATGGTGCACGTGGACGAGGGCCTCCCGTGCTCCATCGGCGCCAACGTCGGCGTCGGCCACCGCTGCATCCTCCACGCGTGCACGGTCGAGGACGACTGCCTGATTGGCATGGGGAGCGTGCTCCTCAACAATGTGCGGGTCGGCACCGGCTCCGTCGTCGGCGCCGGAGCGGTGGTGACCGAGGGGATGCAGATCCCGCCCGGATCGCTCGTGATGGGCGTGCCCGCCCGCATTCGGGGACAGGTGGACGACGCGCTGCGCGAGCGCATCCGGGCCACCGTCGAGCACTACGTCGAGCTGAGCCGCCTGCACCGCGAGGGGCAGTTCCCGCGCCGGCCGGGGTGAACGGACGGGCCGCTGCCATCTTTGTGATGTGCATTGCGAAGAAGCGGCCTGCAGCGCGAGTTCTCCGGGGGTGTTGGCCAAACGACAACGCGCGTCTAAATTCGTCCCCCGCAATTCTTTCCAGCGGAACGGCACACTACTCAAACAGCCGTTAAGGACCGTGCGGGACTCGTCCCGCCTTTCTGCAGCTTTGTGGAGTCGGTCATGGCATCACGCGGGTCATCCGGAAACAGCGCGCTCCGTCTGAGCGACAATGCGATCACGGTGCTGGAGCGCCGCTACCTCATCAAGGACGAGGCCGGACGGCCCACCGAGAAGCCCGAGGACCTGTTCTGGCGCGTCGCCCGTACCGTGGCCGCTCCCGACCGCCTGTACGGCGCGTCCGAGGGTGCCGTCGAGGCCGTGGCGGAGGAGTTCTTCCGCATCATGGCCGAGCGGCAGTGGATGCCCAACAGCCCGACGCTGATGAACGCCGGCCGGCCGCTGGGCCAGCTCTCGGCGTGCTTCGTCCTGCCGGTGGACGACGCCCTCTCCAACGGGTCGTCGGGGATCTACGATACCCTGCGCTCGATGGCGCTCGTGCACCAGTCCGGGGGTGGGACCGGGTTTGCCTTCTCGCGCCTGCGGCCGAAGAACGACGTTGTGCGTTCGACGATGGGGGTCGCCTCCGGCCCGGTGTCGTTCATGAAGCTGTATGACGCCTCCACGGACGTGGTGAAGCAGGGCGGGACCCGGCGCGGCGCGAACATGGGGATCCTCCGGGTGGACCATCCGGACATCCTCGACTTCATCGCCTGCAAGGACGACACGAGCCGGATCACCAACTTCAACATCTCCGTCGCGGTGACGGACGAGTTCATGCGCGCGGTGGCGGCGGGCGGGCATTACGAGCTGCGGCATCCGCGCACCGGGGAGGTCACTGGCCGGCTCGACGCGCGCGAGGTGTTCGACAAGATCGTCGCAGGGGCGTGGAAGACCGGCGAGCCCGGCGTGTTCTTTGTGGACCGGGCGAACCACTACAACCCGGTGCCGCACCTGGGCGCGTACGAGGCCACGAACCCGTGCGGCGAGCAGCCGCTGCTGCCGTACGACGTCTGCAACCTGGGGTCCATCAACCTCGGGCTGTTCGTCCGGGACGGGGAGATCCTGTGGGACGATCTCCGGCGGACGGTGCATCTCTGCACGCACTTCCTCGACAACGTGATCGACGCGAACAAGTACCCGCTGCCGGAGATCGACGACCTGTCGAAGCGGATCCGGCGCGTCGGGCTCGGCGTGATGGGCTGGGCGGACATGCTGGTGCGGCTGGGCGTCCCGTACAACTCCGTGGAAGGCGTGGAGCTCGGCCGCAAGGTGATGCGGTCCGTGGACGAGGAGGCGAAGGTCGAGTCGGAGCGGCTGGCCGAGCAGCGCGGCGTGTTTCTCGAGTGGGAGCGCAGCATCTGGGGGCCCGACGCCACCTGCGCGCGCGACGCCGAGGGGCGGCGCATCCGGCCGGAGCGGCGGCTGCGGAACTGCAACCTCACGACGGTGGCGCCGACTGGGACGATCTCGATCATCGCCGGCTGCGCCAGCGGGATCGAGCCCTTGTTCGCGGTGGCGTTCCTCCGGAACCAGGCCGGCGTGCTGATGCCGGACGTGAACGAGGACTTCGTCGCCGCCGCGACCCGGGGCGGGTGGCACAGCGAGGCGCTGATGCAGCGCATCGCCGAGGGCGGCCACATCCACTTCGACGAGGTGCCGGAGGCTGTCCAGAGGGTCTACGTCACGGCGCACGACGTCACGCCCGAGTGGCACATCCGGATGCAGGGGGCGTTCCAGGAGTTCACCGACTCGGCCATCAGCAAGACCTGCAACTTCCCCGAGGTCGCGAACAAGGACGACGTCCGGCAGATCTACGAGCTCGCCTACTCGCTCGGCTGCAAGGGCGTGACGGTGTATCGGGACAACAGCCGGCCGATGCAGGTGCTGTCCACCGGCAAGACCGCGATGGCGGTGGCCGGGAACGAGACGGCGCCCGCGGCAACCGGCGCCCCGCTGCCATCCGCGGAGCGGGAGCTGGCGGAGACCCAGGGACAGCTGGCGGAGCTGGAGAGCGAGCTGGAGCGGGTGCGGCGCCAGCTGCACGAGGCGGAGGCGGAGAACGCGCAGCGGCGTCTCAAGCGCTCCCGCCCCGACCTGCTGCGCGGGATGACGCGCCGCATCGAGACGCCGCTGGGCACGGCGTACGTCACCATCACCGAGGACGAGAAGGGCCACCCGTTCGAGGTGTTCATCTCCCTCGGCAAGGCGGGCGCGCCGCTGATGGCCGACGTCGAGGCGATCGGGCGGCTGATCTCGCTGGCGTTGCGCTCGGGGGTCCCGATGGCCGAGATCCACCGGCAGCTCCGGGGCATCAGCAGCGACCGCGTGATCGGGCTCGGGCCGAACAAGGTGATGAGCGTCCCGGACGCGATCGGCATCGCGATCGAGAAGTGGATGCAGGAGAAGAACGAGGGCGTGCAGCAGGAGTTGCTGACCCCGTCGCACGAAGTGAAGGCGGTGCGGCCCGTCGCGTTGAATCCCGGCCACGCCGGCACCCAGCCGGCGCTCGAGCATCACATCGCCGGCCCGCATCTCCTCGGCGCCTGCCCCGACTGCGGGTCGCAGCTGGAGTTCGCCGAAGGATGCGTGAAGTGCCACGTGTGCGGGTACAGCGAGTGCGGCTGAGCCGCCCTGCCTGAGCCGTCACTGTCGACGCCGGCCCCCGAAAGCGGGGGCCGGTTCGTTTCCGGGGGATCGGCCGCGTCTTCCGCCGCCCTTGCGGCCTACGTCGTGCCTGAGGACATTCCCCGCCTTCCAGATGCCCAAACTGATCATCCTGTTCATCACCGCGTTCGTGGACATGGTGGGATTTGTCATCGTCCTGCCATTGCTGCCGTATTACGCCACGGAGTTCGGTGCCAACGCGTTCCTCGTCGGCATCCTGATCTCGTCGTTCTCCGTCGCGCAGCTGGCGGTGGCGCCGCTCTGGGGCCGGGCGTCGGACCGGTACGGGCGCCGCCCGATGATCCTGGCCGGTCTCGTCCTGTCCGTGATCGCCTACGTCGTCTTCGCCTTCGCCGGTTCTCTCTGGCTGTTGCTGGTGTCGCGGGTGGTGCAGGGGATGGGCGGCGGCACGATCGGGGTGGTGCAGGCCTACGTCGCCGACGCGACGCCGCCGGAGCAGCGCACGCGAAGCCTGGGATGGTTGTCGGCCGTGACCAGCCTCGGCGCGGTGGTGGGACCGGCCTTCGGCTCCATCCTCGACCAGGCGTTCGGGCGCCACGCGCCCGGCCTCGTGGCCGCCGCCCTGGCGGCCCTCATCGCTCTCTTCGCCTGGCGGTTCCTCCGCGAATCGAAGGAGATGCGCCCGTCGGGGGCGTTCGGGCGCCCCGCGAGCATCACGGGGCGCGCCGCGCTGCGCCGCGTCGTCTCGCACTGGGGCGAGCCGTCGTCCAGGCTGATCTGGATCTACGCCGTCGCGATCGGCGCCTTCTACGGCACGGGCCCGACGATGCCGCTCCTCCTTTCGCAGCGCATGGGTATCACGGAGCACACGATCGGCTACTTCTTCATGTACTTCGGGGCAATGGGCGTGGTGGCGCGTGCGGGACTGCTGGGGTGGATCGTCGGGTGGCTGGGGGAGGCCCGTCTCTCGCGCCTGGGGATCGTGCTCCTCGCCGGGGGCCTGACCCTCCTGTCGCTGGCCCGGAACTACCCCGTGCTCATCGTCTCGATGACGCTGATGCCGCTGGGGACGGCGTTCCTCTTCCCGTGCGTGACCGGGCTGCTCTCGCAGGTCGTGCCCGGCTCTGACCGCGGACTCTACATGGGCGTCCAGCAGACCTTCGGCGGCGTGTCGCGCGTGCTCTTTCCCGTCGCCGCGGGCCTCATCATGGACCAGCTTGGCCGGGGCGTGCCGTTCGCCATCGCCGCGGTGCTCGTGCTGCTCACTCTGCCGCTGACCGGGGCGATGGACAGCTATCTCCGAGCCCCCGCCCACACCTCGTAGGAGGAATCGTGAACTGGCTGATCGTCGTCCTGCGTCTGCTGCACATCTTCGCTGGTGTGTTCTGGGCCGGCGCCATCTTCACGCTGGCGCGCTTCGTCCTTCCCGCGGTCGCGGCGACGGGCCCGGCCGGGCAGCAGTTCATGCGCCAGCTGACGATGGTGCAGGGTCTGACGAAGACGATGACGCTCGCGGGCGTGACCGCCGTCGTGGCGGGGCTGTGGCTGATGGGGATCGACTCTGCCTGGTACCGGCCCGCGTGGATGGGGAGCTCGATGGGCATCGTGCTCTCCATCGGCGGCCTCGCCGGGATCGGCGCGGCGGTGGTCGGCGTGCGCTCCGGTATGAAGGCAGCACGGCTCGGCGTCCTCTTCAAGGAGCTGGATGCCGCCAAGGGGACCCCGAGGCCGGAGCTCGTCGCTGAGATCCAGCAGATCGGCGCGAAGCTAGGGTCCGGCATCCGCGCGGTGGCGGCCATGCTCACCGTCACGGTGATCTGCATGGCCGTCGCGAGGTACGTGGTCTTCTAGGGTCCGAGCGGCGAGAGCTCCAGCGCGCGCCCGGTGCGCCTGAGGAGGGCCTTCGCTGCCTCGAGGGTCGCGCCGGGCGCGACGATTCTGAGGTCGGCCGCCGTCAGCGTGTCCCCGTCCTGCAGTACGACCGCTTTCCCGCCCGCGGTGACCCGGACCGAGTCTTCAGCCCCCACCACGGCGGTGAACGTGCCTGCCGCCTTGTCCTGGACTGCCGCCGTCGTGAACTCGCCGGAGAGGCCACCGCCGCACAACCGCACCCACCTCGTGTGGAGCAGGACGGCGCTGTCCACCTGCAAGAGGTTCTGGGGATCGAACCCGCAGAGCCCGAAGCCGCGGCTCGCCAGTGAATCAGCCCGAAGCGTGAGCAGCAGGCCCGGCCGGGCGAGGATGCTGTCCACCTGGGCGCGCCTCGTTGCGCGCAGCCGCGCGATCGCCGCGCTCGCCGCCCGGGCCAGCGCCGCGGTATCCACATTGCGCGCGGCGTCGGCGATCAGCGCGTGCTCCCTGTCTCGGTAACCCGATGCTTCCGCAAGCTCGTCCTGGAGCGTCAGGTCGTCCTGCCGCAGCGCTGACCGCCACCTTGGCCCGGTCAGGCGGTCGAGGATGAACCCCATCGCAGGTCCCGTGGCGTAGAAGCGGAAGCGGAGCGACTGGCGCAGGTTCGCCGTGAGGCTGTCGAGCCGCGTGCGGCGGCGCGCCACTTCGGCCGCGGCGTCGGCACGCCACGGGAGTGCGGGGTCGTCTGCGGCCAGCTCGAGCACGCGCACCAGCGCGTACTCGGCCAGTCCTTCGTTCAACTCTGCCTGCGTCTCGAACTCCGCGAACTCGCGCCCCAGGACGCGATGCCGGGCCTCGCGCGCCGCGACGAACTCCCGCGCCGCCTCGCGCAGCTCCTCGCGCGTGCGCGCCGCGAGGGCCCGCGCCAGGAGCCGCCCCTCCAGGGCGACGCCGGCCTCGTTGCGCGCATCGAAGACCGGATAGGAGGTGACGAGGAAGGAGTTCTCCCCGGAGCCGAAGCGGCGCCCCTGCCGCGCGACGGAGCGCTCGAAGACGTGAAAGGCCTCGTGCACCGTGGTACCGAAGAGCAGAGCGTCGTTCGCCTCCGGAAACACGACGACCTGGGCGGCGCTCCGGCCCGCCAGCGACGTGTTGGTGCTCGCGGCGGAGCGCGTCGCCGCGCTCTGCCAGAGCGCGCGAGCCAGTCCCGCGATCGGCGCGAAGCCTTCCGGCGCTTGCGCGTCCGGCCAGTTGAGCAACAGAACCCCCTGGTCGGGGACGACGTAGAGCACGGGAATGGTGTCGGGCCGGAAGCCGGGCCAGATGGCGTCGGGATGGGCCGCGGTGACCTTTACGACGGCGGACTCGACGGCCGCCAGGCGGGCGACGACTGCGTGGGGCGGCTCCTGGGCGGCGAGCGGGGCTGCGGCGATGCCCATCGCGAGGAAGGAGCCGAGCTGCCGGGGACGATGCACTAGCGCTCCGCAGGATCGGGGAACACTCTTGAGACTGACGGGCCCCGTGAATAGTTGCATCGAGCGCCCGGTCCCGGGGAGGGCGTCATGTTCATCGGGCACTATGCCGTCGGCTTCGCCTCCAAGCGCGTCGCCCCCAAAGTGTCGCTCGCCTGGTTCATCGGCGGCGCCACCCTGCTCGACCTGCTCTTCCCCCTGTTCGTGCTCCTCGGGTGGGAAAACGCCCGCTTCGTGCCGGCCGAGACTCCGTTCCTGCGCATCAGCCTCGACAACTACCCCTGGACGCACAGCCTGCTGATGGCCGTCGTGTGGTCGGTGGGCTTCGCGCTGCTGTGCTGGGCCGTCACCCGCGCTCGGGAAGCAGCGCTCGTAGCCGGCGCGGCGGTCTTCAGCCACTGGGTCCTCGACTTCATCACGCACCGGCCCGACATGCCGCTGCTCCCTGGTGGCTCGGCGCGCGTTGGCCTCGGCCTCTGGTACTCGACGGCGGGGACCATCGTCGTCGAGGGCCTGCTGTTCGTCGCCGGGGTCTGGTTGTACGCGCGGTCCACCCGTGCCCGAGACAGCATCGGTCGCTGGGCGCTCTGGACGCTGGTCGGCCTCCTGGCGCTCTTCTACGTGGCGAACCTGTTCAGCACGCCACCGGCCAACGCCGGGGCGTTCGCGTGGTTCGGGCTGGTCTTTGGCTGGCTGCTCGTCGCGTGGGCGTGGTGGATAGATCGGCACAGGCAAGTGAGAGGTGAGGCGTAGGAGGTGAGAAGGTCAAGTGAGAAGTGAGAGGAGTAAAGGCGTGAGAGGTGAGACGTGACGGCCAAGACCGATCCGGCGAATACCGGCGCAAGTAGCCCGCAGGGCGACATCCCGTCCGACGAGTTCCGGGCCGCGATGCATCGCGTCGCGGATCTCGTGGCCGACTACCTCGAGCACGGCAGCCGCTATCCCGTACTGCCCAGGGTCCGCCCCGGGGAGATCCGCGCCGCCCTGCCGCCGATGGCCCCGCGCGACCCCGAGCCGCTGGACGACGTCCTCGACGACTACAAACGGCTCATCGAGCCCAACGTCACCCACTGGAACCACCCCGGCTTCATGGCCTACTTCGGCATCACGGGCTCGGGGCCGGGCGTGCTCGGCGAGGCGCTCGCCGCGGGGCTCAACGTCAACGCGATGCTCTGGCGCACCGGGCCCGCGGCGACCGAGCTGGAGGAGACCGTCACCGACTGGGTACGCCAGATGCTGGGCCTGCCGGCGGAGTTCCGGGGCCACATCAACGACACGGCCTCGATGTCGAGCTTCGTGGCGCTCGCGACGGCGCGCCACCGCGCGCCGTTCGAGATCCGCGAGCGGGGGCTGGCCGGGCGCACCGACGTGCCTCCGCTGATGGTCTACTGCAGCGATCAGGCGCACTCCTCCATCGACAAGGCCGTCATCGCGCTCGGCCTCGGTCTGGCCAACCTGCGCAAGGTGCCCGCGGACGACGCGTTCCGCATGGACCCGACCGCGCTCGAGTCGATGATCGCCGAGGATCGCGCCCGTGGCCGTTATCCGATCGCCGTGGTGGCCACGGCGGGGACGACCTCCACCACCAGCGTGGACCCGCTCCAGCCGATCGCGGAGATCTGCCGCCGCGAGTGTGTGTGGCTCCACGTGGACGCGGCCTACGCCGGCAGCGCCGCCATCTGCCCCGAGTTCCGCCCGCGGTTCGACGGGATGGAGCGCGCCGACTCCATCGTGATGAACCCGCACAAGTGGCTCTTCACGCCGGTGGACTGCTCGCTGCTGTTCGTGCGCAACCCGGCGGAGCTGCGGGCCGCCTTCTCCCTGGTGCCGGAGTACCTGCGCACCGACGACGAGGGCGTGACCAACCTGATGGACTACGGCCTGCAGCTCGGCCGCCGGTTCCGCGCGCTGAAGCTCTGGATGGTCATCCGGGCGTTCGGCGTGAGCGGCCTCCGCGACCGCATCCGCTACCACTGCGCGCTCGCCGAGGAGCTGGCCGGCTGGATTCGCGCGGAACCAGGCTTCGAGGTCGTCGCCCCGGTGCCGTTCAGCGTGGTCTGCTTCCGCTACGCGCGCGGGAAGGGGAGCCCCGAGGACGACGACCGGCTGAACGAGCGGCTCATGGCCGAGGTGAACGCGGCCGGTCCCGTCTTCCTCTCGCACACGAAGCTCAGCGGGCGGCTGGTGCTGCGGATCGCGATCGGCAACCTGCGGACCACCCGCGAGCACGTGAAGCGGGCCTGGGACCTGATCCGGAAGGCCGCCGCTAAGCTGTGAGCCCCTTCCACACGACCGCGCGGACGTCGCGCGAGCGCTCGCGGGCCCACGCCTGGGCGGCCGCCAGGTTCTTCAGATAGGGCTCCCGCCAGCTCTCCGGCAGATGGGCGCGCATGTAGCCCGGGGTCATGATCTCCTTCCCGGGGCCGCGGCCGAGGTCCACGACGTCGGCGAGGAACCAGGTGGAGGCGCCGGCGTCCATCACATTGATGACGCGGCACTCGAACCACGCCCAGCAGTCCTGCAGGAGGGGGCAGCCGAGGGCGCCGACGCGGTGCGGGATGTCGGCGAGCTTGTCGAGGTTGCGCCCGCTCACGAAGCCGAGCTGCTCGATGAGCCGGAACTGGTCCTGATGGAGGATGTGGAGGCCGTAGCGCCCGGTCTCGAACACCATGTCGTGCGTGTAGTTCATCTTGTGGATGAAGACCGCCACGCGCGGGATGTCCGGGACGATGGAGGCGCGCACCGCCGCGTCGGAGATCATCCCGTTCAGCTTGGTCCCGCGCGCGGCCGTGATCGCCACGACCGGCGCCGTCAGGTCCCGGAGGATTTCATAGCTTTGTACAGGGTCCATGAGGTCGGAATATCCTCGCGTACGCCCGGGCGTCAACGCTTTCCGGCTGCGGCGCGTACATTGGAACGTCGGCGGCC
The DNA here is from genome assembly GCA_049513575.1 of Gemmatimonadales bacterium. Lineage (GTDB taxonomy): Bacteria > Gemmatimonadota > Gemmatimonadetes > Gemmatimonadales > JACORV01 > Fen-1245. The sequence continues at coordinate 196,037 of JBEKVZ010000005.1, forward strand.
GTCTGCTCGGCTGCCTGCTTGCCTCTCCATCGCTCCACCACAAGGGTAGCCGCCATGCGACGAATTCTGGCCGTCCTCCTGCTCGCCTGTGCCGGTCCCGCGTCCCTGTTGGCGCAGGCCGTGCACCCCGATTCCGCCTTCCTCGCCGCCTTCCGGTGGCGTTCCATCGGCCCCGGCAACATGACGGGCCGCGTGACCGACATCGAGGGCAACCCGCTGAATCCGAAGGAGGTCTACGTCGCCTTCGCGACCGCCGGGGTCTGGAAGACCGTGAACGCCGGCATCACCTGGGCGCCCATCTTCGATCGCACCGGCGTGCACGCGGCGAACGACATCGCCATCGCGCCCTCGGACACGAACACCGTGTACGTGGGCACGGGCGAGGTGAACTCCCGCAACTCCATCTCCCCCGGCGCGGGCATGTTCAAGTCCACCGACGGCGGCCGCACCTGGAAGTACATCGGCCTCGGAGCGACGCAGTTCATCGGCCGGATCCTGGTGCACCCGACCGATCCCAACACCGTCTGGGTGGCGGCGCTGGGCCATGCCTGGGGGCCGAACAAGGAGCGCGGCATCTACAAGACCACCGACGGCGGGCAGACCTGGCGGCTGGTCAAGTTCGTCAGTGATCGCGCCGGGTTCGTGGACCTGTCGATGAATCCCGCGAACCCGAATGTCCTCTGGGCGACATCCTGGGAGCGTGTGCGCGGGCCGTACTTCCTCCAGAGCGGCGGCCCCGGCTCCGGCCTGTGGAAGAGCACCGACGGCGGCGAGAACTGGACGCGCGTCACCGGCAACGGCCTGCCCACCACCATGTGGGGGCGCGCATCCGTGGCGGTCGCGCCCAGCAACCCGTCCGTCATCTACGTCATGGCGGAAGCGGATTCGACGCCGAACCCGGAGTCGGTACGGAGCGCGCGGCAGAAGGGATTCGTGCCCGACACGACCAAGCGCGCCAAGCTTCAGTCCGGCCTGTTCCGCTCGACCGACGGCGGGGAAACCTGGACCCGCATGGAGTCCGAGGACAGCCGGCCCTTCTACTATTCGCAGGTGCGGGTGGACCCGAAGAACGCCGACCGCGTCTACTACATGTGGGAGGCGGTCCGCTTCTCGAACGACGGCGGCAAGACGTCCCGCACGGTGGCGCAGGTGCTCCACACCGACAATCACGCGATGTGGATCGATCCGAACGATCCCGACCACTACCTCGTCGGTGACGACGGCGGCGTGGCCCAGACGTACGACCGGGGCCGTACCTACGACGCCATGCTCCAGATGGCGGTGGGGCAGTTCTACGCGATCGGTCTCGACATGCAGCGTCCGTTCTGGGTGTGCGGAGGCCTGCAGGACAACGGCGAGTGGTGCGGCCCCTCGGTATCCCCCAGCGGCCGCATCTCCAACCAGGACTGGACGAACGTCAACGGCGGCGACGGCTTCTACGCCGCGATCGATCCGACCAACGCGAACATCGTGTACACCGAGTCGCAGGGCGGCGCCATCGCGCGGCTCGACCTGAGGACCTGGGAGCGGCGCAGCATCCGCCCGGGCACGATTCAGACGCCGGGCGGCGGGGGCGGGTTCTTCGGCGGCGGCACCACCATCGGCCGGATGCTGGAGGACTCCGTGGTTCTGGCGCGCGGCGATACGAGCGTGCCGGCCACGCCCGCGCAGCAGCACGTCATTGATTCGCTGAACGCCCGCATCGCTGCCGACACCGCGGTCCTCTCGCGCGACCGCTTCAACTGGCAGACGCCGTTCTTCATCTCGACGCACAATCCCAGCACGCTTTACATCGGCGGCGAGCGGGTGTGGAAGACCGTGGACCGCGGCGACCACTGGTATCCGGTCAGCCCGGACCTCTCGACCCGTGACACCGCGAAGATCAAGATGAGCTTGGCGCTGACCGGCGGCATCACGCTGGACGCGACCAGCGCGGAGACACACGGCACGGTCGTCGCGCTGGCCGAGTCGCCCGTGCGGCCGGGGATTCTGTGGGCGGGAACCGATGACGGCAACCTCTGGCTCTCCAGGAACGACGGCGTGACCTGGGAGAACCTCACCGGCCGCGCTCAAGGCGTGCCCCGCACCACTTGGGTGAGCCGCGTCGAGCCGTCGAATTACGACACCGCGACGGTGTACGTGACCTTCGACGGGCACCGGAACGACGATTTCCATCCGTACGTCTACGTATCGAACGACTTCGGGAAGACGTTCCGCTCGATCAAGGGGAACCTGCCCGACACCGAGTTCGTCCACGTGATCCGCGAGGATCCGCGGCGGAAGGACCTCCTGTTCCTCGGCACGGAGCTGACCGCCTACGTCTCGACGGACGGCGGGGCGAACTGGGAGCACCTCAACGAAGGCCTGCCTCCAGCGCCGGTACACGACCTCAAGATTCATCCACGTGACCGGGTTCTGGTGGCCGGGACGCACGGCCGTTCGATCTACGTGATGGACATCGGCCCGCTCGAGCGCGCGACCGATACGCTCCTGAACGCGCCGGTGGCGGTCTTCCCGGTCGAGCCGGCCCTGCTGTACAACACGCGCGGTGCGGGCGGCGGCGTCGGCTCCATCGGCAATCGTCCGTTCAGCGTGGCAACCCCGAGGCCTGCCGCGCTGATCCCGATCCGCATCAAGGGTGAGGCGCCCCGGCAGTTCGCCGGCCGTCCCGGCGGCGACACGACGCAGTTCAACCCGATGGCAGCGATGTTCGGGGAGCAGGCCGCCCAGTACATGCAGGAAGCCGGTTTGGGCGGCGGCGGCGGGCGGGGCGGCGGCCTGATGGCCCTTCTGATGGGCGGCGCCGGCCGGCCCTCGGCCGACACCGTGCCGGTGGTGATCACCGACGCGGCGGGGGACACGGTGCGCGTGCTGTACACCAACGCCCGTCCGGCGGCCCTGCGGTACATCAGCTGGGACCTGCGGCGCGATCGCGCGCCGCTCGGCCCCGCGGCCGTGCGGGACAGCGCGAAGGCCGCCGTCCGCATGGCGGAAGTCCGGGACAGTCTCAGAAAGGCCGCCGGCGACACGACGGCGGGCGCCCGCCCGGCCAACCTGATGGCCCTGCTGCGCGACCCGCAGCCGGGGGAGCCGGGCTCGTACGTCAACCCGATCCAGCAGGCACTGGGCGGGGGGGGCGGGTTCCGCGGCGCCGGCGGCCTGCTGGGCGGCTCTGGCCCGTTCGTGGAGCCGGGGACGTACCTGGTCACCATCCGGCTCGACGGGAAGGAGTACAAGCAGCCCATCGAGGTGATCCGGCCGAGCGAGAGCTCGGCCCTCAGCGGAGGGTGGCGATAGCGGAGCGGCGCCGGCACGGCGGCGAATGACGACCTAACCCCTCGAACATGCGTTCGGGTTCCGGTGCGAGGCATCACGTCTCGCACCGGACCCGCGCACGGAAATTGCGGTTCCGAAGCCCAAGGGAACCGCATTTTCGTCGTTAGGGGAGACGCTCGTATGACCGCTGTAGCTCGCCCGCCTGCGACGCCGCTCGCGCGCACGCCCTGGTCCGAGTATTACCGCTCGCTGGTCTGCACCGCCGAGGAAGCGCTCAAGGCCGTGCGGAGCGGCGATCGCGTGTACATCCACCCCGGCTGCGCCAATCCGGAACCCCTGGTCGAGGCCTTGAGCGCGCGGGCGCCCACGCTCCGGGACGTGGAGGTCGTGCACCTCCTGACCATCGGGAAGGCCCAGCACACCGCCCCGGAGATGGAAGGACACTTCCGCCACAACGCCGTGTTCATCGGGGCGAACGCCCGCAGGGCCGTGAACGACGGCCGCGCGGACTACACCCCCATCTTCCTGGGAGAGATCCACCGTCTGTTCAGCGACGGCTCCCTGCCGATCGACGTCGCCCTGATCCAGGTGTCGCCGCCCGATGCTCACGGTTTCTGCTCGCTCGGCGTGGGCGTGGACCATACGCTCGACGCCGCGCGCCACGCCCGGCACGTCATCGCCGAAGTCAACGAGCGGATGCCGCGCACGCACGGGGACGCCTTCCTGCACGTGCGCCAGCTCCACGCCGTGGTCGAGACCAACCGGCCGCTGACAGAGCTTCCCGCCGAGGGCGGCAAGGAGGTGGAGGTCACGCACGCCATCGCCCGCAACGTCTCCGAGCTGATCGACGACGGCGACTGCATGCAGATGGGGATTGGCGGGATCCCGGACGCGGTACTGCACATGCTCGCGGACCGGCGCGCCCTCGGGATCCACACCGAGATGTTCGCCGACGGCGTGGTGGACCTGATCGAGGCCGGCGTCATCACCGGCGAGCGGAAGACGCTGCACCGCGGCAAAGTGATCGCGGGCTTCCTCCTCGGCAGCCAGCGACTGTTCGACTTCGTACACGATAATCCGGTCGTCGAGCTGCACCCGCTCTCCTACACCAACGACCCGTTTGTCATCGCGCAGAACGACAACATGGTGGCGATCAACTCGGCCATCGAGATCGACATCACGGGGCAGGTATCGTCCGACTCGATCGGTACGACGTTCTTCAGCGGGTTCGGCGGCCAGACCGACTTCATCCGCGGCGCCTCCCGGTCGCGGGGCGGCAAGCCGATCATCGCGCTGCCCGCGACCGCCAAGGGTGGCGAGCTGTCGCGGATCATGCCGGTCCTCGCCCCCGGCGCCGGCGTGGTCACCACGCGCGCCGACGTGCGGTGGGTGGTCACCGAGTACGGCGCGGCCTATCTGTTCGGGAAGACCGTGCGCCAGCGCGCCCGCGCGCTGATCGACATCGCGCACCCGAAGTTCCGCGAGACACTCGAGCGGGCGGCGCACGAGCGGAAGCTCCTCTAGTCGCGACGGGGGTGACCCATGATCACACAGCTCGGCAACGTCACGGTCGTCATCTCCGACATCGCGCGGTCGCGCAAGTTCTTCCGCGACAAGCTCGGCCTGCGGTTGAGCTTCTACGACAAGAAGCACGAGTGGCTGTGCTTCGACGCCGGGCGGGTCGCGTTCTCCCTCAAGCCGCCGTGGAACAAGAAGTCGAAGAAGCTGGTGGGCGTGAAGACGGGCGTGAGCTTCTACGTGGACGACATCTACGAAACCTACAAGGACCTCAAGAAGAAGGGGGTCAAGTTCACGCTGAAGCCGCGCAAGGAGTCGTGGGGGGGCATTCTCGCCAACTTCGAGGACCCCGACGGCAACAAGTTCTTCCTGCTCCAGATGCCGGCGGATATGGGGAAGTAGCGGCCGGCCATTGAGCTTTGCGCGATGCGGCGTCAGTTTCGGCTGATGCCGCATCGGCGTTTCGTGGGCGACCTCCCGACGCCCGCCCTGCTCCTCGACCGGGACGTGCTCGAGCGGAACCTCACGGCGATGGCCGCAAAGGCGCGTGCGCTCGGCGTCGCCCTCCGGCCCCACGTCAAGACGCACAAGTGCCCCGAGATCGGCCGCCTGCAGCTCGCCGCCGGCTCGCGCGGCATCACGGTCGCGACGCTCGCGGAGGCCGCGGCCTTCGCCGACGCCGGCTTCGACGACGTCACTTGGGCCTTCCCCCTGGTCCTCGCGCGCCTGGAGGAGGTCGTCGCCCTCGCGCGCCGGATCACCCTCCGCGTCACGGTGGAGTCGGCGGCGGCAATCGAGGCGCTCGGTGCGGCGGCGCGCCGGGCCGGCCTGGAGGCGCACGCCTGGCTGGAGGTGGACTCGGGGCACCACCGCTCCGGCGTGGACCCGGACGCGCCAGCCGCGGTTGACCTGGCGCGCCGCCTGGCGGCCGAGCGGGGCGTGGTGTTCGACGGCCTCCTCACCCACGCCGGCCACAGCTACCACGCGCGCTCGCGCGAGGAGCGCGCCGCCGTCGCCGAGCGCGAGCGGGCCGCGATGGTGGCGTTCGCCGGGCGGCTCGAGCGCTCCGGCGTGCCGGTGCACGGCGTCAGCGTGGGGTCCACGCCGGCCATGTCGGCCGTCCGGAGCCTCGAGGGCGTCACCGAGGTGCGCCCGGGCAACTACGCCTTCTACGACTTCATGCAGCTCGCCGCCGGCGTCTGCGCGAGCGATGACTGCGCGGTGACGGTGCTGACGAGCGTCGTGTCGCATCAGGCCGGCGCCGACCACGTCGTGGTGGATGCGGGTGCCCTGGCGCTCTCAAAGGACCCGGGCCCCGACGACCCGACGCTGCGGCGCGGCTTCGGGCCGGTGCTGAAGGGCCTGACGGGGCACGAGCTCGATGGCGCGCTGGTAGTGCGCGGGGTGTCGCAGGAGCACGGGATGGTGGGGGGCGAGCGCGCGGAGGACGTCGCGCGCCTCGCCGTCGGGGACCGGATCCGGATCCTCCCCAACCACTCCTGTCTCACCGTCGCGATGTTCGACGAGTACCAGGTGGTCCGCGGCGAGGAGGTCGTGGACCGCTGGCCGATCCGTCGCGCGCGCTAGCCGCGCGACCCTGGCGCCGGGCTACCAGCGCGCTAGGTTGAATCCCATGGCCACCGTCTACCTCAACGGGCAGTTCCTGCCCGACAGCCAGGCGCTCATCAGCCCGCTCGACCGCGGGTTCACTTACGGCGACGGCGTGTACGAGTGGATCCGCGCGTACAACGGCAAGCCGTTCCTCCTCGGCGAGCACTTCGCGCGGCTGGCGTCGAGCTGCGCCAAGATGCGCATCGGCGTGCACCTCACGCCCCTGGAGGATGCCGCCGTGCGGCTCCTCAAGGAGAACGGCCTGACGGGCGACGCGGCGATCTACATCCAGATCACCCGCGGCACCGCGCCGCGCTCCCATGTCTTTCCGCCGGCGGACACGAGGCCGACGGTGTTCGGGATGGCGTGGGCGTTCAAGCCGAACCCCGCCTTCGTGGCCGGGGGGCCCGGCGCCATCGCCATCCTGGAGCCCGACGTCCGCTGGTCGCGCTGCGACATCAAGGTCACGTCGCTCATCCCCAACTCGTTCTCGGCGCAGCGGGCCAAGGAGCTGGGCGCCCACGAGGGGCTGTTCGTGCGCGACGGCGTGGTGCAGGAGGGCTCGCTCAGCAACTTCTTCGCGGTCTTCGACGGCGAGGTGCGCACGGCGCCGCTGTCGAACTACATCCTCCCGGGGATCACCCGCGCGCTGGTGCTCGACCTGTGCCGGGAGCACGGCATCAAGTGCCGGGAGACGCCGGTCTTCACCACGGAGCTGGCCGACGCCGACGAGATGTTCTTGACCAGCACGCCGTACGAGGTGGTGGGGATCGACTGTCTCGAGGGGCGGAAGCTGCCGGCCGAGCGGCCGATCACGGCCCGCCTGGCGCAGCTGTACCGCGAGATCGTGGCGCGGGAGTGCGCGTAGCGTGACGGCCGCGGAGGCGCTCCTGGCGCGTCACGAGCGCCTCTGCTTCCGCCGTGCCTTCCCGCGCAGCGCCGCGGAGCTGCGCCGCTCCGAGCGCGAGCTGGCGCAGTTCGAGCGTCTGGCCGGCCGGCACCGGGACGCGCTCCGGAATACCGGCATTGCCGGCACGACGTACCACTATCCCTTCAACCACACGATGGTGCGGTGGCTGCGCGAGCGGTACGGCCGCGCGGCGGAGATCGACTGGCCCGCGTACAAGCGCCGGCCGTGGGACGACGTCGCGGCGCTGCTGTCCCTCGTGGTGGCCTGGGCGGAGAACGAGGGGCTCGACGACGACGACGTCCCGTCGTGGGACTGGATCCGGGCGGCCAAGGGCGCGGACGACCGGCGGACCGACCTCGCCTGGCTCCTCGACGTCCTCGCGGCCCAGCGGTTCCCGCCGCAACTCGAGTCGCACCTCTTCGAGGCGCTCAACCTGCCGATCCGGTGGGACCTCGCCGGCTGCCGCGACGCGGTCACCCACGCGCGGCTCCCGGCGCGCCCCTTCTTCCACAAGAAGCTGCTCACCGGGCGCCCGGCCGACTTCCGGCAGGAAGTGCTGCGCGCGCCGGGCCCGCTCCGGCTGCTGAGCCCCGAGCGGGCAGACCGCGTTGTCAACGCCGCGCGGGCTGCGCTCTCCCAGCGGGAGCGCGAGTTCCACGTGATCGTGCACGGGAACCGGCGCGAGGTCTACCGCGTGGACGCCGAGCGGGGGCTCGAGATCTACGTGATCGGCCTCGTGCCCGCGCTGCGCCTCACGCTGGAGAGCGACTACGGCGCGCTGCTGGTCAAGAACGGGGTGCCGATCGGGTACGGGTACGCCGTGCTGCTGTTCGACCGCGCCGACATCGGCATCAACATCTTCCCGACCTACCGGGGCGGCGAGTCGGCCTACGTCTTCCACCGCTTCTGCGCCGTGTTCCACCACCACTTCGGGGCGCGCAAGTTCGTGATGCGGCGCTACCAGATCGGGTATCAGAATCCCGAGGGGATCGAGGCCGGGTCCTTCTGGTTCTACTACAAGCTCGGCTTCCGCTCGCTCTCGGCCGCCGTGCGGCGGCGCGCCGAGGACGAACGCGGGAGACTGGAGCGCCGGGGCGCTCGGAGCGGCCCCGACGTCCTGCGCGCGCTGGCCAAGAGCGACATGCTTCTCGCCACGGACGGGACGGCGCCCGAGGCGTTCCGCGACGTGGACGTCAAGCGCGTGGGTCTGGCGGTGACACGCCTGATCCGCCTGCGCTTCGCCGGCGACCGGCCGCGGGCGCTGCGCGAGATCGTGCGGCGCGTGGCGCTGGCCCTCCGCGCCCCGGCCCGCGCCGTCCCGGAGCGGCTCGCGCCCGTCGCCGCGCTGGTCCCGGACCTCGCGCGCTGGGAGGGCGCCGAGCGGCGCGCCCTCCTCGCCCTCCTCCGCGCCAAGGAGGCGCCGCGGGAGCGCCCGTTCGCGCTGGCGATGCTGCGCCATGCCCGCTGGCGGCGGTGGCTCCTGGAGACCTTCCCGACCCCTGGCGCCTGACCGCGTGCTGCCGCACGCCTGCTGAGCGGGTCCGTCCGGCGTATCTTTGGTGCTTCACGCCAGTCGGGGGAGTCTCCTGAGCATACGTCACGCCAAGATCGTCGCGACCTTGGGCCCGGCATCGTCGTCGCTCGAGGTCGTCGAGTCGCTGGTGCGTGCGGGGATGGACGTGGCGCGGATCAACGCGAGCCATGGCACGAGCGACGAGCGGGCCGCCCTGATCCGGACTCTGCGCGCCGCGGCTGAGCGCGCCGCGCGGCCCGTCGCCGTCCTCGTGGACCTGCAGGGGCCGCGCATCCGCGTCGGCGACCTGAAGGCGCCGGTCGAGCTCGAACCGGGCGCGACGGTCGTCTTCGCGCCGGAGGGCGCCGCGGGTCCGGGCGAGATCCCGACGACCTTCGACCTCGCGGCGGACGTCAAGGCGGGCGCGCAGATCCTCCTCGACGACGGGCTGATCGTGGTCGAGGTGACGGCCGTCCGGCCGCCGAGGGTCGAGGCGCAGGTGCGCTGCGGCGGCGAGCTCAACAGCCACAAGGGGATGAACCTCCCCGGCGTGGCGGTGTCGGTGCCGCCGATGACGGACAAGGACCGGGTGGACGCGGCCTTCGCGGTGGAGCAGGGGGCCGACTACGTCGCGCTCTCGTTCGTGCGCCGCGCCGAGGATCTTGGGGCGCTCCGCGCGCTGCTGCCCGTGGACGTCCGGATCGTGGCGAAGATCGAGAAGGACACGGCCCTGGACGACATCGAGCGCATCGCCGACGCGTCCGACGCGATCATGGTCGCGCGCGGCGACCTGGGCGTGGAACTGCCGTTCGAGATGGTGCCGCTGGCGCAGAAACGCCTGATCCGCGTGGCGCTGGAGCACCGCCGCCCGGTCATCACGGCCACTCAGATGCTGGAGTCCATGGTCCACAGCCCGCGGCCGACGCGCGCCGAGGCCTCCGACGTGGCGAACGCGATCCTCGACGGCACCGACGCGGTGATGCTCTCGGCGGAGACGGCGGTCGGAGAGTACCCGCGCGAGGCGGTCGAGGCGATGGATCGGATCATCCGCGCGGTCGAGGGGGATATAGGCCGTGAGGCGCGGCTGGAGCGGCGGGCGAGCGCCGGGGCGGACGGGCGGCCGGCCCGCTCCGAGCACGCGGTGGCGGCGGCGGCGGTGGCGGCCGCCCGGATGCTGCAGGCGCCGCTCATCGTCACCTTCACCAAGAGCGGCTTCAGCGCGCGGGTGGTGGCGGCGAGCCGGCCGCCGATGCCGGTCCTCGGCGTGACCGACGGCGAACAGACCTACCGCCAGCTTGCCCTGGTCTGGGGCGTGGTGCCGATGCTGGCCGGGGGGCCGCCGAGCTACGACGCAATGCTGGACGCGGCGCGCGGGAGGATCCTCGACAGCGGGCTCGCGAAGAAGGGGGACCGCGTGGTGGTCACCGCCGGCGTTCCGTTCGACGTGCCCGGAACGACCAACCTGGTGAAGGTGGAAGAGGTCTGAGGTGCGGTTGACCTTCCTCGGCACCGGGACGTCGTTCGGCATCCCGCAGATCGGATGCTCGTGCGCCGTCTGCACGTCGGCCGACCCGCGGGACCGGCGCAACCGCACCGGCGTCGCGGTCGAGGCGAACGGGAAGACCATCCTCGTGGACACGCCGCCGGAGCTGCGGCTCGCGATGCTCAAGGCGGGCATCGGCGCGGTGGACGCCGTGCTCTACACCCACGACCACGCCGACCACACCCACGGCATCGACGACCTGCGCGCCCTGTCGGGCCACAACCGCGGGACGGTGCCGATCTACGGTCCGGCCGACGCCCTGGAGCGGATGCGGCTGAAGTTCGACTACATCTTCGATCCGCTGGCGCGGCCGATCCCCGGCTCCTCGCGGCCCGACGTCCAGCTTCACGCGCTCGAGTCGGGCGTGGAGGCGATGGTCGCGGGCCTCCCGGTGCTGCCGCTTCGGTTCTCCCACGGCCCCTCGGACGTCTTCGGGTACCGGATCGGCGCGCTGGCCTACCTCACCGACGTGAAGGCGGTGCCGGCGGACGCGCGCGCCGCCCTGCAGGGGCTCGACGTGCTGGTGCTGAACGCGCTCTTCCACCGCGCGCACCCGACGCACCTGTCGATCCCGGAGGCCGTGGAGGCCGCGCGCGCCATCGGCGCGCGGCGGACCTACCTGACCCACCTCACGCACGAGACCGGGCACGCGGCCCTGCTGGCGGAGCTGCCGCCCGGCGTCGAGCCCGCCTACGACGGGCTGGTGGTGGAGATCGCATCGCCCGTGGCGGACATCTAAGCTGGACGGTACGCGAGAGCCGGGAGGCACTGTGAGCGGTTCAGCGAGGTGGCGGCCCATGCGCCGAGCGCGCCGGTGTCGCACCTCCAGCCGATGCAGGCGCTCGTCGCGCAGGCCATGGCGCCGACCCGGTTCGCCCTGCTGCTGATCGGGATCTTCGCGGCCATCGCCGGGCTGTTCCTGGCCGTGGCGGCGGCGAGCTGGGTGCCGGCGCGCCGCGCGGCGCGGCTCGATCCGGCGGACGCCCTGCGCGAGGAGTAGGGCGGAGCGCGGGGCGACCTCTCCGGGGTGAGCTGAGCCCGCCTACGACGGGCTGACGCACCGCTCACCCTGATTGCGGCTAATGGCCCCATCCCCCTCTGGGATGACAGCCCAATAGCTGATTGCGGTGCTTGGCACGGCGCCCTTAAGGTTGGGCGTGGCCATGCCAAGGGAGGCGTGACGAACCAGATGAGCGCTCGGCACCTCATGTTCCTCGCCGTCGCCGCAACCGCCGTCGTCGCGGCGTTCCCGGCCGCGGGCGCGGCGCAGGACACGACGGCGGTCCCCAAGAAGGACACGACGGCGGTTCCCGTGCCGGGCGCCCGGGATACGACGCACGCCGACACCATGCGCGGCGGCGTCTCCCCGCGAAAGCACCCCTTCATGGCTTTCGTGCAGATGACGTCGGTCAACGTCTTCATAAACCGGATGGACGCGTGGGTCTTGAACGTCAAAGACCCCGCGCCGGTCGGCCACTACGCCAACGTCACGGTCAAGTCGTGGGGCGTCAACATCCGCAGCGGCTGGGTGTGGGACACGGACGCCTTCCAGGTGAACATGTTCATGCACCCGTTCCAGGGCGCCGCCTACTTCCGCTCCGGACGCGTCAACGGTCTCAACTTCTGGGAATCCACGCCGCTCACCTTCTTGGGCTCGTTGGAATGGGAGTTCCTCGGCGAAAAGACGCTTCCGTCGTTGAACGACTTCTACAACACCGGTTTCGGCGGCATCGCCCTCGGCGAGATGACGTGGCGCCTGGCGCTCCTGCTCCGAGACAATCGGGCGCGCGGCCTGGACCGCTTGATCCGTGAACTGGCCGCCTTCCCCATCGATCCGACCGGAGCCGTCCGGCGTGTGCTGAACGGCGAGGCCTGGCATTCGTATCCGAATCCGCGCGGCAGTTACCCGGGGGTATTCGACTGGTTGTTCCAGGGCGGCATGCAGACCGGCGTGGACTCGAGCGCCGCGCGCCGCCACACGGCGACGGGCGAGGCCCTCGTCGAAATGAGCTACGGCGACGCGTTCGTGACGCCCTACTCGCAGCCGTTCGACGTCTTCCAGGTGCGGCTGCGGGCCGGCACGGGGAGCGGAGGCAACGTCAAGGAGTTCCGGGTCACCGGGCGGCTGTGGGCGCACGAGCTCACCGACACGACGGCGGCCACGCGGCACATCCTGACGGTGATGCAGAAGCTCGAGTACGAATCGAGTCCCGCCTTCAAGTACGGCGGGCAGAGCCTGAACATCGGGTTCGTCTCGGGGTTCGCTGCGGGGCACGGCTGGGACCTGCAGACGGCGCTGTACGCCGAGGGGATCATGCTGGGCGCGGTGGACGCGCCGCGCGCCGGCGCGGCCGGCTCCGACCGGACCTACGATTTCGGGCCCGGCCTCGGCTTCGCGGTCAACGCGTCGCTCCGCCTGAAGGGCTTCCCGATTCTGACCGCGCGCTGGCACGGGGCGTACCTGCACTCTGTGAGCGGCTTGTCCGCCGACACCTACACCCAGTTTCCCAGCATCGAGGTCGCCGCGCCGTTGACGGGATCGCTTGGCATCGGCGGTTACGCGGGGTGGTACCAGCGACGCAGCTCCTACATCGGGCGGCCCGGCGAGACGGCCAGCTCGCCGGAGTATCGCGCCTACCTGGTGCTTCATACCCACGTCGGTGCACCGCTGGCGGAGCCCAAGCCATGAGGGTGAGCCCCCCTGTGTGCTTGGCGCGGTCGGTGTCCCGGTCTCTTGCCGCGGCAGCAGCGCTCGGTGTGCTCGCAACCTCGCCCGCGGCCGCGCAGACGCTGTCGCGCCCCGGCTTCTGGATGGACGGCGGGATCGGCTACGGCCGCCTGCGCCTGACCTGCACCACGTGCTCGGGCATCGTCGCCGCGACCGGTCCGGCATACACCGTCTCGGTCGGCGGCGCTGCGTCGCAGAACGTGCTGCTTGGCGCGCAGGGCGAGCTCTGGCAGAGCTCGGGGAACCCGCGGCAACAGGTGACGACCGTGGTCGCCATGGTGCAGTGGTATCCTTGGCCGGCGGCGAAGGTCTTCGTCCGCGGCGGGGTCGGCATCGTCAAGGGCTCCGTGGCGCTGACGGCGGACGCGACCGGCGCGCACTCGACGCGGGGGACGGGCGTCGCACTCACCCTCAGCGCGGGCTACGATTTCCGGCTGACCCCACACTTCGCCGTGGCCCTGCAGGCCGCGACGAACGTCGCGGCGCTCGGCGACCTCACCGTCGGAGGGGCGACGGCCAACGATGTCGTCGCCTACGTGTCACGGATCGGGGTGGCCCTGGTCTGGCGTTGAGTCTTGGCGGGGTCGGCCGGATCCTGCCTGAACCGCCCTACTTCAGCATGACCACCAGCAGCCCTTCGCGCAGGCTCACCCACAGGAAACCCGGGAGCGTCTCGCTCGGAGCGAAGACGTGGTGGATCGGGCCCGTGCGCGGAGCCTTGAGCGGAGCGTCAGGATTGTCGCCGTTCAGCTTCGACCCGGCAACGGTGGACGCGAGCCCGCGCACCGCACCGCCGATGATCCCGTGCAACCGCAGGATGCCACCCGATCCGTGGCCCGTCACCGCGACCGACAGGTCGGTATAGAGCGGCGTGAGCGCACCGCGGGCGACGCCGTCGTGCACCGCAGCGCTGAAGTTGATCTTCTCGACTTGGCCACGGGTGATCTTCCAGTTCTCGAGGTGCTCGAGGACGAGGTTGAAGGCCGTGGCCGGCATCGGGCCGAGCGTCCCGCGGTACGCCATGTCGAAGGCCGGGGCGTCAAACGGGAACGCGATGCGGACGTCGAGCCGCCCGGCGCGCAGCAGCTGTGCGGTGGCCGCGAGGATCATGGAGTCCGCGATCGCCTTCCGGCCGTCGACATGGCGCACCGGCATCGCCGTAGCCTCGATGTGGCTGAAGGTCAGGACCCCGGGCCAATCCTGGGCCGGGCGCACCTCCCGGTACTCGACCTCTCCCTCGTGCACCGCGACCGAATCCACGTCCACCGTTTGCCCGAGGTCCGCGATCCACTGCTGCGGTGTGCGATGCGACGTGGGTCGTGGTACGCCCCGATAGTCGCTCGTGATCTTCACGTGCAGGGAGTCCACCGTCACGCGGCGCGCATGCACGCCCAATCCGAGCGCCAGGGCGCCGAAGTCCATGCCCCGCACCCGCACGTGGGCGACGCCGACCTGGACGATGTCCGGCCGGTAGGGACCACGCTCGAATTCCGCCAACGGCACCGACGGCGCGAACTCGAGGCCCTCCGCGTCGAGCGTGGAGTGTGTGAGGCTCGCCCGGAAGTGACCGATGCGCGCCGCGGTGACGCTGTCGGGGCGCGCCACGAAGCTGTCCACGGCGAGCTCGACGACCCGGCTGAACAGGGGCCGGGCCGCCGCTGCGCTGTCGGCGGGATCGATCGCGAAGTCCACCATGCTCCACCGCGCCCGCTCGAATGCCAACCGGGTCTCCCCGGGACCCGCATGGGGGAGCCGAACTTGAAGGGCGAGGTTCGGAAAGGCTACGCGAGAGATTCTTACCCGCGGCACGCTCGCGGGCGGGCGAGGTACCGTTGAGGGCACCAGGAAGGGCGGGATCGCCGCCCCCTGGGGGGCGCGGATCCCACTGACCGCGACGCTGCCCTTGCGGCAGCCGAACGACCCGGCAACGAAGCCGCGCCCGAGAACCAGGGCCACCAGGTGCACGCCGCTCACGGTGCAGCGGTCGAACGCCACCTTCAGGTCGAGCAGCGGCGGCACGCGCTTCGCGTTCACGCCGACGTTCGTCGTCAACCGGACCGAATCCACCGCAACCCGGCGGAGCAGCCAGTTCAGCCGCGGCTGCCCCAGATCGAGCCGGTAGACACCCCCCGACTGCTGCGCAACGGTCTCCACCGCCCAGTTGCGGAGCAGCACTTTGATGATGCCCGACGCACGCCACCCGACCACCCCCAGCAGGACGGCTGCGAGCACGCCCAACACCACCAGACCTCGCACGAGGGCCGCCCGACGGCGGCGAACGTTCATGTGCGCCCTCCCACGGAGAACTGGCTAGAACGCCTTCTGGCCCCGAATGACGCGAATCAGGACGATCACGATCGCGGCGACCAGATGCGGCGGAGGACTAGGCTATAGACAAAGAGGCCGTCGCGAGACGGCCCCCTGTGGTCCTGACCGGTTCGCAGGGACTGCCTTCAGGCCGTCACCGCAAGAGCAACACGATGATGATGACGATGAGCACCAGCGCCAGGGTCGAAATCACGATGGTGTGCGACCCGCCTTCGGCCGCCGGGGACGACGTCACCGACGCGTTGCTGCGTGCCACACTCGGCTCGAAGCTCTGGAACCGGGGGGAGATCCGCGGTCCCGGCGCGGTGGTGCTCGGGTGACTCGCTTGTGCTGAACTGGCCGGTGCTGCATTTGCCGGCACCACGCGCGCCGAGTCTTGGACCTGCTGGCCCGCCAGC
Organism: Gemmatimonadales bacterium; assembly: GCA_049513575.1. Taxonomy (GTDB): domain Bacteria; phylum Gemmatimonadota; class Gemmatimonadetes; order Gemmatimonadales; family JACORV01; genus Fen-1245. Next base: position 211,862 of record JBEKVZ010000005.1, read on the forward strand.
GGCGTCGCGGCGCCCGCGCAGCACACGACGCCCAGGATCATCACAGCCCGCAACAGACGCATCGGCTGATATCGCGTACTCATAGTGAACCCCTCGGTTCTGGTGCTCAGAGTGAAGGGCCCGGGTACCGCTGCTCTGGCAGGCATGGCCTTGACCCGGACAAAGTACCTTCTGGAGCGGAGGGGCCGCTAGTCCATCTGCGTCAGAGTCTGCGCGGACCCGGTTCTGCGCGTGACGCCGTTTTGACGCCTCTCCCGCAGCGCCCTACATTTGCGGTGACACCTTCGCTTCCGGAGCGGTCATGCAGGATATCGTGCAGAAGCTGGTGAGGCCTTTCGGCGGCGCAGTGACGGTGGACGCGGGTGGCGCCATCGGCGTGCCGAAGCCCGCGACGCTCGCGGGCCCGGCCACCGATCAGCTCGCCGACGCCGCCGTGTTCGGCGGCCCGACCTGGCGGGACGCGGCGCGCTGGCTGCTCTGGGAGCTCGGGCAGGTGGTCGGCGTGCGGCCGGCCTCGATTCACGACTTCTACATGGCGCGGGGCAAGGGGCAGGTCTACGGCTTCACGGTGCCCGCCGTCAACATCCGGGGCATGGCCTACGACTCGGCGCGCGCCCTGTTCCGCGCCGCTGTGAAGCGCCAGGCCGGGGCCTTCCTGTGCGAGATCGCGCGTTCCGAGATGTCGTACACCGACCAGCGGCCGGCCGAGTACGTCGCCGTGCTCTTGGCGGCGGCACTGCGCGAGGGCTTCCGCGGCCCACTGTTCGTCCAGGGCGACCACTTCCAGATCAACGCGAAGAAGTACGCCTCGGACCCGGAGGGCGAGGTCGGAGCGGTGAAGGCGCTGATCAAAGAAGCCGTCGCCGCCGGCTTCTACAACATCGACGTGGACACCTCGACGCTGGTGGACCTCAAGCAGCCGACGCTCGACACCCAGCAGCGCGTCAACTACGAGCGCGCCGCCGAGCTGACGGCCGTGATCCGTGCCGAGGAGCCTGCGGGCGTCACCATCTCGGTCGGGGCCGAGATCGGCGAGGTCGGCGGGAAGAACAGCACGATCGAGGAGCAGCACGCCTTCATGGACGGCTACCGGCGCGCGCTCGCTGCGCGCGGCGCCAAGCTGACCGGCATCTCGAAGATCAGCGTCCAGACGGGGACGAGCCACGGCGGCGTCGTGCTGCCGGACGGCTCGATCGCCGAAGTGAAGCTCGACCTCGACACGCTGAAGAAGCTCTCCGAGGACGCGCGGCAGAAGTACGGGATGGCCGGCGCGGTGCAGCACGGCGCCTCGACGCTGCCGCCCGAGGCGTTCGTCCGGTTCCCGGAGGTCGAGGCGGCGGAGATCCACTTGGCCACGGCCTTCCAGTCGCTGCTGTTCGATCACGAGGCGACGCCGGCCGCGTTCAAGGCGAAGCTCTACGACTGGCTGCGCGAGAACGCGGCCACCGAGCGCAAGACCGGGGAGACGGACGAGCAGTTCTTCTACAAGACGCGCAAGAAGGCACTCGGCCCGTTCAAGAAGGACTGGTGGACCCTGCCCGAGGCCGTGCGCGGGGCGCTGGGCGAGGCGCTGGAGGACCAGTTCTCCTTTCTGTTCGAGGCGCTCAAGGTGAGCCACAGCGCGGAGACGGTAGCGCGCTACGTGAGGGCCCCGGTGCTCCGCCGCGCCGAGCCGGCCGCCGCGACCGCGGCGGCGCCGGACGACGCCGAAGCCGGGGAATAGGGGGAGACGATGGCGAGGCACAGCGACGACGATGAGGTGGTGGTGGTGGAGAAGCACGGCTCGCCGGTGGTGCCCTTTCTGTGGGGGCTGGCCATCGGGGCGGGGCTGGCGCTCCTGTTCGCGCCGACGTCCGGCGAGGAGCTGCGGGCGAATATCCGGAGCCGCGGCAAGCAGCTGAAGGACCTGGCCTCCGAGAAGGCGGAGGAGCTGGAGGAGCTCGTGGCCGGCGGGTACGAGAAGGCGCGCGCCCGCGTGGAGTCGGGGCTCGAGACGGCGAAGCAGCGGGTGCACGAGGGCCGGCAGGCGGCGCATGACGTGGTGGAGGCCGGCCGCGGCGCGGCACTGACCGCGCGCGAGGAGCTGGAGAAGCGGCTCGCCGACGCCCGCGAGTCGCGGCGCGCCGGCCGTCAGGCCGCGAAGGACGAGGAGCCCGGCGCGTAAGAGCCGCCGTGGCGGGAGAGGGACGGTTCCGCTGGGTCTTCGCCTGGCATGACGCGCGCAACTTCGTCCGCCGCGTCTGGGAGGGCGGTCAGGAGGCGAACATCCCGTTCTTGGCGAGCGGTCTGGCCTTCGACTTCCTCCTCGCGGCCGTGCCGTTCGTCATCGTCGTCCTCGCCCTTGTCGGCTACGTCCTCAGCGCCAACGCGGCGGCCTCCCGTCTCGATCTGACCTCGTACCTGCGGCACCTCTTCCCGAGCTACGGTGTGAAGGTGGGGGCGGGCCCCTTCGAGCCGGTGATCCGGATGGCCGAGGACGTGGTACGTTCGCGCGGCAAGCTGTCGCTGGTCGGCTTTCCTCTCTTCATCTTCTTCGCGACGCGGCTCTTCGGCTCGCTTCGCGCGGCGCTGTGCGAGGTGTTCGACACCCAGGAGACGCGCTCCGTGCTCAGGGCCAAGCTCTCCGACGCCGGCCTGGTCGTCGCCACGGCACTGCTGATCGTCCTCAACATCGCGCTGAGCGAGGGGATCGCCCTGGCGGTGCGCAATCTCCGCTTCGCCGAGTACTTCGGGGCCCAGCTGCTCGCGTTCGCGTTCCTGCTCGCGCTGTTCGTGATGATCTTCAAGTACGCGCCGGCGCACCGGATCCGGTGGGACACGGCTCTGATCGCCGCCGTGGCCTGCGCCGTGGGGGTTGATGTCGCAAAGGAGGTGCTGAGCGCCTACTTCCGCGCGTTCGTCAGCCCCGAGCAGCTGACCAGCAACGCCACGCTCGGCGCCGTCATCCTGCTGGTCGGGTGGGTGTACTACATGACGTTCGTCTTCCTGGTCGGCGCCGAGATCGCGCAGGTCTACGAGCTCCGTCGCCGCCAGGCGGCGCAGCGCGCCGTCCTCCATTAGGAGCGCGTCCATGTCTCTCCCGTGCCTCCGTGCGTCCGTGCCTCCGTGCCTCCCATGCGTGGTGTCCCTATGCCGACGGTAGACCTCCGATCGGACACCGTCACCCGCCCCTCCGCCGCGATGCGGCGGGCGATGGCCGAGGCGGAGGTCGGCGACGATGTCCTGGACCACGATCCGACGACGCTCCGGCTGGAGGAGCGCATCGCCGAGCTGCTGGGCAAGGAGGCGGCGCTCTTCTTCCCGAGCGGCACGCAGGCGAACCAGAGCGGGATCTGGCTGGACACGCGCCCCGGCACCGAGCTGTTGCTCGAGGCCAACGCACACATGGTCCACTACGAGTTCGCCGGCGTCGCGACGCTGTCCGGGGTGCAGATCCGCCCGATCGCGACGCCCGACGGCCTGCTCACCGCCGAGCTGGTGCGCGGCGCGTTGCGGGCGCCGTCGCCGCACGTGCCGCGCCCCAGCGCCATCGCGATCGAGAACACCCACAACGCCGCCGGCGGGAAGGTGATGCCGGCCGCGGTGACGGACGCCATCGGCGCGGTGGCGCGCGAGGCGAAGGTCAACCTGCACCTCGACGGCGCGCGGCTCTGGAACGCAGCGGCTGCCCTGGGCGTGCCGCCCGCGCGCCTCGCGGCGCCGGCGACCACCGTGATGGTGAGCCTCTCCAAGGGGCTCGGCTGCCCCGTGGGCTCATGCCTCGCCTTTCCGAGCGCGGCGCGGGACGATGTCTGGCAGATCCGCAAGCGCCTGGGCGGCGGGATGCGGCAGTCGGGGATCCTCACCGCGGCCGGGCTCTGGGCGTTGGATCACAACCTCGGCCGCCTGGCCGAGGACCACGCCAATGCCAAGCGACTGGCATCCGGGCTCGCCGGTCATCCAGCGGTGCGGCCGCTCGCACCCGACACGAACATCGTGATGCTCGACCTCGTGCGCGACACGGCGGATGCGGTGATCCCGAGGCTGGCCGAGCGCGGCGTGCTGGTCACCGCGTTCGGGCCGAAGCGCCTGCGCGCGATCACGCACCTGGACGTGAGCGACAAGGACATCGAGCGGGCGGTTCAGGTCATCGCCGAGGTGCTGCAGTAGTGTCTTGACGAGATCTTGACGCTCTCCTGTCGAGTTCTGACACCGTCTTGATCTCCCGCCTCGTATCCTCCCCAGGCTGCATCAGGAGGGGAAGATGCTCGACGTCGTGTACATCCTGGTCACCCTGGCCTTCTTCGCTCTGATGCTGGCCTATGTGCTGGGCTGCCGGCATCTGGGGAAGGAAGGCACCGGCGAGGAGGACCGGCCGTGAGCGCCGAGACGATCGTCGGCGCACTGGTCTCGCTCGCGGTGCTGGTCTACCTGGTCTACACGTTGCTCCGCCCCGAGAGGTTCTGAGCTGCCATGACCGCAATCGGCTGGCTCCAGATCCTCGTCTTCTCCCTCGCACTGCTCGCCATCACGAAGCCCGTGGGCGTGTTCCTGGTGCGCGTCTACGACGGCTCCGTGCACTGGCTGGCGCCGGTGGAGCGGGCGATCTACCGCCTGTGCGGCATCGACCCGGCCGAAGACCAGCACTGGACGCGCTACGCGGCGAGCCTGCTGGTCTTCAGCGCCGTCTCGATGCTCGTGACCTACGTCGCGCTACGCCTCCAGGCGCATCTGCCCCTGAATCCGTTCCATCGCGCCGCCGTTCCCGACCGGCAGGCGTTCGAGACCGCCGCCTCCTTCACGACCAACACCAACTGGCAGTCGTATTCCGGCGAGACGGTGATGAGCTACCTCTCGCAGATGATGCAGCTCGCCTTCCACAACTTCGCCTCCGCAGCCTCGGGCGTCGCCGCGGCTGTGGCGCTGGCGCGCGGGATCGCCCGCCGCTCCGGCGGGCGCCTCGGCAACTTCTGGACGGACCTGGTCCGCGGCACGCTGTACGTGTTCCTGCCCTTCTCCTTCGTGCTCGCACTGCTGTTCGTGCAGCAGGGCGTGATCCAGAACTTCCACCCGTACGTCACTGCCGCCACGCTCGAGAACGCGAAGCAGGTGCTGGCGATGGGGCCCGTGGCGAGCCAGGAGGCCATCAAGCAGCTCGGCACCAACGGCGGCGGGTTCTTCAACGCCAACGCGGCGCATCCGTTCGAGAACCCGACGCCGTGGACGAACTTGCTCTCGACGTTCGCGATCTTCATCGTGCCGGCCGGCCTCACCTACATGTTCGGGCGGATGGTGAAGAGCCAGAAACACGGCTGGGCGCTCTGGGCGGCGATGTTCGCGCTGTTCCTGGCGGGCGTGACGACGGCGTACTGGGCCGAGGCGCGCGGCAACCCGATCCACGCGGCCCGCGGTGTGGACATCGTGGCGTCCGGGACTAATCCCGGCGGGAACATGGAGGGGAAGGAGGTCCGGTTCGGCATCGCCGGCTCCGCGCTCTATGCGACGGTGACGACCGACGCCTCCTGCGGCGCCGTCAACTCCATGCACGACTCCTTCACACCGCTCGGCGGAATGGTCCCGCTCGTCAACATCCAGCTCGGCGAGTTGATCTTCGGCGGCGTCGGGTCGGGGCTCTACGGGATGCTGGTGATGGCCATTCTGACCGTGTTCATCGCGGGGCTGATGGTCGGCCGAACGCCGGAGTACCTCGGCAAGAAGATCCAGAGCCGCGAAGTGCGGATGGCGATGCTGTACGTCTTGATCTTCCCCGCCATCATCCTGCTCTTCACGGCCGCCTCGGCGGCGCTGCCTGCCGGGCTCAAGGGCCTCAACAACGCGGGCCCGCACGGCCTTTCGGAGATCCTGTACGCGTTCAGCTCGGTGACGGGGAACAACGGCAGCGCGTTCGCCGGCCTGACAGGGACCACCTACTACTACAACACACTGCTCGGTCTCGGCACGCTGTTCGGGCGGTTTGCCATGATGGTGCCGATGCTCGCGCTGGCCGGCTTCCTCGCGGAGCGCAGGGTCGTGCCCGCCTCGGCCGGAACGTTTCCGGTCACGACGCCGCTGTTCGTCGTGCTCCTGATCGGTGTCATCCTGATCGTCGGCGCGCTCACCTTCTTTCCCGCGCTCTCCCTCGGCCCGGTGGTGGAGCACCTGCTCATGAATGCCGGGAGGCTCTTCTAGTGGCGACGGTCAAGCGGCCGCTCTTCGACCCCCCGATCGTGCGCCGAGCAATTCGGGACTCCTTTGCGAAGCTCGGCCCCCGCCACATGGTGCGGAACCCCGTGATGTTCGTCGTCCTCGTGGGCAGCGTGCTCACCACGCTGGTCCTGGTGCGCGACATCCTGGCAGGCCGTGGCGGGCTCGGCTTCACGCTGCAGATCGCGCTGTGGCTCTGGTTCACCGTCGTCTTCGCGAATTTCGCGGAGGCGATGGCGGAGGGGCGGGGCAAGGCGCAGGCGGACGCCCTGCGGGGCGCGCGCACCAAGACGCTAGCCAAGCGGTTGGGCAATCCCGGGGACCGCAAGTCGGTGCAGACCGTGTGGGCCGGGGAGCTGCGCCGTGGCGACGTGGCCCTCTGCCAGCCCGGCGATCTCATCCCGGGCGACGGCGAGGTGATCGAGGGCGTCGCGTCGGTGGACGAGTCGGCGATCACTGGCGAGTCGGCGCCCGTGATCCGCGAGTCTGGCGGCGACCGCTCGGCGGTGACCGGCGGCACGAAGGTGCTGTCGGACTGGCTCGTCATCCGCATCACGGCGAACCCGGGCGAGACATTCCTCGACCGGATGATCGGCCTCGTCGAAGGCGCGAAGCGCCAGAAGACTCCCAACGAGATCGCGCTGATCATCCTGCTGTCCGGGCTGACGATCGTGTTCCTGCTGGCCGTGGTGACGCTGCAGCCGTTCGCGATCTACTCCGGCGGCGCGGTCTCGATTCCGATCCTCGTCGCCCTGCTGGTGTGTCTCATCCCCACGACCATTGGGGGCCTCCTCTCCGCGATCGGGATCGCAGGCATGGACCGGATGATCCAGCACAATGTGATCGCGATGAGTGGGCGGGCGGTGGAGGCGGCCGGCGACGTGGATACGCTGCTGCTCGACAAGACTGGCACGATCACGCTCGGTAACCGGCAGGCGGTGGCGCTGATCCCGGCCGAGGGGGTTTCCGGCGAGAGCCTCGCCGATGCCGCCCAGCTCGCGTCCCTGGCCGACGAGACGCCGGAGGGACGCAGCATCGTGGTGCTGGCGAAGACGAGCTACGGGCTTCGCGAGCGGGACATCCAGGGTCTCGGCGCGACGTTCATCCCGTTCAGCGCGCAGACCCGGATCAGCGGCGTGAACCTCGACGGGCGCCGGATCCGCAAGGGCGCCGCCGACGCGATCGCGGCGTTCGTGGCGGAGCAGGGCGGCTCCGTGCCGCGGGCCGTCCAGGCCTCCGTGGAGGGAATCGCGCGCGAGGGGGGCACGCCGCTCGTCGTGGCCGAGGGTGCACGCGCCCTGGGCGTCGTGCACCTCAAGGACATCGTGAAGGGCGGCATCCGGGAGCGCTTCGCCGAGCTGCGGCGCATGGGCATCAAGACGGTCATGATCACGGGCGACAATCCGCTCACCGCCGCCGCCGTGGCCGCCGAAGCCGGGGTGGACGACTTCCTCGCCCAGGCGACGCCCGAGGACAAGATGGTGCTGATCAAGCGCGAGCAGGCGGGCGGGCGGCTCGTGGCGATGACCGGGGACGGCACCAACGACGCGCCGGCCCTCGCGCAGGCCGACGTCGCCGTGGCCATGAACACCGGCACGCAGGCGGCGAAGGAGGCGGGGAACCTGATCGACCTCGACTCCAATCCGACCAAGCTCATCGAAGTGGTCGAGATCGGGAAGCAGCTCCTCATCACCCGCGGCGCTTTGACGACGTTCTCGATCGCCAACGACGTGGCCAAGTACTTTGCGATCATCCCGGCCATGTTCGTCGCCACATATCCGGCGCTGCAGGCCCTCAACATCATGCGCCTGCACACCGCGCAGTCGGCCGTGCTGTCCGCGGTCGTCTTCAACGCCCTCATCATCATCGCCCTCATCCCGCTTGCCCTGCGCGGCGTGCGGTGGCGGCCGGCGCCGGCCGCGCAGATCCTGCGCCGCAATCTCTGGATCTACGGCGTGGGCGGCATCCTGATCCCGTTCGCAGGGATCAAGGTGCTCGACTTGGCTCTCACCCTTCTTCATCTGGCCTGACGATGCTCAAGAACCAGCTTCGTCCAGCGATCGTCGTGACGCTCGTCCTGATGCTCATCACGGGTGTCCTGTATCCGGGCGTCGTGACGGGGATCGCGCAGTTGCTTTTCCCGCGGCAGGCCAACGGCTCGCTGGTGACGGTGGACGGGCGGGTCGTCGGGAGCCTGCTGATCGGGCAGACCTTCGCGAGCGCGCGCTACTTCCATGCCCGGCCTTCCGCCGCGGGCAACGGCTACGACGACACGCTGTCCACCGGCACCAACCTCGGCCCCACGAGCGCTAAGCTCGCGGACACCCTCATCGTGCAGGCAGTAGACAGCGCGGTGAAGCTCGATCACTGGGTGAAGGGGCAGATCCCGGCCGATCTCGTCACCTCGTCGGGCTCGGGGCTCGATCCCGAAATCTCGCCGGCCAGCGCCGAGGGCCAGGTGCCGCGCGTCGCCCGCGCCCGCGGTCTGGACGTCGCCACCGTCCGCGCGCTGGTCGCGCGGCACACCAAGGGCCGCACCCTCGGCATCCTGGGCGAGCCGCGCGTCAACGTCCTCTGGCTCAATCTGGCCCTGGACAGTCTCGGAGGTCTCAAGTGAGCGTACGTCTCGCCCTCGCTGGACTCCTCGTGCCCGGGCTGCTCGCGGCGCAGGACACGACGCATGCCGCGCCGGCGGCGGACACCGCTTCGGCCAGGACCCCGTTCGCCTTCGCGGACTTCACCTGGCTGCAGGGCAACCCGCGCGGCCATCAGAGCGTCCTCGACTCGAAGTACTTCACGGGCGAGTTCCGGCTCGACGCCTCGTACATCGGCGACTTCAACCATCCCGCCGACCACACCCTGGTGGGGACCAGCGAGAGCGGGCGCACGTCGGAGATCCAGGTCCAGCAGCTCGGGATCGGCGGCGACTTCCACACCGACCACGCCATCGGCCGGCTGATGACCCAGTTCGGGATGTACTCCACGATGACGCCCCGGAACGACGCCAGTCCCTCGCGCGGCCAGTGGAACCTGTCCGATGCCTACCGCTACATCTCCGAGGCGTACGGCGGCTATCACTGGAACGTGTGGAGCGGGATCAATTTCGAGGCCGGCATCTTCATGTCATACGTGGGGCTGTTTGGCTACTACAATTTCGACAACTGGGCCTACCAACCCTCCTACGTCTCGTCGAACACGCCGTGGTTCTTCAACGGGCTGCGGGTGCAGATCTTCCCCAGCGACAAGCTCAAGATCGAGCCGTGGCTCGTCAACGGCTGGCAGTCATATGGGATGTTCAACGAGAGCCCGGGCTACGGGATGCAGGTTCTGTGGCGGCCGACCGGCTCCCTCTCGGTGCTGTCCAACAACTACTACGGCTACGACTGGCTGGGGATCCCGGGGCGGGCCCGGGTGCACACCGACAACAGCGTGCAGGTCAAGTACCTCGACCGGCCGAATGCCTTTGCGGACAAGATGGCGTTCTCGGTGACCGTGGACGCGGGGTGCGAGAACGGCGGCGGTGTGAGCTGCACCGGCACGAAGCTGGGACCCAAGCAGGCCTTCCTCGGCTACATGGTCTACGACCGCGTCTGGTTCGCCCACGACCGGTACGCCGTCACGGTCGGCGGCGGCGAAATCACAAACCCGGGGCGGTACCTGGTGCTGATGCCGCCGATCAACGGCGCGACCGCAGCGTCGGGGACGCCCTACTTCACGGAGAACCCCGGCGATCCGTTCAGCGCGTGGGACGCCTCGGTGACCTTCGACTACATGCCGGACGACTTCGTGACCTTCCGCGCCGAGTTCGACCATCGCCACGCCAGCGTGCCGTACTTCGCCGGGCCGGGCGGCGTCACGCCGCCGAACGGCAACACCGGCGCGCCGGGCTCCCTGGTGCCCGGCTGGACGCCCGACCTGCGCCGGACCGAGAACCGGATCAACTGCGCCATCCTCGTGAAGCTGTAGGAGCGACCCGTTCGCGCCGCCGGCTGCAGTGCCCTCACCCGTGCCCCGGCCCGATGCTAGCTTAGGCGCGTGAGCGGCCCCCAGAACCGCCGGCCCGATCCCGAGGCTCTGCTCGCGCAGGTGCGTGAGGAGGAGCGGCGCGCGACCCGCGGGCGCCTCAAGATCTTCTTCGGCGCGGCTCCTGGCGTCGGGAAGACGTACGCGATGCTGGAGGCTGCCCGGGCCCGGGCCCGCGAGGGCGTGGGCGTGCTGGTGGGCGTGGTCGAGACCCACGGCCGGCCGGAGACGGCGGCGCTGCTGGAAGGCCTGCCCGCGCTGCCGCGCCGCGCGCAGGAATACCGCGGCATCCAGCTCCAGGAGTTCGATCTCGAGGCCGCGCTCGCGCGGCGGCCGGGCCTCCTGCTGGTAGACGAGCTGGCCCACACCAACGCCCCCGGCTCGCGCCACGCCAAACGCTGGCAGGACGTCGAGGAGCTGCTCGCGGCGGGCATCAGCGTCTACTCCACGCTGAACGTCCAGCATCTGGAGAGCCTCAACGACGTGGTCGCCCAGATCACCGGGGTCACCGTTCGCGAGACCCTGCCGGACTCCGTCTTCGACGAGGCCGACGAGCTGGAGCTGGCGGATCTTTCCGCCGACGACCTCCTCTCCCGGCTGCGCGAGGGGAAGGTCTATCTGCCCGAGCAGGTCGCCCACGCGGTCGAGCGGTTCTTCCGCAAGGGCAATCTGATCGCGCTGCGCGAGCTGACGCTGCGCCGCGCGGCCGAGCGGGTGGACGCTCAGATGCGCGTCTACATGCGGGAGTCGGGGATCCACGCCACCTGGCCCGCGGCCGAACGGCTGCTGGTGAGCGTCGGCCCGAACCCCGAGGGTGCCCGGCTGGTGCGGGCCGGAAAGCGCATGGCCACGGGGCTCAAGTGCGAGTGGCGCGTCGTCTACGTCGAGCGCCCGGGCCAGGCCATCTCGCCCGCCGATCGCGACGCGCTCGCCGCCAACCTCCAGCTGGCGGAGTCGCTGGGCGCCGAGACCGCGATGCTGAGTGGGCACAACGCCGCCGAGGAGATCCTGGCGTACGCGCGGGACCACAACGTGACGAAGATCGTCGTGGGCAAGCCGACCCACCCGCGCTGGCGTGATAAGGTCTTCGGCTCGCTGCTGGATCAACTGGTGCGGGGCAGCGGCGACATGGACGTCTATGCCATCCGCGGTGACGTAGGCGCGCCCCGACGCCGACCGGCGGCAATCGGGCGTCGCTCGCCCCTCGCGGAGTATGGCTGGGCCGCCCTGATCGTCGGCGCGTGCACAGTGCTCGGAGCGCTGGTTTTCCGCGCCCTCACCGTGACCGACGTGGCGATGATCTACCTCCTCGGCGTGGGGCTGGTGGCCTCCCGGTACGGGCGCGGGCCGTCGGTCACCGCCGCGCTGCTCAGCATCGCGCTGTTCGACTTCTTCTTCGTGCCGCCCTACTACACCTTCGCCGTTTCCGACGTCCGCTATCTCCTGACCTTCGCCGTGATGCTGGTGATCGCCCTGGTGATCAGCGCCCTCACCTTCCGGCTGCGCTCGCAGGCGGAAACGGCACGCGAGCGGGAGCGGCGGACGGCGGCGCTGTATGCGATGAGCCGCGAGCTCGCGGCAACTCGCGGCCGAAGCGAGGTGGCGGCGGCCGTGAGCCGGCACCTCGAGGGCACCTTCGCCGCCCGCGTGCAGATCCTGTTGCCGGACGAGGCGGGGCGGGTCGCCATCCCGGTGGGGGCCACACCGGCCTTCCCGATGGACGAGAAGGAGCGCAGCGTCGCGCAGTGGGTCTTCGATCGTGGCCAGGCGGCGGGCGCGGGGACGGACACCCTCTCCGCGGCCCAGGCCTTGTACGTGCCGCTGGTCGGGTCGGCGGGCACGGTCGGCGTGATCGGCCTGCGGGCGTCTGATGCGAAGCGCTTCCACGATCCTGGGCTGCAGCGCCTCCTGGAGACGTTCGCCGGTCAGGCGGCCCTCGCGCTGGAGCGCGTGCGGCTGGCCGAGCAGGCGCAACACGAGCAGGTGGAGGCGGAAGCCGAGCGGCTGCGCACGGCCCTCCTGTCCTCGCTCTCCCACGACATGCGCACGCCCTTGGGCGCGATCACGGGCGCGGCGAGCAGCCTGCTGGAGGGCGGCGCCCTCTCGGAGGCGCAGCGGCGCGACCTGCTCAAGGCGATCCTCGACGAGTCCCAGCGGATGAACCGCCTCATCGGAAACCTGCTCGACATGATCCGCGTCGAGACCGGCGCCCTGGAGGTGCAGCGCGACTGGCAGCCGCTCGAGGAGATCGTGGGGGTGGCACTCATCCGGCTCGAGGAGCGGCTCAAGGACCACTTGGTGGAGGTGAAGCTCCCGCCGGATCTGCCGCTGCTCGAGGTGGACGGGCTTCTGGTCGAGCAGGTGTTCGTCAACCTGCTGGAGAATGCGGCGAAGTACACGCCTGCCGGCACGCCGATCGAGATCTCGGCGGCGCCGCGCGATGGCACCGTGGAAGTGCGCGTCGCGGACCGGGGGCCCGGCCTCCCGTCCGGGGAGGAGGCCAAGGTCTTCGACAAGTTCTACCGCGCGAGCGTGCCGGCGGCCGGCACGGCGCCGGGCGGCGTCGGGCTGGGCCTCACCATCTGCCGCGGCATCGTCACCGCCCACGGCGGCCGGATGTGGGCGGAGAACCGGCCTGGGGGCGGCGCGGTCTTCACCTTCACGCTGCCGCTGCCCAGCCATCCGCCGGCGGGCGTTCCGGGGGAGCCGGCCGAGAGTTAGCTTCCGCCGACTTCGCGGCGGGAGCCCATGAGCGACGTTGCGCCGCTGGTGCTGGTGATCGAGGACGAGCCGCAGATGCGGCGCTTCCTCAAGGCCTCGCTGGAGAGCCACGACTACGGCCTGGTCGAGGCTGTGAACGCGCGCGAGGGACTGAGTCAGGCCACGGGCCGCAACCCCGACGTCATCCTGCTGGACCTCGGCCTCCCCGACCTCGACGGCATCGAGCTGACGCGCCGGCTGCGCGAGTGGTCCCGCACGCCCATCATCGTGATCTCGGCCCGCGGCCGCGAGCAGGACAAGATCGCGGCGCTCGACGCCGGCGCCGACGACTACCTCACGAAGCCCTTCGGCATCGGGGAGCTGCTGGCCCGGCTCCGCGTGGCGTTGCGCCACGCGGCGCTGCCGGACGGAGGCGGCGAGCCGGTCTTCGTCGTCGGAGACCTCAAGGTGGACCTCGCGGCGCGGCTGGTGTTTCGGAAGAGTGCCGAGGTCCACCTCACGCCCATCGAGTACAAGCTCCTGGCGACGCTCGTGCGTCACGCGGGGAAGGTCGTCACCCACCGCCAGCTGCTGAAGGAGGCGTGGGGGCCGAACGCGGTGGAGCAGACGCACTACGTGCGCGTCTACATGACCCAGCTGCGGCACAAGCTCGAGGATGACCCGTCGCGCCCGAAGGTCCTGCTCACCGAATCCGGCGTGGGCTACCGACTGAAGGCAGAATAGGCGGAGTTGCAGAGGGCGGAAGAGCTGCCAGACGGCAAGGAGGGAGTGGTTGCCAGACGTGAGAGATCGGGGGCCAGACCAGTTGTCGGTGCTTGCGTCTGGTCTGGCGCCTCTCGTCTGATAACTGGTAACCACTGCCAACTTGCCGTCTGGCAACCGGCAACTAGGTTTGAGGTGCCCCAGGTCCGTCGGGCGAGAGCGCACGAACCGCGTCAGGGCCCCGAAGGCAGCAGCGCTAAGTGATGTCTCGCGTCGCGGCGGGGTGCCTGGGGCACTCCCCTTCCAGTGTGCAGATTCCGGTTAGCCGGGTGGGCAGGGCAGTTGCGAGACGCCAAGTTGCGAGTGGTTGTGAGTTGCCAGAAGTGAGAATGCAGAGGGCCCGCCAGGCATGTACCTAGCTCTAGCCCGGAAATTCCGTCCCCGCCTCTTCGGCGAGCTGATCGCCCAGGAGCACGTGGCGCGCGCGCTGCGCGGCGCCGTCGAGCAGGACCGCGTCGCCCACGGCTACCTCTTCGCCGGGCCCCGCGGGGTGGGGAAGACCACGGCCGCGCGCATCCTGGCGATGGCCCTGAACTGCGAGACCCGCCACGCCGGAAAGCCCACCGCTGAGCCGGGCGAGCCGTGCGGCACCTGCACCTCATGCGAGCGCATCTGGAGCGGCTCGGCGAGCCTCGACGTCGTCGAGATCGACGCCGCCAGCAACCGCGGCGTGGACGACGCCCGCGACCTCCGCGAGCGCGCGATGTACGCCGCGTCGCAGGAGGGCCGCCACAAAGTCTACATCGTGGACGAAGCACACATGCTCACCCGCGAGGCGTGGAACACGCTCCTCAAGATCCTCGAGGAGCCGCCCCCGGGCGTCGTCTTCGTCTTCGCCACCACCGAGCCGAACAAGATCACCAACGCCGCGGCGCCGGTGATGAGCCGCCTTCAGCGCTTCGACTTCCGTCGCGTCGGGCCGCACGCGATCGCCGACCGCATCCGGGACGTGCTCAAGCAGGAGTCGCTGCAGGCCGACGACGACGCGATCGAGATCATCGCGCGCGTCGCCGACGGCGGGATGCGCGACGCCCTCTCGGTGGTGGACCAGGCCACGGCGTTCGGCGAGGGTCCGGTGACGGCGGCGCGGGTGCGCGAGGTCCTGGGCCTCGTGGACGACGAGATGTACGCGGAGCTGCTGGGCATCCTCGGCGCCCACCGCGCTCCGGACGTCTTCCCGTTCGTGGCCAAGCTGGTGGAATCGGGCGTGGACCTCGCGGCCTTCGCCGAGGGGGCGGGCGACGTGGTGCGCGCGCTCCTGGCGACGCGGCTCGGCGGAAAGCCGGACGGCCTCACGGCCGCACTCGCCGCGCACGTGGCCGCTCTCGCCCCCACCTTCGAGACGGGCGACCTGCTCCGCATGCTCCGGGCGCTGGAAGAGGCCGAGGAGCCGATCCGGCGCGGGTCCAGTCCGAGGCTGGCCATCGAGACGCTCTTGGTCCGATGGACGCTCATGGATCGAACGGTACAGATTGCAGAACTGCTCAGCGGACAGAGTGCAGGCAAGTTGCCGGACGGCAAGTCGCACAGTGGTTCCCAGACGCCAGTCGTCAGAGAAGAGAACAACCCGGCGGCGCCCACTCGGGTCGCCGAGGCACCGGCCCCGCCCGCGCCGCGCCCCGCACCGGGCGCGCCGCTCACGCTCGAGTCGGTGCGCGCCCTCTGGCCCGACGTCGTGGCGACCGCCAGGAACGAGAAGCCCCTGGTCGCGAGTGCGCTCGAGGACGCCGAGCCGGCGACGCTCGAGGGCGACGTGATCCGCCTGCGCCCCCTGGGCGGCAACCCGCTCACCTCGGAAGGCCTGGCCCGCAACCGTCCGGTCGTCGAGGCCATCGCGGCGCGGATCCTCGGCAGGCCGGTCACGGTGGTGCTGGCCGCCGGCGCGACCGGCTCGTCAGGGGGCGAGAAGCGAGCCCCCGCAGCGCCCTCCCAGAGCCCTCCGCCCCCCCCTCCGCGCCTCACCGCGTCGGGGGCCAAGGCCGAGCGGCTGAAGGCCCTCCGGAAGAAGGACCCGAGCCTCGATAGCGCCATAGACAGCTTGGACTTGGACCTCATCGAATAGGCTTGCTTCGGGCCCCCGCGCCTCCTAGGTTTCATTGATGACCGACCCTCGTGCGCTCCTGCAGTTCGGGCAACAGATGCAGGCGCGCCTGGCAGCAATTCAGAGCGAGCTGGCCCAGCGGACCGTCACGGGCTCCGCCGGCGGCGGCATGGTCACGGTGACGGGTGACGGCCGCGGTCAGGTCCGCGAGGTGCACATCGATCCCAGTCTGCTCGGCGGCGACGTGGAGATGCTCGAGGACCTCGTCGTGGCCGCCGTCGCAGAGGTGCAGAAGCGGGCGGCGGAGGTGGCTCAAGACGAGATGAAGAAGGTCCAGAGCCTGCTGCCGTTCCCGCTGCCGTTCTCGCTGTAACCGTGTCTGCGATCGAGGAGCTGGTCGCCGAGTTCGCCAAGCTCCCTGGCATCGGTCGAAAGACGGCGCAGCGGCTGACCTATTTCCTGCTCAAGCAGCCCCGGGAAGAGGCGACGCGCCTGTCGCGCGCCGTCGCGGCCCTTGGCGAGCGCGTCCGCGCCTGCTCGCGCTGCGGTGACCTGACCGAAGCCGACCCGTGCGCTCTCTGCACGGACCCGCGGCGCGACCAGGGCTTGATCTGCGTCGTGGAGGAGGCCTCCGACGTCGCCGCCATCGAGCGGGCGGGGGAGTACCGGGGCCTCTATCACGTGCTGGGCGGGCGGCTGTCGCCGCTCGACGGCGTGGGGCCCGACGCGCTGAACCTGCCGGCCCTGCTGGCGCGGCTCGCGAACGGGACGGCGGTGCGCGAGGTGATCGTGGCGACGAACCCGTCGGTGGAGGGGGAGGCGACGGCGCACTACGTGGAGCGGACGCTGCGGCAGACGGCGCCGGCGGTGGCCGTGAGCCGGCTGGCCCGCGGCCTCCCGGTCGGCGGCGAGCTGGAGTACGCGGACGGCGAGACGATCGCCCAGGCGTTCTCCGCGCGCCGGAAGTTCTCGGGCGAATGAGGAAGCCGCTCTTCTTCGTCGCGGCCACGGCCGTGGGTTTCCTCGGGGGCGCGCTCCTCGCGCAGCGATCGATGGGGCGCTGGCGGACCGCGCTGTTTTCGCCGCGGCCCTTGCGCCGCCTGGCCGCCCTGGGGTATTTGAGCGGGCATCCCGGGGTCGAGGCGGTGCAGGTCCTGCGGGACTACCTCGCCTGGGAGGAGCACCCCGCACTGCGGCGCCGGGCCGAGGCGATCGCCCGGCGGATGGAAGCCAAACTCTCGTGAGGCGGTAGCGCATGCCCGGTGCGTCGAGCTGGTCGTTCCGCGAGCAGGATCACAAGGCCATCACGGAGCAGATGAACGGGCTGCTCCGCGAGACCAACGTGAAGAGCCTGCTGCTTGTGGACCGCGCCGGCCAGGTGGTGGCGAACGTCGGCGAGCCTCCCCAGTTCGATCCCCAGGCGTTCGCCTCGCTCACCGCCGCCGACTTCAGCGCCAACGACCAGCTCGCCAAGATGATCGGCGAGCACGAGTTCTCCTCGCTCTTCCACCAGGGCGAGAAGGAATCGATGTACCTGGCGGACGTGGCGCACCGCGTGATCCTCGTCGCGCTGTTCGACAACCGTGCCACCCTCGGCCTGGTGCGGCTGAAGGTCAAGACGACCGTGGAGGAGCTGACCAAGTTGTTCGAGGACATGTTCAATCGCGCCGGCACCGAGAGCTCCAAGGTCGAGGGCTTCGGGACCAAAGAGGCGGAAGATGAGATCGACAAGCTGTTCGGGGACTGAGGAGCTCGCGCTATGTCGATGATCAACTACGCCTCGCGCGAGATCAACTGCAAGCTCGTCTACTACGGCCCGGGGCTGGGCGGCAAGACGACCAACCTCGAGCACGTCTACGGCAAGGTGCAGCCCAACACGCGCGGCAAGCTCATCTCGCTCGCCACCGAGACGGAGCGCACGCTCTTCTTCGACTTCCTCCCGGTGGACCTCGGCACCATCCGCGGCTTCAAGACCCGGTTCCACCTCTACACGGTCCCGGGCCAGGTGTACTACAACGCGAGCCGCAAGCTCATCCTGAAGGGCGTGGACGGGATCGTCTTCGTCGCCGACAGCCAGGTCGAGCGGATGGAAGCCAACATCGAGTCGATGCAGAACCTGTACGACAACATGTCGGAGTACGGCTACGACCTGACGAGGCTCCCGTTCGTCGTCCAGTTCAACAAGCGCGACCTCCCCAACGCGTCGCCGATCAAGGACCTGCAGGCGTCGCTGAACCCCGGGTGGCCGATCGCCGTGGCCGAGCGGCAGAAGGTCACGCCCGATCCCGTCTTCCAGGGCGAGTTCCTGGTCCAGCAGCTGCCCACCGGCGAGTGGGTCGAGCGCGCGCCCGCCTACGAGGCGGTCGCCATCACCGGCGAAGGGGTCTTCGAGACGCTCAAGGCCATCAGCAAGCTGGTTCTGAAGTCGCTGGGCTGACCGGGCATGTGGAACCTGCCCAACATCCTCACCCTGGCGCGCATCGCGCTCGCGCCCGTCATCGCGCTCCTCCCGTTCATCGAAGGGTACTGGCCCAAGGTCATCGCGTTCGTGATCTTCGTCGCGGCCGCGGTGAGCGACGTCGTGGACGGGTACCTGGCGCGCAGCCGCAAGCAGATCACGGACCTCGGCAAGCTGCTCGATCCGGCGGCCGACAAGCTGCTCCTGATCGCCACGCTGGTGCCGATCTACTGGCTCACGCGGCATCCGACCGTCCTGTACGGCATTCCCTGGTGGGGGAGCCTGCCGCTGTGGGTGGCGGTGATGTTGGTGGGCCGCGAGCTGCTGATGACCCTGTTCCGCTGGCAGGCGCAGCGCCACGGCGTGGTGATCGCCGCCGGCCGGGAGGGCAAGCTCAAGGTCATCTTCCAGGACATCTTCATCGGCGCGACGATCGCCTGGTTCGCGTGGAAGGACTTCCTCGTCAAGACGGGCATCACGGGGCGGATGCGTGACGCCTGGGACGAGTTCCACGGGGCCGTCGTCGCGGTGACGCTCGCGCTCGCGCTCATCCTCACCGTCTACTCCTTCGTCGTCTACCTCTACAGGTACCGCGCGCTGCTCCGGACCGCCGCGCGCTGACATGGACTGCGAGCTGCTCACGGTCGGCACCGAGCTGCTGCTCGGCTACACCGTGGACACCAACGCCGCGCAGGCGGGGCGCCTCCTCGCCGACGCCGGCGTGCGGGTCACGCGCCGCGCCACGGTCGGCGATGACGCGGAGGCGGTGCGCGACGCGGCGGCGGCGGCGCTGGAGCGGACGGGCACGGTCATCGTGACCGGCGGGTTGGGGCCCACCGCGGACGATCTCACGCGCGAGGCGGTCGCCGCGCTGTTCGGCCGTCGGCTGATCCGCGATCCCGCGATCCTCCAGGCGCTCGAGGCGCGCTTCGCGAAGCTGGGGCGCGGGCCGATGCCGGAGTCGAACGCGCGCCAGGCCGACGTGCCCGAGGGGGCGACGGTCCTGCCGAACCGCTGGGGCACCGCGCCGGGTCTCTGGCTCGAGGGCGAAGGCGCGCGGCTCGCCGTGCTCCTTCCCGGCGTCCCCGTCGAGATGCGCGGCCTGCTCGAGGCCGAGGTCATTCCGCGCCTCATCGAGCGCCGGACGCACGGACGCACGGACGCGCAGACGCACGGAGCCGCGGACGCTGGCGCCGGCCCCGAAATCATCCGCTCGCGCACCCTCAGGACGACCGGCATCTCGGAGTCGGCGCTCGCGGACCGTGTGGGCGACCCCGCGAGGCTCGTCGGACCCAACGTGACGGTAGCCTGGCTCCCGTCGCCGGAGGGCACCGACCTCCGGCTGACGGCGTGGGGCCTGCCGGCGGCCGCCGCGGATGCCGCGCTCGCCAGGGCGGTGGCCGCCGTGCGGCCGCTTGCGGGGGCGCACTGCTATGGCGAAGGCGACGCCGACCTCGCGGCGCTGATGCTGACCGAGCTCGAGCGCCGGCAGTGCCGCCTCGCCGTGGCCGAGTCGTGCACCGGCGGCCTCATCGGCGAGCGGCTCACCGCCGTGCCCGGGAGCTCGCGGGTCTTCGTCGGCGGGGTCGTGGCCTACGCCAACGAGGTGAAGCTCGACCTGCTCGGCGTGTCGGCCGACGCGCTCGCCGCGCACGGCGCCGTGAGCGAACCGGTGGCGCGCGAGATGGCGTCGGGGATCGCGCGGACGCTCGGCACCGAGGCGGCGGTGGCGGTCACGGGGATCGCGGGGCCCGACGGCGGCACCGAGGAGAAGCCGGTGGGCACGGTGTGGATCGCGGCGCTCTGGCAGGGGAAGGTGCGCGCCTTCCACTACGTGTTCCCGGGCGAGCGGGACGTGGTGCGCCGGCGCGCGGCGCAGGCGGCACTCGACGCGCTGCGCTGCGTCCTCGCCGGGGAGGGCTAGCGTGGCGGCGGCGGGCTTCGCCGACGTCGCGTTCTGGACCGCCGCGGACGGCGCCCGATTGGCCTTGAGGCGGGCGCCGGCCGCGGGGAGCGCTCGGGGCGCGCTGATCCTGCTCCACGGCTTCGGCGACCACAGCGGCCGGTACGCCGAGGTCACGGCCTGGTTCGCGGAGCGGGGGGTCAGCGTGTGGGCGCTCGACCAGCGTGGGCACGGGCGCTCGCCGGGCAAGCGCGGACATGTCTCGAGGTTCGCACAGTTCGTCTCCGACGTCGCGGCCCTGCGAAAGCTGGTGGGCGGGGAGGAGGGCGCGCCGCAGCTCCTGCTCGGGCACTCGTTCGGCGGGACGGTCGTGCTCCGCTATCTCGAGACCGCTCCGGAGCGTCTGGCGGGGGCGATCGTCTCCAGTCCCTTTCTGGCTCTGGCGACGGCGGTTCCGCTCTGGAAGCGTGCCGTGGCGCGGGCGCTGCTCGATCTTCAGCCCGCGCTGCCGGTGGCGACGGGGCTCGACGTCGCGCACCTCTCCACCGACCCGGCAGTGGGGCAGGCGGCCCTCAGCGACCCGCTGTACCACCGGGTCATGACGCCGCGCGTGTACCACGAGGTGCGGCAAGCGCAGCGGGCGGTCGTGGCCGAGGGGGACCGGATCGCGGTGCCGCTGCTCATCTTGCTGGCGGGGGACGACCGCATTGCCTCGCTCGCGGTCTCGGAGGCGTTCGCGCGCGGCCTCAAGGGTGACGTGTCGGTGACCGTGTACGAGGCGTTCTTCCACGAGATCTTCAACGAGCCGCAGCGCGCGCGGGTGTACCGCGACGTCGAGCGGTGGCTCGACCACGTCCTGGCGGCGTGACCCATGGAACCGTACAAGATCAAGGTCGTCGAGCCCATCCCGGTCACCACCCGCGAGCAGCGCGCGAAGGCGCTGGCCGACGCGGGCTACAATCTCTTCAACGTGCCGGCCGCGCTGGTCACGATCGATCTGCTCACCGACTCAGGCACGTCGGCGATGTCGGACCGCCAATGGTCGGGGATGATGCTCGGCGATGAGGCGTACGCGGGGAGCCGGAACTACTTCGACCTCGAGCGCGTCGTCCGGCGCATCACGACCTACCACCACGTCATCCCCACCCACCAGGGGCGGGTGGCGGAAAACCTCCTCTTCACCACGGTCCTCAAGCCCGGAGACCGGGTGCCGAACAACATCCACTTTGACACCACCCGGGCCAACGTCGAGCACAACCTCGGCGTGGCCGTGGACTGCGTCATCGACGAGGCCTACGATCCGACGCGCGAGCACCCGTTCAAGGGGAACATGGACCTCGCCAAGCTCGATCGCGTGCTCGCTGAGGTGGGGAAGGAGCGCCTGCCGCTGGCGATGCTCACCATCACCAACAACTCGGGGGGCGGGCAGCCGGTGTCGCTCGCCAACGCCCGCGCGACGTCGGAGTGGTGCCGGCGCCACGGCATCCCGCTCTTCTTCGACGCCTGCCGCTTCGCTGAGAACGCGTACTTCTGCAAGACGCGCGATCCGGAGTGCGCCGCGATGTCCGTGGAGGAGATCGCGCGCGCCTTCTTCGCGCTGGGCGACGGCTGCACCATGTCGGCCAAGAAGGACGGGCTGGTCAACATCGGCGGGTTCATCGCGACCAACGACGACGCACTGGCGACGCGGCTCTCCAACATGCTGATCCTGATCGAAGGGTTCACCACCTACGGCGGGCTCGCTGGCCGCGACCTCGCGGCGATCGCCATCGGCCTGGAGGAGGTGCTGGACGAGCGCTACTTGGCGCACCGGGTCGGGCAGGTGCGGCGCTTCGGCGAGCGGCTCGTCGCAGCGGGCGTCCCGATCGTGCTGCCGATCGGTGGCCACGCGGTGTTCCTCGACGCGCGCCGCTTCCTCCCCCACATCCCGCAGTCCGCGTTCCCCGCCCAGGCGCTCACCTGCGCGCTGTACCTCGAGGGCGGCATCCGGGCCGTCGAGATCGGCGGCCTGATGTTCGGCACGCCGGACGAGGCGACGGGTCAGTGGAGCTGGCCGGAGCTGGAGCTGGTGCGGCTGGCGGTGCCCCGCCGGGTGTACACCGACGCGCACCTCGACCACGTCGTCGACGTCTGCGCGCAGCTCCTCGCCTGCCGCGACACCATGCGGGGGCTCAGGATCGTGTCGCGGGCCTCGGTCCTTCCGCACTTCACGGCGCGCCTGGAGCCGATCGGCAGGTAGCGCTTCGCGATGCGTCGCGTCGTTCTCGTCACGTCGCTCGCCGCAATGCTGAGCGGTGCGGCGCGCGCCCAGGTCGGCCCTCCGGCCGACTCCACTCTCACCAGCATCGCGATCGGCGGTGTTCGCGTTTGCCAGCCGCTCGACAGCGTGAACGTGCTCTACCCGGAAGCCAGGGACACCATGCTCTTCGGCGTGGGCAGCGGGATCCGGTGGCCGGGCAAGATCGTGACCCTCGGCAAGGGTCAATGGCTGTTCGTCGAGGCGTCGTTCGTGGATCGGGCCCGCGTCTGGCGGATCACCACCACCAGCCCCGCCTTCGTGACCGCGAGCGGCCTGCGCGTCGGCTCCTCGTTCGCCGACGTCCTGGCCACCCGCGAGCGGATGACCTTCAGCTTCCCGGAAGGCCGCCTGCTCGTAGGCCTGCCGACGGAGCGGATCTCCTTCCAGGTGGACGACAGCTCGGCCGCGCGGTTCTCCCGCAACTGGGGCGGCCAGGCGAGTCCGCGCGCCGCGATGCCCGCTTCCGCGCGGATCCAGCGGATCCTCGTCAGCGGAAGCTGCCGGCGGGGCCGCCCTGGGACTTGAGGTCGGGGTCGTGGTGCTGCGGGCCCCTCGGCGTTAGTGTTCTTCGCACCCCAACACATCGGAGACAGGTTCCATGAGCATCGGTGCGATGCCCGGGAAGGCGTCTTGACGCATCAGATCGCGCTGCTCCGCGCCATCAACGTCGGCGGCCACAAGCCGGTGGCGATGGCGGATCTGCGGGACCTGGTCGCCGGACTGGGCTTCTTCGACGTCCAGTCCGTGCTCCAGAGCGGCAACCTCGTCTTCAAGAGCGACGGCAAGGCGGGGGCGAAACTCGAGCGGCTGCTGGAGACCGAGGCGAAGAAGCGTCTGGGCCTGGAGGCGGACATCTTCGTCCGCAGCGCGGCCGAGTGGGAGGACGTCGTCGCGGAGAACCCGTTCCACGCCGAGGCGAGGCGCGACCCCGGTCACCTGGTGGCGGTGTTCCTGAAGGACGCGCCCGGCAACGGGGCGGTGAAGGCGCTGCAGGCCGCCGTCGTCGGGCGCGAGGTCGTGCGTGCCGCGGGAAGACAGGCTTACATCGTCTACCCGGACGGCCAGGGCCGCTCGAAGCTCACCAACGCCGTCATCGAGAAGCACCTGGGCACGCGTGGCACCGCGCGCAACTGGAACACGGTGCTGCGGCTGGCCAAGCTGGTCCGCGCGGGCGGACCCTAGATCTCCTCGCGCGCCGGCTTCGGCGTCCGAGCCGGCCGCGGGGTCGGCGCGGCCTTGGGGGCCGGCGCGGCGCGGGGCGTCGGCGTCGCGCGAGGTCGGATGGCGATGCGGACGCTGAGATCTCGCGACGTGACCACCACCTCGCTGTCCGACACCTCAGTCGCCGTCGCCGCAAAGGGGCTGCGCGCTTCGATCACCACGTCGCCGAGCTGGCCGGAGTAGCGTAGCGGGCCGAACGCGCGATGCTCCCGGTACGTCAGCGGCGCCATCGGGGCCATCGGCGCCATTGGTGCCATGGGTGCCATGGGGGCCATGGGAGCCATCGGCGCCACGGGGGCGACCGGGGCCGGCAACTGCGCGTACAGCGACTCGGCGAGGCGCCAACGGACCGCGGCGCTGTCGAGCATCTCCTCGGTGCGCCGCAGCGCGATCTGGTGGATCGAATCCGAGAACCCGGCCTGGGCGCGCTGCAACTGCTGCATCGCGCGCTCCATGTACTCGTGCTGGCGCTCCAGAGCCTCCTGCGACTGCTCCAGCGCCCGCTGCTGGGCCTCGCGCGCCCGCTCCATCTCCCGCGTCATCTGTGCCTGCTGCCGCGCCTGGGCGCGCGCCAGCGCCCGGATGCTGTCCTGCATTGCGAGCTCGGCCGAGCGCGGTCGTGCGCCCGCCGTGATCCGCGTGTCCGACTCCTGGCCGTCGCGACGGTAGCGCAGCGTGACCGTCTGGCCGGGGTCGATGCGCGCGAACCGCTCGCCTCCCTCCCGCGACGTGAGCGGCTGCCCGTCGATGCTGATCAGCGTGTCGCCGGTCATCAGGCCAGCGCGGTCCGCCGGGCCGTCCGGCTCCACCGAGAAGACCATCGGCGACTCGGAGAACGTCCAGCGCGCGGCCCCGCCGGAGCTCACGACCACGGGGCGTCCGCTCCGGTAGCGGGTGGAGATGCTGGTGCTCTGGAGGCTGCAGCGGCTGCACGAGATCCCCATCCCCAGCCAGCCCTCTTCGCCCCCGGCGCTGAACGCCGCGCTCGAGCTCGTGCGGGTCGTGTCCTGCTGCGCCCGCGCCGCCGTCGCGCCGAGGGCCGCCAACGCCATCACCATCGCCAGACGTTTCACGGTCGTCGCTCCCTTGGTTAGAACCACACCACGGACCGGGAGGACGGCGCCGGCCCCTGCTCTCTGCTTCGTTCGTTCAGGCCCCGCAGCACCGCGGCGGCGAGCGGATCGTTCGGCGCGAGGTGCGCGACCTCTTCCGCCGCCGCGCCGAGCGCGGTCAGCGCCACCTGCCGCGCCTTGGCACGGGTCGGGGCGTCGGCCGAATCGTTGAGCTGGTTCAGCGCTACCAGGGCCGCGACGTACATCGTGCCGGCGCGTTCGGCGTGCGCCGCGACCTGCGCGGCGGAAGCGCCGGACGCCTGCACGCCGGATAGCACCGCCGCCGCGCCGCTCCGTGCGCCGAAGTACTGCCCCGTCGCGAACCCGCCCACGAACAGCGCGAGGGCCGCCGCGACGGCGCCCACCAGCCAGGGCGTGAAGTGCCGCCGGCGGCCGGTCGCGGTTCCCAGCGGGATCGCCAACAGGCCGCGCCGCTGCAAAGCTGCCACCACGCGATCCTCCAGCTCGGGGCGCACCGCGTGCTCCTTCGGCAGCGCCTCGAAGGCCTGCCGCTCGCCCTCTTTCAGTTCGTCGGATCCGTTCATGTCATCCACCTTTCATCGGAGCGAGCTGCGCGCGCACCGCCCGCCGCGCCCAGAAGAGCTGCGACTTCGTCGTGCCGGCGGCGACGCCCAGCTGCTCCGCGATCTCCTCGTGCGTGAACCCCTCGACGTCGTGCAGCACCAGCACCGTCCGGTACCCGTCGGGGAGCTGCGCGATGGCCCGCTCCAGATCCATCACCTCGACCCGCTCCAGCGGCGCCGGCGCGGCCGGCTCCATCTGCTCGGGGAACGCCGTCTCCTGGCGCCGCCCCCGGCGCCGCACCGCCTCGCGGGAGACGTTGAGGGCGATGGCGTGGAGCCAGGTCCCGAACGCGGATTCCCACCGGAACGTGTCCAGCTTCTCCACCGCCTTGATCCAGGTGTCCTGCACCACGTCCTCCGCGTCCGCCTCCGCGCCGCCCAGGAGCCGCAGCGCGAGCTGATGGAGCCTCGGCGTGTGCCGCCGGTACAGCTGGCGGAACGCGCCCTCGTCGCCGGCTAGGACCTGCTCGGCCAGCGCCCGGTCCGGTGAGGCCGGGAGGTCGGAAGCCGCGACGGCGTTCACCGGGACGGCTGCCACTGAGGGTGACGGCGTCTCATCTGATCCTTGGTGGCTCGGCACGGCTGGAAGGTTGTACGGGGAGCGCGGATATGCCAGAGTGGCAGCCGGGAGGTGGCACACGCCTTGCCGCCTACGTTATTGTTTATCGCGCACATAGGCGTGGTTCGCATTCGAGGCCAAATGGTCAAGAAGCACCATACGCACCCCGTTCCCCATCCCCCGCCCGCGGCATCCGAGCCTGCGGAGGCCGCCGCTGTTTCCTCGGAGGCGGGTCTGGCTGCGCCCGAAGAAGCACCTGGGCCGACGGCCCTGGTCGAGCCTGCGGCCGAGGCGCTGCAGCGGCTCGAGCAGGACTTGGCCGACTGGAAGGATCGCGCTCTCCGTGCGGCGGCCGACTTGGAGAACTTCAAGAAGCGGCAGATCCGGGAGCGCTCCGACGCCGCCACGCGCGCCCAGGGTGAAGTGATCGCCCGGGTGCTCGACGTGGTGGACGACCTGGCGCGCGTCGCCGCGCTGGATCCGTCCCAGACCTCCGCCCAGGCGTTGCACGAGGGGATGGGGCTGGTCGAGCGGAAGCTGCTCAAGGTGCTCGAGGGCGTGGGCGTCGAGCGCGTGGATCCCACCGGCAATCCGTTCGATCCGAACCTGCACGAGGCGGTGATGACGACGCCGGCGCCGAGCCCCGAGGCCGACCACTCCGTCGCCACCGTGCTCCAGCCCGGGTACCGGCTGAACGGCACGCTGCTGAGGCCGGCCCGTGTGGCGGTGTACACCTGGAGAGAGCCGGCCGCGCCGGAGGCGGCGCAGTAGCCGATGGCGCCCAAGAAGGACTACTACAGCGTCCTCGGCGTCGCGGCGTCGGCCACGCCCGACCAGATCAAGCGCGCCTATCGAAAGCTCGCCAAGAAAAACCATCCCGACGCGAACGCCGGCGACAAGGTGGCGACGGAGCGCTTCAAGGAGATCTCCGAGGCCTACTCGGTGCTCAACGACGCGGCGAAGCGGAAGCAGTACGACCAGCTCCGCCGCTACGGCGCGTTCGACGGGATCGGATCCCGGGCCCCGGGCCCCGGGGCGCGGAGTGGTGGGGCGGGGCCGGGCACGCGGTTCGACGAGTTCGACATCCGCGACCTGGGCGGACTGGGCGGGATCGGCGATCTCTTCTCCTCGATCTTCGGCGGCGAGAAGAAACGCCGCGGCGGGCCCGAGCGCGGCGAGAGCGTCGAGACGGTCGTGACGATCCCGTTCCGCGTCGCGGCGCTGGGGGGCAAGGTCCCCGTAACGGTGCCGGTGGTGGAGGCGTGCGGGACCTGCGGCGGCTCGGGCGCCGCGCCGGGCTCCTCCCTCAGCACCTGCGCGGAGTGCCGCGGCACGGGCACCATCTCATTTGGGTACGGCGGCTTCGCGGTCAAGCGGCCGTGCCCGGCCTGCCGGGGACGCGGCAAGGTCGCCGCGCAGCGGTGCCCCACCTGCCAGGGCGTCGGCGAGGTGCGGCTCGACAAGCGGCTGATGATCAACGTCCCGCCGGGCACGGACACCGGGACGAAGATCCGGCTCAAGAACCAGGGGCCCTCGGGCACCGGCGGCGCCGAGGCGGGCGATCTGGTCGTCTCGTTCGAGGTGGAGCCGGACCGCTTCTTCCAGCGCGACGGGCTCGACGTCCACTGCTCGGTGACGATCAACATCGCGCAGGCGATGCTCGGCTCGAAGCTCAAGGTGCGCACGCTCGACGGCAAGCATCTGGTGCTCCGCGTCCCGCCGGGGACACAGCCCGGCCGGAAGTTCCGCATCAAGGGGCAGGGGATCGAGAAGGGCGGCGCGCGCGGCGACCAGATCGTCGATATCCAGGTCGAGATCCCGGCGAAGCTGTCCCCCGAGCAGGAAGCTGTGATGAAGAGTTGGGCCGACTCGGCCGGGCTGAAGTACTGATCCTCTTCGGGCGGGTGCGATGCGCGTGCTGATCGTGGAGGACGATCCCGCGCTGGCGGGCGTTCTCCGGGAAGGGCTCGCCGAGCACGACATCCAGAGCGTCGTCGCCGGGACCTTCGACGACGGCCTGCTCCACGGCGCGTCCTCCGCCCTCGACGTGATCCTTCTCGACGTGCTCCTTCCGGGCGGCAGCGGCTTCGACCTGTGCCGCCGGCTGCGGCAGAAGGGCGTCACCACTCCGATCATCATGCTCACGGCGAAGGACGCGGTGGATGACCGGGTGCTGGGGCTCGAGGCCGGCGCCGACGACTACCTCACCAAGCCGTTCGCGTTCCGCGAGCTGCTGGCCCGCATCCGCGCCGTGGTGCGCCGACCGCCGGCGCTCGCGCCGGAAGTCATGCGCGTGGCGGACCTCGAGGTGGACCTGGGGCGCCGCACCGTGCGGCGTGGCAGGCAAGAGATCCGCCTCACGGCCAAGGAGTTCTCCCTGCTCGAGTTCTTCGTGCGGCACGCGGGGCAGGTGGTGGACCGCGCGGCCATCACGGCCCACGTCTGGGACGAGAACCACGATCCGTTCACCAACGTGCTCGAGGTTCTGGTGCGGCGGCTGCGGCGCAAGATCGACGACGACTACGACCCGAAGCTGATCCAGACGCTGCGGGGCGCCGGCTACCGGTTCGGCGCGTGAGCCCCGCGGCGAACGCTCCGCTGGCGCAGCTGCGGCTGCGGCTGACGGCGTGGTACGTCGGCACCTTCGGCCTGATCCTCCTGTTGCTGGGCGGCGGGCTCTTCTTCGCCATCCGGCGCCAGATCTCTCGCCAGCTCGACACGTCGCTCCACCAGGCGGTGCTGGCGCTGGAGCAGGCGGCGCGGATCCGCGAGGTCGAGTCGCGCACGACGACGGGCGCCGTCGTGGACGCGGTGGACGAGCTGCACATCCCTGATCGCACGCTCTACCTGCTCGCGCCCGACGGCACGCCGATGAAGCCGGCCACGGCCGCCGACTGGATCCGGGACGCGGCGCGCCGGGCCGCGCACGACGGACGCGCGGACCGGGAGCAGCGGGCCCCGCACGAGCAGCGGCTCCGGCTCCAGGCCGTGCGGTTCGAGGTGACGGGCCGGAAGACCTACGTCGCCGCGGCGGTGGCGGACGTGGTGGAGCTGGAGGACCAGTATTCGGCGCTGATCTACGCCTTCGGCGCGGCGGCGTTGGTGGGCCTCGTGCTCGTGGCCGCGGGCGGGTGGCTGCTGGTGCGCAAGTCCACCGCGCCGGTGGAGCAGACGATGGAGACGATGCGGCGCTTCATGGCCGACGCCGCGCACGAGCTTCGGACCCCCATCGCGGTCCTGCGCGGACGGGCGGAGGTGGCCCTGCAGCGCGACCGTGAGCCCGTGGAGTACGCCGAGGCGCTGCGGCGGATCGAGCGGGAGGCGGAGCGGCTCGGCGCGACGGTGGAAGACCTGCTGACGTTGGCCCGGGCCGACGCCGGCGAGCGGCCGATCGCGCGCGAGCGCGTCTTTCTGGATGATCTGGCCCTCGACGCCGCCACGGCGGCGCGGGCGCTGGCCGAGCGGCGCGGCGTGGAGCTGGAGGTCGGGACGTTCGAGGAAGGGGCGGTGCTGGGCGACCCCACGCTGCTGCATCAGCTGCTGATGATCGTCCTCGACAACGCCGTGAAGTTCACACCGCAGGGCGGGCGCGTGAAGCTCTCGGCGGCGGCGCCGGGCGCTCAGGCAGAGGTGGTGGTCGAGGACACGGGCATCGGGATCGGCGCCGAGCAGCTGCCGCACATCTTCGAGCGGTTCTATCGCGGTGATCCGGCCCGCGGGCGCGGCGACGGCGCCCAGGGCGCGGGGCTCGGCCTGGCGATCGCGCGCTGGATCGCCGACGCGCACGGCGCGCAGCTCCTCGTCGCGAGCGAGCCCGGCAAGGGCACCCGCGTCACCATCCGGTTCCCGCCGGTCGTGTCATCTCCCTGACAGGTATGCGGGCTAGCTTGAAGGCGATGCGAAAGCACCCCTCGAGGCCCGCGCACTTCATTCGGCTGCTCGCCGCCGCGAGCATCGCGGCCCTGGCCGTGCCGCGCGTGGCGTTCGCGCAGCAGCCGGTCACCCGAGAGCAGGCGGTGGCGGCCGCGCTGGCCCGCGGGCCGCGCGTCGCCCTCGCGGCGCCGGACACGGCGGCGGCGCGCGCGGAGCTGATCAGCGCGCGCGCGTTCCAGAATCCGGTCGTCAGCGCCAGCTACAGCAAGGACGTGCCGCAGTACCACGCCACGGTCGAGCTGCCCCTCGACTACCCGTGGCTGCGCGGCGCGCGCGTCCGCGCGGCGGCCGAGGCGAGCACCTCCGCAGTGCTTCGCTTCCGCTTCGAGCGCGCCTCCGCGCGGTTCGACGCGGAGCAGGCTTACACAGAGGCCCTGGCGTCGGCGGCGCAGGCCCTGCTGTCGCGGCACACGGCGCGGGACGCGGACAGCCTGCTCCGGATGGCGGCGCTCCGGCGCGACGTCGGGGACGCGAGCGAGCTGGACGTTCAGCTCGCCACCGTCAACGCGGGCCAGCTCGCCAACGACGCGGCTTCTGACTCGGCGGCCGCGATCGGCGCGCTGCTCGAGGTCCAGCGGGTGATGGGCCTGCCGTCCGACCAGCCCCAGATCGCGTTGGCGGACTCGCTCGCGATCCCGGCGACGGACAGCGGGGCGCTCGCGGGTCCGACGCTCCAGGTCGCCTCGGCCGAGGCGGCTGCGCGCTCCGCCGAGGCGGGGTTCGCCCTCGCGCGGCGCAGCGTCTTCGCCGCGCCCAGCCTCACCTTCGGGTTCGACACGCACGACCCGACCCCCGGCGGGGAGACCGGGATCCTGCCAACCTTCGGGCTCGCCCTGACGTTTCCGCTGTTCAACTTCAACGGCGGTGCGATCGCCGCGGCCGCGGCGGCTCGCGACCGCGCGGCGGCGGAACTGGTGGTCGCGCGGCAGGAGAGCGATGCCGCCGTTGCGCGCGCCCGCCGGGATCTCGGGGTCGCCGCCCAGCGGGCTCGGCGCGGCCGGCAGCTCGTGGCGAGCGCCGACCGCGTCGCCGCGATGTCGCTCACGGCCTACGCCGAGGGGGCCGTGGCCCTGCCGAGCGTCCTGGAGGCGCAACGCCAGGCGCGCGAAGCCTTCGGGCGCCTGATCGACGATCTCGCGGCCGCCAACCTCGCGCAGTCGGCGGTGCGTCTGTTCACCAGCTCCGAGCTCTCACCATGAAGCGTTTTGGATTTCTCTTCCTCCTTGCCGTCTGGCAACTGGCGTCTTTCACGGCTTGCGCGCCTAGTGGCGGAGATACGGAATCCGAGGTCCGCAGCGACGTCCAGGCGGTGGTGGGGGCCAAGACCGCCGTCGCGGCCGTCGGGCCCTTCACGCAGTTCGTTTCCGCCCTCGGCACCGTCTCGCCGCGGCCGGGCAGCTTCGCCGCCCTCGGCGCGCCGGGCCCGACGCGCGTGGCGCGGATCTTCGTCGTCGCCGGCCAGGCGGTGCAGGAGGGGGACGCGCTCATCGAGTTCGATCGGGCGCCGTTCGAGGCCGCCGCGCGCAGCGCCGAGGCCGCGGTGAACGTCGCGCAGAACGCCCGCGACCGCGCCGTCCGTCTGGCGGAGGAGGGCATCGTGCCGCGCAAGGACGTGGACCAGGCGAACGCCGACCTCGCCCAGGCCCAGGCTGCCCTGGTGGGCGCCCAGCGGGCGCAGGCGCAGGCCACGCTGCACGCCCCGGTCTCCGGCGTGGTGACGCGAATGTCCGCGGTCATGGGCTCCCCGGCCGACGCGACAGCGCCGCTGGTGGAGATCGCCGACCTCTCGGCGCTCGACATCATGCTGAGCCTCACGCCCGCGGACGCCGCCCGCGTTCACCCCGGTCAGCGGGTCGCCTTCTGGGCGGGGGAAACCGCGCACGGCGACTCCGTCGGTACGGGGAGCGTCGCGGACGTCGGCGCCGCGCTGGATTCCGCCACGCGCGCCGTCGAGGTCCGGGTGCGGGTCGGGCGCACGGGGCGCCCGCTCAAGATCGGCGAGGCCGTCTTCGGGCGGATCGCGGCCGGCGTGGTGCCGCGCGCCGTGACGGTGCCCGTGGCCGCACTGGTCCCGCAGGGCGAGGCGTTCCGCGTCTTCGTGGTGGACAGCGCCGGCATCGCGCACGCCCGCGACGTCACGGTCGGGGCCCGTACCGAAACGCTCGCCGAGATCACGTCCGGGCTCGCCGGCGGTGAGACCGTGGTCACCTACGGCGCCTACGGCGTGTCCGACAGCGCCAGGATCGTCCCGGCCAAGCCGTGAAGCTGTTCGACTTCCTGGTCCGTCAACGCCGCTTCATCTACCTGGCGGTGGCGTTGCTGTCCGCCGCCGGCATCGGCTCGGCACTGCTGCTCCCGTCCGCGATCTACCCGGAGCTGACCTTCCCGCGCATCGCGATCGTCGCCGAGGGCTCCTCTCTCGGCGCCCGACAGGTGGTCTTCAGCATCACGCGCCCCATCGAGGAGGCGGTCAGCGTCGTTCCCGGCGTCCTGCGCGTGCGCTCGAAGTCCATCCGCGGCGCGAGCGAGATCTCGATGTGGTTCGCGCCCAAGACCGACATGACCTACGCGCTCCAGCTGGTGCAGGCCCGCAT
Organism: Gemmatimonadales bacterium; assembly: GCA_049513575.1. Taxonomy (GTDB): domain Bacteria; phylum Gemmatimonadota; class Gemmatimonadetes; order Gemmatimonadales; family JACORV01; genus Fen-1245. Next base: position 244,255 of record JBEKVZ010000005.1, read on the forward strand.
CAGCCAGATCAGCGGCGATCTGCCGTCCGGGCTCGACGTCCGAGTCGAGCGGCTCACGCCCTCGCTCTTTCCGGTGCTCTCCTACAACCTCGAGGGCGGCGACCCAGCGACGCTGAACGACATCGCGCTCTACGAGATCAAGCCGGTGCTCTCCCGGGTGCCGGGCGTGGGGCGCGTGGACGTCCAGGGCACCGACGTGCGGGAGATCGAGGTCGTGGCCGACCCCGCGCGCCTCGCCTCGCTGGGCTTCACCTACGACGACCTGGCCGGCGCGATCCGGAAGGCCATCACCCCCGAGGCCGTCGGCCGGATCGCCGCCGACTACCGCCAGTACCTGATCGTCACCGACCAGGAGGCGCACACCCCGGAGGACGTGGGGAACGTCGCCATCGGCAACGGCCTCCGGGTGCGCGACGTGGCGGCGGTGAACCTCGGCACCGAGGACCACGTCCAGGTCATTGCCGGCGACGGCCGGCCCGCGGCGCTCCTCAACATCACGCGGCAGGTGGGGGGCAACACCGTCCAGTTGGCGGACAGCGTCGCGAAGGCGATGGCGGCGCTGGCGCCCACGCTCCCGCCGGGCGTGCACTACAAGGTGGTCTACGACCAGGCCGAGCTCGTGCGGGACGCCGTGAAGTCGGTGCGCGACGCGATGCTGATCGGTGCCCTGCTCGCGGTCGTGATCCTGCTCGCGTTCCTCCGCCACGGGCGCATCACCGCGGTGAGCGCGACCTCGATCCCGCTCACCCTGATCATCACCGTGTTCGTGATGAACCTGCTCGGCCAGACGTTCAACCTGATGACCCTGGGCGCGATGGCCATCGCCATCGGCCTGGTGATCGACGACGCCGTGGTCATCACGGAGAACATCGCGCGCCACCTCGCCCTGGTGGGGGACCGGCGCGCCGCCATCCGCCAGGCGGTGCAGGAGCTGATCTGGCCCGTGACCACCTCCACGATCACCACGGTGGTGGTCTTCCTCCCGCTGGGCCTGCTGCAGGGCGTGGTCGGGCAGTTCTTCGCCGCCCTCTCGCTGACCCTCACCATCGCGGTGCTGATCTCGCTCCTCCTGGCGCTTACGATCATCCCGCTGCTGGCGGACCAGTTCGTGAGGGCGCGCGACGTTCCCGCGGAGGCGGAGGAAGTCGCGGCAAGCTCCCAGGGGCGCGTGGCCGCGATGGCGGCGTTCCTGGCTCGCGCGCTGGACGGCATCGGCGATGGGTACATCCGCCTGCTTGGCGCGGTTCTGCACCACCCGCGCCGGATGCTCGTCGGCGCCGCCGCGCTCATCGTGGCGGGCGTGGCCGGCCAGCGCTTCGTCGGGAGCGGATTCCTCCCCGACATGGACGAGGGGGCCTTCGTCCTCGACTACTGGACGCCGGGGGGTACGGCGCTGGCGGAGACGGACAGACAACTCAGGCTCGTCGAGGGGATCCTGGCGCGGACGCCGGAAGTCACCGGCACGTCGCGGCGCACCGGCGCCGAGCTGGGGCTGTTCGCCACCCTGCAGAACACGGGCGACCTGGTGGCGCGGCTCAAGCGCCGGGGCGATCGGCACCGCTCGATCTTCCAGGTCATGGACACCGTCCGCGACGAGGTGAACGCTGCGGTGCCCACGCTGCACATCGAGTTCGTGCAGATCCTGTCCGACGTGATCAACGACCTGGCGGGCGGGGCCAAGCCGATCGAGATCAAGCTCTTCGGCTCGAATCTCGACTCGCTGGAGGCGTACGCGCGCAGGATCTCGCCGGCCCTCTCCAAGGTGGAGGGCGTGGAGGATCTGTTCGACGGCATCAGCTTCCCCAGCGCCGAGATGATGATGCGGGTGGACGGCGCGGAGGCCGGGCGCTTGGGCCTGTCGCCGCAGCAGGTCGGCGACGCGGTGAGCGGCGCGCTCCTCGGCGTGAATGCGGGCGAGGTCCGCACCCAGGACCGCGCCATCAACGTGCGGGTCCGCGCGCCGGACTCCGTGCGCTACGACGCCCTCAAGCTGGGAGCGCTGCCGGTCGCGGCGGGCGCTCGCGGCCGGGCGGCGCCGCTGGCGTCGCTGGCCACCCTGCGGCCCCTCGAGTCCCGCGCCGAGCTGGACCGCGAGAACCAGCAACAGATGATCGCGATGACGGCCGACGTGAGCGGCCGCTCGCTGGGCCAGATCATGGCCGACGTGAAGGGAGTCCTGGCCGCCCAGCCGGCGCCGTCTGGCATCCGGATCGAGTTTGGCGGGCAGTACGCCAGCCAGCAGGACGCGTTCAAGGCGATGCTGATGGTCCTCGGCATCGCGGCGGTCAGCGTCATCGCGGTGATGGTGCTGCAGTTCGAGTCGTTCGTCGAGCCGCTGGTGATCGCGCTGGCCGCCCCGGTTTCGTTCATCGGCGCGGTCGGGATGCTGCTGGTGACCGGCACGCCGCTCAACGTCTCGTCCTTCATGGGCCTCATCCTGCTGGTGGGGCTCATCGTGAAGAACGGCATCATCCTCCTCGACTTCACCCGGCGGCGCGGGCTCTACGACGGGATGCCGCTCGAGCGGGCGATCATCGATGCGGCGCGGGTCCGGCTCCGGCCGATCCTGATGACCACCCTCTGCACGCTCTTCGGGCTCTTCCCCTTGGCGCTCGCGCTCGGGGCGGGGAGCGAAATGCAGCAGCCGCTGGCGCTGGCCGTGATCGGCGGCCTGGCGCTCTCCACGCCCATCACGCTCTTCCTGGTCCCAACCCTGGTCGTGGCGATTCGCGGCCGGGACTACCTCCCCACCAAGAGGCAGTCATGAGAAACGTCACGAAGCTCGCCGCGCTCGCGGCCCTGGTCGCCATCGCCGGTGTCGCCCAGGCTCAGCGGCCGACGTACAAGCGCGAGGTTCCCCCGCGGCTTCTGCGGCAGACCAAGGTGAGCGAGGATTCCGCGCTGAAGGTTGCGCAGGCCCGGATTCCGACGGGAACCGTGAAGGCGCTGGAGCTGGAGAACGAGAAGGGCAACCTCATCTGGTCGTTCGAGTTCACCGTTCCGAACCGGCCGGGGATCTACGAGGTGAACGTCAACGCCGTGAACGGCGTGCTGGTCGGGAACGTGGAGCACGAGATGCTGCGGACGGACAGCACGCACCGCGCGGTGCCGAAGCCAAAGCCGTAGCTCGACCGTCCCGGACGGCATCCCACCGGAGGCAGTACGAGGACATTGACGGCAGTGGTGCTGGTGGGGATTCTCGCGTCGTTCGGCGCGGGCGTGGTGTCGGCGCAGGGACGCCCCGGGGCCCGGCCCCTTACCCGAGCGCAACAGCTCGTGAACAGAACCGTCGCGGCGCATCCGGAGCTTGCCGGTCTCGAGCTGGCGGTTGTGAACGACGGCGTCTGCAAGACCGTGGCAGCCACCGCCCCGGAAGACATCGGGGAGCGCTGTGACGCCGACGAGCTGGGGCCGATGCGCACGGGCGAGCCGGACGTCGAGGCGCCGAGCAAGGGCGATCCCGTCTACGACATCACCCAGGCACTCCACGACTCGGCCGGCCGGCTGATCGGTGCCGTGGGGATGGACCTGAAGCCTGCCGCCGGCCAGGGTCGGGCGGCGGTGTTGGCGAAGGCCAGGGCGATCCTCCGCGAGATGGAAGCGGGCATCGCCTCGAAAGCGGCGTTGCTCCAACAGGCTCCGTCGCGCTAGGTCACCCGCCCCCCGCCCAGCGTGGCAGCTCGACATCTAGACGGCGGACGTATGTGACCGGTGGCGTGTGCTTCTTGAAACGCCGTCGAACCTCCGGCCCGAGAAGCCTGTAGGCCTCCTCCGAGAGCGTCACGCCGCTACCCTGGAGACGGGCGGCGAAGTTGACGGTCTTGCCGAGCACGTCGTACCGCCGGGCGGTTCCGGCGCCGAAGCGGCCCGCCGCGACGGTGCCGAAGTGAATCTTCACCAGCAGCCGGCACTCCCAGCCCTGCTCTTCCATGAAGCGGTCCGCCGCGTCCTTGAGGTCGACGAGCGCGAGCACGCCGCGCTCGGCGCGCTTCGGCGGGAACACCGCCAGCATCCCGTCCCCGATGAACTTCACCACGCGCCCGCCGCCAGCCGCGATCCGCGATCCGGCGAGCGCGTAGTACCGGTCCATCACGCGCGCCACCACCAGGTCCTCCAGCCGGTCGGCCTGGGCGGTGTACCGGGTGAAGTTGGTGAACGCGACCACCATGCGCGATGTCTTCATCGTCCGCGCTCGCGGCGGAACACGTCGGTGCTGACGTACCGCAGGCCCGAATCCACCATGATCGTCACGACCGTCGCGCCGCGACCCAGTCGCTCGGCGACCCGGAGCGCCGCCACGACGTTGGCGCCGGACGACGTGCCCGCGAAGACCCCCTCCTCGCTCGCGAGGCGCCGCGCCATCGCCTTCGCGTCCGCCGTGGATACCGCCATCAGCTCGTTCACCTCCTCGGGCTCCCACAGCGGCGGCACGAACCCGATGCCGATGCCGTCGATGCCGTGGCTGCCGCCGGGGCGTCCCGCGAGCACCGCCGACTCCGCCGGCTCCACCGCCACCACGTGGATTGTCGCGCCGCGCCTCCGGAGCCCGCGCGTCGCGCCGTGAATCGAGTGGGCGGTCCCCACGCAGTGGACGAAGGCGTCCACGCGCCCCTCGGCCTGCTCCCAGATTTCCTCACCGAGCGGGATGTAGCCCCCCAGCGCGTCCCTGTTGTTCAGTTGATCGCACCACCAGTGGCCGGGACGGCCGCCGAGCGCACGCGCCTCCTCGATCATCTGCCGGACCACCTTCTCGGTGATCCCGCCGCCGCCGCTCCGCACCAGGGTGATCTCGGCGCCGAGGGCCTCCATCATCAGCCCCTTGTCCTGGCTGAATGCGTCGGAGAAGACGATGCGCGCCTTGTAGCCTTTGGCCGCGCAGACGAAGGCGAGGGACACACCCGTCGTCCCACCCGTGTACTCCACGACCGTGCCGCCGGGACGAAGGCGGCCGTCGGACTCCGCCGCATCGATCGCGGCCACGGCCATCCGGTCCTTCATGCTTCCGGTGGGGTTGGCGTACTCCAGCTTCACCAGCACGCGGGCGGCGCCGGGCGGCGGGAGCCGCTTCAGCTCCACCAGCGGCGTGTGGCCGATCGCGTCGAGCACGGTCATGGGTTGCCTCCCGGCCGTAGCGCGGCGACGTCGCCGCACAGGCGTCGCACCTGCTCGTCCAGGATGGTGAGGGCAGGGGGCAGCGCCGGCTCCCCGGCGTGGGCGCGTCGCAGCGCATCCGCCGCGCCGGCCATCTCGGCCACCTGGGCCTCGAGCAGGGACTGAACGCCGGCAGCGGGCCCGCCTGCCGCCGCCTGGCCGGCTACGCGGGAGCGTTCGGCCTGCAGCTGGTCCCAGAGGGCCGTGAGGAACCGCTCCGCCGCCGCGGGATCCGTCTGACGGAGTGCGTACCAGACTTCGTAGGGCAGGGAGGTCTCCTGCCGGATGCGCGCGCCGCGTCTGCGACGCAGGGCGACCAGGCGCCAGAGCGCGAAGCCGCAGGCGCCGGCGATGACGACGAGTGCGAGGGGGATCAGAGCGCGTGCCATGACATCTCCCGAATGCGGGCGGTCACGCCGCCAGTCCTGCACGCAGGAGCCGCGTCACTCCTAGCGCCACGAGCAGCGTGCCGGCGGTGAGGCCCAATGCAACCACCGGCGACGGCGGACCCCAGACGAGGGCGGACAGGCCTGCCGCCGCGGCGAGCGAGACGGTCCAGGCGGCGAGGACGCGAGAGGCCCAGGGGCGCCACCCGAAGGTCGTCAGCACGCTGAGCAGGCTCAGGAGTCCGCACGCCACCTGCACGACGGTCTCGAGCTTCTGCCCCAGATTGCGGGACCGGGGGATCTGGCGGACAGCACCCGACAGCGCCCCCCAGGCCACCGCCAGCAGGACCAGCGTGGCGAGTGCCAGGAGGATGCGCCGCCCCACCCGGCGCAGCCTCACGCGAGTCGGCGGACGTCAGCTTGAGTGGCCACCTCTTCCTGCTCCTCCGCGCCGAACACCACTGCGGCCGCGCCCGCCCGCCACACCTGATGCCCTAGGCCCGACTCGGATGAAGCACGGTGAAGTATCCGTAGCCGGCCGCCAGGAGTCCATAAATCACGACGTTGGACCAGCCGACCGCCGTCATCTGGCCGCCAAGCTGGACCGCGAGCGACGCCAGCAACCCCACGCAGTCCTGTATCAGCAGCGCCAGCGCGATCGCGCGCCGTGTCTCGACCGCTGTCGACTGGCGACCAAACCACATCAGTGTCGCAAGGCCGAGGAGTGAGCCACCCAGGAGCCGGGCTGTCCAGACACCCGCCGCGTCGAGCGGCAAGCCGTAGAGCGCGCACAACTGACGAGGCACCAGCGTGCAGGTCAGCCCGAAGAAGACAGCCAGGATCACATTGATGGTGAACAGGCGGCGTAGGCTCATCCGGCATCCTCCCATCTGGCGCGCGGGTCAGGCCGGGCCCCGTACATGAAGTAGAGATTGACCCCTCTGGCGTAGACCGCCGACGAAAGGACTACATCCGAAACGCGATCGGTTGAACTGAATCCGAGCGCCAGTGCATCGTAGTTGTCGTATGCGAGTTGATTGGCCGTCGGAAGTCTCTTGCGCACGGCGGAGAGAGCCACCCGTGCGAGCGCCCGGCCGCTGCTGGCGCCGGTCAGGCAGCACCGCGGCTCGGCGGTGCGCTGAACGGGTTTTCGTCCGCCGACGGGCCGTAGATCGCGGGCAGCGGGACGCCCAGCAGCCGCAGATAGACACACAACTCGCCCCGGTGGTGATACCAGTGGTTGAACATCAGCGATCGCGCCAGTGTGAGTCGGGGCACGGCAAAGAGCTCCTGACTGCCAACCCGCGCGTGGTATAAGCCGGACGCCTGCTCCTCATCCAGCTGTGCCAGCCAGCGGCGCGCAGCCGCTACACTCTGCTCCAGCGCCGGGAGTAGCTGTCCCGCTTCGACCGAGGCAGCCCCACCGAAATCCACGACCGCAAAGTCGACCCCGTCCGCCGCGAGATGTGCCGCGAACGCACCCGGGATCTGCGCCACATGCAACGCGAGCTCTCCCAGGGTCATGGACTTCGGGTGTGGCCGCCAGGTGAGACGGTCGCTCGGCACGCGTTCGAGGAGCCGCCGGGTGGCGTCAGCCTCTTGCTCCAATTCTGCCAGCAGCGGGGTAGCAGTGTTCACCATGACGCATGCCTCCAACGGTGGCCTGATGAAATGCGCTTCAGCGGCGGACGACTGCCGCCAGCCACACGACACCTGCAGTACTTCAGGTCAACTGTCCAGCTACACCGCTCCACGAGCCGCGTGCCCGCCAGCTGGAGGTGCGGGGTAGGCAGCTCCTAGGGATTGCCCTCGTCGAAGAACAAGAGGAAGTCCGTAGCTGGCGGCGTTCGGCCCATCTGCCGCAGCAGCGTGACGACCTGGCCTCGGTGGTACGACGAGTGGTTCACGACGTGCTGCATCATGTGCACAAGGGCATACTCCCAGCGCTGGCCTTGTAGGTTCACGTAGGCGATCCGCTCGCCGAGACGGTCCTCTGTCAGCCCTGAGATGAAATCCTCTCGGTCGCGTTCAACGTCAGCCCAGCGGCCTTCGATCGCCGCTACATCCGGGTACTGGTCCCCGTCGAACACTTCCTTGGGGGAAGTGCCTTGCCACCTCCGAAGCCATAGCCACTCCGCCCACAGCGTGTGGACGAGCGTGCCCCGCACGGACCCATGGCTGGTGCCGACCTCCCGCGTAAAGTCGGCAGGGGCGAGCACACGACTGGCCGCGAGGAGCCGATGGTTGGCCCACCGGCTGTAGGAGAAGAAAGTGCGAATCTCTTTGAGGTTCACGCGATGCATCTCCTGGGCTGCCTTATGAACCGCTCCCGACTACCGGGCCGATGACCTGTTCAGGGCTGCAGCGGCGCGTATGAGCGTCTTGAAGGCATCCCCATCCATTTCATCACCCTCATGGAAATCGATCGCGCGCCTGGCGTTGCCTTCAAGGCTGGAGTTGAATAGCCCTGAAGGGTCCTTGAGCGAAGCGCCCTTGAAGAAAGTCAGCTTCACGACGCTCTTGTACGTCTCGCCGGTGCAGATCAGTCCATCGTGAGACCAAACCGGAACGCCTCTCCACTTCCACTCCTCGACCACCTCAGGGTCGGCCTGTTTGATGAGAGCGCGGACATGGGAGAGCGTCTTGCCCCTCCAGTCATCCAGTTCCTTGATCCTCGCGTCGATCAGCCGTGCAGGGGATCCGCCCTTGGTCGTTGCGCTCTTTCTCATATTGTCTGCACCTCATTCGGCCGTTCTTCTATCTTGGGAAGTACCAATCACCAATTGGTCATGACGGGGAACAAGAGAGCTAGGGGCATGGAGAAGGTGAATCCGGCGCGGCTTGGCACGAGAACATAACGCTCCCCGCTCCGGCGCTGAAGAAGCTCGTCCAGACCGGCTGTCGGTCCAACGACCGGCAATGCGCTGCGGCGCGCCAGCGCCGGCAACTCCATTGTCCTGCTAGGCGCCTCGGCACGGTTCGGCCCGTGCAGCAGGGTCAGACGCAGATTGCCTCGTGGGGCGGATCGAATGTCGCCAAACCAGGAATAGCACGGCTGCCGCCACGAAAGGTACGGCTGGAGCGCCGCCGCGCCAAAGCCCATACGCCAAGGCCGTGAGAAGGCCGATGGCGAACGCGCCCATAACCGCGACCGGCCGGAGCCCCAGCCGGAGAAGCGCCGTAGCGGCGACTCCGCCGATGAGAAGATCGCCGATACCGACGATCGGAACGACGCGATTGCGAATCGGAACGACCAGAGTGAGATACAGCAGAAAGTCGCTCGTACCCTCTCGATACCGCTCGACAAGCATGCGAGAAACGCCACCCGACACCGACAGCATGTCGACAACGGCTGCAACAATGAGGAACGCGGTGACTGCTCCCGGAGTCCGGAGTCCGCGTTCGAGTAAGAGGACACCGCCGACGGCTCCCGTGAGAACAGCGAGGTCCATCACGGGCCAGGCCGATGGCCGAAGGACCAGAACCGCGCAATAGGTCAGCAGGCAGCAGCCTGCCAGAGGTTTCGTCCAGGAAGGCGCGATACGAGGAACCCACCTCGCCGCCAAGACGACAGCAACGAGGCCGCCCAATGTCACGAATGCCGCCAAGATCGAGAAGAGTGAACGAGACATATCCGCTTGACCCCCTCGAGTGCGCCTGACGAAGTGCCCCTCAGCGGCGGGCCTTCACCCGCCAGCCACACAACACCTGCATTCCCTCAGCTCAACTGTCCAGCCACCCAACTCCACCAGCCGCACGCGCCCGGCCGCTGCTGACGCGGGTTAGACGCACTCCAGCGATTGGACTCCGGGAGACGCTTGTCCTTCTTGAGGGGGCGGAAACGCGGACGTCCCGGCTCGTGCCCCCGTCCCTGACCTTGGCTGCTATCGGAACTCATGCCTCCAGGACGTGCACTTGCTATCCCGCTCCGCCCTGCCAGTCATCTCCGCCACGGTGATCTCAACCGCAGAGCACTTCGCCACCTCTTCGGTAGTGAGCTCCTTCGCGTCTCGCTGGAGACAGCGGTTGAACGTGCTCAGAGCCCGGCGACGCTCCTCAATGTCGTCAATGATCCGTGCCCTCCCGTAGCAGATCACGCTGTCACTGTTCACGTGGCAAACCGCGCCCTGCGGGTGGCGAACCACCTCGCCGAACTGGCGGGCAACTGTGAAACACACACGAGGATTTGACCGGATACAATCCAACTTCTTGCCTGCCGGAGCACCGTGGAACAGTATCTTGCCCGCAACATAGCCGTAGGTCAGCGGAACGACGTATGGCTGCCCGCCGACTGACAGCCCCAGGTAGCCGACTCGCTCCTCAGTGAGAAGAGTCTCCATTTCCCGACGTGATTTGCCGAGTACGTCCGGAGAGGCCATCTGCTGCCTCCTGAGAAAGTGGAGCGGCGGCTATGCACCCTACACCCGCGAGCCACTGGCGTCCGCCTGACGAAGTGCGCCTCAGCGGCAGGCCTCACGCCCGCCAGCCACACAACACCTGCCATACCTCAGGTCAACTGTCCAGCCACCCAACTCCACCAGCCGCACGCGCCCGCCCGCTGCTGACGCGGGTTAGGCGGCACCGGCCAGCGGCGCCACCCTCACGCTGGCCTGCCCCCGTTCACTCGGCGCGGGCGCGTCAGCCAGGCGACAGCGACGGCCAGCGCGAAGAGCGCAACGCCGGCTGCCGGGTTGTTGTGCAACAGCGCCAGAGACAGCACGACCGCTGTCCCCACGGAGCAGCCGAGCACGACGGCCCCGTAGAATGGCATCCATGGCGAGAGCACGAGCAGGGCTCCCGTCACATCCAGCGCCCCAGTCAGGTAGCGGAACCACTGACCCCAGCCGATCGCTGCGAACAACTGGACCGTCTGCGGTTGCGACGTGAGCTTAGCAGCACCTATGACGAGAAACGCCACGCCGAGAAGCGCCCTGAGGACCCAAGTTGCGATTGAGCGTGGCGTGCCCGTTGATGCCGGGGTCATGTGTTTTCTCCGTGCCGCCTAACGAAGTGCACCTCGGCGGCGGGCCTGACGCCCGCCAGCCCCACAACACCTGCACTCCCTTAGGTCAGCTGTCCAGACGTCAGTCTTGAGCCGGTCGGGATTACCGACTGTTCTGCTCCCGTGGCCGCTGACGCTCGCCTCACGCATCCGCGTTACCTTGCTGGCGGACCCTAGAGAGAGAACCCTATGTCCGTTCGCACCAGATGTGGTTTCCTCCTCGCGATCGCGGTTGCCGGCGCGCTTCCCGCGGCGGCGCAGGAGACGGTGTTGCTTCGACTCGACCCGCCGGTCGGCCAAGTGACCCGCCAGCGCCTGGAAAGCAAGATGTGGATGCGGAGCGGGACCGTCATGCCGAGCGACACGACCGCGCCCAACTTCAGTCAGGTGATGTTCAGCACTCAGACTGTGGCGGCGGACGAGGCAGGGATCCGCACGATCACCACCGTGATTGACTCGTCGCGACTGGAGATGGGTCCCGGTGCGCCTCAGCTGGGGGCAGGGGCGGATTTGCTCAAGGGTACGAGGACGATCCAGCGGGTGAATGCCGACGGCGATCTGCTCTCGTCCAGCACCGTGCCTGGCCCTAATGCCCCGCCCATGATGGTGGGACAGATGGGCGGTTTCGGAGCGCCCCCGGGGCAGCAACGCTATCCGAAGCACCCGCTGCGAGTCGGGGATACGTGGACGGACACCACGACGCAAAGTGGGCAGGGTCGCTCGGCGACCACCGTGACCACGCTGCGGGTGGAGCACATCGAACAAAGCGCCGGCTCTCAGTTGGCCACCATATCCGTGAAGGGTGGCAGCAGCGTCCCGGCGGACAGCGCACATGCGACCAGCGTCACTGGGGAGCTTACCGGCGAGATGGTCGTGGATGTCACCCACCGCCGCATGGTGAGCCTCATGAACGAGAGTCGCACGCGGATTGATTCCCCGAACGGTCCGCAGTCCTCCTTCATGCGGATGACCATAACCCTGATCGAACCCTGAGGTGCCGGCCGGCGCTCCTCGACACTCTCGCGTGCCAGTCTAACGTTGGGACCGGCGCGCCCGGCCAGCTGCAGGCGCGCTCAGGCATCACTCCCGTGCCTCCCAGCTAGTGTAGTGTCGCCAAAGTCGCTTGGGCTTTGCGGACCTTGGCGAGAATGTGGGTGACGCGGGCCGTCCAGACGAACGGGGTCGGGGCGACGTTGCGGCGGTCGATATAGGCGAGGATCGCCG